>PERU01000007.1 GCA_002928965.1 Methylomonas sp.
AATGATTTTCCCCATGATGAAGCGGCTGCAGCAACCCACAATTTTGCGCAGAACAACTTCCCTTTTTAAAAAAGGAGGAGAACGAAGCGGGGCGGTCAAAGAGATTTATTTAAAGAGCCTCTCTTGTTCAAAGAGGGGCGAGTTCACCGTGCTTTGATAAAACCCAAATGTGTGGATGTTATGTGCTACCAAGTTCTAAATCGTTCCGGCATAGCCGTTTGCCGGCACCGAAAACCGGGAAGCGGATCCAGAAACCAATGCGTTCAATGCCTGCCATCCCCGAGATGAAAGTTACGGTGTGTCGGAAAAAATCTTTGAATTTCCTGCCCATTTCTTGATTCCTCAACACCTTGATGATCTCTGCGAGCATGTTCAATCACATCATCCGGCCGGTTAATCTGCACACCATATACAAAAGCGGGGCGGCGTGGAGCGGGACATAACATGACTATCAGTCTGCGCTGGCGCTTCCTGCTGGTGACGTGGGCAGTCGGCTTGTTCTTTTCCGCAGCCGCTGCCTTCAGCTACTACAACGCATACCGCACGCATTATCTGGCCGGCATCGATGCCAGACTGACGACGGCTGCGCAGATGGCGAGGCATTATGTCGGCGCCGACTTTCATGACCGCCTCGTTGACGCGCAATCGCTGGCCCCCGATGCCTACCTTGCCATTATCGCCCACAACAATGCCGCCAGCGCCGAAGCCGGCTTCCAATATTTGTGGAGCAATCTGTTCCTGCCCGATGGCCGGATTGTCTTTACCTCCGCCACCTCGCCAGGCAACGATGCCGGGCGTGGCGATCATGCGGCATTTTTCTCGACGCATTCCGATCCTGCTGCCTTCGACGCGGTGCGCCAAAACGAACGCCCGACATTTTCCAGCTTCCATAACGAATGGGGTGAAGGTCGAATGGTGCTGCTACCCTATCGCGATGCGCAAGGTCGGCTGTATGTGTTCGGCGCCAGCATAGCGTTGCAACCCATTGAACGGCATCTGGTCGAAGAAATCAGCTGGACAGTGGGCCTGTTCGCTTTCCTGTTCCTCGTCGCCACACTGGCTGCACAGTGGCTCAGCCAATCGATGATCTCGCCCTTGCTGGAATTACATCGCACCACCGAAGCCATCGCCCATGGCGACTTTACAACCCCGGAAGCACATGGCGGCGGCGAAGAAATCGAATCTTTGAACACCAGTCTGAGCCAGATGCGCGACATCATCCAGAGCACTTTGAAGCACCTGGAGGAAAGCGAAGCGCGATTTCGCAGCATGTTCGAACTTGCCCCGGTTTCCATCCTGATCCATGATATTAAAAACGGGGCGATCATCGACGCCAATCCCGCAGCCTGGAAATCCTACGGACTTGACTCGCTGCAAGCGCTGCAAGCCTACGACATCTGGCTAGACCCGCCACACTCACAAGCCGATGCGCAGGCATTCATCGCCAAGGCAGTCAAGGGCTTGGCGCAAACCATCGAATGGAAAAGCAGAGACATCAACGGCGAATTTTTCTGGGAGCAGATCAGCCTGATCCCCATCAAGCTCGATGGGGTCGAACGGATTCTGTCGGTCGCCATCGACTTCACCAAACGCAAGCAGGCAGAGGAACAAATCCAACAGGAAAAAACCTTCTTGCGCACCTTGTTTTCCACGTTACCAAACCTGATCTGGCTGAAGGCTCCCGATGGAACGTATCTCGCCTGCAACCGTGCGTTTGAAATATTCCTCGGCCAGCCCGAAACTGCGATCGTCGGCAGCACGGACTACGACTTCATGCCCACGGAACTGGCAGATACTTTGCGCAGCCATGACCGCGCCGCAATGGTCGCTGACCAACCGGTCATCAACGAAGAATGGGTCAGCTACGCCAGTGATGGCCGACGGGTGCTGCTGAAGACCACCAAAACCCCTATGCATGCCACGGATGGTTCCATGATCGGTGTCCTCGGCATTGGTCACGACATCACCGAATCGCGTGCCCTCAGCGAATCACTGAGTCGCCAGAACGAACGCAATCTGGCGCTGTTGCACAATGCCAGTGATGGCATTCACATTCTCGACCACAATGGCAGAGTCATCGAAGCCAGCGATTCGTTCTGCGCAATGCTCGGTTATACCCGCGAGGAAATCATCGGTATGGCTGTCTGGCAGTGGGATGCCTACTTCGACCAAGACCAGCTCACCCGCAAACTGGCCGAGCATTTAAGCAATCCCGGCCGAAGCCAGTTCGTATCAAAACACCGACGCAAGAATGGCAGCATCCTTGATGTTGAAATCAGCGGCTGCGCCATCGCCCTGGAAGGACATACCGTCCTTTTCAACTCCTCGCGCGACATCTCGGAGCGCAAGGCGCACCAGGAGGCTTTACGCCAACTGAATGACGAATTGGAGCAGCGGGTGCGTCAGAACACCGCAGAGCTGCAGGCCACGTTTACCCAGCTGCGCGATACCCAATTCGCCATGGACATTGTCGGCATCGGCATCCACTGGGTGGATTTCAATTCCGGTCGATTCATCCACGTTAACCGCTTTGCAGCGAATTTACTTGGCTATACCCCTGAGGAATTGCTGGAACTGACCGTTTCCGACATTGACCCGCATTACCCGCTGTCAACCTTCAGGGAGGTCAGCAACCGTATCCGCGAGAAGGGTTACATGAAGTTCGAGACCGAACAGATCACCCGCAGTGGCAGCCTGATTCCCGTTGAAATGACGGTTTATTACCATGAAGGCGAAGATGCTGACGCACCCCCGCTAATGATCTCCTTCATGCTGGATATCACCGAGCGCAAACAAGTCGAACAGGCATTGCGCGATGCCAATGCCGCAGCCGAAGCCGCCAATCAAGCGCTACTTCTTAACGAAAACCGCTTCAAGTCACTGCTATCGCTAGGACAAAGCGCGTCCGAACTGCGGGAACGCGAGTTGTTACAACTGGCCCTTGAAGAAGCGCAACGCCTCACCCAGAGCGAAGTCGCCTATCTGCATTACATCAATGATGATCAGGAAACCATCGAACTGGTGACCTGGAGTGCCAGCACTCTGAAACACTGCACTGCGGCGCACGACAGCCACTACCCGGTCGCCCAGGCCGGTATCTGGGCAGATACTGTGCGCCTCAAACAACCGGTCATCCATAACGACTACCAGCACATGCAAGGGCTACAGGGCTACCCGGAAGGCCATTTTCCGCTGGTGCGCCATCTCGGCATCCCGGTTCTTGAAGGTGAGAAAGTGCGGATGGTGATGGGCATTGGCAACAAACCCGTGCCTTACGAATACGTCGATGTACTGCAATTGCAATTAATTGGCGACAACCTGTGGAAGATGGTCAGTTTGCAACGCACCCTGGCTGCACTTGAACATGCCCGCGATCAGGCGGAAGCCGCCAACCACGCAAAATCGGCCTTCCTCGCCAACATGAGTCATGAACTGCGCACCCCCATGAATGGGGTAATGGGCATGATCGAACTCGCCAAACGGCATATGGTTGACGCCAAGGGGCTGGAGCAACTCAACAAAGCCAAGCTCTCCGCCGAACGACTGCTGGGTTTGATCAACGACATCCTCGATCTCTCCAAAATAGAAGCTGACCGCATGGTACTGGAAGATGCACCCCTGCAACTCGCCCACAGCATCGAAAACATCGTCGGCACCCTTGACCACAAAGCCAGCGAGAAAGGCGTTCGGCTAACAGTCGATTTACCCCCGGCACTGGCTCACGCCGACCTCAAAGGCGATCCGTTGCGACTAGGCCAAATCCTGTTCAATCTGGTCGGCAACGCCATCAAATTTACCGAGCATGGCACGGTGACCCTGCGCGCACGTTCTTTGGCAGAAACCCCCGAAGCGATACACGTGCGCTTTGAAATCAGCGACACCGGCATAGGCATTGATGCCGAGGCGCAGTCGCGACTGTTCCAGAGCTTTGAGCAAGCCGACAACAGTATGACCCGCAAGTATGGCGGCACTGGACTCGGACTGGCGATTTGCAAACGGCTGGTGCACCTCATGGGTGGCGAAATCGGCGTGGAAAGCACACCCAACTTGGGCAGCACCTTCTGGTTTGTGGTTCCATTGAAAATACCGGAACAAGCCCCCTTATCGACAACGTCAATTTTTACGGTACAGACCGCGGAACAGCAATTGCAAACCGAGTATGCCGGCGCGCGCATCCTGCTCGCGGAAGATGAACCGATTACCCAGGAAGTATCGCGCGGCTTGCTGGAGGATTTGAATCTGGTGGTGGATATTGCCGATGATGGCCAACAGGCGCACGCGCTGGCCAAACAGCACCGTTACGCCCTGATTTTGATGGACATGCAGATGCCGCTGATGAACGGCGTTGAAGCAACGCAAGCAATCCGCGCTGACTCACTGAACCAGTCCACGCCCATACTGGCCATGACTGCAAACGCCTTCGACGAGGATCGCCAAGTCTGCCTCGATGCCGGCATGAACGATCATATCGCCAAGCCGGTCGATCCCGAAAAGCTGTTTGCTGCGTTGCTGGCATGGTTGAAAAAACCAGCCGGTGATCGACTGCTTGACTAAGGATTTCGCTACAAATAACTTCCCCCTTAGAAAAAGGGGGATCAAGGGGGATTTAATAAAAAAATCTCCCCCCAACCCCTCTTTATCAAAGAGGGGAGCAAGAACCGTGTGATTCGGAATAAGCAGAATTCCGGGAAGTTATTTATGACCATATCCTAACAGGCCCGATGAGCATGCTCTTTCAGCAAAAACAGGCAAAACCGTCATGCTTGCCAGGATGCGGTCATCCAGCACCATGGCTGACAGCTTCAAATTTACCCATACCATCGATTCACTTCGGATTTATCTGCTATGAGCGAGTTGACTCTTTTTTGTGTAACGCCTTGAAATCGGTAATGCTTTGTAATTTCGTCGTGGTTGACGGCCGAATTTTGGTTTACAGTAACGCTCATGAAGGCAAGACATCACCTTGGCAGACGAAAATTTTCTGTGGGAGCGACGCCCTCGTCGCGACGTAGGCGTCGCTCCCACTATGACTTTCAGAGTAACGCAAATTGAGAACAGGCCAGAAATTAGAACCCTACAACAATCACCTAAACTGATAAGGCAATAAGCGCCGGGGCAAAATTAAGCATATTCTCGTAAGAAGCCATTACGCGACCATTCTCAAGAAGCGACCAGAAAAGGCAACTGAACACCTGTCGACATAAATCCACAATATGAATTTTGCAAAAAATAAATCTCAGATTATTCAGTTAGCGCAAGATGAAGACAGCATAGAAATACTCTGGTTATACGGATCGTACGCCAAAGGCAATGCCCATAAAAAAAGCGATATTGATTTGGCCGTTGCCTTTAAAACCTGGGAAAACAATGTCATCGAGCGGCGTTTAAGGCCGGAGTTGCTTGCCTTAGACTGGCAACACCAATTGAATTTGTCTGAAGGTCAAATAAGCGTACTTGATATTAACATTGCCCCCATTCCCCTCGCCATGTCTGTCCTACAAGGTGGCGAGTTATTACTCAGTAAAAATCGTTCCCGACAATTGCAAGAACAGCAACGCATCATGTCGAAATGGGAGTTAGACTACTTGTACCATTACCAACAGCAGCGAGCTAACTATGGATGATACTTACATTCTTTCAATGCGCGAGCATCTGGATGAATTAAAAAGTGAATTACAAGGATTAACCGACATTATTAGCCAGCGCACATTTAGTCGGTATGAATATCGGGCTGCCGAACGCAGCTTGCAAATGCTGATTGAAGGCTGTATCGGTATTGCCAAGCACTGGAATTATGCCTTATATAAGACAGCACCGGCCGATGCTTACACCGCTTTTGACAAACTATCTCAAGAAGGCATTGACGGCATTGATCAGGTCGAATGGCTTAAGATTATTGGCATGCGAAATGCCCTAGTACATGATTATCTAAATATCGAGCCGGACATCATCAAAGCGGTCATAAAAAAAGCCGTCTATAACGACTTGATTACCTTTGCAGCAAAAGGTTTAACCGCGCTACAAGCGATATAAAACAGATGCCCGAACATTCGTTCGAAGCATGTTACGACTCTGCCTGCCGGGCTCATTGCATGGAAAAGGTAAATTACAATGAAGAGCATCAATAAAATTAAGATAGTTTAATTTTTGCATGATTAATTACAAGATTTAGTAAGAACTCCATGAGACTAACTATTCAGCAAATTCAGCTAGTAAAGAAAACAGTAGATAGTGTTTTAAATGCTCCAAATAATATCTGGCTGTTCGGCTCACGTGTATATGATAATAAACGCGGCGGGGACATTGATTTATTTATAGAAACTGAAACACCCTGCGCGAATCGTGCTGAAACTATTTGCCGTTTATATGGCGCGTTAGTTATGACATTGGGAGAACAAAAAATTGATATTTTGCTCAAAGATCAAAATACGGTTGAATCACCCATTTTTGAAATTGCAAGGCACACTGGGGTTTTATTATGAGTGTGCGTTATTTAGTTGAACATGCTGAGAATGCTAAATTGGCATTAGATTTGGCACAAAAAAATCAAGCATTTGACGTACACGCATCAGACGCTATTTACTCAAAATATTGATCTACTTTGGGTTCAAAGGCTTGGAGAATGCGAAGATTTATCCGAAAAAATCGATGCATTTGTGAGTCGATTTAGTCGTTTGCAAGATCATATTGGTGAAAAATTGATCCCACGGTTTGCCGCATTACTTGGCGAATCGCCCAAATCTTTGCTAGATGTGTTGAACTACGCTGAAAAAATGGGTTGGATTACTGACACGCTTTCATTTATCAGCGCACGAAAATTAAGAAATTTACTTGTTCACGACTATATGGCAGATCCAGAATTATTTTTGCAATCCCTTCAAACTGCCAATGTGGCAACAACCATGTTGATTAGTATTGTGAATAACCTAAAACGATACGCAGATTCGATCGAATTGATAAGCACTACTCCGTTAGCCTGAATGAGCCTAATATTTTGGATGGGGGTGTTGAAGCAACTTATATCCAAACAAGAACTACCTTGGCTAAATTTCTGAGTGAGGAATACCACCTTCCTGCCAAAACCGGGGGCCAATGACTTGATACCCCATGGGAATCATCTCAAAGTCACCCAGGATATTTGGTAATAACTCCGGTAACACTGACCAAACCATTACCACCAGAGTTACAGCTGCAAACATTCTATGCGCTATATCGTTTAAAGGGTTTAAGGCGGTTGGAGGATCATTCTGCTGGTATAACCCAATCATCAGCCCCAGTACCACGGCCATCATGACCTGACTGAGCGGCATTACGATCACGCCGTCCACCAAAGAATAAAATCCCGAAGCCACGGAAGTAAAAAACAGCGCCAAAATCAACACTTGTTCCGATTCGGGCGCTGCCGTTAAAGTGGATGCATTAAAGCGTTTTAGCCACATAAACAGACCATAACCCAAAGTAAATATAATCAAACCCGTAGCCGGCAAACCCCATTCGCAGGCCAGTTGTACCACGCTGTTGTGTGGATGTGCAGCTATAGCGTTGGGATACCAAGCAAAGTGCATCGGTCCAACGCCCAGCCACGGATGCGATTCAATCATATGCCAAGCATGCGTCCATAAATATATTCGGTCATTGGTTTCGCTCCTTAATACCGTTTGAGCGACTACACTGCCGCCGCCAGCATTCAGTTTGGGCAGCCAAATAAACAGCAGTTGATACGCCAAAAAACCGTAGCTAAAACACTTAAGCTGCAATAGCAAGAAAGCCTTCGCCTGCCGACGGTACGCCCACCAAGTGATAAACATGCTCAGTAACCAAGCTAGCAATACCCCGCGGCTCGTGGATGCAAATAGCAATACCCACCAAGCCGACAACAGACAAAACACCCCAGCTTTGTATTTTGGCTTAATCCAGCCTGGCACCAGCAAGGGCAAGCACAGCAAGCCCAAGGTCCAGAGTTGATATTGATTGAATTGCCTGACGTTGGACAACATAAAAAATGGCTCTGGCCAGACCAAAGGGATTTCTTCCAGAAACGAAGCTAGATAACCGGTGAAAAAACCGATCATATAGAGAACAGCTCCTAATGAAATAATGCTGACTATTAAAACCACGAGCGTGTTCTGATGGTCATGCCAAGCCTTAGCCATCAGCAAACTTAAATAAAACAAACCGACAAATACATTAATTTCTAAAAATGCATGGCGCGGCGAAGCTGCTGAAATTGCTGATAAAACCGCTACAACCAATATACTGTAGCCAACCACACGCCAACGCAACTGGCAAACTGTAGAGGGGGGGTGATTGTTAAGCCCTCCCAACAAAACCCAAGCTAGCCCAGCTGTTGCAATTAATAATTCAATTAACCTCCTTCCATCATAGGATGACACATTAGGAAAAAACGAATAATTAAGAGATAGCCCTAAAAATATAAAAAGTAAGAATAAAACTGATAACTCTAATAGTCTGACCACACAGGCTCTTCTCCAAGATTCTTTGAAAATAATAAAAAAGGCGCCTTTTGGCGCCTTTAAGAGTTGATTGACTAAATAATTATGACCTGCAATTACTTGGTCTATATTTGTTTGCCAAGGTAGTTCCAGATGTACAACCCCACGCAATTGCGTCTGTTGGTATCGTTCCAGCTACCAAAGCTGCACCTGCTGATGTTGGCGTCATTACAATTGTGTCGGCACCAGTAGTAGCACCAGCCTTAGCTGTATAAGTAATAGTAATTGCTCCTGTTGTACTGTTTATTGCAAGGCTCGCTACATTTTCGGTTGCAGTAGGAGAGCTCCAACCAATATTCAAGCTACTGTTGCCTGCAGCCGCGTTTTCCGCAACAGCTGTTTTAGCTGCCGATGCCATTGAAAGCCCTTCTGTAACCCGTGCACGGACAGTATAATCTTGGTAAGCAGGTAACGCCACAGCGGCCAAAATACCGATAATCGCGACAACGATCATTAACTCGATCAAAGTAAAACCTTGTTGTACTTTTTTAATTTGTATATTCATGCGAGTTTCCTCTGTTGGTTGATGTTTTGTTAAAGACGAATCTTTTAAAGCAGTCATCATGCCAAAACGAAACACAGCATCAAATTAAAATTATTATTATTAATAATCAATAATTTATCAAAAACTCTTAGGCAAATTTTATGTCAATACTCCGTTAGGGTTTTACATGCCGACTTAACAAGCGTCCTTGTTTCGGCAGATTGTGACAATTTTTGTTACTCGTATTTGCATCTGGGGGAGATTCATTTAAATGAATCCCCCGTTTTCAATGGGGGACGTTTTATGGCGAAACCTCAAGTGTGTTATTTCAGACACACTAAACCTACCCAGTATTGCAAGGTGTTACTCTGAATCGGACTATTCACATTACCCTTCTGTGGTTGAAAGTTGTAAAGCGTATTAGGCCAACCGCTTGATTTTGCTGGTGTGCTCGGTGTTATATGTGGTTTAAGCCTGCATGCCCGGCAGAAAAAATTCGCTGACCAGCAAGGGTTGCTGGTGAATGGCGTAAATGGTCCGGCGTCCCCAGATGGCAGTTTGTAGTGGGTATTGTTGCAGTACTGCTGGTGACCAGAAATTCGCTGGCGTCAGACTGAAATCCCGTTGCCGTAATTCCAGATCGGGATAAGCAAATATCACTTCTCCCAGCGGTCTGCTACCGAGATGAGACAGATTACGTTGGGCAATGCGTATGGTCTGTGCCGGCAGGATGGTCCGTGCCAGAACCAGCGGCAGGTTTTCTACATGCAGCAATACTTCACGAATCAAATGATAGCGGTGCTGGGGTACGTTCAGATGTTCGCATTCTTCTGCAAAGGCCGGCTTCCAGCGATGAAACAACACGTGTACGGCCAGATCATTGCCATGGACGCTGCGCAAGCGTTTGGTCAGCGACCCGGTTTCCTGTAACCAGGGCAACAATGCTTCTGGTGGTTGCATCTGTTGACCATGAAAGCGGGGTTTCCACTGTGGCGGGCGATTAAATAAATAGCTTTTGCTGGGCAATGTGAGGTTTGAATCGTAAGGTTGGTCGGTGGCAGCCATTTTAGCGATTGTTAGCGGATTGTTTAAAGCGGATTCTGTTTTGGCAGCCGCTTGGGTGATAGGCAAGCGCGCTTTCCGCCGTTTTTTTTCAACGGTTCAGGCTTGAACAACGTGCGGTTGGTTGAGTGTCGTGTCAGTGTTTTGATGGTCTATTGGCTGACAATTGAGTTTCAATTAAAGAGCGAAGTTCCAGTTTGCAGGTTTCCATGGCTTGCCAGAGTTCGGCAGGGCGGGTTCCGTTCTGTACCATTTGGGTGAATTTTGCATAGTTGGCGTGCCATTGCCGATGCGCCTCTTCAATGTGCTTGTCCCCGCCGATCATGGGGATGATGGCATGTAAGGGGCAACGTTCCGCATCTTGCAAAAATTCGATACTGATTAAATCCGAGATCACATCCAGGCCGTTTCGGATACAGATAAAACGATCCACATGCCGGCAATACCAGCCGTACAGTGACCGCGGAAACGGGCCCAGCGACTTACCTTCCTCAGCTCTGCTCATCCAGGATTCCAAAGCAAGGGCCGGCATGGGTCTGGCGAGTGCATAGCCTTGAAATTGCAAGCCGTTGACGCTGCCCAGTGTATCGACAATTGCGTCGGTTTCCACGCCTTCGGCGATACATTTTAAACCACGCTGTGCGGCGAGCGAGCGCAGGGTCAGAATGAAGTCGAGGTACTCGAAATTATGTTGCAAAGAACGCACGAAGCTCTGATCGATTTTGATGCCGGTTACCGGGAGTGTCGCCAGTCGTAACAAAGACGATTCCCCCGCACCGACATCGTCCAGCAGAATCGAGTAACCAGCCTCTTTCAAAGTATGCAGTGCCGTTTTGATTTGTTTATCGTCAGACAGAGCCGATTCGAGGATTTCCAGACTGATTCGCTGAGGGGTGGCACCCATGCTTGCCAAATGAACCGGTAATCGGTTTAACCAGGCAATGTCCGACATGGCCTCGGGTGGTACGTTGATGCTGCAAGGCGGTAAGTTGGCGTTTTGAGTAGTCTCGATGATTTGCAATAAACCCACATCGAATAAATCCCGTAGCTGGCTGGAGCCAAATGCGGACAGAAACAACCCCGGGGCAATGATGCGTTCGTTATCCTTCAATCGGGCCAAAGCCTCGACTTTTACAGTGCGTCCGCTGACAGGATCAATAATCGGTTGATAGTACATTTCCACTTTTTGCTGTAGCAGCAATTGACGAAAATGCAGACCATCTGCCAGTCGGTGTTTACGACGCTCGCCGGAACGTTCCATCACATCCAGGCCGCTACCTATCAAGTCGGCGATTTGTTGCCAGTAATGCTGGGTACGTTCATCGATGAAGTAACCGGGATAACGGTTAGCCATTATCAAGCAGCCTTTCGGTGCGTTGTGTAAATCGTGCATGATAAACATGCCCAACGAGCGAATATTTAAATCGTGACAGGCATGACGCAATGGTGCTGAAAGGGTGTCATGGTTGAATGTGTTGATCAGCAAAGCGCTTTCATCGAACCAGGCCTGTTGAATTTCCGGAATCACACATGCTGCAAAATCAGGTTTGGGCTGCTGTTCTGCTGCGAAAGGAAGAACGCCTTGGGTCAGCAGGTATCGGAAATTACCGTTACGCACTGCGCCAAAGCCGATCCCAATAACGTCATCTTTGTATGCCTCTACCAAAATCTCCAGCGCGTGTTGCAAAAAGTCCAGCGGATTGATGGTGTGTTCCAATGCCTCGATACGTTGATAGGTATCAAAACGGTGTTTCTGAACCCAAGCATACACCTCGATTTGGGTGATCATATCGTATTGGAAACGTTGGGTTACGATCTCGCGAAGTCGTTCGGGGCAGTTTGAACATTCTGAAGCCAAGCCATGAATGATGTCTTTGTACATCCCGAAGGATTCCGTGAGCACTTCTGTTGATACACCAACATGAGAATGGCGCAAGCCTGCTTTGACCGCCATTTCCCTGTGTTGTTTTGCCGTCAGGGAAGGGGACAGTATCGTTTTCAGGTATTGAGTCTGCGCGACTTTTAAATGGTTGAATTCGTCTGCGGTCAGATTGATCAGGATCACCGTTGCCGCAGGATTGCTGGTCAGAATTTGATAAAACCGTTCCACCGAGTCGTCGAGTAATTCGTGTGTGGAACTCAGATGCGACAGAATGGCCGCCGCTTCATCGCCGTAGGCGCTGCGTAAATAATAAGGTCCCTCGCTGTCATGATCATCCAGCAAACTACTGTAAATTTGCGCTGTGGCTGAATTCTCATCACGGGTGTTATTGGTCATCATGGTAGTGAAGGTTGTTGAACTGAAAATTAAACACTGACGAACGGGCAAATGCTAATGATGTCATTTTTCTGTCTGATGTAACGTATGGCAAAGACACTTTCAGCATGCACCAGGAGCCTGTCCGAGAATAAGCAATGATCATGAAATAACCTATACATGTGTTCGGCGTAAGTGCGGATTTATCCGCACAATGCGAATGAATTCGCACCTACCGTTGACGAACTTGTTTCTCAAATTTTCCTCAGCTTAAATCCCTCTATGAGACCTGGTTTCCGGCAATCCCCTTGTGCGCCCCAGAGGGAAGGCCAGCATGACGAGTACCTGCACGAATCTGACACACAATTAAGTTTACTCATAATACCATTACTCAATTTGACGTAACGGGCATCCCCTGGGTTCTGTTGTTCAATTGACCAGTCTTATCAACTCAACTGTCGACCAATATAGCCCGCAGTACTTCACTGGCCGTTGAGGTGGCGGCATTTTCACTGTCTACCCAGTGAATTTTGAGCGGACTGTCATTCAGTAACGCTTCAGCACTGGCTTTGTGGGTGTGTTTATCAAACAAAATCACCAGTTTTTTTAACTGGGTATTGGCTGCCAACACCTGTAATTCATGACTGCAGCCTGCCCGATCCGGGGTATAGCCGCGCAAGTCCATCAACACCCGGTCCACCTGCTGTACCAAACTCGCTAGAACCATTTTCCAGGTGGTATCGAAACAAAAAAATTCATTGATTCTGTAGCGGCCATCCGGGTCGGCCTTGAAATCCAGGCTGCTTAACAGCTGTTGCAGATGCTGCGGACTATCAATAAAGCGATCTTGTAGACGGCCTTTGAGAAAAGTGAATAATTCATCCGGCTCCAGATTGCGCAATGCCAAATCTTTGCCGGCAATCAACAGGGTATTGCCTGAATAGCGCCAGCGTTCGATGACTTGGTCAAACAATGCTTCGATACTGTCATCGCCACGAAACACCCTTAACAATAATAAATTGGGAGGCTGATGCTTGGGCTGCATTACCTTGCGCAATAAAGGCAGGAACAGGGGAAATAATAAAATAGCCAATAGCAATGCATAGGCTGATCCGCCCAACGAGTGGCTGAGGATCAGTGCCTGGAATAATAGGGTAATGCTCCATAAACCGGCTGCCAGATACAGTGGTTCCGAAAAGGCTTTGCGTTGATAGGCATCGGCCAGCCAGCGGGCCACTGCGCGGACTGGAAAATATGCGATTAACCACGGCACGATGCTGAATGCAACAAATACGGTATTCACATTGGTCAGCGCGGATAACGCCAGAATCCAGCTATCCGGGCCTTTGTTGATATTGTGTTCCAGTGCGGCCAAACCCAGCAAGGTGGAGAGCATCAGTATGAAAAATACCCAAATCAAATAAGGTCCGGTACTGCGTAATTTGGGGCCGGTAATGAAGAAAATAACCAACAGCAGCGGTAATTGTTGGCTAAATAACCAGAAAATCACCTTTGGCATATTTTGTTGTTCAGTGGAGTTGATGGCCACCAGACCACTGGACAACAGTACGTACAGCAACGCCAACATAAAAATTTTGCTGCGCGGCCAGCGCTCCAGCAACCCTAATGTCGGCACCAGTGGCCAAGCGAAAATCACCGTCAGCGTCAAAAGCCGGCGCCAACTAAACCCCGTTTCGACATAAGCAGCCTGAGACACATATCCGACAATGCCCGCCATTACTATCGAAAGGGTCAGCATGCACAGACGCAAGCGAATTCTGGCACGCTGGTTTTGCTGTAGCAGGTTAGCCGAGGATGGCAGGCTGGTTGCGCTGGCAACTGCCGAATCAGTAATGACGGCGGGTGAGGGCAGCGTGTTATCGGGCGCTGCCCCCCATTGCATCAAACTCAGCATTTTGCGGGTGTAGCGATGAGCTATCAGCCAGCTAGCTATCCAGGCCAGTAACAGTGCTGCAATTAAAGCAGACAAAATTTGACCATCCAGGTTATTCATAACCATTCACCTGCCCAAAATGGAGGCTGTCGTAAAAGTCGAAACAGTTCCTTCTCCCACCGGGAGAAGGTTAGGATGAGGGCATATAAATCAGCTGTTTGCATGATATATTCCCCCTCACCCCAGCCTTAAAATGCTTACAAATTCAATAAACGCTGCAGTTTGCCACGTTGCTTGAACCACTTATCAACGAATTTCAGATGGATATTGGCTGCCGCCCAGCCAAAACTGCCCAATAACACCAAACCCAGCCATTTGCGAGCCGTATCCATGGGTTGCAGGTATTTGGCAAAGGGCAGGGTTATGGCCATAACAGACAGCACAATCGCAGTAGTCACACTGCCTACCCCGATGTTGATCGAGATGAAATCGTGCCAGTTTTGGATGATAAAGCCGATCAGCAAAACCAACAGCAGTAATCCAAAGCCAATGCCAGCCGCTTTCAGTTTTGGAATCAAAACCCAGGCTTTGCCGGCCAAAAATTTGGCAGCATCCAGTTGTTTGGCTAAATCTGCTGCTTGCGGGTTGGATGACGCAGGGTCCAGCGCTAGAATCGGTAGCAGTGGGCTGAACAGCCAGTCTGTGGATTCGGGTGCATTGATGTCAAAATCGGCCCAGTTGCCTTGCATCGGCAGGTCGGCATGTTGTTTGTTTAGTTCGGTTAATTGATATTTGGTCATCTGATAACCGCTGGCCATCAACGCATAGGCTTCCACTTCGGTGAAGCTGTCCAGGTCGGTGCGCACCTCGGCCAGTCTGCGTTGCTGGCTGCGATCGATACCGTAGTCGGTAAGATGCGGCGACGGAGAGTCCGGGGATGGATTATCGCAATTGATCCAGTCCAGGGGATGGGTTTGCAAATCCTGTTTCAGGTGAATAAAAAACAGGCCTTGCAAAGCGTTACTTTTGGCTTTGGCTTCCAGATTCTGATATTGGGCTTCCCGAATCCGATCTTGCTGAATGCTGCTGGAGCGGAAAAATACGCTCAAGGCACTCTTGGCAGGATTTTTCTGATCGTCCATTTGTCCCGATGCGTCACTGCATAGTATTAAATCGCAGTACTCGTCCAATAACCCGGCAACGCCCTGGTTATCGTGAACGCCGCCATCGACCAGACGAATGGTACGTTCGGGGTATAAATTGCTTAATTCCAGCGGGTCGAATAACGTAGGTACGCCTGCAGACGCGGCCACTGCATAGCCTAACGGATAGTGTTGCAGTTTTTCGGTCGGTGCTTGCCAGTAATACAAACGCCGATAACGTTCGTTCATGTCAATATCACGTCCGGTCAAGCCGGGTGGCTCACCCATCCAGCTGGCGGTAAAGTGCCAGTTATGCCCCGAATTCAGCGAAGTGGTATTTAATAATAGTGTGGGTACTTTGGCTCGCCGCCGCCAATTGGCCAATTTTGGCCTAAAATCTGTATCTGCAGAACGACTGTTATCGGTGCTGTCGACTACCAAGGGATGCACACGCAAGCTATGCATGGGTCGCATCGGCGGGACAAAGCCATCGCTGCTTGGGCTACTGGTCGGGTGATCCACTTTGCTGAATAAATAGGATTCGTACAGTTCGCCCATACGATTGCTACGACCATAGTCTTTTTCAAATAGCATTCTAAAATTGATTGGCAGACTGGCCAGGGCGCGTACCCGCAGATTTTCGGTAACACCGTCAAAAAACTGCTGCATCACCTCGCGGACCAATTCAATGTAATCCTGGCGGGTGATGTCGGCGTCGATTTTTTCCGTCAGCAATTTGCGCAAGGCCAGATAGTAATGCGCACCGATAATACTGCCACCCGATACAGTCGATAATACTTCCACGCTGCGCAAGGCATCCACTTCCGCCAGTCGCGCCAGCACGCCCAAATGATACAGTGAGGCGCGGAAACCGCCACCGGACAGCGCCAGACCGACTTTGCCACGAAACGATTCAAAGGCGGCGCGCGAATCCGAGCCCAATAACTGGCTCAGGCTTTGCCAGGGTTTATCCCATTGCTTTTCGGGTTGATTATCGGCCGGTGGCATAAAGCCTTGCATGCGGGCCAGACTGACCAATTGTTTGGCCGTGGTTTGGCGTTCCCATTCAAAGTGATCTGCCTGTTTTGCCTGTTTGAGATAGCGGGAAGCGTCATCCCATAAACCCAAACCAAATGCCGCTTCTGCCAGAGTGGTCAGATACCACCATTGCTCAGTGGTATCCGCATTCCGGGCCACGGCATACTTTGGCAAGTCGTTTAATAGTTGTTGGCGCAATGCATTGGCTTGCTGGATTAATGCCGCACTGTCTGTATCGGGGATGTTTTCCCGTGCGGCGCCAATCCGCGATTGATACGCCAGTCTATCCAGAATAAACGCTGCATTCACAGCGCAGTAACCCATATCCTGTTCCGGGTTGCTGATCCAGCCTCGCTGATAAAAGTGCAGTGCTGCCCGCAAATCGTCCAAGCGGCCGGAACTAGCGAACTTGCGTTTGTAGATGGCGCCAGCTTGTCCCAGGGTTTCCGGATCGTCGCAGTTTGGGTCGCGTAACCCAATGCCGTCCAGAACTTTCAAGGCTTCGTTGTAGCGGATATTGGGCGGTAGTTCGTCGTTTTTATAGGTGCTGAGCGCCAGTTGTTGTTGAACGTGTTTAGCCTGTGCTGTGCTGCAGCCCTGCTGAATCAGTTTTAACAATAATTGGCGGGCAAGATCGGGTTCGTCCAGACCGAGTAACCATTTGCTTAAAGTCAGGGTTTCCGCTTCATTTAAAACGGCGGCCTGAAGTTGTTGCCGGGCCTGTTGTTGTAACTGTGCTCTGGCATGAGTCAACAGTTGTCGTGATAAGCGTAATTCGCCGTGTTGAAATAACTGCTTGGATAGAGTGAACGACGATGCCACCGTTTCAGTGGAATACCCTGGTGCTTGTTGTAGATTGTCGATAAGCCCCTGGGCTTGGGTACATATTTTTTTATAGTTTTGCGTGGCCATGCTGAATGCTCCGGGTGGTTGTACGTGCGTTAAATCAAAACCTTAGCTGATCAGCACGCTGTTTCAGCTAAACCCAAAAGCCGTCAGGTTTAAGGCTATCCAAGCCTGGATATAAAATCCGCTTGTGCCCCGGAGGGCCTGCCGAAATGACGACTTATGGGATGTGTGCCGTTGAATGAGCGGACACATCGTCCTATTCAGAAAACTTTAAAGATCTTGTATGGGTGAGTTTTGTAGTAACTGCTTGAGTGCATCGATTTGCTGTTTGGTCGATTCTCGCATCCAGTCATCAGCATAGATATCCGCCTGTTGCAGACATTTTTCGGCTTCTGCCTCATTGCCCAAACCCACCCATGCTTCGGCTTGGGTGGCAAGTATCCAATAACGGTCATCCCTGTCCTCGACGTCCTTCAGATTGGCAATCTCCGCAAATTTGGCCACGGCTACCGTCAGCACCGTTTCTCGCGTGCGTCTGGCCAGCATAAAGTCGGTAATGGCATCGGCTTTATCGGTAGCCAGAGAAGAACGCACGTTCAGCAAAAAGGCCCAGTTGATACCGTTGTAATAATCGTTCAATAACCGATAGCCTTTTTCATAGGCGCTGATAGCGGTGTCCAGGTCGGTGCGCTGGTGGGTGATGTTAAACAGTCGTTTATGAATCGCACCCCAAATGCCCAAGGTTTCAGCGTTATTGGAAGCAAATGGTTCCAGCGGCGTTAAATACTCTGCCGCTTCGCGCAAGGCGCTGAGGGGGTCGGGATATTTGGATTTATAAGTGACCAGCGCCAATTGTTGCAGGCATTGCGATTGCCGTGGGGCAATTTCATGCAGGGTTTTTAATAAGGTTTTGGCGGTTAAAAAATCTTTTTTCTTGTTGGCGGCTTCGACTTGTTCTTGTAGCACCGAGACGGCGGGGTTGGTAGGCTCGGGCACTTGGGCTGGCGCCATGAATAAACTGTTCAATGATTTGTTGACCGCGGTTGCGCGTTCTTCAGGGGGCTCCAGATTGTGTAAAAAAGTATACACCGGACTGTCTTTTTGTTCGGTGGCGACAATATCAATAATGGCTTGCTTCAGCTCCTTGCGAAAGCGTTCGACTTCTTCAATATCCAGTACCTTGCCATCGTGACGATAACGACGTATCACTACATGGCTGATGTCGAAAGGATTGGAAAATTGTTCTTCTGCAATGATTATGGTTGTGCGGGGACGGAGCGCATGTCGGATGCCCAACTCGTAGATGGCATTGCAATTGGAGGTGGACAAGTCCGCCAGCACCACGTCTGCGCGCAGTAATTGCTCAAACATCGGTACGTCAATGGTGCCGGCATGGGGGATTTCATCGGCACGAATGCATTTCAAACCGGCATCTTCCACAGCAGGTTTGATCACATAGCGATAACTTTTATCCAGATCCAGATCGCGACTGGTGCGATAGTCGGTTTTAACCCCAAACCCCATCACCACGAAGCAGGTTTTTTGTTGATCGGCCATGATTTTCTCCGAAGTAGCTGGTTATTCCAAATTGGGCATTTCAACCACGAATAACACCAAAGACACAAAGTACTTCAAAGCGTTACCTGCTTTAGGCCGCATCAGGTCACATTGCCTGTTGGGCGAATGACATTCATGGCGTTAAGCTTGGTAACCGTTTGGTTTGCTTGGTGTACTCGGTGTTCTTTGCGGTTGAACAGTTTTTGTTAGGTTTGTATTGGTTGATGAGGCCGCTTATACAAAGCCTTTGAAGTGTTCGGATTTTAGATGGGATTTGGCGTATTCGATACCTACCCGCTGAATGTCACCAATGTAATTCACTGAATCCAGGGTTTGTACTTTGGCCGGGTCAACATCCTGCAAACCCAAGGTATTCAGTCCATCGCGGGTTACTGCAGGATCGTAACGTAAATAGGTAAACAGTTTGGGGCCGGTAAAATTGGATTGCATGGGAGGTTGCAGCATGTCGCCAATTTCTCTGTCAATGATGCCGCCGTGTTTACAGACACCTAATGTGCGACAGGCCATATCCCAGCCACTCGATGCTGCGTTCATTAATGCCGATGGCACATTTTGGGCATAATGCAACACGTTCAAATCATCGGCGTCAGTGCCTTTTTTCAATAGTTTGGCGGCGCTGCCGGTGCCGACCGAGACGATCAATAACTGGTCTTCGCCAGTTTGCCAGTTTATGTTGTAGGGTGCTGCAGTGGCCATTTGAAAAGCTAGGTAAGCCGGATTGTTATAGGTGGTGACGCCGCCATCCACGAAAATGAACTGATATTCTTCCGGCGTACCGGCTGCAAAGGTCACCACTTCGGGCGGGAAAAAAGTCGGTGCAGCGGTGCTGGCCCGCACCAATTGCCACAACGGCAGGAATAGATTGCAATCGCGGCGGCTAAGATCGTTATATTTGGCCAACGGGTTGTTCGTTACCGGCCAAGGCGAATCGGTGCTGTGGTTACGCATCACCATCATCAGCAAGCTGCGTAATTTGGGACTGCCTAACGTAGCATTGCTTTCCAGCAGTTGGTCGTCAAAGGCTTTGCGCAGCAACTTGGCTAAAGGCTCGTCGTTATAACTATAATTCAGCCGCTTAAATACCGATGCCTTATCAAACATCTGCTTGCCGCTGTCCAGATAAAACTGTCGAATCTTGTCCATCGACATGCCGCTGGCAATGCAGGCAGCGATAATCGCCCCGGTGCTGGTGCCGCAGACGAAATCAAAATAATCCGCCAGTACAAAGCTATTGTCCTTGCCTAGCGAGACCCGCAACTGATATTCCAGCTTGGCTAGAATCTCCACACTCATCAATCCCAAAATTCCGCCGCCGTCGCAGGCGAGAATTTTCTTGGGTCCAGGGGCTTGCATGCGGCTGAGGATGGTTGGGGTCATGGGCTGGCTCCTAACTGGGGTCGGTTGTATTCTGAAAAATCCCGGATTTGATTATTAACTCGGCCTTTAAACATCCTATGGTCGTCATTGCCGCAAATACCCGCTTGGGCACAAGTGCCGGACTCCAGCATTAAAACTGGGCTTCCGCTTTAGCGGGAGTGAGGATAATTAAGGACCGGGTTAATAATGGGTTCCAGGCATCTGGCTGTTGCAGATTTAACTTTAGTACAACTTGATGCATTTCACAAAATTGATAAAAAAGACCTGGGAGCCTGTCCGAGAATAAAGAGCCTGCTACGGCAGCTACGGTTTATTTGGGGCGGGGGGTTAACGTTGCTAGTCCGCTGGTGATGAATGATGTTGTTCGTGACCTTGCGGTGGTGCCACATTGTCATGATCACTATTCTGCGCATCGAACCATGCGTGTAGTGCGCTTAATAAGTGTGGATATTCAGTTGAATAATGAATTTGTCCTCCGTTATCCAAGGCTTTATATTCATATTGTATATCATCTGTTTTGGCCTTTTTTAACTGCGCCAGCCCAGCCATGTCAGTGCCGTGTAAGTTTTCTGAATCGGAGAAATCGCCTTTGCTTAATCGCTCAACTAATTTAATTAAAGGTGCCTGTATTAATTTGATTTCTGTAGTATCGACAACTGACTGTATAATCACATTCTGAACACCACCGTGAACAGTTTTATAATAACTTTGTAAGGTTTTATCTAAAGCATATAGTACTGATGTTTGGACGTTTTTAAGGCGATTATCAGGTTATATTGGATTTTTATCGTCTAGGGCTTGTGCTGAAACGTTAATCAGCAAAAGTCAGATGAGTAAATAATAAATTTTCATAATAATACGCCAGGGAATATAAGCTAATTTAAATTGTTATAACTAGCTCTCAGGCGCAGTAGCTGATCAATATAAAATGCCGGGGCTCATCGAGATAGGATCATCTGAATTCACTGGATGACTAAGCTGCCAATACATCCTTGCATTGGCCTATATCCATTTACTTAACTTCGCCTTCACGCTTGGTTTCCATTTTTAGATTTTGATACTCATGCTGCTCTAACTTGCCATCGTTTCCTGCATCGACTTTATCAAAGGTCTGCAGCAAGTAAGGAAAGTTTTGTAATTCAGTTTTGGTGACGAAATGATCGCCATTGACATCAGCTTCGGCAAAAGTGGGTAATTTACCCTGACCATCTGCCGGTTTTTTAGCAGGACTATTTTGCGAATTTTGATTACTTGAGTTTGCCGTCTCAGCGTACGCAGGAATATTCAACATAGAAAGTCCAATACTTATCAACGCAGCTATTCGGATCATTTTGGAAAAAAAATAGCTGTTGTGAGTTAATTTTGTTGCGAGTGTCTCTATATTCATAATATGTTTAATTTATTTGGTTAATAGTCAGATTTTTGAAAATACGTTCAAAAAGTATTGTTCACTTGGCTTAAAAGCTTCTAATTATTCATAATTAAAAAACTTTATATTTTAAAAACGCTATTCCCTATTGGCGTTAAAGCCTGTTATTCGCCTGGATTATTAATTTACCTGATTAGATGTGTACGGCGCTCATCATTCATGGTTTTAGGATGTCGGCAATACCTGTCGTGATCACGAATTTTGAATTAACTGATTGGATTTTATAATCAGGCATAATTAATGCCAATATCACTCTAATCTATATTAAACCTATGCGTCGGTTGGCTAGCGCACACAATCATTTTCTGAATATTTTGTTTTTTTTTAAAATTTCGGTGTCAACGTGCGATGCCGATCGGATCAGATTCTTTAATCGCTGTAGGGTGTGCAATAGTTAAAGAGGTAAACGAGAGTTTAAAACTGATTTGTAGCAATTATTTATCAACTGCTCAATTAGCCGTTAAGTGGCAGAATTGACATCCCACTCTAAATGTCGATCCATTATTTTCAATAAAGCTGACTCAAACCGAGTCATGCGGAGAATTATCATGATCCATCCGGACCAAATCAAACCCGATATGCCTGTAGTCTGTTCAAAAGATGGCCAGTTTGCCACCGTTGATCACATGGAAAGCACCAACTATCTCAAGCTGAAGAAAGATGCAGAGGGTCGGCACCACTATATTCCACTAACCTGGGTCGTCTCGATTGAGAACGGCAAGGTTAAGGTGGATCGTCCTGGCGATGAAGCCATGCGGGAGTGGTCTACTGTTTCGCCTACCTTCTAGGAGCCTGTCCGAGAATAGAGAACCTGCTACGGAAAAAACCTGTTGGCCAGATTTCCCGCTCATTTTCGTTAAATAGCACCACTATTCGCCGCAAATGATCAACAAATGTGACTCAAAATAGCTTTCCCTCGCGACGATTCCTATTCTCGGACAGACTCCTAGGGTACTAATTAGGGTATCTGCGCCTATGATTTAATCCGCTGCAGTCGAATGCGTAATAGGTTTATCTGAGAACAAGTAGGTCTGAAGCTTACTTGAGAAGTTAGGGTCCTGCCGCCGAATCCACTCCAGCAGCATTGCTGCATGCTCTTTCTCTTCGTCCCGATTGTGTTCGAAAATGGCTTTAAGTGCCTTATCCGCACAGGCATTTGCACGTTGGTTGTAATTATTGATCGCCTCCAATTCTTCCATCAGCGACACAGTGGCTTGGTGCATATCGCGGTTTTCATTGGATAATTCTTCTGTAGGGCCCTGATGACCGGCATTGGACATGGTTGTCTCCTGTTTGCGGTGCGTGTGATAGCCAAAATGGCTGGGCTAAGTTGTCATAAACTCGCCAGAATTAAGGTTGATTTGTTGTTGCATAGCGCCTAAATCCTGGCGGATCTGCAATGCCACAATGGCATCAGCCGCGACGGAATAGGCTCAATCGTGGCTGAAGCGACTCTTAGTGGTTTATAAGCCCTGCTGATGCAGATAGTCTGTACGATTAATCACATAGCATTTTGTGGTGTGCAGTTTTTGCTTTAACAAGCTAAGGTTTAAATTGGATTGTCGTGTGTGATCGCTTGGGGGCATGCGGTTATCTCCTAAAACCGCATTCAGCAGTGCCGCCTTGTTATGACAGTCTCGGACGGGATAGATTAATCAGCACTTCCCTAAATGCCTGTTGTATTACAATGCCGATCAAATTTTTCTTATAAACAATTCCATGAAATTACTGGCAGTAGACACTTCCACCGAAGCCTGTTCGGCGGCATTATTCATCGACGGTGACATTCGGGAAACGTTTGCATTGGCACCTCGTGAGCATACCAAACTGATTTTGCCGATGATCGACAAGTTGCTAATCGATGCCGGTCTGCTGCCGCAACAGTTGGATGCAGTGGCCTTAAGTCGTGGTCCTGGTTCATTTACCGGTGTGCGTATTGCGACTGGTGTTGCTCATGGCATTGCGTTTGGTGCGGACATTCCGGTGGTATTGGTGTCCACGTTGGCCGCTATCGCTCAGGATGTGCTCAATAGGCATCAAGTGGATTTGACCTTTACCGCCATGGATGCGCGGATGGATGAGCTATTTTGGGGGGTGTATCAGCCCAATGCCTTAGGTTTGGCTGAGTTGATCGGCGAGGAGGCGGTGACGCCGGCTGATAAGGTGGACTACCCTGATAGGGAAGGTGTCGGTGTGGGATCTGGCTGGAGCGTGCATGGCAATGCCTTATCTTCTCGCTTGGGTGACCGGGTAAAGTATGTGATTAATGATGTTTGGCCGCACGCTGCCTGTGTCGCCCAGTTGGGTGCGTATGACTGTGCCAATGGTTTGGCGGTTCCTGTCGAGCAAGCGATGCCGGTTTATCTGCGGGATAAAGTCGCTAAAAAGCAGTCGGAAAGATAAGGTACAATACTTTTATTTAAGTTGTACCTCTTAATAATGGCCGATTTCCTGGAAATTCATTCGCAAAACCCTCAGCCACGTCTGATTCAACAGGCTGTCAGCATAATCCGTAGCGGTGGCGTGATCGTTTATCCCACCGATGCCTCTTATGCGCTGGGTGCCCAAATCGGCGACAAGCAGGCCATGGATACCATCAGGCGCATCCGCCGATTGGATGACAATCATAATTTTACCTTGCTATGCAATGACTTATCGCAAGTGTCCACCTTTACCAAAATGGGAAACGACGCGCACCGCTTGATTAAAACCTTGACCCCAGGACCTTTCACCTTTTTGCTGGATGCCACTCGCGAAGTACCTCGCCGTTTACAGCATCCCAAAAAGAAAACCATCGGTGTCCGAATCACCGATAATCGCATTGCCCGCGCTTTGCTGGAAGCCTTGGGAGAACCTTTGCTGACCACCACCATGATTTTGCCCGGCCAGGATGAGGCTATGTCCGATCCATTTGAGATTCGCCAAAAGCTGGATCGTGAACTGGATTTGATTATCGATGGCGGCATCATCGATTACCAACCTACCACTGTGATTGCCTGTATGGATAATATGATCGAGATCGTCCGCCAAGGTATTGGGGTCGCTGCCATGTTGGAGAATTGAACATGATGGATGAATTGACGCTGATACAGCGTATCGTGGTATGGATTTTGCCAGTGGTGTTTGCGATAACGGTATATGAAGTGGCGCATGGCTGGATGGCCAAGCGATACGGTGATAAAACCGCTGATCAACTGGGTAGATTGACATTAAACCCCCTGAAACACATCGATCCGGTCGGCACCATTATCATTCCGGGCTTGCTGCTGATTACCTTTACGGGTTTTATTTTTGGTTGGGCCAAGCCCGTGCCGGTTGATGCGCGTAATTTCAAAAATCCTAAAAAAGCCATGATGATGGTGGCCTTGGCTGGGCCAGTGTCAAATCTGTTGATGGCTGTCGGTTGGGCTTTGCTGGCGCGAGTAGGCGTGACCATTGAGCTGGAGTTTATTTCGATGCCTTTGATATACAGTGGTGTAGCCGGCATCACTATTAATCTGGTGTTGGCATTGATTAACCTATTGCCGATTCCACCGTTGGACGGCAGTCGAATTTTGTCCGGTGTATTGCCCGATTACTGGGCGTGGCGATTTAATCAGCTGGAGCGTTGGGGGTTTTTGATTTTATTGGTATTACTGGCCACTAATGCATTGGGTGCTATCCTGGGCTACCCCCTGTATTATGCCCAGCAGCTGTTTTTCAGTCTCGCCGGCTTGTAACGGTATATGGCCGCTGTGGACGTTTTTGAATAACGCCTGATTGGCATGATTAGCAGCGAAATCGAAGTCGAGGCAATAGCTCCGCGTCTGGCGTTGGTTCAGGGGCAACCCTATCCGGATTTACCAGAAGATTTATACATCCCGCCGAATGCGCTGGAAGTATTTCTGGATGCCTTTGAGGGACCGCTGGATTTGCTGCTATATTTGATCCGCCGGCAAAACCTGGATATTTTGAATATCCCGATTGCGCAGATTACCCGACAATATATTGCTTACATCGATATGATGGATCATCTGCGGCTGGAACTGGCAGCAGAATATCTGGTGATGGCGGCGCTGTTGGCGGAAATCAAATCCAGAATGTTGCTGCCACGGCAGCCGGAAAGCGAAGAGGAAGAAGAGGATCCTCGGGCATTTTTGATTCGTAAACTGCAGGAATACGAAGCCATCAAAAAAGTGGCAGAAGAACTCGATCAAATGCCGCGTAACGAACGAGATACCTTCGACGCCTCAGTCGATACCTCTACAGTCAGTGTCAATCAAATCCCGCCGGATGTAGAACTTAAAGAATTATTGTTGGCATTTCAGGATGTTCTGAAGCGTGTCGAGCAACTTACACATCACCAAATAACCAAAGAGCCCTTATCAGTCCGTGAACGAATGGCAGCCATTTTGGAAAAACTTAACGGAGCAGATCAACTCCCTTTCGCAGCGTGTTTTACCCGAAGTGAAGGAAAAAACGGGGTGGTTGTCGCGTTTCTTGCCATCCTTGAACTCTCCAAGGAGCGAATCATCGACATCTACCAGTCCGATCCCTACGCCGGAATTCATGTCAGAGTTCGCAGCAACCGCAGTACCGGCGATTGATGAAATTAGCCGTTCAGATGCCATTGTTACCAATGTTGCTCCAGACCTTAAACCCAAATCACCGCGCAAACCCAGAACCAAGCCGGAGCCGATCAAGCCGCTGGTGCACACCAGAAAGCAAGTGGTCCGTTTTCCAGCGAGTTGGAACACCGAATTGCGAAGCCGAGCGCTTCCACACGCTATCAATCCCGCTGCTGTCAAACCAAAATCAGCCATTAGATTGCCTTCAATTTGGGCGGAAGAATTGCGTGTCAATCAGAGTAAGTCAAATGTCCATCAACCGTCTGTTCTGCCTACTGAAAAGACGGTTAAGCGAGTGGTGCGATTTCCAACAATCTGGACCCGTGAGTTGCGCAGTCGAGCAACGGGACTCACGCTACAGCCAAGCATCAGTAAACCTAAATCAGCTACCCGTTTGCCGTCAGCTTGGGCAGCCATTCTTCGTGTTCATGCTGGTCAGTCTATAATTGTCGAACGGCCGCTACCTTTACCCGAATCCTCGATTGAGTGCGACGTGAATATCAAACGCATCGTTGAAGCCATTTTGTTTGCCGCCAACAAGCCCATGACGGTGAAACAAATTCAAGAAGCCTTTCCAGAGCTGGAGCAGCCGGATACTTTGGAAATACAAACGGCTTTGGAAGCCATTGCTCAGGATTATCTGATCCGACCCATCGGATTGATCAAATTAGCCAGCGGTTATCGATTTCAAATCAGAGAAGGCATGGCACCTTGGGTAACACGATTATTTGAAGAAAAGCCGCCGCGCTATTCCAGAGCGCTATTGGAAACCTTGTCCATCATTGCCTACCGTCAACCTGTCACGCGCGGCGAGATTGAGGATATACGGGGCGTCAGCGTCAGTTCAGGCATTATCCATACCCTGCTGGAGCGGGAATGGATTCGGGTGATTGCCCATAAGGAAGTACCTGGCCGGCCCGCTTTATATGGCACCACCAAACAATTTTTGGATTATTTCAATTTGACTTCCTTGGGCGAGCTACCGACCTTGGAAGAGATTGCCAATCTTGATTTCAGTAACGAACATACCCAGCAGGAACCCCGTGAAAGACCGCAAACCCATACAGCCGAAAGCGAATCCGAGAGCCAAAGCGGCCTCCAGTCCACAGACCCGGAAGTTGAATCCGACTCGTCACAAACAGATCGTGAGGCCGAAGTCGAATCCGAAAATAGAACCCTCCATTAATGCCACTGGCGGTGAGCGAATTCAGAAGTTACTGGCTCGGGCCGGATTGGGTTCTCGTCGCGAGATTGAGCGCTGGATAGAAGAGGGCAAACTGACGGTTAACAGTCAGCCTGTGCAGTTGGGTTACCATCTAAAGCCCGGTGATTATCTGCAAATCAATGGCCGGGTGGTGAAGTGGGAAAAATATGCCGAACAACCTACCCGGGTATTGGTGTATCACAAGCCGGTTGGAGAGTTGGTTACCCGCCGTGACCCGGAAGGTCGACCGGTGATTTTTACTCAACTGCCGCGGCTGGCTATTGGTCGCTGGATTGCGGTTGGCCGTCTGGATATCAATACCTCCGGTATGATATTGGTGACCAATAATGGCGAATTAGCCAACCGCTTAATGCATCCGTCCAGGCAGATTGAACGTGAATATGCGGTGCGGATTTTGGGCGAAGTGGACGAGGCCATGATGCAACGTTTGCGAGATGGCGTTGAACTGGAAGATGGCCCGGCACACTTCGAAGACGTCCG
Source organism: Methylomonas sp. (assembly GCA_002928965.1). Classification (GTDB taxonomy): domain Bacteria; phylum Pseudomonadota; class Gammaproteobacteria; order Methylococcales; family Methylomonadaceae; genus Methylomonas. The sequence continues at coordinate 27,936 of PERU01000007.1, forward strand.
GTTTTATGCCGGTGAGGGCGCCAATAAGTGGTTTTATGTGACGGTCAAACAGGGTCGCAATCGTTTGGTTCGGCGCTTATGGGAATCTCAGGGTGTCAAAGTCAGTCGCTTGATCAGGGTACGATATGCGGATGTGATCCTGCCGGAGCGGGTCAGAACCCATTCATTTTATGAATTGGAGTCGACTGAGCTGCAATCGTTGTTGAGTTTTGTGGATTTATGAGTAAAGCATTCTAATAATTTCCTCATTGGCAAACTGATTTAACTAAACTGTCATGTATCGCTGAGCCTTCATCCGGCTTGAACGGGGGGCGATTAGATCATCCGGTCATGGATGGCAAGCTTCGAGCTATACAGGCAGCCTGAATCGAGCAATCGACTGGCGCCCTAAGCGGACGCTGATTCAATCGATTCCGCTCATGGTTCGACAAGCTCTCGGCAATTGCTCCTGCATCCTTGCAGTCGACCACGAACGTAATCAAACACTTACCGTTCGTCCTGAGCCTGTCGAAGGATTTAATCAGCGCTTCCCGAGGGGATAGGCTGAATTTTGGAGCTTGGCTTTGAATTGGTTGAAACGGCTTGCTAATCAGGAGGGTAATTGTAACCATTCAGAGCCCATTGATTTCTATGAGTTCAGGCAAATAAAATTAGGTGTAGGGGCGAATTCATTCGACCCTGCAACGGGCGCTGAATACTCACGGGTAATTTCGTTTAAAAAATAATGTCAAAAAATAAAACTATATACAAAGTCAGTATATTAGGAGTTCATCATGCAACAGCCCGATAAAAACTACCCGATTGGCTGTCAAGTTTGCCGAAACACTGAAGAATTAGGCATCGATTTTACGATGGCGTTTCAACCGATTGTAGATGTTGTTAATAAGAGCATTTTTGGCTACGAAGCCTTGGTCAGAGGTATAAATAATGAAAGTGCTTATAGTGTGCTGTCGCAAGTCAATGACAGCAATCGATACCGTTTCGACCAAAGTATTCGGGTTAAAGCACTGGATTTAGCCAAAAAGCTGGATTTACAAGGCATACTGAGTATCAATTTTTTACCGAATGCGGTTTATCGGCCTGAAGCATGTATCCGCGCGACGCTGGACGCCGCTGAGGAATTAAATTTTCCAACCGAACGCATTATGTTCGAAGTGAATGAAGGCGAGCGTGTTACAGACGGCGATCATCTGCGTAATATTTTCCAAGAATATAAACGCCATAATTTCATCACAGCAATTGATGATTTTGGTGCAGGCTATGCTGGTTTAAATCTTTTGGCGGATTTACATCCGCATATCATCAAATTGGATATGGCATTGACGCGGAATATTCATACTGATCGAGTCAGACGTTCACTGGTATTTGCGATATTGGCGGCCTGCAAGGAATTATCGATTGAGGTGATCGCTGAAGGTGTTGAATGCATTGAGGAATGTTTAGTGCTCGCAGAAAGAGGCGTGGCATTATTTCAAGGCTATTATTTTGCCAAACCCGGATTTGAATGTTTACCGTTAATCTCTGAATCTGCCTGGGCAAGCTTGGAACGTTAAAGGTGTTTGTTTTAATCCGCTTCCAGCACCCTGAACAGCATTTCTTTAACGGTTTCGGGATTAAACGGTTTGTCGCAGATGCCGGATACGCCGGATTTGTAGACATTACTCAAACGGGTTTCGTTGTCTTCGCTGGTCACCATCAAAATGGGTATAAAGGTGTTGCCAATTTCCTTGCGAATGTATTGGATCATCGCCTGACCGTCCATGATCGGCATGTTGTAATCCGTAACGATCAAGTCGAAAGCATCCTGATTTTCGGCAAAAATTTCCGCACCTTGTTTGCCGTCAACCGCTTGAGTGATGAGTTGAATCCCCATGTTATTCAAAACCCGACAGATATGTTTTCTGGCTAAGTTGCTATCGTCGACTACCAACACTCTAATATTTTCAATATCGTAATGTTTCAAATTGATTTCTTGCGGATCAATGAATTCGATGGTTGAGCGTAGGGCATTTTTCAGATCCTGATGGGCAAATGGCTTGGGTAAAATTGCCACTACACCGGCCTGACGAATGGCGTCAAGAATGTGAAAATCGGATTCGCTGGAGATCAGCATGAAGGGAATATCGTGTAAAGAGTCATCGTGCTTGATTTTCTCCAGTAGCTCAGTCGCGGTCATATCGGGAAGGTACAGGCTGCTGATGACCAAGTCGGGTCGATGATTTTGTAAACTTAGCCAAGCAGCCTCAGCACTGGATACGCCTTCGATGTTGGCAATCCCTTCACTGCGTAAATGTTGCAGGATGACTTTAAGTTGAGTATTGGACGGTTCGATCAGCAAAATAGCCAAATCGCAGATGTTGACGGAGTGCATGTAATGGTATTCTGACGGCTGGTTGAGAATGAAGTTTTGTTCAAGTTTAGCGATATTTTAATGATTCAAGAGATTATAGTTACTAGTATAAGTGTGTCCGGCTTAACACATATTGCACCGATGGGGGTGCATGTCATTGATAATGAATTTGTAATTATGCCTTTCAAGCCTTCAACCACGTTGAATAATATTCTGGAAACCGGTGCTGCTGTCATCAATTGTTGTGATGATGTTCGTGTGTTTGCCGGTTGTTTGACAGGCCGTCGAGATTGGCCGTTACAAGCCACAGAACAGATTCAGGGATTCTATTTGGCTGATGCGCTGGCGCATACCGAGTTGAAGTTAGACAGAGTGGAAGATGATACTTTGCGGCCCAAACTGTTTTGTCAGGCTGTGCAAACATTCAATCACCGTGCATTTCAAGGGTTTAATCGGGCGCAATTTGCGGTATTGGAGGCGGCGATTTTAGTCAGTCGTTTGGAACGACTGCCGTGGGAGAAAATTCAAGCTGAATTGGATTATCTAAAAATTGGTTTGGATAAATGCGCGGGCGACCGTGAGTTGGAAGCCTGGGAATGGCTGATGCAGGTTGTCGAGCAGCACCGACTGGGAGTGATGGCCTGATGAGTAAAATGTTAGCCAGCGTCAACGGGCTTGATGAGGCGTTGTTTATTCAACATTACCCGGTGGATATCATCGATTTGAAACAGCCGTCTCAGGGGGCTCTGGGTGCCTTGGCAGTAGAGGATGTGAGACACATCGTTGCCAAGCTTGTTGGTGATACCTTGATTAGCGCCACTATCGGTGATTTGCCCATGCAGCCCGATGTGGTCTTTTCAGCTACACAGGCCATGGCATCGACCGGGGTGGATTATGTCAAGATTGGTTTTTTTCCCGGTGGCGATTGGAAAGGATGCATCGATCGACTTGCCGGATTGGTCGGGCAGGGCATAGCCTTGATCGCAGTATTATTTGCCGATAATCAACCTGATTTTTTGATTATTCAGGATTTAAAAAAAGCCGGATTTAAAGGTGTGATGCTGGACACCATGGATAAAAGCCTGGGTTCTTTAACCCAATTAATGTCGCTGGCTGAACTCACTGAGTTTGTCCGTCAAGCCCAGGCCGCTGAACTATTGACTGGTTTGGCAGGATCGTTATCTCAAGCCGATATTGCTGGGTTGAAACCATTACAGGCCGATTATTTGGGATTTCGGGGTGCGCTTTGTCAGCATCACTGCAGAACCGCTCAACTTGATGCAGCCAGTATTACTGAAATTGGTCGGCTACTGCGATTTAACTAAAGAGCACACCTGAAATTTTTACCAGATAACAAAGACGTTTCTTGGCTGAGTTGAAGCTTCTTTATAATCAGGTCTTTATATTTCAGCTACCTTGCCCTGCGGGATAGGGTGTAGGATCAATACCATTACCGTGCAACTCCCATCGGAGACTTTTAGGATTTCACCAAAAACAACTTCCCGCGTTGAAAAACTACCCACCGGGCATAAGGGGATTGAGCGGGTATTTAAAACCCCCGCCCCTCTTAGTCAAAGAGGCATGAGTAAGCCGTACGTTGGTAAGACAGAAGTTCTGGACGTTATTTGCAGCAAATCGTTATGTAACCGCTTGAGGGTAGGGTGAGTGCGTTTGAATACCGAAATTTGTAGTATGAAAGGTAAATTTTTGCAAAATTTTTCAATCAAAAGTAAGTGTATCAATCATCCAAAGGAGCTTTGCCATGGATCATAAAGAGACATGCTTGAATGAGTTCTATGCCCATTGCGACAAAGTAATGTTGTTGGTTTTGATGGCTTTGTTTGTCTTCTCACTGGGATTGGCAAGTTGGCATACTACTTGGGATATTGCTTTTCTGGTCGGTGTCCCGGCAGCCGGGCTGCCCATGTTTCTGATCATGGTTGCACCGGGAGCGAAAATAACCCGCATTTGCATCGCTATTGCTTTTATGGTTTTTTCCGGTCTGGAAATTCAACAGGCCCACGGCATGATCGAGCTGCATTTTGGTATTTTCGTGCTGTTGGCTTTTTTGCTTTATTACCGGGATTGGACTGTCATAGTCATAGCCGCAGGTGTGATTGCCGTGCATCATTTGCTTTTCAATTACTTACAAGCCTGGGGTTATCCTATTTATGTATTCAACCATGGCCCCTCCCTGATCATGGTGTTGACTCATGCCGCCTACGTTGTATTTCAAAGTGGTTTGTTAGTGTATATGGCCGTTCAAGGTGCACAGGAAGCCACCCGAAACATAGAGTTGCTCAAACTCAGTGAAAATCTGGTCATTCGCGATGGTCGTATCAACTTAACGCATCGCCATGACACGATGGATAGCGATTTTGCCCATGATTTCAATGAATTTATGGATGCTGTCAGCCAAGCCATCAGCAGTAGTCAACACGCTGCAGCGCATATCAGTAATGCCGCGCGTCAGCTATTAAGCGTCAGCATGGATACAAAACACGGCACTGAATTACAACTTGCCAGCCAGAATTCCATTGCCGGTGCGATCAATCAAATAGCGCTGGCGTTACAAGAAGTTGCTCATAATTCCAATGATGCTGCAAATGCCGCCAGACAGGCGGATGAATTGGTGGGAAATGGCTCAAGAGTCATTAACGACTCGATAGCCGCTTTAAACGAATTGGCTAAAAGCGTCGAACAGGCATCCGAGGTCATTCAGACCCTGGAAATTCACACCGGAAAAATCGGGATGGTTCTGGATGTAATCAAAGGTATTGCCGATCAAACCAATCTGTTGGCATTGAATGCTGCTATCGAAGCTGCCCGTGCCGGTGAGCAGGGGCGAGGATTTGCGGTGGTGGCTGATGAGGTGCGTACTTTGGCCAGTCGCACACAACAGTCCACAGAAGATATTCACAGCATGATTGAATTGTTGCAGGATAGTGCAAAAAATGCCGCTCTGGTGATGAAAAGTGGTAGTCAGCGAGCCGAATATGGCATGTCACAAGCTTCCCGTACCAGTGAAGCATTCGAATCAATTGCTCGCTCGGTGGCTGTTATCAGTGACATGAACTCGCAAATTGCTCATGCAGGTCAACAACAGAGTCAAGTGATCGACGAGATAAAAAACAGTATCAACAATGTTGTCTCAATTGCCTCTGTAACTAACAAAGGCGTATCTTCAATAGACGCTTTATGTCAGGAAATGGCAAGTTTGGCCGATCGGCTCAAAGGCTTGGTCGATAAATTTACGGTCTGAATGATTTTGGTGGTTTTGTCCAGCCTGATTGTTTGCTAAGGTTTTCGCCAAAAATAAAAGTCCCCCTTTGAAAAAGTACCCACAGGGTGTAAAGGGGGTTGAGGCGGGTTCATGTAAATAATCTCCCTCTGCCCCATTTTCAAAGAGGCGACAGTCAATCGTGCTTCAGTAAGACCAAATTTTCTGGACCTTATTTGCAACCAAATCCCAAGTCAATCATTTTGATACAAATAGTTGTGTTTGGAGGACAGCCGGATTTAAGATGATCCACTTTGTAGATTTCAAAACTATTGTGACGCAGATCACGGTAATTTTAGACTGAAAGTTTTGCTGGGCACTATTATGTTTTTACTGGATTTGTAAAAAAACCTGATTGGTTCGATAAAATTACCCTTGATTATGAAGATGTTTCAGTCATGTAAATACCTGATCTCGGGCTGGCTGTCAGACCCAAGGATGACAAGCTCGAACGAGGCATGGTCTGGATTTTGGCAATTCCAGCCTAAAAGTGAATTTTTGGGAATAAGCCTTTAAATGTATCTGAAACAGCTTGGGGATCAGGTTAAATGATGTTTGCCAATACCAATGATCCGTTACCGTTTTATATAAAACTACCTATATACTCATGAACCGACTGGTTATAAATTTTTCAACTTTGCTCATTTTTCTGGCAGTGTTAAATGGCTGCAGTACTACTCAAACAGTCACCAAGCGAGATCAATCCCCCAAATATCGAGCCTATATTCCTCAGCAGCCTTATCAAGTACCCCAGCCATCTGCGCCGGTGACTTACTCCGGTATCTTTCCTAAATCAGCTGCGTTAGAGCCTGCCGTAGACTTTTGGCGAAAAACTTACGCAGTTTGGCAGCGTGCAGAAGTGGCTTTTCATGATGACCGCTACATGAATGTCGTTTATGAAGTGATGACTTTGCCAGGTTATGTGGGAGAAGGTTTAACCAACGAACAAAAGCAAATCATGAATCAGCGGCGTGAATTCTGGAAAGCCAAAGTGAGTGAATTGGAGAGTAAGTTACGTTACAACGCCACTTTAAATGCGGATGACCGTCAATTGATTGTCAAACTGGAAAGTAGCGGTAAATCGTTAAACAGTATTTTGCCGGGCGCCAGCAACAGAGTCAGGGCACAGCGAGGCACCAAAGAACGTTTCAAACGCGGTCTGGAAATAAGCGGACGTTATAATTTGCAATTTCGAAAGATATTCCGTGATGCCGGTTTGCCGGAAGAATTGGCTTATCTGCCACATGTCGAATCATCGTTTCAGCCTGCAGCGCGATCTTCTGCGGGTGCTGTTGGGATGTGGCAATTTACCAAAGCCGCAGCGCAAACCTTTATGCCCGGAAATGAGCACGCGGATCGGCGATTGGACCCTTTTGCCTCAGCCAATGGCGCTGCTCGCTATTTGAGCTATGCATACAAAAAGCTGGCCGACTGGCCGACTGCCATCACTTCATATAATCATGGTGTTGGTGGCATGAAACGGGCGCAAAATCAAATGGGCCCGGATTTTGTGAGGATTGTCGAACAATATGATGGTCCGGCATTTGGGTTTGCATCCCGTAATTATTACGCGCAGTTTTTAGCCGCCCGTGAAATTGCCAATAACCCGGATCCTTACTTTCGAGAAGGCATTCAATATGAAGCTCCGGTCGCTCCAGGCCAATATCTGGCTGCCGAGTAACAGCCTGACGATCATGAAAACACCGCGCCACCCCGGCCTATGAAAGTTGGGGTAGGAGGGATACCAGTCGCGTCACTCCAAAATGACTTTCACAGTAAGCGGAACCGATTCATGCTCCGCTAGGAGCCTGTCCGAGAATAGAGAACCTGCTACGGAAAAGCCCTTTTGGCCCGTTCCCGCTCATTTTCGTTAAATAGCACCACTATTCGCCTCAAATGATCACCAAATCTGACTCAAAATAGCTTTACCTCGCGACGATTGCTAGTCTCGGACAGGCTCCTAGTGAAATTTACGACGCATCCATTTTGTAGCCATAGCCGCGGACGGTTTTTAACAACTTGAGTTCAAACTCATCGTCTATCTTGCGGCGGAGTTGGCGGATATACACATCGACCACATTGGTCAAGGGATCGGCGCTATACCCCCATACTTGTTCCAGAATCCGGGTTCGGCTTAACACCTTGCCCGGCATTCGCAAAAAACACTCCAACAAAGCAAATTCCTTCGGTGTCAGCTCGATGAGGGTCTCGCCACGTTTAACCTCATGGGTATCCACGTTAAGCAATAAGTCGGCAAGCTGCAATTGTTTTGAATCCAGTTTTATCTCGCCACTGCGACGTCGAACCAATACCTCTATGCGTGCCAACAGCTCCTCAAATGCAAAGGGCTTGGTCATGTAATCATCAGCACCGGAACGTAAACCGGTGACTTTATCCTGAACGGCATCCCGGGCGGTCAATATCAATATCGGTGTATCCAGTCCCTGTTTTCGCAACCGTTCACATACGTCTCGACCGTTGATGTCGGGTAATCCCAAATCCAGAATGATGGCTTGAAATTGTCCTTCGCTGGCAACATCGATGGCATCCTGACCGCAGCGCGCAACTTCCACCCCGTAGCCTTCTGCTTTTAAGCCACGTTCCACAAAGTCAGAAATTCGTTTGTCGTCTTCTACCAGCAGAATGCGTAGAAATCCACTGTCGGTTGGTTGATTGGTTTTTACTGATTGTTCATTCATGTGGATTTTGAGCCTCAGCTACAGAAATTAGTGGCAGTTGGATGGTAAAGCAGGAGCCGGTATTTTCATAACTGTCCACCCTGATGCTACCACCGTGAGCTTTTAAAATAGATTTGGCCAGAGGTAAACCCAAGCCCGAGCCATCATCGTGTAAATCCCTGGCATTTTCGCTGCGAAAATTGCGTTCGAAAATCCGTTCTATATCTTGAGCGGGAATACCAATACCTTGATCTGTCAAGCTAATGAAAATCTGGTTTGCGTCTACCCAGCAGTAAATGCTGATGTGCCCGCCGGGTTTGGAATAGCGGCAGGCATTATCCCCTAATATGAATAAGACTTGCCGTAGCCGTTGTTTGTCACCGTACACCCAAATGGCTGTCTCGGTGGTTTGAAAGAAAACCTCGATAGCACTTTCTTCCGCCATAACTCTGAAATCTTCCATGCTGCTTACCAGCAATTCATTGAGATTAAACTCCGCCCATTCAAATTGCAGATTGGCCGCTTCGGAACGAGCCAAAAATAGCAGGTCATTGACATATTTACCTAACTGTCCGGAGAGTTCCGCGATGCGCTGTAAGGTATCTTTATACTCTCCGGCATCGCGTTCCTGTCCGCGCAGCGTGACTTCAGCTTCGCCGCGGATGACGGTGATTGGCGTGCGTAATTCATGACTGATGTCGGCCAGAAATTCCCGTCTTTCCACATCCATACGCTTCAAGGCCTGATTCAGGCGATGCAGTTCATAGGTACGTTCGGCTACGCGTTTTTCCAGTTCCGCCTGACTTTTACGGAGTTTTTCCTGTTGAACGCCCAGTTCGATAGCCATTTTATTGAAGTGACTGGCCAGATAGGCAAATTCATCCCGGCTTTCCAGAATAATTCGGTAATTCAAGTTGCCGGAGGCGATTTCGTTGGTGCCCTGCATCAGCGCATCTATCGGTTTCTTGAGTCTCCCTAGCAACAAGATACCAGCACTTAAACTAAACACAGCTGCGATAATTGCGGCCATAATGGCTACCCAGCGCGAGTCTGCAACCAAGTTTTCCAGTTTCTGTTTGGCTTGCGCGGCTTTCTGGCGTTCGGCATGGATGGCCGCGTCAATCAGTGGTTGAAATTTGCTGTCGATCTCTTCGTTAGAGAATTTGGATAAGGCCTGGAGGGCCTGGTCGCGCTTGCCTTGATCGCGCAGTCGTTCTACTTCCTTAAAGCGGTATTCGCTGGCGTCAAGAAAAGCCGTCAGATTGGCGACACGTTCCAGTTCGGCAGCTTTTTCCAGTTCTTGATTAGGGTCGTAATCAGTTGTCGGCGATTCTTTTACCGCCTGCTCCCTTAGGGCTTGGGTGGCTTCGTAGAGGCGTTTTTTAGAGGTTGCCAGTTCGGTCTTGGCATCAGTACTGTTGCTGATCAGCCTATCCATTTGTTGCTTGAAATAGCGATAGGCTTCCTGTGACAAACGCTCGTAGTGATCGAAGGTTTTAAATGCAGTTTGACTGCGTTGAAATTGCTCGGCTACCTGAGCAGATCCCCAATACATGATGGTACCTAACAACAGCACAAAACCAAACGAAACAGCAATGACCAACGCCAGTCGGATACGAAACATGGGACTGCTACTGACTGTCTACACTTTCATCCATTTGCTTTTCAATAGTCCGCATGGCCTCCAGTTTTTCCCGCAGCAAACGCGACTCATCCTTGCCGGGTTCACTGGTAGCTTCTTTGATATCCGTTTTGGATTTGGATTTTTTGGGTTTGGAGTCTACGCTGGCTTTTTTGGAGTGGTTTTGTAAACGCCGCAGAGCCAGAGTGTTGATGGTTATAAAACGTTGCAAACGTTCATCATCGACATAATTGGGCTTGATAGCCTGGATTTCATTGATGATTTTGGCAATATCTCCGCAGTTATCTGACAATAATCGACCGAGCATCAAATGTAATTGCTTGCCGGACGATGGTGAGATTTTTTGGGTATTTACCAAGGATTTGCATAGTTCACTCCGCTCGACTTCCGACATGGCGGACATGCTGGCGCCAAAAGCCAGCAACTCGTCAATACCGGAGTGGGCGTAAGGGTCATAGGCGGGTTGTGTTGCAGGAGCCACAGGGTCGGAATTAAAGCTGGCGCAGCCGGATAGCAGGACAATCAATCCTAAGCATGGAATTAGCTGCAATCGCTGCAAAAACAGCATAACCATATCTCCTTAAATTAGACTTCACTTCGCAGTGGAATGAGTACCCTGACGCGAGCACCTTGATGATCTTGCCTGGGATCGATGAATTCAATTTTACCTTGGTGGTGAGCCACATATTCTTTCACCATCGCCAAACCCAAGCCATGATTTTCATGAGAATCGACCCGTGCAGAATTGCGGTAAAACGGTTCGAAGACCTGTGGTCGAGATGCTGCATCAATACCGGGTCCATCATCTTCGATTTCCAATTCAGCCCAATCGCCGCTATCACGCAAAAGGATGCGAATTTCGCCATGTTGCGGTGAAAACTCAATGGCATTGGCCAATATTTCCTCAATGATGCCTTGGCATTGTTCGGGTATACCGACAATGGGAGTAGATCTGGTCAGTTTTTTGATTCGAATGGATTTGTCATCCAATACGGCTGCAAATGCTGATAAGGTTGTCTCCAACAGGTCGCGCATATCCAGGTTTTGTTTGTTCGTCAGGCTGGAAGTGGTTTGCAGTTGACTGTACTTTAATAATTGGTCAGATACGCTTTGCAATTTTTCCAGGCTGGCCTGGACTTCATTATTCAGCGGTGACGCTTCAGCAGAATCAATCGTGTTTGCGGGGTATTCGTTGCCCTTACGCAGGGTTTGCAGCGGGTGCTCTATTTCTCTGGCCAGATTTTGTATCAGCTGCTGTTTTGAAGACTCCAGGGTAATCAGATGGTTGCGCAGCCATTCCAGACGTTCGCCTAAATAATGCAAATCGGCAGGGCCGTTGACTTCAATAATTTGTTCTAATTCGCCTGCACCCAAGCGACGAATGGCGCTATCCAGTTGTTGCATGGACTGGGATAGCACGCGCAACAAGGCAAATACCACACTGAAAATCAACAGCAATAAAATGCTGCCTTTGATCAATAGTCCTTGTTCCAGTGATTCAGATAACTGGTGTAATTCATTAAAAGTATGTTCGACATGATGTTCGAATTCACGCGATAAGGTATTTGATGAATCACGCAGGCCTTGAAATGCTTCATCAATCGGTAATTTGAATTGATTATCGCTTTCGGAGCCGATGATTTGACGATAGATCAGATTTTCTTTTTCCGATAATTCATTGACTAGCAGGGCAATTTTATTGTCCACATGCAGTTTTAATAAATCATTCAAGGATTGTTTGAATGACGCGCGAGCCGATTCGTAAGACTCTCGTTCATAGGGCTGGCGCAGGGTTGGGTCAGATAAAAGTACAAACAGTCGGGCTTTGCGCTCAATGTCCGAGGCTTTCTGTAAAACCAGACGTATGGTTTTGGTTTGTTCGAAAACCTGGGAATTGATGGTTCTGCCAAGTTCCGCTGTTTCCCGCAAGCCATACCCGGCGTAGATAACCCCTAAAAAGAGGGGGATTACGGTAATGACAAACCCTAATACGATCAACGATTTTAATGATAAGAGTTTTTTAAATTTCATTCGCCTCAGCTAAAAATGAATTCACCAGTCCATTAATAGACGGCCTTAAAGTGGGATTCAAGCAAAAATTGAACATGAAAGCCAACTTGAGTCAGGGAGGTTATGTATGTCGACTTTAATTCTAGTGTTTTTCAAGGAGGTGTCGCTTAGCGAAGTATTGTTGTCTATGATACGCTCAAACTCGGTTTGCTGAACATTTTGCCAATTCTATACTCATTTTACTTATCGAATTGAGGCAAAATGGCAGGGATGGGGGTAATGGGTTTTTAACTGGCTTATCAATATCAAATCGATATAATGGTAGGTTATAGCGAATTTTTTTGAGCGATAAAATCAGCAAGGAGTTGTAAATTATGTTTCAGCAGTTCTATAAAAGAAAAAAACGTGCAACTTCCGCACAATTACTCTTGATTACCAGTTCGATGATGCTTGCGGCTTGTGCCAGCACCGAAAATCGTGTGGAAAGTACCACGGAGAATGGCACTTCAGTCAGTGCAAATCAGATTGACCCTTATGAAAGCTTTAATCGGCCCATGTATTCATTCAACATGAGCTTAGATAAACATGTATTCAAACCGGTAGCGGATGGCTACAAATTTATCACGCCGGATTTTGTGGAAACCGGGGTGACCAATTTTTTCAGTAACTTGAGAGGCATCAACGTGGTGTTAAACGACGTGTTGCAGGGCAAATTGCAACAAGCAGGTGCTGATGCCGGACGTTTCCTCACCAATACCACGCTGGGTGTAGGCGGCTTGTTCGATGTGGCCAGTGAATTTGGTTTACACAATAATATAGAAGACTTCGGACAAACGCTGGCGGTATGGGGCGTTGAGAATAGCAATTATCTGGTATTACCCATCATGGGGCCTACAACGGTTCGCGATGGCAGTGGGGTGATTTTTGATAGAGCGGCCAACCCCGGCAGTTACGTGCCTTTTGTCGGGGTGTTGGAAGGTATTAACGAGCGAGCCAATGCCGAAGGCGCAGTGAACTTTATCAACGAAGCAGCATTGGATCCATATGTATTTACCCGCGAGTCTTTTCTGCAATACCGCCGCAATTTGATTCAGGACGGCAAAACCGATGCCAGCACCTATGAGGCAGAGCTGGATGCCAGTATGGACGACGATACCGATCAAATTGCCCCGCAAGCTGAAACTGCCGCGCCAGCTGTTGCAGCAGATCACGTTCAGGCATTACAGTCTGTTAAACCAGTCAATCTTGATAGTTCAGAGTTGACTGCTTTCGACGACATGTTGCGCTCTTTTGAAGAGGCGTCGCTAAAAATGGATCGATTGACCCAAAAAACCAAGCGTAAACCCGGTTAGGATTCCGTCAGAAATAACTTTCGTTTATGGTACCCATGCTCTGCGTCACTGCCATTAAGTTAGGCCGTCATACCGGCAGGGATTGCCGGTATCCAGTTCACAGGGATGAGAAAGACCTTCGCCATCCTTGGCTTCTGGGTTCCGGCAATCCCCTTGTGCCCCTGAGGGTATGCCGGAACGACGTGTCCGGAGTTGCGGGAAATTATTTTCAACCAAATCCTTAGTATTGGTTGTTCAGCCAAGGGAGTCCGCCACGGACTCCCTGCTTCAAATCTCAAACCACTGCCTTCCGGGCAATCAGGAAGGTATTCACGAACCCAAAAATTCGCATGCATACGGTTCATTAAACCCTAATATTGTTCTCATGCAATTTTAATTAAATCCGCAGCTGTTTCTCATGTTGCGTCTGTAATCTGTGTACTCGAGAGATGCGAAAAAGTGTTTCGCATGGGTGGAATGGCTCTAGCCATTTCAGATAACGAGACAAGACATAGGCGAGCAAACATGCCACTCAGTTTGGGCAATATCTTCAACGGGTTATTCAAGCAATACGGACACACGGTCATCCTGTTGTTAAGGCTGATCGATGTGATGATGTTATTGGCAGCGGCCTGGCTGACACATTATTTCTGGTTGCGCGAATTTGTCATCGACCAACATTATCGCTTTGTGATGGTGCTGGGCATCCTGGGTGCCATCATTTTTTTTGAAATCGGTCAGGTCTATCGACCCTGGCGCAGCGACGCCATGCGTGGTGAAGTTGCTCGCATCGTCAGAGCCTGGATGCTGGCGCTGCTGACCATGGTATCCATTGTATTTTTGGTCAGAATGCATCTGTGGTTTGGCTCCAGTTATCGCTGGATTGCCTCCTGGGGCGTGCTGGGCCTGTTATTTGTACTGATAGCACGCGGCATTTTGGCACAGATATTAAGCTGGCTAAGAGCGCGTGGCTGGAGCCAGGGTCGCATCATTTTGGTGGGCTTAAATCAAATGGCGGTGGCGGTCAGTCGGCAGTTGAATTATTCCTCCTGGGCTGGTTTGCAAGTAGTCGGTTTTGTGGACGATCGCGAGCAGGACAGACAGCTTATCAACGACTACAACCTGCCGCGGCTGGGGCAAATCAAGGATTTAACCCGGATTATCCAGCGCGAAGCAGTTGATGAGGTCTGGGTGGCATTTCCCGGCGCATCGTTGGCCGAACGGGTGCAACATGAATTGCGTCACTTGCCGGTCAGTATCCGTTTGGTCATCGATTGTTTTGCCTTCAAACAAAGCAAGTTTCTCAGCCTGAATACGGTGGCCGGCATTCCTACCCTTGACGTGTCCGTGTCGCCTCTGCACGGCATCAATCGTTATATCAAAGAACTGGAAGATCGTTTGCTGGCTTTAGTGATAGTGCTGTTACTCAGCCCGTTGATGCTGCTGATTGCAGTGGGCGTCAAGCTGAGTTCACGCGGTCCGGTGTTTTATAAACAGGAGAGGGTAGGCTGGAACAATCGTAAATTCACCATGCTGAAATTCCGTTCCATGCCGGTGGATGCCGAAGCCAAAACTGGCGCGGTCTGGGCAAAACCCGGTGAAAATCGTGCCACACCATTTGGTGCCTTCTTACGCAAAACCAGTCTGGATGAACTACCACAGCTGATTAATGTGCTGAAAGGCGACATGTCTTTGGTCGGCCCGCGCCCCGAACGTCCGGATTTTGTCGAAGTATTCAAGGATCAGGTGCCCAACTACATGAAAAAACACATGGTCAAAGCCGGCATTACCGGTTGGGCGCAAGTCAATGGCTGGCGTGGCGATACCGATTTAAATCAACGCATCGAGCATGACCTGTATTACATCCAGCACTGGTCGCTGTGGTTTGATCTGGAAATTGCTTTTAGGACGTTATTAACCGGCTTCATTCATAAAAATGCCTATTAAGGAAAATCTTGCCATGTTTAAACCGTTTCCACTGTTGCTGTTGTTACTGCTGCCTGGCTGTTTTCTGGCACCGGGCATGGATATGCAGACCGACGGCAATTTAAGCGAGATTGAGTTGCCCACCCTGAAAAACGGCCAACTGGTCAAAGAAAAAACCCGTATTGTGCCGATTACCGCTGATTTGATCATGGAACGGGAAACGGCGCGTCGGCAGACTGTGAATGCTTTGCCGCTGACTCAGGTCAACAAAAGTAGCTATCGCATCGGTCCGCAGGACAGGTTGCAGATTACCGTCTGGGAACATCCAGAACTGAACGATCCCGGCGGCGAAAAAATCAACCCCGACATGGCCGGCAAGGTAGTCGATGACAATGGCAATTTGTATTACCCCTATGTCGGTAATCTGCCTGTGGCAGGCAAAACCGTACCGGAAGTGCGCGAGGAATTGACCCGCGAGCTGTCCCGTTATTTCAAGAAGGTCAAACTGGATATTCGGGTGTTGTCATTTCAGGCGCATCGCATGGCGGTGGTCGGCGAAGTCAAAAATCCGGGTGTGTTAGCGATGAACGAAACGCCGTTGACGGTTTCGGAAGCCATCAGCCGTGCCGGTGGCGCTACCAAAGATTCCGATCTGAATCACGTGGCTCTGGCCCGCGATGGCAAGCTTTACAAGTTGGATGTACAGGCCTTGTTTGAAAAAGGCATGACCACCCAAAACCTGTTGTTGCAAGACGGCGACGTGTTAAACATCGGCGATCAAAAAGACAGCAAGGTGTATGTGATGGGCGAGGTCGGCAGGCAGCAAGCGTTACAAATCAACAAAGGCCGGATGAATTTGTCTCAGGCGCTGGCCGAAGCCTATGGCGTTGACTTCAACACCTCACGACCGGGCGATATTTATGTGTTGCGCCCCGGTGAACTGCAACCGGAGATTTTCCAGCTGGATGCCGAGTCGGCGGATGCGATGATTTTAGCCGCGCAATTTCCCTTGCAACCGCATGACACCTTATTCGTTGGCACCGCTGGTGTCACGCAATGGTCGCGGGTGTTAAACCAGATTTTACCGGGTTCATTTACCGCCATCATGTCGCAAGCCGCCATGATGGGCATGTAACCCTTAATTTTTCAACCTATCAGGTTATGAAAATGATGTATCCACAACATGAAGCTACCGTACTGCCGCCGCTTAACCCATCGCGTATCGAGGAACACGGCGTCAGCATTCGCGACTATATCGATTTGCTGATCGAGGGTAAAAAAACCATTCTAGGCATTTTACTGGTGGTGTTGACCCTTACCAGCCTCTATCTGTTGCTAGCACCGCGCACCTATAAAGCCGATGCACTGTTGCGTATCGATAAAAACAAAGCCTTGCTGGCGGCTAATTTACGCAGCGACAACAATGCCGCCGCAGCGGAAACCGAAAACCCGCGGGCGCAAAGAGAGGTAGAAATTTTGCGTTCGCGTTCAGTGCTGGGCAAAGTGGTGGAAGATCTGAATTTGATGATCGAATATCAGCCGCGCTATTTTCCCCTCATCGGCGAGACGCTGGCCCGCAAGCATGACAAACACGATGGCATTGCCAGACCCTGGTGGGGCTTCAGTGGCTGGGCCTGGGGCGGCGAGCGCCTGAAAATT
Organism: Methylomonas sp.; assembly: GCA_002928965.1. Taxonomy (GTDB): domain Bacteria; phylum Pseudomonadota; class Gammaproteobacteria; order Methylococcales; family Methylomonadaceae; genus Methylomonas. Next base: position 44,812 of record PERU01000007.1, read on the forward strand.
CAGCAATTCGACGTGCCGGATCGTTATCTGGACAAAGAGTTTACTGTGTTGGCCTTGAACGACACCCGTTTTCAATTGCTAGGTCCGAAAGATCAGATCCTCGCGGAAGGCGAGTTGGGCGAACTGGTCAGTGCCGATATTGGCGAAACCACGCCGCTGCAAATCCAGCTCAGTCAGTTGGAAGCCTATCCGGGAACAGCGTTTGAATTAAAACGCAAAACCTCGCTGGCCGCCATCGAAACCTTGCAAAAAGCCTTTTCGGTGCAGGAAGTGTCCAAGGATACCGACATTCTCAGCGTGGAATTAAAAGGTCGCGACCCGGAACAATTGGCCAAATCCGTTAATGATATTGCCACCATTTATGTGAATGCCACGGTGAATTGGGAGTCCGCCGAAGCTTCGCAAAAGCTCAGCTTTCTGGAAAGCCAGTTACCGATGGTGAAGGCCAATCTGGAAAAAGCCGAACAGGGCCTGAGCGCCTACAGACAACAGCATGGCGCGGTGGATATTTCCGCCGAAGCGGAGATTTTGCTGAAACAGGCGTCGGAAATGGAAACCTTGGGCATCCAGCTCAAGCAAAAATACGATGAGCAAACCCAGCGCCTGGAAGCCGAACACCCGGATATGATCGCTACCAATGCCCAAATCAGACGGGTGAACAATAAATTGGCGGCTTTGGAAAAACGCATCAAGGATTTACCCAAAACCCAACAAAACATGGTCAGCCTGTCTCGGGATGTGCAGGTGAATACCGAACTCTATACCTCATTGCTGAACAGCGCACAGGAACAACGGATTGCCTCTGCGGGTTCGTTGGGTAATTCACGCATCGTCGATTTTGCCGTCACCCCGGAAAAACCCTATTGGCCTAAACCCGGTTTGTTATTGGCCATTGCCACGCTGTTTGGCCTGAGTCTGGGATCTGCCTGGGCGTTTTTACGTTACTCGCTGCAACGTCACGACAACTATCCGGCTTTGTTGGAATATCAGGTGGGTTTGCCATTATTCGCCGCCATTCCGCACAGCAAAAAACAGCGACAGCTGGCGCGATTAATCCAGAGCGGCAAAGACAGGGATTCAGGCGTTTTGGTCAGTCATGATCCGCTGGACATTTCGGTGGAATCGTTGCGCGGCTTGAGGACCACTCTGGAAGCCACCTTAGCCAGTGATGAAAGTAAGGTGATCATGCTCAGCAGTCCGGCGCCGGGCATGGGTAAATCGTTTGTCAGTACCAATCTGTCAGCCTTACTGGCCAGCATCAAGAAACGGGTGTTGATCATCGATGCCGACATGCGCAACGGGCGCTTGCATGAAACCTTTGCGACCGGCAAACAGCCGGGGCTGTCAGATTTGTTATCCGGCAAGGCCAGTTTGGGTGAGGTGATCGTCAGCTTGCCGGAACTGGGAATTGATCTGATTCCCCGTGGCAGCATGGTGCTGAATCCGGCTGAGTTGCTGGTGTTGGGTGAACTGGCAGAAACCCTCGAGCAACTGAAAAGTTTTTACAACCATATCGTCATTGATTCGCCGCCCATTTTGGGTGCGACCGATGCGGTGATCATGGGCAAGCATGCCGACGCCTCCTTCCTGGTGGTCAAAGAGGGCCGCTATACTGCGCAGGAGCTGGAAGTCAGTTTCAGACGCTTGCAGCAAGTGGGTATCAAACCCAGCGGGTTTATCATCAACGATATGAAAGAAGGCTCATCGTACTATCCGTATTACGGTTATGCCTATCAACGCAGCGATTTACAGCCCAAAAATCCGCCCAGCTGGCTGGCCGGTTTTCAAAGTATCAGCGACTGGTTGAGCAAGCAACCCGAGACTGAGTATTTGACTGAATTGGCCGAGACTGAGCCCTTGGAAGACAGCGTCAGGGTTTAACGCATGCGCATTCGTTTGGAAAAAGACCTGCCGGTGTTATTGTTTGTCTTGGTGTGTGCCTCCACGGTGGCAGCGCTGCCACAGGTGGAATCCGCCTGGAAAGGCGTCAAGGAAATCTACGGTCAGCAGGATTTTGGCCTGCGCATTCTGCGTGAATTGATGCTGGTGGTGGTGATAGTTTACGCCATGCTGGAACCACGTTTGCGACGCGGCCTGTTTGCCAGTTCGATTCTGGCCTTTCTGGCCATCATCGGCAGTTATGTGTTGTTTGAAGTGACTTATGCCTTGTATTTGGATTTACCGTTGGTGGTGCCGATGGCCGGTTTGCGGGTATTTGAATATCTGCCATTAGCCTTGATCGGCTATGTCAGCAGTCGGTTGGGGACAGGTGAGTATGTGTTAATTAAATTCGCTCAGTTGTTAAGGTATTACTTGGTATTGCAGGCTGTGTTGGCAATTGCCCAAGCCTTGTGGGCGCCACCGTTGTTTGGGGTGTCGTTTCTGGGCGGTGGCCGACCCTTTGGTACCTTTGTCAGTCCTAACCTGTTCGGCGCTACGATGGCGACTTGCGCACTGGTGTTTGCGGTTGTGCCAAGTATGCGGCCATGGTTGGCGTTGAGTGTGTTTCTGGCCCTGTTGAGCGGTTCCCGCACGGCGTTCATCAGTGCGTTGTTGGTGGTGTTTTTTCAGGTATACGCGGTTTTACGGCCTCGCGATCGTTGGGCATTGGTGATGCCGGCGCCAATGCTGGCGGTAGCTGCTTTAGTATTGGCATCCAGTCCAATGTTGAGTGGTCGCGATGATGCCGATCCTACCCAAGATGGTCGCATCGATTTGTGGCAGCGGATATTCAGCGATTATGTGCATGACCCGATGGACGTATTGTTCGGCTGGGGGCTGGGTTTGAGTTCCAATACCATCAATATTTTATTCGGCGCCGAGCATTTTCCAGGACAGTTTGATTCCGACAGTCTGTATCTGTTTTTGTTGAACGGCTATGGATTGCTGGGTTTGCTGGCGTATTTATGTTTTTTGTGGCTGTCGACACGGACGTCCAGCCACGCCCATAAAGGCTTGATAGTGATGTTTATTTTTGTAGCTGGTCTGACTTTCAACATGTGGGAGTATTTTCCGCAAAACGCCATGCTTATGTTTTTGTGGGGTACGGTGCTAGGTCATGGCGGTAAATCGGTTGCGCCTGCAATGATGTCGCAACCGATGTATCAGCGACGTTTCTCCTGAGCGCTTATGTGGCAATTGTTAAAACAAAAACGATTGTTGAATGATGCATTCTGGGCTTTGTCGGGTCAATTGTTGTCTGCGTTGGCCTTGTTGATAGGCACGCGCGTGCTGACAGAATGGGTCACACCGGATGTATTCGGACAAGTTGCTTTGTTGAACGGCTTTGTGGCACTGGGCGTGGCGGTGTTTTCATATCCCTTTATCTGTGCCGGCATGCGTTTGTTGCCGGAATGTCGCAATCAGTCAGAGCGAGCCGCGTTACATAAAGCCGTGTTGGGATTGACCACCCGCTTTACTGCGCTGGCAGTGTTGCTGCTGGTCGCCGGTGGGGCTGTATATTCTAAGGTCATGCAGAGTGCCATCGGTTTATTCATGTTGACCGGCTTATTGCTGGCGGTCACGGTGCGTCGCGAGTTGGGTATTCAGTTATTGATTGGCGAACGCAAACAGCGCGGCGCCAGTTTGTGGCAAACCACAGACAGCGTGTTGCGGCCTCTGCTGGCGATAGCTTTGGTGCTGTGGCTTGGAGCGGATGCCGGTGCGGTTTTGCTGGGCTATATCATCGCCAGTGTGCTGTCCAATACGCTATGGTCCATCGTGCATGCAGACGAACCGCCAGCGCATAACAGCCCGATCATCACGGCAGCCTTTAAACATCAGGTCTGGCGTTATGCTTTACCGTTGCTACCGATGGAACTGATTTTCTGGCTGAACGGTGTGGGCGATCGCTATCTGATCGGTTTCATGCTCAGCGCTGCCGACGTGGGGTTGTATGCTGCGGCCTATTTGCTAATCAATGAAGCCTTTAACCGCAGTGCCATGGTGCTTTTGCGAATTTTTCAGCCGACGTATTTTCAAGCTTTTGCCGAAGGTGATGCCAATCAGGCGTTTTCGGTATTGAAATTGTGGCTGTCGAGTGTGCTGGCGCTGGGCAGTGTTGGGGTCGCTTTGGTATTTTTGGGTAAGTTTTGGATGGCTGAAGGTTTGCTGGCCAAAGCCTATGCGGATGCGGCCGTATTGATGCCGGCTATAGCAATGGGTTCCGCGTTAAACGCCCTGGGCACGGTGTTGGCGCAACCCCTGTTAGCCAGGAAACGCCCGCAGATGATTTTAAAAGGCCGGCTTTGCGGCGCGTTAGCTTTGATTATCAGCTTGCCGTTAATGCTGCATGAATATGGTTTGCCAGGAGCCGCTTGGGCTAATCCGTTGTATTTCGGTATCGAAGCCCTGCTGCTGGCGCTGTTGGCCAAGCCCTGGCGCCGAATCCAAACCAATCCGTCTAGCATGCGCTTCAGTGCCGCCTGAACGATTATCAATTTCCTATGCTTCATCTATGTCAATAACCGTCATCTCTGAATACCCTCTGGGGCACAAATGGATTGCCGAGATCCAGGGGCCAAGGATGGCAAGCGTTGAACACATCCGTGTAGTCTGGATTCCGGCAATCCGTGCCGGAATGACGTTGTTGCTGAAGCAGCAGCTTTACAAATAATCAGGACCAATTTTGAGGATGAGAAAATGTTGAATGTGGCGACAAGCTTTTCTGAGCACGCGGCTTATGGCGATATGCTGCGGAATTGCGTGAGTTGCGGCAGCGAACGGATTCGCTACTGGCGGCAGAAACAGTATCACTATACCCGCCAGCAAAGCCGGCAGGTATTCCATATCTATCGTTGCGACCGTTGCGGCAGTGGGTTTTTAAATCAACCGCCGCATCCACACTGGTTGCAGGCGATTTATCGTTATTCGGGGCAGGCGCTGACGCAACCAATCAGCTTACAGGCTGTGCTGGATAGGGAAACGGCATTTCCGAACTGTAGTGTCGATGCCGCCCGCATCAGCAAAGTGGCTGATCAACTGAATATTTCCGCTAATCCGCAGGCATTGGATATCGGTTCCGGCTTTGGCTTTTACACCCAGGCTTTACGCAGACAGGGGTATCAAACGCTCAGTATCAATCCTGGCGAATACGAAAATCAGGTGTTCAAAGCCATGAATGGCGACGAGCCGTTACCGATCATGTTTGAGCAGTATCAAACCGATCAGCGCTTTGGGGTGGTGGTGATGTCGCAGGTGTTGGAGCATGTATTGCAGCCGGATGCAACAGTCAAAAAAATCGCCGGCTTGTTAAGCGAAGGCGGGGTGTTTGCCTGTGCAGTGCCGAATTACAAGTCGTTTTTGGTCAAATTGCTGGGCACCCGCGATAACGCCTGTTTATGGGTGCCGGAGCATGTCAATTACTTTACCGAAAAAGGTCTTCGGGCTTTGCTGAGCAACAACGGTTTAACGGTGGTGAAAGTCGAGCAGATCACCCGTATTCCTAGCAATGCCCTATCCAAAAGGCTGGGATTGCGCGGCTGGCCGGCAACCGGCGTCGACGCGTTGCTGAAACCGCTGCAAAAACCCTTTGCCGGTTTGATGAATGCCTTGGGCTGGGGTATTTATCTAAACGTCTATGCAGTGAAGGTCTGAGCATGATGACCGTGGTGATTCTGACCCAAAACGAGGCCGACAATCTGCCGCGCTGTCTGGCAGCGATTCCACCGCGTTATCCGATTGTTATTGTCGATTCCGGTAGCACGGATGACACGTTAGCGATAGCCGAACGGCATGGTTGCAGGATTTATCGTAATCCGTGGCCGGGCTTTGCCGAACAGCGCAACTATGCCATCGACCATTGCGACATCCAAACCCCGTGGATTTTGTTTGTCGATGCGGATGAAGTCTATCCCGCCGAGTTTTACGCAAGCTTCGAAGCAGGGCAGTTACAACTGGACAGCATTGATGTGTTGATGGTGCCATCGATTTTGTATTTACGCGAAAAACGCCTGAATCATGCACCCGGCTATCCCATTTATCACCCGAGATTAGTGCGCCGCGATACAGTCCGTTTCGTGCGTAATCATACCGGCCATGGCGAAGCGGTGATGAATAGCTGCCGGATAGGTCACGGCAACATACCCTATCTGCACTATTTCTATCATGGCGAAATTGTCGAATGGATGCACAAACATGTCGATAAGGCCGCACAGGAAGTACAGCTCAAACCCACCCAAGGCGCACTGATGACGACGCGCGGCCGATTGAGCGTCTGGCTGGGCCGTTCCTGGCTACGAATATTCGCCCGGTTTTTTTATCACTATCTGTTCAGAGGCGGTTTTCTGGATGGCGGGGCAGGGCTGGAGTTTGCGTTGATGTTTAGCTGGTACGAAGCCAGTATTTATTTACAGGCCAAAGCGGCTGAGCAGGCAGGGAATCGTGTCAGTATTGAAGGTTAGGCTTGAGGTTGGGATGAAAGCCATTGATTTTTTATTGAGTTTAATCTTGGGGCTGAATTCAATTCTCGGAGAATTCGCAGTTTGGTTGGGATGAGCATGATCGTTTTGTTACGACTCTTAGCCGCTAAAGAAAATTGAATTTGCAATGGCAACAAATGGCCACTAAGCTGTCATTCAAAATGCGATTTACCCTAAAGGGCATAAAAGCTTGCGTAATCGCCCATTTCGAAGCCAACATTCCTCCGATTACGCTATCGCTAATCGGAGCGGGCTTTCAATTCAAAAAGATAAAACCTCAATAATGATAGATCAACCTTTTATACACTTACTCTTACTGCTTGGATCCTCGGTAGCTGTGGTCGTTCTCTTTCAGAAACTCCATATTCCGTCCAGCATAGGTTATCTTTTAGTCGGTGTTCTGTTCGGGGCGCATACGCCCGGCCCTGTAATTGAAGTTCAACAAATCCGGGAAATCGCCGAATTCGGCATTGTATTTCTGCTGTTCACGATTGGCTTGAGTTTTTCACTGCCGCAGATCCATGCATTACGCGGTCAAGTATTGGGGTTGGGTACCGGGCAGGTATTGCTTACGACAGCCGCGATCGGTGGGGCAAGTTGGTGGCTTGGATTGCCTCCGGCTACGGCTTTTGTTATCGGCGCGGTGTTCGCCCAATCCTCGACGACAATTATCAGCAAACAGCTTGCCGAGCAAGGCGATGAACATAGCCGCCATGGCCGCCTGGGCGTGGCGATGTCGGTGTTTCAGGATGTGACGGCGGTGCCGTTCGTGGTCGTTATCCCGGTTTTGAGTAGCATTAATGTCGATGCCAGCGTGTTATACGAGGCGTTGGGCTGGGCTATGGCCAAAGCCGTTCTGGCGTTTCTGCTGGTGTTCGTGCTCGGACGCTGGTTGTTACGACCGCTTTTTCATGCCGTTGTTGCACGGCGCTCTGCCGAGCTGTTTACGTTGACCGTGCTCTTCGTATCGTTACTGGCCGCCTGGACAACCAACCGTTTGGGGCTATCAATGGCGTTCGGCGCGTTTCTAGTCGGCATGATGTTGGGTGAAACCGAGTTCCGGCATCAGGTCGAATCTACGATAAGACCTTTTCGAGATGTGCTCATTGGTTTGTTTTTCGTTAGCATTGGGATGTTGTTCGACCCCACTGCGATTCCTCAGAATTGGCAATGGGCTTTGGTCGGTGTTGCCACTATGTTGGTATCGAAAACCCTATTGGTTGCCATGATCGTGCGTTTATCAGGACTCGATGGTCTTACTGCATGGCGAACCGGACTTCTATTGGCGGTAGGGGGCGAATTCGGTTTCGCCTTGTTGGCGATTGCGCTCGACGTGCATGCCTTAACAAATCATCATGCGCAGATTGTATTTACCGCAGTCTTGTTTTCGATGATCTTTGCTCCTTTTCTTATTCGCTATAACCATGCCCTGGCACGATTGTTTGTGCGGCAGCAGAAACTTCAGGTTGAGCCGGAAACCTATCCGGTCGATTCGGAAACAACGAAACATCTTCGTGATCACGCGATTATTTGTGGCTACGGACGCATAGGTCAGAGCGTGGGACATTTTTTGGAAGAAGAAAAGATACCTTATGTCGCTCTCGATTTGGATTCGTCACGGGTCAAAGCCGCGCATATTGCCGGCGAACCGGTTTATTACGCTGATTCGACTGAACGGGATATTCTCGAAGCGGTTGGTCTCGATACAGCGAAGCTGATCGTTATCAGCTACGACGATGTTGTGTTGGCAAAGAAGATTCTTCACCATGTTCGCGCTCTTCGTCCCGATTTACCCGTTATGGTACGTACTCGCGATGAAACACACGTTGAAGAATTGCGACAAGCCGGAGCTACGGAGGTGGTGCCGGAAGTGCTTGAAGCAGGATTGATGATAGCTTCTCATGCCTTATTACTGCTCAATGTACCGTTCACTCGGGTAGTGCGTCGCATGCAGCAGCAACGAGCAAGTCGTTATCGGCTGCTACGCGAGTTTTATCGTGGTGAGGAGGTATTTTCGGATGATTTCAATAGGGTTATTGAAGATGACTTGAGATCCGTATTTATTTCTTCGGGTAGTAGCGTTGTAGGGAAAAAACTAAAAGAACTGACATTGGAAGGTGTGATCGTATCGTCGCTGGTCAGACAAGGACTTCGAGAGTCCGAACCGCTCGATCTTGTTATAGCGGAAGAGGATGTGGTTGTCCTCTTTGGGACGACGGGCAATTTAGATCGTGCCGAAAGAAAATTGCTAGGCAAAAGGCCGTAGATGAGGTGACGATAGGAGCCATCAATCGCAACTTTCGACCGGGAACTCTACAATGGGCGCGTTTTTCAGGTGTTACCCGACCACAGCCGTCATCGGTGCATGATCGATTTTGCTCATGAACGTGGAATACGTGGATGAACCGTGTAATGGTAATGAATCTAGATCACTCGTCCCTTGCGGTAGGTGACGGACAGGTTTGCTGAGCACCTTGGTGGCTAACTCGCACAGAGAAACGAAGAGTCAAGACTTGACACTGATCCTCATGATCTTAGCACTTGCCGACTTGAGGTGGTCTAGGTATAAATGAGCCTTTATTGCATTCATTAACCATAAATTAACCGTTGCGATCAGGAAATATATGGACTTCAAATTAATCATGGTCTTCGTCGATGAAGACAAAACCGAACAAGTTCTTGATGCTTCCAGAAACGCTGGTGCGACAGGCGCGACGATCATCAACAAGGCCCGAGGTCAAGGACTGGAAAAGCTTGTAGGTGTTTTTGGCCTGGAAATATTAAACCCTAGAGCGGTTATACTGATTTTAGCCGAGGAAAGACGCGCAGATGGCATCATAGAAGCCGTTGCCGAAGCCGGCAATCTTGATGAAAGTTTAGGTACCGGTATTGCAATACAACTCAATGTGGATAAGGCGCTAGGCCTTAGTGAGCATATTAAGGAATTGCAAAAAATAAAACCGCTAAGCTAATTCTGCCTCCCAATTATTTGGTTTGGTGTAACTCTCACGCCCTATAGGGCCGTAGGGCCGTAGGTCCGATTAGTGTCAGCGTAATCGGACGCATGTTTTGATTCGAAGGCCTTTTTAAGGCTGGTTTCCATTAATTAGGACCGCAAGCTGGATTGAGCCAAAGCGATACATAGCGACTAATGTTGCTAATGCCGGATTTCAGGGTGCTCAGCCTAAGACCCTAATTCTTTGGACTGCCAGGAAATATCAATTTTTCGGTGGCTGGCGATGCAGTCGCGTAGATACTGATTAATCAGGCTTTGATACGGTACGCCGGATTCATCGGCCATTTGTTTGAAATATTCAATAACATCCTCTCCTAGTCGCATGGTGACGGACTTTTTGAGTTTGGCCGCATACGGATTTTTGCGTGACTTCATTTTTGACAAATCGTAATCAGCTTTCATGGTATGGCCCCTTATAAAAGGTTGACTCGTTTTTAGTGGCTCTTCTGACCGATGATGATGCGAATGGTATTCCCCTGATCACGCTCACAATGACATGCAATTAACAACCGGGCTTTAACGCTAAAACCCAGCATCAGAAAACGGTCTTCCGCCTCCGAATGCTCGTCATCAAAAAACTGCACTGCAAACTCGTCATAAAACACCGATTGTGCTTCTTCGAAGCGTATACCATGCTTGTCATGGTTTAAAACCGCTTTTGCAGGTTCCCATTCGAATTTAATCATCCATACAGTGTATTGCTGCTTTTAGTGGGTAGCAAGCTTGCCTGCTCAAGCGAGCAATGTTGGGCTAAATTGAATGTCAGCTTAGCAAGCACTATCTGCCGGTGGCCGGTAACGATGGTTGATAACTCAGCCAACTTTTTGTAGACCAGCGTTCGGATTAATCAGAAGATGAATTCCCCAGAACACAGTCCTGATCAAATATCTTTCCCTGCCCAAGCATCAAGCCATTCAGAAAACTCTAATCCTGTCTTCATGCAATCTTAATGTAATCTGCAGCTGTTTCTCATGTTGCTTCTGTAAGCTAAGGCTATCGGAAATACGGAGTTGTTACTTGCAGTGGGCGGGTTTGTCGGGCTGCTGAACAAGGACGTTTTCAATTTCAGACCGGGAGTCACTCATGAAAATATCCTTGATACTGGCCACATTGGGCCGGGATGTGGAGTTGCTGGATTTTTTGAAATCGTTGATTTTTCAGACCTACCAGAACTATGAATTGATCGTCATCGATCAAAACCAGGATGGCAAGATCGATCACATCATGCAGCGTTTTGGGCAGTGCATGGATATCAAACACCTGAAAGTGGGCTTTACCGGCAATGCGCGGGCGCGCGATTATGGCATTGCTTTGGCGCAGGGTGACATCGTGGCGTTTCCGGATGATGATTGTGTTTACGATAAAAACGTCTTGCGGAAAGTCGTCTCGGAATTTAACCGGCGTAAGACATTGGCGATTCTGGTGGCGGGATCATACGACTTTTCACCAACGCGTTTCAGCGTGGGCGTCAACAGTCGCCGTGCGGGTTATTTCTCCCGGTTAAATATGATGGGGGTTGAATTCACCCAGTTCTTTGCGCTGGACAGGGTCGATCGCCAGCAGTTTTATCTGGACCACGATTTTGGCATCGGCGCCAAATATGACGGCGCGGAAGGTTTTGAATTGTTGTACAGACTGCTACGGGCGGGCAATCGGGCGTTTTATACGCCGCGTATCAAAATCTATCACGCCAACAAGGATCATTACAGTCTGGGTACAGCGCGAATGTTGAGATATTCCACTGGTGTCGGGGCTTACATTCGTAAATTCGTCAACCAGCACGATCTGTTTATTGGGTATTACATCCTGCGCAAGATGCTGCTGGCCCCCGCGTTGAAAATGGCGTTGGCTTTGCTGACTCTGAATTTTGGCAAGTTGCTGTACGCGTATTGCAACCTGGTTGGGGTATGGCGAGGGTTTTTCGCTTATGGCCGCGAAGCTAAATTAACGGTGGGGAACTGAAATGGATGTGGGTATTGTCTCGACCCATGTGCCGCCGGCCAAAGGCTATGGCGGAGTATCGGTCACCTGTGGCGTATTGACTAAAGCCTGGGCGGAATCCGGTCATAGCTTGGCATTGGTGGCATCCGATGAATCGCTGGATGGGCCATTGCAAGCCAGTCAGGTGGATGTCGGTGCAAACGTCGATGTGCGCTTATATCGCAGTTACGGCTTTCGGCGCTGGGGTTTTGGCTTGGGGGCCATCCCCAAACTTTTCAAGTTATGCCAAGAAGCGCCGGTTGTGTATATCCACGGTATCGCCACATGGCCATCCACGTTGGCGGCCTTGTTTTGCTGGGTATTGGGCAAGCCATTTATGGTGGCTGTCCATGGTGGTTTGATGCCTGAACATGTGGCTTTAATACGCCAGCGTAAGCCGCATAAGTGGTGGTATTACCGTTTGTTGACTTTCCCTGCATTGCGCAAAGCCATTGCTATTCATTGCACCAGCGACACAGAAGCTCAGGGTGTGCGGGATGTGTTAGGTCAGGATGCGCGCATTCTATTGGTGCCCAATGGTATTGATAGCCGTGATTTTAAAGTCGCGGCTTGTCCCACCAGCAATGGTCAGCAATTGTGCTTTCTGGGGCATGTGCAGCAGGAAAAAGGCATCAATGCCTTTATTCGAGCCTGGCTTAAGGTGCGTGGCCCATACGACAAACTGGTCGTGGCGGGGCGTAGCGTGGATGGCGATTATCTCCAGGCGTTTCAGGCCTTGTTGGCAAAAGCCGACGGTGCGATCGAGTACCGCGGTTACCTGCCTCGTAATGAAATCATGGATTTACTGGCTGACAGCCATTTTCTCGTATTGCCGTCCGGATTGGAGCAAAGCAGTGGCATGCGGGAAAATTTTGGCAATGTGGTCGCCGAAGCCATGGCTGCGGGCCGTCCGGTGTTGGTAGCCAAGGGCTTGGCCTGGGATCATCTGCCTGCGTTGAATGCCGGCTGGGTATTTGAGCGCAACGAGGCCTCAGTGCTGGAAGTTTTGCAAAAAGCCCAGGCTGTCAGCGAATCGGAATGGCAGATCCTGTCAAACAATGCACGCCATTATGTCGAACAACAACTGAATCCCGTCACGTTGGGCGATCAAGTCTGGCAAATATTGACGAGTAATGATCAGCAGGAACTAACCCCATCACTGACTAGAGGAGCGAGTTATGAATAAAGTGGGTTTGATTGTACCGACTTTAAACGCCGGAGATACGTGGTCAAACTGGCTGCAGGCGTTAGCCCAACAAACCAGACAACCTGATCGATTGTTATTGATTGATTCGTCATCCACAGACCAAACGGTGGCACTGGCCCGAAAACAGGGATTTGAAATTCGGATTATTGATAAATCGACATTCAACCATGGCGGCACTCGTCAATGGGGGCTGGAGGTGTTGCATGACATGGATGTGATTGTATTTTTGACTCAGGACGCCGTGCTGGCTGATAGGCATGCGATAGAAAACTTGCTGGTCGCGTTTGATGATCCTGCGGTTGCTACTGCGTATGGTCGGCAGTTACCGCACCCAAATGCCGGGCCAGTTGCTGCACATGCTCGTTTATTTAATTATCCGCAGCAAAACCAGCTGCGTAGTTTGGTCGATCGTGACCGGTTTGGCATCAAAACCGTGTTTACCTCCAATTCATTTGCCGCCTATCGGCGTGATGTCTTGCTGCAGTTGGGTGGTTTTCCGACGCATACCGTGATGAATGAGGATACTTTTGTGGTAGGACTGATTTTAAAGGCAGGCTGGAGTATCGCTTATCGCGCCGATGCAAAGGTGTACCATTCGCATGATTATGGTTTTATTGATGAATTTAAACGCTATTTCGATATTGGGGTGTTTCACGCCAATACGCTTTGGCTGCAACAGACTTTCGGTGGTGCAGTCGGCGAGGGCAGGCGATTTGTGTTATCTGAATTGATGTACTTGCTGAAGTTTGCCCCCGGTTTAATACTGTCTGCAATCATCCGCACCGGCTTGAAGGCCTTGGGTTATAAGTTGGGAATGTGGCATGAACGCTTGCCATTCGCTCTCAAGCCGTATTTGAGTATGCACAAAGCGTATTGGCAGATGCAGCCTGACCAGCGAGTTTATGAGGATAGGTCATCAAAATGCAAGATGGGCTAAGTAATGCCCAGTGACGTAGGTCAGGTTGCGCGTAACTGCGCTACCTGACTTTCCGCGCTGTACTTTAATGCCTGAAATGCCGCATGCCGGTTAACACCATGGCGATGTTATGTTCGTTGGCAGCATCAATCACTTCCTGATCGCGCATGGAGCCGCCAGGGTGAATCACTGCGGTAATGCCGGCTGCAGCGGCCGCATCGATACCATCGCGGAACGGGAAAAAGGCATCCGATGCCATTACTGAACCCGGTACCACTAACCCTTCATCAGCCGCTTTTATGCCGGCAATTTTGGCGGAATAGACCCGGCTCATTTGGCCTGCACCAATGCCGATGGTTTGGCCGTTTTTGCCGTAGACAATCGCGTTGGATTTGACGAATTTGGCGACTTTCCAGACAAACAGCAAGTCGGCCATTTCCTGTGCGCTGGGTGCGCGGTTACTGACGACTTTTACGTCGGCTGCGATGATGCTGCCGGTGTCTTTGTCCTGCACCAATAAGCCGCCGCCGACACGTTTGAAATCCAACGCCGCTGTAGTGTTGTCGGTCCACACACCGGTTTCCAGTACCCGGACATTTTTCTTTTTTGCCAAAGCAACTTTCGCAGGCTCGGAAATCGAGGGGGCGATGATCACTTCGACAAACTGACGCTCGGCGATTTCGGTAGCGGTTTGTTCATCCAGTTCGCGATTGAAGGCAATAATGCCACCGAATGCCGAGGTTGGATCAGTGGCATAGGCCAGATTGTAAGCGTCGAAAATGCTGTCGCTAATCGCCACACCGCAGGGATTGGCGTGTTTGACAATCACGCAAGCGGGCTGATCGCTAAAGGCTTTCACGCATTCCAAGGCCGCGTCAGCGTCGGCAATGTTGTTGTAAGACAGTTCTTTGCCCTGTAACTGGCGGGCGGCGGCGATGCTGCCTGCCGGGGGATTTTTTTCCTGATAAAACGCCGCGTTTTGATGCGGATTTTCGCCATAACGCATGCGTTGCAATTGATGAAATTGCAGGTTCAGGGTGTCCGGGAAACTGTCGGCAGCCACCACTTTGCTCAAATAAGCGGCAATCATGGTGTCGTAACGGGCAGTGTGTTCAAAGCTTTTTAAAGCCAGTTTGAATCGGGTGTCATGGCTCAGGCCGCTGGCGTTGGCTTGCAGTTCATCCAAAATGATTGGGTAATCAGCCGGATCAACTACGATGGCGACATCATTATGGTTCTTGGCCGCACCACGAATCATGCTGGGGCCGCCAATGTCGATGTTCTCGATAGCGGTTTCCAGATCGCAATCCGGTCTGGCTACGGTTTGTTCAAACGGATATAAATTCACCACCACCATGTCTATGGCTTTGATGCCGCTATCAGCCATCACTGCATCATCAATACCGCGTCTGCCTAGTATGCCGCCATGTACTTTGGGATGCAGCGTTTTGACCCGACCGTCCATCATTTCCGGGAAACCGGTGTAATCCGACACTTCGGTGACGGGTATGCTGTGCTCAGCCAGTAATTTGGCGGTGCCGCCTGTGGAGAGTAATTCAATGCCCAGACCATGCAGCGCTTGGCAAAATTCCAGCACGCCGGCTTTATCCGACACGCTCACCAGCGCCCGGCTGACTTTCTTATGGTTGTCCACAGGGGTATTCATGCAAACCTCAAAAAATAGAGAAAAGAATTTAAACTAAGCCGTACAGTTCCAGCTTTTTGCGCAGCGTACTGCGGCTGAGACCCAACACGATGGCGGCTTTGCTTTGGTTGAAATCGGCGTGTTTTAAAGCGATTTCGAGTAATGGCTTTTCCACTTCTGCCAGTACCAATTGATACAAACCGGATGAGTCGTGGCCGTTGAGATGGGTAAAATAGTCTTCAACGCACTGGCGGACATGCTCTGACAGCGGTTGGCCTTTTCCATTACTGTTTTTACTCGATTCTGTTTCCATCTAGGCGACTCGCGGCGTGATGAGATTAAACGAGGCTGCAACCAGCGCCAATTGAACTGCTGGTTGCTGAGCCTGATTGATTAAAGTTTTTTGTTCACCGGGTAACTGACCAAGTTTGTCGAAGTACCAGCTGATATGTTTACGTGCAATTCTAACACCGCTGAAAGAACCATAAAAACTGTATAAATGCTCCAGATGTTGCTGGATGACGCTTGAAATTTCAGACAAATCCGGCGGAGAAACAGGCTGTCCCGACAGCCCGTTGTGCATCTCACGAAAAATCCAGGGTTTGCCTTGGGCCGCGCGGCCAATCATGATAGCGTCGGCGCCAGTATACTCCAAAACCTCACGGGCTTTTTTGACCGTGTTGATGTCGCCGTTGGCAATGATAGGGATTTTAACGTTTTGTTTGACTTGCTTGATGGTGTCATATTCGGCGTGACCGTTAAACCGGCAAGCCCGGCTGCGGCCATGAATGGTCAAGGCCTGAATGCCGCAACTCTCGGCGATTTTGGCAATCTTTACTGCATTGCGATGGGCCAGATCCCAGCCAGTGCGGATTTTTAAGGTTACCGGCACCTCCACGGCGTTGACCACCGCTGTCAAAATGCTTGCCACCAACGCTTCGTCTTTCAGCAATGCCGAGCCCGCCGCCACTGAACAGACTTTTTTGGCCGGACAACCCATGTTGATGTCAATGATTTGCGCGCCTCTATCCTGATTCAACCGTGCAGCCTGAGCCATTAACTCCGGCTGAGTTCCCAGAATCTGAACCGATCTTAGGCCCAATTCACCGCTGTAATCGGTTTTTTGCAAGGTGCGGGGGTGGTGTTGCAGCTCGGTATTGGAAATCACCATCTCAGATACGGTCAAGCCAGCACCAAACTGACTGCACAGACGCCTGAATGGATTATCGCTGACTCCCGCCATGGGGGCGAGAATGATGTTATTGGGGAGCTGATGAGGGCCGATTTGCATTAATCAACAAACAGTCAAAAAGGCGGCACATAATACATGAAAAAGTCGGCTCAGGGTGGGGTGGTTTTTGAAATGAGCTTGTCACCTTTTGGGGCGGTTACAGGCGATTCCCATCGCTCAGACCTACAGTCTAAATTTTGTAAATGGATTCCCGCACTAGTGCCCCAGAGGCTATGTGCTGGCATGACGATTACAGGGAATTTGAGGGCGATTAAATGCGAACAAATCCTATCCAAACTCAATATCCACTTGGCTGTTCTTTTTTGCCAACAGCATTATAAAACTGCTTGGCTGTGCGGCCATTTTTAGCGGCATTTTGGTGGGCAAAATCCAGTGCGGCTTTATGCAGCGCTTCGCGATTGCCCGAATAGTCCACAAAGTAACTATCGACAATATCCAGATAAGTCTGGGTATGTTGCGGATAAAAAGCCAGCCTTAACCCAAATCGGTCTGACAGTGATATTTTCTCTTCGATGGTGTCGGAATAATGCACTTCACCATCCACCAGTTGCGTATCCAGGTTGTCGCGCATGTGTTCCGGCAGCAAATGCCGGCGATTGGAGGTGGCGTAAAACAACACATTGTTCGGTGGTAGTTCGATTGAACCTTCCAGTACGCTTTTTAAGGGCTTATAAAGTGTTTCACCCGCGTCAAAAGACAAGTCGTCGCAATAAACGATAAAGCGCTGAGGCTGTTCGCGAATTTCATCGACAATTTCCGGCAAATACAATAAATCCTGTTTATCGATCTCAATAATGCGCAGGCCCTGATGTTTGTAGCTGTTTAACAACGCCTTTACCAGCGATGATTTGCCGGTGCCGCGTGCGCCCCATAGCAGGGCATTGTTGGCCGGCAAACCTGCCAGAAAGCGTTCCGTATTGCTGACCAGTTGCTGCTTCTGTAGGTCAATGCCCAGCAGGTGTTGCAGACGAATCGGATCAATGTCTTTGACCGGACGTAAAAATGCCTGACGTTGCCGCCAGATGGCTGCATAGGTTGTTTGCCAATCGATCATGGGTATACTCAGCGGAAAAGTAGTTTATTCAGGTGTTGGATGGTGCTGTGATGTTACCGGTTTGGTCAGGATTTAAACAGTCGTTGTTTACAAGGAGAAGATGATGTCGGATTTGAAACTAACCCCGTTGCATGATTTACATCGGGAATTGGGGGCCAAGATGACCGCTTTTGCCGGTTATACCATGCCGGTGCAATATCCAAAGGGCATTATCCACGAGCATGTGCATTGCCGCAGTCGGGCTGGATTTTTTGATATTTCGCATATGGGGCAATGTCGGATTCTGGGTGCAGATGCGGCGGCAGCGTTGGAAAAACTGACACCCGGCGGAATTTCGGAATTAGCGGTAGGCAGGCAGAAATATACCGTGTTGACCAATCCGCAGGGCGGAGTAATTGACGATATTATCGTTACCCGCATCGAATCGGGCTTGAGTTTGATCGTCAATGCCGGTTGCAAGGAAAAAGATTTTGCTTATCTGCAGCAGCAACTACCCGGCGATTGTAAATTTATCGCATGCGCCGAATTCGCCTTACTGGCCTTGCAAGGACCGGAAGCGGTGAATGTGCTGCGAGCGTATTCAACGGCTGCCGCTTCGCTGAGTTTCATGCAAATATGCAGCACGCAACTAGCCGGTATCGCGTGCGAGGTCAGTCGCAGTGGTTATACCGGTGAAGACGGTTTTGAAATTTCGGTACATCAAAATGATGCCGAGCGGCTGGCGCGAGTGTTACTTAATTCCCCGGAGGTTGAACCGATTGGTTTGGGCGCACGTGATACCCTGCGGCTGGAAGCGGGCTTGTGTTTGTATGGTCATGAACTGACCGATCTGATCAGTCCGATACAGGCTGGATTGGGCTGGCTGTTCAAAAAAGGCCATACGGATTTTCCGGGTGCCGACAGCATACTGTCACAGAAAACCCATGGTGCAAAACAGCGGCGGGTCGGCTTGCTGGTCAGCGGAAAAATACCGGTCAGAGACGGTAGCGTGATATACGATACGGCTGACAATCCGGTGGGTCGAGTGACCAGTGGCAGTTTTTCGCCGACGCTCAAGCAGCCCATTGCCATGGCGTTGATCCATTCCGAATTTGCACATGTCGGTACGGAATTATTGGCTAGCGTGCGTGATCAGCCCATCCCCGTCCGGGTGTGCGGTTTGCCCTTCGTCCCTCATCGTTATCAAAGGTAAGTGCCATGTCATCGAATCGTTCACGTTTGGAACAACTGGAAATGCGCGGTAGTTTCATTCCGCGCCATATAGGCCCTGATTCGCAACAATTGCAGGCGATGTTGGCTGAGTTGGGTTTGACGCAACTGGAAGACTTGGTGGAAAAAGTCATTCCAGCCAATATTATCAATCATGAACCGCTGAAGTTAACCGACACCATCAGTGAGCGGGCAGTGATTAATTATCTGCGCAAAATGCGCGAGCGCAACAAGGTGTTAGTGTCCATGATAGGTATGGGCTATTACGACACCATCATGCCGGCGGTGATCAAACGCAACGTGCTGGAAAATCCCGGCTGGTACACAGCGTACACGCCTTATCAGGCCGAGGTCAGTCAGGGCAGGCTGGAAGCTTTGTTGAATTTTCAACAAATGGTCTGCGACTTGACCGGCATGGCACTGGCCAATGCCTCGCTACTAGATGAGGCGACTGCAGCGGCGGAGGCCATGACCATGTCACGCCGCTTGGCGAAAAGCGCAGCCAATACGGTTTTGATTGATCAGGATTGCCATCCGCAAACCATCGCGGTGGTGAAAACCCGCGCCGTTTCATTGGGCTATCAAGTGGTGGAAATCGATCCATATCAGGATTTGGCAGGCTATGAGTTTTTTGCCCTGATTTTGCAATACCCCGGCTCTAAAGGTGAAATTCACGATGTGACGGCTTGTGTCGCTGCCGCCCACGCCAAACAGGCCTTGGTGACCGTGGCGACGGATTTGCTGAGTCTGGTGCTGTTGAAACCGCCGGCGGCATACGATGCCGATATTGCCATCGGCAGTGCACAGCGGTTTGGGGTGCCGATGGGTTATGGTGGGCCGCATGCAGCATTTTTTGCTACTCGGGATGAATTCAAACGCTCGGTGCCGGGACGGATGATTGGGGTATCCAAAGACAGTCATGGACAGATTGCCTTGCGGATGGCGTTGCAGACCCGCGAGCAACATATTCGTCGCGACAAGGCCACCAGTAATATTTGCACCTCGCAGGTGCTGTTGGCGGTCATTGCAGGTTTTTATGCGGTTTATCATGGCGCAGCGGGATTGCGCATGATTGCCGAGCGGGTTCATCGCTATGCGCAAATTTTGGCGGCGGGAATTCGTCAGTGCGGTCACGATGTGGTCAGTGGCTGTTATTTTGATACGCTGCAGATACGGGTCCCGAATCGTGCCGTGCGGATTGCCGCGCGAGCCGTGGAAGCGGGCATCAATCTGCGTGTCATCGATGCGGATCATCTCGGCATTTCACTGGATGAAACCACCTCCCGCAACGACATCAGAGCGGTATGGCAGGTGTTTTCATCACCCGGTTACGAGTTGCCCGACATCACGGTTTTAGATAAAAGCCTGCAGGAATGCATTCCGGAAGCCCTATGGCGCCATGATGCCATTTTGCAGAATCCGGTGTTCAGCCGGTATCACTCCGAAACCGAAATGATGCGTTACATGCGCAAACTGGCCAGAAAGGATATTGCTCTCGACAGAGCCATGATTCCATTGGGTTCCTGCACCATGAAGTTAAACGCGGCTACCGAAATGCAGGCCATTTCATTTTATGAATTCAATGCCATGCATCCGTTTGTACCGTTGTATCAAGCCCAAGGTTATCAGCAATTGTTTGCTGAATTGGAGGACATGCTGTGCGATTTGACCGGTTTTGATGCGTTTTCCTTACAGCCCAATGCCGGTTCGCAAGGCGAGTACACTGGCTTGCTGGTGATTCGCAAGTATCATCAGGTCAATGGTCAGGGGCAGCGCGATGTGTGTTTGATTCCGGCTTCGGCGCATGGCACCAATCCGGCCAGCGCTGCGTTGGCTGGGCTGCAGGTGGTGGTGGTGGCCTGCGATAACCAAGGCAATGTCAGCGTGGCGGACTTGCGAGCCAAGGTTACGCAATATCAACACACGTTGGCCGCTTTGATGATTACCTATCCGTCCACCCATGGCGTCTATGAGCAGGCATTTAGGGAGATTTGCGACATCGTCCATCAGCACGGCGGACAGGTGTATATGGATGGGGCGAATTTCAATGCTTTGGTGGGCTTGAGCCGACCCGGCAGAATCGGTGCGGATGTCATGCATCTGAATTTGCATAAAACCTTTTGTATCCCGCATGGCGGCGGTGGGCCGGGTGTGGGGCCAATTGGCGTGGGTGCGCACTTGGCAGCATTTTTACCGGATCATCCTGTGGTGGAGGGGGTTAATCCGGCCAAAAGTGCATTCGGTACAGTGGGTACCGTATCGGCGGCACCCTGGGGATCGGCGAGCATTTTGACGATTTCCTGGGCGTATATCGCCATGATGGGCGCAGCCGGTTTGAAGCAGGCGACATTGGTGGCCATCATGAATGCTAATTACATTGCCCGCCGCTTGGCGCCACATTATCCGATTTTGTACACCGATGCGAATGGCTGGATTGCCCACGAATGCATTATTGATTGTCACGAATTTAAGAAAACCTGCAATATCTCGGTAGATGACATTGCCAAACGCTTGATTGATTATGGTTTTCACGCGCCAACGGTGTCATTTCCGGTACCGGATACCTTGATGATCGAGCCGACCGAAAGTGAGAACCAAGTGGAAATCGATCGTTTCTGTGAAGCGATGATCGCCATCCGGGCAGAAATACGGGAGGTTGAAGACGGTGTAGCCGATCAAGCCAATAACGTTTTACATAACGCTCCACATACGCATCGCTTGTTGTTGGAGGAGTGGCGCTTTCCCTATTCGCGGCAAAAAGCTTTTTTTCCGAATAGTCACCAGCATGATGATAAATATTGGCCACCGGTTGGGCGGATTGATAATGTTTTTGGTGATCGGAACGTGATGTGCAGTTGCCCTTTGGATTGGGGCGAAAGCCGTTAATCCACATTCAGTAAACCATCTCAATCATAATTTGCGTGATGACGGCTTGCTAGTCAATAATCACTTTGGTTCGCCAAAGAGCAAGGATGGGTCTTTGGGCGACTTAATCTTTTCGGCTGTGGATGCTGCTGGTGTAGGTCGTGATTGCAAATAAAGCCGATGAAATAATAAATTCGCCGTTAAAAACGCCGTAAATACCGGTGATGAATAGTAGGCCTGTCAAAAGGTGTTTAGAGAGATTGTTCATTTTTACATACCCGCCAAATGAAGACGGTTACAATATAGGCTTAATCAAAAATATTAACAATGCCTTATAAATGACATTGTTTGTTGATTAAAAGGAAATAACGCGCTACTCGTAGTGTTTAGGATGTAATGTTGTTTGCTGAAACTCTTAATGAGCAAAGGCTTATTTTTATAAACTTTAACATTTAATAATAAAGGGGGATGGATATGGTGGTGGAACTTATTGTGGGATTAATCATTTTGGCGGGCGCTTATGTGTGGGTGAAAAAGAAGTTTTTGCAGCCTGAGGTGTCTGAAAACGTTGATATTTCCTCAGTTAGAGGTGTGCCTTTGGTGAAAAAGGCCCAAAACCCTGCGGCCGTCGCAGAGCCGGAATCTGAATCTGCGGTTGAGCCGGACGTTTTGCCAGTCGAAGCGAAGGCTGAATCTGTAGAACCGGTTAAAATCAGCGATGTTGAAGTGGTTATAGAGCCATCACCTGAGCCAGTCTCGGTCAGCCAGTCGATACCTGAAGATTCTGTTTTGAAAAGACACTATTGGGCGCAAGTTGAAGCCGAGCGTCTGAATCTGTCAAATCCCTATCCAAGTGATTCCGTATTACGCAGACATTATGAAAGCGCGATGTTGTCCCAGTTGACGGAAAGCATGAAGGTTGCAGCCAGCATTGAGGTTGAAGCGAGTATCAATGAACCCACTCAATCTATCGAAGCATCTATACCAACTCAAAGCATGCCCGAAGATTCGGTATTAAAACGTCACTATGCACAATTGATTCAAAGCCATTCAGCAGCGAATTAAGTTTTTTGCGCTAACGTTCATCTTAGCTCGGCATAACCCCGGCATGAAAGTTGGGGTAGGAGCGACGCCAGTCGCGATTCCATGACCTTTGGTTCTTGACTCGCGTCGTTCCCCAATGACTTTCAAGGTACAGCGAGGTATGAAGCTTTTTGGTTAGGAATGATCATGAAATAACCTATAAAAGTGTTCTGCGCAGGTTTGGATTTATCCGCAACATGCGAATGAATTCGCAGCTAGCGTTGCCGAACTTGTTTCTCACATATGCCTTAGTAAGCTGTTAAAGAGAATTCAGAGCAACGCCCCGTAAGTCGCCATTTCGGGATTGTCGAAATTCAGGCTTGAATAGCTGGAAACCTGCCATCCATGGCACTGGATGCTCGCATCCCTGCGAGCATGATGGACTTTTTTGGTTTGGCATAAGCATCTTGCTAATCAGGTAAAGCTTTTCGGACATTCAGTTTAATTCCAACCGCGCACATCTCAATTTCCAGAAGTAACGTTTATCCTCATTTGCATTTAGTCGGCATAAAAATCAGTCATCACCGTATCCCGCCGCCAATCAGTTATGCAGCGGGAATGAAGCTATCTCTTAAATTGATCAACCAACTGATTAAGTCTATTGGCGAGTGCAACCAATTCGTCGCTGGCCGCAGTTGTTTGCTGAGCGTCTTTGGCTGTGCGGTCGGTAAGATTACTGATGTTGGACACGCTCTGGCTGACTAATTGGGCGACCTGTGTTTGATTATCGGCGGAATTCGCCATTTGCGCATTTAGATCGCGGATGTGAGCGACACGCTCAGCGATTAAATTCAACCCTTCATCGGCGCTTTGCACCTGAACCCGGCGTTGTTCCGCACTGTTTTTAGCGTTATCCATTACAGACACTGCGTCTTTGGCCTCTCGTTGCAATAGGGCGACGATTTTTTCAATTTCTTCGGTTGCTTGATGCGAACGAGTGGCCAGGGTTCTGACTTCGTCGGCAACCACCGCAAATCCACGGCCTTGCTCACCAGCCCGCGCAGCCTCAATGGCAGCATTCAAAGCCAGCAAGTTGGTTTGTTCCGCCAAGCCTTTAATGACATCAAGCACCGTGCCGACACCCTTGCTTTTTTCATCGAGACGTTTGATGACTTCCGATGCTCGTTCGATTTCGCCGACCAGTTCATAAATGCCATCAATAGCATTTTTTGTGGTGGCTGCGCCAGTCGCGGCCTGATGATCCGCTTCTATGGATGCTTGGGATGCACCGCTGGCACCGATACGAACATCCTGCACCGAAGATTCCAGGTTGTTGATTGCTGTAAGGACTGATGCGGTTTCTCGGCGTTGTTGATTGGCTGCTGCGGTCGTTTGGTTGGCCACGCTGGAAATTTGTGCAGTAGCTTTGGCCAGTTGCATGCTGGTATCGGAAACCTGGCTTAAGCTGTTGGAGAAATTGCTCAACATGCCATTGATTGAGTTGCTGAGCTGACCAATTTCATCATTGGTATGAATCGGCAGACGTTTACGCAAATCGGCATTTTGGCTAATCAGCGTCATGGTATTGCGGATTTCATCTAAGGGTGTCACCACAATATTACGCATCATCATGGTGATCAATATCATGCCTGCGAGAAATAGCCCTGCCGCAATAGCGCAGGCTACGATGAGATCTTGATTGATCTTATTATGTAGATTGGTTAAAGAATACGAGACTCGCACCGCACCCAGAACTGTACCTTCGGATACCGCGTGGCAACTGAGACAGTTTGTGCCTTTGAAATTGCTGCTGGCAACAATCGGCTCGACAATGATAATGCTGTCGCCATCGGCATTGCTGACGCGTTTACTTTGGGGTTTACCTGCCAGACCCGCTTGGTCAAGATCGTCTTTCGGTCCATTGTTGTGCCCGGCTCCAAAGCTTTCAATAATC
Organism: Methylomonas sp.; assembly: GCA_002928965.1. Classification (GTDB taxonomy): domain Bacteria; phylum Pseudomonadota; class Gammaproteobacteria; order Methylococcales; family Methylomonadaceae; genus Methylomonas. The sequence goes on from PERU01000007.1 coordinate 69,352, forward strand.
GGCTTGGCGCGAACCAGACGCGCATCGAGCACATCTTCATGCGACAGTATTTTTTCGCGCAATAACCCATTTTGGCTGCTGGAACCGGAAAGCATCATGGCGTTTAGACCGTCGAAATAACTGTGTGCAATATCCCTGGCTTTGTCTGCTGCCAAAACATGCACCATTTGTTTTTGACGGTCGACCATAAAAAACAGGCTCACCGACATCAACAGCAGGAACACGCTGGCAATACTTAACAAAATTTTGGTCTGGATCGACGCTGAATTAGGCATGATGATTTTGTTATGGATGATTTAATAGTGAAAAATTAATCCCGCATAATGGCATTGCGACGATCGGATTGTTTCTTGATGCCGCCCAATATCCACATTTGATACATCGATACAGACCACATAAAGGCAAATGATAAGCCTAAACCAAAACCCGCAATAATAACCAGCCAGGCAAAATGCGGATTAAGCTTGGTCAGCCACCACGAGGCAATATCTATCAGCAAGAACAGATAGGGCATGACGATGGCAGGATATTTGTAACAACATGGAACGCCGGTACTAAAACTGAAAATAATACCCACGAACATGAAGATAAAACTGATGCCGAACAAATGAATATGCGATAGGCGTGTTAAGGACTGAAAGGTAGCGCCTTCATTGGATTCTGAATATTTTTTCAGCACCTCGAATGTGGCAAAATCAGGTAAGCCACCCGCGCTTTGGTTATGGCAGGTAACGCAGTTTTTGTCGACAGTGTCTTTGATACCTGCATCATATTCAGCTTCGGAAGCGCCATCCCTGACCCACTGGATGATTTTGAAGCGTTCTTCTTCCGGTGCGTTGAATTTCATCGAGCCATTTAGTTTGGATTCCAGTACCGAGCCGGAGCGGTCACCATAATAGCTGTAGACAATATCATTGAGTGACAAGCCAAATTTCCCATCAGCCATGCCGTGAGTGAACAAAATCTGGATTAAAGCCATGATGTAGCCGGCGGCTATCGTCGTCAGATAGCCTGTGAACAATAATTTGATTGAGGTGCCGAAACTGATCAGATTGGCGCCTCTATAAGCGTATTTAACCGGGACATTGTTTTCTGTAGACATAGTAATCCGCAAAAAGGAGTGAGGGGAGATCAGCATAAATCGGGCGGGTGATTAACCCACCCTAAGTTTAGCGGCAGCAGGGATTAATTCCTGATGTTTTGATAGTAAAAACCCAGTTCTTCAATTTCCTGATCACTAAGGCTTTCGGCAATGGTTCGCATCCGGCTGTAAATGTCGTTATGCCGCTCACCGTTTTTAAAGGCTTTAAGCGTATATGACACATAGGCGGCGTTTTGACCGGATAGAGCCGGTATGTCCATCACTTGGCCTTTGCCATCCCCGCCATGGCAGACTTCACAGGGTGGTAAAACGCGATCCCGACTGCCATTTTTAACCAGTTTTTCCGCCAGCTCATAAACCATGGGGCTGTTGGATTGGAAAGCCGGTGGTTGTGCTGCAAACCATGCGGCCAAGTCCGCGGCATCCTGTTGGCTCAGGTTTTTAGCAAAACCACTCATCATGGGATCCTGTCTGGCCCCGCTGTTGTAATCCTGTAATTGCTTGTACAGATAAGTGGGTAATTGTCCTGCCAGAGAGGGATAGCTGGCTGAAATGCTGATGCCATTGTCGCCGTGGCAACCGGCACATTGTTTTGCCAGTTTTTCGCCGTTGGCCGCGTTGCCGGCTTTAACAAAATTTAATTGATCAGCCGTCCAGGCAACTTGCGAAGACGGTTGCGCGACAGCCAGCACGGGCAGGAATAGAGCAGCGGTAAGAATGATTTTTTTCATGATCAGACCCCCCATCTGCCTGAACCAAAGGTTTCCATCAAGAAGAATTGCAAAATCGGATAACCGAACGCAATCAGCATAAACACAGCGATGACGATATTCCACAATTTGAAGCTGTTTAAATATTCAGGTAAATCATCCGGTGCATGAATCGGCTCGGCATATTCGATCTCGCCTTGATAAGCCTCGGTACCCATTTGGGTTTTATACAGGTTGATCAACAATAGCGCAGATGAATAAAGCAAAATCGCACCGCCGAACATCATGGTGACTTCATAGGGTTCCCAGGACAATGTCAACAAGTTGTTGTAATTGACGCTGTCGATACGGCGAGGTTGGCCCAACAAGCCCAGAATGTGCCAAGGGGTAGTCATGATGATCATGCCGATAAACCAAGTCCATAGTTGCTTGACAGCCATGGCTTTGCAGAATAGTGGCTTGCCACTCAGAATTGGCCACAGATAATATGCCACACCAAAGTACATGATCACAGTGGTGCCGCCAAAAATCAGATGGAAGTGGCCGGAAACCCAGGCAGTGTTATGCACCATGGCATTCATTGCGTAGCTGGCATTGACCAAGCCTCCGAAACCGCCAAAGATCAACATTAACAGCCCCAGAATAATGGCCAATACCATAGGATTGGTCCAGGGCAGGGCTGCAATCCAACCAAATAGACCTTTACCACCATTTAAACGCCCGGCGATTTCCAGTGAGGCAATGACGGTAAAGCCGGTAATGAAGGTCGGCAGTGTGACAACGAAGGTGCCTACGGCATGCAGAATTTTCCAGCCATGGCCTTGCTCAGGGTCCATGTATAAATGATGGAAACCGATAGGCAAACTGAACACTACCAACAAAATAAACGCCGCGCGGGCCATTTCATCGCTGAATAAAAAACCACCGGCTTGCTTGGGTACCAGGCAATAAAACGCGGTATAGGTAGGAATCAACCAGAAATACACGATCGGATGCAATGTCCAGGCGAATAAGGTACGAGCCAAGCCGGGGTCTATGCTGTCGATCCAGCCCAGTGACCAGGGAATCAACTGAAACAGCACTTCCACAGCAACACCTACGCTAGTCCAGAGCCACAAAATGGCATTAGCCGTAGTGGCAAACATCGCCAGAGGCACGGCAATACCGGGGTTGGCATTTTTCCATTGCGTATACATGACGATCATGGATACGCACCAGAACCACGAGCCTACGACCAACAAGGTGGCGCCAATGTAAAACAAAGGATGCGCTTGCATGGGCGGGTAGAAGGTAAACAGTACCGATGCAGCACCACCTAGCAAGGGTAGTGCTGCCATCACCACGCCTGATAGCGATACCCCAAAGCCTACCCAAGCGAAACTCAGATTCCAAACCGGCATTTTCAAACTGCTGGTTGCTGTGTAATAGCCAAATCCCATGATGAAGAAGGTTGTTAGCACGAAGCCCATCAACACGCCATGGGTACTCACAGAGGCATAATAAACGGCTCTGGATTCCAGAAAACCGAAAAAGCCACTCCGTTCAATGACTTGATACAGACCCATCACTGCCGCCAGCCCAAATGCCCCAAATGCCACCCATAAATGGGTGAGCGCCAATTTTTTCTCAGCCGAATTATTCATGGCTTGCTTCCCCTTGGTTGTTCATGTTCGCCCAATCTGTTTTGCTGACCACTTTTAAATTGCTCCACATATGTGCATGTCCCATCCCGCAATACTCGTTGCAAAGCATGGGGTATTCGCCGGTATGATGCAGCAGGGTTTGAACCTGCGCTACATAGCCGGGCACAATCATGGTGCTCATGTTGGTCATTGGGATATGCACGCCATGGATAACATCCAGACTGACCCAACGGAAGGTGATGTTGGTTTCGGCTGGTAGAACGATATTTTTGGGATAAAAACCATAACGACCGGCGACCAGACGTACCGTAACACTGCCATCCGCATTAAGTTGTGCGCCCAAATTGTCTTCAGCAAATTCTTCCGAAAGATGCAAACGAGCCGAATCAATGGTTTCAACGTTACTGGGCGCATGAATGCCGTGGAACAAGGCCGAGCCCAGGATGACTGCAACAAACAAACCTGCAATTCCTAGTGAGATGCCGGCCCATTTTTTCTCCAATTGATCAATATGCATAAATCCCCCTTAACCAATGTGGCCACGAGGCAAAAATACCCCGTAGTACATCATTAACCAGGCGATGACCATGCCGCCGCCTACGATCAACATTAAAGCCCAGGTACCGACAGGAGAGCTTTCCAGGATTTTTTTTCGTTCTTCTTCGCTTATATTATTCATATCCTTCCTTCTTGTTTAGAGATAATGGAAATTAACTGGCAATAAACGGCTGGAACAGCACGGATCACGTCATTCTTAGTGATGACTAAACCATTGTATTGCTGTGGATAATCATACATGCAAGATGCAGGTTATCCAAACCAAACTCTCAAGCGTTTACAGTGGTTATTCAGTGGGATGTAACTATTTAACCAACCTGATTAACCAACCGCATTGGCTAAACCTAAAAGGCTGTCATGCTCGCAGAGCCAACCAGGGCTTGAGCGGGGTGTGAGGGCATTTAATATCATGGCTGGCAAGCTTCGAGCTGCCTAAGCCATCTGAATTTCGCCAAGCCATTTCCGTCTCAGCATGGCTGCTGAATCGTAGCTGGGCATGAGCTTTTGAATCAGCTGATCTGATGGGTTATTCGCGGCATTTAAGATGAAGCGATACGAGGTTGGTATGACGGGTACTGGTTTGAAACATTAATCCTGACGCGCTTTAGATAAGGCATCGGTCAATGCTGACAATAAGCCCAATGGGATCAAGTGACATAGCACCTGACCCCATTTTTAAGGCCAATATGCTAAAGCTGATTACTGTAGTGGTTTTTTGATGGCATCAATCGCTTGTGCCGCTTCTGCCGCTTTTTCGGTTGTGGCTTCACTGGCGGCGGTTTTCGCACTTTCAGTAACCGCAGTCGCAGCATTGGTAGCCACTTCAGCAGCACCTGTTGCTGCCGATTGAGCGCCTTCAACCGCTATCTTTGCTGCTTCGCCGGTGGTCGCAGTTGCCGATTCAGCTGCATTGACGGCTTGTGCAGCCGTATTCTCGGTTGTTGTTACTGCTCCTTGGGTGGCGGCAGTAGCGGCATTTTCAACAGCATTTACGGTAGTGGAAACTGCTTGATTTGTGCTATCGACAGCGTTCTGGGTGGCGGTGTTGATAGCTTCAGCTGCACCACTAATGGCCCCCGCTGCTTCCTGAGCCTGGGTTTCTGCTGATTTGAGCGTGTCGATAACCGGTGCTGCGACACTGGGTTGCGGACTGGCTTCCTGAGCAGGTGCCGCAGTATTGGTTTGATTGGCGCTGTCCTGCTGATCACAGCCTGCCAAGAGTAAAACGCTGCAAACACTGGCGGTATAGAGAGTCTTGATTTTCATGGGCCTACCTCTTTTTTATGGTTATGGGACTAAAAACGTTTCCCTGCAAAAAGCTGTCTTCACCGCTTGATGTCAGGGTCGCGCGTAAAGCTTTGATTGAAGTATAGGTTTCGCTATCTTAACTGCAGATTAAAATACAGGTCGAGCTTAATTTTTAATTTTCTTGGAGAGCTGCGGTTTGAAACGTCGGCAAAAGGGCATCCCTATCTCCAATCTCGTTGACAGGTACTGTTTATCACTGCGATGCGGGTCAGCATTGTTATAATGCCTGCATTTGTAATGCATCGGGTCACAAAAGATGGACGTTAAACAGTATATGCAACAGTTGGGTCAGCAGGCCAGACAGGCTGGGCGGGAAATCAGCAAGGCTGACAGCGGGCGGAAAAATCTGGCATTGTTAAAAATTGCCGAAGCTATAGCCGCAGGAAGTGCTGAATTGGTCGAGGAAAATCGCCAGGATTTACAGTCAGGTCAGGAAAACGGTCTGGATGCTGCGTCATTGGACAGGCTGGAACTCACCTCAGCCCGAATTGAAGCCATGATCGAAGGCTTGAAACAAGTGGCGGCTTTACCTGATCCGGTCGGCGAAATTAGTGGCCTCAGCTATCGCCCTAGCGGAATTCAGGTGGGACAAATGCGAGTGCCGTTAGGTGTAATTGGGATTATTTACGAGTCCCGCCCCAATGTAACTGTAGATGCAGCTGCGCTTTGTCTAAAAGCCGGCAATGCCTGTATTTTGCGCGGCGGCTCTGAATCGATTCACTCCAACAAGGCCATTGCTGCCTGCATTGTCAAAGGCTTGCTCGAAGCCGGTCTGCCAGAAACCGCGGTACAAGTGGTTGAAACCACTGATCGCGCTGCTGTTGGCGAACTGATCACCATGAAAGACTATGTGGATGTAATCGTGCCGCGCGGCGGTAAAAGCTTGATCGAGCGCATCAGTGCTGAAGCCAGCATTCCGGTGATAAAGCATCTGGACGGCATCTGTCATGTGTATATCGATGGCAAAGCGGATATTGATAAAGCAGTAAGCATTGCCATGAATGCCAAAACTCACCGCTATGGGGTGTGCAATGCCATGGAAACCTTGCTGGTCGCAGAAAGCATTGCCGGACAGGTCTTGCCGATTCTGGCGGAAAAATATACTGAAAAAGGCGTGGAACTGCGCGGCTGCCTGAAAACCTGCTCATTGGTAAAAAATGCCATTCGGGCGACTGAGGCAGACTGGCATACCGAATATCTGGCGCCTATTTTAGCCATCAAAATTGTGACTGGCATGGATGATGCCATTGCCCATATCAATCACTACAGCTCGGCACATACCGAAGCCATCATCACGGAAGATTACACATTGGCTCGCCGCTTCCTGCGGGAAGTGGATTCCAGTTCGGTGATGGTGAATGCATCGACCCGATTTGCCGACGGTTTTGAATATGGTTTGGGTGCGGAAATTGGTATCAGTACTGATAAATTGCATGCACGCGGTCCGGTGGGTTTGCATGGTCTGACTTCACTGAAATACATCGTGCTGGGCGACGGTCACATCAGACAATAATGATAGGTGTTTATGGCGGCACCTTTAACCCGGTGCACTTCGGGCATTTGCGTACCGGATTGGAAGTGTTGGAGTTATTTGAACTCCAGCAGCTCAGACTGATCCCCTGTCGTTTGCCAGCCCATCGCGAGCAACCTGACGTGGAGCCGGAGCAGCGTTTGGCGATGTTGCAGTTAGCCAGCGCTGCCACGCCGGGTTTTTATGTCGACCGGCGGGAACTGGATCGGGAGGGGCCGTCGTATATGGTGGATACCCTGAGATCTTTACGGGATGAATATCCTGACCACAGCTTGATATTGTTCATTGGTACGGATGCCTTTGCGGGACTGAGTCATTGGTATCAATGGCAGCATTTGTTTGACTATGCACATATTGTGGTCATGACCCGTCCCCAGCATGATCTGCCGGTGTTAACCGCGTATTTACAACAACGTTTGTGCGTGGATAAACGATTGTTAAGTCAACAACTCGCCGGCTTGTTGTTGTTTCAAACCGTAACCGCCCTGGATATTGCCGCAACGGCTATTCGGGCCTTGATTACCCAGGGCCTAAGCCCGCAATTTTTACTGCCGGATGCAGTCATTGATTACATTCGGCAACATCAACTTTATTTATCTCCAAGACAGGATAGTGAATGCAAGCAGAGCAACTTTTAAAATTGGTCGAAGATGAACTGAATGAGCGTAAAGCCCATCAGGTAAGCACTTTGGATGTACGCGGTAAAACCAGTATTACCGACTACATGGTAATCGCCACGGCAACCTCCACGCGTCACGCCAAATCGTTATGTGATTACGTGGTGGAAAAAGTCAAAGCAAACGGCTTGCAGCCCTTGGGGCAGGAAGGCGAAGGTGGATCGGATTGGGTTTTGGTGGATTTGGGTGATGTGGTGTTGCATGTGATGACAGGACAGGCGCGCGAGTTTTATCAACTGGAAAAACTCTGGTCGGTAGCTGGCGAGAAAGTCGCTAGTTGATCGTCAGCGTTACCTCTGCATCAGACTCAAGAAATGCCTGTTTTAGCCGATGACTATGGCACGTATGAAGGAGACTGAAATGACACGTTTTTTGATTATCGGGTTGATGGCGATCAGTTTGCAGGGCTGCGCCGGCCTATCCAATCGTGACCCAGTGGTTCCGGCAGTCGCCAGCAATAAAACCCTGGAAGCCACTGGTTATAGCCGGTTTGATGACAGCGGTAAGCTGAATGTCAATCATCGCTGGTTATCCGCCCAACAGGTGGCGAAGTTGAATGCTTACCGTGGCTTGGCAGATCAACTGTATTACGAGCCTTTGGACAACAATAAAACCGTAGGCTCGCAAGTCATGAGTCATGAGATATATCGGGTGTATCTGGATGTGTATTTACGCTCGGCCAAGGCAACGGATTATCGAACTGTGAAAGACAGTTTAAAAACCACCTTAACGCTAAACCTGACGCCAGAATTTTATCAATGCATGCGAGGTAGTGTGTCTCAAGCCAGCCAGTGTCTGCATGAAGATGACAGAATGGCTTTTTCCCGTTTGGGGTACAAAACAGCCACCACTACCACGGCTAATCTGGCGTGTAGTAATCTGGATTGTAGCGATCAATTTGCTGTGCAGGGTTTTTCCAAAAATCGCAATCAGGTCGATGACTTTTTACTGGATGCGGGTTTGTATGACACCGAATGGATGGTCAATACTGGCGCGCGTACCTTCTTCAACTATCTGCTAATCAACAGTTTCGTCAATGGCTTCGCAAGTGCTCTATAAATCATTGCTACTCAGCGCAGTATGGTTAGTGATGTCTGCCTGTGGCGGCGTTGAAAAACCCCTCGACGCCGAAACTATCGGTGAGCGCCAAGCCACGGTAAGGGGCAGCGCAGCAATAACTGATGCCGGCATTGATCAGGCCAGACAAGACGCCATCAATGATGCCATTAGTAATGCCTCATCACAGCTCAAAAAACCGAATTCGGGGGCATTGTTGGTCAGCGATGTCAAAGTCGTGGACGAATGGCAGGAAGGCACTATTTACCATGTGCAGGCATTGGCTGTTTTGTCCCAGAGTCAAGCCTGCCGATCACCTTATCGAAAAAAAATAGTCGCCACCGCTTTTCCGATCATGAATCCGGATCAAGTCAGCGGTATCGAAAGTCAGGATTTGTTCAGCGGTATACCTAGAGAAATTAACAATCGCTTGATGGAGAGTGGCGATTTCGTCGGTCGCAACATGACTAATAGCGTGTTGTATTTAAGACCGGATGTAGCGCCGGAAGTCAATGTGGACGGTCGGATAGGCGCTCCGGTGATTTTGGATATTGCCAGACGCCAGGATGCCCAGTTTGTATTGTCCGGGGTGATCCGGGATTTTAAAATCGAATCGACTGACTATATTCGTGGCGCTGGTCCATTGTCCATGCTCAAATCGACTATGCGCGATTTTATTGCCAGACGTAGCGTGGGCATTGATGTGTTTGTACACGATGGTTTTACCGGCGCATTATTGTTTCAGCATCGATATACCGATTCTATTTTAGGCGATGTCACGCTGCCGTCGGGTTACACGGTTGGTAGTGATCGGTTTGATTCCACCTCTGCCGGTCATAAAATCACCGAGATTATTGATCAGGCCAGTGAGGATATTCGTAAATTGTTTGGTTGTTATCCCTTTGCCGCGCGTATCAGTCGGGTGGAAAACAATCGCATTTATCTGGCTGCTGGCGCACAGGATAAAGTCAAAGTGGGCGATCGATTCAAGGTTTATTCTGCCAGCGCTGCAGATAGTATCGGTATGGGTTTTACCGATCCGATTGGCATGATGACTATTTCTGACGTGGGCCCGTCGATGGCTGCCGGGAATATGGAAAGTACTTCTCGGGGTATCGTGCGTCCTGGCGATTGGGTGAGAAGTTTTACAACACCATGATGGTGTGCGGTTCCCAATAAAGTTTGCCAAACAACCAGGGGTTGTTCCAAGAGCCTGTCCGAGAATAGGAACTCATTTAATGCCTGTTGATTGCTTGCGATGGCTGGTCCCATGAGTAAATCTGGAAAACGCGCACACATACTGGAAATGAACAATGCATCCATTTCACCTGCTGTTATCAGTTTTTTCACTGATTGCTTTGGTCACATTTGCCTATCTGATGCGCTACGAAAGAGCAAATTTCATCATTAAAGGTAAAGGCAACAGTTGGTTGCGCGTCAGAATCTCGTCGGTGCCAATCGCATTCGTCGTGTTTGCTTTGGTTATCATTCCGACCGGCTCAATCTCAGGCATGGAAGGTCTGGTCGTGTTTTATGTACTCATGTTCAGCGTGATACCGATAATCTGGTTTGCAGGGCACTGGTTGATCGGCAAATCGGCAAATCCACCGCTGTCCTTTGCAGAATCCGCCACAATAGCCGGTTCCCCCCTCGTTTTCCTGTTAGTCACGGCCTATGTAGCCCATGTGTTGCAAACCCCGGCATGGCTTTTTCTGAAGGCTCTGGGATTTCAGTAGCGTCAGTTGGCCATCAGCAATGTGCTTAGGCCAAACCAGAGACAGCGTCCAGTAGCGGTTTTTCATGTTAGGGAAGGTTCATAACATTCCGATTCCTACTCAACAAACCAAATCATTGTCGTCAGCATTCAGTCAATAGTTTTACTGCCGGGGTATGTATTCAAAGTAGCTTGGCACATGGATAAATTTGTATTTTTGAGAGTGTTAAAGTCGAACCCTATGCGCCGCTGTTTGGTTATCCGATATCGAGATGACTCAATTCCGGACGCGCCAAACAGCGACATAAAGGTTTATTTCCAGACACTCATGATGCTGGTAAAGTCATCGGTCCAGGCCACTGTATCAGCAGAGTGGTGAAGGTCTTGCCAGTTTTGTCTGGCTAATGGTGTCAATAAAGCCTGATTTTTAGCCAAAACTGCCCAGTCAGATCGATACACCAAAGGGATGTTTTGTTGCGGTCTATATTCCTGCACCATCAAGCCCAAGCCCAGCTTTTGGGCATGATCAGCCAACACATTTTTCAATGCCAGATAGCGGTTGGAAATATGGAAAACCAACAATCCCTTGTTGCTGAGTTTGGATGTATACAGTTCTATGGCTTCCCTGGTTAGCAGGTGGGTGGGAATAGAGTCAGACGTAAAGGCATCGATCACCAACAAATCATACTGTTGGGATTGTTTTTCCAGGTTTATGCGGGCATCACCGGTTTCAATGGCGTAATTTTGGATGCACTCACTCAAATAGGTGAAATACGCCGGATTAGTAGCAATTTGCACCACAGCAGGATCCAGTTCAAAGAAGGTCCAGTTTTGCGAGGCTTTCGCATAGCCAGCCATTTCGCCCGCACCCAAGCCAACCACACCTACACGCCAATCCTGATTTTGACTATTGAATTGTGAGAACAGACTGCCCAATGGACCTTGCGGACTGTAATAACCATTGGGAGTGCAACGTTGATTCTGATTGTCAACCAACTGCAGGCCATGGCGGGTAGTCCCACTATACAGCTCATGGATGGTTTCCTTGGTATTGCCCACTTGATAGTCCGGAAATGCCTTGATGGACAAAACACCATAAAAATTACGGCTTTGCAGTAACAGTTTGTTACCGTGTTGTTTTTCCGGGGCTGCACAGGAAATCAGCAATAATCCAAATAATGGAAAGTATAAAAAGCTTTTCTTGAAGAACAAATAGGCAATACCCATAGCGGAAACAACCGCCAAGCTCACTAAAATGGCATTGCTGGTCTGGTCGATATTAATAAATAAAATAGCAGCCACACTAAAGACATATATGCCAAAAATAATTTTGGCCAGATGGGCTTTTACATACAGTTTGATGCGTTTATGTATAGGGTTTAAGAATAATCCACCAACGATCATCAAAGGGTATTCGTAAATCGCGCTAAAAATAAACGGCGCAACAAAACTATTGAAGATACCGCCCAGCATGCCGCCAAAGGACATGATTAAATAATATTCCGTTAAATATTCGGTGGCAGGACGTTTTTTAGCCAGCTCCCCATGACAAACCATGATGGAAATAAAGAAAATACACAGATGCAACAGTAGCTCCATGGAAATGGAGGCGAGTTTGTGATTGGAAAAGTAATAAATCAAAAAAGGCGTAATAACCCAGGGTTGTAACAATAATATTTTTTTATGGATGCTGTTACCGTAGTTTGAAAATACTAGGATGAATGACAGCAAATAGATCGCCAATGGCACAACCCACAAGAGTGGAACAGTCGCAATATCGATGCTGATGAAATTGGTGGTGCCGAGCAATAAGCTCGATGGCACAAAAGCCAATAGTAACCAGCGTAGTTTTAATTTTAACGACGGTGTATTGCGTTGAATAATCTTTGTTGCCATTACCGGATCGGGTTGAAAATGATGCTGTTTTAAAAACATCATACATAAGGCAATCATGGCAATTAAGATCAGAAAGCCATTACTCCAATAGTGTTGTTGTTGACTAATACCAATGCTAGGCTCCAATAGAAAGGGGTAGCTCAATAAGGCCATTAAGCTGCCGGTGTTACTGGCAATGGAAAGATAATAAGGATCACTGCTGGTCTGGTGACCAATTTTGGAGAACCACTTTTGCAGTAAAGGTGAGTTGGTTGACAGGATAAACAGCGGCAAGCCAATCGAAGAAAACAGGGTGGTTAGCAGCCAGAAGCTGGGGTTTTCCGATGTCGGCGGGCGACTGTCTTCCGGAATACTAATCGGCAAAAAGTAAATGCTGATCAGCAGTAACGACGAATGAATCAACAGGTTTTTTCGATAACTCAAGCGGGTCGATAGTAAATGCGCATACAGATAACCCAAAAACAGGATGCTTTGATAAAACACCATACAGGTATTCCACACTGAAGCAGAGCCACCTAGCAAAGGCAGCAAGGCTTTGCCGAACATCGGCTGTAACACAAACATCAATGAAGCACTGCTGAACAACGTTAGCGCGAATAACAGGATAGGAAAATTATCGCGTCTGATTTCGGTTTGATGAGTAATGTCCATGCTTCCTCCCCAGATAGATCGATAACAAAAATAATGATGGTTAAATTCAATAGGCCTTGCTGTGATGGTTTACAGGCATGTCTTCGCTGGGAGCATGCATTTATATCCCGACTGTTTTAGTTGGTATTTAAAATGATCTAAATTTTTTAAAATCTTGTCAACAAAATTGTTGACGTTTTACGACAACTCAAGACACCGCGGGTCTGTCCGAGAATCGGAATCGTCGCGAGGAAAAGGCATTTTCAGTCAGATTTTTGATCATTTGAGGCGAATAAAGGTGCTATTTAACGAAAGTCAGCGGGAATCTGGCCACCAGAGCTTGTCCGTAGCAGGTTCTCTATTCTCGGACAGGCTCCCTGCTGCACACTAAGCCCACGGTTTAGTTAACCCAGGACAGTATGGCTGCAGTAACCTTTAAGGCTTGATTCAAGCAAGTGGAAGCGCTGATAATTACGGCGCAATTTAACGATCTTTGTTAAATATAAGTTTGGCCCTTTAATACCGTTTGCCTTTAGGTTCTGTGGATACTGATCATGTCGCAGGCTAAAACTACGCAGACATGGACAGCCTGACAGAACCGGGGATTCGTGATAACTAAGGTCTTTAACCAGTGGTTGTCTTTAAGAGTCGGACAGGCTCCTAGTGGGCAAACGGTTTTAATTGACAAAGCCACAAGCAACCTCTTTTTCATAATAAATCTGACAAATTGAAGAGGGATTAACCTATGAAAGCTGCATTGGCACTGACAGTGGTTTTGGGCTTGCTGTCCCTATTTTTCCTGCTTGAGCCTATTGTTCCGAGTTCACCTGATTATGATGTTTATCAACATGTGCAGGCCTGTAAAGCCGAGCTGGGCATTCAGCAAAAACTGCCGGTGCTATCCTGCCTCGATGGCAAGCAGGTGCCGATTTTTGTAGATCAGCAGGAAATCAAACAAGCTAACTGGGACATGTTGTCCAACGCCAAACGCTGTGACAATCCGCATTGGCTGGGGGGCGATATGGGGTGCTGGACCTACTCGCATTTGCAGGTTTTGAAACTGGATACCGACAACATCATGGTGTTGAATTGCCGTCAAAAAGGCAATCAGCTCGAAAAAAACTGGTTTCGAAAAACCAAAGCCAACCTGGGTATGGATCAGAGTGAGCGTAAGGCGCAATATGAAAATGCCCCCATTGCAGAAAAAAAAGAGTTCTATTACCTATACAACACCTTCAATGATATTGGGGTGATATTACGCAATATCAAAACCGGCAAGAGCTGCTACCTGACACAGTATGGTGAAGCCGTGTCCGGATTCTTGCCGCCCCTCGATGAACCGTTGCCGCCTAAACAGGAGTATCTGGCGCGTTACAATCCCGAGCAGGCCAAACCGCCGACCGATTTTCCGGAAGCGTTATGGTATCGCGATGCCAATCAGGCCTTTAAATCGCCAGCGTTTACCGCAGAGGCAGGTTGTGTGGCTTGCCATAATCCCCATGGGGTCAAATACAGTCCCTACATCAATTCAAAACAGGGCCTGCCGGATATCGTCAGCATGTCCAAACTGCCGTTTTTGCCGGTAGGTAAACCCTTTATTGATTATTTCAACAAACACGACATTTTGCAGGTGACCACCGACCCGATTGACGGCGTCAATCAACTCTGTACCCAGTGTCATAACATGACCACTTCCGGCACCTGTGGCTATAGCATTGACATAGCCACAGATCATCCCACTACCACGCTAGGCTCCTGGTTGACCACCAGTTCTCGCAATAGCTGGATGCCACCAATTCACGTTGATCCTGCCCTGGTCAAAAAGCATGTGGCGGCGATGAAATGCTGCTGTGAAAACCCTCATTCCCTGGGTTGTAAAACCCGCAAATTTGGTCCGACCTTGGCTGATTTGCCTGACGGGTTTGCCGAAGGCAAAGGCTGGATCGATGGTCAGGAAGCCAGTCTATGCAACAGCATTGAAAAATCTGTTCAATGGAATGCGGATAAATTTAAATGACACTTTTTAAATGATGCCTATGCGAAAAATTTTGATACCAACCAGTTTGACAGTCTGTTGAGGCCAATTGGCGGCATCAATCCAGAATGAACGCCGCGATTATTAGCCATAGGAATCTACCTTCGGCAACACATAATGCAATTCCCGGACAGTTAAAGCGGTTAGGCATTTTTGACTATTCAGCACGGGTTCAAATGGAACCGCAAAGTTTCCGCCCTCTCGACAATGTCTATTCTAGGACAGGCTCCCAGTGGGATTTGACATGTGCCCAAAGAGATTTTTCAAGCTTTAATGAATGCCCGTTCCAAAAAATGCTTTTACAAACGATTTCTTCAAGATTGTTTTTCGTGTTAGTAATTGACGGATTTTAGTGTTGCAGGCAAGCTGGTGTTTAGCCTGCCCACGTTTTGATGTTATGCGATTTCTTGTGTAACTGCATCGTTGGTAATTACTGCAGCCGATCTGGTTTCACCTTTGCCGATAGTTAGCAAATCCCAGAATA
The DNA here is from genome assembly GCA_002928965.1 of Methylomonas sp. GTDB lineage: Bacteria > Pseudomonadota > Gammaproteobacteria > Methylococcales > Methylomonadaceae > Methylomonas. The sequence continues at coordinate 84,696 of PERU01000007.1, forward strand.
ACAGCCCGCCGCCAACCGCAGTCATTAAACCGAATACCATCCGCCAGACCATCGCCTGCATGAACCAGGGATGATTCTGGGCCGAGAAATAGCCAGCCCAGGTTGATCCTTCAACCGCACGCTCAATAAATGATTGCTCGTAACCGGCGATCAGCAAGGCCACGGTCATGCCCAACACTCCCAAATTCAATAATACTGCTGCGGTTTTCCAGCGCCAGCCGTTAGCCAAATCACCGCCCATCCAGACATTGCCGCGCGCTTGTTGCATGGCCAGATAGAAAAAGGCGATATTGATAGTCGCATAGGCGCCAAAGAAGGCTAAATGACCATGCGAAGCCGACCATTGGGTACCGTGGGTATACAGGTTGATTTGCGGCAAGGTATGCATGAAACCCCATACACCAGCACCCAAAAAGTTACCAAACGCGTGGGCAATAACCCAAGCCAGAGCAGGGTGGTTGCTGTTTTTAAAGCGGTGAGCACCGGCGTCGTAAATTGAATGCACAACCATTGCGACCAGTGGAATCGGTTCCAATGCAGAGAAAAAGCCGCCGATAGTGAACCAGTATTCCGGGGTGCCAATCCAGAAATAGTGATGGCCTAGACCTAAAATCCCCGATCCAAACATCAATGCCACTTCAATATAAAGCCACGTTTGTACGACTTGCCGACGCACGCCCAACAATTTCATCAGACTCCAGGCCATGATGCAGCCGACCAGCACTTCCCAGGTGGCTTCCACCCACAAGTGAATCACCCACCACCACCAATATTGATCGATGGAAATGTTGGTAACATAAAACATACCGGCCAGATACAGACCGGCCAAGGCCACCAAATCCAGGGTCAACACGCCGGCGATACCGGACCATTTGCCTTTGGCAAAGGTGGCAGCGACGTTGTAGAAAAAGGTCAGCATGACCACCACGATACCAATATCAGCCCAGCGTGGGGCTTCAATGTACTCGCGTCCTTCGTTGATCAACCACAGCGAAGTGTCATTGCCGGCGCCGATCTGGATCAGCAAATACACCAACACTACAACCGTTACTGCGCCTGTGAGTACCCAGAATGCCAGTTGTCCCCATTTCAGGCCGACGATTTCGACGCCGCTTTCCTCTTCCAGAAACCAGTACACCGAGCCGATGAATCCATACAGCATCCAGACCACCATGGCGTTGATGTGCACCATGCGGTTGACATTGAAATCCAGGATTTCATATAAAAAGCTTGGAAAAATAAACTGTAAGCCGGCCAGTAAACCGAATAGCAGTTGCGCCATGAACAGCACCATGGCCACGGTAAAATAATGTACAGCCAGTTTCTGTCCACCGCTCAAAAATGGATTAGCCATAAGTACGCCATAGTTTTGTTTACAGCCTGCCCAGCAAACCGCGGCTTTTTCTTGATAAGCTTGTAATGTCATTATTTGTCCTCTTCGCCGATGGCTCTGAAATTATGCGGGAAGCCGTTGGTGTCTATGGAAGACATCCATTTTAAGAAGGCCACGATGGCTTCCGCTTCAGGTTGGGTGATGTCCAGATTGGGCATCTTGCGATTTGAGCCGTAAGTGCGGGCATTTTTTTCTGGGTCAAGCAGGAAATCCACCATCATCTGTTCGCGGGATGCTTTGGCGCCCCAGCCCTGATCCATCCAGGCTTTGGTTAGGTCTGGCGCATAATAGGCACCGTTGCCCAGCAGGGTATGGCAATTCATGCAGTTTTTGGCCTGCACGGTTTTTTTGCCGTGATCGACCAGCATTTCGGCTTCTGCTTCCGTCAAGACTTTGCCAAATAGCGGTGCTTCGTCGCCAATCACCGGTTGATAACGCTGCTTGGTTTTATCGAAACGGTAGCTGATGTCTTTGTTTATGACACTGAAGGCCGGAACTCGTGGGCCGCCAGCACTGATTTGTTTCATAGAATCGAATGTCAAAAACACCAGTAAAACAAAAGAGCCACCCGTAACCCAGATAGCGGTTTTTTTCCAAAATGTTTCCGACGCCCAGCGTGGAACTTGCTCAGTCATGATGACTCCCTCCGGATGGATTAAAAAATTACTGATCGGTTTCGTCAAGGTGGGTGGCGACACATAAATGCCAGATAGCATGGGGCATCAAGGCATAGCCAATCACCATGGAGAAAGACAGCAGTAGCCAGTAACCGGTAAGATGATTTACATCACTAAAAACAGCGACGCTGGCTAAAAGGCTGGCATAGGAAACACACGCACCTATGCGGGCTGATTTTTGACCACTGATGCGAGCCCAGGCAAATAGACCAGCGTATAATGTGGCAGTGAATATAATCATGGCCGCACTGAAAAAGCTCAGAAAAAAATCAGACAGAGCAACAGGTTCGACCAACATAAGAATTTACCAACGATGCGATTAGCCAATAAACATGGATTTAAAATACAGCTTTTGAAACAGTTTAGCGGCTCTTAAGATTTATTTCAAATACATCTTACTTGACAGGGAATTATGCAATTAACAGCTCATACGGATTATGCGTTACGGGTTTTGATTTATCTGACCGTACATCAAGATAAATTGGTCACTATCCAGGAATTAGCCGAGTTTTTTGATATATCCAAAAACCATCTGGTTAAGGTGGTACATAACCTGGGAATTAAAGGGTTTGTGAAGACCATGCGCGGTAAAGGAGGGGGGATTTGTCTGGCCAGCCCCCCCCAGCAAATCAACATCGGTAGCGTTGTGCGCGAAATTGAAGGGCATTTTCAGATGGCGGAATGTTTTAATCCAAAAAAGCAAGGCATGTGTGCGATACAAGGACACTGTGGTTTGACGGGATTATTGGGGAATGCGCTTCAGCAGTTTCTGGGGGTTTTGGATGAGGCAGTATTGTCTGATTTGGTTAAGCCAGTTGCAGTTAGCGAGATAGACTCAGGGATGTAATTGAATATTTTGTTCATTGAACAGTACATCACAGACAGATTTTTCAAATTGTTGTACTTTGATGCGTCACTAACTGGTAGGAGTTTAACATGGGAAAAACCACCGAAATACACAATCAATTGACGTTATCGCAGCAACTTCATCACGCTTTTTTTTCACCAAAAGGTTACGACCCATTCGAAAATCTAAAATCTCATGATGGTGATGCCATTTATGAATCTTACTTACGCTGTAACAAAGCTATTGCCAGTGGAATTACCTTGCAGAACAGCCAGATTAGTTTCGTCAGTAAATTTAATAAGGAGCTTTAAAATTGAAGGGAATCTTGGCTCAGCGCTGTGAATACCGAAACGATTAAAAAGGCTTTAAAAGCCGAGAAGGAAAACAGGGAGTTAGTCGAATTCTGAAAGCATCCGGGTATTTGAATTGCCCGGATGCGATTGGAACAAACCACCAGTCCGGGTTGACCGATATACGCATTAGACATTATTTAACGCTGGGCTAACAAAACACATTCAAATTGAGCCTGCCGATATTTTATGGCTTGAAGTAAACCACCCGATTACGGCCAAGTTCTTTGGCCTGATATAAGGCAATATCGGCTTGTTTTTTGAGTGTGTCTTTATCCATGGCCAGTGGCGAAGAGAAGGCTACGCCAATGCTGGCGGAAATTTGGCTTTCGCTGCCAAAAATAATATAAGGCTTGGCTAGCTCTTCTAACAAATGAGCTGCAATTTCTTTAGGAATGCGGGATTCTGTAAAACCTTCTATCAGAATCATAAATTCGTCGCCGCCCATTCTGCCTACCATATCAAAATGCCGCACGCATGCCAGCATGCGTTCAGCGACTTGTCTTAACAGTTCATCGCCTGCATCGTGTCCAAGGCTATCGTTAACCACTTTGAAATGGTCCAAATCCAGCATCATGAGCGCCAGTGACGCCTCACTCCTAGACGCTTGCTTTAAAGCATGTTCGAGTCGATCATGAAACAGGTTGCGGTTAGCCAATTCCGTCAAGACATCAAAGTTAGCCTGATGATAGAGCGTGGCTTCAAGTTGCTTCTTGGCAGTAATTTCTTGATTTACGGTTACATAGCGTTTGATGTTTTTCTCGTCATCCAATATCGGAGAAATAGACATGGACTCCCAATACAGTTCACCATTACGGCGTTTGTTAACTTTCTCGCCTGTCCAGGTTGCTCCGGTTTTTAAGGTTTCCCACATTTCATGATAAAACGCATCTTCGTTTTGGCCGGATTCTAACATGCGCGGTTTTTTGCCCAGAACCTCTTCTGCGGTGTAGCCAGTTATCTCGGTGAATTTTGGATTGGTATATTCAACCTTACCATCGGCATTGGTGATGATCACCGCAGCAGGCGAACAGTGTAGAGCTTTACTTAAGGTCAGTGCTTCAAATTCAGCAAGTTTACGCTCTGTAATATCTCTATTGCTGGCCCGCCGTCCAATGAACTGACCATTTTCATCATAAATAGCCAAGCTGACATGATTAATCCAGCGTTCTTCGCCTGTGCTTGTCACGATACGGAAATCAAAGTCACGGACTTCAGTCTGATTTTCAGTCTCACTTAACTGCTGGACAATTGCTTTACTATCCTTGGGTGAAATAAGCCTATCAATTGTTATTGCACCTGATAAAAATGCCTCTGCGGAGTAACCGGTGATGCGTTCGCAGGAGGGCGAAACGAATAACAACTTCCCCTCCGGCGAGATCCAATATTCCCAATCATGGGTATGATTGGCGATAGCTCTAAACCAACTTTCACTCTTTCTGAGAGCTTCTGCCTGCTTTAAGGCCTTACGCTCGGCTTGGGTTCTTTTTTTCGTTTCAGCTTTCAATTCCTGGTAGGTCATATATAGGCTGATCAATAGGCCAGTTAAGACAGTTAAATAACTGGCCTTCTTTAATAAATGGGCGATGTTGAATTCGGTGTCGTAAAGTTGGTCGGAATTGGGCATGAATACCGTCTGAGTTGCTAGGCCGACGATGAGTGACAGTATCAACCAGTGCTCGAATACGTCTCGCCGCCAATCGCCTTTGAATAAATAGCCAAACAAGGCCAGACCAAAAAAAGTAGCGGGCATGAGTTCAAAGGGTCGGGGTAGCCAGCTAGCTGCAAAACCATAATCAGGCAGAGGTGCTAAAGAGAAGACAATGAAACAACTGAGCGTTGCCAGGGTTGTGAACAGGAAAACACGCGACACTCTCGGTGTATAGACTTGATTGCGACGTTTGTACCACAACAGCCAACTCACAAACATAAGCAGGGACAAGAATAATCGGGAGGCTATCCAACTCCAGGGGATCAGATGCGGCATGTCGGACGGCATGTAAGGCTGAAACCACCACGAGGTAACTACGGCGTGGTAACCATCCAACAGTGCAGTTCCCAGAAAACCGGCACCGATATAAAGAAACTGGGCGTCACGCTGACTAAAAAATCGAACTAACGACATGGCACCTACGAAAGAGGCCAATAAAGTTGCGACCACTTCCATCAGAGTATGCAAATGCATGCTGCCTTGCCATTTGACACTCTGCAACATAAAACTGCAGCTCAATAACAACACACTTGTCAGCACATATAGCAGCGCTCGTTGTTTATCTATTGTGTTGGGTCTGGCTGACATGACGGGCAAATTTTAAAAACAGGGTTGGGTATTAGAATACCCTAATTCGTAACCCTACAGCCAGGTTGGTTGACTAGCTGTAGGCATGGTTAGTTGAGCTGTGATGTTTCAAACAATACCTTGCTGAAAAAAGTAGCCATTTACAGCTAACAATCAGTCTTTAACAGTAAAATGTAAACTTTGAGTTTATAGTGTAATCCTATGGACAAATTCAATAACATGCAGGTGTTTTGCCGTATTGTCGAATTGGGGACTTTTTCTGCGGTGGCTAAAGAGATGAAGTTGTCGACCATGATGATCAGTAAGTACATGGCACAACTGGAAGCCTCATTAGGCGTGGTGTTGCTGAATCGCACCACGCGCAGCTTGAGTCTGACCAGTGCTGGCGAGGCTTATTACAACCGCAGCAAACAGCTGCTGGAAGACTTGGCGGAGTTGGAAACCTCAACCACGCAACATGGCGAGCATGTCAAAGGCTATATCAAGGTCAGTGCGCCGATTGATTTTGGCGGTATTTATATGGTGCCGGCTATCGAGCACTATCTACGCAACTATCCGGAAGTCAAAATAGTCATGACATTGGATAATAAACCACCCAATTTGCGAGACGGTAGTTTTGATTTGTCGTTACTGGTTACCGATAAACTCGATCCAGGGGTGGTGGCAAGGAAAATCGCTGAAACCGAATTATGTACTTATGCATCACCTGCTTATCTGGCCGAGAAAGGGTGCCCGACATCAATCGAAGCACTCGCTCAACATCAATGTTTACACTACGTAGATACGCCGCATGGGGATTATTGGTTATTTGATGTCAACGGCGAACAGAAAAGAATCAAAACCGACTGGGTGTTGGCCTCTAATAATGGCCGCGCTTTATGTCAGGCTGCAGCATTAGGCATGGGTATTGTGCAAGCGCCCCGTTTGTCGGTAATTTCTTATCTGCAAAGTGGCGAGTTAGTTGAGATTTTGCGTGATTATCGGCGGCCAACACTGGCAGTCTATGCCACTTATCTGCAGCGACGCTTTTATCCGGCTAAATTGACCACGTTTGTGGATTTTCTGTTGGCATATTTCGAGCGGTAACGGCTGTGTCTGCAATCAAACCCCGTATTTAGTACAGATAAATTTTACCGTTTAAAGGATTGTGCCTATACTTTAGGCCATGAAAAAATGGAGCCTGAGAAGTGGAAGCCGACAAACGTATTCATCAACGATTCTGTCCCCAAGGGCTTAAAGCACATATCATTATCGATCCACCGCCTCCCGATGCAGAAATTGTGATCGATGGCTGTGTGGTGGATATAAGTTATAGCGGTATTAAAATTAAATTGAAACGGCCTTTGGAGCAGCAGGTTGATAACGCAGAATTGCGCATATCCATTGTGTTGCCGGAATCTGGGGTAGTTATGCGGATTCATGGCATGATCAAACATATCCAGGAACAGCAGCAATGTGGTTTGCAATATTCAGATCAGCATACCGAGGATGAATTGGATAACCTGATGTTTGAGTGTATTAAGTTCGTCGAGCAGCCTGATCTGGCATGAAACAAACCTTACAGCCGGTATTTTCTTTAATCAAGTGCTTTTGGCAAAATTGTAACGGGGAAACCGCTTATCAGCGTTACCTTCTGCACTGGCAACAGCATCACGCTGACGGTCATCGGCAACCCTTGAGCCGCAAAGCCTTTTTTGCCGCAGAAACGCAGCGTAAATGGAACGGCATCAAACGGTGCTGCTGACGTTGGGTCGATAATTCTAATGCAGTTTTAGTGCTACTGATTAGTCAAAGATTTTTATACATCCCTTCCAGCACAAGTGAATTGGGGCTGACCATGCCTACCACTTGACCGTTATCGACCACCGGTGCACGCACCAGATTGTAATTGGAAAATAAACGCGAACAATGCCGGATGTCCATTTCGGGGTTTACCTGAATCACCGGACAGGTCATGATTTCATAGACATTGACTCGATCAGGGGCTTTATCCTTGGCCAACACGTGTCTGGCAATATCACCACAGGTCACCAGACCATAATCATCATAGTCATGGCGTTTTTTGACTATCAGTACCGAGGTTTTGTTGGCTTTCATTAGTATCAGCGCTTCTTTGACTGTAGCCGAGCCATTGATGCTGGAAAAGTCGGTTTTCATGATGTCGCTGACGCGAATGATTTTAGCGCTACTGTTCATATTTCATCTTCCAGTTCTTGAGTTAATTCTTTGACTTGATGCATCACGCCGATGGCATCTTCCACATCGATTTTAAAAGCAATACCGGTTCCAGGTGAAGTATCAAATTCACCGGCTTTGGCGATTTTTTCCAGAATGTAACGGCTCAGATGCTCCTCCACCAAAAACAACAGAACATCCCGCTGTACTTCCAGGGTGAGTCCGAAAAAGGTTTTGGTTTGCTTACAGCCTTCACCGCGGGCCTGGGTAATGACTGTCGCGCCTTTGGCACCGCTTTTACGCGCAGTATCCATCACCAGTTCGGTTTTTGTGTCGTCAACAAAAGCAATGATTAATTTGAAACGCATAGAAGACCCTCAAGAATGATTTGAATGGCGTTTTTTGGCGCGCCATGACGCCAGTTGTGCATAACACAGCACGCTGATGACCGGAAACAAACAAGCCAGTGAGATCAAGCCAAACCCATCCAGCAGTGGATTACGTCCAGGAACACATGACGACAGAGTCAGACCCAATGCTGTGACAATAGGCACCGTGACGGTAGAGGTAGTGACTCCGCCCACATCATAGGCCAGTCCGATAATCAGTTTAGGCGCGAAAATTGTCTGGATAATCACCACGGTATACGCTGCTGCGATGAAGTAATTCAACGGGGTACCCGTAACAATACGGAATATACCCAAGCCAATGGCCAAGGCTACGCCCAACGATACAGCAATACGCAAGCCCCAGGCACTGATGGTTTTACCTGAGATTTCTTCTGCTTTATGGGCTACTGCCAGCAAGGACGGTTCGGCTAAGGTAGCAGCGGAACCGATGCAGGCACCAAATAAATAGAACCAGCCATAATCTCGCCAATTTGATGAGGCTTGACCATCAGGTAAATTCATGAATTCAGGTGCAGACAATTGTTTGGCCATCAACTCGCCAACTGGAAACAGGGCAATGTTTAAGCCATCCAGAAAAAAAGTGATGCCAATCATCAAATTGATAAAACCCAACAAGGCTTTACCAGGGTGAGGCAATGGTTTGCGTATGACCAACAATTGAAAGCAAATAATGATTACAACAATCGGCATGACATTATGAACCGTTTCAAAAAACACCCTTAGAAAGTGCTCAAACCACTCGCTCATCTGACAATTCCAAATGTCATCACAAATATCATAGGCAGCAAAGAAGCGAATGCGATCAAACCAAAACCGTCGGTGACCGGATTACGGCCTTTGATGGAATTGGCCAAACCGATACCTAGCGCCGTAACCAAAGGAACAGTAATCGTTGAGGTGGTAACGCCCCCCGAATCAAAGGCGATACCAATAATCTCGGCAGGCGCGAAGGGGGTCATGGCAACCACAATAATGTAGCCACTGATGATGAAGTAGTGCAATGGCCAACCAAGCAGAATACGTAAAACCCCCAAAACGATAGCTACCCCCACAGAAGCGGCTACGGTCAGCCGCAAAGCCAAGGCATAGTCGGCTTTTGCGGTAAGACTATTTTCGATCATATGGGCACTCCCAGCTATGTCAGCGGCTTTCTGAGTGATCGCAAGCAAAGCGGGTTCCGCAATGGTCGTACCAAACCCCAATAAAAATGAAAATAATAATAACCAAAAAACATTGCCTTTGCGGGCAAGTGATACCGCCATGGCATCACCGATTGGAAATAAGCTTTGTTCAAGTCCCAACAAGAAAAACGTCAGACCTAAAACCACCATGATTGAGCCTATGATCAATTGACCGACATCCGCCAGAGGCTGACGAATCACCAGTAATTGGAAAATCAGCACCACGATCAGAATCGGCATCAGATCGAAGCAACTGCTAATAATTAATTTAAAGAATCGTTTTAGGCCAAGCATCAGGACGATTTAGGTGAACGCACTATCTGGATTTGTTGAGTATTAAGCTGGTATTAAATAAAACTTGTCAACCATTTGTGTTGATTATGTCAGCATAGCAGTCGCGATTTTATGACCTTAGGTTCGCGACGGGCATCGCTCCTTTGGCGATCAATCCCATCAGATAGGCCCTGCCGATCCAGACCAATTTAATCAACGCTTCCCTAGGAGCCTGTCCGAGAATAGAGAGCCTGCTACGGAAAAGCCCTTTTGGCCAGATTTCCCGCTCATTTTGGTTAAATAGCACCACTATTCGCCTCAAATGATCAACAAATCTGACTCAAAAATGCTTTCCCTCGCGACGATTCTTATTCTCTGACAGACTCCTAGGAGCATGCGAGTTAGTCTGCAAAACCCAACTTATGTTCAATCGATATACCGTTTAAGTATGTCTTGATAGGCATCTATGCGACGGTCGCGCAAAAACGGCCAGATACGTCGGACGTCTTCGCTACGTTTCGGATCTAGACTGGCAAACAGCAGCGTGTCCTGTTGATCGTCTGCTTGTTGCAAAAATTCACCCTGAGGACCGACGATGAAGCTGTTACCCCAGAATTGCAAGCCATTGACTTGATCCGGCGCAGTTTCATAACCAATCCGGTTGCAGGAGATTAATGGCAAGCCATTGGCGACTGCATGGCCGCGTTGTACAGTGATCCAGGCTTCCAGCTGGCGCTGCTTTTCTGCTTGCTCATCGTCCGGGTTCCAGCCGATTGCCGTCGGGTAAATCAGGATGTCTGCACCGGCCAATGCCATCAATCGGGCGGCTTCCGGATACCATTGGTCCCAGCAGATCAATACACCTAATTTGCCAATCGAAGTTTCAATGGGTTTAAAGCCCAAATCACCCGGCGTAAAGTAGAATTTTTCGTAAAACCCTGGATCGTCCGGGATGTGCATCTTGCGAAAGGTACCGGCGATACTGCCGTCCTTGTCAAACACCACGGCGGTGTTGTGATAAAGACCGGGTGCGCGTTTTTCAAAAATCGTCGAGACGATCACGACTTGGTTGGCTTTGGCAGCTTGACTCAAGGTCTCGCAGGTCGGGCCGGGAATGACTTGGGCCATGTCGAAACAGTCGGTGTCTTCGCTTTGGCAAAAATAATGGTCCAGATGCAATTCCGGCAACACCACCAGGTCGGCGTTTTGGCGAGCGGCTTGTTCGATTTGACTAATGGAATACGCCAGATTGGTGTCTCGGCCGCGATTGCAGGGTTGTTGCACGGCACAGGCAATAATGGATTTTTTCATAAGGTTGGCTGTTTTCGGTATGAAAAAACAAGCGTTACACTGGTCTTATAAGCCAGTGCGAGCGCAAGGTTTATGATTTTGGTGCAAATAGCTACTGCTATTACACCTATGTAAAATTAAGGTTCGAAGTTCAGCTTCACAAAGGCAGGCACTTGCATGCTGGCGCAATGTAAGCTGCCGTATTGATGCACCAATGGACGGCAAGGTACCGCAATGACTTCGTGATCAGGGAAGCATTCCGCCAATCGTGTCAGGGCAATCGCGTCGTTGGGGTCATCATAAACCGGTACCAACACCGCACCATTGATGATCAGGAAATTGGAATAGTTTGCGGGTAAGCGTTGGCCGCTTTCGTCGGTAATCGGTTGCGGTAACGGCAAGGCTATCAAGCGATAGGGCTGCCCCTCCAGGGTTTTGAAGGCCTTTAACTGCGTTTCCATGTTTTTCAGGCTTTGATAATGCGCATCGTCCGCATCGTCGCAGCTGCTGTAGGCAATGGTGTTAGCATCACAAAAGCGTGCCAGGGTGTCGATGTGGGCATCGGTATCGTCTCCGGCAAGATTATCCTGCTCCACCCATAAGATTCTTTTGGCACCCAGATAATGCTGTAGCTGGCTGGCGATGGCTGCTTCGGATAAATCAGGATTACGGTTGGGGTTGAACAAGCAGTTTTTGGTGGTCATGACTGTACCTTGTCCATCGGATTCCACGCTGCCGCCTTCCAGCACCAAATCAACGGTTGCGGTTGGGTGACCTTTGAAAACAGGATGGGCGAACAATGCCAAGTTCAAGTTGTTGTCTGACTGATGCGGGTATTTGTTGCCCCAACCGTTAAATCGGAAATTCAGCAGTTGCAGTTTGGCTTTCGGGTGTTGCCATTCCAGGCTTAAAAATACGGTGTCCCGTACCCAAATGTCATTGAAATCGGCCTGTACAAAATGAATGTTGCCGGTGCCTTTCAGCAAACCTTGAATGTGTTCCTGATGCTCGCCGTTTTTGCAAATGATCAATAGCGGTTGAAAGCGGCTGATGGTAGTGGCAATGGCATGATAAGTATCTTCAACGGCAGACAGGTTGACAAAGTCTCCGCTGGCATGTGGCCAAGCGATAACGACTGCAGATTGCGGTTCCCATTCGGCTGGAAAACGGATCATGGAATACTCTCCGGGGTAGTATGGTTTCAAAACAGTTGAAGTATTGTATCAATTGCTGACTGGCGAATGTTTTACGTGCAGGAAATTTATCAACGGATATGGCTTAGCTTAGCCCTTTGCTGCGATTGTCCATACGTCTTATAAATTCGTTCATGATGGCGCGGTACAGTTCGTCGCCCAGGTATTTATCTTCCACCCCATTGTCAATGCTGGGATTGTCGTTAACTTCAATGACATAACCTTTGCGGTCGATTTCTTTGACATCAACCCCATACAAACCATTACCGATCAATTGCGTAGCGCGCAAAGCTGCATCCAACACCGCTTTGGGAACCTCAAAGGTAGGAATGGTGCTGAAACTGCCGCTATCGGTTTTGTGGGTGCCGTGACGGTAGATTTGCCAGTGATTTTTCACCATGAAATAGCGGCAGGCATACAGGGCTTTTTGATTGAAGATGCCGATGCGCCAATCAAAATCGGTATATAAAAATTCTTGCGCCAACAGTAAGGCGGATTGCGCAAATAACTCAGCCACTTTGAGGTTGAGTTCCTGTCGATTCTGTACTTTGACAATGCCGCGTGAGAATGAACCGTCGGGGATTTTGATCACTACCGGAAACCCGGCGCTGGCTTCAAGCGCATCAAGATGTTCTGCATTGCCTTTGTGCAGAATCCAGGTTTTGGGTGAAGGCACCCGATGCGTGCGAAACAGGTCGGCCAGATAGACTTTATTGGCGCAGCGCAGAATGGAAGTGGGATCGTCGATGACCATCAAGCCTTCCGCCTCGGCTTTTTTGGCGAAGCGATAGGTATGATGATCGATGGCAGTGGTTTCGCGGATAAACAAGCCGTCAAATTCTGGAATGCGGCCATAATGTTTTTGGGTGATCAACTCCACATCGATGCCCAGTTGTTGGCCTGCGTGGATGAATTTTTTTAAGGCGCCCCGGTTGCTTGGCGGCAGTTTTTCAGCCGGATTGATTAAAATCGCCAAATCATAACGGGCGGCTTTACGGATGCGACTTTTACGCCAGACTTTTTTGCTGAACTTGTCCAACGCTTCGGCAAACAGAGTTTGCATCGCATCATCCATTTGCCGGGGAGAGACGGCCTTCAGGTCAACTATTTCCCATTGCTGCTGTAACTGCAGACTGATTTGCAGAATCGGACACGGAAAACGCTCGAACAAGCGGCGGGCCAGTTCCTGAAAATCCGGTTCTGAAGTGATGCCAAAATAGCTGTAAAAGGTCAATTCGCCATGTAGGGTGTGCTTTTTGAGTGCTTTTGCCAATGGCTGGCTAAAGTCTTCTAATTGCAGGCGATACAAGGCATTTTTGTCCAGCTCGTTAATCACTTTCACCGAAGGGATCACATGGTGATTGCGAGCTTCTGCCAGCAAGGAACAATAATAGCCATCTGAAAGATAGGCGAAACTGCTGCATAGATTGATGACGCGAACGCGTTGGTCGGCAGATCCGGACTGATGCGCCAGATAATCTTCAAAACTGATGACCAACTCGCTGGGGTAATAAGGATTCCAATCGGCAAGATCGTCAACGACCAAAAGCGTGTTTGCCATAGCGACGCATGCTCCATGCGATTAAATGAACGATGATTTTGAAACCAGACAGAATTTTAAACAAGGCGTAACATGATAATGCTTGAAAAAACAGGTTCTCCAAGGTATGCAAGCATGACAAACCGCAGTATTTTCAACGATATTGATGTTGGGAACTTTCCAACGGACTATGGGTTTGCCCGTCAACAATGGGTGCAAGATTTGGCGAATTTTCCAGGCGATTGCTTGCATGTGATGCATCCCTGTGCCGGCTTCGGTCCTCAGGGTGAATCGTTGTTTACCGATACGGCCTGGATTGGCAGTGTAGATGCCAAGAATGTGCTGGTGGTGATCGCGGCGACTCATGGGGTAGAGGGTTTTGCTGGCAGTGCCGTGCAGCGGGATATATTGAACTTGTTGGCTGTAGAGCAATTAATTATCCCGGCAGATTCCGCATTGCTGTTGGTACATGCCTTAACTCCTTGGGGTTATGCCTGGTCGCGACGTTGCGATGCAGATGGGGTGGATTTAAATCGTAATGGGGTGGATTTTTCCTGGCCGCTGCCCGAAACCCCCGACTATATGCAAATACGTTCGGCATTATTCGAACACGATGTGCAAAAACGTCAGCGAGCGCTGCATGAATTCAGCCTGATACATGGGCGAGCAGCATTGGAGAAAGCCATCAGCGGCGGGCAATACAGTGATGCGGAGGGTCCGTTTTACGGCGGAAAAAAACCGGCGCACGGGAGACTGGTCTGCCAGAGACTGATCGCTGATTATGACCTGGCACACCGGCGACTGGCGGTGGTGGATGTGCATACCGGCCTAGGGCCATATGGATACGGAGAGATTATTTGTGACCATCTGCCCGATAGCGCTGGGGCGGCAATTGCTCATGCCTGGTATGGCGACGCTGTGACCTTGCCGTTGGCCGGTACTTCCAGTTCAGTGCCAAAGCTGGGATTATTGGATTATCTTTGGCATGCCGTTATGGGTGACACCGGTTGTTACATAACGCTGGAATTCGGCACGTATCCCACCGACCAATTATTTGAGATTCTGCTTCGGGATCATCTGTTATGGGCCGATCAGCGTTATGTCACGGAAAGAATGACGCATGGCGATGTAATGCGTCGTCATTTTTGTCCGCCCGACCCGGCTTGGCGGGAGATGGTATTGCTGCGGGCCAGACAGGTTGTCTGTCAGGCGCTTGCGGGCGTTTCAGCTTGAGCGTGACTATCCGGCCTGCCTCTTTAGCCGACCTGGAGGCGCTGGTTAGGCTGGAAAATGCCAGTTTTTCGACCGATCGTTTGAGTCGGCGCAGTTTTCGGCATTGGCTGACCACTGAACACCGGGCTTTGCTGATTGCCGAAACGGCCGGCGTGATTGGCGGCTATATTCTGATTATTTACCATCCCGGCACACGTCTGGCGCGAGTCTATTCGCTGGCAGTAATGCCGGAACTGCGCGGCAACGGTATTGCCAAAGCCTTGATGTTGGCGGGTGAACAGGCGGCTCGGGATGATGGACGATTGTATTTAAGGCTGGAAGTGAGTGTAGACAATACGCCCGCCATCAAACTCTATCAATCGCTGGATTTTCAAAAATTTGGTTTGTACCGGGATTACTATCAGGATCATAAAGACGCTTTGCGCTACCAAAAACGCATACGGCGTTATCGCGATACCCCGCAGCATCGTTCGGTGCATTGGCTCAGGCAAACCACCCCGTTTACCTGTGGGCCGGCGGCGTTGATGATGGCGATGCATGCGTTGGATAAAACTTACCTGCCGTCGCGGGATGAGGAAATTAATTTATGGCGCGAAGCCACCACCATTTTTATGACCTCCGGGCATGGTGGTTGCCATCCTATCGGTTTGGCGTTGGCAGCCAAACGCCGGCATTTTTCGGTGGAAGTCTGGATCAATCAGGCGGGCCCCTTGTTTATTGACAGCGTCCGCAATGACGATAAAAAACAGGTGATCGAACTGGTGGATAATGGATTCAAGCGCGAAGCGCAACAGCAAGGTATTGCCATCCACTACAGCAACATCACCCAAAACGATTTGACCGATGCTTTTGCTGCTGGCGGCATACCGTTGATTTTAATTAGCACCTTTGCTCTGGACGGCAAAAAAGCCCCACATTGGGTGGTGATGAGCGGCTTTGATAACGATTGCTTGTATATGCACGATTCCGACCCGGATGAAAGTCGGCAAAGTGTGTTGGATAGCCAGTTTATTCCGGTGGCAAGGGAAGCTTTTGAACGCATGTCCTGCTTTGGCAAGAATCGCTTGCGGACGGCAGTGATCATTCGTCCGAGCTGAAGGCCATCAGAAACCGCGTTTCTCCGGCAGCCTATAGCAATACAAGCGCGTGTGTTTGATGTCCTTGAGTTGAATGGTTCTTTCAGTGGGCCAGATCGGCATTTCAAAACTGGATGAAACCACCACACTTCTGGTACGCATTTCTTGCAGGCATTTGTCCTGCATGCGCGGCATGGCCATGGGCGATAAAAATAAAAAGACGATGTCGTACTCTGCCAAAGCTGTATCCCAAAGATTTTGTCTGAGTACCTTGATGTTGCTGAATCGCCGGCAACGCCAACGTAATATCAACCAGGGTAAGGGGGCTCGTTCAACGGCAGTGATTTCAAGCTGAGGCAACTGCTTCGCGAGAGGAATAACCGCGCTGCCTATGCCGGCACCGAGATCAATCAGATTGTTTGCGCGTTGCCGTTTGACGATAGTCGCCAATGCCTTACTGACCGCATCTGAGGATAAAAATAAAGGCACGTCGCCTTTAAAGGTACCCCAGAATATGGCTAACGAAAGTAAGAAAGCAGCCATATAAATCCAGCCGTCAATCTGAAACGTTAAAAATAACCAAACAGCTGGCACAAACAGAAGATGTATCAGCTGCCACCACCAAGGTTGTCGAAGCATTTTGGACAGTGCCGCAGCTAAAACAGGCTGTGTCCAGATCAGCCAATGTGGCTGTAACCACCCGCCGGTCTTATAGATCAGGCTGGTGGATGCAATGGCTAAGATCTGACAGAGTAAGGCTATCAAAAGCGACATAGTCTTTGAATAGCCCCGTGACTAATGTAGCGGAGGTGGAATAGGCGTCAGGTTAGCAGGATTAATGGATTCCGGCAGTGTGACCTTTTCCTGAGTAGGGTCAACCTTCATGCCTTCGTGAATCACCAGATTTTCGGTTTTTTTGTTCATCACAATAATGGATATGCGACGATTCATTGGGTCGTTAGGGTTTTCGGTGACATAGGGAATGCTGGAAGCCAAGCCCACAATGCGTAGCACTTTGTCTTCTGCCAGACCACCAATAGTGAGTTGTTGTCGGGCTATATTGGCCCGATCGCTTGACAGTTCCCAGTTTGAGTAGCCAGCGCCATTGCTGGGGAACGGTAGGGCATCGGTGTGACCATTGATGGTGACTTTGTTGGGTAGCTCGTTGATGACCTTGGCCAGTTTTTGCATGATCATTTGGGCATAGTCTTCGATACGCGAACTGGCCAGTTTGAACATGGGTCGGTTTTTGGAGTCGACGATTTGGATTTTCAGGCCTTCCGGAGTGGTTTCCAGTTTGACCTGATCGCGAAACTCGTTGAGTTCGGCGTTGGCATCCATCATGGATTCAATTTTGGCCTGTAATTGTTCCAACTGCTGTTTTTCTTTTTCCTCGGCTAATTTTTCGATGTCCTCAGGAACCACTTCTTCAGGCGGAGGCGGGGTGTCTTCGCCTTGATGAACCTGGCCGGCATCTTTGGAGGTTAAATCGGTGCCGCCACCTTGAATGATGGCGGTTCGGTCGCCAACACCTTCGCCACCGTTCAAGGATACGGCATAAGGGTCTTGGAAATATTCGGCAATACCCTTTTTGGTGGGTTCATCCGCAGAACCCAACAACCACATCAACAGGAAAAAGGCCATCATGGCCGTTACGAAATCGGCATAGGCAATTTTCCAGGCTCCGCCATGATGGCCGTGCCCGGCTTTCTTGATGACTTTTTTGATAATGGGTTGTTCGGACATGATTTAGCCTTTTCCGCCTTTAATTTGGGCTTCCATTTCTGAAAATGAGGGGCGGATATGATGGGGAATTGCGGTGCGCATAAATTCGACGGTGATGGCAGGTGATGTACCCAATGCGCAGTTTAAAATGCCTTTTTTGGCGCATTTATAGGCGTTGGCTTCTTCTTCCAACCGATCTTCCATGACTGCGGCAACCGGTGCGACGAAGCCATAAGCGACCAGAATACCCAAAAACGTACCGACCAGTGCTGCGGCAATCAATTTACCCAGTTCTGCAGGAGGAATGCCCACGGATTCCATGGTATGTACCACCCCCATAACTGCCGCCACGATACCAAATGCGGGCATACCGTCACCAATCCGTTGCACGGCTTTGATTGGGGCATGGCCTACTTCATGGTGTACGTCAATTTCGGCATCGATGATGTCTTCCAATTGATATTTATCAACGCCGGTCAAAATCAGCCGAAGTTTGTCGCAGATGAACTCCATCAGATGATGATCGTGTACGACTTTTTCGCCGAATATGGAACTGCCCTCAGGATCGTCGACCACTTTTTCGAGTGACAACAGACCTTCTTTTCGGGCTTTTTGGCAGAGCCCATTAAAGCTCATCAACAGATCAAGATAATATTCTTGCGTATAGCGACTGCCTTTTAAGGTGCCCATCCCGCCTGCAACCGAGGCTTTGACAGTGTGCATGGTATTACTGGCTAAAAACGCGCCAGTCGCCGCGCCCACGATAATCAGCACTTCCACCGGCTGCATCAATACACCTAGGTGTCCGCCGGCCATCAAAAAACCGCCGAGTACGCAACCTAAGATGATGACATAACCAATTATTACAAACATACAACGCTCCCATTTAAGGCTTTAATTTAACTTTTCGATAGTGTTATTTTGCTTATGGCATTTAATCAATGCATGGACATCATGCATTGCAAAGCAACCATTTCATGTTGTGAAACCAGTTGTCTGATATGCAAGGAGGTGCTGAACAGATCCATTACGCTTATACTCTCTTAGGCAGCATCCTGAGCCTGTCGAAAGATTTAATCAGTGCTTCCCTAATGGCTGTATCCAAAACGTGCTTTCGTATATCGGCCTTGTTCAACAACTTCGAAATCAGTGCTGCCAAAAACTGTATGGGGATCAAAATAGTTCAACTCTCAGTTTTGTTCAATCATCATAGTCACTATTCTGCAAACCGTGAAATCCGGCAAGCCTGTGATAGCTTACCTCTTTGATGATGGAGATGGCGTGCAGTGTTTGGCGCTAAATAGTTACTCATTGTATGGGTTTACATGCTATGAGCTTGTTACAAACTATTGAATATTAAAATGAATGATAAATTTAACCGATTTTCTTTGGCATCTCTATATAAACGAAAACTAGCCCTGTTTGCTTTGAAATTTGATGAATAAAAGCATCCAATCTCAGTGTTTTTAAATAAGGCAGTAATGATATAGATTGCAAACGGTTTTCGCTATTTTTGAGGCGTATTTTGATGGTTCTTTTGTGATTTTGGACGAACTTTCACCCATTCGATGCGTGGTCCGGTCATGGCAGTGACCGTGATGTCAAAGTGCTCGAAAGAGATGATTTCGTTTTCCTCGGGAATGTCGCGCAGTTTTGCTAATATCAGACCCCCAACGGAATCTACCTCTTCCATGTCTAAATCTTCATTTTCGATATCAACACCCAAAATACGTTCTAATGAAAAAATCGGCAAACTGCCCTTACCAACTAATGAGTCGTCTTCCAGCGATTCCCAACCGGTGTCACAGGGTCTGAATTCGTCATGAATTTCGCCAACCAAGGCGGAGAGTAAATTATCCAAGGTAATGAATCCACGAGGTATTTGGCCGGGTATGCCAATTATCGCAAAGTGGGGGGCACCTTGGTTGAATTGCCGGAATAACTCCACCGCTGGCATGTGCGAAGGAATGAATTGAATCGGACGTAGATAGCTTTCCAGATTGTCTATATTTGCATCCTGTTGCATTCCGAAAAATAAATCCTTTAGATGCAACACGCCTAAAATATCGGTGTTATTGCTATCGAAATAGGGATAGCGGCTAAAACGACTGTTGAAAACGGTATCCAGGTTTTGCTGTAGGGATTGATTACGATACAGCGCGGTGATTTCATGTATGGGTCGCATTAATTCCGATACTTCTAGTTTGCTGAAGTCCAAGGCTTTGGCTAATACGTTCCATTCATCATTAGTGAATCGTTCGTTAGGACGGCTGGCGCGGAGTATCAGTTTGAGTTCATCGGTTGAATAATGATTATCATGACCGTTGTTATGGGCTAGACCTGCGATACGCAGTACCAGATTCGCGCTACCGTTAAGCAGCCAGATAGCCGGGTACATCAACCAGTAAAAAATGTATAGCGGTCCTGCACTAAACAGCGCGACGGCTTCCGGATTGCGGATGGCCATCGATTTAGGGGCTTGCTCCCCAACCACAATATGTAGGAACGAAATGGTGCAAAACGCAAAGGCAAAGGAAATGCTGTGAATCAATTCCGGCGAACTGATGCCCGTTTTGGCAAACAGTGGATCTAGCATTTTGGCAAAGGCAGGTTCACCAATCCAGCCTAAACCCAGTGAAGCCAGGGTAATACCCAGTTGACAGGCTGATAGATAGGCATCGAGTTGTTTATGTACTTTTGCCAAAATCCGCCCGCGCCAACCTTTGGTTTGGGCAATGGCTTTAATACGGGTTTCGCGGAGTTTGACCAGACTAAATTCAAGTGCAACGAAAAACCCGTTTAAAAAAACTAACAGTAGCGCGCCGGATACCAGAATTATTGTATTCACAAAAGGATTAAGTAGTTAAAGGTTATTTCTATCTTGCTCAGCCAATAAATGCGTTTATTGCGATATTGTCGACTATTGACTGTTTCGGGCTATTTTTGCTTTATGCGTAGAGCGCCAAAACAGCAACAGGCCAATCGTAACCAATCCAACTAGGAAGTGAATTTCATATTGCTTGATTTCGCCCAACACTGATTCAGCGATGTCGCCAAACTGATAGCCCAAATAACCCACAGCAATGGCCCAAACCATTGCGCCCAGGAAGTTTAGAATAAAAAATTTGCCGGGATGCATTCGGCTTGCACCAATCACAAATGGCGTGACATTGCGTACACCGTATAAAAAACGAAAGCCCAGCACCACTTTGATCTGATGTCTATGCAATAAATCGAATACCTTATCGGTCTTGCTATGCCAGAGTGGTCTTTTTTCCAAAAAGCGGATGCCTTTGAATCGACCGAGATAAAAAAAGGTTTGGTCACCGGCAAATGTGCCGGAAAATGCCGTCAAGATCACCCAGGGTAATTCCAGATAGCCGCTATGGGCCAGAAAACCAGCAACAACCAGAATTGTTTCGCCTTCCAGAAAGGTGCCAATAAACAATGCCAGATAGCCGTATTCGATAATTAGCTGTTGAAAATCCATTGAATAACGAGTGATGAGATTGATAACGCCTTAGTGCTATTTAAACACAATGGCAGTTTTAATAGTTGTAATGTCCCGTTGAATGGGGGCGGAGTCAGTCTGTGTCTTTTTCTGATTTGGATTCGACTGCGGACTCTTCACCGTCTTTGACGGCTTTTTTAAAGCCTTTTATGGCCCCGCCGAGATCCTCGCCCATATTTTTTAAACGCTTGGTGCCAAACACCAGTAACACGATCACTAATACAACCAGAAGGTGTGGGATACTAAAACCCATGGTAAATCCTCATTTGCGAATCGGCCAATATCTTGCCGGGTTAACGGATTGCTTAAAAAACAAGCATGTTGTAACACTATCAGTTTAAGCGGATGTCGTTATATAAAACAAAACTCAGCGTCAGGTATGTTCAGACGATGACTACCTTAAATCCAAAAAACACCTGAATGTCTGTCTTAGCATACAACAAATTGGATGCTATACAGTGTCATAACCTTGCAGGTTGGCAGACCTTGGTGTTGGATATTGGTTCCGAAAGCCCAGCTCTATGGGGATTCGGTGTCTGGAAAAAATCAAAGGCCCTCATGCGTTACATGGCAAAAAGTACATAGCCGACGATGGCGGTAACCGCCAAGCCACTGATTTTGATTTTGTTGAAAATAGACTGTTCACCCCAGACATAAAGCAAACTGGCTTTTTTACGTGACCAGAATCGCAGTTGATTTTTGAAAAATTTTATACAAAGCGGCGGAACGGTTTTCCAAAAAATATAAATACTGATAAATCCAAAACCTAACATTATGTAGAACACAATGATTTGGGTTTGACGCACATCAGTATGAAAGCCATGTTCAACCAGATGATCGATATTCAGTTCAACTAATTCAATCACTACATGAATGGCGTGAAGAATTGTTACTAGAACATGATTAGTGATGTCCCATAACAAACCAAACGCTAAGTCTGGTACGCTCAGAAAAGTTAGAAGGACCATTGACAGTAGAGAGTAAATGATAATTTGTTGTTTTTTTCTCTTTTGCAGATGTGCGGTAAGAAGTTGGCTGTCTGCTGTTGTCAAATTGATAAATTCTCCACCGACCAGAAACGGATATTGGTTATCTTCGAAGGGGTTGCTGGGTTTGCAATAGACCACTTTGCAACAAATGCTAATGCTTGTCATGGTAGCCAATAACAGTATTCTTAGTGCCAGATAATCATTAGGTACTAATGCGTCCTTAGTCGTGAAGGCGATACCAGTTGAGCTGAGATTGACGTTTAAAGTGTCATTTGTATTGCTTTCTGACAGCGGTAAAGAACTCATCTGTCGTGTTTGACTGGTGTGTTTATCAACTAAATGTCGACGGGTTCGTGTCGGCTTGAAACTGATCATGAGGTTATCGCAATCTTCTGGTGGCTCTAAAATCTGATCTGGTTCGATTTTTTGATAGAACAGATTAACTTGCTCATAAATCCGAAAGGCAAGTCGTCGATTGGTTTTTTTATTCTTGGTATTAACTTTATTCATCGTGGTTTGAACTGCTCGATAAATCTTTTCATGTTGGAAAATTCATTAACATTAGCTCAAAATTTAAAAAAATGAGTCTGAACAATAATTAAATGAAGGTGGTTTATTGTGAACACAGCCTAAATCCCTCGTTGTCAGGGATTTAAGCGCTAGAATAATAGAGTAGAATACCTGCAATTTTTGCTGAGTCTCTAACCCGCTCCGCTGTGGCTGTTCTTAATCTTCATTTTAATCGGACACTATGCCTCGTTTACTGCAGTTCATAATTTTCATCCTGTGCATGTTGGTTTCAATCCGACCTTTCGCCGCTACCGACAGCACGTTTTTGGTCTTGAATTATCACGATATTCTTGAAGAAGAAGAAAAGGTGCCACCCTTTGATCGTATTGCGGTTAACAAACAACATCTTGAAGATCACTTTGCCTGGCTCAAGAAAAACAATTATCACGTTGTCAGTGTTCAAGATGTGCTGGAGGCAATCAAAAGCCAGAAAACCTTACCCAGCAAGGCTGTCTTGCTGACGTTTGATGACGGTTATGTAAGTTTTTATACCCGTGCTTTGCCGTTGTTAAAAAAATACCGTTACCCTGCAACACTGGCTGTGGTGGGTTCCTGGCTGGAAGGTAAGGCGGTGCAGGGTGTCAAGCCGTTGATGAGTGTGGCACAAATTCGCGAAGTGATGGACAGTGGCTTGGTGGAAATCGCCTCACATTCCCACGATTTGCATCACGGTATCCTGGCCAATCCACAGGGTGATGAACATAGTGCAGTCAATACCCGTTTGTTTAGCAGCGAATACGAAGAGTATGAAAAAGACGAAGACTATCGTAAACGGATTTATCAGGAAATGGCTGACAGTTCAGAACGATTATTCCAGTTGTTAGGTATCAGGCCGCGGGTGATGGTCTGGCCGTATGGCGAATACAACAGCATTGCACTGGAGGCCGCCAAACAATTCGGCATGACGATTACGATGGGATTGAACGACGGCATCAATACTCTGGCTGATGCGCGGGTGATGAAGCGGATGATGATCACCGACGATATCAATGTCAAACAATTTGCCGAAGTGATGAAAACACAGCGTAGTCAGCTGGATTTGCGGGTAGCGCATGTTGATATGGATTATTTATATGACAAAGACGATGAGCAAACCAAACGCAATATAGAAGCCTTGATAACCAGGATCAAAGCTACTGGCGCCAATACGGTGTTTTTGCAAGCTTATTCCGACCCTGATGGCGATGGCAATGCGGATGAGCTGTATTTCCCGAATCGGCATTTGCCGGTGCGTAAAGACCTGTTTAATCATGTGGCCTTGCAATTGCGCCGTAAAGCCAGCGTCCGAGTTTACGCTTGGTTGCCAATCATGGCTTACAAAGCGGATGTGCCTGTGAAATGGTACGTCAAAGAATGGCGGGATGGTGAGCCGCAAGTATCCCGCCATGTTTACACCCGCTTGTCACCATTTAATCCGGAAGCAAGGCAGTACATCAGCGAGATTTATGAAGATCTGGCCAAAAACTGCGATTTTAACGGCATCCTGTTTCATGATGACGGCATCCTGTCGGATTATGAAGATGTTTCGGCATTGGCAATGGAAATGACCCACAAGGTTTGGGGTCTGCCAGCAGAATTTGAAAAAATCCATGCCTCCAGTGAATTACGCTTGCGTTGGGCAAAACACAAAACCGAATTTTTGAGCCAATTTACGGATGCTCTTGCCGATAAAGTCAGGTTCTACCGACCATACATCAAAACCGCCCGAAATTTCTATGCCTTGCCTTTGCTATCGCCGTATAGCGAAGAATGGTATGCCCAATCCTTTCCGGTTTTTTACAAACATTATGACTATGTAGCGATTGAAGCCATGCCGTTTATGGAAGAAGCGCAAAATCCCCAGCAATGGCTGACAGATTTGGTCAAGAAAACCGCTGAATTTCCTAATGGCCTGGACAAAATGCTGTTTGAGCTGCAAGCCGTTGATTGGAAAAAACAGCAGGATGTACCCATGCCGATCTTTACTGAACAATTCCAGTTGTTGAAAAAGTTGGGTGCCAAACATATCGGTTATTACCCCGATAACGTGCATCGTGACCACCCCAAAGTGGATGAACTGAAAAAATTCTTTCCCGCAGTGGCTGTGGATTAACGATGATGGAACAATGGATTGCGCAGTCCTGGGTACAGGAACTGATTGACTGGTGGTTTTTAGCGAGGGAATGGTTTGAAGAAATTCCCTGGTGGCTGGTCGACGAATGGTTATCCCGCTTTGTGTTTTATTACCCGCTGCTGATGGCGTTTGTGTGGATGATAGGCGGCATCATTTACTATCTGCGTTGGGAGCGCAAGCGCGGCAACGTGATGTCTGACTTGCCGGTGTTGGCTGAGTATCCGATGGTGTCGATTTTAGTGCCTTGCTATAACGAAGGCGACAATGTGCGAGAAACCATCGAATATTTGACTGGGCAGCATTATCCTCACTATGAAATCATCGCCATCAATGATGGCAGCAAAGACAATACCTTGGATATATTGCATGAACTGGCTGATCAGTATCCGCAGTTGCGAGTCGTCAATCTGGCCAGCAACCAGGGCAAAGCTGTCGGTTTGCGCACGGCCGCACTGTTGGCTAACAGCGAAATCCTGATTGGTATCGATGGTGACGCTTTGCTGGCACCGAATGCCACTGCCTGGATTGTGCGGCATTTTCTGGAAGACCCGAATGTCGGCGCGGTGACCGGCAATCCGCGAATCCGTAACCGATCCACCCTGCTGGGTAAAATTCAGGTGGGTGAGTTTTCGGCCATTGTAGGGATGATCAAACGTGCCCAACGGGCTTATGGACATATCTTTACCATCTCCGGGGTGATTGCCGGTTTTCGTAAATCCGCCTTGCATGATGTCGGTTATTGGAGTCCGGATATGGTCACCGAAGACATCGACATTAGCTGGAAATTACAGTTGGCAGGCTGGAGCATCCGCTTTGAGCCGAACGCCTTGTGTTGGGTGTTGATGCCGGAAACACTGATTGGTCTATGGAAACAGCGTAGCCGATGGGCTCAGGGAGGTGTCGAAGTGATGTCACGGTATTTTCGGCGAATGTGGAATTGGCAATCCCGCGGCATGTGGCCATTGTATCTGGAAAGCTGCATCAGTTTGTGTTGGGCGTTTTTGATTGTGATGTTGCTGATTGTCACGCCGTTGCAATGGATTATTTCCGAACAACCGCAAGAAGCTCTGGAAGATTTATCGCCGCGCTGGACCAGCATGCTGTTATGCATCACCTGTTTGATTCAATTTGCAGTCAGTCTTAGCATCGATGCGGTGTATGAAAAACGCAGTGGCGGCTCGGCACAGCATTATTACTGGATGATCTGGTATCCGATTGTGTATTGGCTGATCAACGTCGGTACTACCATTAACGGTTGTTTCAAAGCCATACGTAAAACTCGCGGGCAGCGTGCGGTTTGGGTGACTTTGGATAGAGGTTTGCGACAAAAATGAAAGAAATCATCATTAACCAGCCACATCTGCAAAGCTTTAAACAACGAATGGGTTCCTGGTTTTTATCGACACTGAGCTGGCTGTTATGGCTGTATTTTTTGTTTCCGCTGTTCACACTGGGCGGTTGGTTGATGGGCGTTAAAAGCTGGTCTGACGAAATTCGTTGGTTCGGCGGTTACAAAACCTTGCTGGAACTGCTCGAATTCTATGGACAAATCATCGTCATGATTGGTTTTGGCTGGTTTGTGTGGACGTTTTTTCTGTCTTGGCTGCATGCCTCCTTGAGGACCAAAACCAAGCCGCCCATTAACAATGAAGATTTAGCCGAACGGTTTCACCTTAATAGTGAACAACTGCGCCATGCTCAAAACGCTCAAAAAATTACCGTGTATTTTGATGATCATGCCGAGATCATCAGACTGGATTGAAAATGCTGGTTTGCAGGGATTTACTAGAAAGCTAAAAGTCTACGCAGCATTAGAGACTGCCAACTGTTTTCGCCTCGATATGCTAAAGCTATCTTTGCCCTTGGTGGTGAAACGTCTTTAACCCTAAAAAAATCAGTTGGACGTGAAGAAACCCGTTCGTGCTGAGCCCTTCGGCTACGCTCAGGAGAGCCCTGTCGAAGGGTTGAACGGGATTCATGTAGTTCAACTGCGGTTTTTAGGTTAACGGGTATCACGGGTTCCAGCCGACTCCAGCATTTCCTGCGCATGAGCCAAGGTATTCGCCGTAATAGTGACCCCGCCCAGCATGCGCGCCACTTCCTCAACCCGTTCTTGTGCGGACAGGCATTTAACAGTCGATGACGTGACCGCCGACTTCTGGTTTTTAGCTACAAATAAATGCTGATGGGCTTGCGAGGCTACTTGCGGTAAATGTGTGACGCATAACACCTGGCGATTAACACTCAAACGCCGCAATTTTTGGCCGACAATTTCCGCAATACCGCCACCAATCCCGGAATCGACTTCATCAAAAATCATGGTGGGGGTGGTTTTGTCGGTGCTGGTAGTTACCTGAATGGCCAGACTGATACGCGATAACTCGCCACCCGAAGCGACTTTTGCCAGCGGTTTGGCGGGTAAACCCGGATTGGTGCTGACCAAAAACTCAATGGCGTCTGTGCCGTTGCGTTGCGGTTCGGCAGTGTTGGCTTTGGCGATAGTTACCAAAAACTCACCATGCGGCATCCCCAATTCCTTGATGGTATCCGAGATGCGTTGTTGTAATTCGGCAGCGGCCTGAGTGCGAGAGTCTGTCACTTGTTTTGCTAACTGTTGATACTGCTTTAATAGCTTTTCACAATCCAGGGTCAAACTCTCGATACGCTCGCTACTGTGGCTGATGTTGTCCAGTTCTTCTGCCAGTTTCTGAGCCAGTTCGGGCAATGCTTCCGGCTGGCATTTATGTTTACGGCTGAGGTTTTGTACGATGCCGATCTGATTTTCCAGCCACACTAATTGTTGCGGATCCGCTTCCTGATTTTCCAGAAAGCGGCGCAGTTGCTGGGCGGCTTCATTGATCTGGATGTCGGCTTCATTCAGCAGTGCGTTGATATTGTTTAATTCGCTGGCAAATTCGCTTAATTCCGACATGCCGTGGATACAATGCCCCAGCATTTGCGCAACCGAGTGTTGATCGTTGTCGTACAAAATATCCAGCTGTTGCTGACCGACGCTTAAGATTTTGCCCAGATTGGCCAGTTTATGGTGTTCGTCTGCCAAGGCTTGATAATCAAAGTTATCCAAGTCCAGTTGCTGCAATTCATCCAACTGATATTGCAGTAACTCTTCGCGCTCGGCTTGATCGCTGCCGGCTTTTTGTAGCTGTTGCAGGGTTTTATGAGCTTGTTTCCAGCTTTGATAGCAATTATTCAGTTGGCTTAGCAAGTCCTGGTTTTGCGCGAAACCATCCAGCAATAGCCGCTGTTCCTCTTTATCCAGTAAGGTTAAGTGCGCGTGCTGGCCGTGGATTTCCACCAGTTGCCGACTCAATGTCTGCAAGGTTTGCAGATTGACCGGTCTATGGTTGATGTAGGCTTTGGAGCGGCCATCTTCGCTGATGGTGCGGCGAATCAAACATTGCCCGTCGTCATCCAGTTCCTGCTCTGCCAGCCATTGCTTTACCAGCGGCGCATTTTGCAAATCAAATTCCAGATTGACTTCTGCGCGTTTGCTGTTGGGGCGAACATAGCCGGAATCGGCACGGTCGCCCAAGGCCAGCCCCAGGGCCGTCAATAAAATGGATTTGCCGGCACCGGTTTCGCCGGTCAATACCGACATGCCCGGTTGCAAATCCAAATCCAGGGCGTCAACGACAGCCAAGTCAATGATAGTCAGGTTTAGCAGCATAAGTCAGGCTTGTCAGCCAACACTCCAGTTCAATTTGCTTCGTAGAATATGGAAGTAATCATGGTCTTCCGGATGCAAAATTTTAATCATTTTATCGGCTTTTTTGATGACGATTTTGTCGCCGATCAGCACGTCCGGAATTTCCAGATGATCACAGGTGACCAGGGCATTGATTTGTCGGGTTTGGCCGAAACCAATGGAAATCTCCACATTGTCGTCAATCACCAAGGGCCTGTTTGATAGCGTGTGCGGATTTAACGGTACTAGCACCAGCGCACTCAGACCCGGATGCAGAATGGGGCCGCCTGCCGACAAGGAATACGCAGTGGACCCGGTCGGGGTGGCCACAATCAAACCGTCGGAACGCTGCGAATTTAAATACACGCCGTTAATGCTGGTGACGATTTCAATCATGCTGGGCGTCACCCAGCGATGCACTACCACTTCATTGACAGCGGTTTGGCGATGAATTTCGACGTTATCCCGAAAAATCGAGGCATGCAACATACAACGGCTTTCGGTTTTGTAATGCCCTTCCAGAATTTGTTCCAAGCGGTTAGTGAGTTGTTCCGGGGAAATATCCACCAAAAAACCCAGTCGGCCCAGGTTGACGCCCACCAACGGAATCTCATGGTCGGCCGCCGCACGTGCCGCCGCTAAAAAGGTCCCATCACCACCCATGGCAATAATCAAATCGCAATGTTCTGCCAATCGGTCAATATGCAGCCCATTGATCGAAGGCGTGTCCAGAAAATCCGCACTTTGACTGTCCAGCCAAATCTCATGCCCACGCTGCAGCAAAAAACGGTATAGCTCTGTTAGGGTGGGTGCAATGACAGGATCGCCAAATTTGCCAACGATGCCGATACGATGAAAGTGTGTAAGCATGAACTGGGGTGGTTATTGAAGACTGTTATCGATTATACAAACAATCGAGTGTTAACGCCGGGTGATCGTAATCGGATGTTCCTTTACAACGCTAGCCACAATGGCGGCTGCTTTTCGCCAGAATGGCAGTGATAAAATCAGGCAGCACAACAGCCAGCTTAACAATTGCTGGTTTTGCAGGGTATAACCCAACGCCACCGGCAAGCCCTCTAAGACAGTCGGGTGCGCCTGGATAAAATCGTAGGCCGACATAAAACCATAGGTTTCACCTAACACCACGCCGACAATGCCACTCATCATCACGTAAGCCAAGCGCCGTTCCCAAGGGTAGTTCTGAGTATCGCCGCTTAAATCGGTCATGCTGAGATTAATGCGGTTTTCTGTGATGATTAAACACAACACCATTCCCAATATCCCTTGCGCGGGAACGGCAAACTGCTCTACAGGAAAACTCAAATACCGACCGTCCGTTGCCAGTTGGTAACTTTTAAAGACTGCCAACAGCGCAAACAACACATAGCCGATATGTAAGGCTTTAGTAAGGGTTGGATTGGCGGATTGGCTGCGTAAAACCGCATGAAAGCGTTGCAGCAAGCCGGCAGCCAACAGAATGTTGGCGACGATCATCAGCACACTATAAGCCTGTTGCCAAAGGTTGTAACTGGTGCTCCAACCCAAATCCACCAGACCCACCAAGCTGATACCGAACAATTGCGCCATGCTCACGAAGATCAGTAATTGCGGCAGGGTATAAGCCTGCAATGCATTAACAGCCATGCCAACCGCCAGCACACTTAAGCCGGTCGCCCAAGCAAACTCTATTAACCAATCGGGATTTTCCTGCACCGGCCCTGTCAATGGAAATACCGGTTCGCGGTCGATGTTCAACAAGCCCCAGTTGGCACCGACTACACCTTCACTATGACTTTTCCAGGGCTGATTGAAAGCTTCGACAATGTTGTAATCAAAGCCGTGTTGATTAGCGACTTGAATCAGTTCGCGAATATAGCGGGCTTCGTTAATCACACTGGGGATGGCTGCGCCACGTTGGCGACCTACCGCCGGCCAGCCGGATTCACCGATCAAAATCGGCTTGTTCACGCCCACGCTGCGGGCCTTGTCTTCGATTTGCTTGATGATTTTTTCGACATGCGCCGCAGCGTTTTCAATGGCAACGGGTTCGTCTTCCCAGTACGGCAGAATATGGATGGTAATGAAATCCACTTCATTAAATAGTTGTGGGTATTGCATATAGCTGGACCAGACATCGGCAAAAGTCACCGGTTGCCTGATGGCTTGCTTGACCTGTCGGATGTAACCGATCAGCGTGTCAATAGCCATGTCTTTGCGCAGCATGACTTCATTGCCAACCACCACCCGTTTCACCACATCGGCATTGTCGTTAGCCGCTTTAATCAGCGCTTCAATTTCCAGTTTGTTCTCCGCATGCCCATTGCCTAGCCAAGCGCCCATCAACATCTCCACACCGTATTTGCGGGCGAACCCCGGTGTGGGTTGCATGCCATCGCGTACCGAATAGGTGCGAATGCTATAGGTCTTGTCAGCCACCTTTTGCATATCCTCCTGAATGTGTTCGGGTAAAGGAAATTTTTCTTTGATAGGGCTGAAATCCTGGTGAAATGGGGCAAACGATAAACTGCGCAATTTACCTGCGGGGATATCCGGCCCGACATCGACAGGTTGATTGTTGAGCCAGGCGATTGTGAAATGAATAAAGACGATGAAAACCAGACTGAGCAGAATTTTTACAGAAGGCATGAAATAGGGTAAGAGGTGATAAACGGTTTTGATGCACTATTATACCGTGCCGGGGTAAGTTGCTACTGCAAACCCGTTATAGTGTGGCAATTATCCAAGCTACGTCAGCTTAGGATTTCGCCAAAATACGCCCATCCTTTAAAAACAGGGAGGAGCGAGGCGGGGCCAAGGGGGATTTGTTTGAAGAATCTCAACCCAGCCCGGCATTCTTAAAAGAGGGGCGATCAAACAGTGCTTTGGTAAAAGCCGAATTTCTGGGCGTAATTTGCAACCAAATCCTTAGCATGTTGCGGTGAGGTGAGTTGATGAGCCGCAACGATCGCGTATGAAGGCTAGAGATTTTTACAAGACAACTGCACTGGGCAACAGGGGTATCATTATCGATCTTGATTTGTCGACAGCGGATCGTATCAACCAGGAACAGAATCGCATAAATGTCGGCTACCTCCCTGGGTTTTGGCGTTGCCGGATTGTGAAGCGACTTGTATTGGAGTAACCGGGTAATTGATCAGCAAAGTCTGGCTGGTTGAACAGTTGAAAGCGGAAGCTGTAAAACACCGCGCAATTGTGACGCCGCAAGCGGCAGATATTTGCGGAGCTTTAATGGCAGCTCATTGAATCCCGACCGAGATTAAGCACAAGGTTTCGAATGTCGCTTTTAGGGCGCAAGGTTAATATGCACTAGCCACCCAAAGGAGACAACCGGCTTGGGTTATTCAATGGCCAATTGCCGACAGTAGGATGGGTAGAGAGAAGCGAAACCCATCAAACGAAACGCCGATAAATGAGATATGACAGAATATCGCCGACATCGCCTCAAAGGCGGATGTTAGTTTTTCACAGTCAATTTGGCGGAACGAAATCGGACTTTGCTGACCGACAAGATTGATCTGCTTCGCGAGTCTTTTCGTAACGTAAAAGATCAACACCCGTTTAATATCGACGCGATGGTTGTTTTACCGGAACATCTCCATACCATTTGGACTTTGCCGGAAGGTGACGATGATTTTAGTTGCCGCTGGCGGCTCATTAAGACCCACTTTACTAAACAGGTCGAAAAAGGCGAAC
>PERU01000008.1 GCA_002928965.1 Methylomonas sp.
GCGTTCCCCGTACCCACGGGGCTGAACCGCCATCCAGCGCCGGAAAATTAACCAGCGCCGCGCGTTCCCCGTACCCACGGGGCTGAACCGCGGAAAAAATAGGGATAACAATTTTTGGCGGAGCGTTCCCCGTACCCACGGGGCTGAACCGAATTGCAAGAATTAAAGCGATTAGCGGCCTTGGCGTTCCCCGTACCCACGGGGCTGAACCGTTAAATTGACTATTTGAATAAAATGGCGTTTGGCGTTCCCCGTACCCACGGGGCTGAACCGCTTTATTGGTCACTGACGGAGAAGGGCTTGCTGCGTTCCCCGTACCCACGGGGCTGAACCGCAAGCGCCCGCGCGGGAAATCGACGACCTATAGCGTTCCCCGTACCCACGGGGCTGAACCAGCAACGTGCCCACTGTCACCATGCACGAGGTGGCGTTCCCCGTACCCACGGGGCTGAACCGCAAGCCTTGCTGCTGTCGTTTTTGGTAGCAGAGCGTTCCCCGTACCCACGGGGCTGAACCGCAATCGCAATCCATGTCAACCATCAGCGCCAAGCGTTCCCCGTACCCACGGGGCTGAACCGGCAACTGTTACCCGCAAGACGGTTTAATCTGGGCGTTCCCCGTACCCACGGGGCTGAACCGTAAGCTTACAATGTGACTCATGAACGATCATGGCGTTCCCCGTACCCACGGGGCTGAACCGTCGCCGGTTCCGATCCGCTTCTCAAGGTGCGCGCGTTCCCCGTACCCACGGGGCTGAACCGGCGAGTAAACGGGCGTAACCATGCCGGAAATAGCGTTCCCCGTACCCACGGGGCTGAACCGTCAATTTGAACAACTTTGGCTTCATCCTGACGGCGTTCCCCGTACCCACGGGGCTGAACCGCAAACGCCACGGTCAGCTTGCCATCTGCGCGGGCGTTCCCCGTACCCACGGGGCTGAACCGCCGGTGTTGGGTATTTCCACAGAGCTGGAAAGGCGTTCCCCGTACCCACGGGGCTGAACCGCATTGGCAATCTAATTACATGGCTTGATGCGAGCGTTCCCCGTACCCACGGGGCTGAACCGCCATCATCCAGATGAATCACCGCCAGCGGGCCGCGTTCCCCGTACCCACGGGGCTGAACCGTATCTGTACCTTGAACCGGGTGATGCCGTTCGGCGTTCCCCGTACCCACGGGGCTGAACCGGCGTGCCGCGTCCAATTTCGGCAGATAATTGGGCGTTCCCCGTACCCACGGGGCTGAACCGCACATAATCCCCAACGGAATAACCATGCGCAACGCGTTCCCCGTACCCACGGGGCTGAACCGGTTAAGCCATCCGGCCACGTTTGTTTAAACGAGCGTTCCCCGTACCCACGGGGCTGAACCGTCCTTGCTGGATTTAACGCCGCCGATAGTCAAGCGTTCCCCGTACCCACGGGGCTGAACCGATTCCTTTTCCTTGTCGCTCAATTCCAGCATGGCGTTCCCCGTACCCACGGGGCTGAACCAGTAACGCCTTCAATACGGTATTGACCAAAGGCGCGTTCCCCGTACCCACGGGGCTGAACCGGCAAAACCCTTTCGTTCAACGTGCATGATATAGCGTTCCCCGTACCCACGGGGCTGAACCGTTTTGTAGTGCATTCATGTTGGTTTCCTATTGGCGTTCCCCGTACCCACGGGGCTGAACCGGCTATTTGAGTCTGAGCCTGTACAGAGTCAACCGCGTTCCCCGTACCCACGGGGCTGAACCGCCGACCAAATCATTCCGCAATACGCCGTGCAAGCGTTCCCCGTACCCACGGGGCTGAACCGCGGAGTATATGCAATGACCGCCTTAACGCTGTAGCGTTCCCCGTACCCACGGGGCTGAACCGCAATAGACCCGCCGGTACCGGTGATTTTAGTGGCGTTCCCCGTACCCACGGGGCTGAACCGGAACCTGTCATTTCGATGGCGGGACGATACGGGCGTTCCCCGTACCCACGGGGCTGAACCGACTGAATCAGCCGCCACGTAATCCACATCATCGCGTTCCCCGTACCCACGGGGCTGAACCGATTTCAGCGACCACCGTCCAGCCGGCAGACTCGCGTTCCCCGTACCCACGGGGCTGAACCGCGTGCATCAAACACCAGGTCAATTTTATTGACGCGTTCCCCGTACCCACGGGGCTGAACCGCCGTTGGCGATTTCCTCGGTGGTCATTTGCGTGCGTTCCCCGTACCCACGGGGCTGAACCGTTGCCCAGCTTGTTTTTGTAACGGTCCACGCTGCGTTCCCCGTACCCACGGGGCTGAACCGCGCGGGTGGCGGTTGTTTCCCGCAGAAAAACCGCGTTCCCCGTACCCACGGGGCTGAACCGGCGCCACCATCGGCTATGGCCACCTGATTACGGCGTTCCCCGTACCCACGGGGCTGAACCGTATCAATCATCAAGGGCTTAGGCGACACAGCTGCGTTCCCCGTACCCACGGGGCTGAACCGGCGCGCTGGCATTGTTTAAAGCCGTCTGCAGTGCGTTCCCCGTACCCACGGGGCTGAACCGCTGGGGCGAAAATACATAGGCCATGAGCTACGGCGTTCCCCGTACCCACGGGGCTGAACCGAACGCCATTTTAAGTGAGCCATGGCTTCGCAAGCGTTCCCCGTACCCACGGGGCTGAACCGCGTCCGGGCCTTCCGCGCCGGCTTCCCATGCTGCGTTCCCCGTACCCACGGGGCTGAACCGGCGGCCATCTTTGCTTCTGCCAACGTTTCAACGCGTTCCCCGTACCCACGGGGCTGAACCGTTTTTGTGCCCGCCAATAATATAACCACCAGAGCGTTCCCCGTACCCACGGGGCTGAACCGATCGACGCATTAAGCGCGGCAGCCTTGATAGCGCGTTCCCCGTACCCACGGGGCTGAACCGCTGGATTTGTTCAGCACAGCAGGCACCGAGCCGCGTTCCCCGTACCCACGGGGCTGAACCGCACATTCAGTCTCGCTGCTTGTTTTGATCCGTGCGTTCCCCGTACCCACGGGGCTGAACCGGCGGTAAATAAGTAGAAAGAAATTTTGCGTCGGCGTTCCCCGTACCCACGGGGCTGAACCGGGTTAAACCCGCTTCGCAAACTGCGCACGGCCGCGTTCCCCGTACCCACGGGGCTGAACCGTGCCAGTGCTTGACCATTTTTTATCGTCAGAAGCGTTCCCCGTACCCACGGGGCTGAACCGGCAGTTATAGAGCTGGCGGACAGTATCAAGGCGCGTTCCCCGTACCCACGGGGCTGAACCGCGCGGCCTGTTCGGCCACGCTATACCCGGCCAGCGTTCCCCGTACCCACGGGGCTGAACCGAAGGGCCAGATGATTGACCCGTAATATACAAAGCGTTCCCCGTACCCACGGGGCTGAACCGTTAGTAACAACCTTTCGATTCTCTAAAAGAAAGCGTTCCCCGTACCCACGGGGCTGAACCGGTAGTATTGATTTTTTCAAGATCCGCGAGCGAGCGTTCCCCGTACCCACGGGGCTGAACCGGCCGCCCACGATCTTGTTAGACCTCAACAAACGCGTTCCCCGTACCCACGGGGCTGAACCGTTTCTAATTTCCCCATTAAAAAAGCTGATTTCGCGTTCCCCGTACCCACGGGGCTGAACCGATTGCCACATCCAGGACATTTAACAATATGTCGCGTTCCCCGTACCCACGGGGCTGAACCGTGCCTAATCTCAACCCTGCACCAAAAACAGCAGCGTTCCCCGTACCCACGGGGCTGAACCGGCGCGGCCGTTCATTTCGCCACGGCGAATAGGGCGTTCCCCGTACCCACGGGGCTGAACCGAACAACCACGTACCGGAATAGACAAATAAAGGGCGTTCCCCGTACCCACGGGGCTGAACCGCGTGACGATTTTCCCGCACCGCGCGGGTATTAGCGTTCCCCGTACCCACGGGGCTGAACCAGGGCAGGTATGGACATTCTAGCCGCCTATGACGCGTTCCCCGTACCCACGGGGCTGAACCAGACAATATCCGGTTCGCGTCCAGATTCATCAAGCGTTCCCCGTACCCACGGGGCTGAACCGCCTCATTCAATCAAACGGAGTTAAAAAAATGCGCGTTCCCCGTACCCACGGGGCTGAACCGGCAAGCCCGCAAGCCGCAGCCCCGCAGGGGAAGCGTTCCCCGTACCCACGGGGCTGAACCGCCAACACCACAGGCCACAACGAAGCACGCTCCGCGTTCCCCGTACCCACGGGGCTGAACCGTTTGACCTGTTGGACAAGTGGGTACTATTTGGGCGTTCCCCGTACCCACGGGGCTGAACCGATTCACAAATATTTTGTTGGTTCCTAATTTGAGCGTTCCCCGTACCCACGGGGCTGAACCGAGATTACAAAACCGGCTCCTAGATACTGAGCGGCGTTCCCCGTACCCACGGGGCTGAACCGCGCGGCAGATTGTGAGCAACCGGCACCGGCATGCGTTCCCCGTACCCACGGGGCTGTACCGTATTTCCTAGTCATTATAGCAAGTGTATAACCGGCGTTCCCCGTACCCACGGGGCTGAACCGATGGTATCGACAAAAACGATATTGATGACGGTGCGTTCCCCGTACCCACGGGGCTGAACCGCTGATTCTGATTCTGATGGTGTGGGTGATATGGCGTTCCCCGTACCCACGGGGCTGAACCGTTCTTCCGATCTTCTGCAAACTCAAACCGTTGGCGTTCCCCGTACCCACGGGGCTGAACCGCCAGGGCTAGTTTTTCTGAATGCTGGACGCGCGCGTTCCCCGTACCCACGGGGCTGAACCGGCGGCTGAGGTTGAATCTTTAAAACGTAACGTGCGTTCCCCGTACCCACGGGGCTGAACCGCACTGGAAGAAAAGCGCACAATAGTTACAAACGCGTTCCCCGTACCCACGGGGCTGAACCGGTACGCATCAGAATCACTTTTAGCCAGATAAGGCGTTCCCCGTACCCACGGGGCTGAACCGGTTATTAGTCGTATCTAGTAACGTTACAAAAAGCGTTCCCCGTACCCACGGGGCTGAACCGCCGTTTCAGCGTATTTACTGGCTAGTGTCCGTGCGTTCCCCGTACCCACGGGGCTGAACCGGTAGGTTGCAAGCTGCTTACCACCCATCCATGGCGTTCCCCGTACCCACGGGGCTGAACCGACGGCCCACGCGCCACCCACCGGAGAGCGTCAGCGTTCCCCGTACCCACGGGGCTGAACCGGCTGCAACCGGTACCGCGCATGCTGTTGGCGAGCGTTCCCCGTACCCACGGGGCTGAACCGGCTGGAGCATTGCGCCGCCAGTGCATAGCAAAGCGTTCCCCGTACCCACGGGGCTGAACCGGCGATGGCATCCAGTATGCCTTCGCACAAATAGCGTTCCCCGTACCCACGGGGCTGAACCGCCGAGCCTTTGCCCATGCCTCCAAGATTAAAGGCGTTCCCCGTACCCACGGGGCTGAACCGTTAGGCAGTCAACTGGATCTAGGCCTTGGGGTGCGTTCCCCGTACCCACGGGGCTGAACCGCCATGACCCAATTTGGCACCACCATGAACCAAGCGTTCCCCGTACCCACGGGGCTGAACCGGCCAGCGAGGCATTGTCACGGGTGCGGCTGGGGCGTTCCCCGTACCCACGGGGCTGAACCGGCAAATACTGGCACCCGCACGGCGACAAAGGCGCGTTCCCCGTACCCACGGGGCTGAACCGACGACCGCAAGGTTAGCGAATGGCTGCGGCATGCGTTCCCCGTACCCACGGGGCTGAACCGACCTGGATCAAATGGAGGCCGCATGACTGTGCGCGTTCCCCGTACCCACGGGGCTGAACCGTCACTTTCACGCTAAAACCTCCTCAAGTTTTGGCGTTCCCCGTACCCACGGGGCTGAACCGAAATTATTGAAGATCAGGATAAAGTGATAGAAGCGTTCCCCGTACCCACGGGGCTGAACCGGTTGCAAGTGGCATGGCTGCGCACAAACAATGGCGTTCCCCGTACCCACGGGGCTGAACCCAAGCCGGGCGGCTGCCACCACAAGCCTTTAAAGCGTTCCCCGTACCCACGGGGCTGAACCGCCGGCGCAACCAGAAACCCCGATTGTTCCGCCGCGTTCCCCGTACCCA
Organism: Methylomonas sp.; assembly: GCA_002928965.1. Taxonomy (GTDB): domain Bacteria; phylum Pseudomonadota; class Gammaproteobacteria; order Methylococcales; family Methylomonadaceae; genus Methylomonas. The sequence goes on from PERU01000008.1 coordinate 6,121, forward strand.
CGGGGCTGAACCGCGCCCCGCAAAACCAGAAACCAAAAATACTGCGCGTTCCCCGTACCCACGGGGTTGAACCGGCGGCTATGTAGACCACCCTGCAGAGCATGGCGCGTTCCCCGTACCCACGGGGCTGAACCGGACTCGTCAGAAAAAACGACAGCCAGCGGGAATGCGTTCCCCGTACCCACGGGGCTGAACCGCCTGAGAACGTTACGAAGCCAAGTCCAAGAGAGCGTTCCCCGTACCCACGGGGCTGAACCGTAGCAACGGCAGCATGTGCACCAGTTGAAACAGCGTTCCCCGTACCCACGGGGCTGAACCGTATCAAGTTGGAAAGGCCGCACCATGTACGATGCGTTCCCCGTACCCACGGGGCTGAACCGAAAGTTCCAACTGCACTTCCTTAATGGTGGTCGCGTTCCCCGTACCCACGGGGCTGAACCGTTACTAAAGGGAAATTTCGGTTCTATTAAAATGCGTTCCCCGTACCCACGGGGCTGAACCGTTTGCATAGGTGTTAATAGATATAGCTCCCAGGCGTTCCCCGTACCCACGGGGCTGAACCGTAGACAAAAATTTAGCGTCTGGTGAATCTTGAGCGTTCCCCGTACCCACGGGGCTGAACCGGTTGAAATTGTTGATTACCTGCGAATGATACAGCGTTCCCCGTACCCACGGGGCTGAACCGTTTTCTCGAGCATCATAAGCAGATAGCGCATAGCGTTCCCCGTACCCACGGGGCTGAACCGGTGTGGGTGATGAAAACGCCTTCGATCGGCAGGCGTTCCCCGTACCCACGGGGCTGAACCGCCAACCAATAAAGCCGATGGCGAAAGCGTCGCGCGTTCCCCGTACCCACGGGGCTGAACCGCCAACCAATAAAGCCGATGGCGAAAGCGTCGCGCGTTCCCCGTACCCACGGGGCTGAACCGAGATAACGCAGCTTCAGAAATCATAGGCGGGTGCGTTCCCCGTACCCACGGGGCTGAACCGCGTATTGAAGCAGAACTGGCAAAGACTGAGCCGCGTTCCCCGTACCCACGGGGCTGAACCGGCATTGAAAGAGCCGGGGGATGTGGGTTTGTCGCGTTCCCCGTACCCACGGGGCTGAACCGCCGGTGCTCTTTTCCGTGAATTTGTAGCCGTTGCGTTCCCCGTACCCACGGGGCTGAACCGGATTGTAATCAGGTCGGCACGGTTCGCGCTCTGCGTTCCCCGTACCCACGGGGCTGAACCGCACCCTTACCAGTTGCCCTTGCTTCTGTTTCGGCGTTCCCCGTACCCACGGGGCTGAACCGTATTGTTGAAAATTTATAGTGATTTTGTATGGGCGTTCCCCGTACCCACGGGGCTGAACCGCCTTTGAGTGAGCAGCCGCAGAGCATCCGAGAGCGTTCCCCGTACCCACGGGGCTGAACCGCGCGGCTCTTTCGTTTGGCGTATGCACTGGCAGCGTTCCCCGTACCCACGGGGCTGAACCGCAGTTCACGATGAATGGCTTGGTTAAAAACCTGGCGTTCCCCGTACCCACGGGGCTGAACCGGGTTTTGCGATATGCAAACGCACGACCGGCACGCGTTCCCCGTACCCACGGGGCTGAACCGTGCGCCCGCTTGTTTGTCGCCTTCGATGTAATGCGTTCCCCGTACCCACGGGGCTGAACCGCGTACAAGGCGGTTACTGCATACGCTGGGAATGCGTTCCCCGTACCCACGGGGCTGAACCGACGCCTTGATGACGCTGTTAAGCGGCGCACGTGCGTTCCCCGTACCCACGGGGCTGAACCGAACATAGCCAGATCGTTAAATATCCCTGTGATGCGTTCCCCGTACCCACGGGGCTGAACCGCAATAAAACCTAAGCGCCGAGTTATCGAGGCGGCGTTCCCCGTACCCACGGGGCTGAACCGGCGTTTGACCTGTTTGTGGGTTTGGGGCAGGGGCGTTCCCCGTACCCACGGGGCTGAACCGCAGGGCAGGGGGTCAACCATGCTTAATCATAAGCGTTCCCCGTACCCACGGGGCTGAACCGTGAAACCGTAAAAACCATCGGGCCGGTCAAATGCGTTCCCCGTACCCACGGGGCTGAACCGCCGTTTCCGCTGCCTCTGCTGCTGCCACGTTTAGCGTTCCCCGTACCCACGGGGCTGAACCTAAGCAGGTAAAGCCTGCGGGGGAAAATAATGCGCGTTCCCCGTACCCACGGGGCTGAACCGAACTGACATTTTGAAACCCCTTTTTGTTAGGTGCGTTCCCCGTACCCACGGGGCTGAACCGCAACCCATCATTATCGTTATCCCATTGACAACGCGTTCCCCGTACCCACGGGGCTGAACCGTGCAGCAGGGGCAACATATCAAAAGTTAGGGAGCGTTCCCCGTACCCACGGGGCTGAACCGACAGATACAAATTCACGGAAAAGTGCGCCCGAGCGTTCCCCGTACCCACGGGGCTGAACCGTTGCCAAATCTGGCTTGATAGTAGATAGAACAGCGTTCCCCGTACCCACGGGGCTGAACCGAATATTACCGCCATTCATAACGTAATGACTGGGCGTTCCCCGTACCCACGGGGCTGAACCGTTCCGTTTGTGCAAGACGATATAATTAGTTGAGCGTTCCCCGTACCCACGGGGCTGAACCGGAATAAAATGCCTTATCAATATAAAGGATATTGCGTTCCCCGTACCCACGGGGCTGAACCGCCATACAAACGCCACATCAGACAGCATTACATGCGTTCCCCGTACCCACGGGGCTGAACCGGGGCTTTCAGGAACAACAGCCAACTTTATAAAGCGTTCCCCGTACCCACGGGGCTGAACCGATTGCCGCCGAAACGGAAGCCATCACCCTCAAGCGTTCCCCGTACCCACGGGGCTGAACCGGTTGACACGATACGCGGTGAAGTTAGGCCAGAGCGTTCCCCGTACCCACGGGGCTGAACCGACCCGTTGTGGTAACCGGGTCAGGCTCAGTAGGCGTTCCCCGTACCCACGGGGCTGAACCTCGGCCCGATAGGATTGAGGCAAGGTCAGCCGCGCGTTCCCCGTACCCACGGGGCTGAACCGAAATGAAATTGACGTTTGACATCGTGCAAACCGCGTTCCCCGTACCCACGGGGCTGAACCGGATGATAACAACGATTTGACAAAACAAAAGCCGCGTTCCCCGTACCCACGGGGCTGAACCGGCAGCGGCAACATGCCGACTGCCCCGGCAAACGCGTTCCCCGTACCCACGGGGCTGAACCGCGGCGAGGTTGATGTGGGATGGGTGTGAATAAGTGTTCCCCGTACCCACGGGGCTGAACCGCCGGTTGGCTGTGCGATTTGGTCGTCTTAAGTCAGATGGCGTGGCAGTGCTCGATACAGCGACGGTATTTCACACCGCAAAAGCGCAGTTTGATGACTATTTGCGTCGAGGACGTTATAAAAAAATCAGGTAGACAGTCCCCGGATTCGAACTGGGAGAGGCGAAAGCATCTGCTAACGGCGGCACACCATGCGCCCGCACACAAACTGTCTACCTGTCATTAGTATAGGAGTAACTATGATTGAAATCGAGTTTGATTTAACGGGCATGCATAATGAGTTTGATGACATGCTCAGGCGCGTTCCCCGTACCCACGGGGCTGAACCGCGGGTTTAGCCTTCGACTCCGCTCAGGCTCCGGTGTTCACCGTACCTACGGGCCTGAACCGCACACTTTTGGCCTATACCGGATATACGGCTTCAGGCCTTCCGGTGCAATACATCTAGTCACAGGAAACCACTACTCGAGAAAAGCTTTGCGCCAAACGGCTAATCTCCCCCCAATCGCCATGCATCATGGCTTCTTTCTTTTTTCGACCCCAACCCTTTATCTGCCGCTCTGCTGCCAAAGCCTTATTCCAAATAGCGGTTCGATGCTTTTAATTCGCCTGCGCCCATTCAAAACCTGTCCGTTTCACACAAACATCATAATTCGTTAACACAACCTTCACAGATTTGTAATTTAGAGCTGACACACTGCCCTTGCTGTATTGACTAATTCGTCATTTTACGAGGGCATCATGTCACCAATCGTTCTGCATTGTTTTCCAAGAATTTCAGATGGTGGCTTGATCCCGACCTGTTGCCTGGAGAACGCATGAAACCCCTATTTAAAAAATTCGCTTTGCTGAGCGTGATGTGCACAGTTGGTTTGGGCCAGAACGTCTGTGCCGGGCCTGAACACCAAAGTCCCAAGGGATACGGCAAGTTTGAATTTGCCTTGATTGGCGATGTTCCCTACGCACCGGCCGATTTTTGGAAGCTGGATAATGTTATCGACGAAATCAATGCCGACAAACAAATCAAGTGGGTATTGCATGCCGGTGACATCAAAAACGGTTCGACGTTATGCTCGGATGAGATGTTTATCGATCGTTTACAACGCTTTCAACGCTTTCAGCGGCCTTTTATTCTGACCCCAGGCGATAACGAATGGACCGACTGTCACCGCGCCAACAACGGCAGTTACTTGCCATTGGAACGTCTGGATAAGTTGCGCGAAGTGCTTTATCCGCAAGCGGGTCGTAGTTTGGGCCAAAAAACCCTGCGACTCGAGACTCAGGCACACGACCCCGCGCATGCCGAGTTCGTTGAAAACACCCGTTGGATGGAACAGCATGTGATGTTTGCCGCAGTCCATATCGTCGGCAGCAACAATGCTCTGGCGCCTTTTGCCACCCGCACGGTAGAAGACGATGCCGAGGTGGATCGGCGGATTGCCGCGGCCCAGGCTTGGATCGCGGAAACTTTTGCCAAAGCCAAGGCGGAAAATGCCCGTGGCGTACTGTTGATGTTCCAGGCTAACCCCGGTTTTGAACTGCCCAAAGGCAGCCGTGATCGTCAAGGCTTTGAAGACATTATCGCCGATCTGGAACGGGAAACCGTCGAGTTCAAAAAGCCCGTGGCACTGGTTCACGGCGACTCCCACTACTTCCGCGTGGATAAACCCATGCTGGGCACTATCAGCAAACGTCGCATCGAAAACGCCACCCGCATCGAAACCTTCGGCGCTGATGATGTGCATTGGCTACGGGTGGTTGTCGATCCGAATTCCGACCAAGTATTCAGTGTGCATCAGCAAATCGTTGACGCCAATCTGCAACAGCATCCACAACCCTAAATCCCGAATGCACCACACCGTTGATGGGCCCCGTCATAAGTGGTCCACAACATTTTTATCAACGAGAGAAACAGAGGTAATGCAATGAGCGAAAACAACCTGATTGAGATCGACTCCGGCGATGAGCCGATGAGCAACCATTCCGACAACCCGCATTTTTCTAATATTTTGGAAAAGCGTTTGTCTCGCCGCGACATGTTGACCGGTAGCTTGACGGCTGCTGTAGCCGGTATGTTCGGTGCTTCCAGTATGGGCAATCTGGCTGAAGCAGCCGTGGCCGGTGCAGGTTTCCTGCCGCCGCAAGTCGGCAAACCGCCATTTGCATTGAACCCAACACTGGGTTTTAGCGCAGTACCGGCGACCCGCTCCGATACAGCCACTTTACCCGTTGGTTACAAAGCTCAAACTTTGGCGCCTTGGGGAGCACCGTTAACTGACAGTTATCCTGCTTACAAAGCGGATGGTAGCAATACCGGCGCCGAACAAGAGCAACAAGTAGGTTCGCATCATGACGGCTTACATTATTTCCCAATGGCCAGCAATCCAAACTCACATGGCTTGTTGTGTATCAATCACGAGTATGTCGATCAGTTCAATCTGCATGCGGGTGGCGCCATCAACACCAGCCCGCGTCCAACTGACCAAGTCAGAAAAGAGATTGCTGCTCATGGCGTCAGCGTCATTGAAGTGAAAAAAGATGCGCTAAGCGGCGAATGGGATGTGATGAACGGTAACTACAATCGCCGTATCACCGCCAATACACCGATGGAAATCCGTGGCCCGGTTCGTGGCAGCGATTTTGTTAAAACCGTGTACAGCCCGGATGGCACCATGACACGCGGCACCATCAACAACTGCGGCCATGGCTACACCCCATGGGGCACTTATCTGACTTGCGAAGAAAACTGGGCCGGTTATTTTGTCAACCGTACAGGCCGCCCTCGCGAACACGCCCGCTACGGCGTCAGCACGAGCAATGGACGTTATCGCTGGGAAACTGCCGCTAGCGGTGAAGACCAATACCTGCGTTTTGATGCGTCGGTAAAAGCAACCAGTGCTGAAGGCGACTACCGTAACGAACCTAATGGTCAAGGCTGGATTGTCGAAATCGACCCTTTCAACCCCAACAGTGTGCCTAAAAAACGCACAGCGATGGGTCGTTTCGCTCACGAAGGCTGCTGGGTGGCACCACCGCAATTGGGTCAACCGGTTGTGTTTTACTCCGGTGACGATTCGCAAAACGAATATGTGTATAAATTCGTGACCAAAGGCCGTTACAGCAAAAACGTCAATGGCGACATCCTGGATCAAGGCGTTTTATACGTAGCGCGTTTCAACGAAGACGGCACCGGTGACTGGTTGGCGTTGGACATCAACAACCCGGCATTCGTGGCGGCGGCTTTGGTCAAAGGCGTGACATTCGCTGATCAAGCGGATGTGTTGGTCAATACCCGTTTGGCAGCCGATGTGGTTGGCGCCACTAAAATGGACAGACCGGAGTGGGGCACTGTGCACCCGCAAACTCGCGAAGTCTATATGACCATGACCAACAGCAGCAGTCGAAATGCCGGCAACATTGATGCGGCCAATCCGCGCGGCCCGAATCCTTATGGCCATATCATTCGCTGGCGCGAGCAAGGCAACCGTTCTTGGGCCGTCAAATTCGAGTGGGATTTGTTCTTGTTGTCCGGTACCGAAACCGACAGCCAAATGCTGCCGGAACAAGGCGGTCCTGCGCTGACCCAAGACAGCATCCACGCCAGCCCAGACGGCTTGTGGATGGATCAATTCGGTATTTTGTGGATCCAGACCGACATGAGTGGTTCGCAGCAAGCCAGTGGCCCATTCGGTGCCAACGCGATGTTGGCGGCCAACCCGGTTACAGGGGAAATCAAGCGTTTTCTGGTAGGTCCGAACGATCAGGAAACCACCGGTGTTGTCTCAACGCCTGATGGCACATCGATGTTCGTCAACTTCCAGCATCCTGGTGATAGATCCAGTGCTTCCGCCGGATTTACCAGCAACTGGCCTGATCATGGTGCGGTTTACCGTCATCCTGGTGATGCGGCAGTGGTTGCTAATCCAACCGGCTCACGTCCACGTTCGTCAACCATCGTCATCACCCGTGAAGACGGCGGCATCGTAGGCTTGTAAGCCTAGTCAAATAAGGAAAGCATGGCTCCGGAGAACAAGGATGTTCTCCAATCCTGCCCAATCCGTCCAGCGATTGAGCGACGATTAGGCAATCAATCCACTCCAATCGTCCCTTTCATCCTAAAAATTCCACTTCATCAAGAACAGACTTGATTGCGCGGATAAAAATCAAGCGCCTCAATTAATCTAGCGATCATGAAAACTCGAAATCATCCCAGCCCAATGAAAGTTGGAGCGATGATAGTCGCGATGCCATGACCTTCGGTTGGACAACATATACAATACACAGGCCTGGAAGCCGGCTTGCTCGATTTCGATCGCTAAGACATTTGTGAAAATTTTACCTGTCGCGTTGTAATTTCAACGTTTGGCAATGATTGTTTGATATAAGGATATGGTCATAAATAACTTCCCGGAATTCTGCTTATTCCGAATTACACGATTCTTGCTCCCCTCTTTGATAAAGAGGGGTTGGGGCGAGATTTTTTAATAAATCCCCCTCGATCCCCCTTTTTCAAAGGGGGAAGTTATTTGTAGCGAAATCCTAAACCGGCACAATGTGAATGGTATGAACGACGACAGCTTAACTTCACCTGCTATTTTAGAAGGTTATCTACAGATTAAGGTTACCGAGGCGTCCACTATTGTGGAAGTCAGTGGTCATTGGTTGCGTAATGCGCGCGTCAGAGCTGTAGAAACGGTATTAACCGAACTGGCCGGGCAACCCATCAAGCAGTTATCGTTTCAGGCAACGGAGTTGACGGCATGGGATAGTCGCCTGCCCAGTTATCTGTTGAAAATTGCGGATTATTGCAACAGTCATGCAATCGATATGGACACCAGCGCCTTACCCGGCGGCGTACAAAGTCTGATGAATCTGGCACAGGCAGTGCCGGAACGCAGTGGTGCGCGACGCTCGGCTCAAAATACCCGTCTGGTGGAAAGGGTCGGCAATGCCACGCTCGGTTTTATCAACGGTGTTCATGAACGGATTGTGTTTGTCGGCGAACTGATACTGGCTGGCTGGGCATTGATATGCGGTAAGGCCCGTTTCCGGGCCATTGATTTGCTCATCTTTATTCAGGATGCCGGCCCCAATGGTTTTCCAATCGTGTCGTTGATCAGTTTGCTGGTGGGTTTGATTCTGGCTTTTGTCGGTGCTTTACAGTTGGCCATGTTTGGCGCGCAGATTTATATCGCCGATTTGGTGGCATTGGGGACCGTGCGGGAAATGGGGCCATTGATGACTGCGATTATCATGTCCGGCCGCACCGGTGCCGCTTATGCTGCCCAACTCGGCACCATGAATGTGAATAGCGAGATTGATGCATTGCGTACCATGGGCATTTCACCGATGGAATTTTTAGTCTTACCGCGCATGTTGGCCTTGGTTTTGATGATGCCATTATTGACTTTGTATGCGGATTTGATGGGGATTTTAGGCGGCGGGTTGGTCAGCTATAGCGCCTTTGACATCAGCTTCATTCAGTATTATCACGAAATCACCAAAGCCGTCGATCTGACGGACTTTATGGTGGGTTTTTTCAAAAGTATCGTATTTGCGGTATTGATTGCCGTTGCCGGTTGTATGCGTGGCATGGCCTGCGGTCGCAGTGCTTCAGCAGTGGGCGATGCAGCCACGGCCGCTGTGGTGGATAGCATTGTGTATCTGGTGGTGTCGGATTCTATCCTGACCTTGATTTGCAACCAGCTGAATATTTAGCAGGACAGAGTAGTTCATGAGCAATCCCCACATCACCGTAAAAGACCTCACCATGGCCTATGGCGATTTTGTGATTCAACGCGATTTGAATTTCACTATCGATCACGGCGATGTGTTTATTGTCATGGGTGGCAGTGGTTGTGGTAAAAGCACCTTGTTAAAACATTTAATTGGTTTGCAAAAACCCGCCAAGGGTGATGTCTTTTATGATGATCAAAGTTTCTGGCAGGCCGCAGCCGAGGAGCGTGTCAAGGTGATGCGCAGGATCGGTGTGTTATACCAAAGCGGTGCTTTATTCAGTTCCTTGACGTTGGCGGAAAATATCGCCTTGCCTTTGGGTGAGTTTACGACCTTAACCCAGTCGGAAATTGCCGACTTGGTGTCTTATAAATTGGCATTGGTAGGATTGGCAGGCTTTGAGGCGTATTACCCCTCTGAAATCAGTGGCGGCATGCAGAAGCGTGCAGGTTTGGCCAGAGCCATGGCGCTGGATCCGGAAATTTTGTTTTTCGACGAACCCTCGGCCGGTCTGGATCCGGTCAGCGCTCGCTTGCTGGATGATTTGATTATCAGTTTATGTGAAACTTTGGGCACCACGATTGTGGTAGTGACGCATGAATTGGCCAGTATTTTTGCGATTGGCACCAATTCGGTATTTCTCGATCCCGAAAGCAAGACCATGCTGGCAACCGGGAATCCCAAAACCCTGTTGGCGGAATCCAGCGATTCACGCATTATTCAATTTTTAACCCGCGGTGAAGGCCGTAGCGCACCGTCTGGTCAAGCAGGAGACTTTTAGAAGATGAGTAAACCGGTTAATCCCGCACTGATTGGTGGTTTCACCCTGGGGGCATTGGCGCTGCTGGTTATTGGCTTGCTGATATTTGGCGCTGGGCAGGAGTTCAACAGCAACAAAATCCGTTATGTGGTGTTTTTTGATTCCTCGTTAAACGGTCTGGAAATTGGCGCGCCGGTGAAAATGCAGGGAGTCAAAATTGGTCAGGTTACGGAAATAACGTTGCAACTCGACCCCAAGGGCGGCAAAATCTACAAACCGGTGGTATTGGAAATTGACCGTGGAAGTTTAACCGGCACGGGCGGTCGGAGTTTGGCGGTAGCTGATAATGCCGAGGAAATGAAGGAAAGTCGTGACAATCTGGTGAAACAGGGGATGCGCGCCAGACTGGAAACCCAAAGCCTGTTAACCGGATTACTGTTTGTGGATCTTAATTTCTATCCTGACAGACCACCGGTTTTTGCCAGTCTGGAATATAAAGAACTTCTGGAAATACCCGGCTTACCGACTACCACCGATGAACTGCGAAGCACAGCAGAACAGGTAGCACAAAAATTACGCGCTTTGCCGCTGGATGAAATTGTCCAGGATTTTGCCGACAGTCTACGGGAAATCAAAGCCCTGTTAGCCTCGGAAGATGTCAAAAAAACCCAGGCGGCGTTGAAGGGGACATTGGAAGAACTCAACAAAGCCACCAAAACACTCAATACCAATCTTGAACCCATTTTATTGAACACAGATAAAGCCATCCTCACCAGTCATGAATTGGCTAAAGACACCCACGCGATGGTACTGGAACTCAAACAAAGTTTGCCTGGGTTAGTGACAAATACGGATAAAACCCTGGAATCAGCCATCTTGGCACTTAAACAGGCTGAACATTCATTAAAGCAAGTCGATAGTGCAGTCGGGCCTGAATCGACCTTAACCGATACCCTGCAGGCAGTCAAACAGGCTGCCCGCGCCGTCCGTGATCTGGGCGATTATTTGCAGCGACATCCGGAAGCAGTATTGTCAGGAAAAGACCCATAAGGAGAGAACATGGTTTTACCCAAAGTCGTCATTCAAACAGCAAGTACCTGCCTGATTTTGGTGCTGACGGCCTGTGTTGGAACAAGTCCTCCAGCGCAGTTTTACTTGCTGGAGCCTTTAACGGTAGCCGAGGGCATCGGCAGTGTAGCGTCGGATAAGCCGACGCTGGCCTTGGCGCCGGTGCGCATTCCGCAGTATCTGGAACGCGCCCAACTGGTTACAGCCAGCGGAAAAAACACCTATCAATTAGACGAGTTAAATCGCTGGGCAGAAAGCCTGGAAGACAATATCACTCGGGTGATGTTGCAGGAATTGAGCAGCTTGGTGCCGGCGGATGTAGTGTTAACTGGCAGTCAACGCGCCAAACAGGCTAAATTGCGACTGGTCGTGACCATTCTTGAATTTCATATCGATCCGCAAGGTCAAGCCAAATTAGCCGCGCAATGGCAAGTCAGCAGAGGAGAGGAGGTGATTGTCAGTAAACAAAGCGCATTTCAAATATTCGCCAGTAGTCACGATGCGCAATTGAAAGTACAGGGCTTAAATCAGTGTCTTAATCGGCTGAATCAAGAAATGGCGGCAGCGCTGGTTTTTTGAGGGAGCGTTTAAATAGTATTTCACCCCACCCGCCCGGAGCATGGCAATTATCAGGCGTTAGTTTTTAAAATTATGGCTATGATCGCAGCTAAAGATTGTATGCCCGAACCATTCATTTGTTGTGATAAGAACATGAATAAAATCAGATTGATACAGAATTCTGTGGTGATAACCGTGATGCTGTTCTGCCAGTCAGTATTGGCTCAGGAGACCCCGACACCGCTACAGGCTTTGCAAAACTTTGGGATTGCCGAGGCGCAAATTGCTCAATTAGAACGTGGCGAGATCGTCAGTTACGATGTAAGCGAAACCAGTCAAAAGGAACTGGCCATCGGTGTGGCAATGATTTTGCCCACAGCACTGCCTCATATTGTCAATTACATTAAAAAAGGCCATCTGACTTCGATCCATAGCGACATCATCGCAACTGCCCATTTGCCGGCAAATGCCAGCGTGGATAGCTTCAAAAAATTCGCTTTTTCGGATAAACACGCCGATGAGGCCAGCGCTTTTCTGGACGCTGAACCGGGCGACGAATTTAATCTGTCCAAACAGGAGTTTGAGCACCTAAAAACCCTGAAACAGGGGCTTGACGATATGGATAAGAAAACCCTGCTGCAAACCGCCAATCGTACCTATCGCGAGTTTTTACTGCAGCGTTTGCAGGCCTATCGCAAAAGCGGGCTGGCAGGGATTGCGGCTTATAGCCGGGGTAGCGGAACTGCCGATCCTGCCGTGGAATTACGCACCGATGCCAATGCCAGTAAAGCCTGGGCGAAATATTTTCCAGAACTGCAGCAGGGATGGTTGAATTATCCCAATGGTCTGCCTGCCAATGCTCACGAACAATACGTGTTGATGAATCAACGGGTCGAAGATCGGCCCACTGCGATACTCAATCACCGGATCATGCTGGCGGGCGATACTGGCGGCATCATTCTGACGCGGCAGTTTTACGTCGGGCACTCTTACAATTCAACCAGCGTCGTAGCCGGTGGTTTGCCCTACAAAGAGGGCACACTGGTGTTTTATGCAACCCGCAGTTCCACTGATCAGGTTGCCGGGATTGGCAGTAGTCTGAAACATTCCATTGGCCGTGAGCAGTTGAAAAAAACCATGATCAAACGCCTGCAACGCCTAAACAAAGATCTGAAACTGAAACCGGCAAAGGTTGCTGAGGAAAACTAGGAACTTGTCCGAGAATAGGAATCGTCGCGAGGGAAAGCAATTTTGAGTCAGATTTGTTGATCATTTGAGGCGAATAGTGGTTCTATTTAACGAAAATGAGCGGGAAATCTGGCCAACAGGGCTTTTCCGTAGCAGGTTCACTATTCTCGGACAGGCTCCTAGCTCTGCTTTAAGCTTTTTCCTAACGATCATGAACACTCGAAATCAACCCGGCAGATGAAAATTTTCTGTGGGATCTTAGGGTTATCAGTACATCGGATGTTCTCGATCAATCCATGCTGTTTCTAAGATCAAGCATTACTTTATCCACAGAATCGATGCGAATCAGTCCCAGACGCGGATATTCGAGATCAAGTATCACGTAAAACGTGCCGGCGGTGATCAGGGCAAAGGCGAATAGATGCACCCGATTTTGCGTCAATGAGCCCGAACAAGCATACCCTGCCAAACAGGCACTGATCATAGCCAGACTCAACAACATCATAAAAATGATTTGCGGAGGATGTAACTCGGTCCTAACCGTATTGCGATAGGTGGCGAGGTCAAACATATCATTCAGCGCAGCCAGTAACAGGGTGGTAGTCGGCACCGAGCCTGAGTCCTGGCAGGCTTTCACGGCCACCGGCCAGATTTGATCCTGCAAGTGACTGGCCAATGCGCCAGAGACTGCAGCCGCCTGGATGTCCGGCAACTTGCTGCTCATCTCCAGCCGTGCATCGACGTAGCGCCGGAACAAGTCACGCAAAGGTAACTGTGCTTCGGCAGGCAAAAGATCCAATCGCAAATAGGCGGTGCCAATGGCATTGGCTTCGTTAATCACCAAAATCCGCCTATCATCGAAGCGTGATGCCGCACCGGAAAAGGTGAAGGCAATCAACAAGCCCATCAGCGCGTAGATGGCACTATCCAGCATGCTTGTCGAACCACTATCTATTTTGGCCAGAGAAGGCCAGCGTTTAGCTATCCAGCCACCCAAAAAATAAGACAGTACGATGCCGAAAAACAGTCCTGTTGAAGCGATTATGGCCAGGAAAGTATGACTCATATGCAAGTGACTCCGTGGTATGTGGCTTTGAAGTGGCTGAGCCGGTTGTTGATAAACCCTTAAATATCCGTTGAGCATTGCAAATCCCGTTCACCCTGTCAAAGGGTGTGCCGCTATTCGCTCTGACAAGCGTAGCGGAACGGGAAACGTGTGATAAATATGGACGGGATAATCGTTTTAGCTATTTCAGCCTTTTGTAAACCAATTAAATAAAGGTATATTCCAGAATAAACCAAGTATTTCGGTAGGTAAATGAAGCATACGCTAAGTTATTGGATAGATTCCGTCAACGTTATCCGCAGAGTGGATGAGGATTGGGATCGCTCCATGGATCCTGACAGTTGGACCGACCGCGCTGCAAGCAATGGTATCATCGGAAAATCGCTGTTCGATTTTATCAGCGACGATGTGACCCGAATGTATATTGCGGCTATGGTGGAATCGGTCAGGGTGCTGCCTAAGACATTGTTTCGTCCGTATCGATGCGATACGCCCGAGCTTAAGCGCTTCATGATGATGACAGTTACCCCTGAGGACGATGGCCTGATCAGGGTATCTCATGCATTGCTGCGCAGTGAACCTATGGCAAAAAAAGCTTTTTTTCAAGCCCTGAGCTATGCGGAGTCCAGCAAATCGACTGCATTTCAAAGCAAAATGGCTATTTTGGGCATTGGCTTCATTCGTTGCAGTCTTTGCAATCGGATTTGCCAAGTAGGCCATAATGATTGGCTGGAAGCAGACGCATTGGCTGTTACCAATGAGGCAATTCGAGTCGTTTACGGCCTCTGCCCCGATTGTTTGAGTTGCTCGTTTTGAGGGTATGGATGGACTTGGTTGACTCGTTTGAGTTGGACAAGAGAATACCTATTGCTACTTGTCGCCAGCGTTTTGCGATTCCATATCAATATTTTAACTAGTGCCCACTATGAACATCATTCAAGCAGCCGCTGATGGAGCAGAAGTACCGCAGGTTAATTCCCCAAGACCCTATATAGTGGGAATTGGCTCATCAGCCGGAGGCCTGGAAGCCTTGTCGGCTTTAATTGCTGCCTTGCCCAGTAATTTAGGTATTTCTTATGTGATTATTCAGCATTTGTCGCCTACCCATAAAAGCATGTTGGTGCAGTTATTAGGTCGGGAAACCCCGATGGCCGTGGTCGAAATTCAAGACAACATGCTACCGGAGCCCGATGTGATTTATGTGGCACCGGCAAGCCGCAATACCATAGTTCAGGACGGTTGTTTTAAACTGTTGGAAACCAAGCGGGAAGCATTGCCCAAACCGTCGGTCAATGTGTTCTTGTCGTCCATGGCGGCTGAAAAAACCGAAGACGCCATTGGCGTCATATTGTCCGGTACAGGCAGCGACGGCACCGCAGGCCTTCGGGAAGTCAAATTGAACGGTGGCTTCACCTTTGCTCAAGAACCCAATAGCGCAAAATACACCGGTATGCCGCAGTCGGCCATCGATTCAGGCTGCGTGGACTGGATTTTGACGCCGGAAAACATCGCCGTCGAGATTACCAGCATTGTCCGAAACCGGCCAACTTTTCCCGGTCATTTGGAAGCTGTCCAACCACAGTCGGTTGCTACCCAGTTAAAAAAGCTGCTGATCAATGTCAAGCATAAAACCCGTATCGATTTCGGCGGTTACAAAGAAGGCACTTTATGGCGGCGAATCGAACGCAGAATGGCTGCCAACCATTTGATCAACTTTGAAGATTATTTGCAATTTACCGATGACCATCCGGAGGAACTGGATCGTCTGAGCAAAGACATTCTGATTTCGGTGACGGCTTTTTTTCGCGACAAGGAAGCGTTTGAAAAATTAAGAAAAACTCTTGAAACCATCGTCAGCAGCAAGCAACCGGGCGATGAAATTCGAATTTGGGTGCCTGCCTGTGCGACCGGTGAAGAAGCCTATAGCATCGCCATTTTGTTGGCCGAAACCATTGGCAGTGAATTATCCCACTTTAAAGTACAAATTTTTGCCACCGACATCGATCAGGACGCCATGGCGATTGCTCGCAAAGGCATTTATCTGGAAGCCGCCTTGGCGGAACAAGAGCCGGAAATGCTGGCCCGCTTTTTCATCAATATGCATGGTCAATACGAAATCAACCGTACCATCCGGGATATGGTGGTGTTTGCGCGTCAGGATTTAATCCTGGATCCGCCTTTTTTAAGGCTGGATCTGGTCAGTTGCCGCAATGTACTGATTTATTTCCATACCGATATCCAATCTAAAATTCTGGCCACTTTTCACTATGGTTTGGCCGAGGGTGGCTATCTTTTCCTGGGTAAATCCGAGAGCGTTTTTCAGCAGGACAGCCTTTTCGATGACATTGACAAAACCCATCGAATTTATCGGCGCCACACCAAAGACAGCCTGATTCCATTGGCAGTTTATCAATTGCCCTACGTCAACACGGACGTTACCAAATATCCGCCGAAAAAAAACAATGCAGAACAAAAACTGATGGAAACTGCGGTGCGGGTGTATGTGCCGCCCACCGTTCTGGTAAACCACAGTTTGGACATTCAGCATATGTTCGGGGATGTCAGTAATTTTCTATCGATTTCTGCCGGTAAGCCGAGCATGAATTTGATGCATCTGATTAAGCGCGAACTGCGTCCGGACCTGCAACTGCTGCAACATCAGGTCGAGCGGCAATTGGACTCTGTCATCGGCAGAACCCGCAAACTCCGCCTAGGCGGCAGCTTCAGAAATATTCGGCTTGCCATTCATCCCACCGAGAAAAATATTGCCGGTGCATTTTTTCTGGTCAGTTTTGAAACCTCAACCGAGAAAAGTTTGCAACCCAATCAAAGCCGGGAAAATTTGCTGGAATTGGATGCGGATACCCAATTAAATTTCCGTGAACTGGAAGATGAACTGATCATGACGCGGGAGCGTTTGCAAACAGTCATTGAAGAGTTGGAAACCTCCAACGAAGAACTGCAAGCCTTGAATGAGGAAGTGCAATCAGCGAATGAAGAATTGCAATCCGCCAACGAGGAACTGGAAGCTACCAACGAAGAGTTGCAATCAACCAACGAGGAACTGACGACCGTCAATGAAGAGCTACAGATCAGGACCAATGAGCTCGCTGAAGCGCTTAACGAACTGGAAAGCATCCAAAACAGCGTCGGCTACCCGATTCTTGCCGTTAACGAACAGCTGAAAATACTGCGCTTTAATGCGCCTGCCGCCACCTTGTTCTTGTTAAATCAGTCGTCACTGGGTCAACATTTTGCCAATTTGCGGCTGCCGGTCGGCATGAAAGGCTTTACGCATCATATTGAAACTGCCATGCGTAACGGGGAAGTCGTTGAGGACGCGATTCCTTCGGTAGAACGCCACTATCTGCTGCATGTTTCCCCCTACAAGTCCTCTCATGCTAATGCTCGTGGAGCCATCGTTACCTTGGTTGACGATACTGAGCGCCGAGCCAGCGAGGAAGCCGTCAAAAGCAATCGGGAAAAGTTATTGGCGATCATGAATAATTCAACGGCCATCATTACGCTGAAAGACATTGCCGGTCGCTATGAATTTGTTAACCGGCAATTTGAAAAAATCTTTGCCATCAAAGCCGAGGACATCCTGGGTAAAACCGATAGCCAATTCCTACCGGAAGCGATTGCCGACGATTTCCGTACCAAGGAATTGGAAGTCATTCGCAAATTGCAAACCATCGAAAGCGAAGACCACTTAAAGCATAGCGATTTTGATTTGCACATGTTGTCGATCCGTTTTCCGCTGATCGGCTCGGATAATTTGCCTTATGGTGTTTGCACCCAATCCTCGGATATCACCGCCAGAGTGCAAGCGGAAAGCCAATTGCGGCTGGCGGCCAGGGTGTTCGATCGTTCATCAGAAGGCATTGTGGTCACCGACCCGAAAAAGCAGATCCTCACCGTCAACGAAGCCTTCAGCAATATCACCGGATACAACGCTGAAGAAGTCATTGGCAAAGTGCCGACGTTTTTATCGTCAGGTTTACAAGATAATGCGTTCTATGACGTGATGTGGAGCAGTATTCACAGCCAGGGCTGGTGGCAGGGCGAAATTCTGAATCGTCGAAAAAGCGGTGACATTTATCCCGAATGGCTGACCATCAATGCCATTTTGGATCATAACGGCAAAACCGCGAATTACGTGGCCATTTTTAGCGACATTACCATTGTCAAAGAATCGCAGCGACGCATCGAATTTTTAGCCACTCACGATCCCTTGACCGAATTGCCCAATCGCTTGCTGTTTTTGGATCGGGTACGTCAGGCCATCGCGCGCGGCGAGCGCGGCAACTATTTGTTCGCTGTGGTATTCATCGATTTGGATGACTTTAAAGTTGTCAACGATTCCTTAGGTCACGCAGCCGGCGATGCGCTGCTGAAAGAAGTGGCTAAACTACTGCGTAGCCTAGTTAGAGCGGTCGATACCGTCGCCCGTTTTGGCGGTGACGAGTTTGCGCTATTGATCGAGAATACCAGCATCACCGAAGTGGAAAGTACCGCCCGGCGCTTGTGTGCCGCCATCAGTCGTTCGATTTATCTGGGTGATCAAATGGCTCATGTCGGTGCCAGTGTCGGCATTGCTGTGTTTCCGGAAGACAGCAAAGATGCGGAAATCTTGCTGAAACATGCCGATACCGCCATGTATGAAGCCAAAGCCAAAGGAAAAAGCGCCTATCAATTTTTTACCAAGCGCATGATGGAACAGGCCGATCAGCGTCTGCGTATGGAAAACGGTTTGCGGCTGGCCCTGGATAAAAACGAGCTGGCTTTGGTATTTCAACCGCAAATCGATTTATCGACTGGACGTTTAATCGGGGTCGAAGCCTTATGCCGCTGGTCGGATCCTGAATTGGGCGACATTGCACCGGCACTGTTTATTCCGCTGGCGGAAAAATGCGGCTTGATCGAGAAACTGGGCGAATGGGTGGCTAACTGCGCCTGCCTGCAAATGAAACGCTGGCTGGATAACGGTTTTTTCCTGTCCCATGTATCCATAAACGTCTCCATCGAACAATTCAGGCGCGGCAACGTGTTGAGTATGATGCAGCGGCTGGTTGAGCTTTACCAATTGCCGCCGGGAAAAATTATCCTGGAAATTACCGAAAGTACCTTGGCCGATGATAATCAACTGCTGAAGGAGAGCTTTTTGAGCTTGAAGGACATGGGGTTGAAAATATCAATCGATGATTTCGGCACCGGCTATTCCTCACTGGCGCGCCTGAAAAGTTATCCGATTGACGAAGTTAAAATCGACCGCAGCTTCGTCGATGATATAACCGAACAAGGCCAGGATCGGGTAATCGCCCAAACCATCATTGCCATGAGCAGAACCCTCGGCTTTTCAGTGGTTGCGGAAGGCGTGGAAACTGAAGAACAACTGGATATTTTGCGGGAATTAAATTGCGATATCGTGCAAGGCTATTTAATTTCCAAACCGCTTTCAGCCGACGAACTGCTTGAAAAATTCGCCGATAAAATATAATTGATCGATGCAGGCAGTCACGTTATATAGGACTTAGGATTTCGCTACAAATAACTTCCCCCTTTGAAAAAGGGGGATCGAGGGGGATTTATTAAAAAATCTCCCCCCCACACCTCTTTATCAAAGAGGGGAGCAAGAATCGTGTGATTCGGAATAAGCAGCATTCCGGGAAGTTATTTATGACCATATCCTTAGTTGAAAATACCGTCCAGACAGTCTGATCTTAGCAACCCACGGTTTACTCGTGCCTGTTTGACAAAGAGGGGCTGGAGATTCTAAAAACAAATCTCTCTAGGAGCCTGTCCGAGACTAGGCATTGTCGTGAAGGAAAGCCATTTTGAGTCAGATTTGTTGATCATTTGAGGCGAATAGTGGTGCTATTTAACGAAAATGAGCGGGAAATCTGGCCAACAGGGTTTTTCCGTAGCAGGTTCTCTATTCGCGGACAGGCTCCTAGCCCTCCGGCTCCGGGAGAGGGAATCAAAAATCCAAAATTTGACCTGATTATAAAGATGCTTCAGCTGCACTCATTCCGGCATACCCTCTGGGGAACAAGTGGATTGCCGGAATCCAGTCCATATGGATGTTTTACCTGTGTGCCATCCCTGCCGAGATGACGATTTCTGACTTGGCTGAAGGATCTTTATAATCAGGAAATTTGAAGAGCGATGACTATATTTTTGGCGAAATCCATGGTATTTCCAGACTACAGACTGAAACGGGCTTAATCCGGTCAATGATTGGATTCGAAACTGACAAGCCTCTCATAGGTTAATTGGCACTTATGGGAGGCGTTACAACAGTGAGGTTAACAAATGGGCATACAAGAGCGAGACTATTACTGGAAAAAGCATCAGCAAGCGCGCAACTCTTCCAACAATGGCTTCAACTACGATACGTATCGTCACAAACCCACCCATCGCAACGCCGGAAGCCTAAAATACCTTTTGGCACCGGCGCTGATGCTGTTCGGTCTCTGGCTGGGCGCCGATAGATTGCTGAAACAACGAACTACACACCAATCATCACTGGCCTTGTCGGTTCCCGGAGCATCCAAATCTGTTTCTACGCCTATTTCAGGCGGTCTTGAACTAACGGCAGACCGGCAAGGACATTTCCGAGGTACTGTCTTGATCAATAATGTACCCATGCCTTTTTTGATTGATACGGGTGCGACCGTAACCTCCATTCCCGCCAAATTAGCCCAAGCAGCCAAGCTGCCTGTGGGTATTCCAGTCAATTCAAAAACCGCAGGCGGGAAAGTCATCGATCGGCTTACCCGAATAACCAGCCTGAAAATAGGTAATGCAGAAATCAAAAACCTCGATGCCACCATCAACCAGCATCTGGAAGAAGTGCTGATTGGCATGAACACCTTGAAATACTTCACCACTACCCAAAACAGCAATACCATGACACTGGTGGCCAATGGCTCCTTACCTGAACACATTGTCAGAGCCACGGTTATTTCGCCGACGCCCATGCAGCCAAACACCCTGACTACTGATCAACCGATTTCAACACCACCAATCAAGCAACCAACGACTATAAAAAGAACGGTATCCTGCGATGCCAACCATGTCTGTACCACGAAATACAGTGATCGTTAAATACTGTTTTCGCTCTTAGGATATGGTCATAAATAACTTCCCGGAATTCTGCTTATTCCGAATCACACGATTCTTGCTCCCCTCTTTGATAAAGAGGGGTTGGGGGGAGATTTTTTAATAAATCCCCCTTGATCCCCCTTTTTCAAAGGGGGAAGTTATTTGTAGCGAAATCCTTAGTCTATTAAAGGGTTGGCATAACAGGGTTCCTAGGAGCCTGTCCGAGAATAGAGAACCTGCTACTCTCTCCTCGGCAGATAGACCCAGCAAAATTTGACAACCAAATCGAAAACCCGACTATTTGTTTACAACTTTAAAATTTTGGACAATTACTATGACTTATTTAAAGCGTTTTTCTGTTTTAGCGTTGTTTTCTCTGATAACAACACCAGCTTGGTCCGCAAATGTCGACTTTTGCAAAGTTAAAAAAACCTATGACAACAGTATCAAGATTGTTCCGCCTGTCGTGACTTATGAGACTTGTTCCGGTAAGGCGTTTTATGATTACGCAAAAGACTTTGTCAAAGCCGCTTGCTGGGAGGGTGCTACCGATCTGCTTGAGGGGAAATGCAAGGAATCTGAGAGTGCCGATACGTCATCAGTTACGGCTGATACTGCCAGCGGCGGAACGGAAGGTACGCCGTTAGATATTACCCAGTGAAGACATTGCCATGGATGGCGATTTTTAAAGTTAATCTGAAAGGTTCGTAGTCTATTTTCTAAATAAAAGTGGTGTTTGCTATTAGCTGATCAGTCTAGTAAAGGTGGTACCCTGCTCAAAACAGCCACCAGTTCGGCTTGTCTGCAGGTGTCGGTTTTTCTGAACAGATTTTTCAACTGACTACGAACAGTATTCAGTGTCACATTCGCTTCCTGGGCATATTCTTCCGGTGACTTTCCTGCCAATAATGCCGATGCTATCCGCAGCTCAGCAGGGGATAAGTCATATAGCTTGCCCAATATTTGCAGTGGTGACACAACTTTGCCAGCTTCGATAACCAAAACTAAGGCCAGAGGTATTTGCCAATCTTGATTAAACGGCGACGCAGCCGGTAATGGTGTCACAAACAATTGTCGAGGCTTTGCGCCGCTCAGAAACATCCCTCCACCGATGGCAGGAGAATGCGTAGCATCGCAAATCAAAGCTGAAAGTCTGTTTTTGTTGGCTGGATGCGTGGCAGATAAACGCCCAGACTTGTAATTTAGTTCGCAAGTCGGGCTTCTTAGCAATTGTTCAGCGGCGGTGTTCAAATGCTGGATCGTGCCAGTAGCATCGACAATCAGCATCGCCAAAGACATGGCTTCAATGGCCCTGGCACCTAATTCGGCTTTCGATTGTAAACTGCGGGTGTGTGTTTGCAGTCGTAAGGCTCGTTGAATATGTCCACTGAAGCGTTGGGCAGCCATACGTTCCGTATCACCAAATAGAGGCTGATCTACTCTTCGGTGCAAACCAATTAACGTATGATGAGTGTCACTATCATCAACCCATGCACCCATTGAATAGCGTCCGCCTGCGGGGATCAAAAAATCCTGATAAAACTCGTTGGTGTTGACAAATTTTTTATTCAAATAGACATGACAAAATCGATATTCATGAACGGCCGCACCGTCCATCATGTTTGAGGTCATGCGCGGGTCGATCGACATGTAGTAATCGACATAGCCACTTTCGTTTTCCAAGGTAGCAAAGTCGCCGCCTGCTGCAGAAAAAATCGGCTGATTCAGGCGTTTATCGAAGGTCAACATGTGACCAAGAATACCGCCGGTAAACCGAGCACAAAGCTCCATAGCCTCACTCCAGAGACTTTGATCTAATGCTGTCTCGTAAAGTATCCCGATTAAATAATCCAGCTGTTCATCATCCATAATGTTACTGCTCCCAGATTATTGATGTTAGAGCAACTTTATAAGCGGGAGTGGGGTAAGTCAATATCGCCCAACAAACTGTCACTAAACGTTATTGTGTAATCACCCATATGGGTGATTACAGCGCTAACTCACCTGAGGTAAAGTCCGAAAACGTGAGTTATCTCACAAGTTAAAACGAACCACAGCAGATAAGTGAACGCTGAATGACTCAGTATTTTCCGAATAAAGCGGGTATGTCTGCAGTTTTAGATGAGTGGCGATTGGCGGATTGTGTTCACCAACGATGGTTGTCTTAGTTGTTGTTTTCATTTGGTATTTCGAAGTTAAGTTTTTTTAAAAAGGAGTTTTTATGCAATTTGAAGATAAAAATGTGCTATTGGTCGCGAGCCTGCTACTGAGTTTAACCACCCTCAATGCCGAGGCGTCTTTAACCCCTTACACGTCAGACGGTAAAGCGGTGGTGTACAGCAGCGTCAGCAACATCACATGGACCGCCGATGCCAACCTGCTGGGCACCATGATCAGCAATCAAGGCTTTAACAGCGTGGTCAATGCCATCATCGCCGCCAGTCCGGTGATTTACGACACGCCGAATTTTTACGATGGCTCATATAACAACTACGCCAGTTATTCCGGCCAATACAGCTTGTCCGTAAATGACTTTAATAGCATCGGCCAGACTAACTGGTTTGGTGCCCAAGGCTTCGTCGGCTACCTCAACAGCATCCACTACGGCGGTTCTAGCTTATGGGTTTTGCCTAGCGCCGGTGCCAACCTGCTAGATGATTACAACAACTACGGTCAATTGTATTATTACGGCGGTCAATTCGGCGAGTTGTATTACTACGAATTAGGCGGCACAACGAGCGGCAACATTCCCAACACCACGACCTTTAGCAACGAGCGAGTCTATGCGTACTGGTTGGCTACGGAGTACACGCCCAATCCTTTCCACGCGTGGAACTTCGATACCTACAATGGCAACCAGAACGACGTCAGTAAGGTCACCCAGTTTTTTGCATGGGCAGTTAGCCCCGGACGAGTGGCTGCTGTGCCATTACCAAGTGCTGCTTGGCTATTTGGTAGTGGTTTAATCGGTTTTATGGGAGCGAGCTTAAAGCGGAAGTTGCGCTAAGCAGTTAATTTCAAAATTCAAAGTTACGTCAAAGGAGTAGGTATGAATATAAAAAACATCGTGTTACTGCCGTTAATTCTTGCGTCAATTAACGCCCATGCCACCCAGCAGATTTCCTACAGCGGTCAGCTAATTTTTAGCCAAGGTAGCGTAGCCAGTGCCGGCGATTTATTCTCTGGGCAATTCACGTTCAATCCCGACCAACCAGATGGCAGCCAATTTGCCCCGGTTAATCCGCCTTATACCGAATGGGAAGGCGGTTATTGGAACAGTACCTATCTATCCACGGCCATTCAAAACAAGTTTTCGTTTGTCAGCGATAAGGGAATTTCGTTTGTTTTTCAAGATAACCGGAACATCACTCAGGCCGAAATTGATTTGAACGGATTTAACGGCCATGTCAATCAGGGCAATTATGATGTCGTTTCGTTTGAAGCCATTAATCTTGGCAATAACGAACAAACAATCACCGGCACCGAGTTTTCGATTACCGCTTTATTCGATCCGTCGCAGTTTAGTCTTGCTTCATTTCAATACGATGATCTGCAAAGCGTATTTCAGACTCAACCCGTTAAATTTGGTTACGAGATCAATAAAGTCACCAACGGTTTATTGGATTTTCACATCACCGGCTTGATCGATAGCTTTAATATCAGTAATTCTTCGACTTCGGTGGCGCTGCCTTCAGCGCCAGTGTTGCCAACACCTGACAATGGCGGTGGTAGTGGCGGCTTCGATTTCGCATCACCGCCTGCAACGGTATTTGATAATAACGGCAACCCAATGCCTGGTAACTTTTACGACCCAGATGTGGCGGTGGCTTATACCTATGAAGCTGCGAATCTGGAAACACGGTTTGGCAATGTGATGATTCCCAACCAATATGGTGATGGCAAATTCGCTTTACTGATTTGGGATGAAGCCAGTGGGGAATACATCGATAGCGGCATTCAATTGCTGGCTGGCGTTTGGTTTAACTTCGTCGATCTGGGCTTTCAAAACGGCATCGGTAAATTCCGGATTGCCGGCATCGAAACCTCAGCGATGATTGATCCCAGCGATCCACAGGGCTTTGTCACAGGTTTGACGTTTACCGGTAACGGTAGCGCCTTCAGGATGACACCGTCAACGGCTCCTGTTCCATTACCCGGTACAGCTTGGCTGTTTGCTAGTAGCGTGATAGGTCTTTTCGGCTTTAAACGCCGTAATAATTACCGGGGATAATAAATGCTTACAAAAAATCATATTGCAACCAGCTTTATGCTGATCACCACATTATTTGCTACGGCAACCCAAGCTAACAGCATACTTACCGGCGCAACGGTGCAGTTAGATCGAATCCAACATTATCAAGTGTTTAGAGATAGTGTTTATCAAGGCGATGTAGTCAATCAGCACAGTTATAGTTTCGTTGAATCCGATCCCGTCGTTGAAATACCTCGTTTTGATGAGTATCTAGGCTGGACCGTCGATTTTGTGTCTGACCCTGGGGCAACGGATTTGGATATATTAAACGGCTCGCAGAGCATTCTATTGAATGGCAACGCCTTGTTTATTAACTGGAAAGACTGTTGCTATACCGGCAATGGAATTACAACAGATGCCAACTATTTTGGGCGTGGACAAGCCGCTCAATTTGTAATGATTTTTGAGGGCTATGAATTTACCTTTACACCACCCGATACTTTTCAAAACTATCTATTTACTAACGTAATAAATCATTCCAGTTGGCTACCAGATAATCGTATTTCGGTTGCTGGCAACAAAATCAGCATTGATCTTAAGGATGGCGTTCACTATGGATCGAGTTACGGTGCCCTCGAACTGACATTTGATGTGTCAGTTACCACTGTGCCAATACCCGCGACACTTTGGTTGATGTCAACTGCTTTGGCCTTTATTGGTCTTCTGGGGCGAGGATCTCGCAGATTTCGATTGTAGATATTTTGAACAACAAATCGCTGTAAGCTGAATTACCGTCATCTATCCATCTCTTGATGGCTAAGATGGCTTTAGATTGATTTTTTGCTTTGCTATCAACAGTGACAAACTAGGAGATGATTTCTATGAAACACACAAAATCTTTAATAGCTGTTAGTTTACTGCTCAATTTTAACTTAGCCATTGCACAAGCAGACGTTTGGACTCCCTTTACAGTTGTAGAGGTCACGACTGATGAATCCCTTTCACCGTTTGATCCTAGCATCGTAATTCTGCCTTATGAGCGCCAAGTTGATTCTCAATTCGCGCAAGTGGGTTCCAATCCTGGCTTATTTGCCAAGGGCCGCGCCCTATTCGGAGAAACCGGTTCTTATGCTATCGCTACAGGGCAACCCTCTAACGTCGGCGCCTTTGCTGAAACTAGCTGGAGCGATGCCTTTACCATTTTGGGTGGAACCGGGAACGGCATATTGTCTGTGAGTGTCCGAGTTGACGGGGTATTAACTGGCGGCGGCTCTGTGTCGAGCTACCGGTTATTTGTCAGTGATACGCCTATCACACTTGGAGCGGAGGGGCTTGGTGGAATCTTGGGTTATGACGACAATGACAACCATTTGACTAATCGGGGACCGGATGACAGTGATATTGTCATTCAGGCTTATGGCGTGAGTCCTGATATTTTGGCGCATTTAAGTCAGGAAGAACTGGAAATTCTGAATCAATCGCCAATCATCCATTCAGGCTCGAATCTTTTTACTGCCGAGATTCCATTTACCTATGGTGTTACGTTTTACATCGCCAGTAAATTGAATGCAGAAGTGATGGGTGACGGTGCTGCCGATTTCTTTAATTCTTCACATTTCGGTGCAACTACACCAGACGGTTTAGCTGTGGCAGGAGCATCCGGTACCGTTTATCAACAGGCTGCTGTTGTACCTGTGCCTAGTGCGATTTGGCTTTTTGGTAGTGGTGTATTGGGATTGATGGGTTTTAAGCGGCGTAACTTTGTTCGCTAACTATTAACCCGGTTTTGTCTAAGTCATTCCCGCAAAAGCCGGAATCCAGCATCAAAAATGAGCTCCTGTTTGCACGGGAGCGATGGTATTTAAGGATTGAGTTAATATTTCTGGCTTGATTTTTATAGTCTTAATATTTCTAGCAGCGACCTAGCTAAAAAACCCTTTAATCTCCGCCAAACAAGAGCCGCAGTTGGTGCCGGCTTTTAAACAGTCGCCTACTTCTTTGACCGTTTTCAGGTTTTGTTTGAGGATTTCCGCGCGTATGGTTTTTTCGCCGACATTAAAACAGGCGCAGACGATGTTGCCGACGTCTGCTTTACCCTGCGGTGCCCTACCGGTCAGCAACGCTTTGCGGGTTTGGGTATCTAATTCGCCTTTGTCAAACAGACTGGCTAGCCAGTGACGGTCAGGCAGGGTAGGGGAATTGGCGATAAAGATCACGCTGTCCAGACAGCTATCGACGATACAGGCCGCGCGATAACTGCCAACTGCTGTATCCTGATATTCCAGCCAATCGGCTGGCTGTTCCTGGTCAGCCAGTTTGGCTTGCAGCCAATCTTGTAGATTAACGGGTAACGCTTCGCTGGCAAGTTCATACCGATAATATCGGTCACCTTTGCTGACTAGCCAGTAGTCAAGGTCTTTGAATGCCAATTCCCGCCGTGATAGTGCAAAACCATACCAGCTTGCTGGATAGGGTTTAATGCTGACCGGGGTGTGTTTGCTTTCGGGTTGTCTGGAAATCGGATCCAGCACCGGGTTAACCAAAGCCCCCATTCGCCCAAGACTGGCGAATTGTGCTGTCCAGTGCATAGGAACAAACAGATTACCCGGTTGCACCTCGTCGTTTAGTTGTACCCGTGCCAGCATTTTGCCCCAACGGCTTTCCAATAATGCCAGCGTTTTGGCTGCCAGCCCATACCGTGCGGCATCCTGCGGATGGATGTCAACATAGGCTTCCGGTTTGTGCTGATTCAGTTTGGCGGCCAGCGCGGTGCGGGTCATGGTGTGCCATTGATCGCGCAAGCGGCCGGTATTCAGGATGAATGGATAATTGTCATCCGGCTTATTGAATGGCAGCCTTGGCGTGATGGCAATCAGTTGCGCTTTAGCGGACGGGGTAAAGTATTGGCCGTCTTCAAAAAGCCGGATTCTGCCCTGTGGGTACTGCGTATTCACTGGCCATTGCGTCGGTTGCAGGTTTTGATACTCTTTGGCTGTGATGTTCTGGTAAGCAGAAATGTCAAAGTCACGTAAGCCATGCTCTGTGTCGTTTTCAAACCCGGACAGCGCGGCATGTTCACGAAAAATATCCACCGGGCTTTGGTAAGCAAAGGCTTCGGCAAAACCCAAACGCTGGGCAACTTGGCTCACAATCCACCAATCCGGTTTGGCATCGCCGGATGCCGCGAACAATGCTCGTTGCCTGGAAATGCGGCGTTCGGAATTGGTTACCGTGCCGTCTTTTTCACTCCAGCCCAGAGCGGGTAGCAAGACATGGGCAAAGGCTGTGGTGTCGGTGTATTCCATGCAATCGGAGACCACCACAAAGCTGCATTTGCCTAATGCCTGTTTGACTTTGTCTGCATTGGGCAGGCTGACCACCGGATTGGTACCCATGATCCACACGGCTTTGACCTGTCCGGCATCGATGGCATCAAACAGTTCCACGGCAGGCAGACCGGATCTGCTGGCAATGTTCGATGTATTCCAAAACCGTGCGACGCGCTCGATGTCAGCCGGATTGGAAAAATCCATGTGCGCCGCCAATTGATGCGCCAGTCCGCCCACTTCACGGCCACCCATGGCATTGGGTTGGCCGGTCAGCGAAAAAGGACCCATGCCGGGTTTGCCAATACGGCCTGTGGCCAGATGACAATTGATGATGCTGTTGACTTTGTCCGTGCCCGAGGAGGATTGGTTGATGCCTTGGCTGTAAAGACTCATGACCTTGTTGTGCGAACCAAACCAGTCATAAAACAACCGCAGATCGGCGGGCTGTAATTGACAGTGTTGCGCGACGTTTTGCAGGTTAGCGTTGCCGGCACTGTAAAGGGCCGCGGCAAAGCCTTCGGTATGGTTTTGAATATAGTCATCATCCAGCAAATGCTGTTGATGCAAAAAATGCAGCAAGCCGTTGAATAGCCAGGCATCGCTGCCACTGGCCAGCGGCAAATGCAGGTCGGCAATGTCACAGCTAGGCGTTTTACGCGGATCGATCACCACAATTTTTAATCCTGGATTGCTGATTTTGGCGGCGCGGATACGTTGAAAACTGACCGGGTGGCACCAAGCCGCATTGGAGCCGATCAATACGATCATGTCGGCCATTTCCAAATCCTGATAGCAACCCGGCACGGTATCTGATCCAAAGGCGCGTTTGTGACCGGCCACCGATGACGACATGCACAAGCGACTGTTGGTGTCGATATTGGCGCTGCCGATAAAGCCTTTCATCAGCTTGTTGGCGACATAATAATCCTCGGTCAGCAATTGTCCGGAGCCATAAATGGCCACGGCATCCGGGCCGTGCTGGTCGATGATTTGGCGAAACCTGTCAGCCACCGTATCCAGCGCGTCTGTCCAACTGGTTGGCTGGCCGAATAGTTTAGGCTGCAATAAGCGACCTTTTAGCTCGACGGTTTCACCTAATGCCAAACCTTTTGAGCATAATCGACCAAAATTGGCCGGGTGCGTTTGATCGCCGCGAATCAACACATGGTGCTGTAGCCGGTCGGGCGTGGCTTCAATGCCGCAGCCAACGCCGCAGTATGGGCAAGTAGTTTTTATGCTGTCATTCACTGGCGATGTCCTGGCTGATCGCTAGGAGTCTGTCCGAGAATAGGAGTCGTCGCAAGGGATAGCCATTTTGAGTCAGATTTTTTAATCATTTGAGGCGAATAGTGGCGCTATTTAACGAAAATGAGCGGAAAATCTGACCAAAAGGCCTTTTCCATAGCAGGTTCTCCATTCTCGGACAGGCTCCTAGGTAGTCTGAGCCGAAGTAATAGCGAATTGCTGTCCGAAAATCAACGACTCTCTGATGTCGGCAATGTTCTTTGCCTGCTCCATCAGTTGCTGATACCAAACCCCATCGCCGGTATCGCCATAGAGTACCGCACCGCAAATCGTGTTGTTTTTAATCACCAGTTTTTTATATACACCTTGTACTGCATCAATGAAGCGAATCTCTGAGCTTTGTGTGTCGCCGAGAAAATCGCCCACGGAAAACAATTGGATGCCGGTGACCTTGAGTTTGGTGGCCGTCGGCAGCGTTACGTATTCGGCAACGCCATGGGCACTCAAATGGTTGGCGCAGACTTTGGCCTGCTCAAATATCGGTGCGACCAGTCCAAAGGTGGCGCCGCGATGCTGGATACATTCACCGACCGCATATACGCAGGGATCGTAACTTTGCAGGGTATCGTTGACCACAATCCCGCGTTCGCAATACAAACCGGCTTGCTTGGCCAAGGTGATATTGGGACGAACGCCAATCGCCATCACCAATAAATCACAAGCCAATTCGCTGCCGTCTTCAAAACGTACGGTCTGAATATGGCCGTTTTTATCGCCCAGCAAGGCCTTGGTTTGGGCCGCCATTTTGAATTTTAACCCGCGGCGTTCCAGTTCGGCCTGCAGCATTTGTCCGGCTTGTTTATCCATTTGTCGGTTCAGCAGCACGGGGTTATTGTGAATGACCGTGACATTCATACCGCGTTGCAGCAAGCCATTGGCGGCTTCCAGGCCCAGTAAACCGCCACCTAATACTACGGCATGTTGATGGCTGTGACTATAATTCAGCATGGTATTGACATCCATAATATCCCGAAAGCCAATCACCCCCGCCAAATCCTTACCCGGCAAATCGGCAACCACCGGTTGAGAACCCGTGGCAATCAACAATCGGTCATAATCCGCCACTGTGCCGTCTTTGGCGATGACTTTACGCAAACCGCGCTCGATTCGACACACGGCTTTATCCGCCCCGGCATGTAAAGTGATGTTGCGATCCTGATACCATTGCCGGTCGTTGATGACAATGTCTTCGATGGCCTTTTCGCCGCACAGCACCGCCGACAGCATGATGCGGTTGTAATTGCCGTAGGGTTCGGCGCCGAATACGGTAATCTCATAATGGTCCGGTGCAGACAACAGCAATTCTTCCACGGTACGCATGCCGGCCATGCCGTTACCAATCACTACCAGTCGCTGTTTCATGGCTGTATCGCAATTTGCATAGTGCCTTCTGCCACCAGCACCGCATGACCACCGATGCGAATGGTCAGCGATTCCTCTCGCTTGTTATCCATTTCCAGACTGATCACACTGCGACGGCTGTATTCATCGCCGCGGTCGACGCTGAATACATGGGTGCCTTTTTGGGTGTGTTCGAATGAACATAAATAACTGCAAAAGGCCGGCATGGCGCTGCCCACTGGTGGGTCGTCATGCAAACCAATTCTCGGACCAAGCAACCTGACATTGAAGTCGGCATCCTGGAATGGTGATTTGGGCGCGAACAGCAGAATTTCCTGTGCTGCGGTTTGCGGGGCGATGGACTGGCTCCAGGCAGCATAATTAAAACAGGCCTTTCTGACCGATTCATAATGCCACACCGGCACCACCAGATACGGAAACCCGCAGGACACCAGTCTTGGCGAATATTTCTTATGATCCAGTTCTGATTGAGCAATGCCCAGAAATTGTGCTAGTTCTTCATCAGTAGGTGCAAAGCGGTCGACCAGCGGCTTGACCTTGCTCGAGAATTGCACAAAACTGGGGTTACCGTTTTCGCTAGTAATATTGGCCTCGATGACGCCGGCATTTTGCTCGAAAACAATCGGTGTAATGGGCGCTGTTAATTCCACATCACCGCAATGCCCCAGTACATAACCGGCAGCAATCAGCGGATGACCGGCAAAGTCCTCCTCTGCCAGCGGTGAAAAAATCCGCATTCGCCGCCGATTTCCGCCATCGATATGATGAAAAATGAATACGGTTTCAGATAGATTTAATTCGCGGGCAATCAAGGCCATGTTCTCGGCATTCAAGCCGTCGGCATGCGGAAACACAGCAATCTGCGCGCCGTTGAAAATCTGCTGGGTAAAGACATCGGCAATGTAATAGCTGTATTTCATAAATTACTCCGCACCCAGTTTTATGGCGACGCGGTTATTGTCGATGCGCACCGGATAGGTTTGCAATGTGATGTCGGCATATTCAAAACAGACACCGGTTTTCAGACTGTAATGCTGCTTGTACAACGGTGAGGCCAGCATGGGTTCGCCGCCCAGATCGCCAATCATGGCCCGAGACAACACATTGGCCTTGCCGATCGGATCAAAATTGCTCACCGCAAAAATCTGTTGGGTTTTGCTCAGATAAAACAGCGCGATTTGTTGACCGGCTACCAAAGCACAGACGCCGGAATCCGCTTGTAAGTCTTCAACCGCGCAGACATCGATCCAGGCG
Source organism: Methylomonas sp. (assembly GCA_002928965.1). Taxonomy (GTDB): domain Bacteria; phylum Pseudomonadota; class Gammaproteobacteria; order Methylococcales; family Methylomonadaceae; genus Methylomonas. Next base: position 38,354 of record PERU01000008.1, read on the forward strand.
CTCATGCGACCTCCTCAAGCAATTGAAAGTGGCGACGCTCGTTTTCATTGGCCGGGCGCACTTGGCCGCGTTCTTCGACAAACACAATGTTGTCATCGGCTTGATCGCTGTTGATGAAATGGCGGAAGCGTTTGAGCTTGCTGTCATCCTGCAAGGTGGTTTTCCATTCGCATTGATAGGTTGCAATGACGTGTTGCATTTGTTGCTCTAGGTCTTCGCATAAGCCCAGCTTGTCGTCGATCACCACGCTTTTTAGATAATCCAAACCGCCTTCCATATTCTCCATCCACACCGAAGTCCGCTGCATGCGGTCGGCGGTGCGCACGTAAAAAAACAACACCCGGTCGATCAGTTTGATCAGCGTGTCTTTGTCCAGATTGGTGGCGAATAAATCGGCGTGGCGCGGTTTCATGCCGCCGTTACCGCAGACGTACAAATTCCAGCCGCCTTCGGTGGCGATGATGCCGATATCCTTGCTTTGCGCTTCGGCGCACTCGCGAGTACAGCCGGATACCGCAAATTTGATTTTGTGCGGCGCGCGCAGGCCTTTGTAACGATTTTCCAGCTCAATCGCCAAGCCTACACTGTCGTCAACGCCATAACGGCACCAACTGCTGCCGACACAGGATTTGACGGTGCGCAATGACTTGCCGTAAGCGTGGCCGGATTCGAAACCGGCGTCGATCAATTCTTTCCAGATCAACGGCAATTGTTCAACCCGAGCGCCGAACAAATCCACCCGCTGACCGCCGGTGATTTTGGTGTACAGGCCGTATTTTTTCGCCACCTGTCCCAGCACAATCAGGCCGTCCGGGGTGATTTCACCTCCGGTGACGCGCGGTACCACCGAATAGGTGCCGTCTTTTTGCATGTTGGCCAGGAAGGTGTCGTTGGTGTCCTGTAAACCGATGTGAGGTTTTTCCAGGATGTAATCGTTCCAGTGCGAGGCTAAAATCGAACCCACAGCCTGCTTGCAGACTTCGCAGCCCAGCCCTTGGCCGTGTTTGTCCAGCAATTCATCAAAGGTTTTGATTTGGCCCACCCGGATCAGGTTGTATAAATCTTGGCGGGTATGTGGAAAGTGCTCACAAATGTCGGTGTTGACTTCGACGCCGGCTTTTTTCAACTCGCAATCCAGTACCGATTTCAATAAGGCCGCGCAGCCGCCGCAACCGGTGGCGGCTTGAGTTTCGGCTTTCAACGCCGGCACCGTGCAGCAACCGCCGGCGATGGCAGCACAAATGTCGCCTTTGCTGACGGCATAACAGGAACAGATTTGCGCGGAATCGGGGAGGGCATCCGGCCCCAGGCCCACTGATTGATCGGAGCGCGGCGGTAAAATCAACGAATCGGGATTTTCCGGCAGTTCGATACCGTTCAAACAGTATTGCAGTAAGGTGCTGTAGCCGTTGGCATCGCCGACTAAAACTGCACCGTACAGTTGTTTATTATCGGGGCTGACCACCAGTCGTTTGTAGATTTCCGCCCGGCCGTCCTGATAGGTGTAGACCAAAGCGCCCGGCGTTTTAGCATGGGCATCGCCGATGCTGGCCACATCGACGCCCATCAGTTTGAGTTTGGTGCTCATGTCGGCGCCGGTAAAGCTTGCGGTTTCCGCAGACAAATCGGCAACCACGGTGCGAGCCATGGTGTAACCGGGTGCCACCAATCCGAAAATCTGCCCGTTCCATAAGGCGCATTCGCCGATGGCGTAAATATCCGGGTCGGAGGTACGGCATTGATTGTCGATGACAATGCCGCCGCGTGGACCGACATCCAGGCCGCAACTACGGGCAATATCATCACGGGGACGAATACCGGCCGAGAATAAAATCAAATCAGTCTCCAGTGCTTCGCCGTCGGCAAAATTCATTTTATGCCGGCAGTGCTCGCCGTCGTCGATCAGCGTGGTGTTTTTGTTTAGATGCACACTGACGCCCAACGCTTCTATCTTGCGCCTCAGCATGGCGCCGCCGCCGTCATCCAATTGCACCGCCATCAAGCGCGGCGCAAATTCGACCACATGGGTTTGTAAACCCAAATCCTTCAAGGCTTTGGCGGCTTCCAAACCCAGCAAACCACCACCAACCACCACGCCGACTTTGGAAACATCTGCTGCGGCCTGAATCAAATCCAGATCTTCGATGGTGCGATACACCAGACAATGCGGTCTGTCATGTCCTGGCACTGGCGGTACAAAAGGAAAGGAGCCGGTCGCCAGCACCAGTTTGTGGTATTGAATGATATGACCTTGGGCAGAGGTGACGTGTTTACGCTCACGGTCAATGGCAACAGCTTTATCGCCTAAATGAAGAGTGATGTCGTGTTCAGCGAAGAAATCCGCCGGCACCAGCGATAAGTCTTCAGCAGTCTTGCCGGCAAAATATTCGGATAAATGCACCCGGTCATAGGCCGGCCTAGGTTCCTCGCAGAAGGTGACGATCTGGTAGTGTTGGTAGGCCGCGCTGTTCACCAGACTGGCCAAAAACTGTTGACCCACCATACCGTTGCCGATCACCACCAGGGTTTGCTTGCTGTTCATAATTCACCTCAATCACGTAATAACTGATGACGCCTGATTGCCTGCCCGGACATTTCTTCAGGCAAAAAAAAGGCGCCCTGAATTGAAATGAAAAAATCATTCAATCAGGACACCTTTGTCCAAACACCCACGCAGGCCAAATCAACAGGAGACTCTTAACGATATTTAGTAAAGCAATATAAATGCCAAAAAAATCCTAATTAGAAAGATGCTTCAACAACAGCGTCTTTCCGGCAGGCTTTGCCGGAATCACGACCGCCAAGATGTGTCCGGCGTTAGCCATCCATGGCTTCTAAATCGCGGCCATCCCTGCCGAGATGATGAATTTTGAATTAGCGGGTTGGTTTTATGATCAGAAAAACGTTTGGCTATGCATAGGCTGACAGCGCTGGATTTTTTTCAGAGTTTTCACCAAACAGTGGATTATTTGCACTGTTTTGGTTCATGGGCTGGGTTGGCCGCACCAAATTATCACTATTTGCTGCATAGGCTGGCTGCCGCATGAAATTCACACAGTTCTGAAAATTTGCTAAACCTGCCACAACCACACTTATATACAAACACGAATGTTTCGAGGCCATACGCTCGATCTTCGACAGTCAAAAAGCATACTGGCATAAACCATGCTTTAGATATTACCGGTGCAATGGCGCACCTACTGTTTCCTTCAACAACGGCGTTGAAATGGCTGATATTACTTAGCCAATCGTTTACTCGTCTGTTGTTCCTGCCTGAATCATTGTTTGAACACCTTACGAGTAAGACGCCCGTTTTCTGGGAAGCCGTAGCTTGTGTACACAAGCTTAATCAAGCGAATGGGGTGTTTCTCATTCCTGTTGTTTCCAACCCTTAAAGGTGAGTTATGTCTTATTTGATTCCTTCAGAATTTGTCACAAAGATGGTTGATGCGGGTGAATCCAAAATCTTCATGTCCACCCGCGATACCTTGATCAGAGCCTATATGGCCGGTGCAATTCTGGCGCTGGCAGCGGTGTTTGCCGTCAGTATTACGGTGCAGACCGGTTCACCCATATTTGGGGCGATTTTGTTTCCGGTCGGGTTTTGTATGCTGTATTTGTTGGGCTTTGACTTGTTAACCGGGGTGTTTGTATTGACCCCGTTGGCCTGGATCGACAAACGCGCCGGCGTCAGTTTTAGCGGCATCTTAAGAAACTGGGGGTTGGTGTTTTTAGGTAATTTTCTGGGGGCGTTGACGGTGGCGCTAATGATGTCGATGGTATTCACCTATGGTTTCTCGGTAGAACCCGACGCCGTCGGCAAAAAACTGGCCGGCATCGGCGAAGCGCGCACCCTGGGCTATGCCAAATATGGTGTTGCCGGCTGGTTTACCATTTTTATTCGCGGCATGCTGTGTAACTGGATGGTCTCCACCGGCGTGGTTGGGGCGATGATTTCCACGTCGGTCAGCGGCAAGGTTATCGCTATGTGGATGCCGATCATGCTGTTTTTCGGCATGACCTTCGAGCATTCGGTGGTGAATATGTTTCTGTTTCCGTCCGGGCTGATCATGGGCGGTAATTTCTCGATTGCGGATTATTTCATCTGGAACGAAATTCCGACCGTACTGGGTAATCTGGTCGGCGGCTTGGCGTTTACCGGTCTGACGCTGTATTCCACCCATGTCAGAACCGCGCCTAAACGTTCATATTGATTCATGCATACTACGACCTCGGCTGAAAATCGGGGTTTTTAAAAATTTAATCTTTATCGGAGCCAATCATGACCCGTCACGAAGTCACTGAATTAATCGTCACCCAAAAACTGCGCAAACAATTAAGCTGGCCGCAGCTGGCGGAAGCCATTGGCCAGAGCAAAGAATGGACTACCGCAGCGTTATTGGGGCAGATGACCTTGAATGCCGAGCAGGCTGCAGCCATTGGTGTGCTGCTGGAACTGCCGGCCGAGGCCGTTGAGCAATTGCAAGTGGTGCCTTACAAAGGCTCGCTGCCGTCTGCCGTGCCCACTGACCCCTTGATTTATCGCTTTTACGAATTGGTGAACGTCTATGGCACTACTTTTAAAGCCTTGATTCATGAAGAGTTTGGCGACGGCATCATGAGTGCTATCGACTTCAGTATGGACCTGCAGCGCGAAGCCGACCCGAAAGGCGACCGGGTCAAAATCGTCATGAGCGGTAAGTTTCTGCCTTACAAAAGTTATTGATCCTAAAAAATCGGCACATGTCCGGGCATTTACAAGTCGCTGTCGGTCAGGCGTCTGACAAAGGCCGCAAGCCTGTCAATCAGGACTTTCACGGGGTGTATATTCCGCATGAACCACAGTTGAGTTCAAAAGGCATTGCGGTGGCGATGGCGGATGGCATCAGCAGTAGCGATGTCAGCCATATCGCCAGCCAGGCGGCGGTCACGGGGTTTTTGGAAGATTATTTTTGTACCTCCGAAGCCTGGTCGGTGAAAAAATCGGTGCAGCGAGTGCTGACCGCCACCAATGCTTGGTTGTACGCGCAAGCCCGGCAAGGCCGTGATTATTACGACAAAGATCGCGGCTATGTCTGCACACTGAGTGCGCTAGTGATCAAATCCACCACCGCCCATCTGTTTCATGTCGGCGATACGCGCATCTATCGCATACGCGATCAGGAACTGGAGCAACTCACCCACGATCATCGGCTGTGGATTTCCGCCGAGAAAAGCTATCTGAGTCGGGCCATGGGCATCGATTCGCATCTGGAACTGGATTATCGCTGCATGGCCGTGGCCAAAGGTGATGTGTTTGTGTTGGCTACCGACGGCGTGTATGAGTTTGTCAGCTCGCGTTGCTTCATTGATCGTATTGGTCAAAGCGGCACAGATTTGGATGCCACGGCTGGAGAGATTATCGTGGAAGCTTTACGGCAGGGCAGCGATGATAATCTGAGCGTACAAATCATTCGCATCGACGATCTGCCGACAGCCCAGGCCAGTGAACTGTTGGTGACCTTGACCGAGCTACCGTTTCCACCGTTATTGGAAGCGCGTATGCAATTTGATGGTTACAGCATCATCAGACCTTTACATGCCAGCAGTCGTAGCCACCTCTATCTGGCAGTGGATAACGACACTGACATGCAGGTCGTGATTAAAATTCCCTCCATCGATCTGCGCGGCGACTCGGCCTATCTGGAGCGATTCATGATGGAAGACTGGATTGCCCGCCGCATCAACAACGCTCATGTCCTGAAACCTTGTTCACACACCCGCAGACGCAATTATGTGTATGTGGTCAGTGAATTTATTGACGGCCAGACCCTGACCCAGTGGATGATCGATCATCCCAAACCGGCATTGGAAACCGTGCGCGGCATCGTCGAACAGATCGGCAAGGGCCTACGGGCGTTTCATCGTCTAGAAATGTTGCATCAGGATCTACGTCCTGAAAACATCATGATAGACCCTACAGGCACGGTGAAAATCATTGATTTTGGCTCGACCCGGGTAGCGGGAGTGATGGACATGATGCCAGTCGGTACAGCAAATCAGCTGCTCGGCACAGCCCAATACTCCGCGCCGGAATATTTTTTGGGTGGAGCCGGTACGCCGCGTTCGGATTTATTTTCACTGGCGGTCATCACCTATCAGATGCTGACCGGTCGGCTGCCTTACGGTGCCAAAGTGGCCCAGTGCAAGACTCTCGCCGAGCAAAACCGCTTGCGCTATGACGATATGCACTACGATCATCCGGCGATACCGGTCTGGGTCGATGATGCCGTGCGCAAAGCCGTGCATTGCAATCCGCACAAACGCTATGAAGATGTGGCGGAGTTTTTATACGACCTGCGCCAGCCCAACCAAAAATTTATAAACCAATCCCGCCCGCCACTGCTGGAACGCAATCCGTTATTGTTCTGGAAAGTCGTTTCAAGCATGCTGGCGATTACAGTGCTGGCGCTATTGATAAAAATCAATCAGTCGTCGCAAATCGTAAAGCCCTTACAGGCGCCAGTGAGGACAGATTCCCCAGTGCAGAGTTGACTGTTTTCAGCTATTCGGAATTGAGTGTTGGAGCGTAAACGTTTGGCTAATTCGAAAGCGTTGATTTATGGTTGAAACCAATCAAAATCCCATTTTCAACTTTGTTAAACAAGGCATTACAAGCTGAGGTGAGAGGTATATTGGTTGGGCGAAAAATTTAATCTCAGACTGTTTGGCGCATTTTAGAGTCATTTCAGGCTATGCGACGAGAAACATCATGGGTGTAGTACTCATTTAATGTGCTCTACGGAATTTTTTCTTGGTGAAGTGCTGGGGTATCTGTTGGAAGTTATTCAGGCTTCGTGCTGGAGTGTATTTTCTTTTAAAGGGTGTAATGATGGCAAATGACGCTCATTTTCTAAAAATAGTGTGTTAATTAACATAGTCTAATAATATTTCTTGATGTCAGCCCTGGATTACCTAGTGGCAATAAATGGCCCAATTCATGCTAATAAGCTAATGTTGACTTTTGTGTCAATGTAACAGGTAATGAAAAAGCCACGCCCATCGTGAGATGGAGTCGGAAAGCGTTAGGTCTTGCCTCAAGACTGTAGCGCCGCCATTCCTGGGGACTTATTACGACGTGCAACACAACTTTCAATGTAATGCCGCGTCAAATCAATAAAAAAATGAGGTATTTAACTTATGATGAAAACAAAATTAGCTCGTGCAATTACTTTGACTCTAGCGGGTGGCTCTCTGACTTTGGGCGCAGTGTCCAGCGCATCGGCTGCAGCGTCCGTATATTACAATAATGGCTCACAGACGCGAGTTACTGGCACATACAGTACTGTAACAAGCACTGACGGTTTTGTTTGGGGTGGCGTGGGTTGGAGGGTTTTAAGCGGTAACAATGTCGGCTTCGTTAATCCGAACTGGGCCGGTACACACCCACTTGATGTGAACGGTAATCCGCTAACTGTTGGTTCGGCAAACTTTACCGGTTTGGCGGCCGGCCAAACCCCGTTTGGCTATCAAGGTTCATCGCATCTGAACTGGGCGGTAAATCTACAAAATATCGGTGACACTGCCACCGTGTCCAAAGCTAACGCAGTGAGCACTTACGGCGCAGCTAATTCCACAAACGTCGAAGTCGACACTGGGGCCGGCGCTTGGCAGGATAACGGTACTACTATACAAGGCTGGAGACACCAAACCGATATCGGTTTGATTCGGGTTGACAACGACATGACGCTGAAGATCAACATTGCGCGGGTATCCGATCCGCAGAACGGTACTTTGACCAACGACAACTTCGGTGTAACGGTCTTTACCGGCATGGATACTAATACAGGCACATATAGCCATCATGGCTCTTGGAACTGTCCGTCCTGTGCAGCACCCACAGCTTCCTATACACACGACAACCCATTTGGAACAACTGGTTTGACTCATTTAACATTTGATCCAACAGTCGACACGGTCAACAGCATTTACTTCAATGCAGTCGCAGGCCAAGTCTATTCGATCTATGTGGGCGGTGCGGGCGTCGGTACTTGGAGTACCAATGTTTCAGACTATGCTTTGACCGTTCAGGCAGTCCCAGTCCCAGGTGCAGTCTGGCTGTTCGGTAGTGCGATGGCCGGTATGGTCGGTTTCAGTCGCCGCCGTAAAGCAGCTATCGCAGCTTAAACAGGTTTATAACTGTTGAACACCTTTTGGTTGTTCGGAACATAGCTTTCAGGATACGTCAGGATGACTGCCAAGGATGGCGCACCTTTCTCCAGGCGGTTATAAAACCGCTCACAGCAGTAAATCCATTCAGCTCATCACCCCGTTTTTTCAGGCAGATTTCGTCTGACCCGGATCACTATAGGCTTTGATATACTTTCAAGCTTGTCTTGGAGAGGTCAATGATGGTTGCCCGTCGGTGTTATACCCTGTTGTTCTATATCGGTTTGCCGGTTGTTTTGTTAAGGCTGTATTGGCGAGGTTTAAAAGCGCCTGCTTACAAACTGCGCTGGCAGGAGCGTTTGGGTATTTACAAATCGCCTTCCAAACAGCATTCAATCTGGTTTCATTGTGTTTCGGTGGGGGAGGCGGAAGCCGCGTTTTCACTGATCCGTTTGATGCAGGCCGAACAGCCTGCGCAACGGTTTTTAGTGACCACCACTACGCCAACCGGTTCTGCCAGAGTCAAGGCGGTGTTGGCTGATCAAGTTGAGCATGTTTATCTGCCATATGACTTGCCCGTTATCCTCAAGCGGTTTTTTGCGCATTTTCAGCCCAGAATGGCCATTTTCATGGAAAAGGAAATTTGGCCAAATACTTTTGCAGCCTGTGCAGTTCAGAATATTCCATTGTTTGTCATCAGTGCCCGCTTATCCGCGCGTTCAGCTCAAGCGTATAAAAAAATTCCTTATCTGGTAAAGCCGGCTCTGCAATCTGTGACGTTGATTGCAGCCCAAACTGAAGCAGATGCCAAACGCTTAATCGAGATTGGTGCACAGCCTGAGCACGTCAAGGTATTGGGCAATATCAAATTTGATCTATCTATTGAGGATAACGTGCTGGAAGCAGGGCAAGCCTTAAAGCAACAGGTCTTTGACGGTCGATTTGTTTGGATATGGGCGAGTACTCATCACGACGAAGAGTCGCAGATGTTGTCGGTTTACCCACAACTAAAAAATCAGATTCCAAATTTGTTAGTGATTATTGCGCCACGGCATCCAGAACGTTTTGAAAGTGTGAAAAAATTATGTCAGCAGCAGGGCTTGAATACGGTCATGCGTAGTGAAGCGGCGGGTGTTTCGCAAGCTACCGATATTTATGTGGCAGACAGTATGGGTGAGTTGAAGATGCTCTATGCCTCAGCGGATGTGGCGTTTGTGGGCGGTAGTTTGGTGGCTGTGGGTGGGCATAATGTGCTTGAGCCGGCTTTGATCGGCACGCCGATTCTGTTTGGGTCGCAGATGTTTAACTTCAAGGAAATTGCCGAACGCATTTTGGCTGAACAGGCGGCGGTGCAATGTGAGAATGTTGATGAAATTGCCGCAGCCGTGACAAAAATTCACGCAGATCAGAATTACAAAAATATGTTGGTAGCTAGGGCAAAAGCGTTTGTGTTGCGTAATCAAGGTGCTACGCGGCGAACAGCCGATATGTTGTCGCAACGTCTGTAAATCGGTCGGTTAAGTTGCTGGCAGATTGCGGAAACGCGGGATGAATTCCGTTATAATCGCCTCAATTTTTAATCGTCTAAAGGTGTGAAGCACATTATGTCGGAAGTCAAAAAAGTCGTATTAGCCTATTCAGGCGGTCTGGATACCTCGGTTATTCTCAAGTGGTTGCAAGATGTTTATCAATGTGAAGTGGTGACCTTTACGGCGGACGTTGGGCAGGGTGAAGAGTTGGAGCCTGCACGTTCGAAAGCGACTGCTGCAGGTATCAAGGAAATTTACATCGACGATTTGCGTGAAGAATTTGCCCGCGATTTTATCTTCCCGATGTTTCGCGCCAACACCATCTATGAAGGCGAATACTTGTTGGGCACATCAATTGCCCGGCCTTTGATTGCCAAACGACTGATCGAAATTGCCAATGAAACCGGCGCTGATGCGATTTCGCATGGCGCCACCGGAAAAGGCAACGACCAGGTGCGTTTTGAACTGGGTGCTTATGCATTGCGTCCGGATATTAAAGTCATTGCGCCATGGCGTGAATGGGATTTGACTTCTCGTCAAAAATTGCTGGATTACGCGGATACACACGGCATTCCAGTCGAAATGAAAAAAGGGAAAGCCTCGCCTTATTCGATGGACGCCAATTCGCTGCATATTTCCTATGAAGGCCGCGTTCTGGAAGATCCGTGGAACGAGCCGGAAGAAGACATGTGGCGCTGGACAGTTTCTCCGGAAAATGCGCCAGACGAAGCAGCCTATATCGAGCTGAGTTTTCAAAACGGCGACATCGTTGCCATTGATGGCGTGCCACATACCCCTCATCAGGTGATGGATAGGCTGAATAAAGTCGCAGGTGCCAACGGCATCGGTCGACTGGATATTGTTGAAAACCGCTACGTGGGCATGAAGTCCAGAGGTTGCTATGAAACGCCTGCCGGCACGGTGATGTTAAAAGCCCACCGCGCTATCGAATCACTGACTTTGGATCGGGAAGTGGCGCATTTGAAAGATGAATTAATGCCGCGTTATGCATCCTTGATTTACAACGGTTATTGGTGGAGCCCAGAGCGAAGCATGCTGCAAACCATGATTGACGCTTCTCAAGTTCATGTGAACGGTAAAGTGCGGGTGAAATTGTATAAAGGCAATGTGGTCGTTGTTGGGCGTTCATCGGATAATAGCTTGTTTGATGAAAATATCGCTACGTTTGAAGAAGATGGCGGCGCTTACAACCAAAAAGACGCTGAAGGCTTTATCAAATTAAATGCCTTGAGAATGCGGATTGCGGCTAAAAAAGGCCGTTGAGTTTTTCTTGTTGCCATAAAGCAGGACATTTTCAGTGAAGCTTGTATAATGGATTATTATGGTCGTGGCTGGCTTTGCAAAAGCAAAATTGTCTTTTTCAGTGATGCCAATGCCTTGATCGATAGCTTCCTGATTAGCAAACTACAACAATAATGAGCACTATGCCTGAGATTAATCTGGATGATGCCAACAGTGATTCGCGCGCGCTAGCCCTGATACAGGCTGTGCAAAAACATCATGCCTTGGTGAAAGCTAATAGGTATTTGTTGGCGCTGGTATTTATGTTGATGATTGCTGTTTTTGTAATGGGTGTCTTAATAATGCCCAAACAAAAATCCTTGAATGAATTGAAGTCCAATCAGGCGGAAGTGGCTGCCTATGCACTGCATAATCCAGTCATTTCCGCAGAAATTAATGTGCTGAAAGGGCAGTTATTTGGATTGGTGAGTGGCTCAATTGAAAGCAAGTTACGTTCGCTGGAAGAAAATATCAAACGTGGCAGCGTGGTAGATTCTTTGAACACACTGCAAGATTTAAAAAGTGACGTAAAAGTATTAAGCACATATTCTAATGTGCCCCAAGCCGAGAATAAGGGGTTGGTTGCTAATCAACAATTGATTAAGGAACTGACCGATTTAAAAGATCTGGTTTACATGACCTTTATATCTTGCGGGCTCATGATTGCCGGTTTGGCAGGTGTGTGGCTACGACACCGTTATCGCTTGACCCATCATAGAAAAAACACACTGTATTTGCGCAATCGGCTGGATTAAATATCTGCTGCTTGAAAAAATAACAGTTTCAAATTCAGACGTGCATAAAAAAGCCGCCACACAATCTGTGTGGCGGCTTTTTGTGTTCTAGCGGATGACTTTATTTGCTCAAGTAGCTATAAATTGCGTCGATCGCTTGGTCTTCGGTCATGTTAGCTTTTTTCACAGGACCAACTTCCATGATAGCTGCGGTTGCTTTAGGCATACCGTTTTTGCCTTCTTTCAAAACTTTGGCGAATTGATCTTTAGGCAGTTTGCCGGCTTTGATCAGTTCTTTCAATTGTGGGTTAGAAGCGATGTCATGGCAAGCGCCGCAACCACGGCCAAAAGCACGCTCATAAATTTTCGCGCCTACTTCTTCTGCTTCGTTAGCTGCTACTTGACCGCTGATGGCAATCAGAGCTGCGCCTACCAATAAACCAAATGATTTTTTCATTATTATGTTCTCTCGTTGTGATTAAAAAAAGACTATGAACCACTGTAGTAACTCATAGACCAATGGAAAAAGTCAGGAAAGCATAGGGAATTTTAGAGAAAAATTCAATCGATTTTCACTAAAACAGGACGATTTCACTGGCTTGCGACTACATTGTTTCCAATAAAGCTTAAAGTTTTCTGAATCGATACAATCATTAAAATTAAGCGTGTTGCGAAGATTGAAACCAACTCAGTTTTTCATGTAACAGCACCACCGTGCCCACGATAATTAAAGTGGGTGGTTTGATGTGTTCATGTTCGACACGTTGGGGCATATCGGACAGTGTGCCTGTTAGCACCCGCTGCTGTGGGGTAGTACCTTGTTGCACGATGGCGATAGGATGATCTGCCGGGCAGCCGTTATCGATGAGTGCCTGACAAATGCTCTGCAAGCCTACCAGCCCCATATAGATGACGATGGTTTGATTGGGTACCGCCAGTTGCTTCCAGTTTAGATTGACGTTGCCGTCCTTCAAATGACCGGTTACAAACGTACAGGACTGGGCATGATCGCGATGGGTTAGCGGAATGCCGGCATAGCTGGCGCAACCAGCAGCTGCAGTGATGCCGGGTACGACTTGAAAATCGATACCTTGCTGCATCAAGGTTTCAATTTCTTCGCCGCCTCGGCCAAAAATAAACGGATCACCGCCTTTTAAACGCGCCACGCGTTTACCGGACAAAGCCAATTCTGCCAGCAGTTCGTTAATCGATTCTTGCGGTAGGCTGTGATTGCTGCGTTGCTTGCCGACATAGATTTTTTCCGCGTCGCGTCTGGCCATTTCCAAAACGCCATCCGATACCAAACGATCGTAAACAATCACATCCGCCTGCTGCATCAGCCGCAAGGCACGAAAGGTCAGCAAATCCGGATCACCGGGACCGGCACCGATTAAGTACACTTCGCCTTTATTAGCTGTTTTTGAAGCCAGCGCCAGACTGGATTTAAGTTCAGATTCTGCTTCCTGGATTTTACCGGCGAAAACCAGTTCCGCTACCCGGCCTTGCAGCATGTTTTCCCAAAAGATACGCCGTAATGGCGGCTCTTTGATGGTTTGCTTGACCAGCAGTCTGAAATCTTCGGCAAACTGCCCCAGTCGGCCATAGGCTGCCGGTATGGTGCTTTCAATTTTTGACCGCAAAATCCGTGCTAAAACCGGTGAAACACCGCCGGATGAAATCGCTGCTATCAAGGGCGAACGATCGACGATGGCTGGAAAAATAAAACTGCACAGATCCGGGTTGTCGACCACATTGACGGGAATGTTGTGTTTATCCGCTGTTGCAGCAATCAGTTCGTTGGTTGCTCTTTGGTTGGTGGCTGAAACCACCAAGCGCATACCAATGACATCATCCTCAGTAAATCGCTGTTGACGGATAGTCAGGTTGAAGCGGGATTGCATATTCTGTACCTGTTCACTGACATGTTCGGCAACAACACTGATTTGGGCGCCAGTTCTGCCCAATAAATCAATTTTACGCGCGGCTATTTCGCCTGCGCCAACAACCAGACAAGGTTGATCTTTGAGTTTGATAAAAAGCGGGAAGTAATCCATCGGTGCTTGATTTTCGAAGGCTGGGGTTGGTGTTATGATGAAAGCGTCTATCGTAAACGGTGAGTAAGCAAAAAAATGATCGAATTTGATTTGGAAGTTGATGCCAGCGGTCTGCAATGTCCGTTACCGCTGTTGCGACTCAAAAAAGCCATCATGGAAATTGACAGTGGCAAAGTGGTAAAAGTGATTGCCACTGATCCAGCCGCGCATCTGGATTTCGGCGTCTATATCGATCAAGCGGGACATATTCCGCTGAAAATTCTCAAGGAAGCCGACAAACAGATTTTCTTTATACAGAAAAAGTAGAATCGATTCAATACTATATTTTTAATTGTTCAGTCAATACAATCTGTTTTTCATTCAGTCTCGGAAACTTATGATCGGCCAACCCGATTCCTGGGCGGCCAGTCGTAATTTATCGTCCGGATCGACGGCGACAGGATGGTCGACCAGTTTAAGCAGTGGCAAGTCATTGTGTGAGTCACTGTAAAAATAGCTGCCAGCCATGGTTTCACCTGAACTGGCTAACCATTCTTCCAGCAAGGTGACTTTGCCTTGCTGGAAGCAGGGCGTGCCGATAAATTTACCTGTGTATTGATCGTCTTCCATTTCCGGTGTTGTGGCCAGCAAAATACCAATGCCGTAAAGTTTGACGATGGGTTCGGTGACAAAACGATTGGTGGCGGTAATAACCATCAGGGTATCGCCGGCGGCACGATGTTTTTCTACCTGCGCATGCGCAGCAGGCAGTGTGATGGGCTTAATTACGGTTTCCACGAATTGTTCGCGCCAGCGATACAATTGCTCGGCATCGTGCATAGCCAGCGGTTTTAGGGAGAAATCCAGAAACGCCACTATATCCAGCGTGCCATGTTTGTAGTCTTCGTAAAACTTGGCGTTGGCTGCTTCATAATAATCTTTGTCGACAATGCCGTGATCGACTAAAAATTGGCCCCATAAAAAATCGCTGTCATTGGCAATCAGTGTGTTATCCAAATCAAAAATCGCTAAGCTCACAATAAACCTGTCAGATTAAATAAAACTAAAGCGGCTTATGGCTTCCGCCGCATATTTGTGGAACAATTGCGCCATTCAATTAATGGTCTGCCCGAGTACGATTTTAGCATTCAGTCGTTACTGCAGGCGGCAAATAATACAGGTTTTTACATGATAGACTCGAAAGGATACCGGCCTAATGTCGGCATTATCCTTTGCAATAACGAGGGTCGTCTGTTTTGGGCAAAGCGCAAAGGCGCTAATTCGTGGCAATTTCCGCAAGGCGGAATCGATTGCAACGAAGATCCTGAAACCGCGATGTATCGTGAATTGTGGGAGGAGACAGGCTTGCGTGCGGAGCACGTGCAGATGTTGGGGCGCACCCGCTACTGGCTGCGTTACAAATTGCCTGAGCGGTATATTCGTAAGAATTCGTTACCGTTGTGTATTGGTCAGAAGCAAATCTGGTTTATGTTGCGACTGGTCAGCGATGAGTCAGTGGTACGTTTCGATTGCGGCCAAAAGCAGGAGTTTGATAACTTCCGCTGGGTCGAATACTGGTATCCGCTGCAGGATGTGGTCTATTTCAAACGCCGCGTGTATCGAAAAGCCATGGATGAGTTGGGCTGTTTGTTAACCGCTGACGATGTCGAGGTTGATCCAGCCGGTTACCTCTGTGGACCCAAGGACGATTAATATTCGTGGGCCTGCCGGTCCAAAGCATGCATCGTGATCGGCAGTCGATATACTTCTGACTGAAAACTGCCATCCTGATGCAGACAAAAGACCCGATAGCCAGGCGGCGTCTCGGCAATGCTGAATTCAGTTGAATTGGGCGTAAACTGAAAGCAACTGGCTGGTGTGGCGAAAAAAGTGATGTGATTAATCTGCCTAAAATACGCCTGATGCACATGTCCGCATGTCACTGCTTTAACTTGCGGATATTTGTTAAGCAGTGATAAAAACGCCGCGCTGTTTTCGATTTGCATGGTATCCAGCCAGTTTGAACCAATAGCAAAGCAAGGATGATGTAATGCTACCAAGGTGGGTAAATCTTGGTGTGACTGCAATGCCTGTTCCAAAAACGCCAGTTCATTGTCTGCCAGTTGTCCAACCGGGCTTTGTGGTTTTTGGCTGTTCAACAACACAAGCTGCCAGTTATCCAGGATTAGTTGCTTATTACAGCTGACCTTGCCGACCTGCAAATTGCGCAGCATCAAATCAAAATCATCATGGTTACCGGGCAGGCAAAGACAAGGAACGGCATAGAGATGTAAATGCTGTTGGATGCGATGATAACTGTCTTCGCAAGGGTCCTGTGCCAAGTCGCCCGTCAGCAGGATTAAATCAAACGGACCGTGCTGGTCATGCGCATGTCTTAGGGTTTGCTGGAAAAAATCTTCGGTATCCAGACCCAGCATTAAATCGCCGGCATGCGGGGTGATATGCAGATCGGTGAGTTGCAAAATGTTTAGCATCAAAGCCCGTCCATAATGGGTTGTAATAATTTAAAGTACGTCTTTAAACAACACCTTGGATTTACGCTCATGGTTATAGGCATTCTGCATGACTTCGGGTAAATCTTCGATGCTACAGGGTGTAAAACCACGCTCTATAAACCAATGTACGGTTTGGGTGGATCGCACGTAAAGTCTTTTAATCCGGCAGGATTTGGCGTTATCCGTTAAATAGTCCAATAGCCGATTGCCACGAGCGCCTTTTTGATAATCGCCATGAACAGCCAGACAGGCTATTTCGGCGTTTTGCTTATCGGTCAGTACATGAAAAGCAGTGCAACCGATGATCAAGCCATCGCGTTCGATGACTATGTAGTCATTGATCTCCATTTCCAGTTTTTCACGCGAGCGTTTAACCAGAATGCCTTGTTGTTCCAGTGGTTTGATCAACTCCATGATGCCCCCAATATCCTCCAGCGTGGCAGGGCGGATGGATTCGAATTCGGCAGAACTGATCAAAGTGCCTATGCCATCGCGGGTAAATAATTCCAGCAACAAGGCGCCATCCTGGTGACGGTTGATCAAATGTGCACGTCTGACGCCTTGTTGGCAGCTTTGTATGGCGGCGTTTAAAGACAGTATTACCGCAACGGGCATCTCAGCGTTGCTGTTTAACAGTTCACTGGCTTGCTCTGCAGTGAGTTGCTGAATCGGTTGTTGATCAGACGGCGACAGACAGGGTTGGTCCATCAGCAAAATCAGTTTCTCCGCTTGCAAGGCAATTGCAACTTCAGTGGCGACTTCTTCAGCAGATAAATTAAATACCTCACCGCTGGGCGAATAGCCGATGGGCGAAATCAGCACCACATTGTTTTGATCCAATTGTTGGTGGATGGCTTGAATGTCGATACGACGCACTGTGCCGGTGTAGCAATAATCAATGCCATCCAATACGCCCAAGGGTTTTGCAGTAACAAAGTTACCGGAAGCGACTCTGATTTTAGCGCCGGCCATGGGCGAGCCTGATACCCCCATCGACAGCAATGCTTCAATTTCAACTCGGACAAGGCCTGCGGCCTGTTTCACGTATTGCAAGGTGGTGGTATCGGTGATGCGTAAATGATGATGAAATTTTGGGGTGTCGCCTTGCTGCAGCAGTCTTTCATCAATTTGTGGGCGTATGCCATGCACCAGTACCAGTCTGACCCCCAGGCTTTTCAGCAGGGCAAAATCATGTATCAGATTGTCAAACTCCGGTTCGGTCACGGCAGCGCCACTGAAAAAAATCACAAAGGTGCGATTGCGATGCGCGTGAATGTAAGGCGATGAGTTTCTGAACCAATTGACGAAAGCGCTGGCTTGTTGCATGTAAATGTGTACTTGAACGGGAGATGTTGCTGAGCATGTTAGTCAGCAGTGCCATGAAAGTCCAGTTTGGCCGGCAATGGAGTGTCGCCATCGGTGAATGTCCGGCAATGAACCAAGCAATATCGCCCGCAAATCCGGCCTGCACAGGTATAATTCAGGTTTATTTTTACTGTTGACCGGATATGAGTACTGTTAATACCGAAAAATTGTCCAGCGCACGATTTGCTGAAGCTACCGATGCCTTTGTCGAAGAATTTACCGCGTCAGTGGGGTTTGATCAGCGTATGGCGCAACAGGATATTCAAGGTTCTTTGGCGCACGCCGCCATGCTTTGCAAGATCGGGATTTTGACTGAGCAGGATCTGGCCGACATTCAGCGAGGACTGGCGCAAATCAGCGGCGAAATCGAGCGCGGCGAGTTTGTCTGGTCCATCAAGCAGGAAGATGTGCATATGAACATCGAAGCACGTCTGACCGATCTGATTGGCATTGCCGGTAAAAAACTCCACACCGGCCGCTCACGTAACGATCAGGTAGCCACGGATATTCGCTTGTATCTACGCGACGATATTGCCACGATTTTGGGGCAGCTAAAACGCTTGCAACTGGCGTTGCTGGATAAAGCTGAACAGGAAGCCGAAACCATCATGCCCGGCTTTACGCATTTACAAGTCGCCCAGCCGGTGACCTTTGGTCATCATTTGATGGCCTGGTTTGAAATGCTCTGCCGTGATCAGGAGCGGCTGCAGGATTGCCTGAAACGCATCAATATCATGCCATTGGGTGCTGCCGCTTTGGCGGGTACCAGTTATCCGATAGACAGGCATTTGACGGCGGAACTATTGGGTTTCTCAAGACCGTCTTTTAATTCGCTGGATTCGGTCAGCGATCGGGATTTTGCCATCGAATTTGCTGCTACGGGCAGTCTGATCATGATGCATTTGTCGCGCTTCTCGGAAGAATTGGTGTTGTGGGCCAGTGCCCAATTTGATTTTATCGATATTCCCGATGCGTTCTGCACCGGTTCATCCATCATGCCCCAAAAGAAAAATCCGGATGTACCTGAGCTGGTGCGCGGCAAATCCGGTCGCGTTACCGGGCATTTGATGTCGTTGCTAATGCTGATGAAAAGTCAGCCTTTGGCGTATAACAAGGATAATCAGGAAGACAAAGAGCCTTTGTTCGACACGGCAGATACCTTGATCAATTGCCTGCGGGCCTTTGCGGATATGATGCCGCACGTGAAAGCCAAACGCCAAAACATGTATCAATCGGCCAAACGCGGCTTTGCCACGGCGACCGACTTGGCGGATTATCTGGTACGAAAAGGCATGGCTTTCCGCGATGCGCACGAAGTGGTAGGTTTGGCAGTGCGCTTGGGGCTGGAAAGCGGTCGTGATTTATCCGAACTGAGTCTGGCGGAGTTGCAAGACTTTTCGTCCACCATCAGCGCTGACGTGTTTGATATTTTGAAACTGGAAGGTTCTGTGGCGGCGCGCAATCATATCGGCGGCACGGCACCGGCACAGGTCAAACAAGCTGTCGCTGCAGGTCGGTTATTGTTGGCGTGCTAAGTTGGTTGGGAGCCTGCTGAAGCTTCCCTGTTAAGCCAGTCTTTTAATCAATCGTCACACTCAAACTGTAATGGTCAACAAAAACCGGACATCTATTTAGGCAGCGTTTCTATAAAATTCCCGTTCGAATTCGAGCGGGGATAGATAACCCAATGTTGAGTGTGATCGGCGGCCGTTGTAAAAAGCCAAATAATCGATCACGCTCAGTTTTGCTGCGGCTTGGGTTTTGAATTTTTCGTAATTGAGTTGCTCATGCTTCAAGCTACGAAAAAATCGTTCGGTCGGCGAATTGTCCCAGCAATTACCTTTGCGGCTCATACTCTGTTCCATCTTCATCACCGCTAAATGCTGGCGATATTCCCGACTTGCATACTGGCTGCCACGATCTGAATGATGCAACAGGCCAGGTGGCGGTTTACGGCGCCAGAAGGCCATTTGCAATGCCCGCACGCAGAGCGAGGTGCGCATGTGATCGTCAATGGCCCAGCCCACCACTTGGCGGGAAAACAGATCGATCACCACTGCGACATACAGCCAGCCTTGCAGGGTCCACACGTAGGTAATATCGGTCGTCCATACTTGATTGGGCTTGGCCACTTGGAATTGCCGATTTAATCGGTTGGGCGAAATGGCCTCGTTATGGTTACTATCGGTCGTGATTTTAAATCGCTTGGGATAGCGAACCTGCAATTTTAAATCTCGCATGATGCGCCTCGTTTTAAAGCGGCCAACGGCAAAGCCTTGCTTTTGTAATCGATCCGCTAAACGACGCGAACCAAAGCTCTGCTTATTGTCGACGAAAATCTGCTTGGCTTTTTCGGCAACTTTTTGATCTAGTTGATCTTTGTCGCTGCCCTGCGGGGCCTTTAACCATTCATAATACGCACTGGTGCTCACCTGCATCACTCGACAAAGCGCGGTCACTGGATATGTCTTCTGTTGCGCCTGAATAAACCCGTATTTTATTCGGCTTCTTTCGCAAAGAAGACCGCGGCCTTTTTTAATATCTCGCGCTCCATTCGCAACTGTTCATTTTCCTTGCGCAAGCGAATCAATTCATCGTGATCCCCTAGACTCAAGCTTGGCTTTTTCGTCGCCGAGCCATTGGTAGAAGGCTTGCTCTCCGCTCGAACCCAGCGTCCCAGGGCACTTAATGATATACCTAGATGATCGGCAGCTTGTTGCTGGCTGTAGCCTTTTTCAAGAACCAGCTTGGCGGCATCTTGCTTAAATTCCAAACTGTATTTGGGCCGCTTGTGTGTTTTCTCGTTTGTCATGGTCACCTCTACTGACAGTATAAAGTCTGCCTTTTGAAGTGTCCGGGATCATTAAACCATTACAAACGAGGCTGTTGCGGCAGTGGAACAGGGCGGTTGGTTGCGCCAGGTAAAACGTAAATCGGCCGATTATTCTGACGATTTTGTTTTTCCAGTGCCTCTGCCTGTCTGCGCTGCGCATCGGCTTGTTCTTGTTGGGCAATGACATTTCGGCGGGCAATTTCCAGTTCAGCGGTGGCACGCTGTTGTTCGGCAAGCTCTTTATCGATTTTCTCTTTCTCGGTCTTGCGGGTGTCATATTCGTCTTGTATGGCGCCCAGTTTGGCTTTGGCAGCGGCCTCTTTTTCGGGGTCGGATTTAATCTCCAGTTGTTGTTCTTTAGCCGACTGATTGCATGGCTTGGCTTGGTAACTGGTTTTGCCAAATTTTTCGACGCATTTAAAGACTTCGGCATGGGCGCTAAGCGATGCAAAAGTCAGTATTAGTAAAGCACCATAATGCATATTGCCCTCTCTAAAATGATCGTGTCGGCGGTTACTGGTTTAAGGGATGCTCTGATTATGTCCTTTGAAAGGCTTTGGAGGAACGGTAACCGAGAGCTCCCTAAAGTGTAGCAGTACTATCAAATGTCAAATTGTTGCCTAATGGCATGGCGTTTTTTAAGGTTGGTATAAAGGCAAGCCGTCAATACGTTTGTCAATTTCTTTGATAGTGTCTTGATAAGCCTTGCTCTCGGTACTGCCATAGCGCGATCTGAATGATTGTTCATCCATGTGTTCCGGCAAGTCTTGTGGGTCCGGAATGATGGTTGTGTAATCTTTGGCTTCTGACAGGGTGCGCTGCAGCTGGCGGGCTTGTTTAGGCGAGGCAATCGCCAGCTGACCAAAACGGGTGCCGGCCCGGTCAGCGGTCAAATCAATAAAACTAAAACCACTGCCTTGTTCCGCATCCCCTAATTCCTTATCCACCCCCAATTGTTCACCGAGTAGCGAAGCATCGACTGTAGCAAACAGCGCCGAGGCGATAAAGTGTTGAGGAATGTCAATGCGCTTGTATGCAAATACCGGATATTCCTTGCTATACACCAAACCCAACGGCAAATAGCGGCGCAATTCGTGTTTGAAAATATAACTGCCCACGGCAATGATGACGGCCCGATTTTCCTGAATGGCTGTGTCTTCATTTGAACGTTGATAAGCGGATAAAAACAAAGGCTGTAACAAGTTCATCAGGGACAGGCGCCAAGCGGGGTCATGCTGGCTGACAATGTCGTTGATTTGCTGTTGATAGACGTGCAGATTGGGGTATTCGCGATGTTTTTGAACCGCCAGATGCTTGGCCTGATCGACAATCGCGCCCAGATAACTGACTTGAATGCCTTCTGAGGTGAAGCTTATGTCTTTGATATAAGTCTCGCCTAAATGCCAGTATTTAGTCATGGGCGTGGAATGCATAAGGATAGCGATGAGATAATTTGCAGCGGGATCAGGGATGGAAATTTCACCAATTTTCAACGATTTGATCTTAATGATCTTTTCCTTTTGAATCAGTTTGAAACTGAAATCCAGATAACGCCCCCAAATCGATTTGGGGACAAAAACCGCGATTTGCGAATAAACCATATCCTGACTCAAATTAATCTGTACCGTGTTTTCAACGAAATGATTCAGCAAATAATTGACCGCAATATTGAGGTCTTTTTGGTTTAAAACGATAGTTTTGGTGGTCTCGCGTTCTTCCGGTGTTGTCAATAAAATCTGTTTGGCGCGTTGAATGTCTTCACGATTCAAACCCTGATGCATCTTCAATAATGGCGTATCGTCAATGGCAAATAACATCAGTACGTTGAACAACATACCCAGCACCAAGCAGGTATAGAGAAAATACTTGATGGGTCTTGGCAGGGTAAACGCTCTCAACATACGTTAAAAAGACAGATTGAAGCGGGCTTCTTTTAAGTATTGGGCTTCTTGCTTGAGGTCTGCCTGGGTCAGTGGTGATTGCTCCAACCACTGTTCTGCAAAGCATAGGGCTATATTGGTACCTTCAATGCTGATTGTAAAGTCAGGGCGGATACTATGCCGGTTTCGGTGCAGAACTGTCGCCAGTCTGAACACGATACTCATAATGGGGGTAAACCGCCGCCATGGCGCAGGCAAATCATCAAAACGTGACAAACTGAATTTCTTGCGATGGCTTCGCACCAAACTGGATAAAATCATTTGGTCTTGTTTGGAAAAACCGGCCAAATCGGCATTTTCGATGATATATGCACTGTGCTTGTGGTATTGGCTATGGGCGATCTCAAAGCCAATTTCATGTAGTTCAGCCGCCCATTCCAGATATTGCAGGCTGGCAGGGTTATCGTTGAAACAAATCTGGTCATCCAGTTGTTCTACCATGTAACGAATGGTTGCCTTGATTTGCTCGGCATGGCGTGTGTCGGTGTGATACCGGATAGCGATGGTCTGGCTGGTTTGCGAGCGGATGTCGTGATCGTAAATGCGCCCCAGCAGGTCATGGACCAAACCTTCTCGTAAGGCTCCATCCGAGACAGTCATTTGCCTAATGTTCAGGGTTTTGAAAGTGGCATAGACAATCGCCACTGCACCGATGAACACCGGGCGACGTTCTATGCTGAGTGCCGGAAAATGAATTTTGTCGACATGATCCAGCGTCAGTAGATGCGCAACCAATAGTTCCATGCCTGCCAGGGTTATGCCGTTGCTGCTAAAGCCTGAAGTTAGCAACACATTGCTGATGGCTTTCAAGCTACCGGATGCGCCGATCGCTTCGTCGTAATGCTGGCTGTTGAAGGTGTCCTGAAATGGCTCTAACTGTTGTTCAACAAACAGGGTGGCTTTTTTGAAAGCCTTTTTGCTGATATGACCATTTTTGAAAAAATTCTGGCTAACTGTCACGCAACCCATATTCAAACTTTCTTTGGTATGGGCCGTGTCGTGTTGACCAATGATGTATTCAGTACTACTGCCGCCAATGTCCATCACAAAACGGTTATTGGCGGTACTGGCCAGACTATGTGCAACGCCTTGATAGATCAGCCTCGCCTCTTCGATACCTGAGATGATATGAATCGGGTGGCCGAGGGCGCGTTCGGCTTTGTGGATGAATTGATCGGCATTGCGAGCTTGACGCAAGGTGTTGGTGCCGACGATACGCACACTGTTCGCTGGAAAATTGCTGATGCGTTGCCCAAAGCGTTCCAGACAGGCAAGAGCTTTGTCCTGGGTGGCATGGTCCAGGGTTTTATTTTCATCCAACCCAGCCGCCAAACGCACCATTTCCTTTAATCGATCGATGGTTTGTAATTTGCCGTCTTGCAAACTGCAAATGATCATATGAAAGCTGTTGGAACCTAAATCAACGGCGGCGACATTGGTGGGGATTACATGTGGCAAAGTGTTCTTCCTGTTTAGGCTGAGGCGGCATGGGGAATTCTGTTAAAATTCGCCGTTTTAGGCGGTGTCCTCGAATATCGCACCTGTTTTTAGTCAAAGGCATTATAAACCACCCCATGAAGGCTTTATCCATTCAAAATCTTAAAAAGACCTACAACAACGGCTTTCAAGCTTTGAAAGGTGTTGATCTTGAGGTGGATAGCGGCGATTTTTTTGCCTTGCTGGGTCCCAACGGGGCCGGTAAATCGACCATAATAGGTATCATCAGTTCCCTGGTGACTAAAAGTAGTGGCTCAGTGACTGTTTTTGGTCACGATCTGGACAAAGCCAGTGGTCAAGCCAAATGCTGCATCGGTTTGGTGCCGCAGGAAGTCAATTTCAATCAATTTGAAACCGTTAAAAATGTGGTGTTGATTCAGGCTGGCTATTACGGCATCCCGCGTAAACAGGCCATGGCGCAAGCCGAGCATTGTCTGAAACAAATGGATTTATGGGATAAACGCGATACCGTGTCGCGGCGTTTGTCGGGCGGCATGAAACGCCGACTGATGATCGCCCGGGCCATGGTGCATCAGCCACGTTTGCTGATTCTGGACGAACCTACTGCCGGGGTGGACATCGAAATTCGTCGCTCCATGTGGCAAATGATGCAGGAGGTGAATCAGCAGGGCACCACCATCATACTGACTACTCATTATCTGGAAGAAGCTGAAAGTCTGTGCCGGAACATTGCCATTATTAACGATGGTCAGATTATCGAAAAATCCGCCATGAATAGTCTATTGAATCGGATACATATCGATCATTTTGTGTTGGATATTGCGCAACCGCTGGCTGTAGCACCGGTAATTGAGGGGTTTGGCATCGAACTGGTGGATTCGCACTGGCTGCATGTGGCGGTGCCCAAAAGCCAGGGCCTGAATCGCCTGTTTGAAGAATTATCCCGGTTGGGCATTAGCGTAATGAGTCTGAAAAATAAATCCAACCGTCTGGAACAACTTTTTATCGATCTGGTGCAATGAACAATTCTGTCGCTTTTCGGACCATTCTGTATAAGGAAATCCGCCGCTTCACTCGCATCTGGCCACAGACTTTGCTGCCACCGGCGATTACCACCGCGCTGTATTTCCTGATTTTCGGCAAATTGATCGGTGAGCGGATTGGCGCGGTGCATGGGGTCAGTTACATGGATTACATCGTGCCGGGGGTGATTTTAATGTCGGTGATCAGTCATTCTTATTCGAATGTGGTGTCATCATTTTATTCCACTAAATTTCAGCATCACATTGAAGAATTGCTGGTATCGCCAGTGCCGAACTGGGTGATTTTGAGCGGTTATGTGTGTGGCGGCATTGCCAGAGGCGTGATGGTTGGGGCTGTGGTAGCGGCGATTTCCATGCTGTTTACGCAGGTGACGGTACTTAATTGGCCTATTACCTTGACGGTATTGATATTAACTTCAACCCTGTTTGCTTTGGCTGGGTTTATCAATGCAGTGTTTGCCGACAGTTTTGATGATATTTCCATCATCCCCAATTTCGTACTCACCCCGCTAAGTTATCTGGGCGGGGTGTTTTATTCGCTGGCCATGCTGCCGCCGATTTGGCAAATCATCGCTCAGGGGAATCCGATTCTGTATATGATCAACGCCTTTCGCTTTGGTTTGATCGGGGTGACGGACGTGGATATTGCTCTGGCCTTTCAGATGACTGCGGGTTTTATCTTGTTTTTGAGCGGACTCAGTTTGTTTTTGCTGCATAAAGGTATAGGCATCAAAAACTGATCGTAAGTTTTCAGTCTTCCGGCTGCAGCATGTTTTTCAGCAAATCCAGGTTTTTGATCTGAATAAACCTGTTTTGCACCACAATCAAATCATCATCCTGAAACTTCTTTAACAAACGACTGACGGTTTCCAACGCCAAGCCCAAATGGTTGCCGATTTCCTGCCGGGTCAAGGACAGTTTGAACTCGGACGATGAAAAGCCGCGCCGCTTCAGCCGCTCCGACAAACTGATCAAAAAATACGCCAGCCGCTCTTCTGCGGGACGTTTGCTCATCACCAGCTGGTTTTTGTCTTCCAGCATTTTTTCGCCGGAATGGCGAAACAATTCACGGGTCAGGCTGGGTACATTCTGAAACAGCTGGCTCATGCTCTCTGCCGGTAGGATGCAGAAGGTCATGGTTTCCAAAGCAACCGCCGCGCAGCCGTGTTTTTCGTTGGATAAGCCATCAAAGCCCAGCAATTCGCCGGGCAGCAAGATATTCAGGATATGTTCATTGCCGTGGTTGTCGTTGGCGATCAGTTTGGCGCTGCCGGATTTGATGGCCAGGATGCCATTGAAACGGTCGCCCTCGCGGTAAATAAAATCGCCGCGCTGCAAGGTCTTGCGGGCTTTCACTACCTTGCTGATGTTGCTGATTTCGCTTTGCGACAAGCCGCGTGGCAGGCAGATGTTATCGAGGCTGCAGTTTTCGCAGCTAACAGGGTTTTGACTCACGTGGTTATGCTTGGGTATGTTCTTGATAATAGCGAATAATGCGTTCGACTTCGTTTTTGGAACCGAATACCAGTGGTACGCGCTGATGAATGGCCTCGGGTTGAATGTCCAACATTCTTTCCTTGCCGGTGCTGCAAAGCCCGCCGGCCTGTTCGATGATAAAAGCCATAGGATTGGCTTCATACATCAGTCGCAGCCTGCCTGGACGTTCCGGTTCGCGGACATCCCAGGGGTACAAAAATACCCCGCCGCGATTCAGAATCCGGTAGACATCCGCCACCAGCGAAGCAATCCAGCGCATATTGAAGTTTTTACCGCGCGGGCCGTCTTTGCCGGCTACGCATTCGTCGGCATAGCGTTTCACCGGGTCTTCCCAGAATCGCTGGTTGGACATATTGATGGCGAACTCGCTGGTGTCTGCCGGAATGCGCATGTTGCGGTGGGTGAGAATAAACTCGCCGATGTCCTGATCCAGGGTAAAGCCGTTGACGCCGTTGCCGGTGGTCAAGATCAGCATGGTCGATGGGCCGTACAAAACAAAGCCGGCGCAGACTTGTTGATGACCGGGCTGCAGAAAGTCTTCGGTGGTTGGTTCAGCGCCTTCTTGGCAGCGTAATATTGAAAAGATGGTGCCGACGGTCAGATTGATGTCGATGTTGGACGAACCATCCAGCGGATCAAACAGCACCAGATATTTGCCTTTGGGGTACTGGCTGGCGATTGTAATCGGCGCGTCGATTTCTTCCGAGGCCATGCCGGCCAGCTGTCCACCCCATTCCAAGGCTTTGATCATGATGTCGTTGGTAATGATGTCCAGCTTTTTTTGTACTTCGCCTTGTACGTTTTCCGATTCGGCGCTGCCCAGTACACCAATCAAATCGCCGCGGTTGACCAGGTGCGAGATCTGTTTGCAGGCGGTGACAATATTGTTCAGCAGCAAGGTGAAACTGCCTGAGGCATCCGGCACACCGCGCTGCTGCTCAATGATGAACTGCGTCAGGGTAATGGGTTCAGCGTGGAGTTTTAGGGATTGAGTCATTTTCTGTATAAAGCACTGAAAGTTAAGCGAAGCGATCGGTAAACACGATTTCAGCGAGCGGCAGTTGTCCACCACGCGGCAGGGCGGGTTGCAGAGCTTTGCCGATGGCTACAAACAGGCTGATGACATGATCCGCGGGCAGGTTAATCAGTTTGCCGACTTCGGCAAAATCAAATCCGTCCATTGGGCAGGAATCATAACCCATGGCTTTGGCAGCCAGCATCAAGGTTTGCGCCGCCATGCCGCAGGAGCGCATGGCTTCGTCGCGTTCGGTTTGCGGTTTGTTGGTGTAATAATCGTGAATGGCCGGTAACAAAAAATCTCTGGCGGCTTGCGGGGCATTTTGCCAATAACGTTCGGGGTGTTTTTCCCACGCTTTTAGGTCGGCGCATATTACGATTAATAAAGACGCATCGGTGACTTGGGCTTGATCCCAGGCGACTTGGCGTATTTGCTGGCGCAATGCGGTATCTCGGACCAGCACAAAGCGCCAGTGTTGAATGTTGAAAGCAGTCGGCGACAACGCGGCCAGCGACATCAGTGACTGAATGTCTTGCTCGGTCAGTGAGTAATTGGGATCAAATTGCTTGACTGAGCGTCGTGCTTGGATGGTTAGCTGTGTGTCCATACTAAATGTCCTGCTGAATTAGGAAAAGATTGAAAGCACGTGTTTTCAGGTGATCGTCAGGCCTGGTTTGTCTGCAACCACTGCTGGGTGGTGGTCGGCCGGAGTGGACTTAACCCCCTCAACACGTCAGCAATCGAGCGCAGATTTTCAGTGCATGATTTTAATCCATAAGTTTAAACATTATTTGATTTGAGATTGAAAAAAGTTGAACCGAATAGAGTGTTATAATATAACGTACTTGACTAAGGATGTTTTTCCTGGTTGCAAGTTGGGTTTTATTGTTTTTCTAAGGAGTAAATTATGTTTAAAAACGGGTTAAAAATGGTTTTGGCAGCCGCACTGGTCAGTCAGATGGTCACAGCCAATGCAGAGGGTTTGCACGAAGGCGATGTCAATCCCTGGAAAGTGGGTACTGAGATTTATCTGAATGCCACCGTGTTTGAAGCGGATTTTGGAGATTTTGCGGGCGGTCCTTTCAGAACCAGCAATCCAGGCTTTGATGTTGATACTGCACAGGGTCCATTTGGCTTCGGTAACGTGCTGCGCTATGAAGCACTCGGTGCTTTGCAGTTCTGGAATGGCTCGATCTGGTCGAACGCGCTGCCCGGTAATGAAACGCTGAGTATTGTTGATGCTTTGGATGAGACTACAGTATTCAGTGCTACAGGTGTGAGCAATCCGATTGGGGTAATTGATGCGATTGGACCAAATGGTGGGCTGCATTCGCATTTGCAATTTTCACTGCGCAATGCAGCCAACCAATTGGGCGGCACCTTGGGTGCTTACTGGATCAGCTTCCAACTGTTTGAAACAGCAGCTGATTCGCTGGAGCCTCTGACTCAAGCCTCGGCGCCTATTTCCATTTTCTTTAATCGTGGCATGGATCATGAAGACTTTGATTTAGCCATCGACAATGCGGTATCCGCTGTACCGCTGCCGTCATCCATCTGGATGTTTGGCTCTGCTGTGATAGGCATGGTGTCGCTGGTAAAGCGTCGCAGTCGCTTGACAGCTTAATGCATAGGCCGGGCGCTGCTTAGTGCCCGGTTTTTTTTGATCAATACCGATTTCAACGTTGTTTACAAATCATTCACCCTTTTTCAATACGCTGCTGCTGGTGTGTGTCAGCAGCCAAGCCATGGCGGCTGCCGATGCTCAAACGGAGGACGTCACTGCCCTGGATGCCATCGAGGTGGTTGATACGCAAGTAAGACAAGACACTTCACCGCAGCAAAGTGTGCTGAGCGGCGACGCCCTCAAATTGCAACAAGCCGACACACTGGGTAAAACCCTGGAAAATCAGATGGGCGTAGCCAATGCCTCGTTTGGACCGGGCGTTGGCGTGCCTGTGATACGCGGTTTGAGCGGTTCGCGGGTGCGTATCATGCAGGACGGCATCGGCAGTCATGATGCATCGGCCTTGAGCCCGGACCACGCAGTCGCCATCGAACCCTTGTTTGCCGAAGAAATTACCGTCATGCGCGGGCCGGATACCATTCGCTATGGCGGCAATGCCATCGGCGGCATGGTCAACGTCAAAGACAATCGCATTCCCGAGCGTGTCCCGGAACACGGCATCGGCGGCGCTGCAGAAAGCCGGTTTGATACCAACGCCGACGCCACCAATTCAGCCTTTAAAGTCGACTTAGGCAAGGACATGTTCGCGATGCGGGTAGGCGGTTTTCATCGAAACCGCAACGATACCGAAATTGCCGGCGAGGCGATCGATACCAACGCCATTCGTGAACAATTTGGTCTGGACAATATCATCAACGCCAAAGGCAGTATTCCCAATACCGACAATGAAAGCCAGGGCGGCTCGGCGGGTTTTTCCTGGCTGGGCGAGTCGGCGATGGCCGGCATGTCGGTGAGTCATTTTACTAACCGCTACGGTGTTCCCAAAGGCACGCATGGCGTGGATGCCAGCCATCTGGGCGGTCTGGAAACGCTGTTGCCTGGGCTCGACATCGGCGGATTTGAAGATATTCTAGGGCCTGAAGCGCTCAATCCCAGTATCCGCATTGATATGCAGCAGAGCCGTTACGATTTTAAA
The DNA here is from genome assembly GCA_002928965.1 of Methylomonas sp. Lineage (GTDB taxonomy): Bacteria > Pseudomonadota > Gammaproteobacteria > Methylococcales > Methylomonadaceae > Methylomonas. The sequence continues at coordinate 68,430 of PERU01000008.1, forward strand.
AGCGAATGGTATCCACCCATTCCCGGCATTGATCGTCTGGCGTTTCGTTATGGCATAGTCGATTACACCCATACCGAACTGGAAGGCGGTTTGCCGTTTACGACTTTTGACAATCAAGTGGCGGAAGGCCGTTTTGAAATCGAACACAAATGGTTGCAGAATTTTTCCGGCAGCTTTGGTGCGCAATGGCAGGATAGGGATTTTTCGGCATTAGGGGTGGAAACTTTTGTTCCTCAAACCGAAAGCGATACCCTGGGTCTGTTTACGCTGCAAAAACTCAAACTGGCAGATTGGACATTTGAAGCGGGTTTGCGCACCGAACGGGTGCGCATCGACCCATTGGCCGCTGCTTTGAAATTTCCGGCTCCTCCAGAGCAGCCGCCGATTTACCCGGCAGTACCTTTGCCGGATAGTCTGAGTTTTCGGGCTGATTCGATTGCTTTGTCGGCGCGCTGGGACCTGCATCAATATGCCAGTGTGATACTCAGCCTCAATCGCGCTAAGCGCGCACCGGATATTCAGGAATTGCTGGCCTTGGGGCCGCACTTATCCACCCGAACTTTTGAGGTGGGTAATGTAAAACTCAGTAATGAAACCGTTAATCTGGCCGACCTGGGGTTTGACTGGCATTCCGATCGGTTGGCGGCCAAACTGAATGGTTATTACAACCACACTGAAGACTATATCTATCAAAAACTCAATCCAGGCGCATTCTACAGTTACCACGAAGCCCAATTTTATGCCGAGTGCGTCAGTATCATCGATTGTTTACCGGTGTACGGCTATGCCCAGCGCAATGCCGAGTTTTTCGGTTACGAAGCGGAAACCCAGGCCACCTTGGCAGAAACCAAGCTCGGACAGTTAAAACTGACTTTGTTTTCGGATTGGGTTAGAGGCCGATTTTCCGATGCCGAACGCAGCGATGTGCCGCGTTTGCCGCCGTTACGCTTTGGTGCAGAACTGGGATTTGGCGATCAAGATTGGAATACCGCCGTGCGTTACACCCGTGCCGAAGATCAGAATAAACCGGGTGCAGGTGAAACCACTACAGCCGGTTATCACGTGTTGAGTGCTACGGCTGATTATCATTGGCGAGGGATTAAACCAGTGGATTTTTGGGTATTTGCCAAAGCCAACAATTTGTTGGATCAGGAAATTCGTAGCTCGGTGTCCTTTTTGCGCAATTTTGCCCCGGAGCCGGGTCGCAGCGTGGTGATTGGTTTTCGCGCCACCTATTAATCGTTTGTTTGTGTCGATGTCACCACATCGGCATTTTTATACTAACAATCCGTCAGCCAAGCGGATTAATTTTGGGAGTAGCAATAATGATCAATAAAACAGCACGGTGGTTATGGCCATTGGCATTTTGCAGTACTGCAGTTCAAGCGGTGCATCTGGACGTGGAAATAAAGGGTGAAGCGAATCGCATACAGGCTGGATTTTGCCGCACGCCCAGTGCAGTCGGCTGCGATTTGCCTCCTCAATTGGCGATAAATCTGAATCTGCCGCCCAAAACCTTGCCTTTGGATGGCTCCAACGGCAAGATGATTTTTTTGAGTGATTTTCGCGATTTTGCCGGCGGTCCCAATCGAACCCCCAATCCCGGGTTTCAAGCGGCATTGAATGCCTTGAATCCTGGCGAATTGGTGCGCTATCGCGCACTGGGATATCTGGAATATTGGCAAGCGGCGACGCAGGAATGGGCGGCAGCGCCGGACAATGTGCGTATCAAACTCAGCGGCGGTATCGATCCGGCTCTGGTGATCACCGATTACAATCAGTGCGGTGGGCAATTGTTCTGTTTTGCTGATGGTATCGGCAATCAAAATGCCGTTACGCTGTATACCGGCAGCGGCATATCCGGCAATCCCGAAATGTTGGTGGATGTGGCCGGTAATAGTGGCACACTGCATACCCATTTGAACTGGTTTCTGGAAAATAATCAGGGCGTCATTGGCGGTCCGGTCGGGGCTTATCGGGTGGAAATGCAGATGATGTCCAATCAGCGGGATGAACCATCCGAACCGTTCTATATCATGTTCAATGCCGGTTTGCCAGTAGCGGACTTTTCCGAAGCTCTGCAGCAGCTGATAGGCTTACAGCCGCCACCGGATTCACAGCCGCAACCGGTTATAAAGCCCATAGCCAATGCGGGCGACGACAGGGTAGTCAGACTGGGGACTCTGGTTACTGTGGATGGCAGTGCCAGCAGCGATCCGCAACCAGGACCTCTTTCGCTGAGTTTTAACTGGCAGCAAACCACCGGTCCCAGTGTGACTTTGTCGGCTAATAATCAGGTTGCGACAACCTTTACCCCGCAACAAGCCGGAAACTATACCTTTAAATTAGCCGTCAGCGACGGTGCCGAAACAAATTACGATGAAGTCAGTGTCACCGTGCCCAGACGCGGCGATATAGATCTGGATGGTGATGTGGATCGGATTGATGTGGCCTTGATCCTGCTGGCAGTTCAGAAGAATTCCGCCATTGCGGCTAACGATGTCAGGGATGTGGATGGCAATGGCGTGATTAATAATGCAGACGCACATGCGGCCAAAGCAATCTGTACCTTACGCTTATGCGCACCAACCCGCCGCTGATATAACAGATCGCCCCGGTTAGTTAACTGACTTGGGGCGGTTGGACTATCAGCGAGATTTGTTGAGGAATGATCAGGAAATAACCCTTACAAGTGTTCGGCGTAGGTGCGGATTTATCCGCACAATGTGCATGAATTCGCACCTACCGTTGCCGAACTTGTTTCTCACATATTCCTTAGCTGTTTAGGCGAAAAACCAAAATACTTGATAAATGCATTGCTGAAATTGCTGGCGTGCCGGTAGCCAACGGTTTCTGCCACGATAGAAACCGGGTATTGCCCGGAAGCTAACAACTGATGGGCTTTTTGCATGCGAAGATCCAGCAATAATCCATACGGAGTGGTGTCGAAATAGTGATGAAACAGCTGTTTCAGTTTAAAACCATTGCTGCCGGCTTGCTTGCTGAGCGCTTCCACGCTGGGTGGGTTTTTCAGGTCGGCAGCCAGAATGTCCCGCGCACGTTCGGCAATGCGTTTGTCGTGAGCGGTAAAGCGGATGCTGGAGGGATTGCCATGAAGCAACTGCCCCAGTTCACTGGCGATGATGGTCATGGCCTGTCCCTGCCTGAACAGGGATTGTGCCTGCAAGGGCAGCGTGGTTTGCAACAGGCTTTGTCCTGCCAGAATTGAACTGCTGGCGCAGGGTTGATGACGAATCAATTGCAGGTCAGGGTTTGCAAAAAAACGCTCAAAGGCATCTTCGCCGAACGAGTCTGCCAACCAGGATTGCGTCATGGAAAACCGTAACTGGGTAACGGTTTGATCGGCCTGATAGTGCCGATCACCTTCGCTGGCGTTGAAGGTGGTGATGGTGCTGTAGCCGCCTTTAAAAGCTATCGCATCCTGCCGATTGGCTTGAAATCGAGAATGCCCGCTTAATCCCACCGTTAGCACCATCCGGGGTTCCTGTGGCGGCATGCAATTTGTCACCGTCACGTTGCAATTGGGCCTATAGCGGGTTTCGATGTAATTCAATCCGCTAGCCAGCCTAAAAAAACGCGTGTGGCAATCCCCTACATGATCCGGCAGGCTTTGCTGTTGGCTGCGTGATTCAGGTATGGCCTGCCATGCCAATTCGTCGCTATGCACGCGCCAAGGCGTGTTTGATTTTGTTAGCATCTTGCTCCCCCTGTGTTAATGACAATCAGTTACCGCAAGCAAAAAACGCTCCGTAGTGGCAAGTACTGAAGAAGCTGGGGCTTGTGTGGGGTGCTTTTATTAAACTGTGTTATTTAATGTCGAAAGAGTCGGGAAATCACCTTGTGCACAGTTTATGCGTTAGGCTTTTTCGCTCAGAAGCGAAGTGGTTGCGGTTTTAGCCGGGTCGGTTGTGAGTGGTTTACCTTGATGCGCCTCCATAAAGCCGGCAGTTAAGCCGTTTTTCTCAAACTGAGCTTTCAGATAATCAAGATGGGCATTGATTTTATCCACTGTTTCAGGGGTTTCGCTCCAGAAACGGGTGTTCACCGAACCGTCGTAACAGGACACTTTGCAATGAATGGTATCCAGACCGGGTGGGGTGATGGTGATACTGACAGCCCAGCTTTTGTCAGCGTGTTCAGATTGGCGGGCTTTATCCTGCTCGATTTCAATTTTGACACTGTCGGCGGCCTGTCCTTGGAAAAACGGTAGCTCCAAGGTCCAGCCTTGTTTGGGAATATCCTCTTTAGGCAATGAATGGAGTTGATCCAGCGTCAATTTGGCCAAGCTGCTATGGCTTTTCTGCAAGCTGTCTTGGAGTAATTCCAATACGTCTGAAGGTTTTTCCTGGTTTTGGTTGCCGATTTCCTGATTTAGTAACTGGATGAGTTTAATGAGTTTAAGTTTGAAATCGCCTTGGAGTGAGCTGTCGGTTTTGCCCGATAACAATCCCGACAACTTGCTCTCCAAAAATAAACCCGATTGGTGTATGGCTTGTTTCAGTTGGCTGGGATCGCTCAATAGACTTTTGCTGGGTAAATTATGCAAAATGTCTTGCGCGGCCTGTTTTAAGGTTTCGGCAACGCTGGCATCGGTCTGCAGGCGAGGCAGGGCATGTTGCAGTTGAGTGAGCAAGGCTGTAGGCGAAGACTGCATGGGAAGTAGCTGTTTTAAGGCTTCCCGGATGCGCTGCTCTGGATCGCTGATGGCAGGCATCAGGGCAAAACTGGGTGTGTCGCCGGCTTTAATGACTTGCAAAGTGATGGGCATCCCTGGTTTTAAACTGTCTGGGCTTACTGGGCTGGCGGCTGGATTGGTTTGTGCCTGCGGGGTAAGCAGTTGTTGGGTGTTTAAAGTCAGTAATAAAGGTTTGGCGCCTTGCTGAACTGTTGTCGGCAGTATTTGCAGGGTGAGTTTATCCCCCGACAAATGCATAACTGTCGCGGAAAGTCGCAGCCCACTGCTGAGTTGTGGCCCGTCCGGTTGGCTGGATTGCGTGCCGGGAAGCGGGGGGGTAAGCAATTTCAGTAACGGCAACTCGTTGTGAGTGATTGCTTTAGGCACAGCCGATGCTGCTGTCAACACCGCAAGAATTTTAAACTCGGGGGTGGGCAGTAACTTGACCACTTGTAATTGCAAGCTTTGGCCGGGCGGAAGAGGTGTTAATAACTTTGCCTGAGTATTGACGATTTTGTCGTTGATTTTCAGCGTCAAGGTATCCAGCATGATCTGGTTATCAACGATCTTGGCTTCCAAGACCTGATGCAACTTCAGGTTTAGGCTATTTGCATCGTTCAGCTTATTGATAGCCAACTGAAGGTTGAGATTGACCGGCAGGTTAATGTCCATGCGGATACAGGCAACAGCTAAAGTAATGAGTTCAAATGGCAATCGATGTGCATCTATTTACCCTATTCAAGAAGCGCCTATCTCATAGTGCGCTGTGATTTTGGTGAGCGAGTCCGGATTGTTAAACAAAATACGTCTGAAATAAAAAACACTCCGTCTGGCATAGGTCTGTATCTGGTGTTTGATACAGCCTGCAGCTTATCATACAACCCCAGTTAGATAGACGAATTTATCTTCTCAACTTATTGATTCAATTCTGAAATTCGACGCGGGGGCGAGAAGGAATTTAATCTTAAACTTTACACTGACAATAACGATAAGGAAAAAATCATGAAAAAAGTTTTATGGGTGGCCTCAAGTCTATTAATGATCGGACAAGTGCAGGCCGGACCTATCACCCCTTGTACAAAAGCGCAGTTGAATGGCAGTTACGTGGTTTACAACGCTGCAGTCACTGGCACGACATTAGCCGATGCGGGTAGTTTAAATCATACCGGTCGCTGCGAAGTGAATATCAATAACGGCAATCTGAGCGGTAATTGTGCTTTTGATTCCAATAACAGCGGTAATCACAATTTCCACGGCCCTGTTTATGGTACTGCGACCATGAATACCAACTGTTCAGCTGAATTGGTCATGAGTTTTGATCCTGTTCCCAATGTCGTGCATATCGACTCTACTTTTGACGTGCAATTTCTACCCAACAAGGAAGGTTTCATCGGTAAGTTTGAAAACAACTTTGGTGTTTACGGCAGCACCAGCGGTACGCGCTTCAACCCGCTGCTGCCATCAACTCCAGCACCATAAGGGGTATTCGTATGATCAAAGGCTTACTGAAAACCGCTGTCATGGCGGGATTATTCCTGTCCGCGCAGTCTGCGCAAGCGGCAATTTACAACTTTACTCAAACAGGCTTTGAAGGCGGCGGCTCAATTACCGGCTCATTCACAGGGACTGATTTAAATAACGATGGTTTTATTCAAGGCACCACTTTTATCGAAGGTCTGGCTGAGATCAATGCTTTTACTGTGTCCTGGTCGGGCAATTCAACCATTGCGGCTTTCAGTCAGTCGTTGTCAGACTTGACGCATTTTTCCTACGACACGGCCAAGAATGTGCTGGGGGATGTGTTTCCCGAAGGGATTGCCACTAACTGGTTTGGTCAGTCAGGCTTTCAATATTTGACGGGTCAAGGTGTCAATTCATTTACTGCTGGCTATGTCGGAGATGCTGCAACCGGAGTGTATGTAGAAACCTTTGGTTTGGTGAACGTCGCAGCAGTGCCTGTTCCCGGTGCGGTTTGGTTATTCGGTTCAGTCTTGGCTGGCTTTTTAAGCTTGAAACGACGTCAAACTTACGTTTGAATAAGAGTCTCGAGCATAAAAAAACCGCCCTTCGGGGCGGTTTTCCTTTTACAGGGATTTATAAAAGCTTAGTAACTAATGACTTCCGCCCCTTTACCCACCAGCACCACATCAGCATCGCGCATTGCAAATAAGCCATTGGTGATGACGCCTGGGATATTGTTGATGGTTTGTTCCATTTCAACCGGGTTCAGGACGCTCATGTTATGCACATCCAGAATTTCGCAGCCGTTGTCGGTGATGTAAGGTGTGCCGGTGTCTTTGTTGATGCGCAACTCAGGGGTGCCGCCCAGTTTGACCAGTTGTCTGGCCACGAAGCTGCGAGATAAAGGCAATACTTCCACGGGTAGTGGGAATTTACCGATCACATCCACACATTTGCTGTCGTCGACGATACAGACAAATTTCTTGCTGGCACCGGCAATGATTTTTTCGCGAGTCAATGCACCGCCGCCGCCTTTGAGCATTTTACGATGAGGTGTGACTTCATCCGCGCCATCGACGTAAATATCCAGATCGCCGGTTTGGTTCAGCTCCAGCACTTTGATGCCGATGGATTGTAGATGTTCGGTGGTTTTGATGGAACTGGACACCGCGGCTTCGATTTCATGTTTGAAATCACAGTCGGCCAGTTGATTGATCAAATGCGTTACGGTAGAGCCGGTGCCCATGCCGATGATAGGCACATTTTTCAGATAGTGCAGAGCCGCTGCCGCCACTTGTTTTTTTAATTCATCTTGAGTCATTGTTTTTATTCCTGATGAGGGGTTGCTTGAAAATCGGTCACAAATGTTGGGGTCGTTAATGTATGGGATAATAACCGATTAAAGGTAATCTCTCAGCAGTTTTTACGTTGAAATAACGGCCAAAACTTCAATCGTCAGACTATAAAATGCATCATTACATCGAAAAAATACTGCGCGCCAAAGTCTATGATGTGGCTGAGGAAACCCCGCTGGATTTTGCGCCGACCTTGTCAGAACGGCTGGACAATCGGGTGTATCTGAAACGTGAAGATTTACAGCCGGTGTTTTCTTTCAAGCTGCGCGGCGCCTATAACAAAATGGCGGCCCTTAACGCCGAGCAGATCGCGCGGGGTGTGATAGCCGCATCGGCGGAAATCATGCACAAGGCGTGGCGCTGGCTGCCAAAAAGCTTGGTATCAAAGCCCTGATCGTGATGCCCAAAACCACCCCGGAAATCAAAATCAAATCGGTTAAAGCCCGTGGCGCCAAAATCGTGCTGCATGGCGATTCCTACGACGATGCGTATACGCATGCCCAGGAACTGGTGGCAGAAAAAGGCATGACCTTTATCCATCCTTATGACGATCCGGAAGTGATTGCCGGGCAGGGTACGGTCGGTATGGAAATTCTACGCCAGCATACCGGCGATATACACGCCATTTTCGTGCCGGTCGGCGGCGGCGGTCTGGTGGCTGGGATTGCCGCTTATGTGAAATTTGTGCGCCCGGAAATCAAAGTCATTGCGGTGGAACCGGACGACGCCGATTGTTTGAATCAAGCCTTGAAAGCCGGGCAACGGGTAGTGTTGCCGCAAGTGGGTTTGTTTGCCGATGGGGTGGCGGTGAAGCAGATCGGTGCAGAACCGTTTCGGATTGCTCAGGATTATGTCGATGAGGTGGTTACCGTCAGCACTGATGAAATCTGTGCGGCTATCAAGGATATTTTCGATGACACCCGCTCGGTGGCCGAGCCGGCAGGAGCGTTATCGGTTGCAGGGTTGAAAAAATACGTCGATAGGCACGGGATGCGCCAGCAAACCCTGATTGCCATTGATAGTGGCGCCAATATTAATTTTGATCGCTTGCGTTACGTGGCTGAGCGAACTTTAGTGGGTGAGCATCGGGAAATTCTGTTGGCGGTGGCGATTCCGGAAGAGCCGGGCAGCTTTTTAAAGTTTTGTAAAAAACTTGGAAAACGCAGTGTTACCGAATTTAATTACCGCTATTTCGATAGCCGGATGGCGCAGGTCTTTGTCGGCATCAGCAGCAGCGGCCTGGAAGGCGACCGTCAACAACTCATCGAGCATCTGCAGGACGATGGTTTGTTTGTCACCGACATGACCGGTAACGATCTGGCCAAAGATCACATCCGCCATATGGTCGGTGGCCATGGCCCCAGCCATTTGCAGGAAAGCGTTTACAGCGTGGAATTTCCCGAGCGGCCGGGCGCGTTGTTAAAGTTTTTACTGTCGTTGGGTAGCCAATGGAATATCAGTTTGTTTCACTACCGCAATCATGGGGCAGCGTTTGGTAAAGTATTGATTGGTTTGCAAATGGCCGAGGCGGATTGCCAAGCCTTTGAACAATGTCTACATGGTTTGGGCTTGATGTTTCAACAGGAAACCGGCAATCTTGCCTATCGTATGTTCGCCGGCGGGGCCGGGGCTGTGCAACTGTAAATCTGGGGCGTTACTCAGGCTGTACCTCAAACTTAAATCTTGTTTCAGAGGGTATGCCGAGATGACGATTTTGACTTGGCTGATTGATATTTATAATCAGTAACTTAAAAGGGTTTCTAGCCATGTCGCAAACATTAGCGCTTGCTTTTGCTTCTGCCGGTTCTGTTGTTGATATTCAAGCTCTGAGCGATGCGCTGCAGGCTTGGTATCAAAAATGGCCTGATGATCATTTTTTGCATCCTTGCGTTATCGAACGCCGCCCGGCGTTGGTCTGTCGGGCAAATCTACGCGAGACACAACCACTGGCATTTGCGGAATTGCAGGCTATCGCCAGCTATCAAGGGATATATCTCAAGCAGGACAGTCGTCAGTCAAGCGGTGAGCATAAAGGTGCAAACCGTCGGCACAATAGTAGTGCGGTGTTGGTGTTTTGTCTGTCCTTGCTGGCTGCATCCAGGGCGGTGACAGCGCATGATTTACAGTCAGTTACATCAAATTCAAGCGCCAGTCCGTTTCAAATGCCAATTAGTGGAATGCAGGTTGTCAATGGCACATCGGCAGATGGTGCGCCGATCATTCAACTGAAACGCGCTCGACCACCCTCCGCCGAGCAAGTTTTGGCGGCGTACCAAACTAAACTTGCAAAACAAACGGTCAACTTAGCGCATCAAGCCCTGATCAGTGATTTTTTGAAAAAGACTTACCACGCTCAAACCGACGATCCTTCAACTATTGCCGCTGATTTGCAAGAAATTGCCGAGTATTACGCTGGCTATCCGCAGGCCGTGGAACTGATTCAATCGTTGGTAAAACACAACGTGGTGCTAAGTTATCGCAAGGGCAGCTGGCAAGCTCAGGCCTGGGGTGATAAACATCGGGTGGATAGCGTTACCATTCATTTTGATACTCGCACGGGGGCGCAATTGTTGGATGCGCCGGGGTGCGAGGCCAACCCCGCGTGCTCGATTTCGGCAGCAGACGCCTTGTTGCACGAATTGTTGCATGCCAAGTTAATGCTGTTGGACAGTGATAACTTCATTGCCGACGGCGGCATGCAAGGTCATGTCTATCCGCATGATCACGAGCAGGAAGTTTTGGCGCTGGAAAATCAACTCTATCAAGCCATGAACCAGACGGATGGACTTGCAAGGCCATTACGGCAAAGGCACAGTGGCGGTCTTCAGGAAATTGTCTGCGCTGTTTGTACTCCCGGTATGCAGATTGCCTCATCAGAAGGCGAATAAAAGACTCCCCTGGTTATAAAGATGTTTCAGCGATACCGTCCGGTGCCGATAAATCAGCATGGCATTTGGGATATTGCTGATTACATTAATAAATAGTATTTTCAGGAGTATTTTAATCGATGTATTAAATTGGTTTTTCTCTAAAAATGGCTAATAAGTTTTATTGGCTATTAAAAGGTTTTTTCGGATATTAATTTGTCATTAAAATAATAACATTATGCATAAATTAGTAAGAAATGCAGTTATTACAGCTTTTATATTAAAAATTATACTGGAAGTAGTTTTTAAGTGTTTTTAAAACGCATAAACTATTCAGACTGATTTTTAATAACCAGTTTTATAATATGTTCTTTTATGAGATCGTCTTCGCTTAATAATACGGCGAAAGCATCGATGACTGCACTTAATTTCAACCCGTTAAGGCGTGAGAAATTTTTTAATTTTTCATAGGTGTGATGGTTCAGGGTGACTTTTTTTTGATCAGAGTGAATTTGATTCAGCGACATGATAGTTCCTTTGTTAAGTCAACGGGTAGCGTCAGTTTAGGCCTACAAGTTAGCATAATTTTTGAATTTTAGTCACCGTGCTGGCATGACACTTTAATTAACGGCTAGTCAATACATGGCAGACTTCCTAAACAGAAGACCTGCGAAAAACCGGAGTATTTGGTTGGAATTTATTGTTTAGTCAGTACAACTTGGCGCCTATTATTTTTATGCGCAGATAATCAAAAAAGTCTGTTTCAACGATCCGACTGTCACAATATTGTCATGAATATAGGCGATGATTAATAGCGCATTTTTTCTGAAAAAAGGCTCTGAGGTGAGAATGAGATTAATGGCCTGTTCTGAATCAAGCAGTATTTAAAATTAAATTCTATCAAAAGCTTATGGTTTTTTTTCAAAAAGAGTCCATTCATGCCGTATTGAAAAAAACTCTTGACTCGCGTCATAAGTCAGATGTTTCGGATGAAAGCGAAATCAGCACCGGTAAAGTCAAAAACCTGTTGGATTATGTGGAACCGGTCACTTTAGAAGATCGTTGCCTGGATGTTCTTGAGCGTTTTGTCAAAGATAAACAGTTACAGGCAGTTGCAATTATCAATCTGCAACAGCGGGCTGTCGGGATAATTGATAGAAGCAAAATAACTGATATTTTTTTAGGACCTTACGCCAGGGATCTGCTGGGCAAAAAGCCCATCTGTGAGTTAATGGATTCAGATCCCATCATCATGGATATCAATGCAAGCGTTGATGATGTTGCGCAAATCATCATAGACTCTGGCATGCGTCATATGGTGAATGGCTTTATTATCGAAGAACACGGCGTATACGCCGGGATGGCTACGGGTCTATCCCTGCTTGAAGAGATCACCCGCAGAAAGCAGCGTGAATTATTCGCGTTAGCCCATTACGATCAACTCACGGGCTTGCCGAACCGGCTTTTATTTAAAGATCGTTTGACGCAAGCTTTTGAAAATGCCGATAGAAATCAAAAAATGGTGGCTTTGATTTTTGTCGATGTCGATCGGTTTAAATTCATCAACGATTCTTTAGGTCACAGTGCAGGCGATCGTGTACTGCAATTTGTAGCCAACAACCTATCTGACAAGGTGCGTAAAAGCGATACTGTGGCTAGATTGGGTGGTGATGAATTTGTCGTGATTTTGCAAAATATCATCGACGAAGCCAATGCCTTAGCCGTGGTTTCTGAAATGACAGCGCAAGTGAGATCGCCTCTGTCAATTTATGATCATCAGGTAAAAATCAGCGCAAGCATGGGTGTCGCGCTTTATCCTGTGCATGCTCAATCAGTTGAAGAATTGATTCGTAAAGCCGACATCGCCATGTACGAAATCAAAGAACGGGGTCGAGATAACTATCTAATGTTTGTCCCCGGTATGGAAAATAAAACCGAACAACGGGTTTCATTGGAAACGCAGTTACGTACCGCATTGGATAATGGCGAGTTTTACCTGTGCTACCAACCGCAAATTGACTTGCGTTTCGAACGCATGATTGGTGTAGAAGCACTATTGCGTTGGCGGCACCCGGAATTGGGTCAAGTTTCACCGGCAACGTTTATTCCGATTGCTGAGGAAACCAAATCCATCTTGCAAATCGGCGAATGGGTGTTGAGAGAGGCAGTAGAGCAACACAATCGTTGGCTAAAACAAGGATTGCCTCCGATTAGAATGGCGGTAAACATTTCGGCAGTACAGTTTCAACAAGATGGCTTTTCTGTATTCGTGAAGCAGATTCTTGATGAATCCGGAATCGACGCTACCTATTTAGAACTGGAACTGACCGAGAGTGTCGTGATGCAACGCGCTGAACAAGCCATAAAAACATTGGTGGCACTCAGAGAATTGGGTCTCAAACTGGCTATCGATGATTTTGGAACCGGTTATTCCAGTCTAAGCTATTTACGAAAATTTCCGATTGATCGAATCAAGATTGACCAGTCTTTTGTGCGAGGCATTGAAAGCACACCAGCTAATGAGGCAATTGTAAGAGCCATTCTTGCTTTGAGCGACAGCCTTGGACTTGAAACGTTAGCTGAGGGTGTTGAAAATCTGGATGAATTAAAATGGCTGACTTCTCATAAATGTACGGAAGTTCAAGGCTATCATTTTGCAAAAGCACTACCTGCTGATGGCTTGGTTAATTGGTATAACACTCGCTTCCTGGGTTGACAACCTTCAGAAAACAGCACTGATTTTTTCCTGATTAATTTTACTTTGTCAGATTTTAGGTTTCATATTGCCGAAGGTGGTCATTCCGGCACATCCTCTGGGTCACAAGTGGATTGCTGGACTTAGGAGCCTGTCCGAGGATAGAGAACCTGCTACGAGGTATTCCATTGGCCAGCATTAGACGTCCAGTCAACCACCCAGGCCGGTATGTCAATTGCCGGCATGGGGCGGGCAATGCCATAGCCTTGAGCCAGTTCGCAGCCTATCGACTGCAGCACTGCGCCGTGCGCCAGGGTTTCGACACCTTCAGCGATGACTTGACGTTGAAAGGCTGTCGCGAGTCCAATCACGCTTTTTACAATGGTGAGGTCGTCAGGATCGTCCAACATGTCCCGTACGAAGGTCTGATCAATTTTCAGCATGGTTACCGGTAAATGCCTTAAATAAGTCAAGGACGAGTAACCGGTACCGAAGTCATCCAAGGCAAATTGCACGCCTATTTCGCGACAGGTCCGGATCACATGCGAAACGTCATTTAAATTCTCCAGGGCGCTGGTTTCCAAAATCTCCAGCTCTAAATTCGCCGGATTGATTTCCGGATATTTGCTGAGCAGGTTCAACAGTTTGGTGACGAAGTCATGCTGTTGTAGCTGGCGGGCACCGATGTTGACACTGACCGAAATATTCAGATCGGCAGCCTGCCATGTACTGATTTGTGTTAAAGCCGAGTCAATCACCCATTCCCCAATCTGAATAGCTATTTCATGGTTTTCGATGAAGGGTAAAAACTCCGAGGGCGGCAATAAACCACGCTCTGGATGTTGCCAACGAATCAAGGCTTCTGCACCGATAACCTCGCCTGTTCGCATATTCACTTTGGGCTGGAAATACAATACAAATTCGTTGTGCTGGTGGGCTGAGCGAATACGTTCGAGTAACTCATGCTGGATTTTGATGGATGAGTCATGTTCAATATCAAACAGGTGGTAACAGTTTTTGCCGGACTGTTTGGCTATGTACATGGCCTGATCTGCATGACGCATCAACTGATCGGCATCTACATAATCCTGCGGATAAAAGGTGACGCCGATGCTCGCGGAGACATGCAGTTCAACTTCATTGATGATGGCAGGCGAGGATGCAGCGTCCAGCAGGCGATTTAGCACAAGTTCGCAATCGGCTGTTTGCTCCAAATCGACCAGTACAGCCACGAATTCATCACCACCGATGCGCGCCAGGGTATCACCTTCCCGTAAGGCCTCTTTCATGCGTTGGGAAATGATGATCAGTAGATCGTCGCCTGTGTCGTGACCGTGGGTATCATTAACGGTTTTGAAGCCATCCAAATCAAGATAAATCACGGCTAATTGATACTTCCGCCGTTCGGTCTGCAGGATAGCCTGTTTTAGCCGATCTGCCAGCAATACCCGATTGGGCAGATTGGTCAGTGCGTCATAATGGGCGATGTGTTCGAGCTGCTGTTCATGCTCCTTCATCGGTGTAATATCAGTAAATAAGGCGACATAGTGTTGGATCTTGCCTGCCGCATCTTGCACTGCGCTAATGGTGAGTATTTCGGCATACACTTCGCCACTCTTGCGCCGATTCCAGATTTCGCCTGTCCAATGATTGTTTTCGTGCAGTTCTTGCCACATCGCTTTATAAAAGTCGGCTGATTGCAGGCCGGACTTGAAAATGCTTGGATTTTTACCGACAACCTCTTCACGGCTATAACCGGTAATTTCACTAAATGTCTCGTTTGTTTCTATGATGTTGTTATTGGCATCCGTGATCAGAATGCCTTCTCTGGCAGAGGTGAATACGCTGGCCGCCAGTTTGATTTTGGCTTCAGATTGCTTACGTTCGGTGATGTCAGAATGACTGCCAATCATGCGCAACGGCTTGCCTTCATCGTCAACACGCACGACTAACCCCCTGGCAAGTATCCATATCCATTCAAGGTTCTTATGCTGCATCCGAAATTCGACAGCATAATGTGTCGAAACATTGGTGAGGTAATCATTCAGTTGGCTCAAGACATTGGATTTATCTTCCGGATGGATATGATCGCTCCACGCTGAAGCCAGATTTGGAAACTCGTTATCTTCATAGCCCAACATCTGCTTCCAGCGTATCGAGAACAGCGCTTCCCCGGTCGAAATGTCCCAATCCCACATGCCATCGCCGGTGCCTTCCACGGCAAACTTCCAGCGTTCCTCACTTAATTTCAAGGTATCCTGGGTAATCTCAAGGTCTTCGATATTCTTGTCGATGCGATCCATCATTACATCGAATTCTTTCGCGGTGAGTGATATTTCGTCGCTGCCTGGAAATAACTGCGAAACATGCTGCTTATCACCGGCTTCATACAAGCGCATGGCATCTGCCAGAAGCCGGACTCTGCGAACAACGTAATGATGCACTGCCATGCTGATCAGTAAGCCGCTAATAACGCTGATCAAACAAATGGCAAACACCAGTGCAGCAAATAATTTGCGGGTTGAGGCTAAAATTTCATCTACTGGCACGAGCTTATAGTATCGCCAGCCGACTGTCTGCAGCGTCATACCGATAGCCACAAAGCGTTTCCCCTTCACCGTGACATAAGCCAAGTTACGCGGACTGTGTTCAACGGGAGTTTGTAACAGGGTTTTCAGCTGTGGTTCATCGCCCAACTCAAATTGACTCACATCGGGCTGTGCTTCCAATTGAGATTGCCAGTCGCCAGCCAGAACAAAGTTGTCTTGGGTATCCAGCAAAAAAGTCTGGGTTCCGGGATAGGTCTGTTCATTTTTGAATAAGAATTCAAGGACATTGCTGAGTTGCATGTCTTCGCCCAAACTGCCAATCCATTCATCGCCCAGGTAAAGCGGGTATATGGCGCTGACCATCCAAACTTTGGGCACCGGATCGAATAAGGGCGGCGTAAATCCAAATGTACGTTCCGGATTGCTTTCTGGGGATGTATGGGTGACCCAAGGCGTTGAGGTGTAATCATTATCCGCTTTCTGGTCGAAAGCAAAGTCGGGGAATGTGGTATCGAAAATAACCTCACTGCGCTGAAGCGACAGATACCAGACATTTTCCATACGTCTGCTGGCTGCTGAACCAAAAATGTCCATGGTTTTTTTGATCCGCCAATGCCTCACTTTTTGAGCATCCGATTCTTCAGCGTTGGGTGGCAGAAAAATACCGGATTCAATCCTGCCATCAAAAGGCGGTTTGCGATTACGCCAAACGCCATCAGGATAACGGGCCATACCCTGATTGAATTCGTCAATCTCAGCGGGTTCGATAGGTTTTGCCAGTTCGGCCTGCAATAATCTGGACAGTCCTTCCAATTTGGGTTTTCCCTCCTGGAAGCGTTGGTTAGCCTGGTCGGCTTGATGTTGAGCCAGTTCAATCAGCGCAGTGATTTCACGGCTTAGAATTTTGGATTGCCCATACTTGTAAACCAAAATCGAGGCGGGTATGGCGGTCAACAAGATACTTGCGATAACAATGATCGCCATTTTCTGCCTGATATCCATGATTGACAGCTATAGGGTTATGGCGTTTTGAAACATCAAAATCGACCTGAAAAAGAAATAGTACGTGAACAATATGATTTTAAAGGGGCTTCGGCAACACCGTCATGCCGGCATTGATGGCATGCAGGTGTTAGACACTTGTCATCCAGGGGGTCTGCCTCTCGGCAATCCTCTTGTGCCTCCTGGAGAGTATGCCAATATGACGGTGTTGACATAGCTAATGCATCTTTAAAGTCGGGTGAGAATATAGCACAGTGCCCAAATTCAGCTTGAATGCCTTAAAAAGCCATAAAAATTCGGCAAATCAAATATTCCTGATCATTACGACCTTGGACGTTGAACTCATGCAGGTATTTCAGTGAAAAGGTAACATCGCGATCAAATAGGTGTGGGGTGTACATGATGACTGGGCCAATAGTTGACGCTTCGCTAAACACGTTGGCCAAGATTTCGGCATTCGCCCGATCGGCAGTGGTTTGGCGATAGTGTGAGCCAGTAATGCCGACAGCAAGCTCGGGTTGAATGTAATGCCCCAGCAGATAATCAAAATGAAACTCATCGCCACTACGATAGTCTGTGGCCGGGTTATTCAGATTGTTCATATAACCCACCGTGATCGACAATTCATTCTCGGCAGGTAATTGCCATGTCAAAGATAGGACATGGTCAAATGTCCAGATATTCCGCCCAGCATTTAACGCCCCTTTTTCATAATAGCCAGTAGGCGCAACAATACCTTCATAAGCCAAAGCGGTCAGGTTGCCCCACTGCCAATTTAGCGCAAGTGGTATCAGATAGGCATCGCCAAGACCAAATCGGACTCTATCCCCATCGTTACTTTGATCAGTGGTAGTCATCAAGCCAGGGTAAAGAGCAAAGATAAGGTTACCACCCAATAGTTTGTGGCCGGTCGCATGCACAATGCCCGGCATTTCGAGTAGGCTGCCGGTCTGTGCTTGGCTATCTTGATAAGCGGCCAGGAAATTATTGAAAAAGGTTCCTTCCTCCGGTATGACTGCCATTGCAAAGTCACCGTAAAACCCCGGTAAATAGTTGCTGCCACCACCTTCGGTTGCTTGAAGTTCTGTCGAAAAAACAACACAGGAGATAAATAACAGCGTTAACCCATGCTTGGTTTGACTCGAACGATTGTGTAAATGATGTAACATCAATTAACCTGATTTGGAGATAAGCAACAATTTCCGAACATATACAGCCAGCCCACACTTGTCAAAACAAACGACTGGGTATCGGCTGTGATGATGAGACGGCTTCATCAATGTAATCGTTACTGTGAAAGTCATCAAGCAGCGATGCCAGTCGCGAAACTAAGGAATGATCATGAAATAACCTATACCAGTGTTCGGCGTAGGTGCGGATTTATCCGCACAATGCGAATGAATTCGCACCTGTTGCCGAACTTGTTTCGCACATATGGCTAAGGTCATGGAATCGCAGCTGGCATCGCTGCAACTTTCAATGGCCGGGGTGATTTCGACTTTACATGATCGTTAGCTTAAACCATCAAGCATTGCCAAATTCCCGATCCCGTTGGCATGTAATGATACGGTCTTTGTAGCAATCGGCTGCCAGCTCAAGACCAAGTGACCGTTGGCCTCATTCCAGGCTTAAAATAAACGTCCACTGCTGTTGGGTGACCGGGTTGATGGACAAGCGGTTGCCGCGGCGGACCAATGCCAAGTCGGTCAGTTCCGGTTTGAGCTTGAGTTCCTGCAGGCTGATGGTGCGTTTGAGTTTACGCACAAATTTCACATCCACCATAAACCAAGTCGGTTTGTCGGGATGGCTTTTGGGGTCGAAATGTTTGTCGTCTGGATCAAACGCCGTAAAGTCGGGGTAGCTTTCTTTAACCACTTCGGCAATACCGACGATGCCCGGTAACTCGCAGTTGGAGTGATAAAAAAACACCTGATCGCCGATTTTCATGTCGTCACGCATCATGTTGCGGGCCTGATAATTGCGCACGCCATCCCAATGTTCGGTTTGTTGAGGCCGCTGTTGCAAATCATCAATACCGAAAACATCGGGTTCAGATTTCATTAACCAGTAGTTCATCATTACGCTGCTTTATTCCAGATTGATTTTAAAGGTCCTGAATAGGCTGAGTTTCCGCCGCTATGCAAAACTGCCGGACATGGTGTCGAGTTCATCCAGGCCAACACTGTGGGTGGGCCATGCCTGGTTATAAGTCTGCTGTGTGGTCTGTAGCGACATGTATCAGGCTATGCAAAAGTTGGTTCATCTTATCAACCGGCAAGGGTTTTGAAAATAAATAGCCTTGCACCTGATCGCATCCCATCATGCTTAAAAACTCGTATTGAGATTGTGTTTCCACACCTTCGGCTATGCATTTAATCTTCAACGAATGCGCAAGATTGATAATGGCCAACACAATCGCCTCATCATCGTTGTCGCCGGGTATATCCAAAATGAAAGATTGGTCGATTTTAAGTTTGTTGATGGCAAAACGCTTCAAATAGCTGAGGCTGGAATAGCCGGTACCAAAATCGTCAATTGAAAAATGCACACCGAGTTGTTGCAGTTGTTGCACGACCTGTAATACTTTTTCCGTATCGGTCACTAACAGCGATTCGGTTAATTCCAGTTCCAGATTTTGTGGGGGTAGCGCGGTGTTTTTTAAGGTATCCAATACCAGTTGCAGTAAATTGTTGCGCATGAACTGCACGTAAGAGATGTTTACAGCTACCCTGAGCTCATGCCCTTGAGCGATCCATTCACTGGCTTGTTGGCAAGCAGAACGCATGACAAAATGACCAAGTTCCACTATGAAGCCACTTTCTTCCGCAATAGGGATAAATTCAGAGGGTGATAGGTTGCCCATTTCCGGATGATGCCAGCGTAATAAAGCCTCTGCGCCCACTAGCGCACCTGTTTCAATATCAAATTGTGGCTGGTAATGCAGCGAAAACTGATTCAGACCCAGTCCCTGGCGCATTTCAGATTCCAGTGTCATACGTCGCATGGCCAAATGATTCATGGCTTCCGTAAAAAACTGGTAAGTATTGCGCCCCATGGATTTAGCCTGATACAGCACGGTATCGGCTTTTTTCATCAGTGTATCGAAATCATCGCCGTCGTCCGGATAAAGGCAGGCACCAATACTGCAGGTGACATTCAGCTGGTTGCTTTCGATTTCAAACGGCAAGGACATAACCGCCAGTACCTTTTTCGATACTTCGGCAATGTTCTCGTGGGAGCGGATTTCGGATAGCAAAATCACAAATTCATCACCGCCAATACGGCTGACGGTATCCACTTGCCTGACACAGCTAAGCAGTCGCTTCGCGACTTGCAACAGCAGTTTGTCGCCTACCGGATGGCCCAAACTATCATTCACATTTTTAAAATGGTCCAGATCCAGATACATCAAACCCACCATGCTGCCTTGGCGGTTGGCATAGGCCCTTGCCTGATGAAAACGGTCGGAAAGCTGGGTACGATTACATAAATCCGTCAGCGGGTCATGATGCGCTAGATATTCGATTCGTTCCTGTGCACGCTTGAACTCACTGATTTCCATAAAGAAGCCGATATATTC
This sequence comes from Methylomonas sp., assembly GCA_002928965.1. Lineage (GTDB taxonomy): Bacteria > Pseudomonadota > Gammaproteobacteria > Methylococcales > Methylomonadaceae > Methylomonas. The sequence continues at coordinate 88,635 of PERU01000008.1, forward strand.
GATGGCATGCGTCGGACTGGTGTTGATGCTCGAAATACTCAATATTTGAGGATATATGACACCATCCTTGCGGCGATTCCAGATTTCACCATGCCAATGTCCCTGCTCTTGGATTTGTTGCCACATGGACTGATAAAACGTAAGGCCATGCCTTCCCGATTTGAGTATTTTGGGCGTGTTGCCGATTACTTCATCGGGAGAATAGCCGGTAATACGGCTGAAGGCGGCATTGACAGAAGTGATTTCGCAGTTCGAGTTTGTGACCATGATGCCCTCCCGACTGAAGCGGAATACTGCCGAATGTAATTCCAGCTGACGTTGGCTGCGATTGCGCTCCAATAATGCCCACGTGTTATGGGCGATCATTTCCAATACAGTCAAATCACCTTGGTCATAGTCTTGCGACTTATTGCCAACACCCATGATCATTTTGACTTGGTCGTCCAGGATCACCGGCACAGCCAAATGTCGGCCCAAGGCTAGATGCACATCGGCTGAATTATGTTGATTCATCAAGGAAGCGTAGTCGTTATGAATAACCGATTTTTTCTGGCGTAAACAATCAGCCCAAATTCCGACGCTGGAAGCGGGATCGTGAGAGTCCTGGAAGGTTTTGCTGGTGTTTGCAGACCACGCGCCTAAGGTAACCATCTCTTCAGGGCCGTTAAAATAATGCGCGTAAGCTAAATGGCTGCCAGTCAAAAGTTCAGCCTGTTCCAGAGCGTAAATCAGTAATTCCTCATCGCCCAGGGTAGGTGCTTTGGTGGTCAGGGATAGCAGTGCCATGCTGCGTTTGGCGGTTAATATCCGTTCCTGATCGATCCGAAGCCGACTTATAAAGCGTCCGATCTGGTCCGCTACACCCTGGATGAAAGACCGTTTCTCCTCGGAAAACTTCCCATGCGACATCGAGTCATGCTGGCGGGTGTAGCCCAAGGTCACTTTACCCACTATGTTGCCATCTACCTGAATGTCGCTGCTCAGAGTCAGCAACATGTTCTCGGCTGCGAGGCTGGTAAAGCGTTTATTGTCCAGCGTAATACAGACTTCGGTATCCAATGGGTATCGCATGCCGCTTGGAAGCCATTCGATGACTTTTTCCAAAAAGGCATCAATATCCAGCTGCTGTTGAGCGAGTCTGGAAATATTGAAGACGGTTTGCATTTCTTTGAGCCGCAACATGCTTTTGGTCTGATCAACAATTGTGATCACAAATTGTGGCGATTGCTCTACAAAATTTGGCAGTAAGGTGATGTGAATATCAACAGTGTAATCAATGCCATTTACCTGCATATCGACATTTTGCAGATTAGCCTGCCCTGTATTGACAGCCTCTTCAATCAAACGCTGCAAACGACCGTGATAATGCTTGTTTACCAGTCGCGGAAAGAAGTGCGAACGCAGGTTTTTTTGCGCCAGATTGAATTGTCGCACCGCCATTTCATTGCATTCATGGATGATGCCGATACGATCGATTACCATGGCGGGCAGGGGCAGATTGTCAAATAAATTTCTAAACCGCTGTACTGCGTTATCGGAGCGCAGTTGATTTTGACGTAATTCGTCATTCTGCAGTTCGAGTTCAGCCTGATAAATCTTAAGGTCTTCGACCATGATCTCGATACTGGCTTCGCCGCGTTCTACTGCCCTGAGGGCGAAATCGAAGTCACCATTGCGCAATGCGTGAATAGCGGATTGCTGGATATCAAGTGGATGTCTGAGGTTGTCTGGCTTTTGCAAATTGTCAGCGCTGTGGTTGTCTTTATCACCGCTCATTAGCGCCTCTCTTTTTCCCATTCGCTAATATTGATATGGCTTACGACGATGCCGCCAAGTGGATGTTTAACCGGTGCGGCATGCATTAGAAACCAGCGTTCCTCGTTGGGAGAATGACAGGGATATTTAATGGAAAATTGGGATATTTCGCCTGTTAATACTTTACGCAATCCATTGGAAACCGCTTCAGCTATGCCATCGTCTTTGATATTCTGGGTTCGGCACACATCAAAATAATTGACGCCCGGCCCGGTATGAATCATGCCGCGTTCACCATTACGCTCCGCGAATTCCCGCCAGGCATAATTGACGGAGGTGATTACGCCTTTGGCATCCAGAACTGCAATATGTTCCGGCAAGGAATCCAGTATGCCCTGCATACGTTGAGCATCTTTGATGTTGGTGATTTCAAAAAAAGTCACCACAACACCATTGATACTATGCGGATGGTCGATGTAGGGCAAAATTCGCACAAAATACCAACGGTCGTTCCAGGTTTTGACCTCGCGTTCTTTAACTTGGGCTGTTTCAATCACGCGCTTTAAATCCGTCATGAATTCCGGGTAATCCATGTCATGGCTCAAATCGTCAATCGGTCGTCCCAAGTCGCCTTCACGTATCCTAAATATACTGCTGGCTTCCTGAGTAAAACGGGTGAATTTTAAAGTGTCATCAATAAAGATTGTCGGAATCAACGCGGCCCGAGTCATGTTATCCAGATCGGCATTCAATCGATTCAAAATCTCAATTTTCTCCTGATTTTCCGAATTGACGGTATACAGCTCTTCATTAACGGACTGTAACTCTTCATTGGTACTTTGCAGTTCTTCATTCGATGCCATCAATTCTTCATTAGTAGCCTGAAGTTCTTCATTGGAAGTTTCCAATTCTTCTATCGTGGCTTGTAAACTATCACGGGTCGCCGCCAGGTCTCTTTCCAGGTTTTGCAACTGTTCATTGGAAACAATCCCCACATCGATCAAGTCAGACCCGGCGCTACGGACTTGGTTGGGTGTTTGTACTTCAAACACCATCAAGAAATACTTTTCCGGACTGGATTCGATAACCACCGGTCTGACTTCAACACGAATACGTTCATCAAGCTCTTTAGTCTGATCAGTAAATTGTACTTCTGAATGTAACGGCAGGTTTTCTTTGCTGGCTTTGTGCAGGAGCGCCACCGCCACCGGCGCCAGTTTGCCAATCAATAGTTTGGATACATCCAAACTGGGGCTTCCCTCGGGAAATCGCATATAGCGGTGGGCATCGCCGTATATATGCACCAGTTCCCGCTCTTCATTGACTAACAAGGCCGGCGGAGAGTGATGCTTGGTCAGTTGGGCGAGGCCGCTTTCCACGATCTTGGATTCAAGCGTCCAAATCCGCTCCCTGTGCAATTGCCCAATTCGTGGTCGCACCTCGCTTCTATTGCCATTGGCTTTTAAGTCGAGCGGCAATTTGACTGAGCGCAGCAAGCGGTAAATTTTGTGCTTGGCGTTGATGACTGTGAAGTCATTCTGAATGTTGCCTAAGGATTCGCTGGGTCCCAATATCAGATAGGCGTTAGCTGCCAAGGCATATTGAAATCGCAGCAAGGCTTTCTGCTGTGCATAGGTTCCAAAATAAATCAGGGTATTTCGGCAGCTCACCATGTGCATGCGTGTAAACGGAGGATCATCCAGAATATTGTGGCGGGCGAAAATGATGTGCTGACGAATATCGCTCTTGACAACAAACTGAGTGCCGGCGCGCTTGAAGAAGCGATCCAATCGCTCTGGGGATAGTTCATTGACAATGCCTTCTGAATAGACGCCGGCACTGGCAAAATCGATATGTTGCTGCTCAACATCCGTGGCGAATATTTTTAGCTGCGGCCAGCGTTTTAGGCGTTCGAAGGCTTCGGCAAATAATATGGCCAACGAATATGCTTCCTCGCCCGTCGCGCATCCAGCCACCCAAACGCGAATAGGCTGGGTTTCTTGATAGGCATTGATAATGTTGGGAATAACCGTGTTTTCCAACAGATTAAAGGTATCAGTATCCCGGAAAAAACTGGTGACGGGAATGAGAGTATCCCTCTTGAGCGTCAAAACTTCGCCACGTTCGCTTTCAAGCAAGGATAAATAGTTACCTAGATCGTGCACGTGCCTGACCTGCATCCGGCGCTCGATTCGGCGCATGACAGTAGCGGGTTTATATTCCTTGAAGTTGATGCCACCAATCTGATAAAGCAAATGAAAAATGCCTTCTAAAGGATTCGCTTGGTCTTTATCGATGCCATTGGTTACTTTGGCAGCAGGCTCTATGGTGTTGGAAACATGCCCGAATACCCGGGTGGCCAACATCTCGGGTGGCATGACTGCATCGACTAATCCTGTGGCAATCACACTGTGAGGCATGCCGTCGAATTTGGCTGATGCAGGATCTTGAGCCAGCAAAAATCCCCCCGCTTCATTGATTGTAACTGCGCCGCGCGTGCCATCTGAGCCGGTGCCGGACAAAATAATGCCTATTGAGCGATTACCAAACTCCTTGGATAAGGAGGTAAAGAATGTATCTATCGGCAGGCTCAGACCATGAGGGTTTTTGGGAATTAACCTGAGTTGGCTGCCGGCCATGGTCATACTTTTTCCGGGTGGAATCAGATAGACATGATTGGCTTGAATTTCTAAACCGTTTTCAGCCATCAGTACCGGCATGCTGGTATGCCGGGCAAGCAGATTATCCATCATGCTTTTGTGGTCGGGTGACAGATGCTGGATAACCACAATGGCAGCACCGGAGTCGGCGGGTAATTCGTCAAAAAAACGTTCTAAGGCATCCAGTCCGCCAGCGGAAGCGCCAATGGCAACCACATAGCCATCAAAACGCGATTCGGGCAATTGGGTTTTTGGTTTTAGTTGCATGGTTAAAGGCTGTTGCTGTTCTGAAGGCTTATTAGCCACAGATTTTTCTGTCGCGTTTACTAACGACCCAGGCTTGTTTTTGTTTCGAGCCATGAAAGGAATAAACCTTGTTTGAGATAATGTAATAAATTATCCGCGAAAAATTACATAATTGGTATAGCGATCTGCAGTTGCTTATGCCAGTTTTGGGCTAAGGATATGAATACAAATAAGTTCTATTTTTGGCTGGCTCAGGCTATTTTACGCCGGTCACTTACTGCATTCACGCAAGTCGGGCACGAACGGTTTCTCAGGAAAAACCATTACTCTGAAAGTCACTAGTCTCGAATCGAAGGTCATGAATCCGCGCCTACCCCAGCTTTCATAACCTCAGGGTGCTAACGAGATTTCATGATCATTTGGGTGGTTGTTTTAGCAAAATTCTAAGAAAGTCTATTTTCCAGGGCGGTGATTGAATTTGTTGGTGGCAAGTGGTTATGGAAGATGTGAGAAACAAGTTCGGCAGCGGTGCGAATTCATTCGCATTGTGCGGATAAATCCGAACCTACGCCGAACACTTAAAATAGCTTATTTCATGAGCATTCCTAAAGCGCTGGCGAAATCCACATAGGCCCGAGGATGTTCACGCAAGCGAGCTACAGCACTCAACCGACTGAATGGCATGTCAGTTGAAAAAACGTTTCAAATAATAGCCGGTATGCGAATCGGCATGCTGGCAAATATCTCGAGGCGTGCCTTCCGCTACCAACGTGCCGCCGCCATTCCCACCTTCGGGGCCCATGTCCACAATCCAGTCTGCGGTTTTAATGACATCCAGGTTGTGTTCAATGATGATGACCGTATTACCATGATCACGCAGGGTATGCAGCACGGTCAGCAATTGCTTGATGTCATGAAAATGCAAGCCGGTAGTCGGTTCATCCAGGATATACAGCGTCTTGCCGGTGTCGCGTTTCGATAGTTCTTTTGCCAGCTTGACCCGTTGCGCTTCGCCACCGGATAGAGTGATGGCATTCTGGCCGAGGGTGATATAGCTCAAGCCCACATCTATCAATGTGTGTAGCTTGCGGGCCAGACTGGGTACAGCCGCGAAAAACTGCGCCGCGTCTTCTACGGTCATGTCCAATACCTCATGAATGGTTTTGCCTTTGTAGCGGATTTCCAGGGTTTCCCGGTTATAACGCTTGCCGTGGCAAATATCGCAGGGCACGAATATATCCGGCAAAAAGTGCATTTCCACTTTAATCACCCCATCGCCGGAACAGGCTTCGCAGCGTCCACCTTTGACATTAAAACTGAAGCGGCCTGGCGAATAGCCGCGCGAGCGGGCTTCCGGTGTGGCGGAGAATAACTCCCGTACCGGGGTAAAAATACCGGTGTACGTGGCTGGATTGGAACGCGGGGTGCGGCCAATCGGGCTTTGATCGATGTCTACTACTTTGTCGAATTGTTCTAAGCCTTCAATGCTTTCGCAGGGTGCGGGAATGCAGCTGGCGCCATTGATGGTTCTGGCGGCATGGCTATATAAGGTATCGTTAATCAGCGTGGATTTGCCGGAACCCGAGACGCCGGTGACGCAAGTCAACAAGCCAACCGGAAAGCTCACGGTGACATTTTTGAGATTGTTGCCGTTCGCGTCATGAATGGTCAGTATCCGGGCAGGATCGTGCGGGGTAGTTTTTTTCGGAATGTCGATGTTCAACGCGCCGGATAAATACTGGCCAGTCAGTGAATTGGCGTTAGCCAAAATCTCTGCTGGCGTACCTTGCGCCACGATTTGTCCACCATGCACGCCGGCACCGGGACCAATGTCAACCACATGATCAGCGGCGCGGATGGCGTCTTCATCATGTTCAACCACAATCACCGTATTACCCAGGTCGCGTAATCGAAACAAGGTATTCAACAAGCGCTCGTTGTCACGCTGATGCAAGCCGATCGACGGCTCATCCAGCACATACATCACCCCGACCAACCCTGCGCCAATCTGGCTGGCGAGTCGGATACGCTGGGCTTCGCCGCCGGACAGGGTGTCTGCGCTGCGGTCCAAAGTTAGATAATCCAGGCCGACATTCACCAGAAACTCCAGCCGTTCCTGGATTTCTTTGTTGATTTTGGCAGCAATTTCGCCGCGATGACCGGCAATGTGCAATTGTTGAAAAAAGCCCAAGGTTTGCTTGATCGGCAAGCGGGTGATGTGGTGCAACGGCTGATCGTCCACAAACACGTTGCGAGCGCCAAGATTCAAACGGGCACCGTCACAGACTGCACAGGTTTGTTGAGCCAGATATTTGGCCAACTCGTCGCGCACCATTTGCGAATCGCTCTCGTGGTAACGGCGCTCCATGTTAGGAATGATGCCTTCAAACGGATGCTTGCTGATTTTGGGTTTGCCTTGACCCATTTGCAGTTTAAAAGTGATGGCTTCTTCGCCGCTGCCATATAAAATCACTGCCTGCACATCCTTGGGAATATGCGAAAACGGTGCTTCCGGATCGAAATCATAATGCGCGGCCAGTGCGCAAATGATCTGATAATAATAGGCGTTGCGCCTATCCCAGCCGCGTACCGCACCGCCGGCCAAGCTAATCTCGGGGTTATGTACCACCAATTGTGGATCGAAATGCTGGCGCACACCCAGTCCATCGCAGCTGGGGCAGGCACCTTTGGGGTTATTAAATGAGAAGATGCGGGGTTCCAGTTCGCTGAGGCTATAGCCACAGTGCGGACAGGCGTAACGCTCAGAAAACAATAATTGCTGATCGTTTTCCATGGAGGCGGCCATTGCCAAGCCATCCGACAAGCGCAGCGCGGTTTCAAACGATTCGGCCAGTCGCAAACTAATGTCGTCGCGGATTTTAAAGCGGTCGACAATCACCTCAATGGTATGTTTTTTCTTTAAATCCAGTGCTGGCGGTTCGTCCAGTTCAAACACTTCGCCGTCGATGCGGGCGCGCAAAAAGCCTTGGGCTTTCAGGTCTTCCAACAGCAATACATGCTCGCCCTTGCGGTCATTAACCACCGGCGCCAGCAACATCCAGCGTTCACCTTCCGGCTGTGCCAGTACCTGATCCACCATCTGGCTGACGGTTTGCGCCTGCAACGACACCTGATGCTCCGGGCAGCGCGGAATACCCACCCTGGCATACAGCAGCCGCAGATAATCGTAAATCTCGGTGATGGTGCCGACCGTAGAACGTGGGTTATGCGAGGTGGATTTTTGTTCGATGGAAATCGCCGGCGACAAGCCTTCGATATGGTCCACATCCGGTTTTTCCATCATCGACAAAAACTGCCGGGCGTAGGCGGACAGAGACTCCACATAACGACGCTGGCCTTCCGCGTAAATGGTATCGAAAGCCAGTGAAGACTTGCCCGAACCGGATAAGCCGGTTATGACGATCAGCGAATCGCGCGGCAGATCAATGTCAATATTTTTAAGGTTATGAGTGCGGGCGCCGCGAATACTGATGGTGTCCACTGTCTGGATTCCTGCAATTTGAAGAACCTGATACTATACGTGGCTTTATTGATTGAAGGCAAAGGGGAGTTGGGGTTTGACACAGGTTCAGGATGTTTCGGGTGCAATGACCAGCATGGAAAAGCGGGCGACGGTGTCGCTGGCCAGCATTTATTCGTTGCGGATGCTGGGTTTGTTCATGTTGTTGCCGGTGTTGTCTTTGTTCACTGAGCAAATGCCGGGTTCAACGCCCAAACTGGTTGGTTTGACCATGGGTATTTACGGCTTGACGCAGGCAATTTTGCAGATACCGTTTGGGTTGTTGTCGGATCGGATGAGCCGCAAAACCGTGATTGTGATCGGCTTGCTGCTATTTTTGCTAGGTAGCGTAGTGGCCGCATCTGCCAGCGATATTTACGGCGTATTGCTCGGTCGGGCTTTGCAGGGTTGCGGCGCGGTGTCGGCAGCAGTGATGGCTTTATTGGCTGATTTGACCCAGGAGGTCAATCGCACCAAAGCCATGGCCACTATCGGCGCCAGTATCGGCGTATCGTTCGGGGTGGCGATGACCGTGGGACCGGTAATTGCGCATCATTTTGGTATCAGCGGTATTTTCTGGTTGATTGCCATTTTGGCTGCCTTGGCGGTGCTGGTGATTATTTTCATCGTGCCGAACCCACAAAAAATTTCAGTACATCGCGACGCCGAGCTGATTCCGTCCGAACTCAGCTCGGTCATCAAAAATGCCGATTTGCTGCGGCTGAACTACGGCATATTTGCCTTGCATCTGATCCTGATGGCCAGCTTTGTAGTGGTTCCGTTACTGATGCGCGATGCCGGTCTGGACAGTGGCAAACACTGGCAGGTTTACTTGCCGGTTCTGGTCACATCGATGGCAATGATCATCCCGTTTGTGATCATCGCCGAGAAAAAACGCCAGATGAAAAAAGTCTTTGTCGGTGCCATTATCACCATCGTAATTGCCAATCTGGGGTTTGTGCTATTTAACGGTCAGTTGATCGGCTTGATAGCCTGTCTGTGGGTGTTTTTCTGCGGCTTTAATTTGCTGGAAGCGACTTTGCCATCCCTGATTTCCAAAACCGCACCCGGCGACTTGAAAGGCACGGCGATGGGGATTTACTCCAGTGCGCAATTTATCGGCGCATTTTTGGGGGGTGCCAGCGGTGGCTGGTTGTATGGCGAATATGGACCTACTTCGGTGTTTATCTTCTCTGCTGCCGTTGCTGCCAGTTGGGTATTGATTGCCTTTTTCATGTCGCAACCGCGCTATCTGGCCAATCTGCTACTGTCGCTCCAAGCTGTCAAACCCGAGCGCGGCGAAGCGTTTTCCCAACAGCTGTTAACCATCAACGGCATCAAAGAGGTGCGGTTGCATTTTGAAGAAAATACCGCTTACTTAAAAGTCGATAGCCAGCAGCTGAATAAAAACGAATTGAATATTTTTTTAAAGCAATGGCAGTAAGTGATTGCTTTTCAATTTTTATACACGGAGATAACCATGTTGAATAAAGTTATGCTTATTGGCCGCCTGGGGGCGGATCCAGAAGTACGCTATATGCCTAACGGTGATGCGATTACTAATATCACTTTAGCGACAAGTCGTCGCTGGAAAGATAAACAGACTGGCGAGCGAAAAGAAGAAACCGAATGGCATCGAGTGGTGTTTTATCGCGGATTGGCGAAAATTGCTGGCGAATATCTTAAAAAAGGTAGTCAGGCTTATGTGGAAGGTCGGATTCGAACTAGAAAATGGCAAGGCCAAGATGGGCAGGATCGATATACCACTGAAATTCTCGCCGATGAAATGCATATGTTGGATAGCAGAAGTGGTGGTACTGCTAATTATCAAGATAACGCCCAGCCTTCAGGCGGTTATGACAATCGCCCACCCATGTCTTCACCCGCAGCACCGCAATCTGCGCCGCCCAGTTATGATGACTTTGATGACGATATTCCGTTCTAGGAGTCACCTGGGATATTTTTGTAAAGAATTGTAATATAAGCCCCTGAAACAAGGGGCTTTTTTATGCTTATCGTGCGGAAAAAGTAGAAAGCTTTTAAATCCTGTAAAGTTGTTACGAAATGTCAACTTACAATAACTAACCTGAAGAGAAAGTCATGAAAAAAATCCTGCTATCGATACTGGCGGTCATTCTGATTATTGAAGAATGGCTTTGGGATGGTTTATCGGCATTCGGACATGTTCTGATTGGTCTGCTGCGACTTGATGATTTTGAACGTTGGTTGAGTCAGGTTTCGCCTAAGGTGGCTTTAGTAGCCTTCGCGGTGCCGGTCTTGATCGTAACGCCTATCAATCTGATGGCTTTGGGTTTATTGGCTAATGGTCTAATTTTGCAGGGTATTCTGCTGGAAGTTTTTGCTAAATTACTCGGTACTTTGTTGGTATCAAGGGTCTTCTCACTCACCAAAAAACAGCTGTTAAGCTTTAGGCTGTTGGCGTTCGTGTATTCCACCGTTATGCATTGGCTGGACTGGGCGCGTCAAAAAATAACCGAAACCGCAGTATATAAGTTAGCCAAAGCGTTGAAATTACAGCTAAGAGCGCTTATTGCGACTTGGTTAAATTAGGCATGACCTGCGGCATTGTAAAACGGGCTGATTGATCCCTTCAATCCAACGTTTTTTCAGGTAAATGCATTAATCCCACTTTTGGTGCGCTTGCTTGGGCTAAAGAGCATATTTGGTGCATGGTATTTATTGCAGCATTATGTTTTTTTTATAAATCAGATGTTTATGTTTATGGCACGGCCATTGCTGTTAAGATGCTTAAAGCACTTTTCTAGCAGGCTATTCAATGGACAGCAAACCTATTCCCTCTTACTTTGATGAAATGCGCCTTGATGACGGGACGGTCAGTCCTATTTATGCTGATTATGCTCATTGGTTAGCGAAATTACCGGACGGTACGCTGGATCGAAAAAGCCAGGAAGCGGAGTTGTTATTTCGTCGGCTGGGTATCACCTTTGCCGTCTATGGTGAAGCATCCGGTGGCGAACGGCTGATTCCTTTCGATATTGTGCCGCGTATTTTCGGCGCCTCTGAGTGGAGTCGCCTTGAGCAAGGTTTAAAACAACGGGTTCGGGCGCTCAACGCTTTTCTGCATGATATCTACCACGATCAGGACATCATCAAGGCGGGCATTATCAGTGAGCAGCAAGTACTTGGGAATGAAATGTATCGGCCTGAGATGCAGGGCATCGATCTGCCGAATCAGGTCTATGCGCAAATCGCCGGCATCGATCTGGTGCGTGTGGCTGAAAACGATTTCTACGTACTTGAAGACAATCTACGCACGCCATCCGGCGTGTCCTATATGCTGGAAAACCGCAAGACCATGATGCGGCTGTTTCCGGAGTTGTTTGCCAATCATAAGGTAGAGCCTGTCGAGCATTATCCGCAATTATTACTCGATACCTTGCGGGAAGCGGCGCCCTCCAATATTCATGATCCGGTGATAGTAGTAATGACACCGGGCGCCTATAACAGCGCCTATTTTGAGCATGCCTTTCTGGCCAGCCAAATGGGTGTGGAACTGGTGGAGGGGCAGGATTTATTTGTGCATCAACAAAAAGTGTATATGCACACCACCGAAGGTCCGCAACAGGTGCATGTGATTTACCGGCGCGTCGATGACGATTTCCTGGATCCGCTCGCGTTTCGTCCTGATTCAGCATTGGGCGTGCCGGGTTTGCTGGATGCTTACCGTAGCGGCAATGTGGCACTGGCTAACGGGGTGGGCACCGGAGTGGCTGATGACAAGGCGACCTATATTCACGTGCCGGAGATGATTCGCTTTTACTTGGGTGAAACGCCACTGTTGTCCAACGTACCGACGTGGTGCCTGAGTCAAGCGGATGATTTGAAGTATGTGCTGGCCAATTTGCCTGAATTGGTGGTGAAAGAAGTACAGGGATCGGGAGGCTATGGCATGTTAGTGGGACCGACCAGTTCCAAAGCCGAAATCGAGGCCTACCGGCAACGTATTCTGGCAGAACCTGCCAACTTTATCGCTCAGCCGACACTGGCATTATCGACCTGCCCAACCTTGGTTGATGCGGGCGTTGCGCCGCGTCATGTCGACTTACGGCCCTTTGTGCTATCCGGCAAGGAAATTCGTTTGGTGCCGGGTGGGTTGACCAGGGTGGCACTCACCGAAGGCTCGCTGGTTGTAAATTCATCGCAAGGCGGCGGCACTAAAGACACTTGGGTATTGGAGGATTAAAAAATGTTATCGCGAACTGCTGACAATTTATTTTGGATGGCGCGACACATCGAGCGTGCTGAAAACACCGCTCGCGTGCTGGATGTGGCTTATCGCTCATCACTGCTGCCGTTGGATATTGAATGTGCGGAAGCCTATTTATGGTATGCCCCGCTGAATATTACCGGCTGCGCGGAAGGCTATGAAGCCAAGTATGGTTTGGCTCGGGCAGAGGCTGTGACCCATTTTATGGCGCTGGACCCGGATAATCCGTCCAGCATTTATAGCTGTTTGAAAATGGCCCGCGAAAATGCCCGTTCCGTGCGGGGAGCCATTACTTCGGAAATGTGGGAGGTTATCAATGCCACTTGGCTGGAGTTGAACCGCTTAAGCAAGCAAATGCATAAAGATATGCTGTCCGACTTTTGCGATTGGGTCAAAGACAGGTCGCATATGTTTCGTGGGGTAACACTGGGCACCATCCAGAAAGACGTAGCGCTCAGCTTTATCAAACTGGGCACGTTTCTGGAGCGTGCCGACAATACCGCCCGTATTCTGGATGTGAAATATCATATTTTGCTGCCCAGTGTGAACGATGTTGGTGGGGCGGCGGACTATTATCAATGGGGCTCATTGCTTAAATCGGTCAGTGCGTTTGAAGCGTATCGAAAAATTTATCGTGATGTGATTTCGCCAGTGAGAGTGGCAGAATTATTGATTCTGCGCGACGATATGCCACGTTCGCTGCATGCCTGCATGAACGAGGTGGAAGCAGCATTGGTAGACATCAACGGTTCATCGGGAACGGAAGCGCGTCGAAAGGGCGGCGAGCTACATGCCGAGCTGCATTTTGGACGGATTGAAACTATCATGTCTCAGGGTTTGCATGAATATCTCACTCACTTTTTGGCGAATACAGCCGTGCTGGGTGGCGAAATCCGTAAAGCCTATTTATCCCGTCGCGACCTGTTTGTGCCGAATAAACCAACAACCAGTGCATCAGTCGCTTTATTAGTGCAATAACCTTTTTAAAATCCCATGACCTATTGCGTAGCTTTAAAATTGAATGCCGGTATGGTGTTTGCCTCCGATTCGCGAACCAATGCGGGCGTCGATCAAATTGCCAGCTTCAAAAAAATGCGAAGCTTTGTGAAGTCTGGAGATCGCGCCATCGTAATCTTGAGTTCCGGCAATTTGTCCATTACCCAGAGCGCGGTCAATCAGCTGGAACAGCATGGCCGCGACCCGGATCGGCGGAATATCTGGAATGTACAATCGATGTTTGATGTGGCGCAGTTGCTGGGCGAAACGCTCCGTGAAGTGCGTGCTCATGATGGGCAATTCCTGGCGAAGAATAATATCGATGCCGGCGCCAATTTTCTGGTGGGCGGTCAGATACGCGACGAGCGTATGCGACTGTTTTTAGTGTATGCCGAGGGTAATTTCATCGAAGCTAGCGAAGAAACCCCTTATTTTCAAATCGGCGAAACCAAATATGGCAAGCCTATTATCGACCGGGTGATCAGTCTCGACACCCCCTTGTGCGATGCGGTGAAATGTTTGATGGTTTCGTTTGACTCCACCATGCGCAGTAACCTGTCGGTCGGTTTGCCTATTGATATGGCCTGCTATACGCCCGATGCACTCCGCCTGGATATGCAGCAACACATTACCCAAAACGACGCGTACTTTTCGCAGATCAGCAACCGCTGGTGCGAGGGCTTACGTGGCGTGTTCGCCTCCTTACCCAATCCGGACTGGTTGGGAGATTATGAATCTCCAGGCCAGTTACCCCCGTCGAATTGACTCACTCAGCAAGGCGTTGAACCCCATGACCATTCGAGTTGCGTTGCATCATCAATCCCATTATGTGTTTGACAGACCGGTTGTCGCCTCTCCGCACGAGATCAGACTTCGTCCGGCTTCACATTGCCGTACACCGGTGACCAGCTATTCTTTACAGGTCAAACCTGCCAAGCATTTCATTCATTGGCAACAAGATGCTTACGGCAATTTCGTTGCCCGCATCACTTTTCCGGAACCGACCAAATTTATCGATATCAATGTCGACCTTTTGGCTGATTTGACCGTGATCAACCCGTTCGACTTTTTTGTCGAAGACTGGGCCGAACATTATCCCTTTACCTATCCCGATAGTTTAAAACTGGAATTGGCACCGTTTCTGGCGATTGAACCCGCCACGCCAGTTTTGAAAAACTGGCTGGCAGTGTTTCGTAAGGATATTCCGGAGACCATTAGCAGCACCAACTTTTTGGTGGCTTTGAATCAAAAGGTGCAGCAACACGTCAGCTATTTGATTCGGCTGGAGCCGGGCGTACAAAGCGTCGAGGAAACTCTAACCAACAAATCCGGCTCCTGTCGCGATAGCGCTTGGTTATTGGTCCAGTTGTTACGCCAATTGGGGATTGCGGCGCGGTTTGTGTCGGGTTATCTGATTCAACTGTCGGCAGATGAAAAGCCCTTGGATGGTCCCGCTGGACCGAGCGAGGATTTCACTGATTTGCATGCCTGGTGCGAGGTGTATATTCCGGGTGCCGGTTGGGTAGGGCTGGATGCCACCTCCGGACTGCTGGCGGGTGAAGGGCATATTCCGCTGGCGGTCAGCGCATTTCCTACCTCTGCCGCGCCGGTGATCGGCATGACCGGGTTTTGCGAAGCCTCGTTGGATGTGGTGATGAAAGTTACCCGGGTGCATGAGGATCCGCGCGTGACCAAGCCGTATACGGATACACAGTGGCAAACCATTTACGAATTGGGGCAGGTCATTGATGCGCAATTGCAAGCCGGCGATGTGCGGCTGACGCAAGGCGGCGAACCCACGTTTGTTTCGGTCGATAACATGGACGGGGCCGAGTGGATGATTGCTGCTTTGGGCGAGGAAAAATGGCAGCTGTCACAGCAATTATTGCAGCGTATGCAAGCCATTTTCGCGCCTAACGGTGTGCTGCACTTTGCCCAAGGTAAGTGGTATCCCGGTGAAGCCTTACCGCGCTGGGCATTAAATTTATATTGGCGCACGGACGGCAAAACCGTCTGGCACGATCAAAGCCTGCTGGCGCAACAGTCATCGCCGAATACCGCCAAAGCGCTAAAAGGTTTTGCAGAGCAACTGGCGCAAAACCTCGGACTGAACCCAGCCTACCTGCTACCCGCTTACGAAGACCCCTGGCGGGCGCTGGATGAAGAGAGCCGTCTGCCCACCAATATTGATCCGCACAAAGTGGATTTGAAAGACAGCGCCGAACGCAACAGTCTGGCCAAGCAATTACGGAATGGTCTGGCATCCGTCGTGGGTTACGTGTTGCCGTTAAAAGCCTTTGAAGGCACTGATATTGCCTGGGAATCCAGCCGCTGGCCGTTGAAGCATGAGCGTTTGTATTTGTTGCCCGGCAGTTCACCGCTGGGTTTGCGTTTACCGTTAAACAGTCTGCCTTGGGTGGCACCGGAAGATTTTGAACTGGAATTGCCGCTCGACCCTTTTAGTGAGCGGTCGCCATTGCCCGATGCCGTCAGGCCCAAAATTGGCGGCGTCAAGCCGGAAGCTATCAACGAACAGCCGTCGCCGAAACAGGTGATTCACACCGCATTGGCAATGGAAGTCCGTGAAGGTATTTTGCATATTTTCATGCCACCGTTGAATACGCTGGAAGCTTGGCTGGCCTTGCTGGCAGCGATTGAAACCAGCGCCGCCAAGTTAAAGCAACCCATCCGGTTAGAAGGTTATCCGCCGCCGCGCGATCCCCGTTTGCTATCGTTATCGATTACCCCTGATCCCGGCGTCATCGAGGTCAACATTCATCCTGCCGCCAATTGGACGGCATTGGAATCGCAGACCCGGCAACTGTATGAAGCCGCCAAACAAACCCGACTGGCAACCGAAAAATTCATGCTGGATGGCCGGCATACCGGCACCGGTGGCGGCAATCACATTACCTTGGGCGGCTGTACCCCGGCTGATAGTCCGTTTTTAAGACGACCGGATTTATTGAAAAGCTTTATCACTTACTGGCAACAGCATCCTGCGTTGTCGTATCTGTTCTCGGGGCAGTTCATCGGGCCGACCAGTCAGGCGCCGCGTGTCGATGAAGCGCGTGATGATAATTTATACGAACTGGAAATCGCTTTCCAGCAACTGCAGTCCATTTTACCGATTGGCCAGGAATGCGCGCAGCCCTGGCTGGTTGACAGATTATTACGCAATCTGCTGGTCGATTTGACTGGCAATACCCACCGAACCGAGTTTTGCATCGACAAGCTGTATTCACCGGATTCAGCTACAGGCCGTTTGGGTCTGTTGGAGTTACGGGCTTTTGAAATGCCACCGCACTATCAGATGAGCATGCTGCAATCGTTGTTGATACGGGCCTTGGTGGCTCGCTTCTGGCAAACTCCATATCAAGGCACACTGGTGCATTGGGATACGGCTTTGCATGACAGATTCATGTTGCCGCATTTCATTGAACAGGATATGCGCGACATTATTCAGGATTTACGTCATGCCGGTTATGCCTTTGATGATGTATGGTTTGCGCCGTTTCTGGAGTTTAGGTTTCCACATTACGGCAGCGTCGAGTATCAAGGCTTACAGCTTGAATTACGCCAAGCCATCGAGCCTTGGCATGTGTTAGGCGAAGAGGTGAGTGGTTCCGGAACGGCCCGCTATGTGGATTCTGCAGTAGAACGCTTGCAAGTCAAAGTCACTGGCATGATAGGCGGACGCCACCAACTGGCCTGTAATGGGCGCTTGGTGCCATTGCATCCGACCGGTGTGCCGGGTGAATATGTTGCCGGTGTGCGTTTCAAAGCCTGGGCGCCGCCGTCTGCCTTGCATCCTACTATCGGCATCCATGGCCCATTGGTATTTGATTTGCTGGATAGCTGGAATGACCGTTCGATAGGCGGTTGCACTTATCACGTCAGTCATCCCGGTGGCCGCAACTACGACACCTTTCCGGTCAATGCCAACGAAGCCGAAGCCCGTCGTCGGGCAAGGTTCTGGAATCACGGTCATAGTCCAGGAAGTATGCTGGTCAAAGCGGAAGCGGTTAACCCGCGCTTTCCGATGACCCTGGATTTACGTTGGTCGCCAATTTGACCAACGCATCATTATTAACCCGGCCCTAGGACAGGCTCGTTGTTATACCTTTCACAGTTCAAATTTCGTCGCATCTGTTCCCTCGCCCTTCGGAGGCTGTCGTAAAAGCCCCTCTCCTCGCGGGAGAGGGCAGGGGTGATGAAATCAAAAAACCGAAATTTGAAGTACGATGACCATATTACTGGTCTTCCGTTGGGCTTCGACAGGCTCAGTAACCACTGAGCGTATAGGCGAAGGGTATCAAGGGCTGAATACATGACACTTTTCATATCTTTTTTTTCCGCTCAAGCATGATTGCACCAGAAGACTTAACCAATGTTTCCCTTGCTATTCGAGATGCCGTTGCGCCAGTATTTTTAATCACCGGTATCGGCTCGCTGATGGGGGTGATGACCAATCGGCTGGGTAGGGCGGTTGACCGGTTCCGGCCCTTGAAAGATATGTCCAAAGAGTTTATCAGTTCGCCATTGGCGGTCGAGATGGATACCATTGCCTCAAGAATCCGCTGGATGCGCCGTTCCATCACCTTGTGTACATTGTCAGCATTGTCGGTATGCCTGTCGATTGCGGTTATGTTTATATCCGAAGCATTCGTCATGCAATTAACTCAGGCTGTAGCGATTTTATTCATTGGTGCCATGGTGGCGTTGACACTGGGTTTACTGTGTTTTCTTAGAGAAGTGCTGCTGGCCACCAAGGAAGTATTGGATTCCTGATGTATCCCAAAAGCAGTAATACAGTCAGCAAACCGTCAATAGCGACTTAAATTGCCTGTGGTTGTCATTATCGGGTGTGTAGGTTTTGAGCCGATTCAACCTAGGAGCCTGTCCGAGAATAGAGAACCTGCTGCGGAAAAGCCCTTTTGGCCAGATTTCCCGCTCATTTTCGTTAAATAGCACCACTATTCGCCTCAAATGATCAACAAATCTGACTCAAAATGGTTTTCCCTCGCGACGATTCCTATTCTCGGACAAGCTCCTAGCGAAGTGACTCTGGCTCTAGCAACCCGAGTGGGGCTGGAATACCCCTCATTTGGGAGGGGAGGATTTCAATAGCGATGGATTGATCAAGTCATTCGGATCTGCTGTTTTTTTCAGCGTTCCCTCAAAACCGTGTGACAACGAAGTAAAAGGACGACTTTCAGCAGACAGGCTGATGGTCGTGATACTCTCCCACCTGAAGATTCCCGAAAAACCGGGTTCACTTCCCGCCAAGCGCCTCTTCGGCCTGCATTTCTCTTCTTATGAATGGTCGTGCCCGTTCGATCAGAACCTTCCTGACGCACAATCCATTCACGAGATGCATCATTTATGCTCGGCTACCACCTCAAGTACGAAACCGTTAACATTAGCGGCGAGGATTACCACATCCGTTCGCTGCTGAATCTTCAGCAATATGCCGATCCGTTTGGAGAAGCCGAATCGGTAGGCATATCATCGACAAACTGGTCCCTGTTCGGGAAAATTTGGCCATCGGCGCGCGTGTTGGCGCTGGCCATGCATAGCTTTGATGTCGCAGGAAAACGCATTCTGGAAATTGGAGCAGGCTTGGCCTTATCCAGTTTGGTTATCCATCGCCGCGCCGGTGATATTACCGTCAGTGATTGGCACCCTTTGAGTCGCAGCTTTCTGGTCGACAATCTGTTGTTAAATCACATGTCGCCATTGAAATACCAATCGGCCAACTGGGCGACCTTGAACCCTGCATTAGGCGAATTTGATTTAATCATCGGTAGCGACGTACTGTATGAACGGCAACACCCCGCGCAAATCGCCGGTTTTCTGCATAGACATGCCGCGCAAAATGCCCAAATTATCATCGTCGACCCCGATCGCGGCAATCGAGTAGAATTTTGCCGAGCCATGGCTGGTCTGGGTTATGGGTACCAAACCCAACCGGCAGCACGCTTTTTGGAAAACGGCGATCCGTATAAAGGGCGGTTTTTGACCTTTCACCAAGGGCAAGGGTAAAACTGTCTGTGGGAAAGCTGCCTCAAACACTCCAGAGTCCTATTAATCCCCACCAATCTGAATAATCTGATTCAAGCGTTCATAAACTTGATCAACTAGATTGTCTGGCAGCGATTCTGCGGATGCGGTTTGCGTTTACCCAAGCGCCTGTCGAAAGATTTAGGCTGATGGCAGAGCACAGAACGGGTTTGCTCTGCTTTACGAGCACCGGCTTTGCCCACAGCAACCGCAAACGGGTTGGCATGGTAAGCGCCTGTCGTCATCGGCAAACCAATGACCAGAGCGGTTGTTTCATTGACAATGGCATAACAAACAACGCCGCTTGAGGGGCATCGCAACAAAAAATCAGATTCCCCCGTCAAAACATAGCACGCTATGCCATCGAGGAATCCGGATTCTGTATCGCTTTATCCAGATTATTAGCTAAGGATTTCGCTACAAATAACTTCCCCCTTTGAAAAAGGGGGATCGAGGGGGATTTATTAAAAAATCTCCCCCCAACCCCTCTTTATCAAAGAGGGGAGCAAGAA
>PERU01000009.1 GCA_002928965.1 Methylomonas sp.
ATTCAGTGGCAGGAAAGTGGCCGATTGTGTGAGGTCACCAACGGCTGCTTTGTAGCCCTCCAGTTTGCAGAATCTGGGTTTGGCTGACTGGCCGGTTTGGAGAAGCGCGACAGGCCGTTTTGGGTCCAGGCCGTGTAAAAACGTCGACAGAATGAAATAGACCGAAGGTATGGACGAATTCTGTTGAGCTCAGGCCATTCTAAGCAGCTTGTTTTCTGAACGGGGACTCTACAGGTTTATCGGCTAAATTTGACCAAATTGATGCTCAAAGCCATGGCTAATGGGTAAAAAAAGCAATAATGGCCATCAGGCCACCATTGCCTCCATCAGAGTAACTGTTCCCAGTAAATTCATCACTCTTTTAAGGTTGTATGCCAATACATGCAAACTCATCTCGGTACTGACACGATCGAGTGTTTTAGTCAAAAAGTGGGTTGAACCCATCCAGGCTTTTAGAGTACCAAAGGGGTGCTCCACTGTTTGCCGCCGGATACGCATACTATCTGGCGCTCGATCCAAACGTGCCTGCATGGCTTCAAGGACATCTTCATGTTCCCACCGGGAAACACGCCTTTCATTACCCGGGGTGCACTTTGCCTTCAAATCACACTGTCGACAGGCGGAACTCCAATAACGGTGCAAAGTCATGCCATGCTCGACTCTGGATGAACGCCAAACTAAGGATTGGCCGGCCGGACATTGGTATTCGTTTTTCACAGCATCATATATAAAATCGGCCTTATCAAAACGACCATCGGCTTTAGCACCGGATGTGACGCATTTGGGGACAAACGCTGTAATCCCGGCTTCTTGGCATTTACGAATTTCTTCACCACTAAAGTAACCACGATCCGCAATGGTACTGAGTTCATCTACACCCATCGCGGCTTTGGCTTGCTCAGCCATGTTGGCTAATTGATTTCGATCATGACCGACGTTGGTCACTTCGTGAGCGACGATCAGGTGATTTTGGGTGTCGACCGCAGTCTGAACATTGTAACCGACCATACCGCTACCGCGACCACTCGTCGCCATGGATCGTGCATCAGGATCGGTGAGAGAGATTTGCTTATCCGGAGTTTTTTCTAATTCGGTTTCGAGGGTATCAAGCTTGGCCATTTGCGCTTTCAACATCGCAATTTTTTCTTGCAGACGTTGGATTTTGGCTTCAGTAAAATCAGCTTTTTCCTGACGATCTGCCGTCTCTAGTGCGGATAGATAGCGTTCGATGCTGGCTTCGATTTGTTCGCGGCGGCGTTTGATCTTATTGGTAGTAAAGTTATTGTCACGATTGTTCACCGCTTTGAATTTGCTGCCATCGATGGCAACGGTGGCTTCTGTTAACAAATTCAACTTCCGGCACAGCATGACAAACTGACTACAGACCTTGCGGATAGCTTTGCCGTTATTTTTGCGAAAGTTGGCGATGGTTTTGAAATCGGGTGTCAAACGCTCCAGTAACCAAATCAGCTCCAGATTGCGTTGGCTTTCGCGTTCCAGGCGGCGACTGGATTGAATTCGGTTTAAGTAACCGTAGATGTATAGCTTAAGAAGAATAGCGGGATGATAGGCTGGGCGTCCTGTTTTCATGGGAGAAACCCCATCGAATCCTAATTTGCCCAGATCGAGCTGTTCTACAAATACATCGACCACGCGAACAGGATTATCGTCAGCAACATAATCTTCCAGTTGCTCAGGAAACAGGGTTATCTGACTTCGGTCTGTACTTTGAATGAAGCGTTTCATCTGCACTCCCGGTTGATTGGCCGTGAGCTTATTTTACCAAATCTTGCGTTTTGACACAGCCTGGGTCGCCTGGCGACCGTCTGCTCTTCAGATTCATTGCCGGAAAGCTGCCATTGAATTTCGATACCTGAAAGCTGCCGTTCGTCACTGTGTCCAACAGACCTTTAGCTGCCTAGTCTACCCACCTCAGCTATGTCGCCATTAAGTTCTCAAAGCCGCCGCACAACAACCAATACCCTCGTTAATTTCGAACCCATTTTGCATGGCTTTTGTGATGGTGACTATGCAAATATCGAAGGTCATGTTTTCTATATCCAGCGGCGCCGTTTGCTGTTGGCAAAATAGCAAAAATCGCGCAAGAGAATTGAATCCTTCTAGGCCTGCCTGACCCAGCGTGGCAGTCAATACACTCGGATTTGTCCTCGCTTACCTTTAGGTACGACTACAATCCCGGATGGGCTAATAGGGTAGCGTTGCCGATCAGTTGTGGGGTCATAGCCGATCACAGTGGCCGGTTCGATGAGATTATATCGGCCAATGATGGCACGACGAAGACGGGTGCCACTGCCTATGAAGTTGTAGTCCATGATGATGCAATCTTCAATATCGACGTCGCGCTCGATCATTACCTCATGCCGGATCACCGAATTACGAATATTGCCCCCATTGATAATGGTCCCTCCGCCAATAATGCTGTTTCGAATTTCACCGCTAATGATCCTGGCTTCCGGCCCGAAATAGTGATCAGAATAAATGGGCCAATCGGGATTGAAGGTATCGAACCGAGGCTCCAGTCCAAGCAGGTCCATATGGGCTGCATGATAGGCATCAAGGTTGCCAACATCGCGCCAATAAGAGTGTTCTTCATAAGTTTTTACGCCTGGGATCCGGTTGGAGGTGAAATCATAAGTGCAGACCTTGTGCGTGCGAATCAGTCTGGGTAGTACATCATGGCCGAAATCTTTTTCTCCTCGAGCATGAGCTTCTTCCAAAGCATCAATGAGCACATGGGTCTTAAACAGGTAATTACCCATTGAGGAAAAACAGTGTTGCGGATCGCCAGGAATAGGCTTGGGTTGCGCTGGTTTTTCCTGAAAATCAATGATTCGGAACGAACTATCATGCGTGATGATGCCAAAGTTGTGACCCTGATTCAATGGCACAGGCAAGGCTGCCACCGTCATATCGGCCTCATGGTCCAAATGAAACTGAACCATTTGGTTAATATCCATGCGATAAATGTGATCGGCACCAAAGACTGCCACTATGTCGGGGCGGTGATGTTCTATCAACCCCAGGTTCTGATAGACGGCGTCAGCAGTGCCCTGGAACCATTCCGGGCCACCGCGCATCTGGGCAGGCACGACAGTAACGAAGTGATCCGCAATGATATTCGAAACCGACCATGCCCGTCGTATGTGCTCGATCAGTGATTGGGATTTGTACTGAACCAGCAAATAGATCGAGTGGATTTCGGAATTAACTAGATTGCTGAGCACAAAATCGACGATGCGGTAACGTCCGCCGAAAGGAACTGCTGGCTTGGAACGCTCTGCCGTAAGCGGGTTCAGACGAGTGCCTTCGCCACCGGCCAATACTACCGCAAGTACTCTCGGGTTTGCCATCTTGCTCTCCGATTCTAAAGCCAAATACTCTCAATGAGAAAACACCTTTGGATCGCCTTTTAACATCGTTTCTTCGCGAGGTGATCCCGGTTGCTTAGCTGAACTGAATTACATCGTGTCGAGACTTCTGATAATCCAGATTCAGGATCGAATCATCGTAAGAATCATCTTGAATTGCTTCAGTGCCTTAAGACTGTGCGGTTGCTGCGCGGGTATGAGAATCATATCCCCTCCATGCAAGTGATTGGGTATACCTGCGATGCTGACTTCCGCTTCGCCTTCGAACACCTGCACCAGGGCGTCGAAGGGCGCCGTATGTTCGCTCAGGCCTTGTCCTTCGTCGAAAGCGAAGATGGTCACGTTACCCGTTGGCTTTTTGACAATTTCGCGGCTGACGATTGAGCCGTCCTGGTAGTTGACCAACTCGCTGACCCTGGCGATTTCGGCGCCATTGAGTCCTTTGGCCTTGGGTGTGTTTTCTGCTTGCATAATTCACCTTTTCAATCTGTTGTACCAAAGAGACAGAAGCCCGATATTTTCGAGATCTGTTGTCACGAGTGAAGTGATGGCTTATTCCATCAGTTTAAAAAAATCTTTAGGTGCTCCACAGATCGGACAAGACCAGTCATCGGGTATATCGGCCCAAAGGGTTCCGGGAGCAAGGCCGCTATCGGGATCGCCCTTTGCTTCATCATAGATATGTTCACATTCCCTGCACTGATACTTTTTAAAATTGGCCATGATGATTCTTCAGAATGGATTAGTAATTTGGGTAGATGAAGCAGTCCACGGCAATGCTTTGGATGCCCAAAAGAAAAAAGGATAGCTTCGCCTTCACCTTTCAAGTGCCTCGGTTACGCGCTGCTTAAGCATGGGGAACAACTCCTTCTCGAACCAAGGATTTCGGCTAAGCCAAATATTGTTTCGCGGACTTGGATGCGGAAGGGGGATTATCTTGGGCCAATGGGATAGCCAACCTCGAACAGTCTCGGTAAGTGACGCGCGTGCTTCGCCGATGTGATACGCCTGTGCATACTGCCCAACAACCAATGTCACTTCAAGATGGTGCAGGTGACCGAGAAGTTGGCCGCGCCAGGCCGCCGCGCATTCAGACCGTGGAGGAAGGTCACCGGATTTACCCGTACCGGGAAAACAAAGGCCCATTGGTAGAATTGCGATCTGTTTCGAGTCGTAAAAGACTTCGCGCGTCACCCCCATCCATTCACGCAAACGATCACCGCTGGCATCATCGAAAGGTACACCGGAGTCATGAGCTTTTCTGCCGGGTGCTTGGCTGGCAATCAACACTCTAGCCAGCAGATGTATCTGTAGAATGGGTCGGGGTCCGTGCGGCAGATATGCTGCGCAAATACTGCAGTCTTGCACCTCGGTTAGCAAAGATTCAAATGAGTTCAAGGGTGACGTTCCTCACGGCAGGCGAACAAACCATAGAAGTACATTAATCGCTCTCTCCAGCTAACGGAAAAGCCAGTCATTTTCCTGGATCACTATCGCTTGGTTATGCTCTTCGTCCTTAGCTGCATAGACGAGCGTGACGATACCCTTGTCCAGTTCTTGTTTTAAGAGCCGGATTTGCTCGTGATTGTCCTTGAGTTCAGCGAGATACTGATCCTTGAATTCTTCCCATCTGCCAAAATCATGGTCAAACCATTTCCGCAGTTCGGTGCTGGGAGCGATATCTTTGAGCCATAAATCAATGCCTGCTTTTTCCTTTGTCAAACCACGCGGCCAGAGCTTATCCACGAGAATACGCCGGCCGTCATGCTGGTCCGGCAATTCGTATACCCTTTTAATCTTGATGCTATGGTTTTCTGGCTGTTGCATTTGTGAATTGGATTCGCCGGTTGATTTAAAAGAGTAATCACGAGGTATGGTGCAGTGGCATATTTGAAAATTGCTAGGCCAAGCACTAACAATTTAATCTTTAAAGATAATTGTGAGCAAAACAACCGAATCAACGACTGCTTTAACTGAGTGCGGATCATCGGGCATTAAATAAAGTAGCTGGCCGGATGCCAATAGTTGAGTAGTTCCTATTGCTGCGCACTCAATTTCCCCGGTTAGACAATGAATCACACACGGCCCTGATACTTTGTGATCAGCAAATTCTTTGCCTACCGGAAGAACCAGGCGAACCAGTTCCATTTCATCTGTTTTCACAATGACTTTAGTTTTTTCGTTTGGTACGTCTTGCGCCCAAGTTGCCAAGTCAACAATTTCACCTGGTGATGCGTGGCCATGAATATTTCCTCATAAGTTTAAATTTATCAGACACAAGCTAATGCACATCCAGCCAGCCTTTGATGGATGCGATTGCCAACGGTATGGCGCCAAACAGGATAAATACCAGATCACCGGGCAGACGTAGCCACTCGATCAGGTGCGACCTTTCGCTGCCGATGTAGTCAAGGCTGCGCGCATGCCAGTATCCATGCTGAACGACATCCCAGACTTGCAACACGCCACTGGGGAATAAGCTCATGATTAACATCAGGGCCAGGCCAACATTGGAGCCCAAAAATCCGACCCTTACGTATTTCTCGATGCCGACCCAGCGCAGATCCGAGCTGGTCTGACGCAAAACGAATACCATCAGCGCTAGTGCCAGCATGCCGAATACGCCCATCATCGCGGCATGTCCATGGTTGGGTGTCAGTTGGGTGCCGACTTCATAGTAGCTGACGATAGGCAGGTTGATTAGAAAGCCGAAGATGCCAGCGCCGACGAAGTTCCAGAAGCCCACGGCCATCAAGAAATAGAACGTCCATTTATGCGGTATGGCTACCGGTTTGCCGCAGACATCGCAGTCAGCGCGCGTGGTGCGCACGAAATCCCAGGCATCCAGAGTCAGCAGCGTCAACGGCACCACTTCCAGCACCGAGACCATTGCCGACAGTGCCATATTAACGCTGCTCTGGCCGGTAAAATACCAGTGATGGCCGGTGCCAATCAGGCCACCGGCGAAATACAGGATGGCGTCGAGGTAAATCACTCGAAGGGCGACGTTGCGCTGGGTAAGACCCAGTTGATAAAACAGCAGCGCCACCAGCGTGGTGGCGAAGAATTCAAAGAAACCTTCGACCCATAAATGAATGATCCAGAAGCGCCAGGTATCGACCACTGTGAAGTTGGTCTTTGCGCCGAAGAAGAGTGCCGGGATGTAGAACAGCGGAATCGCCAGTGAGGCCAGCAAGAACGCTCTGACCAACGGTTTCGCTTCTGAGTCGTTCAGGGTATCAGGCTGTAGCAACTTAAATAAAAGCGTAAACCACACCAGCAGGCCGGCGATAAGCAGGTACTGCCACAGGCGGCCGAGTTCCAGGTATTCCCAGCCTTGGTTGCCAAGCCAGAACCACCATTGACCCAGGATTTGTGAAATCCCCGCCCACTCGCCTAACAGGCTGCCGCCTATGACCACGGCGAAAGCACCGAACAGTAGATGAACCCAGCCAGCGAACCAGCGTGGCTCATCGGTGCGCAGTGAACGGCCGATAAACAAGGCCGCGGCGACAAAGGCGGTAGCGATCCAGAAAACGGCTAGTTGCAGATGCCAGGTGCGCATCAGATTGCTGGGAAATAGCTTCTCCAGTTCAAAGCCGTAAAAACTGCCCGGATCGGCACGATAGTGTGCCGTTGCACCGCCCACCAAGGTCTGGGCAAACAACAGCAGCGCCACCACCACGAAAAATTTCACCAGGGCTAGCTGACCGGCGCTGGCTTGCCCAGGCAGCAGATGAGGGTGTACATGCTGTCCGCTGCTAATCCAACCGAGATAATTGAATTTGCCGAACATCAATAGCACGATTCCAATACCGGCCAGCAGCACGGTAAGACTCAACGCACTCCACAGTAGTGCGCCGGGGACTGGCGTATTACCGACGCTGGGGTCGTATGGAAAATTGTTGGTGTAGGAGTAGTTCTCGCCGGGGCGGTTGGCCACCGAGGCCCAGGCAGTCCATGTGATGAAGGCGGTAAACTGGCGCAGTTCAGTCGGATCGCTGATCAATCCACGCTTGAGTCCGCCATTCCGTTCAGGATTCAGGAAATAATCCGTCCAATAAGCAATCTGCTTACGATAGGCGGATGTCTCCGGCTCGGTCAGACGTAACGTTGCGCTAGCGGCATCATAATGATTGGTCTTTAGCTCGACTGCGGTTTGTGCATACACTGCGGCCAATTGGCCGGGCGTGAGTGCGGAAAGTGGCTGTTGGTATTGCTGCTGGGCAATGATCGTCGCCGTATCCTCGCCGATACGGTGCAATGCCTCGGCCGAATAATCCGGCCCCAGGTATGCGCCATGCCCCCAGATACTGCCGTTGTTCATCAATCCGTATTTGAGAAAGATAGCCTGCCCTTCTTTGATTTCATCGCCGGAAAACAGACGAACGCCTTGTGCATCAAGGATTTGGGCCGGAATCGGTGGGGCATTGCGATAGGCCAGCGATGTTATGCCGATCAGCCCTGCAAAACCCAGCACCATCACAATCAGCACCGTGCGCAGCCACCAGGGAGACAACACAGGGGCTTCTATCGTTAAGGGATGCGCGGCGACATTCATGGTGTTTCAGCTTTCATCAGTAACCTGAAAACTCTTCCGCGCGGATGCTGTCTTCATCGACACCTGCTTCGTTCAACATATCACGCATCGCCTTTACCATCGAGGCTGGACCGTCTATGTAAAAAATGGGCAGCGTCAGATCGTCGATGAACTTCAGCAGCATGGCCTTATTGATATACCCTGTTTCGCCATGCCATTCGCAACTGGACTTTTCCATCTGCGTCATCGTACCGGTAAAGGTATAATTGGGGTTGTTGGCGTGTGCTGTGGACAAATTGTCCAGAAAGGCCGCATCTTCCGGTCTTCGATTAGCATAAAAGACCAGGATTCGGTGCGGAACCCGATCATGCAAAGCTTGCAGCACAATGCTTCTTACCGGTGTAACGCCTATACCACCGGTAAGAAAAACCGCCGGAACACTGGCATTGTTATGTAGGGTGAACGAGCCATAAGGTCCATCTAACATCACCTCGGTGCCGGGCTGCATGGTTTTTAATACCCGCTTAAACGCCGTATCACGCATGCGGGTCGCAAAAATAAGGTCGTCTTCGTAAGGGGCGCTGGCAAACGAAAACGCTCGCCTATTGCCTTCGGCATCTGTTTCAGCGGGATTTATCAATGTCAGGTTGCCGAATTGACCCGCTTTGAAGCTTAACCCGGGAGGCTTTTCAAAATGAAACGCCATGGTTCCTTCAGCAGTTTCGCGGTTGCATTTCAGTTTGACGGTATATTTGGACATGGCGAACTCCCCTGACTTTTGTTAAAAAGCACAAAAAATAGCCGCAAGTACATGCTATACCGGCTGACTGACATTGAACACATCGGCGTAGATATTCTTCACCGCTGTTCCTGCCCCTCTTTTAGTGACTCGCACCATTTCCGGATGATGCCCGCACAAAAACATGCGCCAGTTCTTCAGACAGGGAAGGCAATGTTGTGAGCACGCCCTGTCGCACAACCAGCGGGGACATCGCCCCCGGTATCCAGTAGCGCTTTGGGATACAAACCGCCCCATACCGTTACAGGTTACTCCCGTAAAAAGTTGCACATTGCCGCTAGCCAAATTCGCGACTGTGATTATAGGTAACTATAGGAATTCATTTAATATAAGACAAACGATTTTTATTGGAATTTAATATCGGCAAATCAAATAATAAAGCTGACATTCCGCATTCCCATGCAATATTTTGATAAAAAAATCCGGGGTCATATAGGTCTTGTTATCAAGCATCGATAGCTAAACTGACCGGCGGCTATTGAATCAGCTGCTGTCAATACCACTAAATCGTGGCAGCCCGCTTATGACCTTATTGGCGCAGTCATAAAGTCGATTTGCTTGCGGAAAAGCTGCCATTCGCCGAACTTAATGATGGAAAATTTCGCCGGCACCCTTAGCGGCCGGTTTTGGCCGTAACAAGACGATCAATCTCTAATCAACCCTGCCAAGAGATATCCGAAAGTCAACTTCCAACCCGTTGATCAAATTCAGCGATCAAGACTGTCGGCTTTCAATCCAACCGCATTCTGCAAATAGCGGTTTTTTTCATCAAATCTTAATGTGTTGTCAATCTTGCAAGCTTAAAAATTTGAACTACTCTTGATTTAAAAAAATCAATTATTCATGTTTGCCAGGACGGGTCCGGCAGTAATTGAGGGTATTCAGGGTAGATTATGGCGACATTCACGGCTGTTCCCGGTGTTCTGGAAGCGATCAAGGCATATCTTGAGCGTTTTAAAAACCTGCCGGGTGCAAATGCTGCCAGTGTGATTAT
Organism: Methylomonas sp.; assembly: GCA_002928965.1. GTDB lineage: Bacteria > Pseudomonadota > Gammaproteobacteria > Methylococcales > Methylomonadaceae > Methylomonas. The sequence continues at coordinate 9,723 of PERU01000009.1, forward strand.
TCTGTCCAGCCAATCGCTGAAAGAGGGCCCGGATGAAACCCATAAGCTGGGCATCTACCTGCACCGGATTTCCATCGACCCTTTTGGTCGCAACCGCCACCTCCCGCCCAAACCCGGTGCCGGTAATCAACCTAGAAAAGAGTTGCCACTGAATCTGCATGTTTTATTGATCGGCTGGAGCAAAACGATGCAGGAGCAAAGTTTGCTGGCTTGGGCTATGCAGGTTTTAGGGTCGGGTACCGAACTGGATGTTGCGGATATTGAAGATCACATCAGTGGCAGTTCATCCGGCTGGCAGGATCAGGACCGGGTACAGATTTTGCCGGAAGACATGTCAAATGAGGACTTTATGCGCTTGTGGGATAGCTTGTCTCATCCTTATATGCTGTCTGCACCTTACATCATCAAAACCCTGCGATTGGAACCGGTAATAGAGCTTGCCAGCGGTGTGGTGGAAAGCATTGTGCTGCCAATGGGAGAACTGGAGTGATTCGCTTCAAGGAGACCCTGATTCGTCAAGCCAGCGATGTGATTCGCTGGATGGATGCTACAGGCAGAGTCGGCCAGGAAAGCCCGGTATTAAATCCACTACAGATTGCCTTGGCCGATGACATTGAAGTCAAACAGCTGAGTATTTTGCATAAGCCGGGCGCCAGCATCATCTGGCGCGCGGACATACCCGGAGCTGTAAACCTGCAACGCAGTATCGACATCGGGCGACCCACCGATGCAGACAAGCAGCGTCCAACCGAACCGGTTTACGAACTCAAAGGCACCGTGGTGGATCCTACCGGTATCTTCAACCCACGTGCGTTTGCTAAAAAAAATTGCGGCAACAACAGTTTTCCGCACATCGCACTGTACCGGTCATTACTGGGTACGCGCCTCAGTCAAAACAAAGCATTGCAAGGCATATTGCGTTATCAAAAACAGGCGGATGAGACGCTTTCCCAGCCGGCTGGCTGGGCGTTGGTGAGCCTGCGGGTCACGCTGGGTACTACAGGCGATAGCTTTGATTTTAATGCTCAAGCCGATGCGAACGGTTATTTTCAGCTGCCGGTCACGCGCTTATCGCTGACCATGCTGACCGCCGGTTTTAGTGCGGTGTTCAGTGTCAAAGCCAATAAAGCCCAAAGCGCACAAGCCTTTCCGGATCCGGATCAAATGACCGACATGCAGATTGCTATCGAGGATGGACTGGTTTTTACCGACACCCTCGAGGTCATTGCCGAGCAAACACAGTATCAGCTTAAATTGGCATTTGTTGCCAATGAAACCCGCGTTACCACCCTGACCCTGAAAAGTCCTTGATCAGGTTCATTCACCCCAAGATCGTTACAGGAGGCAACCATGCCTGAGTATCTCGCCCCGGGCGTATACATAGAAGAAAAGAGCTTTCGAGCCCGTTCCATAGAAGGCGTTGGCACCAGCGTGGCGGCTATTGTCGGACCGACTCGCACTGGGCCGTTTCGCGGCAAACCGGAACCGGTGACCAGTTTTGCCGAATTTGAACGCATCTACGGCGATCTGGATGACCTGAAATTTTCAAACAACAAGCCGCAGTTGAATTTCACCGCGTTGGCGGCGCGGGCGTTTTTCGACAATGGCGGTAAACAGTTGTTTGTCAGTCGGGTGGTCAAAGACGTCAACAGTAGCAACGTCTCGGGGGATGGCAGCAGTGCAACCCGTGCCGAAAAGGCCAGTGCTGACGGCAAACTGAAGTTCCAGAGCCGTTTCCCCGGCAGCGTAGGTAATTACGTGCTGGAAGTGTATTGGCAGGACAGTGAAAATCTGTTTTCGATAGCCGCCACTACCGCACCGGAAGAAGCTGAAGAGCTGTATCTGGAAGCCAGCAATGTTCCCAAGGAAGTGCGGGTGGCTGCTGGTGATCTGGAAGCGGCGAAATTTCCGCTCAGCATCAAAGCCAGAGTCAAACGAAATGGTGCCCATTTTGATGTGCTGTCCGGCGAAATCAAAAGTGGTAATGAGGTTGTGGTTTTGAACCGGCTGGTGATCGCCCAATTACCGGCTGCCACCAGCAAGCTCAGTCGTATCCAATTACGCCAGCCTGCTGGCGGTGGCTTGCAAGACAACGATGCCGTGGAATTGCGATTATCCGATGTTACCGATTTGTCAGCGATTAGTGGGGTGGCGCATTGGGGAACCTTGAAAATTTTGAAAGGTTTCATCAAGCCATTGAGCAATGCGTCGGTGATTACTATTCCCGCTGCGCAAAATCCCAGTCTGGCGGGCAATATCGATTTACCTGTTTCAGCCCTCGCCGCATTGCCCGGCAATGTCAGCGCCTTGTTGGTGCGGCGAAATTTTGACCTGGAGGTTTTGCGTGTCGATGACATCGACACATTGCGCAAAGGGGCTAGCGGTGAAGTGGTATACCGGGTGGGAGGACTATCGACTTCGGCAACCGCTGATGATTCCCTGGCTAAAAAACTGTTGGCTGATCCCGCTACCAAAGATGCCAAATTAACCCAGCCAATTGCCTGTACGGTCGCCAGCGATGCTGCCGTGTTCAGTCTTTTGCACAGCCTGTTCGATCATCAGGCTGTGATTAATCCGCATCCGGTCAATGGCCCGCGCTATCTGATCGAACTGCAAAACGGCTCCGATGGCGACATACCGGAAAGCGGCGATTATGCCGGCGAGGTGCATGATAAACACGGCAATACCGGATTGGCGGCCTTGGAACAAGTCGAGGATATTGCCATCGTCATGACACCTGCTGCTGCAGCCTTGGATACCACCCAGCATCTGGCAGTGGTCATTGAAATGCAAAAGCATTGCAAACGCATGCAATATCGGTTCGGTATCGTAGATAGTGAAGCCAATATGAGCGTTAGCGAAATTCGGGATTTCAAATCCAGCCTGGACGACTCCCGACTGGCGCTGTATTACCCCTGGGTGGTCACCAGCGATCCGACCGGTAAACGTAACACCATCAGTCTGCCGCCTGCGGGCTTTATTGCCGGTGTGTATGCCAATACCGATGTGACACGCGGCGTACATAAAGCCCCGGCCAATGAAGTGGTGTTGGGGGCTTTGTATTTCGAGCAGGAAATCAACCGCTTTCAGCAAGAACTACTCAATCCCAACGGTATCAATTGTCTGCGCTCCATGCCGGGACGTGGTCAGCGGGTTTGGGGGGCACGCACCACGTCCAGCGATCCGGAATGGAAATATATCAACGTGCGGCGATATTTCCTGTTTTTGGAACGCTCCATCGACAAATCGTCCCAGTGGGCGGTATTTGAACCCAATGGTGAATCGCTGTGGGCCAGCATCCGTATTTCCATCGAAGACTTTTTGTATAACGAATGGTTGAACGGTCACTTGCTGGGTGCCACGCCGAAACATGCTTATTTCGTGCGCTGTGATCGCAGCACCATGACCCAGAACGATCTGGATAATGGTCGATTGGTCTGCGAAGTGGGCGTGGCGGCATTGAAACCCGCTGAATTCGTGATTTTCCGCATCGGTCAAAAGACCGCAGACGCTTGAGGTGAACCGAAATGGCTATATTTAGAGAAACACCCTATTCAGCCTTTAATTATCAGGTAGAACTGGAGCCGGGGCAGGGCGACCAAGTCGATGCCGGCTTCTCCGATGTCTCGGGCCTTAATGCCGAAGTCACCATCGCCGAGTATCGTAATGGCAACAGCAAAGTCAATCATGTCAGCAAAATTCCGGGTATTCACAAATCCGGCGACGTGACCTTGAAACGCGGTGTGATCGGCGCACAAAATCTGTGGAACTGGCTGGATGAAGTCCGTCAGGGCAAACTGACCGCCAAGCGCAATGTCAGCATCAAATTGCTGAATGAAGATCGTTCTGAAACCGTGGTGATCTGGCGTCTGAAAAACGCCATGCCCATCAAATGGACCGGGCCGACGTTGACCGGTAAAGGTGGCGGCGATGTCGCCATCGAAGAACTGGTACTGTCGGTTGAAATGGTGGATCAGGAATAAGCCATGGCCGTGCCGGTGGACAGACTGGAAATGCCCGGTCGCCTGCAAATGCGGGTGCGGCCCGCAGTCGCCGCAGAGGCAGTGCTGGATGTAGCCATGCTCGGCCATTGTCCGGGGCGGGCGCGCTGGCAGTATCTGCTGGAAAGTCCGCAAACAGTCAAAGACATTATCAATCTGGGTTTTTCCAGAGAAATTCGGCAGTTGCAGGATTGGCTGGATAATGGAGTACCGGTAAAACCGACAGAGGTGGAAACAGCGTTGTTGGATTTGTATCGGTTGCCGATTCCGTTATTGAGTCTGGCGCAGTTTCAGGTGCTGTTTCCCGATGCCGATCGTCAACCCACTCAATACAAAAGTCAGTTGGCCGGTGCTGTGGCTTGGTTGCCGGCGGCAATTGCCGATTTTTTTCAGCCATCTGAAACGGGTTTGCTGGCAGATGGTGTCAAAAAGCTGTGGTTGATCCGGATTCCGGAATCCGACCGGCAAGGCGGATTTTTACCCGATCCTTATGCTGATTACAGCCAACTGCAGCGCCTCAGTGGTTTTGATCGCGCCATGTTGATACCCAATCTGGGCGCGATTACCTTGCCGGATCTGGAGCGTTTGCAATTGCCGGCCAATTTACCGGATCTGCGACGCATGCGGCTGGTTAACCCTGAACCGGTGTTTTTGCCGTGTACTGAAGCAACGGATGATGGGCATCGTGAACGCCGGCGTAGTCAGGAAATTCCCAAACCTGACAAACCCTGGACGTTACAGGCAGTCTTGGAGCCGATTTTGCAAACGCTTAAAAAACGCCGGCCTGATGTGCAATGTCTGTTGAGCCTGCCTTTGCAACAACTCAGTGAAGGCAGTTTGCCCAGCGTAGCTGGCGAGGCCAGACAGGCTATTCAGCAGGCTGCTGAAAATGAAAGTGCCGGTTTGCATGCTGTGCAGTTTTTATTTCCGTATTTAAGTAATAAAGACCGGCCATTAGCCAGTTCGGTTGGGTTGATTGCCGGGGCCATGGTGGAAACCAGTCAGCGCTTCGGTGCTTGGCGCTCTATGGCGGGGCGACGCTTGCCCGGCATGTGGCAGCTGTATCCAGAGTTGCAAAGCCAGCAGGTGACGGCGCTGCGCGAATCACCGGGCGTTGGGGTGTTGGTTGCGCATAAAGGCTATTTGTCACTGGACGATGAGCGCCGCGCCGCGCCGGTAGTAGGCATGCCCGGATTTACAGATCGTCAGGCATGGTTTAGCCGGCAGGAAGGCTATCGCTCGGGCGAAGTGGCGCGTTTTTTGGGTTGGCTGCAACGGCAATTGATGCGTCTGGGGGAAAGCTGGCTGTTTAATATCGATGTGCGCGATTCGCTCGCCACAGCCCAATTAACCACGTTTTTTACCCAATTGCATAAGGCCGGGGCATTGCGGGGAGCGTTGCCTGAGCAGGCTTTTTCGATTGTCGCCAAACACGATAACCAGAGCACGCTGATTTATGAAATTGAATTGGCACCGGTATTTCCGATTGATCGGATTATTTTAAATTTCAGCCACAATCTGGGCAGTAACAGCAGCCAGTGGCACTTGCAGGTCAAACATGGCTGAGCTGATTCCGTTTCGCTTTCATGTGCAATTAAGCCTGCCGCAATCGGCTGGCGGTGGACTGGTGTGCAACGGCGGCTTTAGTGAAGTCAGCGGTCTGGAAGCCAGCATGACGCCCAAAACCTTCAAGGAAGGCGGGCGTAACTGGGGGGAAGTGCAATTGGCCGGACCGACAACGTTTTCTACTGTGGTATTGAAACGCGGCATTACGGATGCCGAGGGTTTGTGGCGACTGTTCGACCGCAGTTTTCGGCAAAGTTACTATGCCATTCGACTGGATTGCATGATTGATTTACTGAATCCCGCCGATCCCCAGCAAGCCATCATGACCTGGACGCTGGACAACGTGCTGCCGATCAAATTTAAAGGTCCGGATTTGAACGCTACTGCAACGCAGGTGGCGATTGAAGAGCTGCATTTGAATCATGAAGGTTTTGTGGTGGCGTGGCATTCCTCTGCAGGGGCGGGACAAAATGGCTAGCAGTAAACTCAGCAAGGCGGTATTGATTCCGCTGGATGCGCAAAATCAGGACGCGCCGGAAGAGCAATGGATTACCGTGCAATTCAACCCGGCCAGCCTGAAAGTCAGTTTGTCCAATACCCTCAAAGACAGTAAGAGCGGCGGCGGGCAAAGCAAGGCGGCGCAATTTGTCGACAAGAGTGAATCCACTCTGGCGATTGAATTGTTATTCGATACCAGTGTGCTGGACGCAGAAAATCTGACTGAAAACGATGGCACGCAAACGTTGTTACATAAAGACGTGCGCCAGCATACCCAAAAAATCGCCAGCGAATTCATGCAACCCCAGGATGCGGAATCTGAAAAGCCCAAAGCGCCGAAACGCTGCCGCTTTCAGTGGGGCAGTTTTTCCTTCATCGGCATGCTCAGCAGTTACAACGAAACACTGGATTTTTTTTCATCGGAAGGTGTGCCGCTGCGGGCAAGCCTGTCGTTGACCTTTAAACAGGATAATTACCAGTTCGACATCATCGATTTAAAAGATGCTTGGCGTCAGCAAGGTCGCTTGGCGGCAAACGGGGCTGGGGTGAGTGCCGTCGATGCCACTATGGCTGCTGGCCGTGACCCAAAAGGCTGGCGCGATACCGCCCTTTACAACGGTATGGAAACGCCGCGTTTTAGTGATAACCAGGGTGTGGTCATGCCACCCAGTGGTGGCATGACCCAAAATCCGTCTGGCAGTGGTGCCGGTAGTGGTGGTTACAGTTACGGTGAATCGGAAAAACTGGGTACGCGAATACCTGGTGCATTTTAAGACTTGATTGGGGGAAGAAAGCTATGCCGGTTTTTATCAACGAAGTGATCGCTGAAGTTAACGAGCCCGATAGCTCCGAGCTGGCGAACCATAGCGTATTTGCCGCCAGTAACGAACAGGAGGAGCAACTGCTGCGGCAATTGCAAATCCTGCAGGAACGGCAGGCACGGTTGCTGGTGGATTGAGATGGCCGAAGCCTTCATCAATGCCCGCCCGCGTTTTCGTGTCGATGGTCAGGATGACACTGCCATGGCGGAAGCCGTTAAAGAGGTGCTGATTCAGCAGCCTTTATCAGGACGTGCACATGCCGAAATTCGCTTGATCAATTGGGGCAGGGTAGAGGGCGCCGGTGAGCCGGGTTTTGTGTTTCAACAACTCCAACATGGTGCGGTAGTAGACATCATGATGGGTGAACAGGAGCAAACCGCCTTGTTTAGCGGGGATGTCACTGCCATTGAAGAGCGTTACGGCGACGGTGCGCCGCAGCTGTTGTTGTTATTGGAAGACAAAATGCATGTATTGGCCCGGCAGCGGCATAGTCGTAGTTTTGAAGCCCAAAGTCTGGACGATGTACTGCGTAGTCTGGCCAATGAAGCGGGCTTGCAACACGATATTCAGGTGTCGACGCAGACCGCGGACTGGCATCAGTTCAACGAAAGTAATCTGGCTTTTATGCAACGCTTGCTGGCGCCCTACGATCTGGCGGTTCGCTTTCAGCAAGGCCAGCTCATCATCAAACCGGAACAGGCAGACAGTCAGCCGCTGCGGATGAGTCCGCAAGATGGTATCGAATATCTGCGCCTCATCGCCGATCTGAATGGTCAGCCCACGGCAACCCAAGCCAAGGGCTTTGATCTGGCTGCCGATGACAGCACCGATAGCCGAACCGATGCCCTGCAGCCTTCGACTGCGGGTACGTCCTCTGCCGAGCTGTTGAATCAATTGGGCTGGCCCGGCCACGCCTATTTTCCGCATCCTTTTGCCAAAACCCAATCGGAAGCCGAGAAGTGGGCTGCTGCAGCCTTTCGCAGCCGGGCCAAGGCTTTTTTGAGCGGCGAAGCAGTGTGCAATGGCGATGTTGAATTGCAGGTTGGACGGGAAATTGAATTGACCGATGTTTCGGAGCGATTGCGCGGCCGTTATCAAATCGTGCATTGCAGTCACCGCTTCGATGCCAGTCAAGGTTTCAGAAGCATTCTGAAATTGCACCGCGCCGACTGGAGTGCTTGATATGCATAGCCTCGGACACAGTTTTGGCGCGTTACAGGCTTTGCATCTGGCCACCGTGATTGACAATCAGGACCCGGACAACCGGGGGCGGATCAAGGTGCGTCTGGCAGCGGCGGATATGGAGCTATGGGCGGCCGTGTTAACCAACAGTGCCGGTGGCGATTATGGGGTCAGCTTACTTCCCAGGCTCGACGAAAAAGTGGTGCTGGCTTTTGTCAGCCCCGAGGTTGCAGTGGTGATGGGTGCCTTATGGTCGGGCGGCGGCAGTCATCCGGAAGCGGCTCGTGAGGTGGAGGATGTGTATTGCATTCGCACCCCCGCCGGTTCGCAGTTGAAATTTGATGACAGTAATCAGTCGATGATAGACATCAAGACCAGCAGCGGTTATCACATTGAAATCAATGAAGCCGATGGCGGCAAGATAGTGATTTCCAATGGCGCGGAAAGCATCGAGTTCAGTCAATCGGAAATCAAGGTCAAGGCCTCCGTCAAGGTCAGTATCGAGGCCAGCCAGGTGAAAGTGTCGGCGGGTATGGTGGAGGTGGACGCCGGCATGAGCAAATTTTCCGGGGTGGTGAAATGCGACACCCTGATCAGCAATGCGGTGGTGTCCACCAGTTATACGCCGGGGGCGGGAAATATATGGTAGCCATGCACAAACCGCTGTTACGCGCGCCTTTTTATGCCGACGAGGGCGACGGCACGTTGATTCACCGTTATCTGGAAGAGGATTTCGTCAATCGGCATCTGGCGACGATGCAACAGGGCCAATTGCAGGGCAATAGGGCCCAGAGCTGGCGTTTTGAAGACCGCTTTGCCAATGACAAAACACTGCCCTGGCTGCGGCTGCCGGTGCACCGCAGCTTTTATATGGTCAGTTGTGAAGTGGTGTGCGATGCCTTTGCCCAGCCGCCGTTCAATCCGCAAAACATTACCTCGGCAGGATTTGTGATCCGCCGCCGCGATGGCAGTCGCTGGATGCAAAGCAACGGCGTAGCGCAAGGCTGGCAAGCCGGCCAAAACACCGATGATGATCCGGATGTGTATCGGCAGTTGCGCAACCAAAAATTGATTCGTCCGAGAGTACCGGAGCCATTACCGAGTGGCGAGGTCAACTATCCGTTGCATGCCCAATTGGTCAGCAATACCCGTGCCGATGGCAGGCAGCGTAAACATACCCTGCTCTACGGTTATCTGCCTTTGTCCGGTTCAGTGCTGAATCAATTGATCGAGCAACGCAGTCAGACCGAGTATTTTGTCGATAGCTTATTCTGGCCTTTTGGACGTAGCGACCAGCAGCCTAATCAGCAACTGACTTGGCGGCGTGGCGATGGTCATCTGATGATTAATGGTGTGGCCCAGCCGGCCTTGGTCAAGTTGTTGAATCAATTGCTGAGTCGTTATCAACTACTGGATCCTGCCATCGCCGCTAATCAAGCTATAAATGAGTTGATAAAAACCCTGCATTTTTATCGTTTGCCGGCGCTGGCCCGCTATCAGCAAACCCGTCAAACCTTGACATTACTTGGTCAGCAATGCGGACATTCAAGCATTGCTTTGACTTTGCTTGGGGGGGCGGGCTTACAAGCCAGTCTTCAGGCATTATCGGCCAAGCAGTCTAGTGTTCCCCAACTACCTTATCCCCCTTTTAAGGAAGTCGATGATTTTGCCGGCCAGACCCTAAATGCCGATGTTGACCAAGCCTTACAGTGGGTGAATGGCATTAAAGTGCTGACCCGGCAGATTGCAGCACAGCTGCCCGTCAGTCCTGTGCTGTTTGCTCTGCAAGCCAATATCGATGTAGCGGACGCCAGTCTGCGAGCCTTGCAAAATTACTTATCCAACCTCGGTAATTTCAAATTGCAAAGCCTGCATGAGTATTTGCAAAGCCATAAAAGCCAGATATTGACTGCCGCAGGCAGTGACGAGGATGACGCGGCTATATTTCGGTATGTTCAGGCGGATTGGCAGCTATTCATCCATGAGCAGCAGGCCATGCGCATGCGTGAACTGTTATTCGACCGCTCCACCGCCTTGAGCAAGGATTATGTAGACGGTCTGCAAATTCCCCGTTATCAACAAAACCCCGACGACATTTACTTTATCAAACCCTTTGTGCGTTATTCGGATTGCCACGGCAACGAGCAGATCGTCTGGGGAGCCCAAAGCGAATCGTTCCGGGTGGCGGCGCCGTTCGATCCGGAAGCCAGCCGACCGCAAACCATTCAAATGCCCACCTTGGCGGATTTGAAGCGCGGTCTGGCCAAAGGCGTGACATTTCTGGCACCGAAAGATCTGGCCGATAAATTCAAAACCGTCAGTATGGAGATGCCGCCGGAGGAAAAAGCGGCAGGTGGCGGGCTGGGCATGGATTGGATCATCAGTTTCAGTCTGCCGGTAATCAATATCTGCGCCATGCTGCTGTTGATGATCATCCTGAATGTATTGAATCTGTTTTTTCAATGGCTACCTTACGCCATTACCTTAATACCGAAGCCGAAATGAACAGTCGCTTATCACCGTTGATCAGCTGGCCGCTGGAGATCGAACTGGATCACGGGCAATTGCGCTTTGCCGAGGACAATCCCAGTATTCGGCAAGTCATCTGGAACATTCTGGCAACCCGGCCCGGCGAGCGCTTGATGCGGCCTGAATTTGGCGCCGGTTTATTCAACTACATTCATCAGCCCAATAACGAAACCACCCGCAATTTGATCAAAGATGCGGTAGTGCGTAGCGTCACTCGCTGGGAACCCCGAGTGGAATTGACCTGCGTACAGGTGCTGCCGGACTCGCTGCAAATCAGCCATGTCAATGTCAGCATCCATTACCGGATTCGGCAAAACGGGGGCAGCGGGCAGCTGGATTTGAGTTTGCAATTAGGCAGTGGCAGTTAGGCTGTTTTGGCATGCATTTACGAAGGTGACCATGAAACCCATTATCAATCTTGATGACCGTCGCTTCGATGATTTGGTGGAAGAAGCCAAAGCCCGTTTGTTGCACAGTCTGCCGGAATTGACCCAAATCGTACCCGGCGACCCGGTGCATGCACTGGTGGATGTATTTGCTTGGTTGACTGAAACCATTCTTTACCGGGCCAATCTGATCCCCGAGCGGCAACGGCAGGCCTTTTTGAACTTGCTGCAGATACCGCGCAGACCCGCAGTACCCGCGCGGGGATTGATTTGCGTCGATAGCACTCGTAAACGCACGGCCCATTTGCCAGCCATCATTGCAGCCGAAAGCCATTTACCGTATGCCACACAGCATTTCAGTAGCGTTGGTGATTTACAGCCCACGCCACTGTTGATGGACATCGTTTGCAAGGAACGTATCAGTGATCAACAACTGCTGGCAATGGGCATCACGCCCGAACAACTGCGACACACCTCGCCAGCCGGTAATGCCTCGCTTGCTTTCAGGCCACGGCATCTGCTACCGGGGCGCGATCCGTTGAGTCTGGCAGCCACGGTGGATCAAGCGCTCTATCTTGGCTTCAGCCTCCCGTTACCGTTGGTGGCTCAAAAAGCCGAGATCGTCAAACATCTGGCAGGTATCACGTTGAATATCGGTATTGCGCCAGCCGATGACGCGTTAGCCGAACAAGAATCGCAGCCACTGCCACGCCAACTCAAGTGGGAACTGGCTTGGCAACAGGATGATGGCTTGGATTTTGATTATCTGCCTTTGGAACAACTTGCCGATAGCTCCAATGGCGCTCGCACACTGGGTGTGATCAGGCTGCGCTTACCAAAAGAGGTCTCTTTATTGCAGCCGCATTTACCTGATGATCCCGCCAACGCCGGTATGCGTAACAGTCCGCCGGAACAGCCCGGCTCAACCAAACCGGAACAAATGCTGTTCTGGCTGCGTTTGCGTTGTCCGGAGCAGCCGGATTTGCAGCTGGCTTATCTGGCTGTCAATGCGGTGGAAGTGATTGGTCAGGGTGTGGCGAGGGATGTAATGCTGGGCTTGGCCAGTGGTCAGCCGGATCAATTGCTGACTTTTCCACAGCAGGATATTGACCCCGACACCCTACAAATTGATGTGGAAGAAAGCGGTCAATATGTGGCTTGGCAACGCGTTGAGCATTTTGGCGCGGCCAGCGCCGATGATCGCGTGTATGTGCTGGATGCCGCCGAGGGCTGGTTACGCTTTGGTGACGGTTATCGCGGTAAATTACCGGCACGTGGCAAACGCATCCGCGCTGCTCATTATCGCTATGGTGGTGGCGCTGCCGGCAATTTGCCAGCCAACAGTCTGAAAGTGCTGGAAAATGCTGCCGTTGGCTTGCAAGTCCGGCAGGACTGGCCCACCGCTGGCGGGATCGATGCAGAATCGGTTTCGCAGATGGAGCAGCGCATCGCAGGGTTTTTGAGTCACCGCAACCGGGCAGTCACTCGCGATGATTTTACCCGGCTGGCCTTGGATAACCCGATCAATCCGGTGGCAAAAGCCGAGCTGATCAGTGGTTTTTTGCCCGGTTCCAGTCTGGCGACTGCACGGTTCAATGTCCCCGGCGTGATCAGCGTGTTTGTGTTGCCGCCCGCCGAGTTGGCCATGGCGGCTTTTCCCAGAACCCGCGCCGGTTTGTTGAGAGACGTGTATGGCTATTTAAGTGAGCGCTGTTTGTTGGGTACCGAGTTGTATGTTTTAAGCCCGGAATATGTAGCGGTAGCCATTTCGATTGCTGTGCAGGAACAGGATCCGCAAACCCGTCAGCAGGTTTATCACGCCGTGGAAAACAGTCTGCTGCAGTTTTTGTGGCCGTTGTCGCCCGGCGGCCGGTTGGGCCAGGGCTGGCTGCTGGGACAGGCGGTGGATGTCAATGAATTGCGCACGATAGCGGGTCGGGTAGCCGGCGTACAATCCATTGGCGACGTGCAATTGTTTGTGCAAGGCAGTGACAAACAATGGCAGACGCTCAACGAAGGCCAAAGCCTGACATTGCAAGTCTGGCAATTGCCGGAATTGCAGGCCATCAGCGTGCAGCCGCTTGCCAAAGGCGAAGCCCTGATTCCGCCTAATCTGGTCAGCGGTCAAGCCGAATGGGAAGCCATCATCGAATGGATTCCCATCCCCATAATTCCGGATATGTGCTGAAGACCATGGACAGTAACCGCAGCGGATTTTTACTACTCAAACAAGCCAGCGACTTTGCCAGTCGCTCGTTGAAGTTTGTCTGGGATGCTCAGCAGCAGGTGTTCCGACTGGAGCAGCAGCAACCGCACTTTTTTCCGGAGATTACCCCCGAAGCTGCGATGGCTGTTTTGGAAGCCACTCCGGTAAGGGTTATTGATAACTATGGCCAGATTGGCGGTATTGCCAAGGATGACGATCAACAGGGCTTCTGGGTCAAACCTGACTGGCAAAGCCAAAACTGGTATCCGGTTCAGGCCGGTACTGACGATGCCGATGCGCAAAGTATCGGTGATTTGAATCTGGCTGCAGTGCGGTTGAAAGGTAATAATCGGTTTACCGATGTACATTTAGGCGGCGGCAGTCTGGCGGGGCTAGCTATTCAGGGTGATGAAGACGCTGTTTTACTGGTGGATTTGCAGCGGCGTTGGCAACAACGCTGTGCTCTGGATATACAACCGCAACGGCTGTGGGTGGACGAGCAGCGTCGGGTATGGCTGATTGGTCAATTTCAGGATGACGATGGTCATTTACAGCATGGCTTGGCAATGGCCAAAGGCGAACCCTTGCCCCAGCCTTACCCGCCGCCGGCTTTACAATTTTACCCGCAGATCAGTAATCCCAACGCTTTGCAGCAGCAATGGCGGCAGTCACTGACAGGCTATCAAGGCTTGCTGGCGCTCTGTGCCGATGAACAGTTTTTGTATGTGCTGGCTTTCCGGCAGTCGGCTGACGGCTTTCGGCAGCATGTCATAATTCGACCGCTCAATGATCAGACGAATCAACCCTTGCAAGACATTCAGCTACCGGTTGAATTACCGTTTGCCACCGACTGCGCCGTTGTGGCGTCTGATCGTTTGGCTTTATTAGTGCCTAGCCAGACTCATCAAACCAAGTCCTGCGATTGTCCGGTCGTAATTCTGGATCGTGTTCAGGCTACAGCAAGAGTCAGCGGAGAACGTTATCGAATGCTGTCTTTGCAATCGGCTCGATTTATTCATGGGCTGGATGGCAAGCTGCGTTATCAATCTGCCCAAGGGCCGAAACCTTTGTTGCCATTGCCACAGGCGCGTTTTCCGCGCCATGGTGTGTGTATTCTGGATGTACCGTTGGATGCCGGTAGTCCGGATGTGCTTTGGCATCGCGTGTATCTGGAAGCCTGTATTCCGGCTGGCTGCAGCTTACAGATTTATGCCCGCAGCTATGATGACGCGGCGAATAAATCCCAAACCGACTGGCAATTGCAACCCGAATCATTATGGTTGCCGCAGGCCTCTGAATTGCCATGGTATTCAGGCTGGAAATCCCCGGAAAAACCCTATCAGGGTTTGTATCAAATTTTGTTGCAGCGCGAATCCGGGGCCGTTCGAGAAATGCGCGGGCGGTTTTTGCAGCTGAAAATTCAGATGAACGGCGATGGTCGACATACCCCGGCCATACACAGTATTCGAGCTTACATCCCCAGGTTTTCCTGGCAGCAGCAGTATTTGCCCAGTCATTTTCATCAACAGCAGCGGCCTGTGATGGGCGATCAACGGCCTGCCAATGGCGCGGATTTTCGGGAACGCATGCTGGCGGCTTTTGAAGGCATGTTGACACCGCTTGAAGATCGGGTGGCAGCCAGTGAACTGTTGGTTGATCCGCAATCGGCACCGGGTTTTCAATTGCAACGACTGGCCGACATACTGGGCGTGGACTTACCCGAGCATTACCCTTTGCAGCGGCAACGTGACTGGCTGGCGTTTAGTGGGCAACTGCAACGTCAGCGCGGCACGATGGCCGGTTTGTGTCTGGCTTTGGATATTGCCACCGACGGTGGCGTCAGTCGTGGCGAAGTGATTCCGGTCGAGCATTTTCGTCTGCGGCGTACCTTGTCCACCATTTTGGGTTTGGACTTGAGCGACCAGCAACACCCGCTAACCCTGGGTACCGGACAAAGTGGCAACAGCATTGTCGGCGATAGCCTGATTTTAAGTGCCGACAACGCCCGTGAATTTTTAGCGCTGCTGGCGCCTGAGCTGGTCAAACAGAATGCTGACGATCAGCGCATCGTTGCCGAATTTTTCGATCGTTACAGTCACCGCATTACCGTGATTTTGCATGGTCCTGCCGCCCAACAGCAAGCCAGCGTCGCAGGTATCTTGCACCGGCAATTACCGGCGCATCTGCAATGGGCTATCAAACTCAGCGATTATGCGTTTGTGCCGGGATTATCGCCGTTATTACAAATCGACAGTTATCTGCAACGCACACCGGCCTGGAAAAAACTCATTTTGGATCGCATCCATCTGGGCAGGGATAGTGTGCTGCAAAATGCCATTGCTTTAGCGCCGGAGCTGGCGATGGCATCCGTTAAATCAGGAGAATGACATGACCGCAATGCAAGACCAGAGTCTGATTAGCGACGGCAAATTTGAGGAAGCCTTGAAACGGGTGGTGTTTGAGCCGGGCATGCTGCTCGGTGTGGAAGCCACCACCAGTGAGCAGGATTATCATCGGCGTCGGCTGGTACGGCATCACTATTGGTTGCATGGCTATGGCACCTTGTCGGGATTGGTGGTGAGTCTGGATGCAGACGAGCCAGAAACTGCCGATGCTGCGGAGTCTGCCAAACATGTATTGACCAAATTGATCGTCTCGCCCGGTGTGGGTATCGATGGTCTGGGCAGGGAAGTCAGTTCACACGAGCCTTACTGCATCAATCTGCAGGACTGGCTGGAAGCGCACAGCGACCAATTAATTTGGCCGGCTGCCAATGGTGGTTATGACAGCAGTGATAACAGTCTGTGGTTAAAAGTGACCTTTCGCTATCAGGAACAACCCAGCGGCCTGCAGCCGGTGATGGCGACTCAAATCAACGCCGGCACCGACCCGGTTCAGCCCAGTCGCTTGAAGGATTGTATTCTGCTGGAACTGATACCTGAAAAGCCCTTGTTCGATGATCCGGCGTTTGCGCCGTGGGGGCCGCCGGCTTATCTGGACCCGCTAAAGGCCGGACATGCGCACGGCGTTGCGCCTGATGATCCGACCACGGTATTGAATTTACAAGAACAGGCTTATCTGGCAACTCACGCGCAAAGCAATGGCGTGTTGGCCATGAATGCCGCCATGCTGCATGCCTTGGGAACCGGTAAAAGTGCGCTGGACAGACAAGCCAGCGAAACCGACGCGGCCCGGACCTTGCTGGCGCGGATTCGTATCCAGTTGGACAGCGGTCGTAAAGTGATCAGCAATCCGCAGCGCATCCAGATCAATAATTTGCTCAGACCGTTTGTTTCCACCCCGCAGCAGCTGTTGAGCCTGCATCGGTCTATAGCCCCGTAAATCAGGAGAGTGAGATGAGCCACACTATAGGATTTCAGCCTTTCGTCAGCCAGGAACTCAGCCAGGAAGGCTTGCGCAAAACCAGTCTCGATCCTTTCCTGTCGCGCAGCAATTATTTCGATGGCCGGTTATTAAAGGCAGCGGATCTGACCCGTGATCAGCAGTATCTGGATCAGCGGCTGTTGCAAACCGGCCGGGTGTTGGGGGCCGGGGTAGTGAGAGGGCTCTATGCCGAATTGACCGCCAACCAGCAGATTGTCATCAGTCCGGGTTTGGCCATTACCGGTTCCGGCCGGGTGCTGGAATCGGTCAACAGGCTATCAATCGATTTGACCGACAGAGCGACCATTGCGGTACTCAACCAACCGCCGCTGAATTATTTCAATCGGGGATTATATGCCGTGGTGTTGCACTACACTGAAAAAGGCGTCGGCATTGCTGAAACTTACCCGGAAGACATTGGCACAAAAATCGAAACCCGCATCAATGCGTATGAAGAAGGCGTGCAACTGGTCTTGGTTCATCTGAATGAAGCGTACCCTGCCGGTAGTGAATTAACAGCCCGAGCGGCCTTGGCCGGCCGGTTTTTGCCACAGTTACAGGCTTTGACGGAAATCCCCGAGGATGGTGTGGCATTGGGATTGTTGGCCATCGATCAAAATATCGGTCAATGGCTGGATCGGGGCTTGCTGTATAGACCGGTGGGCATTCAACAGCATGCCGATGGTTTCCAGCAGTTGTTGGCGGCGCATTATGAAGCGTTGCTGAGCGATGTGTTAAATGCCCGCAATTGGTCGTCGCTGAACGGTGCCATCAGTGCCAGTCAGTATTTTCAATGGTTGCCACCGGTGGGTTCTTTGCCCAAGCAGGCGGTCAATCCGCAAACCGGCGTGCAAAGTTTTTTTCCGGAAAATTTCAATGTCAGCATGGTGCCGGTCAGGCAGGAAGATATACCGGTGCTGGAACAGGAAGCCATGTCTCAGGAAGTGATTGATTTGCGCCAGGATCAAGCGCTGGATATTGTCATTCTGGCGCCGTTGTCCGATGAAGATTTTAATTTTTATGCGCGCAGACTGGAGGCACCCACAGCGCAGGTGAATGATGATGTATTCAGTTTGTCCGCGCGCTTGCTGCCTGCCTTGATGCCATTGTCGTTAAGCCGCAGGCCGATCAGGCGCATAGCCATCGATACCCAATCGCCAAATTACTGGAAACAGGTCTGGGACAGGGTGGGCGAAGGGCAGTTGCGTTATCTGAGACGTCCAGCCCGAGTGGCCGAAAATCATGTCAGCACCGTGGTGCTGGCACGCGGTTTTAAGTTACCGGATGCCTTGCCGGCCAGCGAAACCCAGCTGCAGGCACTCAATCAGCAATTACTGCAAGCCGAGCAAGCCCGCATTTCCTTGCAAGCCCGGTTGCAAACCGCCAATCAGCAAATAACTGCGGCAGAAAGGCAATATGCCAGATTGCAGAATGAGTACGAAGCCTTGAAAAATGCTGCCGACAATTCTCTGGCTGTTCAAATCGAAGCCCGTGGCATCCGCGATAAAGTCACGCTGGAAGCGGTACGCGGCTATTTGGACAAAACCCAGAATGAACCCAAGATTCAGGATTTGACAGCCAGGGTATTGGCGTTGCTCGATAACACATTTGATCGGGTGTTCTGGCCCAGTGTCATGCAAAGTCTGGACAATGCGGTTTTAGATAAGCTGTTGCGCAGTTTCCTGATGGCTTTGCAGGCCGATGAATCGATTACCCAGCTGATTGAACAAAATGGGCGGGATTGGGGGTTAACAGATGACATTCTCCAGCAATGGCAACGCACCGCCGAGTTTTTTAAGGGGTGACACCATGACCACGCCTAACGTCATTTTTCTGCATCAACCCAGCCCCGGTAATGGCTTGACTGCGGATACACCCCAGCAGCGCGGTCGCCTGCGTTTGAATCTGTTTGCCGGTCGTAGTCTGGGCGAGCGTGAATTCGACATCATACAGGCATATACCGAGCAACGACTGGCACCGCTGCTGTCCGGTCATGCACCCGGCATTATCCAGGGCTTTGAGGTGGCTGCCGGACCCGTGCCGCTCGAAAACAGCACTCAAACCGACTGGTTGTTTCGGGTAAAACCTGGGCTGGCTGTGGGCGGGGATGGCCGGGTTATCAGTATGATCTTCCCGCTGGCGCAATACTGGCAAACCCAAAAAGACGATTACCTGGATAGCCGCAGTCGGGCATTACAACCCCTGGCCAATATTCACGGCATTTATTTTTTGACTGTCAGACGCACTTTGGAAAACGTCGATAAAAACGGCAACTTTGCCGGCTGTGTGCGGGATGAACTGGACATGCTGCGTGATTCGCGCATAGAAACAGCCACCAGTCTGAGTTTACAGGTTGTTTGGGAAGGCGATGCGGCAGTGGCTGCGGCCAAAGCCGATCAGCACTTGACCATCAATCGCTTATTGGCTGAGCATTTGCATACTGACTGGTTTGCAGCCGATGGTGCCGTGCCCATCGGCATGCTGGCAGTGGAGCATGACACTATCCTTTGGTTTGATGCGGTTGCCGGTCGTTTCCCCGCCAGACCCGATGCGCAATATTGGACTTTCTTGTCCCATACCACCCAGAGTATTCAGCAGCATTTTCAGGGACAGCGGGTAGCTGATGAAACGGAGCGGCAAGCACTGATTAACCGGTTTAAATTGGCATATCTGCCTGCCGCCGGGGTATTGCCCGGTTTGTTTGTCAGCGATGTGGCCATGTTGCCCAAGTTGCAGTGGTTTCCAGCGCATATGCAGATTGAGATGGCGCCGATTGCCGAAAGTCAGGTCGAGGCCTTGATTGCCCGCGAGTTGCCGCGCACCTCCATTGATCTGCAAAAAGTCTCGGGTGATCGACTTCGGTTGTTATTGGCGGTGCCCGACACCGATTACCGCGCAGATCTGCTGGACTTGCCGTTTCCCGATCCCCACATGCAGCAGGACTTGTACCGTTACGGCCAAAAGGCTTTTCACAGCTGGCAAGACTGGGTGGTGCAATACGATGTGTTATTCAAGCAATTAACCGCAACTGATTTTGCCTCGAGCGAAGGCCAGCGTCTGTTTAGCAGCATCCCGGAACGCATCGATACCGAAGCCGAAGGGCAGCCTATGCATCCCGAGGTGTTTTTTGCGGGTCTGATTCAATCCAGCCGGGATTGGCAAACGGCGACTGCAGGCAATGTTATCAATGCAGACTTGCCGGCGCCTTACAGTGGGCGTGTCCCCGCACCACCCAACGATGTGGTTTTGGATTTTAACCCGCCTGCCAGCAACGCGGCGGATGGCTTGCTCAAGCAATATCTGCAGACCAGCCGAGAAATTGAGGGCATCGAAGCCTTGATTGATGATTTGGCTGATTTGCTGGCTTTATATGCCGATATGCAGCGCAGCCAGCGTCAGCAGCTCGATCATGTCAGCCTGTCGTTTACCCATCTGGCAGGCGGCGTGCAGGGCGATGGCAGTGGTTTGACGGTGGCGCGCTGGCTGCCGGAGATGCAGTTCGCGACCAAAATCAAAGCACCTCCGCAGGATAACTGAGGACACAGTCATGGCCGATAAATTTTCCATTAATACAAACCTGTTCAGCGAATCGATGCAGGCAGAAACCCTGACTGCCACTGCACAGACGGTTTCCGCCAAGCAGTTTTTGCAGAACACTTCGCCGGTGCTGCAAACCCTGAACACCGAGGTGATGCTGAATCCCACGTTGCTAAAATACGATTTGACTTTCAAACCGCCTGCCAAGGCGGTGTTCACCATTCCGGAACCGGATCAACAGGCCAGCATCGCTCATATCGATCAATTGCATAGCGTGCTGAGTCGTTTCAAAGCCAGCCTGAAAATTCTGCAGGACGATCTGGGGCAGCAGGATGACGACAATCAAGCCAGCTTGCAGGCCAAAACCCAGGCATTTCTGGAAAACTATCGGGACGATGCCGATGTGGCCAAAGTGCTGAAGCAACAACTG
The DNA here is from genome assembly GCA_002928965.1 of Methylomonas sp. GTDB lineage: Bacteria > Pseudomonadota > Gammaproteobacteria > Methylococcales > Methylomonadaceae > Methylomonas. The sequence continues at coordinate 30,263 of PERU01000009.1, forward strand.
GTGAATGGCCGTTTAAAAGGGTTTCAGGCTATTTTTGCTGCCAGGGTGGCCGGCGAAGCGCAATTGAACACGGACAATACCCTGTTTGATGACGATGCGTCCAGGTTGTTTCACAGTGGTCGGCAGTTATTGAAAGAAACCCAAACCCTCTCGGAATTGCATAATCAGTTGTTGCTTTTGCAACGAGCGGTATTAAAACGGTTGTTGGCACTGCGCGAAAACAAACAGCAGCTGGCGGTGAGTATTACCGAAGCACGTCAGCGCCTGGACGCCTTGAATAGAACCCGCTTGGAAGACAGTGGCGATTATGCATTGGCGCAGCGTTTGGTGACAGAAGACTGGCAACAGGTCGAACAGCGTTTTCAGCAGCGGCGCAAGGTGCTGGAAAATTATTCCGGTTTGTATTATGTGCGGGTGCGGGAAACGGCGATCGGCACACTGTTACCGGACTCTTTGGTGCTGCGCAGTCAATCACCGGGCGATGTGGTGCCGGGGTGTAGCGATGTCAATACGGAGTTGCCCGACGCTGTGTTGCCGTTTATGGATACGCTGCTGGATATGCCATTGGTCGATTGGCGCCTCTTTCAACACGATGCGCACTTACTGCCCAGTCTCAGCCGCCAAACGCAATTATTCGCACAGCGGCAGCAACGCTTGCAAACTAAAGTTCTACGAATGGCTGCCCAAGCCGGTCAACAGACAAAAAAACTGTTGCCGCTGTTACAGGGTAACAGTCAATTGCTAACCACACTTGCCGGTAAGTCGCTGCTGCAGACTGATTCGTTGCAACAGCAATTCAATAGCGCGCACGGAGTGTTAGCGCTGGACGATGTGTTGCAGGGTTCGCGCAGTTTGTTAAGCGAGCGGGCGCAAACCCTGCAACAGCAACTCGGTCAGGCCTGCAGCTGTTTATTACAGCAATTGGCAGGCATACAACCCTCGATTCGTTTCCGTTGGGCGCAGTTGGTGGAAGATAGCAATCTACCCATCGAGCAACCCCAACGCTGGCCGCAACTGGCAGAGGTGGCAAAAGTCAATTTTAATCGCGCCAGAACCTTGCAGGAATTAGTGGACTGGTTTTACCGACAGTTAGCGGATGATGCCAGCGATACCAGTCGCACTGCTATCACGCATATCATCAGTGCATGTCTGTTGATTGCCGCATCCGATGACCCCGAGCAGATTTTGTACGGTAACCTGCAAAGCTTGCCGGGCCATTTTCGTCCAGGCGCCTTGTTACGTTTGACGCTCAACCGCGATGCTTTACCGGGAACGCAGCTGCAGTTGCTGGATGCGCAAAGGCAGGTGGTAGGCATGTTGCGGGTGGACGATCAGGATAAGAGCGGCGTGGTGGCAACGCTGATGCAGGTGTATCAACCCATCACCATCCGCGAAGGCTTGAGTGTGACCGGCAAACTGGCCAGGGGCCGGGCAGTCAAGTAGTGAGTGCCATTCATATTCAGCAATTACATTTCAAGGGACGGGATAGCCAACGACAGCTGTTGCTTGCGGATCTGGATCGGGTTGACTGGCCGGTAGTTTCCGAACGGGAGTTTTTGTTTATCAAGCGATTGAGTGCGCAACACCAGCCAGGACAGTTGGCTGCAAGTCTGGCTAAGCAGGCAGTCGATTATCGTACCGCAGCGGTCAGTGGCTGGCAGGTGGGGGCCAACAGGGAAGATGCAGTTTATTTTGGTTCGCACGCCGAATTACTGGCCTGCCTGAGTCGGGATTTGTTGCAAAAAAACCAGTGCTGGTACTGGCAGCAATGGGCTGACTGGTTCAGGCAAACCCCGGAAACCGCGCTGGTGAATTGCTGGCAACAACAGCAATCGCTGATTCCTGCTGTGCTGGAACACTTGGCGGAAAGACAGCTGTTGACATGGTTTTGCCGGCAATTATCAGATGCGTTGGCGGAACAGTTATGTCAGATCATTTGTCCGGGCATTGACCTCAATGACATCCATTTACAGCCCATCAGTCAGACCGACACCGTCCAAGCTATTCCCGATGTTTGCTTGGCGCCCTGGCAGAGTGTTTTTGCGGCTGACAAATTTTCCCGCCCGGTGATGCAGCTGGCGGCGTTGCTTGTTTTAAAACAATGGCAGCCTTTAAGGCTTTTGCAGGGTGATGTCGTGCCCGGTGTAAGACTGATTTGGGCGCGAATCATTGAACTTGCTGAAGCACCAGCAGCCAAGCAGCGTAAGTCAGATGGGCTGCAGGCATCGCCTATTGCAGCTGATAGCCAACGTCCACGCTTGTTTCAATCAGGCAACTCAAACAATTTAAGGTCTTACCAATCAAGCGCCTTTGCCGAGGCTATTTCGATACAGTCTCAAGCCGGTACAGATTCTGAACAGATTTTGGCAACGTCAGTCAATCTGCCCGCCACAATCCATGACGATGCAAAGCTTCAGCCGGAAGTTCACAATGCCTTGAGCGCACAAGTCGATTCGGACATCCTGAACGCTGCGAACACGAGCGTTGATAGGGTCAACCCGCACCAGCCAAGTCATTGGGTCAAGGATTTTGCATCGAAACAGCGCCTAGTCACCGGGCAGGGTGGCGTATTTTATCTGCTGAATTTTTTAAATCTGCCGCAGGTGCAGCACAGCTTGTTAAGCGATCCGGTTAGCCGAGAGTATGTTTGTGCCTGGGGTTGGGTATGGCGATTGGCGGTGGAACTGGGTTGGCAGGCTGAGCCGGCATTGGAGCATTTGCTGGCTACTTACTGCGGTTTGGATCGAGCCGATGCTTTGAAACAATTGCCCGATTTGCCGCAGATGTCGACACTCATGCTGTGGGGGCGTCAGCGCTATGGCGAACAACTGTTTAACCAGGATTTATTGGTTATTGAGGCTGTGCTGGAAATCGATGCCAGTCATGTCGATGTGTTTTATAAACTGGATGCGGTGCGACTGGATATAAGACGGGCGGGGCTGGATATTGATCCCGGCTGGCTGCCTTGGTTGGGTAAAGTGGTCAGGTTTCACTTCGGCGCATTGCCGACTTTTTGAGGCTACGCCATGAGCCCATCCTCTGCCACTTTGATACTGCACATTGATCTGGAAATTGCCGAGCGTGTGGTGCTGACCGCGCTGGCTTTATTTGCCGAAATCCATTTGCCACAATCTCCCGAATTGGTCACGGAACTGGCTGACACGACGTATTTACAGACTTTATTGCAGCAACCGCAGCGCAGCTGGCCCGAGCTGATCGACAGTTTGCAGCAACAATTGCCGCGTTTGCCGGGGACTTTGGGTCAAGTGGTAAGGGATTATCAATTACATGCCGCTGATTTTTTTCTGTTGAGTTTATGTGGCGTGTTGGAAAGCCATCATCAGGCGGTGTTACTGGTTGGCTTATTACAGCAACCCGGACAGTTGCGACCGGAGCTGCATTTATGTTGCGCCATTTGCACTAGCTTATTCAAACGCACCTATACGCCGCTGGATATTTTGCAGCATCCTTTGGTTGAGGCCGGATTTATCAGCCTGCAAGGTGACGAACCTTTGCCGTTACGGCAATTACACATGACACCGCAGCTCTGGCAGGTCATCAATGGCAAAGTTCAGCATTGGCCTGGCTGCCGGCCATTAAGCCTGCCTGATCAATCGATATTGCCGGAAGCGTTGCAACAACGCATTCAACAGTGGCTGGTGCTACTGAGCCAAGGACGTATCAGCGGACTGATTTTGCGTGGGCAACCAGCTAACGGTTTGCTGTTGGCAGGCTTATTGGCAAATCAATTAGGCCTGCAGCCAGTGGTGATTGACCTTTCGGTCAGTCAGGACAAACAGCTGGGCATCATGGCGCGCTATGGCAATTGGTTGCCCATTTTCAAGCCGGTTTTGGCACCGGGCGAACATTGGGTGTTGCCGGAAGCCTTGCGTGAACAGCCTTGTATGGTTGTATTGGGGCGAGATGGCAGTATCGATGCGCCGGGTCTTCTGGAGGTTTGCATCATGGGCTTGCCATTAACGCAAAGACAAGCACTTTGGCAGCAATTGTTGCCGGAATTTGCCAGTGGTGCGCTTGCCGAATCCGCGCAGCTGTCTGCGCCCAGCATCATCAGTATTGCCGAACGAGCCCGCTTGCAAGCTCTGCAACAAGGCGAACAGCTGACTAACCAGCACCTTTTGCATGCGCGTTTTCTGGAAACCGCCGAGCAATTGAAATTATTGGCACACCCGGTAGCGCGTTACGTCGATGACAGTATGCTGATTTTGCCGGATGCCTTAAGTCAGCAATTGCAGCATTTGATTTTGCGGTGCCGGCGGCGGGAAAGCATGAATCAGGGCTTGGGGCCGACCTTTGACAATGACATGAATGCTGGGGTACGAGCGTTATTCATGGGTGAAAGTGGTACGGGTAAAACCCTGGCCGCCAGCTTTGTGGCGACCCGCCTGAATGCACCCTTGTACCGGGTGGATTTGGCGGCGGTGATGAACAAATACATCGGTGAAACCGAGAAAAATCTTAGCCTGATGCTGGATCAGGCCGCCGATCAGGATGTGGTATTGCTATTGGACGAGGCGGATGCCTTATTTGGAAAACGCAGCGACGGCGGCGAAGTCGGTGAGCGGTTTGCCAATATGCTGACCAATTTTTTGCTGACCCGCATTGAGCAACATCCGGGTATCATCATTCTGACCAGCAACAGTCAATCCCGCATCGACAAAGCCTTTATGCGTCGACTGGATGCCGTATTGGAATTTCCGTTACCGGACGTTGCACAACGTCGGCAACTCTGGCTCAGCCATTTGGGTGAACGTAAACCGGACGGAGATTTTGTAACCCTATTGGCGCAATACTGCGAATTACCCGGCGGGTATATCCGCAATGCGGTGTTGAATGCGGCAGTGTTCGAGCAAGGCAGTCTCGATAAACAAGCTATCCTGCAGGCTTTGGCCTGGGAATATCAAAAGTTGGGTCGGCAAATGCCACCGCAATTGAATCGGTTCAGGAGGCTGTGATGAATAAAGCACCCGGCGTAAAGCGTAAATCGCAGTCTGCAGTTAAAGCAGCGCCAGAGCCGGTAAAGCCGCTGGCCCGCAAACCGGAGGCTAAAAAATCGCCGGGGTATTTGCAAACCAAGCTTAAAGTCAGTGAACCCGGCGATGCGCATGAACAGCAGGCCGATCAGGTGGCTGAGCGGGTCAGTCGCGCCGCCAACCCCATCGTTTCCGCCGAGAAGGACAGTCTGCAAAGAGCAAGCTTGCAACCGGGTCAGGAATTAGGCGATCCGCAACAAACTCAATCCCGTAAACCGGCAGCGGACGATAGAAAGCCGGAATCGACCCTGAGCCTTAAAGCCGACGACACGCTGAACAAACAGCCCGATAACAGCCACCTGCAAACCAAGAGTGACGCGCCGCAAATAGACCAAACCACCGAAGAACGACTCGCCAGCCTACGTGGCAAAGGCGAGTCGTTACCAGAAGCGGTAAAAATTGATATGCAACAACAATTGCAGGCCGATTTTTCCGCCGTGCGCATCCATAACAACGGTGAAGCGGCGGCATTGGCGGCCGGCATCAATGCCAGGGCGTTTACGCTGGGCAACGATATATTTTTCGGTACAGGCGAGTACGCGCCGGACAGTGCCGAAGGGCGCAAACTGTTGGCGCATGAATTGACGCATGTGGTGCAGCAGAGCGGCACGATGGGGTTGCTGCAGCGGGATACAACCGATCAGTCGGGGAGCGAACGTTTCGGCGAAAAAAAGACCGGCTACATCGAATTCCCGAATTTGGCGGTACCGTCGGAATTACTCAGCGCCTACACCAGCAGGGCGCCGTTCATTCATCATAAGGCCTACAGCCGGGTACGCAATGATCAGACAGAAGTCTGGCGGGACGGTATCGCCGTGCAGACCGCCCGCGATAAATTACAAGCCATCGCCAGTCGGCGTCTGGGCGCAGGCAGCACCCCATCGCGCTATCTGTTCGAAGTGCCATCTGCGCACGATTATCCCAGGGCCAATGAAGGCCGTGGCCGCAGCACCGAATTTTTAAACGGTGGTTCGTTGGATGATTGCGCACGCCAAGCGGCGATTCCTCGCTGGGATAAATCCGGCAATCCGCACGCATCCACCAGCAGCAACCGCAGGTCCATGGGCAGTTACGATGTCGACCATATGCTGGAACAACGTTTCGGCGCGCGCCTGCCAACCGGCGATTTTAGCCTGCGCGACGATGTGCATGTGATGGCGAACTTTTTTCTGCTTGACGGCAACATTAACCGCAACCTCAAGGTGCGCAATCTTGACCAAGCTATCGATTCGGCGTTGGACAGGTTTAGACAGAACAACAGCGAAATCTATGATGGCAAAGCGTTCAGCGAGTGGAGCAATGCCCAATTGAAATCCCGGCTGAGCTTAAAGTTTATCAATGCGACCGCCGGCGATGCCATCGGTGCCAGCGGCAATAACATTTGGTCGCAAACCGATATCGAAAGTGGTACGCATATAGACGCCTTGCAACCGGATGCTGGCTCCACCGCACGGATTTTTTACCGCACACCGGCGGATCTCGATGCACAGGTCCCGGCCAATAAACGCATGATACTGTTCGGCACCCGGCGGCAGACCATAGACCCCAACCAGCAAAACGAATACCGGGATATGCTGGCGCCATTCCGCTTGACTAAAATCGATAATGTCGAAAACGACGACCTGCTGCGCTTCAATATTCGCCTGCCCGAGGATTCGGCGCATTTCGCCGGTAAGAACATCGACGAACCGCTGGTTATCAAGTCGCTGGAGGGTTCCGAGCGGGTAGGTCTGGCACCCATGGCGAGGTTTCCCCTGCTGATGGGCCTGCATCGCTTGGCCGACGGCGAAAGCAGTTCGGTATTGGAACATAAACAAGCCAGTCCGATTTCTATCGATCATTGGGAGATCGATCCCGCCCAAGGTTTAATCGTGCAGGGCCAAATTTTGCCGTCGCTGCCGTTATTGCACAATGCCGGTATCGATTTCGAGCTCAGCGGCCCCGACATTACTTTTTCCAAAACCTTCAGCATCAACGATATTGCCGCGCCGCCGCCGTTGCAGGTCAGCGAATGTTCGTTAACGGTATCGGCCGGCACGCGCGGTCTGGCAGTGGAAGGGCAGGTCGATTTCGCCGTGGAACAGCTGGGTAGCGGCTATTTGCGCGGACGACTGGGCAGCGATCGGCATTTGGGCGTCGAGGGTGCGTTTAATTTCAACGCCGAGATTTTCGACCCGGCTCAGGTGACGCTAGGTTATGTCGACAATGCATTTTACGGGGAAGGGCGCATCGGCATTCCGGGTTCCAAAGTGCCGGGCATACGCAGCGCCACTATCGCCGCCCGTTTTAACGAACAGGGCTTTAGCGCTTCCGGCGAAGCGGAGCTGGATATTCCAGGCGTGGAACGCGGCAGCATGAATGTCAGCTATTCCGAACAGGACGGCTTTGCCGTAGGCGGCACCTTCGGTTTGTCGTCGGATATTCCGGGCATTCGTAGCGGACAGGTCAGCGTGGCGTTGCGGCAATCCGCCGAGGGCGCATACGGTATCACTGCCAGCGGCGAGGCGGTGCCGGACATTCCCGGTTTCGACAGCCGGTTGGCTATCAGTTACGACAATGGCGCGCTCAGTATCGAAGGGCATGCGCAATTTCAGCGCGGCATGTTGGCGGGCGAAGCCACGGTAGGTGCGACAAACAGAGCTTTGGATAATGCCGGCCAGCCTACCGGCGAGGCTACCGAAACCATGATTATGTACGGTAGCGGCTCGGCCACCCTGCGCATCGCGCCGTGGCTGCAAGGCTCGGTCGGTATTGCCTTTGCCCCCAACGGCGAAGTCAGCGTGGTGGGTGAAATCGGCCTGCCCAGCGCGGTGGAACTGCTGCCGCGCAAGCAGGTGGAAAGGAATGTGTTCTCGATTGGCACCTCGATACCTATCGTACCGGGTATCGTCGCCCGCATCGCCGGTGGCGCGGATGCGGTGGCCGGCTTAGGGCCCGGCCAGCTGGATCAGCTGAATCTGCGAGTCGAATATAACCCCAGTCACGAGGAAAATACCCATATCTCCGGCGGTGCGCATTTAAACCTGCCAGCCGACGCCGGGCTTCGATTGTTCGTGCGGGCCGGTATCGGTTTGGGCATACCCGGTGCCAGCGCTACCGGCGGCCTGGAAATTGGCGGTCAGTTGGGCATCGCCGGTGCGGCGGAAGCCTCGGTAAACTTCGACTGGACGCCGGCCACTGGTCTGGAAATCAACGCCGAAGGTTATATCCACGCCCAGCCTAGATTCGTGTTCGACATTTCCGGCTACGTGGAAGTGGAGGCGCTGTGGATGACCGTCTATGAGCAACGCTGGAACCTTGCCTCGTTCGAATACGGCTCCGATTTGAGTTTCGGTGTGCGTTTTCCGATTCATTACCAGGAAGGCCAGCCGTTCGATATCGCCTTAAGCGATGTACAATTCGAAACCCCCAACATTGATACCGATGATATTTTGAGCGGCTTAATAGACAGGATAGCCTGATGGATGCCTCCACCCAGCAACAGATTACCGAATTGAACGCCCAGGGCACCCAATTGCATTTGCAGGGTAAATTCAGCAAGGCCGCCGATTGCTATCGGCAGGCGTTGGGCATCGACGCAGGTAACGCCACCAGTCATAACAACCTGGGCTTTTTGCTGGCGCAGCAACGGCATTGGAAAGACGCTTTGCACCATCTGCAACTGGCCGTGGAACTGGCGCCGAAAAACGCCAATTTTCTCGGCAACCTGGGTCAGGTGCTGGCGATGACCGGCTCGGTGCAGGACGGTCTGGATTTATTGCTCAAGGCCGCCAACCTGGACCCGGCCAACGCGCAAGTGTGGGACAATCTGGGCCGGTTGCGGCTGAACATGGGCGATGCCGCCGGTGCGGAAAATGCCTGGCGGCAAGCCTATCGCAACGCTCAATACGATGCCCGCATCATCACCTCGCTGGCCGGTGCTATCGCCATGCAAAACCGTCACCCGGAAGCCATAGACTGGTACCGGCAAGCACTGGAAATTAACCCCGGTTATGCCGATGCCTGGGCCCAGTTGGGTGTCAGCCTGTTTCTGCGCCAGGATTACGGTTCCGCGCGGGAAACCCTGCAAAAGGCCTTGTCGCTGGATGCCGCCAATTACAGCGCCTTGCGGCATCTGGGCTATGTTCACATGAGCCTGGGCGACACTCCGCAAGCCTTGGACTTTTTTAAAACCTTGCTGAATTTTTATCCCGACGCCAGCGCCGTGCGCCTGGATCTGGCCGTGCTGCTGCTGGCGCAAAATCACAATCAAGCCGCGCTGGAACACATGCAGTATCTGTACCGCAACGACAGCCTCAACGACAGGGTGGTGTTTTATTACGGCCTGAGTTTGTATCAAACAGGCGATAAGCCGCAGGCTTTCGAAATTTGGAGCGCACTGGAACAATCCGATTCGCCTTACCGGCAGAAAATTTCCGAATTCGTGCCGAATTGAGGCGGGTTTTTATAATAAAAAAATGGTAGATGATCGGCTGTATGTTTTACGTTACTGAAATTATGGGCTTGAAGGCGTTGCATTATCGGCTATAGTCAGTGCCAACGCATTGATATGTAGGCAAATTTGCTTGATTTATCGGCTAATATCAAGTTATCAAGGCAAATATGCCCTGTTTTCATAATATGCAAGAAAAAGTGCCTGAAAAGCCGGTCAATATCAGGTTACACGGGCAGATTTGCCTGATAATCAATAGTTAGGCGGTCTCTTCTCATGATAGTTAGTATGTGTGCTTTTAAGTTCATTCTTTTAAAAAAATAGTATGCTCGATAAAGAAACATTAAAACTCCTTAATGAAATTGAGAGTGCGGCGTACCGTTGTGTTATTGATGAATATTATTTTGAAATCGTCACCGGGAATACAAAAAGAGATTTTTGGACTGTAGTTCAAAACGCGCTTGGAGATAATGTATGTCTTTATTGGTTTCATTTATTTGGTAACCATAAAGACGATTTACACTACTCAAAATTTTTTAGTCGGCCGGACGTTCTTGCTGTAGGAAAAGAATATTCGAAAGAAGCTGTAAAAAACGGATATTGGCTGTGGTTGGTTATGATGATGAGGAATATAAAAAATTTAGAGAAGAGGTTAAATGTTGTCGAGATAAATTTGTAGCACATAGAGAAATAGGTGCTATAGGTATTTATCCTAATATCAATATTTGTCGATTTATGGCCGAAGAGCTTCGTGTAGTTCTGAGTGAGCTTGTCGAGAAGTGTAAAGCTAAAGCACCAGATGATGAATTGTTTTGGTGGCATCATTATTATTCGAGTCAAAACAATAAATGGTTATATAACAAATGCTTGATGTTATATAACACAAGGGTAGAAGATTCATCCGATCTTAAATAAATTCGCAAGGCATTCTGTCTTTGTTGATGGTTGCTGGGCTTTAACAGGTATTACAGGGTCTAACAAGTCGGTCAAAGGGACGCGCCGCCCGTTGGTGGTTTTGAAGTTCTGTTTTTATCAAGGGTCGGCGGCTTCGCTTAAGCTCTGAGAGCGGCGCGTCCCTTACCGTAACGTTAGGCACAGCAAGAGGGAGAACAAGAGTGAGCGTTGCATATTTCATCGTCTTAGATAACGAAGATCCAGAATTCGACACATGCGTGAATGGCAAGTCTTTGGCCAAAGAAGCCTCCCGCCTTGATCCAATATGTAAGAAGCTTGCGATCCCCACGTTTGACGACTTTCTCAGCGCTTCGGCAGAAGACCTCTCGGATATGCTTGGAGAGGACATTCAGCTCCCAGAAGATGAGGAAGAGAAGTGGTTTAGTCCGGAAGAGGGTATCTCGTTCGTAAATGCCCTCACTGAACACATCAAGGCCAATCCAAAGGACGTAAAGGATGCCGAAGGGGTTTTAAGTGACCTAGCGGAATATGCAGAGGTGCTTGAAAAGACGAAGAGCGCTGGGGCCAAGTGGCGCCTGTCGCTAGACTTTTAGTGCCCAACAATTTCTTCCAACGGACGCCTGGGACGTTTCGCCTTTCACTCAGGCATTCGCAGCCGAGCGCCGGCGAATAAACGCTTTAAGACGGTTTCGCACCAGCAAGCCGTCATAACCAAGGGGATATAACTTGACTGAATTATATGAAATGTTACAGCAGCAAAAAGCCAGTATTCTGGAAATTGCCAAGCATTACCACGCAGCCAACATCCGCGTGTTTGGCTCCGTGGTGCGCGGCGAAGCGCGCGAAGACAGCGACATTGATTTATTGGTCGATTTTCTGCCAGGCTCAACTCTATTGGATCAGGTTGGCCTGATTGATGCCCTATCGACGACACTGGGCCGTAAGGTCGATATAGTCAGCGAGCGCGCATTGAACAAATACTTACGCCAACGGGTTTTGCAAGAAGCCGTAACGCTATGAAAGATCGATTTATCTTCATTGCTGCGGCATTGGAAAGCATCGAGTTAATTCAGTCTTATATAGAAGGCTACGATTTAACTTGGTTTTTGGCCGATAGAAAAACTCAGGATGCAGTGATTCGCAATCTGGAAATCATCGGCCAAGCGCTTAAGGACTTTGGTGTTGAAACCTTGTTGGCGGAACAACCTAATATGCCTTGGCGAGAAATTTCCGGTATGCGCAATGTTTTAGCACATGAGTATTTGGGCGTTGATTCTGTGATGGTCTGGGAAACAGTGCAAACCCATCTCGATACATTGCAACAAGCACTCGAAACAATAATGGAACAACCAAACCTATAAGCTAAGCGCATCTGTCGTGTATTAGAACGCACGTCTAAATCGAATATTTCTGTTTTTAATGTGTCCCTACCGGGCGCTTTAATTTAACGCCGGTTCGGGGGACGGCAGCCGCGATACTGTCTTTTGCATCGCCAAAAAACAGTATCCAAAGACAAGGCGACCCGGATGCTGCTTAAATCCTGCGCTCCTCACTTTTGACGAGGGTTTTCGGAAGGGGCGTGCTACCCCTCCGAAAACGAGCGGTATCCCAGTTGCTCTCCTGCGGACTACTGTCGCCAAAAGCTCCGGTGCTCGGCGCGGCATACGGGATAAAACCGTCCCATTTTTGATTGGTAGCTGTTGGCATCAACTCATATAAACAGAAAGAGCGGCTTGCATTGGGCTGGGAATCAGGGGACTTAAATCGATATCGCCCGCCGTTAATCAAGGTTTGCCAAGTTCTCGTCCAGTTTATAGGTGGAGACGGTTAAAGCATATTTATCAGTGAAATAATTGCGTAACCATTCCGTGGTGTCTGCGTGCTTGTATTTGATGGCATCCGTCATCAATTGCAACCGTTGCCTGACAATATGTTCGGGCATTAATAGCAGTTCAATGTCCGACATGGCGACAAATTTGTCTGCCTCGGTGGTGCGGCCATTCAGAATTTTAAACAACTGATGTTTTTTTAATTCCAGATGCGTGGCAAGCTCTTCCTTAAAATCCAGAAACAGCAGCAACAGGTCTTTGCCGCAGTAATTATCGTCATTCAATTTGTGCAGCCGATTAATCAAATGATGAATGGCGAATCGATAAAGCTTGGATTCACGCACATATAGACGTGCAGCCAGCGTGCGGACTGTGACTCTGTCAGAGTTACCCAGTCTTATGGAGACGATATTTTTTTTATCGTTATACAGATCATCTTCGGTCAACATTCGCTTCTCAATCATGTTGTGGCATTCATAATCGAACGATATTAATTCGGTAATATTACAAATGTATAACGGTTTGATTACAAAGCTCAGTTAATGACAGCGAGGAGCATCGGAATTTGAAATTTATTCCCGTAGGTGCTGCCTAAAGTGGGTGTCGTCATAAAACAGTCATATTCGCTTCGCATAATTTATGCATGAAGACGATATGGCTATTTCCAAAAACACTGTTCAGCTCAGGTTGGCAGCGGGTTCGATTTACCAAACAAAATGCGCTGCCGCAGTCGGTAAGCCTGTTTGCTTTGTTGTATTTGGCTTGGGTGTTATTCAGCTGGCCCCAATTGCCCGGTATCCATTCGCCGGTCGATTCTGCACTGGGCGTTCAGTCTGCAAGTACGGTTGAATCGGTGGTATTGGCTGATTATTTGCAAATAGCCGAATGGCAACTGATGGGCCAGGACAGCCGCGACAGCCAAGACAGTCTGTCCACTGCCGCATTAACCGCGACCCCACTGCAACTCAAATTGCTCGGTACTTTTTTCCTGTCGCAACAACCTCACAACAACTATGCCGTCATTCAGTCGGCTGAAGGGATGCAGAAAAAATATCGACTGGGTGAATCGCTGCAAGAAGGTGCCAGTCTGCATGCCGTTGAAAAAAATCGGGTGGTCTTAAAGCATAACCAGCAGTTGGAGTATCTGGCGTTCGATCCAAATAACCTGGCTGTATTGGCGCCTCAAGATTAATACCCTCTAAAAATTACAGTCCTTCATGAAAAAGCTCGCCATCCGGTTTTGCTGTTTATTGTGTATCGTCTGCCAGATTGCCTGGGCGGAAAAAGATGAGTTTTCTCTAAATTTCAAAGATGTGGATATCCGGGCCTTGATCGAGACAGTCGCGGATGCCACCGGTAAAAACTTTGTGGTTGACCCGCGCATTACCGGCAATATCAGTGTGGTCACCTCAACCCCGATGCGCGCAGCGCAGGTGTATGATGTGTTTTTGTCGATATTGAAAGTGCACGGTTATTCGGCAATAGCCAACGGCAATATCATTAAAATCGTGCCCAATGTCGGTGCCAAGCAAGATGGTGAACCGGGCGAATTGCGCCTCGATGCCAAAAGCGGCGACGAACAGCAAACCCGTATCGTACAAGTGCAGCATGTAGAAGCCAATCAGCTAGTGCAAACCTTAATGCCGCTGATGCCGCAATACGGTTTTATGGCGGCGATTCCCGAAAGTAACACCGTGATCATTTCCGATACCGCCGCCAACGTCAAACGGCTGGAAATGATGATTCGGCAAGTGGACAAGAGCGACACTCAGAATATTGAAGTCATCAATCTGCAGCATGCCAATGCCGCTGATTTGATTGTGCCTTTGAATAACCTGATTACCTCCAGCAATGCCGGAAAAAGCTCAGGCGCAACCCCGCCCATGGCAGCCGACGAGCGCACCAACAGCATCATCATCGGCGGCAACACCGACACCCGTTTGCAAATGCGCGCTCTGATTGCCAATCTGGATTCGCCGATTGAAAAGGATGGGAATACCGAGGTGATTTACATGCGCTATGCGCTGGCCAAGGATATGGTGGAAACCCTGACCGGTGTAGGCTCATTGAAAGATGACAAATCGGAGCAGGCCAAAGCCAAGGCCAGTGGCGATAAAGCATTCGATGTGCGGGCCGATGAGGCCGCCAATGCTTTGATCATCACAGCCCCGCACGACAAAATGAGAACGCTTAAAAACGTGGTGCGGCAACTGGATGTCAGGCGGGCGCAGGTGCACATCGAGGCGATTATTGCCGAAGTGCGGTATGACAAAAATCAGCAGCTGGGTGTGGAATGGCAAACCAAACCCGATGGCACCGTGTTTGGAGCTTACCGGAAAGATGCCGATAACGCGTTAAGTTTGTCGCAATTTGTCACCACCGCAGGCAAAGGTTTGAGCATAGGGTATCTGGCCGGTAGTGAAATCAAGGCTTTGCTGAATGCCTTTGCCACCGACACGGATGTCAATGTGTTGTCGACCCCGTCACTGGTGACACTGGATAACGAAGAAGCCAGCATCATCGTGGGTCAGAATATTCCGCTGAATACCGGCAGCTTTACCACCAATACCTCCGGGGCCAGCAACCCATTTACCACCATTCAACGCCAGGACGTGGGTATCAAATTAAAAGTGTTGCCGCAAATCAACGAAGGCGACGCAGTCAAATTGAAAGTTACCCAGGAAGTGTCCAGCGTCACAGGCGATGACGGCCAAAGTTTCGATAAACGTCAAATCGAAACCTCGGTGCTGGTCGATGACGGCAAGGTTTTGGTGCTGGGTGGGTTGATCAAGGACGATGTCACTCAGGTGGTGGATAAAGTACCGCTGTTGTCGGATATTCCGTTGTTGGGCCAGTTGTTTCAATCGACCAACACCAAGGTCAATAAAACCAATCTGATGGTGTTTTTGCGGCCGCAAATTATCCGTGAGGGCGGCCAGTCAACCGGCATAACCCATGACAAATACAACGACATGCGTGAAAAGCAGCAGCAGTTCAACCAGGAGGGTTTGCAATTGATGCCGGATGAACCACAGCCGTTGCTGGAACCGTTACCTGAACAATTAGGCGTTGAAAACGCCCCAAAGCCCTAGACAGTGATGCATGTCATGGATACGGCTGAATCAGACTTGATGCCCACTGCAGTTCTCCTACCCACTTACGGTTTTGCCAAACGGCACGGCGTGGTGGTTGAGCGACAGCAAGAGGGCTGCGCGGTTTTTTATCGCGGTGATGCGCCGGTATCGGCCTTGCTGGAAGTGCGTCGCCTGTTGGATCAGCCTGCGGATTTTCAAACCGTATCCGACCAGGAATTCGAGCGGCGGTTACAAGCGGCTTACGAGCACAAAACCGGCCATGCCCAGCAAATGGTCAATGATTTGCACGAGAATGTGGATTTATCCGAGATGGCCCAGCACTTGCCCAAGCCGGAAGATTTGCTGGAAAGCGAAGACGAAGCGCCGATTATTCGCTTGATCAACGCCTTGCTCACCGAAGCCATCAAGGAAAATGCCTCGGATATTCATATCGAACCCTAC
This sequence comes from Methylomonas sp., assembly GCA_002928965.1. GTDB lineage: Bacteria > Pseudomonadota > Gammaproteobacteria > Methylococcales > Methylomonadaceae > Methylomonas. The sequence continues at coordinate 46,029 of PERU01000009.1, forward strand.
GAATCGCGGATGGTGGTGCGGTTTCGGGTGGATGGGGTGTTGCGGGAAATTATCGAGCCGCAGCGGGAATTCGCGCCGATGGTGATTTCCCGCTTGAAAGTCATGGCCAAACTGGATATTGCCGAAAAAAGACTGCCGCAGGATGGACGGATTTCCCTGAACATCGGTGGCCGCACCGTCGATGTGCGAGTGTCAACCTTACCGTCCGGACACGGCGAACGGGTGGTATTGCGCTTGCTGGACAAGCAGGCCAATCAACTCGATTTAAGACAGGTTGGTATGGCTCAACAGGAACTGAATTGCATTCGCGGCATGATTGCCCGCCCGCACGGCATCATTTTAGTGACCGGCCCCACCGGTTCCGGCAAAACCACCAGCTTGTACGCCATCGTCAATCAACTCAATGAACGCAGCCGCAACATTCTGACGGTGGAAGACCCGATCGAATATTACCTGGACGGGATTGGCCAAACCCAGGTCAACAGCAAGGTGGAAATGACCTTTGCCAAAGGCTTGCGGGCCATTCTGCGGCAAGACCCGGATGTGGTGATGGTAGGCGAAATCCGCGACCGTGAAACCGCCGAAATTGCCGTACAGGCCAGTTTGACCGGGCATTTGGTGCTGTCCACCCTGCACACCAACACGGCGGTCGGCGCCATTAGCCGGCTGCGGGACATGGGCGTGGAACCGTTCCTGCTGGCATCCAGTTTAGTCGGCGTGATTGCCCAGCGTCTGGTCAGAAAACTCTGTCCGCATTGCAAACAGTCGACACGGATCAGTGGCAGCGATTGTCGCAAGTTGGGCTATGTCGGCGAGGATGACGCAGTGCTGGATGTGTATCAGCCTCAGGGCTGCACGCACTGTCATGGACATGGTTACAAAGGCCGGGCCGGCATTTTTGAACTGATCCCGCTGGATAATCAGATGGCGAAACTGATCCACGACGGCGCTGCCGATTTGGCGCTGGAGCGGCATGCCCGCACCCTCGCGCCCAGTATTCAGCAAAGTGCGCTGGACAAAGTGCTGGCCGGTGAAACCAGTCTGGACGAAGCCTTGCGCATGACATTAAAAGACTAAGCCATGCCGGCATTTGAATATCAGGCCATTGATGCGCAAGGTCGATCGTTAAAGGGCACGCTGGAAAGCGATACCGCCAAAACTGCCCGCCAGCAACTCAAGTCCAAAGGCTTGATCTTGCTGGAGGTTAAAGAAGTACAAAAAAAAGAAACCGCTGGTCGCACGGCACTTTGGCAACAGCGCATCGGCATGCGCGCGCTGGGGCACATCACCCGCCAACTGGCGGCATTGCTGAAATCCGGGTTGGCGATCGACGAAGCCCTGGCCATCGTGGCCCGGCAACTGGAATCGGCCAGCGCCCGACGGATTCTACTGGCGGTCAGAAGCCGGGTACTGGAAGGTCAGAGTCTGGCCCAGGCCTGCCAGTGGTTTCCCAGTACCTTTCCGCCTTTGTACCGGGCTACCATCGAAGCCGGCGAATCCTCCGGCAAATTGGATCAGGTGTTGGAAAAACTGGCCGATTATTTGGGCGAAAAAGGCCAGTTACATCGCAAACTGCAAATGGCCATGATTTATCCGTTGTTGTTGACTTTGGTATCATTGCTGGTTGTCATCGGCTTGCTAACGTTTGTGGTGCCGGAAATTACCGGGGTGTTCGACAAAATGGGCCAGGAATTGCCTGCCATCACCCAGGGTCTGATAGCTTCTAGCGACTTCTTCAAACAGTATGGTCTGCTGTTGCTGATCATCGCCACAGTGACCGCATTTCTGGTTAAATTGCTGCTACGGCAAGACAAGCCGAGGTTGCAGTTTCATCGCTGGTTGTTGACCATGCCGATGGTCGCCAAATTTTCCAGAGGTATCAACAATGCCCGCTTTACTCGCACCCTGGCGATTTTAACCAACAGTGGCGTGGAATTGCTGGTGGCCTTAAGAATATCCAGTCAGGTACTTGCCAACGATGCTATGCGCAAGGCCGTGGAAACCGCCGCGCTCAGGGTGAGGGAAGGCCAGAGTTTGAGCAAGGCGCTGGAAACCAGCCGCTTGTTTCCGCCGGTGACCATTCATCTGGTGGCCAGCGGTGAGGCCAGCGGGCAATTGCCGCGCATGCTGGAAAGCGCCGCCGATGATCAGGAACGCGACATACAGGATTTGACCGAATTGACGCTGGGCCTGTTCGAGCCGGCGCTGATTTTAAGCATGGGTTTGTTAGTGCTGTTGATCGTGTTGGCGATTTTGCTACCGATTTTTGAGATGAACCAATTAATTCGATAATCAAGCCAGAGGGTTACAGGAGAAGACATGATCAATCTGCGCAAAAGGCTGTTGTCGACCGGGGCCGCTTTGGCATCGCTTATCGGGGTATCAATATCTGGCGAAGTCATTGCTGATGCGTTTGAACATGGCGGGCGGACGCCGGCATCGGCGGAGGAATGGTTTGCCGCTGGACAGCAGGAACTGCAAGGTCAACATGCGGCTCCCCAACCATTGGCGCGCGCCAAAAACGTCATTTTGTTCATCGGTGACGGCATGGGAGTGTCCACGGTAACGGCAGCTCGCATCCTGGCCGGGCAGATGGCCGGGCGGGATGGCGAATACAACCGGCTGAGTTTTGAGCGTTTTCCCTATTTGGCGCATTCGGTAACTGCCAGTGCCAATCAGCAGACCCCTGATTCAGCACCCACCGCTACCGCAATGGTTACTGGTGTTAAAGCCAACGACGGGGCGATTTCTGTCAATCCTGCCCTGGATCGCTTCAATGCCGATGCCGGACTCACTCAGGCCCATAGCCTGAAAACCCTGTTGGAACGGGCCGAACAGCGCGGCATGTCCACCGGCGTGGTGACAACTGCGCGGGTCAGTCACGCCACCCCGGCGGTGAACTATGCGCATATTGCCAATCGGGATTGGGAATGCGACAGCGATTTGCCTGCCGGTGCCACGGTGAAGGATATTGCCCGGCAGTTGCTGGAGTTTCCGTATGCTGATGGGCTGGAGGTGGTCTTGGGAGGAGGGCGGAGTCAGTTCATGCCGAAAGACCGTAATGATCCGGAATATCCCAGTCAACAGGGCAAACGCCGGGACGGACGAGATTTGACCGAGGAATGGCGTATAAAAAATCAAAATGCCGATTATGTCTGGAATAAGGCCCAGTTTGATGCCGTTGATTCTGAGCGTATCGATCATTTGCTGGGTTTGTTCGAGCGCTCGCACATGCATTATGAAGCGGATCGCCCGGCAGATGTGGCCGGTGAGCCTTCCTTGGCTGAAATGACCGAAAAAGCCATCAAAATTCTGCGCAAGAACCGTAAAGGGTATTATCTGATGGTGGAAGCCGCTCGTATCGACCAAGCCCATCATGCCGGTAACGCTTATCGGGCTTTGACCGATGCGGTAGCTTTATCGGATGCCGTTAAAACAGCCAAACAGCTGAGCAGCGATAAAGACACGTTGATTTTAGTGACTGCCGACCATAGCCACGTTTTCAGTATTGCCGGTTACCCCTCGCGCGGCAATCCGATTTTGGGTAAAACGGCAATTGATGGCGAAATGACCAAAGACGCGCTGGGTCTGCCCTATACCACGTTGACGTATGCCAACGGCCCAGGCTGGACAGGTGGCATGCAACGCAAGGTATTCAATCCGGCCACTGAAAGCGCAGAAGCGGCCACCTATGCAGGCGGAAACCTGCGCCCTGATTTAAACAATGTTGATACCGGTAATCCCAACTATATGCAGGAAGCCACTGTGCCTATGGTCGCCGAAACCCATGCCGGTGAAGACGTGGCGATTTATGCGGATGGTCCTGGCGCCTATCTGCTGCGCGGCACCCTGGAACAAAACGTGATTTATCATCTCATGGCCGAAGTACTGGGTATATCCAGGAAAGATGGCATTGAGCATTAAAGGTTCTCCATGTTGAAGCCAGCACATTTCGCCGTCATCAAACGGGTCTTTGCTGTTTGGGTGGTGGCATTGTCAGCCTGTAGCACGCCATCCACGCCACCCGGAACTGACATCACTGTCATCGATCTGACTGCAACCCGCTTGCCGGCAATAGCGGCGGAGTTTGTCACCACCCGCACTGGCGATGATCATTCTGTGCTGCCTGAACCGGTCGTGTGGCGGCTGTGGCGGAATAGTCAGCAAATCATCACCGAACGGCCCCAACTGGCTATCGGCGAATTGTGGCAACGCGACGGTCAAACCATTATTCATCGCAAGTTGTATTTCGCTGATCAACGCGCCATCGAATTTCAAGAGGATGACTTGAAAATGCTGCAGTTAGCGTCATCCTGGCAAAAATTGTCGCTGGTACTGGATCCCGGACTGTTGCAGCAATTGACCGCCAGCGAAATTGAATGGACAGAGGGTTACCCGCTGCGTGACTATCAGGGCAAATTGCAGGGCAACGACTGGCACGTTGTGATGCGCATGGATCTGGCTTTGCCCAGCCTGATAGAGCGTCGACAAGGAGAATTTTTCGAACGCACCGAACTGCTAAAAGCCTATCCCTTGAGTCAATCCCCCTGGCAGCCCTCATCGGCAGACAGTGTCGAGATCATCGACTATGCTGACCTGGGTGACAAGGAGACCGACCCCTTCGTCATTAAAGTTCAAGCCCAAATGGGGCATGATCACTAAATCGGTCGTCAAATTAAATCGCTAGGAGCTGAGATAGAATAGAAAAACTGGACAATTGACCACAGCAGATACTGATCAATGCATTATTAAGACACTGTCTATTGTGGCAAAAATTTCTCTGACCACATTCTCGGACGGACTCCTAGTCACGGGTGAGTGTGTTGTGGGTTGTTCGTATTTCGACATTGTTCATCACCAACGGCCCACAACAAACGCCAACTGCTGTTTTTAGGTTTCATGCCCGTCAGGTTGAATCAGATGGTCAAAAATCGAATTCTTTTTAAACGTAATACGTTTAACCAATCCTTTCGCAAAATGTCATGCTTTCGTCATGACGGTATCCTTAAATAGGTCCCGTAAAGTTCACGGCGCTGGCGACGGTCTGTCCTAATGGGCAATCCGTTCGCCTTTTTTCTTTCGTTGCAGGGATAGGTCTATGTTGTACAGCAATCGTCTAAGGTTACTCAATTTGTTAACGCTGCCCACCTTGTTGGGAATTAGTCCGTTAGCATTGGCAGCTACACCGGTATTTATTAATGAAATTCACTACGACAACGTCGGTACTGATGCAGGGGAAGCTATAGAAATTGCTGGTCCGGCCGGGACAAATTTAAGCGGTTGGTCTTTGCTGTTATACAACGGTAATGGCGGTGCGGTTTATAACACCCGGGCGTTGAGCGGCGTTATAGGCGATCAATCCGGAAATGGCTTTGGTACCTTGAGTTTTAGCTATCCTGTCAACGGCATTCAAAATGGGGCACCGGATGGCATAGCGATGGTAGACAATTCCAATAACGTAGTGCAGTTTCTAACTTACGAAGGCAGCTTTGTTGCCGCAGACGGCCCAGCGGCAGGTATGACAGGGGTTGATATTGGTGTGTCTGAATCCGGTTCTGAAGCAGCTGGCGGGTCCTTGCAACTGCAGGGCAACGGCAGCCAGTATCAGGATTTCACTTGGAGCGTTGAAGCCACTCATTCATTTGCTGCCATTAATACCGGCCAAAGTTTTGGCGGCAACACTGGCGGTGGTGGGCAGCCACCGGTTTCACAATGCGGACAACCGGCCAGTCTGATTAGCGCCATTCAAGGTAGCGGAGCGCTCAGTCCACTAAATGGCAGCGTACAGGCTGTTGAGGCCGTGGTGACAGCCAATTTTCAAGGTAGCGGCAATTTAGGCGGCTTTTTCCTGCAGCAAATTGAAACCGATGCCAACCCAGCCAGTTCGGAAGGTCTATTCGTGGTTGCCAGCCAACCGCAGGTTGCAGTGGGCGACAAGGTCCGTGTGCTGGGTAAAGTCGATGAGACTTTTGGAATGACTCGCTTGGTCAATGTGACCGGGCTGCAGGTTTGCTCCACCGGCAATACATTGCCTGAGCCAGTGGCGGTGAACCTGCCTTTCGATCAATCCGGCAACGATGCGGAGCAATGGGAAGGTATGCTGGTGCAGTTGCCGCAAACCTTGACCGTAACCGAAAACTTCAATCTGGCGCGTTTCGGCGAGATTATATTGTCCTCCGGTGGCCGCTTGCTGACGCCAACCCAAATCGCTATGCCCGGCCAAGCCGCTATCGATGCAGCGGCCAGTAATGCCTTGAATAGGATAGTGGTGGATGATGGTGCCAACGGGCAAAATCCCGATCCGGTCATTTATCCGCAACCCACAGGCCTGAGCGCCGCCAACACTTTGCGTAGCGGCGATAGTGTCAGCAATGCCACCGGCGTATTGGCGTATGATTTCGGCAGCTATCGCCTGCAGCCGACACAGCCATTGCAGATAGTGGCTGATAACAGTCGTCCCGCCGTACCGCAGATCCATGCGCTGGCATCCTTGAAAGTCGCCAGTTTCAATGTATTGAATTATTTTAACGGTAACGGCGTGGGTGGCGGTTTCCCTACTGCTCGCGGTGCACATACTTTGCTGGAATTCACTCGCCAGCGCGACAAAATCATTAACGCCATTCATGCCTTGAACGCCGATGTGGTGGGCTTGATGGAAATCGAAAACGACGGTTATGCCGCAAACAGTGCCATTGCCGACTTGGTGAATGGTTTGAATCAAGTTGCCGGTGCTGGTACGTATGCGTATATCAATCCCGGTTTAAGCAAAGTTGGCACGGATGAAATTGCGGTGGGCTTGCTTTATAAACCTAGTAAAGTGACCGTTCTGGGAACGGCGGCGATTTTAAACAGCGCGGTGGATGCACGCTTCAACGATAGCAAAAGTCGCCCAGTGCTTGCCCAAACCTTTCGCGACAAAGCCTCCAATAAAATCGTCAACGTGGCGGTCAATCATCTGAAATCCAAAGGCTCGGCCTGTAATGACGTTAACGATCCGGATACCGGCGATGGTCAGGGTAATTGTAACCTGACCCGAACTGCGGCTATGGAAGCATTGGCTGCTTGGCTAAGTAATGACCCTACTGGTCAGGGCAGTAACAACAATCTGATTATCGGCGATTTGAATGCGTATGCGCAGGAAGACCCCATCACTACCCTGAAATCTGCAGGTTATCGTGATCTACTGGAGACGATGTCAAACGGTCAGGCGGCTTATAGTTATGTATTTCAAGGTGCAGCCGGTTATCTGGATCACGCCTTGGCCAATGCAGTACTCGCTCCGCAAGTCAAAGCCGTAGCGGAATGGCACATCAACGCCGATGAGCCGCGGGCACTGGATTACAACACCGAGTTTAAAACCCCTGCCCAAATCGTCAGCTTCTATGCCGCCGATGCCTATCGTTCATCGGATCACGATCCGCTGCTGATTCAAGCCTTGGTGCCCGGTGACCTGGATAACGATGGCGATGTTGATGCTGTCGATGCCAGCCAGATGCGCGCGCAAATTGGCAAATGCACCGGCAAATCCGGCTTTAATCGTGAAGCCGATTACGATCAGAACGCTTGCGTCAGCATGGCGGATTATCGGGTTTGGTATGGGTACTTCAATCGCTATGTTGCCAACAGCAAGCTGTAAGCAAAGCAATAGCTATCGATTTAATGACAGAGGATTACGGAAGAATTTATGAAAAATAGCAAATGGTTACACGGCTTACTATTGATGGCCGTATTGTGGTCAAGCAATACCCAGGCCAGTCCGGTTCTGGTATCGGATTCCGCAAATTCTACACATGAGACAGTGGGGTCATTTGAAGTATCGGCTCCCAGTATTATGTTGACCTTGATGCCGGGCAATCTTATCCAGGTCGGGAGTCTTTTCGATATTCAAGTGGCGGTTTTTTCGCCTTTTTGGCAGGCCGAGGTGGATGAATTGATCCTGGGCTTCGGCTTAAACGCCGAACTCAGTGGCACAGGCTCCGCACAATTTCTAGGTCGCAGCGTTAATTCCTTATTTGACGATATTTCAACACAGGATGGTGTCAACCTGAGCGCCGCCGGCTTGGCGTTTCCGGGCTTGAGTAGTGATGATACCGGTACATTGTTATCGCTGGCTGTTTTGCATTTTCAGGCGATAACAGTAGGTGATTTAAACATTGCCATCAGCAGTGATTTGAATGATTTCAATCAGGGTTTGATCTATTTGAACCAGCCACCTTTGGCGATTCAGGCAAATACCAACCTGACCATTGCCGCGGTGCCGCTGCCGCCGTCGGTGATCTTGTTTGCCAGTGCCGGATTATTAATGCTGACAGGTCGTCGCAAGTTGGCTGAAAACCGGTAGGTTTACAGGCCGGTTTTGCCGAATCTTAGGGATACTGCATTTTTCAAAATTCCATTTTTGACACTCGCTCATTTATATAATTTCTCCCCTTGCCAGGGGAGGCTGTCGTAAAAGTCGAAACAGTTCCTTCTCCCACCGGGAGAAGGTTAGGATGAGGGCATATAAACCAGCTGTTTGCATTATATTCCCCTCACCTCAGCCCTCTCCCGCGAGGAGAGTGGGCTTTTACGACAGCCTCCCAGGGAGGGGGCGGCAAAGGTCTCCTCGCCTTTATTCGACAGGTATTATCAACGCTCTTTGTTTGAGATTTTGCCAAAGGCTCAGTTGATCGGAACTGCCGGCAGGGTTGCCGTTTGCCGTGTTTTTGGCTAGCCATAGGTTGCTGCCGTTGAAACTGTATATTGGTATCAAGTCATGCCGTTGCGAGGACGGTTTGATGTCAGGCTGCAGATTATCCAGTACCAGTGGTTCGGCGTTGGGCGATTCATAATACGTCAGTACCATGTGGGCTTGGTTCAGTTCCATGGCCTTGACATAGGTGATACGCAACTTGTTTTCATCAACACCCATTTCTACCAGCGTAAAGTATTTGGCAATCGAGTAATCTTCGCAGTCGCCGGCACCTTTCAACAAAAACTCGACAGGGCTGGCCCAGTAATCGGTGGTGTTCCACAATATACTGTCATCAACGAACGCGGTATTTTGATTGAAAAACTCATTTACCTGCTGCAGTTTCTCCCGATCGGATAGCGGGGCAGCTGTGTTGATCAGGTTTTTCCAGACTAAAAGACGCTGGCGTGCTGGATGGCCGTATTGGTTTTCTACTTTCTGAAGAACCGCCTGTTCGAATTCCAGCCCGATCGCTGAGCTGATGCCATAGAGCAGCGTGGTCGTCATGATGACAACTAGGTTCAAAGCGTTGCAGCGATTCACGTCAGCTGTTGGCGCCAAGAATGCCAATGGTTTTCAACTGCCGCAAATCATTTTCGTCCTTAACATCCTCGGCCAGGATTTGAATGCCCATCAAACCAGCCAGCGTATGTAACGTTTGCACAAACTCCTGTTTGGGGCGGCTGCTACCGATGCCATTTGTTAACGCCAAGGCCAGCCGAATGTAATCAGGTTTAAGTTTTTGCAAAATATCCGCTGCGAAGGACGCGCTTTCAAAGCGCTTGATCATGACTTTACAGTTCCATTGATGGATCAGCTCAATAAACTCTTGATAGGCTTCAATATCCTTGCTGATTGCATAAGCCGACAAACAAAACACCAAGCGCTTGGTAGCTGCGGGATGCTTCAATATTTGTCTGGTAAGCCAAAGTCTGAAATAGGCATCTTTGATGGATTGAGTTGATAAATTGATGGCTACGGCGTGCTGTTGGTTTTGGGTGCTGATGTGCTGCAAAACCAGCGTCAGCATGTTTTTATCCAGCTCTATGATTTTGCCGATATTTTCGGCAATGGCGATAAAGGGGGCAATGGCGATAGGTTTGGTTTCATTATCGACGATATCGATGGCGGCTTCTTCGATTAACAGGTCGGTGGTAGCCAAATTATGGGTGCGATTAATGTAGCTGACTGAAAAACGGCGATTTTCAATGCAGTCCTTGACCAATGCGGTCCATTCGGCCATGTCTCGGGCTGCAACATCACTGGTTCGGATGAAATAGCGATTCGGACCGATCAGTTTGGCTTGTTCATAGGCCTCGTTGGCAGCCCGTAACAGGGTTTCCAGAGTACAGGTAGAGTAAATGGGCGCTACGCCAATATGCACCAGGTCAGGATAGTGATAAGACTGACCCAATTCAGCAAACTGACGGCTGAGTTGTGATACTAATGATTCTAGGGCATTAGAGTCACTTTCTGATACCAGCAAGGCGAATTCTGCCCCATAAAAACGGTAGGCTTTTGCCTTGAAGTGGTCGGTATCCTGGGTTGCGCTCTGTAAAATTGCCGCAAAGCTTTGGATGTAGCTGTCGATGATTTGGCGGTCTTTTAATTTGGATAATTCGCTGATGCTGTCAAATTTTAGCAATATCAAAAAACTGGCTTTTGAGTGGTCTTGACCATCGTATAAGTCACTTTCAAATACTGATTTCTTATATAAGCCGGTCAGGTCATCGCGTAATAAACCACTCCCCAGGGTTTCCAGTTGGGTGTTCAAGGTATTAAATGTACTTTGAATTTTATGCGACATCAGGTTCATGGATTTGGCAACGTTGCGCACCTCCCCTGTCCAGGGTAGGGGTTCAATGGTTACAAAATTACCATCGGCTACTGCCAAAGCCATCTGATCAATTTTTTTTAAGGACGCCAGCGTAAGCCTTAGCGCCAGCCATAAAATAAAGATCGAAACCACAAAGGCGGCTAATGAGTAATAAAAACTGGTTTTGACCTGTGTATACAGCTTCAGATAAGCGTAGTTGGGATTGACGGTGACGTGAATGACCCCGCCGATCTGCCAGCCCGAATTGATTTCGCTAGTGGCCGTGGCTGCACGTATCGGTAAAAAATCAATAAACCAGCTGGGCACCTCTGCGAAGTGTTTTTCGCTTTTAAGGCTTATCAATTCGATAGTGTTGGTGTCGACCAAGCGGATTTCCTTGTAGTACCCCATATCGAAAATAGCACTGATCATGACCTTGATACTGGGGTCTTGTGGATTGGTGATATAAGGCGTCAGCGACAACCCAAGAGAGGTGGCTGTATCCTGGGCGTGGATTTTGGCTTCACCTTGTAGATAATCTCTGATGTTTTTAACGCTGAGAATAAAGTTAAGGCTAAAAATCAGCAAAAACAGGGCAGATACCAAAATGAGGAGTTGCTTTGATAAGGACATAGGATTTCCTGAGCGATTTTTTTGCTGCACCAAAGAAGGTTAAATCCGATTTTGCAATGAACATCTAATATAAATCGGCCGCATCACATTATTATTTTACGCGAAGGTCATTTTAAAAGGCGGTTGATAAACCGTAATCCGGGAGATAATGATGAAAAAAACCACACACACCCTAATCGCATCGGCAGTGTTGATGGCGCTGCAGGGATGCGCCACGACATCCGAAGAATCCGCATCGATTGAATCGGATCTGAGTAAGTCACTACCCCCTGCGGCTGCCGGCATCGCCGCTGAGCCAGTCTATTACCCATCTGCCAATGCAGCGGCAGAAGCACTGAAAGGCTATAACTATGGCTTGGTGAATTTGCCTGATGGCAGAGTTCAGGCTTTTGTCTCCGGACTGGTTGGCTCCGGTACCGATACGCTCTCATCAACTCAATCAGCCGCTCAAGGTGCCAGTAATACCGTGATGGCAGAGCTTGATTCTGGGGAAATGGAAATGCCGTTTCCGCTCATCAGTTTGAAAGATAAGATCAACGGTCAGGCCGCTATTGATGCGTTGGGCGATAAACTGGAAGAGGTTGCCAGCGCCTATGATATGTCACCAGAGCGATTAGAAGAGATTTTGCGCACGGATTCTACCGCATGGGTCGATGAAAGCGGTCGATTGCTGTATATCGATACACACGCAGAATTGCCCAAAGATCATGTAGAAGAAGCCACGGCAACCGCTACCGGCACCAGTCCGATTGCGACAGTCGCTGCTGCCACCGATCCATTTGCATTGCATAGCAAACCGGGCTCAAATCGGGTGATTTACCTGGATTTCAATGGTCATGTCGCCACAAATTCAGCATGGAACACAGGTACATTGACTGCTCAGGCTTACGACATCGATGGAAATCCAGCTGCGTTCAGCGCCACTGAATTGAATAACATCAAGCAAATTTGGCAACGGGTTGCTGAAGATTATGCGCCCTTTGATGTGGATGTCACTACCCAGGAACCGCCCTTGGCTGCTCTGCAAAGGACTAGCAGTACCGATATTCAATATGGAACGCGAGCCGTTATTACCCGCTCCATGCCGCAGCTGTGCAATCAATCTTGCGGTGGCGTGGCCTACGTCAATGTGTTTTCGTATTATTCAAGTACATCGCCGGACAGGTATCAGCCAGCCTGGGTGTTTTTCGACAAATTGGGCAATGGCAATCCAAAATTCGTTGCGGAAGCCGTTTCGCATGAAGTGGGTCACAACTTGAATTTAAATCATGACGGCAATGCGTCTACCGGTTATTACACCGGGCATGGCAGTGGTGCTACAGGTTGGGCACCTATCATGGGTGTGGGTTACTATCAAGCGCTTACGCAATGGAGTAAGGGTGAGTATTCCGGCGCCAATAACAAGCAGGATGATGTCACAGTGATACATGCGGCCGGCGCGAATTTACGTTCGGATGATTATGCTAACACCATCACCGGTGCATCTCAGTTGGGGGGGGCCAGCAGCGCAGTCTCACAATTCGGTGTCATTGAACGCGATACCGATGTCGATGTGTTTGGCTTTCTCAGTGGTGGTGGCAATGCCCAGTTTACGGTAACGCCTGATACGGTAGCCGCTAATTTGGATGTATCCCTCAAAATACTTGATGCGACAGGTAAAGTGGTGGCTCAGGCAAATCCGCTGGATAGCTTGAATGCATCACTGACCGCAACATTGCCAGTCGGACAACACTTCCTGCAAGTTGAAGGTGTTGGCAAAGGTGATTTAATCACTGGTTATTCAGATTATGGCAGTATCGGTCAATACCAAATCTCGGGTTCGTATGTGCAAGGATCTACATTACTGCCGCCTACTGCATCGTTGACTGCCACCCCAGTGATAGGCAACAGTCCTTTAACGGTAACGCTAAATGGCAGCGGTTCAAAAGATAGTGACGGATCCATTACAGCGTATAACTGGAACTTTGGTGACGGTACAACGGCTAGTGGCAATGCATCAACCAGTCATGTCTACCAAACAGCCGGCACTTATACGGCGACCTTAACGGTGACTGATAACAGCGGATTGACTAGCAGCGCCACTCAAACCATTCAGGCGACACAGGCACCCGTGTCCACAAAACTCAATAACAACACCAAGGTGACACGTAAAATCACTGGCAGCAACTCGACTTGTACTGCCAACGTTAGCGTGAAATATGGTGAAGCCTTTGTGCCGGGCGCATTAGTCTATGGTTATTGGAGCGGATCGGCTGTTGCTGGCAAAAGTAATGTCAGTTTTCTGTCTATAGCCAGAGGCGCTACGACAAACACAGGGGCAATTAATTTCTCCAGCCGTGCAGTACCCAGGTTATCCAAAGGTACCTGTGCATTTACCGTGCTCAATGTGGTCAAAAAAGGCTATACCTATGATGGCAGCGGTGTTGCCTCATCAAGTTTTAGCTGGTAATCGCTAAATTTGCAGGCCATCATCATTGCTCTTAAGGGGCAATATGATGGCTTTTTTTTGCCTGTTAATTAGACACTTCAATACCCGGTATGCGTCGTTTGCGGAAAAATGGCTTGCCCTCGCGACGATTCCTATTCTCGGACAGACTCCTAGTTAAGAATCAGCGTAAAACCCGAATCGCCCCCAACACACCCGTTTCCACGGTAATACTCAAACGGGTGATTTTATCGACCCGTATGGCGTTTTTAGGCTGTGACGGATCGATGTTGAACTCATCACCTTCCCGTACCATAAACGTCCCGGCACCTTCCACTTCCAGTAGGGCGATGTAATTGCCGGGTTCTTGATTTAGCAGGCCGCGTAGCTTCATTTTAGGAATTTTCCCCCCTTCAATCGTTGGTGAAAATCCATAGCCGCTATTGGCCATCCCGGACTGTTTGCCCACCGTTTCATACATCAGCGCGCTGGGTGTGAACGGATCGCGCACTTGCTGCGGGGCAGGGCGCACGCCGGGTTGAGTGGTATACGTTGCCGCTGCCGGTAAGGGTTCAGCCACGACATTACCGGCAAACCACAGGCTGCCAACCCAATAAATTACCCGCGATATACTTGTTAACTGCATCAGTTTGTCCTATTTGCCTGAGACCAGCGAAAACAGCGCCTGAAAAAACGCGTAATACACAAAACCCACCATAGAGCCAATCACCAAAATCATCACCGGTTCGATTAACGCCGACATGCGTTTGATGGCAATTTCCAACAGCTTTTCATAATAAATACCCAATTCCTGTAACACGCTATCCAGGCTGCCGGTGTTTTCGCCAACAGCAATCATTTGCACCACCAGCGGCGGAATTTTAGGGTGTTCGATACTGCTGGCCACATCCTGTCCCTCCAGAATCCGGCTCGACGCATCCTGCAATTTATCGCTATATACCCGATTGCCCAGCAGATTGGCGGTGATTTTCATCGAATCGAATACCGTCACCCCACTGCGCAACAAAATCGATAACGCCCAGGCCAGTTGCGCCATCGCGCCGGTGATCAACATCGAGCCGATCACCGGAATCCGCAGCAACAGCTGATCGATCCATAACCGGCCCTGGCGGGTTTGATAAACCAGCAGCACACTGATGATAAAGGCGACCACGCTGCCGATAATCAGCAACCCGTGATGGTGAATATAATCGGAAAGATCGATCAATAACTGCGTCGAAGGCGGCAGGGCTTTGCCTTTGCCCAGCAGGAATTTGGCGAACTTGGGAATGATCTGTACCACCATGAAAATCCCCACGCCAATGGCAGCCAGCACCACGATGGCCGGATAAATCATGGCATTGATCATCTGTGCCCGCAGCGCGGCTTTTTTATCCAGATGAATCGCCAGTCGTTCCATGATCTCATCCAGATCGCCGGTGTTTTCGCCGGCTACCACTAGGTTGATGGCCATATCCGGAAATACCGCCTTATGCTTGCTCATCGCTACCGACAAGGCCTGACCGGCTTCGATGTCTTTCAACATTAGCCGGATGGTCAGATTCAGCCGGCTATTGGAAAATTGCGATTTGGCCAGTTCCAGCGCATGCGAAACCGACAACCCCGCCCGCAACATAAAAGCCATTTGCCGAAAGAAAAAAATCATCGACGAAGTACTGACCGAGCGTTGCGACGCCAGCCAGTCGGCAAAATTGGCCTGACCTAAAAAACCGGATCGAGAGCCGCCGTGTGTTAATTCCATCACCCGCAAGCCGCGTTGACGCAACTGCAGGGCGGCAGCAGCAGAATCATCTGCTTGCACATTACCTGTCACTTCAGCACCCGTGGCATCCAGCGCAGTATAGGAAAACTGTCCCATAATCAGCTCATACTCAGTATGTCGCGGGTTTTATGCAGTGCCACATCACGCAGTTCGTCCAGTGTGGTCAAGCCCAGCCGTACTTTTCGGCAGCCGTCTTCCCACATAAATTGCAATCGCTCGCCGGCGTGGGCTTCAATGGCTTCTTCATCCGCACCGCGCGCCACCAGACGCGCCAGTTTTTCATCGAACCACAAGGTTTCAAACAGTCCTAGCCGACCGCGAAACCCGGCGCCCTGGCAGACCACACAACCCACCGGTTCGTAAATCAACACGCCCGCCTCATCCACCGCGCCCAATTCCAACAACTCAGCCGCCGTGGCCGGACGGGCGCGGCGACAATGGCTGCACAAACGCCGAACTAATCGCTGGGCAATCACCGCCGCCATGGTCGAGCCGATCAAAAACGGCTCGCAGCCAATATCGATTAAACGGGTGACGGCGCTCACCGCATTGTTGGTGTGCAGGGTGGAAAACACTAAATGCCCGGTCATCGCCGCTTTGACCGCTACATCCGCGGTTTCATGGTCGCGAATTTCGCCCACCATCAACACATCCGGGTCATGACGTAGAAACGAGCGTAAGGCGTCGGCAAAACTGATTTTCGGCCCGGTCTGCACTTGCGATACACCGTCCATCACGTATTCGATGGGGTTTTCCACCGTCATGATATTCAGGTGGGGCTGATTGATTTCCTGTAAAGCCGCAAACAACGTCGTGGATTTGCCGCTCCCGGTCGGCCCGGTCAGCAACACCATTCCATAAGGTTTATGAATCACCTGCCGAAACCGCCGCAAATCCTCGTTCATCATGCCCAGATCGGTCAAGGTCAAACCGCTGGCTTCCTGTCCCAGCAAACGCATGGTGATGCGCTCGCCCAGACGGGTCGGCGCCGTGGCTACCCGGATATTGAATTCCTTATTGATCGGCGGCGACAAACGATACGAAAAGCCGCCGTCCTGCGGCTGGCGCTGTTCGGCAATGTCCAGACCGGATAACACCTTGACTCGCGACACCAGCGCCGAGGCCGAGGCATTCACATCCACCGGATAATCGCGCAATTTGCCGTCCACCCGCAGCCTTACCCGCAAGCCGGCCACATCGCTGAGCAGATGAATGTCCGAGGCCCGATACAAATACGCCTCGCGAATGATGGTATCCAGCACTTGTACCAAATCGGCATCATTTTCCGCAGAAAGCGTGTTGGCTGCCTCCGTTGCGGTTTTGGCGGTCAGTGCCTTGCTGACTTTATGTTGCAACACCGCCAAATCGGCTGTGGCCAGAGGCAACATCTGTCCCAGCAGGCGTTGAACCGAATCGATACCGGCTCGGTCACCAGGATCGCCCGTGATCAGCCAGACCTGCTCTTCATCGCGCATTGGCAAAATCAGTTTGCGTTGCACCAGACTGGGAGGTATTTTTTTCAGCAACAGGCTGTCAACTACCAGCGGCTGTAGATCGAGATACGGTACGCTAAACAGCTCCGCCACTGCCCGGTAAAAGGCCGACAATGGAAAGCGATAATGCGCTTGCACCAGACTCAACGCCGACATGCGCTGCCGGCGCGCCTCCAAACGAAGGCGTTCCAGCACGTGCGGTTCGATCAAGCCACAACGCAGGCCGGCATCCAATAATTGTTCGTCGTTGATCGCCATGGGCTACAAAGCCAACACCAGTTCGGCCATTAATTCCTGTGGATAACCGGGCATGGACACCACCGGTATTTTTTCGATGCTCAACCGCAGCACCGCCACATGAAATGGCAGTGCATCCAGATCATGAATGAACCGGTTCAGTGCCATGTAAGAACCTTCCAACTCCAGGCGACGCAAGGGCCGTGCATACATAGAACCCGCCGACATACGGTTAATCCAGCCTTCGCTGAGCTGTGGAATCGTCAGCTCAACAGCCGGCATCGCCGCTGTAGAGGCTGCGGCTTGGGCCGCCTGTAGTTTACGGGCTTTCTTGCTGGTGAGAGGCGGGTTTGCCCCGGTAGCAGCGGTGGTTGGCAAGGGTTTATAGTCTTCATTGGCCCGTACATTCACCAGAGCATTACGTGCCACCCTGGAAATGTCGACGATCAGCAACTGCGAATCGGTCGGCGCCAGTCGCCGCTCGGCGGAATCGGACTGACTTTTCAGGGTCAGCACCAGCTGTTCCTGTTCATGCAGTTGCTGATCCAGCCTATCCAGATCATCTTCCGGTTGTTCAGGAATGCTGGTGGTACGGGAACGTTGCTCGGTGGCGTCCGCTGCCTGCTGCAGTTCACCGATGCTGCGATGGGCGGGCATAAAACGCAACCAGACATAGCCGCCGACTACAATCACACAAACGGACAGCGCAATCAGCAACTGCTCGCGATTACTCAAATGAGGTAGTTTCATGATTTTTTTTATCCGATAGTCGAATGATTTTGCCCTCCGGTCCGGCCAGTTTGACCAGACGCATGGAAATACTAAAGCCGTTGGCGTTCATCGGCCCCTTGTTGAAAGTCACCTTCGGGTCACGTACCTGCAAATCCCAGATACTTACCGTATCGGTCACTCGTTTGATGAACACCTGGGCAGCCGTCTCGCTCAACGCCCAGGCTTCCAGAACAACGTTTTCTACTTCCACGCTTTTGTCATCCGGCTTGGGCGGTAGGGTAGGGGACGATCCCATACCGGGCTGTGGTTTGGGCACATGCTTGCCCGGCTCATCCAGACGTTCGATGACCACCTCATCATCAATCAGGGTTTGCAGCATACCCAACACGCCTTTGACCAGCCCCATGCGCTCCGGAATTTCTTCGTCATAAAACCGCGTCAATGCCTCGATACGCTGTTGTTCGGCCCGCAAGGATTTGATTTTTTGTTTGCGTTCCTCGATAGCGGCAATTTCGGCGTTGATGCGCTTGACGGCAGTATCGATGCTTTGCCAGCTGGCATCAACCTGTGCCTTAAAACTCTCCACATGACTCAGTCGCAACCACAATGTCAGTTCGGACACGCCGGTTAGCGTAAGTAACAGCAGCAGCAAGGCGGTCGCCCGCACGTCCAATCGGTCACGCACCGGCGGCAAGGGGCCACCCACCCGCACGCCTGCGCAGCCATTGTCATTGGCCAGACCCAAAGCTTGACTGGCTGCACCAGCCATACCGGGCGAGACAATCTCCCCGGTCAATGGGTGATTCAGAGGATGCACCTCCAACTCCAGCATTTGCCCCAGTTCAACAGACAATTCCGCGGTCGGCGGCCAGCACGCCAGCCATACCGGATCCCGCGGCGGTGCATGTAGCGCGTGATAACTTTCCAGGCAAATATCCAGCGGCGACTTATGTAAATTCAGATAATGCCGCAGCAGGCTGCTGTGGCCAGCAACCAACCGACTGCTGAATCCCAGTCCGGGATGGGTTTCCAGAATCACCGCATTTTTTTCGGTTGCCGGCAACAGTGCCGGCGCGCAGCCTGTCAACGGGTAAATGGCCTGCAGTTTCAGACCATGGCGGGCAAACGCCGCAGCCCAGCGCTGCAACAGACTTTGATGCACACAACTGATCAGCCAGTTGAATGTGCCGGGAATATCTTCAACCGGCCCCTGTGCAGCCCAGCCGCATTCGATCATCTCATCATCGGCTTTCAACCACTCCTGCCCGGTCAGGCAGGCATTCAACTGGCTGCGCTTGATATACCCCAGTTCCACCGCCAAATCACCGAAGCGTCGCAGTGAAAACTGTTCCGCCAACGCCAGACTGCTGCGCGAGTTGGGTTTGCCCTGCTGCAGGTCCATCACCGCCTGTGCCTGCTCTTCGGTCATATAGCCCTGACCAACCAGCAAATGACCAACCGACCAGCGGGTAATGTGCTGCAGCAGCAGCGGCTCAGCTTCCCAGCGCACCAGTTCAAGCATCTGTGGCAATGGTCTCGGCTTTTTCGGATTGACCGGCAACTCCACCAGCGTGGAAAACACCGCCGGTGATAACAAAATCGCCGTGCCGCCGCCCTGCCAGCCCTCAGCTTTCATAGTGGTGATCACATCCGCCAAGCCCTCGGCCATATCCACCTGCTCAGTCCTGGCCTGACACAGCAATTCAATGTCGTCATCCACTCGCCGCAACACGGCCGCCCGCAAGGAAAAACCGTCGGTTTCGCACACCAACAGCTGGCTGGGATTGCCAAAGCGTAAGAACTTATTCAAATTCATTCAATCGTCCAGAGTAAAGGGGAGGGTGGCGCTACTGGATTGGAGCGTGGTAAGGCACTGAACAGATAGGGTTGATTGCTCGGTACATACATTAATGGCGTGGCATCATCCCCATACAAATCACAATCGCCGTCGAAGCGTTTTCCGTCAACGGCATTCGGATTGGCGGGGTCATTGCAAACCACCATCAATGAATAATTGCCCATGATATTGGGCAAACCGGGGAAATTGGTGGTTACGGAAATGACCGATCCGGCAGGAAAGGTAATTGCCCCGTTACTGCCAATGGTCAATGTAGTGCCAGCTAATGTACTTCCGGTTGGTACGTTTGCGGTGTTACCAGCAATAACTGGTACGGTAATTCCTGCGGTAAACGTCAGGTCGCCAGCAGTATTAAAAGTCAAGGTTGTACCACTCAAGGTAGTGCCGGTTGGCACAGTCAAGCTCGTAGCATTTGTGACATTCACAGAACCCACAACAGATGATGAAGGCACGGAAATAGCCGTGGATGGAAATGTAGCACTGTCTAATTCATTGACAGCATCCGGCTGTGAATCATCGCTAAAACTAAGCGCCAATCGAAGGGCATTGGCTGAAATGGATACCGGCACACCACTGGCGCTATTATTCTGAAACCTTACGATAATTGTGTTCCAGTTTTGAAAGTTAACTTCATAATCAAACTTATCTACCAGCGGTTCGACGTCATCAATGGGTGAATCCGGGTAATCATCTGCACTACCTCCCAAACCATCAAATCCCTTGCTTTTTATCCGAATCAATACGGCTTCGGCTGGGTCAGCCGTAGGCGTGATGCGATCAGCCTTGTACAGTTGCCAAATCCATCCGAAGTTTTGCACATCATCATTGTCGTCAGCTATTCCGGCACCATCCTCGTCAATATCTTCGTTGCCATAACCATCCCTGAAACGCTTCACACTGTCGTGGTCCGACATCACCGAAAGATAAGGCCCACGCCATCCTGCGCCAATGCCGCTATTCGGGTCTTGATTCCAAACAGGTAAAGCGGTGCCTGGATTTCCGCAATCAACAGCCTCCAACAACTCCCGCAAACACTCCGGCAACCTTCCCATATCCGCCACAAACCCGCTAATCTCCGGCGCACCGTTCACCGTGCGGGTGGGGTCGCCGATGATGGCTTTGCGGATTAATTCCATGCGGCGTTTGGTTTCGTCGTATTTGCTTTGGTCTTCCACGCCTTCTGTCAGCATCAAGCCGGTGGACGCCACCAGCGCCATCAAAAATATCACCAGCAGCATTTCCAGCAGGGTAAAGCCGCGCTGCTTGCCTACCCCGTAGGAGCGACGCCTCGTCGCGATTGAAAGCGCGGTAAGTTCGCGACTAGGCGTCGCTCCTACATTGGGTTGTGTTTGGGTAGGTAGGGTGGATAAGCGCAGCGCATCCACCGTGATAAATTTGAATTTGGTGGATGCGCTCCGCTTATCCACCCTACGTCTTGGTATTTCTTCGGTAGGTTGGGCTGAATGCAATAAAGCCCAACGGTTTACATGTCTTGGGCTTCGCTCTGCTCTGCCCAACCTACATTTCTTTTGTGATTTAGCCAATGTCACTGATAACTACCTGAGTAAACACAAAATTAGGTTATTTGCATTCGGCAGGCACTCGTTGGTCCCGCTTCCCGCGTAACTATTGTCGGGCCCCAAGCTGACAATGCGTTCGTCAGGTTGGTTGTCGCTGTCGGTATCCGGTAAAAACCAATACGGCCTGCCGCCCCGTTCAGGCTCTGATAACGTACTCCAGGCAATGCCAGTAGCAGTGGAATTTAGATAGGTATCGGCAATCCCCCAAATGCCGCTTTGGGTTGGTAGCCCCGCGGGATTGCCGGCAGAGAGGTTTAACAAGCCGCTTTTGCGGGTCAAATAGGGCCCATGCCAGCCACGGTGAGTGTCTTCGTTCCATTGATCGTGAGTGGCACGACCAAACGGATCGACAAACAACATCCAGAAATTGGCCGGATGCCGGCACCATGCGATTTTCTCGCTGTCGTTGCTGCCTGCTTCGGCTGGAAAATTAAAATCAGGATTGGCGTTGCTGGGATTGCCGTTGGCGGCATCCGTACAATCGTATTGCCCTTGCCCCGGAAAATCATTGCTGCCGCTATCCCGCCGAAACTGCAACAACGCGTTGCGGATTTCTGTCATTTTAAAGCGGGTGGTGTCGTATTGGCCCTGCTCCTGCACGCCGTCGTAACTCATCACCGCCATGGTAGACAAAATGCCCATCACGGTAATCACCACCAGCAGTTCCAGCAGAGTGAAGCCGACCTGGGCCGGTTGGGGTTTGGATGATACAAACAATAAAAGCCTCATTTACTTGCTTGTGTTTTTAAAAGTGGGGGAAGCTAAGGCGTCACACGGCGGACCGTGGGACGCGGAATCGGCTGTTTCATGGTTTTAAACGGGGCATTTGGTTGAGTGCCACTTAAACCTTCGACGGCCAACTGACCTGTAATTGCTTGTTAACAGTCGGCAGTATTTGTTTCATCAGCACATCAATGCGCCCACCTTCAAATTCTTGTACCCGCAGTAATTCTTCCGCAAATTTCACCGCCTCGCCGGGATAGGCTGCTAGTGCTTTATCGACCGTTTTGCGGGCATTGGTGTTGTCATCGCTCAGCGCTTGCAACAATGACAGCCGATAGACCAAATGACCGGTGGGCGTAAAACGCACGGCCGCATCGGCCAACACTTTCAGTTGTTCGCGCATTTCCGGATTTTCCGGATGGCCGGTTAGCGTGAACACGACCGGCACATACGGCGTCAATAGTGGCGCGGTTCGGGAAAGGTTTTGACAAATGTCGATCAATTGTTGCTCGCGTTGCAGCGTGGGTTGCGCCAGCGTCGTCAGCAGTGCCAGTTCCAGGCGGGTATATTGCCATTCGTGGCTGGTGGCAATGACCAATGATACCGATACAAAGCCGCCTGCCAGTGCAGCGCCGGCTTTATTGATGGGTACGTGCCAGTGGCGTTGCTCGCCCATAGCCAGTAGCAAGGCGGCGATGCCCAGAAAATGGGCATGCCACAGCGGATATTCCAGCAAACTGTGAATACCCAACACCGCCGTCAGCATCAATAGCCAGGGTTTGAGCGGGCTGGTTGATTCGGATTGCACGGCATGCGCTGCCTGTCGGTCGGTGTCGACCGACTCCGCCGACGACAACAAGGATTTCAACCAGAACACCAAAGCCGCCAACAGCAGCAATACTGGCACTATTCCCAACTCCACCAGAAAATGCATGATGATGTTATGGGCGTGTTCGATACGGGTTGGCTGTTCAATGACATACCGCCCGGCTTCAAAATATGCCCAATCAAATTGTCCAAAGCCATGACCGAATACCGGTTGTTGCCAAAACAAATCCCAGGCTACTTGCCAGATATGCCAGCGTGGTGACGGGCCACTGGTTTGTCCAATCACCCGTTCTGCCGAGGTCAGTTGTGGGGTAGGGAACAGGTCCAGCGACCACAGTCCCTGGAACAGCAAATACAACACAAAACCGGCAGTCAACGGCTTTAACCAGTCGCTACGATAACGCCCGGCAATGATGGCCAGCGCCAGCCAATACAACCAGACGCTACGCGACGGCGTCAGGCTCAAACCCAGCATGAGCACCAAACCCGCATCAAAAAACCAAGCCTTCGGCAATTTGAAATGGCTGTGCAGATACAGCAGCGAGCCCATCCCCAACGCCAGCAGGTCGCCGTAATGATTGGGTTGACCGGTACCACCCCATACGCCCACTTCGGCTAACAATCGCGCCAGCAATTCACGGCCACTGGCCCAAAGCGCAGCTGCCAGCAAACCGCCGGCCAGCCAAGCGGCAAGGCGGGGCATGCCCCAGCGTTGTTGTAGCAATCCCACCAGTACCATCAATAAAGCTGCCCATAACAGATAGCCGATGGCAATACCGGCATGCTGATCCACCACTTGCGGTAACAGCCACGATTGCAGTCCGATAAAAACCGCCAATGCCAGCGGTAACCAGACAATCACCGGCACAGCCACCGACGAAGCTTTACGCAGCAACGGCCAAGCGCACAGACACGCCAACAGACCAGCCATCATTGCCAGCCACTCCTGATGAAACGAGGTTACCGGAAACATCTGCCAGGGCGCGAACAGCGGTAATAGCGGTATGGCTGCCAGCAGAGCCAAAGGGAAGAAATGTGCAACAGGTGTTTGTGTGGCCATATCGGGTAATGCAGATGTAATTGAATGGTGATGAATGATTTGCAACAAGCTGTTGGTTGCTTAATGGTTTAAGCGTTGCCCCTGCGACAAGAGCAGCGCTTAAACCGGGTTTTGATTGTTGTTGCTTAGCCGTATCGGTCAGGAAATGCTGTCTGATTTCCCAGAAGCAGTTCCCACGCCGAAGCGTGGGAACCACCCGCTAAGATGTCAGGCCGTTACCGGCAGCACACCCTTAGTTTTGTACAGCAGTCGCCAGGTTTTGATCAGCAATTGTGCCGTCAGGCGCAATGATGGTCAGCAGGCGGGCTTTGTTTAGGTATTCGTTGCCGGTGATGTTGCCGTTGTCGTCGCTATCAGAACCGACCAGGAACAGACCGATATAACGTGAGTAGTGCACGTTAGGATCGACATTGTTGTTTGGGTTGGCGGTGTCGGTTTTGCTGAAGCTCGGTGCTTTACCGATGGATACTGAGCTAGTTGCGGTACTGGCAGCGGCATCGCTACCGAAGCCCAACGCAACCACTAAATGACACTCGTCGCCTTCCAGCGCATCGCTGTAACGGTTTTGAATGTAGTTGCCACCCGCAACCAATGGGCCTGCACCGTCAGGATCTACAGATGTTGCATCAATGGTAACGCCAGAAGCTTGACATGTGCCTACAGGTGCGCCTAAACCCGGTACGATAGCGAGGTTAAGAATTGGGCCAGAACCACCGACGCCACCTTCTTCGAAATGTTCAGTCTCTCTACCATTAATAGAATTGAAGCTTTCATTGTGTGCTAAGTTAGGAATCACACCAGTGGTATTCGGACCATTCCAGGTAATCCAATTTTGCAACTCGTTAATACCGGCGCGACCTAGTGATAAAGAAACTTCAGATGCAGCTGCGCCTAAAGTCCAGTTTGTGACGACGCTTAACAATTGTGTAGGAAGGGCATTGATTAAGGAAGTATCCTGCGCCACCAAGTTATCCCATTGGTTGGGGTAATTGTTGGTGACCGCTTTGTACTGGCGAATTGCGTTATCTACTTTGACGTTGGCATCTGCAGCCGCCGCCGCTTGTGCTTTATCGCCGACACCGTCATAAGCCACCAAAGCGGCTACTGCCAAAGTAGCAATCAGGGTAATCACGACCAGCAATTCCAGCAAAGTGAAACCGCCTTGGTCGGCTTTGAGTCTTCTCATATTGTATTTTTGCATGTTAATGTCTCTTGTATCGATCCCTCAACTGCCTCGCGCAGCCTGTTGGTCATCGGTATTTTTCAATGTTAGCGATGTGACCCAATCACACTCATTTATAAAATTGTTAGTTCCCCTTACCTTGGCCCTCTCTTTTATGCCCTCTTGGGAACAGAGGGAGAGGGAAATCCTGTGGTGATCCTGCACCGGTGCGCGTCCTTGCGCTATGTCCTGCAAATGTTCCGATTTAACCTGGAGGGTATTAAAGGAACCTGTCCAAAATGGCACGCCCAATCCCGTTAAGTTAAACCGTCGTGTCGGTTTGGCCATTCGGATGCAGATGGCCTGGTCGTCACCCAGTGGCCAGGTTGGCGCTGGCGGTTTACGTCCTGTGTTCTGGTTGCCCACGCATCCGGCGCGGGTCGACGATTTAACGTAACGGGACTGTTTGTCCCGGTGTTGCGTGTCCTTGCGCGTGTTGCTTCCTGTTGGTTCCGGATGTCAAGAGTGAGTCACTTGGGGGGTGATGCTTACCCTGACGGCCGGACACTCTGTTTTGGCAATAACCGTTTATTCCGGTTCTACCAAGTTTTACTCCCCGCTTTTGAAAAGAGGGGTTGGGGGAGATTTTCTAAATAAATCCCCCACGATCCCCCTTTTTTAAAGGGAGACGTGTTTTTCTATCCCTTTTTTTCTAAGGGAAAAATTTTTTTTCGATTCCTCGGCCCTGCGCGGAAATGAAAAATGGCAATCCGTTGCCGGCGCATCCTTGCGCGTGTTGCTCCTAATTGCCCGGATGGGTGCTGGTGGCGTCCACCACAAAGCGGTATTGTTTGCCGCAGTGCAAAATCACTTCCTTTTGCTGGCGTTTGAGGATTTTTACCTCCACGCGAATTTCGCCAAAGCCGTCGTGCAGCAGCACTTCATCAAGCAATTCGATGAGTTTGCTTTTGACGGGTTCGGCTTGTGTTTGGCTGTACTGGTTTGTCATTGGCGTGTGCGCTCTCATTTAAAGTCTGTAACCGTTTACTGTGCCTGTAACGCCAGTTTGTAGCCGCTCTGGCGGGCCTGTTTTAGCCAGTAATCGGCCTGTCCGCGTTGCGCAGAGTCTTCGCTGACGGCGTAAATGCGGTACAGCATGAATTGGGCGTGGGCATGACCCTGGCGGGCGGCGCTGGTAAACCATTGTTCGGCTTGCGGAATGTCCTGTTCGCCGCCGAGGCCCAGGTAATACAGTTCGCCCAGCAGGGCCTGACTGTTGCTGTTGCCGAAACGGGCCGAGCGATGGCACCAGTCGAAGGCCTGGGTAAAGTTGATCTTGCGCAATTTGTCGCCGTAACGGTAGGCATAGCAGTTTTCGGCGGCGATGTCGGCTTCGGAGTCCATGCCGATGAAAGCCGGTTGGCAGCCGGTGGTCAACAGAAGCGCGGCAACGCATAACAATCCGGCCTGCGATTTCAGCCCATTGTAGGGTGGGCATTGTTGCCCACGCGGTAGGGCGTTGATTCCGCGTGGGCACATGAATCGTGCCCACCCTACCGAACTGAGGAAATTGGTTTGATTTGCCCTCACCCCGGCCCTCTCCCAAAGGGAGAGGGCGTGTTTTCTTGTTTTCACAGTTCTGCATAACCGA
The DNA here is from genome assembly GCA_002928965.1 of Methylomonas sp. Classification (GTDB taxonomy): domain Bacteria; phylum Pseudomonadota; class Gammaproteobacteria; order Methylococcales; family Methylomonadaceae; genus Methylomonas. The sequence goes on from PERU01000009.1 coordinate 72,741, forward strand.
TTGAATATCCATGGCAACCAGCATAAAGCACCCTCTCCCCTCGTACCCAAAAGGGCATAAAGGAGAGGGTTGGGGTGAGGGGAATAAAATTCGCCAATTGCCATAATGTTCAGTACTTCCTGAAATACCTTTCGCTCTGTCGAAGGGGCAATAGGCTTCGACAGGCTCAGCCCGAACGGAAACAGGCTCAGCCCGAACGGAAACAGGCTCAGCCCGAACGGAAAACTCATGGAAAACACGCTCAGCTTTAACGTAGTAGCGCTGATAAATCGGTTAAAAAACAAACTCATCGGTCGGAACTCATCATATTGACCGGGGCACAAAACTCGCCGCATTCGGGGCTGTCGGGTTGGGCCGGTGGCGGCACTGGCAGCGATTGCATGGCGGTATCCGGGGCGTACTGGTGGTATTTGTTGGTCGGATCGTACTGGGCCTGTGCCGGGTTATTGCCCTGATTGAGGATGTACGGGGTGATCAACAACACCATTTCCGATTTGCTGTCGGTATCTTCGGTCTGGCGGAAGATGTTACCCAGCAGCGGAATGTCGGCCAGATACGGCACTTTGCGGCGGTTTCTGGAAAAACTGTCGCGGATCAAACCACCGACGGCGACGGTGTAGCCGTGTTTGGCGAAGACTTCACCTTGCATGCGGGCGGTGGTGATGGTGTCCACCGGTAAATTGACCACGCCACCGTTGTTGCTGTCGACCACCGGAATGTTGGCTGCACCTTCGTTGAGAGTGGCGTTTTCCTGCATCATCTGGATATGAATGCTGCCATCGGCGTTGATGTGCGGGATGATTTGCAAGGTGGTGCCAATCTCTTCCAGTTCGGTTTCCGGCGTGGTGATGGTACGGGTGGTGTTGATGTTGTCGATGTTGTCTATGGAATAGCCGCGCACCATGATGCGTTCTTCGCCGACAAACAGCTGGGCCGGACGGTGATTGGAGGCGACCAGCATCGGGTTGGAAATCACATTTAAACGGTTGTTGCGTTCCAGCAGTTCGATGTTGGCTTTGACTTTTTCGCTGACGAATTCGTAGACCAAGCTGCCGCCGCCGCTGAGGGCCGCGGCACCGCCCATGATCAGCGGGTTGAGGCTGTCGCCCTGGATTTTGGTGTTTTTGATTTCAAAGTTGAACAGTGAGGAAAAGTCTTCGCCAACTTTGACATCGATGATCTTCATTTCCAGCATGACCTGGGTTTGCGGAATGTCCATCTGCGTTACCAGATCGGCAATAGATTTGATAATGCCCTGGTCGCTGGTTTTGACGATTAATTGGTTGTGTTCCGAGTTGACGGTGACAAAGACGATTTTATTCATGCCGGCGACTTCGGAGAGTTTGCCGGAATCCACATGTTTGCCATCGCTTTCGCTGGCGATTTCTTCGACCTGATTGACGCTCAAATCGCGGGGCACCTGGTTTTGCATGCCCATGTTGCCGTAGCCGGTATTGCCCATGTTGTTGCGATTGTTGCCGTAACTGTTATTGCCAAAACTGTTGTTGCCACGCCCGCCGAACATAGCGCCGCCGCCGCCAAAACCTCCCATCGCGTTACCGCCGAAGCCGCCTCCAAAGCCTCCCATGCCGCCGCCCATACCACCACCGAAGCCGCCGACCCCCATGCCACCGCCGAATCCACCGCCCATACCGCCCCCGAAATTGCCACCATTTCGATTGCCGCCGACGCCGCCAAATCCACCACCCATGCCGCCCATGCCGCCAGTCATGGTAGGGGTAAAACTGACTCGCACTCGGGGGGCATACAGATTTTGGATAGCCATGGCAATGGCAATGACATTGGGGGTACGCAACTGAAACACTTTGACGTTGTCGTCTTCGCCCAGCACCAGATCCTTGCTGTATTCTTCTTTGGTCATCAGTCGGAACGTAACGTTGGCGGTGTCGTCTTTTCGATACCACAGGTCGCTGATGCGGCAGATGTTTTTGATGGCCTCTTCAAGGTTGACCTTTTTCAGGAAAATGGTGACGGTCTTTTTGCCGGCTTCCGGGGTGGCGACGATGTTTACGTCAGCATCTTCTGACAGCACGCGGATGATGTCGGATACCTGAGAGCTTTTGAATTCCAGCTCCTGAATCTCAAACGGTTTAGTGGCGGCAGACACGGCAAATCCCGCCAGCATTAGACTCAGCAAGCATGTTGCTCTGAAATGGTTTAACGCTACACTTTTCAATTACACCCTCTGTAACTTGATCGTTCATGGTTTTGTGCCCGTCATAAAAGCCGATAACGCCTACGCTTTTTTAACCCCGCGCCCTGCAGCCGCGCCCAATCGGCAGGTGGTTAGGCACCTGCTGCGGATGGCGGTTGTTGTTATTTGTGATGCGCTTGGCAAAATAAAGGCGCAAAGTGTATGTCAGTGAGGTTGTACTTGTCTGTAGGAGTAAATCCCGAAATTGTTTTCGGAATATTCCTGTGAGAAATGGGTGAAATTTCATGTGATTGTTTCTTGGGTAATTGCTGATTAAATCCTTCGACAGGATTCATGCCCTTTGGGTACGAACGGCAAGTGTTTCATTCCCGCGAATACCCTCTGGGGCACAAGTGCGGGAATCCCTAGCTTTGATTTAGGATATGGTCATAAATAACTTCCCGGAATTCTGCTTATTCCGAATCACACGATTCTTGCCCCCTCTTTGATAAAGAGGGGTTGGGGGGGAGATTTTTTAATAAATCCCCCTCGATCCCCCTTTTTCAAAGGGGGACGTTATTTGTAGCGAAATCCTTACTTGGGCTCCCGCACTTGTGCCCCAGAGGGTATTCGCGGGAGCGAGGGGGCTTTAATCAGCGCTTCCTTAGGCTGTAGGGGCGAATTTATTCGCCGTGTTTATCAGCAATCGGGCGAATGTATCTGGGCTTACACCGGCTATAATCGCCAGTCTTTTAATTCAGATTATTGGTCGAGCATCGTATGGAAACCGCTAACACCCCTGAAAAATACGCCGATTTTTTGAGCGCTTTGAAACGCAACGGCAAGCTGTCGGATAGCGATTTAACCAAAGCCCGGCGCATGCAAAAGTCGGCGCAGGATGATTCTTTGCCGCACATGCTGATCAAGCTGGGTTTGTGTTCCGATGCGGATGTGGCGGAAACCTTTGCCAAAACCCACAATATCGATCGGCTTAAGCCGGAGCATTACCCGCCGCAATCGCCTTTGGCAGAAGGGGTGTCCTTACGTTTTTTAAAGCATCACCACATCGTGGCGCTGCAGGCTGCTGACGATGTCATTGATGTGGCGGTGATGGACCCGGAAGACGATTATCTGCCGCATGCCCTGCAATTGGCCACCGGCAAGCAGATCAGATTGCATGTCGGCCAACTGGCGGACATCGACGCGGCCCTGGAAATCCAATATGGCGAAGGCAAGTCGCAGATGGATAAGTTGATGGACGGCTTGTCGGTGGAGCAGGAAGACAACGAAGACCTGGAGCATTTGAAAGACTTGGCCAGCGAAGCGCCGATTATTCGGATGGTGAATTTCATTTTGCAAAAAGCCGTGGAAAGCCGGGCCTCTGACGTGCATATCGAACCGTTCGAACAAAGCCTGAAAGTGCGGTTGCGTATCGATGGTGTGTTGCAGGACATCGATTCGCCGCCGGTGGCATCGACGGCGGCGGTGTTGTCGCGGATCAAGATCATGGCCAAGCTGAACATTGCCGAACGGCGTTTGCCGCAGGATGGCCGGATCAAGCTGCAAATGATCGGCAAGGAACTGGATTTGCGGGTGTCGACCATTCCGACCTTGTATGGCGAAAGCGTGGTGATTCGTTTGCTGGATAAGGAGAACGCGGTACTGGATTTTGCCTCACTGGGTTTTGTCGGCAAGCAGGCGGAAAATTTCATGCAGGTGTTGGCCCAGCCGCACGGCATTATTTTGATCACTGGCCCGACCGGTAGCGGTAAATCCACTTCGTTGTACGCGGCGTTAAAGACCCTGAATACCTCCGAGCGCAAGATCATTACCGTGGAAGATCCGGTCGAGTATCAGCTGGAAGGCATCAATCAGATTCAGGCCAAGCCGCAAATCGGTTTGACCTTTGCCTCGGCACTGCGCTCCATCGTGCGGCAGGACCCGGATGTGATCATGATCGGCGAGATGCGCGATCTGGAAACTGCCAAAATCGCCGTGCAATCGGCGTTGACCGGTCACTTGGTGTTGTCAACGCTGCATACCAACGATGCCGCCGCCGGTATCACCCGTTTGCAGGACATGGGGCTGGAGGAATATTTGCTCAGTTCCACCATTAACGGGATTTTGGCACAACGTTTGGTCAGAAAATTATGCCCGGCCTGTAAACAATCCCAGCCGGCTTCGGAGACTTTGATCGAGGAAATGCAGTTACGCCGCTGGCAACCGCAGAGCCAAATCGTATTGCATAAACCGGTCGGTTGCGCACTGTGTAACGGGATTGGTTATAAAGGCCGGGTGGCGATCATTGAGTTTTTGACCATGAGTGAAGCCATCCGCAAGCAAATCATGAAACACGAGGAAGCCAACGTGATTCAGCAGCAAGCCATTCAGGAAGGCATGCAAACCATGTATGAAGATGGGTTGAGCAAAGCCTTGCAGGGTATCACTACACTGGAAGAAGTGTTGCGGGTGACCACAGAGGCTGTGTAGGCGGAGGTTATGCCTGTCGCAAGGCTTGGACAAGCCGCGGTATGTTCAGCGCCAGCATTGAAATGTCATCCGACTGTGCAATCTGTTGTTGATGTTGGCGCAGGTGGGTCATCACCGTATCCACTTGAAGCTGCCAAGCGGGCGTTTCAGTCAGGGTGAGCTGCAGTCGTTCATCGCCAAACGCCTGACCATCCATCCCGATTTGGTCACTGACCCCATCGGTGCAAAAAAACAAGCGGTTGATTGCGTCGATGGGATATTCACGGGCGGTACCGGTAAACTCCTGCTCAGAGCTGATCCCCAATGGCAGATTGTTGGACGTCAACGTTTGGCTCAACTGATTGTGCGCATCGAACATATAAATATCCGGTATGCCGCCTTGCCAGATAGACAGTCGTTGTGTGGTTAAATCCAGTTTGATCAATCCTGTCGCGCAAAACAGGCCAATCGGCAAGGTGCTGCACATTTTAGTGTTAATGTGTTTGGCCAATGCTTCGATGGGCAATGAGGTTTGGCAGAGGGTTTCAAAACTGTCTGCCACCAAGATGATCGCCAAGGCCGACTGCAGTCCATGACCGGTTAAATCGCCCATCATCAGGTACAGGGATTGTTTATCGTCGCTGGCAAAGCTCAGTAAAAAGTCACCGCCGACTTCGGCTTTGGGATAGTTGCGATAGTCGAGGCCGTCCAGTTCCTGGTGATGGTAGGACACCACGTTCCGGAATACGGTTTTGGCCATGTCCAGTTCGGTTTCCAGCAGATATTTTTGTTTTTCCAGTTCGGCGTTAGTCAACGACAAAGCTTGATTTTTTTCTGCCAGTTCTTGGGTCAGACGCTGTTTTTCAACATACAGATGATATTGGTTCAGTGCGTCCTGAGTCACTTTCTGCAGGGTCTCGGTGGGGCAGGGTTTGGGCAGATAGCGGAAAATTTCAGTTTCATTGATGGCTTCTATGGAAACATCGATATTAATGTTGCCGGTCAGCATGATCTGCACGGTATGCGGGGAAATGATCATCACCTGTTTCAGCAGCGCCAGACCATCCATACCGGGCATGTTGTAGTCGGAAATAATCACAGCGATGTTGGCGTGCTGCTGGAACAAGTCCAGTGCTTGATCTGCAGAGAGGGCCGTGAGCAGGTTGAAGGCGCGTCCCAAGGTGCGTTGAAACATGTTGAGAACATTAGGTTCATCGTCCACACAGAGGATCAGATCAGCACTTTTGGTCGGCATGGGTTAATTGTTTGCTTGGGTGAATTGGGCGAGGGTGGATTCTGCAAGCGTTTGCCAGTGCGGCAAGCGTTGGATTTTATGGATGCGTTGCAGATAATCCTGGTCGAGATCGATCTCAAATAAACGGTCGCATGAGGGTTTGAGCAGATAGGCGGCGACATGTACGGCAGTCAGCGCGTTCATGCCATCGTAGTCAGAGTCATTGGGAGTGTTTTGCAGCAGTACCGATTCGATGATGCGTGGCGGAATTTTCCACAGACTTAACAGGTAAGCAGCGGCTTCATAGCGGGTAAAGCCAAACGTTTGTCTTTCCAGTTGGTGTACCGGTGTTTTACTGTTTTTCACTTCGTGCATGAAGGTTTTCAGTTGATCGCTACCGCGCGACATAAAAACCAGCAGGCCTAAGTTATGCAATAGACCGCCCAGATAGGCTTGATCGGGCCTGTCTTCCGGTTGGTTTTCGGCCAGAGAAATGCATTTTGCCAGCGAAGCGACTTGCCAGGCGTCCTGCCATAGATATTCCAGGTAGCCCAGCATTTTGGGGTCTGTCACTGGAAAGGCGTTTTTGATGTGCAGCGACAGCACCAAATTATTCAGCATTTTAATGCCAACCATGCCGATCGCTTCGCTGAGGCTGGATATGCGTTGGCGGATGCCGAAATACGGCGAGTTGACCAGTTGCAGCAGTCGAGCCGATAGCACCATATCGCGGGCAAAAATGTCGGCTAAGGCTACGACAGTGGAGGTTTCGCTGGCAATCGCCGCATTAATGTCGTGATAGATTTTGGGCAGGCTGGGTAATTGGCTCGGATCGCCGAGGCTTTGAATGATGCGCGGGTTGTCGATGGTGGTCTGGATTTGAAAAATTTGGCTGATGGATTCGCGTAAGGTTTCAATATTGCAGGGTTTGCAAAAATATTGATGAGCCACTTCCAGGGCTTTTCTCAGGGTGGTTTCGTCTGAATAGCCGCTGAATATGATGCGGATGGTGGCTGGATAGAGTTGTTTGATGGTGAGTAATAACTCTTCGCCGCGTATATCCGGCATCAGCATGTCACTGACAATCAAATCAATGGGCTGATTTTCCATAACAGCCAAGGCGGCCTCGGCATTGTTGGCAAAATACAACTGCCATTCGTCGCGAAAAGGCCGCAATTGCCGTTTCAGGCCCTGAATGACATTGTCATTATCATCAACAAACAGGATGTTTTTTTTCATGCTGCTGGATGCGCCGGGGGGGCGTGTATTGGTAGCTGAATGTGAAAACAGGTGCCGAGTCCGGCCTCGGATTCAAAATACAAATGCCCCTGATGTTTGTCCACAATAATGCTATGTGCCAGACTGAGTCCCTGGCCTGTGCCTTTGCCCACCGGTTTGGTGGTGAAAAACAGATTAAACACTTTGTCTTGTATGTGTTTGGGAATTCCGGCGCCGTTATCCTGTATTTGAATGTCAACCATATCATCCAGTTTACGGGTGGAGATGCGAATCAAGCCCATGTCGTTTTGGCTTTCCTCGATAGCGTGCGCGGCATTAATGATCAGGTTCAACAGCACTTGATTGAGCGGGTTGGGGTAGCAATCCACATTAACGATGTCATCTGAAAAATCGGTTTCCACTTTGGCAATGTATTTATAGCTGTTACGGCAGATGGTGAGTGTGGAATTGATGTTGTCATGTAAGTTGATGGATTGCTTGACTTGGTTAAAATCCATGTGCGAAAAGGTTTTCATGGCTTTAACAATTTCAATCACATGTTCCACCCCTTCCAGCGATTGTGCAACCGCATTGGGACCGTCGGTCATGATGAACTCAAGGTCATGGTCTTCGGCCAATTGAATCTGTTGCTGTTTTTGCTCATCGGTTAGCACGCTATCCAATGCTTGATGATACGCTGAAAGGTCGGAAAAGCTTTTGTTCAGTGCCCACAAATTATCGCCAATGTATTGAATGGGGGTGTTGATTTCGTGCGCTACGCCCGCTGCCAGTTCACCGATCGCCTCCATTTTTTGAGACTGAATCAGTTGGGATTGCAGGTTTTTGGTGTCGCTGATGTCGTCGATGACACCCGAGAAAAAAATTTCATTGTCGATGTGCATGGGGTTAATTCTCAGCATGGCCGGGAATGTTTTACCGTCTTTATGCAGCGCTTCCACTTCCCTACGTTTGCCTATGATGTGGGTTTGCCCGGTTTGTAAAAAGCGGTTTAAGTAGCCGTCGTGGGCGTTTGCTATGGCTTCAGGCATTAATCGGCTGACATTCTGACCCATCAATTCGTCGCGTCTGTAGCCGAATATCCGTTCAGCGGCTTGGTTGAAATTGGTGATATTGCCGTGTTTATCGATAGTTACGATGGCGCTGGCGACTGTGCTGAGAATGGTGCTGAGTTCGGTGGATTGATGAGCAAGCGCATCTATTTTTTGCTTTAGCTGCCGGTTTATCCGGCTGATCATCACGCCAAAACAACCAAGCACCACCGGTGCGGTCCAGATGATGAACAGGATGAAGTGTTTGCTGTGGATATGGCTGAGATTAGTCCATGTCGGTGGAAGAGCTTCATGCCACAGCAACAAGGCCACAGCAACCAAGGGAAAACACAAGCCTGATAGCGCAGCGACTATGGCTGGAAAATAACAATACCTGCTTGGCAACAGAGTGGTCATAAACGTGTCGAGTCAAAACAAAAATACCCGGCGAGTTTACTCAAGCTTTGTATCTGCGGGTAAATTCAATTGATATTTTGTGGTTGTGCGCGCATTTCGTGACGGTAAGATTTACTCAGGCAACGATGGGTCAATTTCGGTTTTGGGTTTTGCTGCCGGTGTGCCGCCGTCGTCGCCACCGAACAAGCCGGTGATTTTCTCCCACATGGTTCTGTCCATGTCCCGTTTGGGAATATCAATAGTGGTTTCGGTGGATTCTTTGATGACCGGCAGTTGGCTAGGACGAAAGTCCCCCTGAACGCCTGCCAGATTATCGCCGTTAAAATACAGCGAAATACGTTTTTGCATGCGGGCTTCTCCACCGGGTTGATCGGAATATAAATAGTCCCAGCGCTGTTCGTGGAAAGTGTCGGTCAACATGGGCGACCCCATGATATACAGGACTTGGCGCTTGCTCATGTTGGGCCGTAACTGGTCGACCATGGCTTGATCGATCATGTTGCCTTGTTCAATATCGATGGTATAGACGCCAGGCAGGTTGGTGAGAATGGTTTCGCAGCCGGTTAACGCGACAGGAGCGGCAACGGCAAGCAAGAAAACGGCTCTTTTCATGGGGTGTAGTGGATTTTAACCAAAAACGATTGGGCATTATCCCATAATTCTCGCAGCGGCTCGGGGCAAAAAAAGCTATAATGCGCCGCTTACGAATGGCGAGTCAAAATGATGGAAACACAAGAATTACGTAACGCCGGTTTAAAAGTCACCTTGCCAAGGTTGAAAATTCTGGAGATTCTTGAAAAACAGCAAGATGACCGGCATTTATCCGCAGAAAAAGTCTACAAAATCTTACTGGCTGAAGGTGAGGAAATCGGTTTGGCCACAGTGTATCGGGTACTCACTCAGTTTGAGGCAGCCGGCTTGGTCAATCGCCATCACTTTGAAGGCGGCAACTCCATTTTTGAACTCAACAGCGGCAACCATCACGATCATGTGGTGTGCATGAAATGCGGCAAGGTGGATGAGTTTACCGATGAGTTTATCGAAAAACGCCAGATCGAAGTGGCTGAACGTCTGGGCTATACCTTAACCGAACACAGTCTTTATCTATACGGCTATTGTGCCGCCTGTCAGCGATCCTAATTTACTAATCGCATGTTTAAACCTCTGATTCTTTACATCGGGCTGCGCTATACCCGCGCCAAGCGCCGTACCCAATTCATTTCCTTTATTACCTTGACGTCCGTTCTGGGGATCGCCCTGGGGGTTACGGCGTTGATTACCGTGTTGTCGGTGATGAACGGTTTTGAAGCCGAACTCCGCGAGCGGATTCTGGGCATGACGGCTCATACCACCATATCAGGTCGCTTTGGTCAGTTGGATGATTGGCAAGGCTTGGCTCAGCGCACCAAAACCATGCCGCATGTCGAAGGCGCTGCACCCTTTATTCAGGGGCAGGTGATGGTGAATGCCGACCGTCAGGTTAGCGGTACGCTAATCCAAGGTATTTTGCCCGAGCATGAACCGAATGTGTCGGAGGTAGCATCCAAAATGAAATATGGCCGTCTGGATGATTTGAAGTCCGGCGAGTTCGGCATCGTCTTGGGTGCAGAGTTGGCTAATCATTTAGGTGTATTCATGGGCGATAAGGTGACAATTATCACCCCGCAGGTAAATTCAACACCGGCTGGAATTTTGCCCCGCTTGAAACGCTTCACGGTGGTGGGGGTGTTTCAGGTGGGCATGTATGAATACGATCGCAACATGGCCATGATTCATCTGGATGATGCCGGTAAATTATTCCGTATCGAACCTGCTGTGTCCGGTTTGCGTTTGAAACTGGACGATTTGTTCAACGCGCCATTGATTACCCAGGAAATGGCCGATGCGCTAGGTGGGGAGTATCGGGTCAGCGACTGGACCCATGCGCACAGCAACTTTTTCCGCGCCGTGCAAACCGAAAAACGCGCCATGTTCATAATCTTATTGCTGATCGTGGCGGTAGCCGCATTTAACATTGTTTCCACGTTGGTGATGGTGGTAACCGATAAGCGCGGTGACATCGCGATTTTAAAAACCCAGGGTTTGACCAATTTATCGGTCATGGGGATTTTTATTGTGCTGGGCTGTGTGATCGGCAGTGTCGGCACCTTGCTGGGTACTGCGGGTGGCGTGGCCTTGGCTTTGAATGTGGAGACCATTGTGCCGGCTATCGAAAAAGCCTTTGGGGTGCAATTTATGGCTGCTGATGTGTATTACATCAGTGAAGTGCCTTCCAAACTGATTTGGCAGGATGTGTACTGGATCGCCGCCATGGCTTTTTTCCTGTCCTTATTGGCTACCTTGTATCCGGCTTGGCAGGCTTCACGGATCAATCCGGCGGAGGTGCTGCGTTATGAGTAAGCCCGTGATTTTGGAATGCCGGCAGATTACCAAACGTTTTGCGCAGGGTGACTTAAATGTCGATGTATTGAAAGGCGTCGATTTAACCATTCATGCCGGAGAACGTGTGGCCATCATGGGTGCTTCCGGTTCAGGTAAAAGTACGTTACTGCATCTACTTGGAGGCTTGGAAAAGCCCAGTTCCGGCACGGTGATTCTGGATGGTTCCGATTTAAACAAAGTCGGTTCGGCCAAATTAAGTCAATTACGTAATCGGTCTTTGGGGTTTATCTACCAGTTTCATCATTTGCTGGGCGAATTTAGCATTCTGGAAAATGTCGCCATGCCGTTGTTGATTGGCAAACAATCGATTAAGCATGCGCAGGCCGAAGCAGCAGAGTTGTTGAAGCGGGTGGGTTTGGGGCACAGGATTTTACATAAGCCCGGCGAATTGTCGGGCGGCGAGCGCCAGCGTGCCGCAGTGGCTCGGGCATTGATCAATAAACCCAAATGCGTATTGGCGGATGAGCCGACCGGTAATCTTGACAGCAAAACCGCTGATCAAATTTACCAGTTGATGCTGGAATTGAATCAGGAGTTGCAGGTCAGCTTTTTAGTGGTGACCCATGACCCGGAACTGGCGGGTCGAATGGATCATGTATTGCATATGGAAGATGGTTTGATAGTTTAGGCTATCGTCATACATAACATCCCCCTCGAATTCGGCTTGTCCGGAATCGCTCGTTTGGTAAAGAGGGTTTGGGGGAGTTAATGATTGATTCCTCTGGCTTTTTTTCGCGCATTCCAGTGCAAAATGATGTTTGCACGCCAAAACATCCGCATACCGAAATAGCCCAGGCTGGCGCTGACAATTCCCAGTACCAGACACCCAAATAAAAATGGCCCACCAATATCGGCCATACTGGAAAACACCGTATCCACCGAGAAATCCCCATCAAAATGCGGCAGGCCCAGTAACCACAAACCAATCCGGTAGGCAAAGTAAAATAAAGGCGGCATGGTGATCGGATTGGTCAGCCAGACCAGCGCCACGGAAATCGGTAAATTGGCCCGAAAATACAATGCACCTGCAGCAGCCATGGCCATTTGGGTAGGGCTGGGTATCCACGCAAAAAACAAACCGACTGCAAAGGCCATCGATACTGAACGCCGATTCAAATGCCATAGGTTGGGATCGTGCAGACGATGACCCAAAAAACCTAAACTTTTGATGGATTTGATTTTTTCAGGATCAGGTAAGTACTTTTTTATTATTTTTTTTGCCATGACTGAACTCGCTTTAAAAACGTTAACCGATTTTAGCAGGTTTTATACTAGCAACAGTTTATTAGCCAAATCGATTATCCGATTGCAGATGACCATGGCATGGTCATAGTGTCAGTTTTTGTAACGGTCGATCAGTTCGGCCATTTTGCGTATGGCCAATATTATCCAGGGCTGTAGTTTGTGTGCGCTCCATTTGCGCATACGGACTGCGGTTTTAAACAGTTGTTGGCCCCGCGTTCGGGCGAATGCTTTCAGATCGATTGGCTTATCCTGCAGCAACCCTTTACGGGATAGCCAATTTGCGACTCCACTAAGCCAGAGTGTTAGAGGGGTAAGCCCCAGAATAAACCATAACAAACGCGATGAGTCACCCAAGGCTTCTCCGGTGTGCAGCGGCCATTGCCAGGTAGTGAAGACCTGACCATTGGAAAATTTTATGGGATTGGTGACACTGCGAATCTGACCGCTCCAACGGTCGACCCAGACATTGGTGAATGGGTGATGCTGATTTAATTCATGTTTCTGGCGTAAATTGATTTTATAGGTGCCCAATTCGCCAGCAGGTGTGGTGACGCGGCGTACTTCAGAGCTTGGAAACAGGCCGCGTGCCACCAACACCGCTTGGGTAATGTTAACCGGGTTGTCGTTGGGTGCTGCGGTGCTGCTAACGGTGGGGCCCGTATCGCCATGTCCCATACCTGTCGAGGCGGTCAGGTTTTCCAATAATTCAGGGTAGGCCAGATGAAAGCCGGTAAACGAAAGCAGCAGTAAAAAACCGGCACTGAACACGCCAACAACACGATGCAAATCCATCAGAAAACGCATCAGTCCTTGGTTCTGTCTGACTTTAAACGCCTTATACAAACCGGAAAATCCGGGCCACCAAAGATATAAACCGCTCACGACGGAAATGCTTAACAGCACGGCCAGTCCAGCGACAATGTCACGACCGTCGGCGCCCAATTGAAGATGGGTGTGGCAATCCAATAACCAAGTGGTTAATGTTGATCCCCAGAAGCGGCTGTTGATGACTTCGCCGCTATACGGATTGACTGCCACCATCAGCGGTGCATAAAAGCTATCGACACTTTCTTTGGGGTTTTCAAACCAGACTATGATGGGGCTATCCGGGCGGCGAGGCATTTCTAGCGTCCAGGCACCGTGTCGGTTTGGGTGGAATTTACGAACCTGAGCTACTATTTTATCCAGCGATAAAGGCTGATCTTGCTGTGCTTCGATATGCAAATCGGGATTTAGCAAGAGATCGATTTCGGCGCGATATACACTTAGGCTGCCGGTTAAGCCTATCAGTGAAAACAACAAACCAAACCAAAGTGCCAAATACAGGTGGCATTTGAGCCAGATCGTTCGGTTGAAATAATGGGAAAACTGAAACGGCATGACAGGATGTGAAATGAAAATAGCCAGGGAAAAAACACTATTTTGCCAGATAACTGCCCAGTCAGGGCTGCAGCAATGCAGCAGGCGGTTGCTTGAAGTGAAACAGGCAATCAGATGAACGTATTCATCCTGGTTTTTGTAACAGGCATGCTGGCTGTGCAATATTGGGCCCGGTTACCGAACCCTCTCGAATGGTTGCTGATGATGGGTCTGACAAGCGGGTTGGTCTATCGCCGCTTGCCTGTTTTATGGGTGTTTTTGCTGGGTATGGCATGGGCCGCTATTTATGGGCAGTACCGCTTGACTGATCGACTGGCTGACCCGCTGGAAGGAGAAGATGTCATGGTGCAAGGATACGTGGCCAATTTTCCAAGGTCATTGGACAATCGGGTCGGTTTTGATTTTGTTGTCTCACCCTCTATCGAAGGTGTTCCAAGCACAATCCGCTTGAATTGGTATACCCCACCCATTGCTATCAAAGCCGGTCAAGCTTGGCAAATGCCGGTTCGATTAAAAAAGCTGCATGGGCGCATGAATCCGGGCGGTTTTGATTATGAAGCTTGGTTATTTGCCAATCATATCGGTGCAACCGGCTATGTGCGGTCAAAACCGCAGTCGCAGCAGATCAAGGGTGGTTTTTCTGCGCATCGTTATCTTGTTAAGGTGCGCCAGTTGATTTCCGATCACTTGGATGCCGCATTGCCGGGTAGTGAGCAACTGGGCATTATTAAGGCGTTAAGTATCGGCAGTCAGGAGTTGATCAGTCAGCAGCAGTGGCAGGTCTTCCGCATAACCGGGGTTGTGCATTTAATGGTGATTTCCGGCAGCCACATCAGCCTGGTGGCAGGATTGGTGTTTTTATGGGTTAGGCGGGCTTGGGCAGGATCAGGGGTGTTAACAGTTTCACCGCAGACTGTAGCAGCGTATGCCGCTTGGCTGGCCGGCTTATTTTATGCAGCTGTCGCTGGATTTTCGTTGCCCGTACAGCGGGCAGTATTGATGTTGACAGTCTGGTTATGGGCGATAGTCCGCCAGCGGCACACTGCCAGCATGCAGGTATTGTTGTTGGCTTTACTGGTCGTGGTGTTGTTTGATCCACTGGCGCTACTATCAGCTGGATTTTGGTTGTCCTTTGCAGCGGTGGCATTATTGCTTTTTATGTCTGGCTACCGGTTGGGTAAACAACGCTATTGGTATCAAATCGGTAAGTTGCATTTGGCTATGGCCATAGGTTTGGGACCGCTACTCATAGTGTTTTTCCAGCAGATGTCATTGGTCGCACCACTGGCGAATTATCTGGCTGTTCCCCTGGTTGGTGTGCTGATCACGCCGCTATCGCTGTTGGCGGCATTGGTGGCGTTTATATCGCCGGGGTTTGCAGCTTTGCTGCTATGGCCGGTCGAGTATTTATTAAAAATGCTGTGGTGGCTGTTACTGCAGATGGCGGACTGGCCGCTGGCGAGTCTGTCCAGCCTTCATGCACCTTGGTATAACGTGCTGTTTGCAGGGTTGGGTGTGTTGCTGCTGTTGCTTCCCAAAGGGTTTCAAGGACGCTATTTGAGTGTGTTTTTTATCCTGCCGGTGTTTTTTAATACAGTCAAAACGCCTGCAGCTGGCGAAATTTGGTTTAGCCTGCTGGATGTAGGACAGGGCTTGGCTGCCGTGGTGCAAACGCAGCATCACACCTTGGTTTTTGACACGGGCGTCAAATACGCCGAACAAGCCGATATGGGCGAGTCGGTGATTTTGCCTTACCTGCATTATCAAGGCATCAGTCACATCGATACTTTGGTGATCAGTCATGGTGATATTGATCACAGTGGTGGCGCAGAATCGTTACTGTCCGATATGCCGGTAACCAAGCTATATAGCGGTGTAGCGGCTTGGGCAGAACGTCCGGCAGGCAGCTATTGTCGGGCAGGGCAGAGTTGGCAATGGGATGGCGTGGATTTCAGCATGCTGTCCCCTGATCTAGACGGCTTTCACTCAGAAAATGACAATTCCTGTGTGTTACGTATCAGCAATAAGCGGCACAGTTTTTTGTTGACCGGTGATATTCAACAAGCGGCAGAAAAGCATTTGGTCGCACAATATGCTGACGGTTTGATTAGCGAGGTGTTGGTCGCGCCGCATCATGGCAGCAAAACCTCCTCAAGCCCAGCGTTTTTAGAACAGGTCAAGCCCAAAACGGTATTGATTCCGGCAGGTTACAGAAATCGGTTTGGCTTTCCGCATCAATCAGTAATCCAACGTTATCAACGCATGCAGGCAAACATTTACAGTAGTGCCAATGATGGCGCGATCAGTTTTAAAACAGATGGCGCTGACATGCGTCTGGCATTGATGCGTCAACAGCAACGAAAATATTGGATGGAGTAAACCTTAAACAGCTTGACTCAACGCGGCAGCTAAATTGATCTGTTTCGGGCTGGAAATGCACAAAACCAAAGGCCCCACGTTGAGCATGGCCACTTTATTGGTAGCGCCGACGATCACGATCTGCTCAATATCACCTAATCCCAGCATGGCCGCGCCTTGTTGGGCCGCTCGCACACTGTCCTGAACGGTGGCACCAAACGCATCGATTGCCGGCATGTTTTGCGACTGGGCCAGAATCAGGCCGTCATGATACGCCGCACAAGCGCTGATGCCTTTGATTTTGCCGACTTTATCGACCAAGTTTTGCACCGCCTCCATAAATTGCTTGCGCTTGTTTCGTATGGTTTCGCTGGCATTCACAATGTTTGCACCGGGTAGTTGCTGTGACTGTAGATAGTCTTCAGCCAGTTGATTCAGTTCAGCCAGTTGGGATTCAAACCAATGCATAATGATTTACAGGTATTAATTGGACAGAAAATTATTGAACAGCTTTTTCAGTACCGGAATGGTTTCTTTTAATTCAAACCTCACCCGACCTAGCAAGGCATCCCGCTGGGTAACGACTGCCAGAATAAAACCGGCCTCAATCGGGGTGGATAAAATATAGCCTTCGGTGTTTTCACAAATCACCATGTTGGTGCTGTGATGTCCGACGTGTTGTGCGGATCGGGCGGCAGCGCCAAACACAACTTGCACAGAAGCGCCGATGGCGTCGGTGTTGATTTCGGAATCGCGCTGGATGTGGGTAACAAATCCATCGCTATCCACTATGGCTGCGGCAGTAACGCCTTGTGTGCTCATCAGGTTGCGCAGGATGGAGTCTATTTCGCCGGAATTTGACTTACGGGTATTGATCAAATGTATGTTGCTCATGCTGTACTCCTGGATTATTTTTAGGGGGTGTTACAGTAAATCGACCCGGATCAAGCAAGTTTTATCTCCGAGTGCATTGCATTTGGTTTCTGTGGCTTTGACGTTGCGATTGAAAAAGGTTTTGACAATGCCGCCGACCATGCCCGCTTCAAAATGACAAATCGGTGCCGAGACATTGTGAATGCCGGCGCAGGACACGCATTCATCCACCCTTAGTTCCAGAATCCCGGCATCCAGATCCACCTTATCCGGCACCACTAGGCCGATACTCAACTGTCGGCATAACAACTTGATTTTCCCGACATAGGTTTCCAGGTCTTTGTCGATGTTGGCCGCCGCCAGCTGACCCATCGCCAAGCCCAGACTTTGGCCGGAATGGTAAACCAGCGATGGCGCACCTTGACCGAGAATATCCTCAACATTGGAACCCAGCGCCACCATGCGTAAAGCCTGAAACAGCCGGATGGGGATCAACGGGCCTAAATCCTTGCGGTTTTCAATGTCGAATTCGCCGGAAATGATACCGTCGAGAATCTGTTGCTGGGCAATTTGATAATCTGATTTATGTATATTTGCCATGGTGTGTGTCCTTTAAAATTCGGTTAGGGTGATTGACAGATCAGTTCGACCCGCCGGTTGATCGCTTGACCTTTGCTGGTTGCATTAATGGCTGCGGGTTTAGCCATGCCCTCAGAGCTGATCAGGATTTTCTCTTCGGCAACCCCATGCGAAATCAACAGTTTTTTTACCTTTGCCGCTCGGGTCAAGCCTAAGGCTTTATTGAATTCGGCTGTGCCAAGATTGCAGGTATGGCCGGTTAATTGAATCAGATCCGGACAGCGTTTGGCTGTTTCCAACACTGCAGTCAGTTGATTGTTATCCGACAAGTTGGGTTTGCTGGAGTCCAGTTTGAAATATACCGTCACGGCTGGGGGTGGCTGGTCTGCTGCGACCGTGGCAGCTTGTTCAGTTGCAGGCGCCGGGTGGTCGGCTGGAACCGGGACGGTTGGCGCGGCAGGATGCGACTCCTGAGCGGCAATCGGTGTGGGTTGTTCGGCCTGTAGCCCCGGATTGACGACTAATTCACTGGTCGCAGGCTCGGGTTCTGCGGCTGCGGTTGGCTCGGATGGAGGTGATACTGGGGCTGGGGAGGGCTGTGTTTCCGGGGGCTGGGGAATTTCGGATTTTAGCTTGTCGGCAGAAACGGTCTGCACAGCTGTGCCGGTTTCTGTAGGCAGCTGAACAGGCGAAAGACTCATATACGCCCCGACTGCGCCGACCAATGCCAAGGCAGCCAAGCCGTAGCTGGGTCGCCAGCCGGATTTGGATTTAGCCGTTTTGGTGGCATCAAGCACACCATCCAAACCGTCATAATCAAGAGATCGACGCTTTTTCATGCTATGCCCCATGTTCAGTCAACGAGTTGGGATTATAACTACATTTAAACAGTGATAGACATAACAGTTTTTAAAATTAACCAAGCTTTTAAACGTCGACACGCCAAAGAGGTTGGCAACCCAGTAAATGCAACGGATGATCAGTTTTGCGGTAATGGCGAGTACTGGAAATTAAACGCTAGCAGCCTGTTCAAGAATAGGAATCGTCGTGAGGGAAATCTGGTCAAATGGTCTTTTCCGTAGCCGGGTCTCTATGTCTAGGGCAGACTCCTAGGCCCAATAGTCTTGTCAGTCGTTCTTGTTAGCGCGTTGTAATGATTGGTAACCATCAATGCAGCTCAGACAGCAGTTGCGCTGTCATGGTAATTGCCTGATGTTCATAACCACCGCCGAACAGATTTAGGTGATTCAAAATGTGGTACAGGTTATACAACGTTTTACGGGTTTTATAGCCGGCATCCAGCGGATAGCTTTGCTGATACGCTGCATAAAAACTTTGGTCAAAGCCGCCGAATAATTCGGTCATGGCTAAATCCGTCTCCCGGTCACCGTAATAGCAGGCAGGGTCAAACATAAGCGGGTTGCCTTGAGTATCGGCTGCCGCGTTGCCGCCCCATAAATCGCCGTGTAATAGCGATGGGTGAGGGCGGTAGTCACTGAATAATGCCGGCAATGCGGCTATCAATTTTTCGCCGTTACTTTGTAATTTGCCGCCAAAGCCATTGTCGGCGGCGAATTGAAGCTGCTTGCCCAGTCGTTGGCGTTGCCAGAACCCGACCCAATCGTCGCTGCGGTCATTGTGCTGGTGCGTGGAGCCGATGGTGTTGTCGATGTGCCAGCCGAAAAAAGCTTGAGGGATACGATGAAGTGCAGCCAGTTGTTCGCCGAAGCGACTGGCGCTGTCGCCTCGCAGGCTGGTCAATTCAATGTATTCCAACACCAGAAACGCCTGTGTGCCATCACTGCCTTGGCAAACTACCGTCGGCACCTTGACCTGCTGCTGAGAGGCTAATTCCTGTAAGCCGGCCGCCTCAGCAGCAAACATATCAGCCAAAACAGCGCGATTGGTTTTGACGAACCAATCTACACCGTCGGCTTGAAGTCGATAAGCCACATTAATGTCGCCGCCACCGACGCTGCGGCTACGATGATTGTCAAGCGAGCAACCGGTGATCGATTGCAGATGATTGATCAGGCTGGGGAGTAGGGACATGATGGTTGCTCAAATGGTGGCGTTTTGTCGGCTGGGAAGAGTAAAGCGATACTCAGCATTAACGGCTCCAAGCTGGGTTTCATGCATTCAACCCAGTCTACCGACCTTCGGTATTTTTGATGAGATTACGGAAATTTGCAATTGATGCATTGGCTTTGTGAGTTATGCTCGTTTTCGCCAATAGTTGGGTTTTCGGCTATGGTGCATGACGGCGACTACGAATATCGCGTCGGCCGATTGCCGATAAATTACCGAAAAAGGGAATCGGGCCAAAATGTAGCGACGAAAGTTGCCTTTGAATACAGGCCAAACGACGGGAAGTTCGAGGATGGCTTGATAGGCATTTTCAAGATCGCTCACGAAGTCGTCGCCCAAGTTCTCCGCCTGTGCTTCATACCATGAATATGATTCCTGGATTTCTAACTCGACTTCTGGATGAAAGTGGAGGTTGATCATGCCTTTCGTTTCAGACCCAGTTTGATTTTTTCCCAGCTAACAGCTTGCACTGCACCGGATTGGAGTTGGGCAAATCGAGCTTCGGCGGTTCTAGCCCAGGCTTCTTCGACGTCCGCATCGTTGGCTTTGTCCAGGCTGGCAATAAGGCAATGCGCCAGTGTCGCTTTTTCATGGGCTGTTAATGTTTTGATGTTTTCCAGCACCTGTTTCATTTTGTCGGACATGCTGAACCTCGTTGAATAGGTTGTTGAATTTAGGTGGTGTTATCGCGAACGATGCAGTTCTTAACTAGTCACATCCACGCTTCGGACACGCAAGTTTCAATGTTGTAGCTCCGAATAGCGCAGCGTATTCGGAGGAACGAATTTAACATACGTCCGATTACGCTTCGCTAATCGGACCTACGCGGGCTGGCAAGTTCGTCGAGATGCGGGTCTTGAGTCATTTGATCAGGTTGTTAATATTAAATAAAAAAATACATAGTTCCGTAGGCTGGGTAGAGCAAAGCGACACCCAGCTTTGGTGGCTAAGGAACTAATTAAGCTGCCCAGGTTTCATCTACTAAACCAGCATCGTTTTGCTGTAATACCAGTTGCCAGCGCGCTTGAATAGTATCCGCAGATAGATCGGCCCCACATTTCCATTCAATGAAATACTTGCCGTTCTGGATTTTCTCAAACTCGGCTTTGTCTTTTAGCGGAGAAAATGCCTCTGAATCGAGATAGGGTTTTACGTCGAATACACCTGCTTGACCATCTTCGCATTTGATGTACAGGATGTAATTGTCTTGTGGAATAACTTCGGAAATATTCATTGGTCAAGTCCTCGAATCTTGAAGGGGGTCTTACCATTTACGGCTAATTGCCAGTCAGCTAGCAAATCGTCTTGATGTATATCAATCCATGCAACGACCAGCTTATGTTTTCTCGGTGGAAGTTCTCCCGCCAATACGGTTCCATCGTGAATCGAGTAGACCGCAACTTGACCTTGATAATCAGCGTGAATGTGCGGAACATTGTGTTTGTCCGTGTCATAGAAAAACATGCGGATCAGAATGCCATAGAACATTGAAATTGTTGGCATGATTTGACCCTTTCTATTTTCCCCAACTATCCCGCAACGTCACCGTCCGGTTAAACACCAATTTCCCCGGCTGGCTATCGACAGAATCCGCGCAGAAATAACCGGTCCGCTCGAACTGGTAACGGGTATCCGGTGAGGCATTGGCCAAGCTGGCTTCGACGCGGGCCTCGGTTAGTACTTCCAGCGAATCGGGGTTGATGCCGTCCAGGAAGTTATCCAGCGTGTCCGGGTTGGGGTGGCTGAACAGGCGGTCGTAGAGGCGTATTTCCGCCGGTAGCGCGTGCTGTTCGGATACCCAGTGAATCACGCCTTTGACCTTGCGGCCTTCCGGATTTTTGCCCAGCGTGGCCGGATCGTAGCTGCAGTGTAATTCGATGACATTGCCGGCAGCGTCTTTGATGACTTCGTCGCATTTAATGACATAAGAACCACGCAAACGCACTTCGCCGCCCTGCACCAAACGCTTGAAATCCTTGGGTGGGTTTTCCATGAAATCGTCCTGCTCGATCAATATTACCTTGCTGAATGCTACTTCGCGGCTGCCCATCTCGGGTTTTTGCGGGTGGTTGGCGATGTGGTAGGTTTCGGTTTTGCCGTCTTCCCAGTTGCTGATGACGACGCGCAAAGGTCGTAATACCGCCATGGCCCGTGCCGCGCGTTCGTTGAGATCGTCGCGGATGCAGGTTTCCAAAAAGCTCATTTCAATCCAGGAGTTTTTCTTGGTGACGCCGATGCGCTCGCAGAAATCACGAATGGATTCCGGTGGCACGCCGGCGCGGCGCAGACCGGAGATGGTCGGCATGCGCGGATCGTTCCAGCCGGTGACATGCTTTTCGGTGACCAGTTGCAGCAGTTTGCGCTTGCTGACGATGGTGTATTCCAGTTGCAAACGGGCGAATTCGATTTGTTGCGGGTGGCAAGGGGTTTGCAGTTTGTCCAGTACCCAGTCATACAAGGGGCGATGATCTTCAAATTCCAGGGTGCAGATGGAATGGGTGATGCCTTCCAGCATGTCGGAAATACAGTGGGTGTAGTCGTACATCGGATAAATGCACCACGCATCGCCAGTGCGGTGATGATGCACGCGACGAATCCGGTAAATCGCCGGATCACGCATATTAATGTTGGGTGAAGCCATGTCGATTTTGGCGCGCAGCACGTACTGACCATCGGCAAATTCGCCGGCACGCATGCGGGTGAATAAATCCAGGTTGTCTTCGATGCTACGGTTGCGGTCCGGGCTTTCCTTGCCGGGTTCGGTCAAGGTGCCGCGGTCGGCGCGGATTTGTTCGGCGCTGGAGCTGTCGACGTAAGCATCGCCTTGTTGGATTAACTGAACAGCATAGTCATATAAGGTATCGAAATAATCAGAGGCGTGATATTTGCCGGCCCATTCAAAGCCCAGCCAAGCCACATCGCGCTCGATGGACTGCATGTATTCGATGCTTTCTTTTTCCGGATTGGTGTCGTCGAAGCGCAGGTTGCAAGTGCCGTTATTTTCCTTGGCCAGCGTGAAATTCAGACAAATAGATTTGGCATGACCGATATGTAAATAGCCATTGGGTTCCGGCGGAAAGCGGGTGGCGACTTTGCCGTTGTTTTTACCGGCGGCTAGATCTTCGGCGATGATGTGACGGATGAAATTGGCTGGAACGATGGTTTCGTTGCTGGACATGGCTGAAATGTAATGAGTTTGGAAAAATTATGTGGCTTTCAAAAAAATGCCTTGTCCGCATTTTAACGAGTTTGGCTTAATTTCGTAAAGGAATAGACCTTGTTAATGCTGTTGTAACAGTTATGTCTTATGGCTTGAGAGAAGGATCAAAAAAATTTTTGCAAATTATTAGCACTCTTCAGTGTCGAGTGCTAAAATCCGATCAACATCAATTTCTATCTGAGTAGAGGTTACTATGAATAATATGTTGGCGTTGCCGATCAATTTATCGGTTGGTACTTTTGACAGTTATTTGAGTATTGTTGCTCGCATGCCTAAATTAACCGCCGAGCAAGAATACGACTTGGCTGTGCGCTATCGTGACGAGGCTGATTTGGATGCTGCGCGGGAGTTGGTAATGTCCAATCTGCGTTTCGTGGCGCATGTGGCGCGCGGCTATGCCGGTTATGGGTTGCCTTTGGCGGATATTGTGCAAGAAGGCAATATTGGCTTGATGAAGGCGGTTAAACGTTTTGATCCAGACATGGGTGTCAGGTTGGTGTCTTTTGCCGTGCATTGGATCAAAGCCGAAATTCATGAATTTGTCATCAAAAACTGGCGCATTGTTAAAGTGGCTACCACCAAAGCCCAGCGTAAATTGTTTTTCAATTTGCGTAAGCTGAAAAAGGATCTGAGTTATTTGTCACCGGACGATGCAGAGGCTATTGCTGAAAATCTGGATGTCGATGTCAAGACCGTGATGGAAATGGAAAGACGTCTGGATGGTCGCGATGTGAGTCTGGATCCCATGGTTGACGATGACGGCGATGATAGCAGTGTTGCGCCAATCGCTTACCTGGAGCAGTTGAATGCCGATCCTGCGTTACTGTTGGAGAATACTGACTGGCAAGACAGAAAAGAAGACTTATTGAGCGATGCAATGTCGAATCTGGATGAGCGTAGTCGGGATATTTTAACCAGTCGTTGGTTAGCAGATGAAAAAGCGACTTTGCACGAATTGGCGGCCCGCTACAATGTTTCAGCCGAGCGTATCCGCCAACTTGAACAAAATGCCATGAAAAAACTCAAGGCAGCAGTGGTGTTGGCTGCGTAAATTTAAAAAAGTATTTGCAAAAAATAAATATGTGTTTATAATGCCGCTTTCTTTGCCGGGGTGGTGAAACTGGTAGACGCGCCGGATTCAAAATCCGGTTCCTTCGGGAGTGTCGGTTCGATTCCGACCCTCGGTACCACCTACTCTTCCAGAGTAGTCCAAAGAAATTTAAAAACCCGCTAGCCGAAAGGCTTAGCGGGTTTTTTATTGTCCAAAGAAATCCAAACAAAACCAAGGTAATACATAGAAATTTGTTGTACTGAGCGTTGTACTGAGCGTTGTACTGGTAAATTAGAACGCTCAATCACTTAGCCAGTACAACACCGGTACAACAAAATGGCGATAAATCTCAATAAAGATACGGTCTACAGGACAGCCAAAGCCAAGGATAAAGATTACAAAATCAGCGATGGCGGAGGATTAGTGTTGCTGGTCAAAAAGGACGGTACCAAGCGATGGATGTTCTATTACAGATTTGATGGCAAGCAGAACACGCTTGGTTTTGGCGTTTATCCGGATACCACGCTAGAAAATGCCAGACGAAAGGCGGAAGATGCCAGAAACAAACTTGCTAACGACATCGATCCCGGCGCACTCAGAAAGCAAGCCAAAGCCGAAAAAAAACAAATCATAGAAAATCAAAATCGTATCGAAGCCGGACTTCCAATCATCAATAGCTTCGAACACGTTGCCCGCGAATGGTTGGCATCGTCAGCGCATACAGTCCGCGACATCACCCAGCAGAAAAAACTCAGATGCTTTGAACTGTATGTCTTTCCGGAAATCGGCAAAATCGCCGTCAACGAAATCAAGTCGCCGGAAGTATTCGCGATCATCAAACCGCTGATTCTAAAAAACCAGCTTGAAACCGCTCACCGAGTACATTCGGAGATCAGCGGCGCCTTTGCCTATGCCATAGCTCATGGCTTTGCAGACTATGATCCCGCGCAAGCTGTTGGCGCACAGATACCGGCGCAAAAGGTCAAACATAACGCCGCCATCATCGAACCCAAGGAAGTTGGTCAGTTATTACGCGACATCGCCCACTATCAGGGTACTTTCGTTGTGCAATCGGCGCTCAGGCTTTCGCCATACCTTTTCCAACGCCCCGGCGAGATTCGCCAAATGGAATGGAAGGATGTTGATCTTGCCGCGAAAGAATGGCGTTACTTTGTCACCAAAACCGAAGTGCAACATATAGTCCCGCTGTCACGCCAAGCCATAGAGCTATTGGAATCGATCAAATCCTTAACCGGCGATAGCCGTTACGTGTTTCCATCCAGCCGAGGCGACGGCCGGCCCATGTCCGACGGTACTGTATGAACCGCACTCAAAACCCTAGGTTATGAACGCGACGTGATGAGTGCTCACGGCTTCAGAACCACCGCGTCGACATTGCTCAATGAACAGGGTTGGTCACCCGACGCCATCGAACGGCAGCTATGTCACATGCCAAAGGACCAAGTACGCGCCGCCTATAACCGCGCCCAATATCTCGATGAACGCCGCCGCATGATGCAAGCCTGGGCGGGTTATCTGGACGGTTTGAAGGCAGGCGGGCAGGTGATTCCGTTTAAGAAACAAGGATAAATCGTGGCGCGTTTTTTGAAGAACCACGGCATTACTAATGCCATAGAAGATTTGATCCGTAATGCCAGCCGCCGATTGGTGTTGATCAGTCCCTATTTACAGCTCAGTGACGCGATAAAGCGGACGCTGGAAGTCAAGGTGCGCGATGGCTTACCCTATGTTCCGACACGTTCAGCAGCGATCCGGCATTACAGAATCTTTGCAAGGTCTCGCTTTCTATCAAATACTTGACAATTTCGTTAGCGAGTAAATCAACGTCTATGCCGACTAAAGCGCTATTGAAATGAGTCGAATCCTGTTTGCTTGGGAATTGGGTGCCAAATACGGCCATCTGACTCGCCAATTACCGATTGCCGACAGACTACGCAAACAAGGCCACGCGGTGTTTTTCGCGGTGCGCGATACGGCAGTAGCCGCTCGGCTATTGGAGCCCCATGGCTTCGCTTACACCCAGGCACCCTTCGATACCACAAACCGACGTCCTTCTCAGCCGCCGGCTAATTACGCCGAAATCCTGTTGGCCTCGGGATATGCCGCCCCGTCCACCTTATGCGGCATGGTCCGCAGTTGGCTAAGCCTGATACGTTTACTGCGTGCTGACTGTGTCGTCATTGATCATGCCCCAACCGCATTGTTCGCTGCCTATTTGGCGGAATTGCCGGCGGCAGCAATTGGCACCGGCTTTGAAATACCGCCGGACCGCTCGCCGCTGCCACCGATCCGCCCGTGGGACAATATCAGGCTAGACCGCTTGCAACAGGCTGAGGACCGAGTGTTGGAGCGTCTGAATGCCTTAACCGCAGCTTTCGGCAGACCGAAACTGCATCGTGTAAGCGAATTATTTCACTACGCCAGCACCTTGCTGGTCTGCTTTACAGAACTGGACCACTACGGCATGCGCGACGGCGAAAACTACGCCGGCCCTCTATCTGCCGTCCTCACCGGACAACAGGAAAACTGGCAAGAGCCGGATCAACCGCATATTTTCGCGTACCTAAGGCCCAGTGTGCCGGGCTTCGAACTCTTGTTGCAGGCCTTATCCAAACTAAAGGCGGAAGTCATCATTGCCGCGCCGGACATCCGCCGCGGCCAAGCCGAAGCACTGGCTTCCGAACGTTTTCGCCTCCATTTACACCCCATAGCCCTGGACAACAAACTGCTGCAAACGGCCGATTTGGCCGTGTCTTATGCTGGTGCCGGCACGGTAAATACGAGCCTGCTGGCCGGGGTGCCGTTGCTATTGGTGCCGCAAAACGTCGAGCAATACTTGATGAGCCGCTGTGTCGAAACAATAGGCGCCGGAATAGCTGCCAAACAAGTCCGCAGCGAAACACAATTTAGAGAACTGCTGGAACGGGCACTAAACACACCCGCATACCGGCGACAAGCCAAGGCATTTGCCAATCGTCATGCCGGTTTTAATCCTGAGCAAGCGTTGAATCAGGCAGTGCGGGTGATAGAAGCGCTATTGCCGGAGAATAAAGCAAGCGAGCAAACGGAAGCGATGTAGTTATCTGTAGTTTCATGGTTAATGTAGTCGGTCGGCAAACTTATTCGCACCCATTTCAAATGAATAAAATTGCTAAAAATAAACAGGATGGGTTTACAAAATCGAGGGACAAATAGAGGGTGGTAATTCCGTTGAGCGAAGAGCGTTTAACACCGCAAGTTAAATGGTTGCTGTGCTTACTTGGTTTAGGTATGGGATTTGCTGCAACTAATATCAATAAACTCATAAGTATTCAATCTAGCCCCTTAGAAATGATGTAAGTGTAAAAGTGTGGTAAATGCCTTATATGTTTTGCGTGAAATCACATAGAAACTACGATAGGACTTTAATTGAAAATTGAACACGATTGGGGAATGTGGCCTTCTTTTTATAGGTTGATCGAGCGTCTATCCTTTAAATTAGACTTTAATGACGGAGTTTTATATGAGTTTGAATAGTGCGAAAGAAACAGAAATGCGGCGCAATGTCCGTTGGTTATTACGCCCTACGGCCTTGAATCAGGCAGTGCGGGTGATAGAAGCGCTATTGCCGGAGAATAAAGCAAGCGCGCTAACCGAAGCGCCGTAATCATCAGTCATAGTGCTACCCGGATAGACAACCGGCAACCAGAATAATTCGCGCCTCGACCCTATAAAATCGTAAAAAACACAAGGAACGTCAAAAAATTTTGGACAGCGGAAAAATCGTAAGGCAGAATCACGCCCGATTTCACCTGATTTATACTGCTAGAACCCAGTTAATCGACAGGGATGACCGGATGCCCAAAGCAACTATCCGGCTGGCAAACAAAACCGTATAAGGACAGTGAATGACAATCAGAAAAACCAAATTCGAGAATGAAGATACTTTGGTGTTGATAAAACCGGGCGAACGAAGTTTGTCCAATACGCCCTCATGCGATGCAAAGATAAAAAATGGATGGCCGGCGAGATTGGGATTCATTCGAAATGGGTTCATCGATAGGCCATTAATGACGAGTTTCAAGTTTAATTTTACTCTGCCCAAGTTATTTCTTAACAACAACCATAAAGCCAAACAAACAGGAGACAGAACGTATGTCGTTTGTAGTTGAGAAAATTCCCCAAGAAGAACTTGCCAGACCTGATGCAGACCAGATTGGCTTTAACCTGAAACTTTCTACACGGTGGGCTGTTGACCATGATCGGGACGCATTTATCGTACTTAATCGAGCAGAAGGGGGGGCGTATGAAGGTACGCAAATAACTGACTATTACACATTAAGCTGGAATAACGAGTTAATTCATATTGCAGCTGACCCGTTGCCGAAAACGTTTAAGGAGCAAGGTGCTGTGATGTCATGGCGTGTGCATAAGTTAACTTTGCCAGAAGCTTTGCAAACCCAAAAAGACGAGGTTCTGCAATTGATTAGGGATGCTTTTGGTGCAATAGGTGAGTTTTTCAATGGCAAACGATTTATATCTGTTGACGTTGAATTTATAGGGATTTAATTATGACTGCTACCGTACAATCCATAATCGATTTCTTGACTGACCGTGAAAGCAGTAACACTGCGCTGACTTCTGAACAAGTTGCCTCATTGGCTTCCGAGCTCAGAAACCAGATTAACCAACTATCTGTTGCTGTGCCAAACGCAGCCGATGATGCTATTACTGTTCTTTACAGCAACACCATTGACGGGAAACCAACTGGGGTGCATACAGACGCCATTGTTGGTGGTCTTGTGGCAAACAATCCGCCAGGCAAAGTGCTTACTATTAACCAGACGGAAGTCTATGAGCTTTTAAGTTCACGTGACTTTGGTGATGCATTACAAGCGGCATTAGGTCCAGAAAGTGAGTCAACTCAACAGATTTTCGACGCGCTATTCAACGGCGAATATGTAAACGGTGAACGAATACCTAATTCATTATGGGACGACGCATCGCGGCGCTTTGCCGAAAACGCTTCCGGTTATGTCCGGGTCATTGCCCCCGAAGCCCTCGGAAACCGTATCTTCGCTCAAACCGAACTCAAAGCCTTACTAGAAAACCCCCAAGTTACCTCCATCGAAGGCATTTCCAAAAGTGAATTCGCGGGTAAGAGTATCGACGAGATATTTGCTCGAGTAAAAACAGCGTCGCTGATGGATATAGCCTATAGCGGACTGAAGTTTGACGGCGTTTCACTAAGCGGATCAGATGATTTCTTATATAAGGTTACGGATCTACAGAAATATTTGCTTGAAAACCCACGTGCTCATAACTTATTCGACGCTTACATAAAGGATCTAGAATCAGCTCGTCAAACAGAGTTGAAGAACTTATCCAAAATCATGCTAGCAGATTCACCGGTGGATATAAGCACAGGCAGCAAGGCTCTTAACAAATTAGGGCTAATTGGTGGACTCCTAGGATTCTCGTTAGCTGCGAGCGAAGCAGCGTCCGCTGCTGAAGCAGGCGATACAGAACAAGCCAAAGAAATCATGACTCAATGGGCGGTGTATGAAACCGGTTCAGCCGTTGGCGAAGCATTGGGAACAGCGATAGGTGGTTTCGCAGTTGCCGCATTGGCGGCGGCTGGCGTGGCACTCTCGGCCCCTATTGTCGCAGCGATAGTTATTGGTGGCTCGTTAGTGGGTGGCTTCTTCAGTGGTGACGGCGCTACTGGTTTGTACGAACTCCTGAAAGATAAGGACGAAAACGGCCGCCGCGATATTATCGACAGTCTCAGTAACCTTCTATTTGGCGACCTGGCTGATGTTGCGTTGGCGCCTGGTCTCAATGGCAACGATCTAACCTTTATTCCTGCATTCAATTACCCTGAAATCGTCGAGCAAGCTAAAACAAACATCGCTTGGCGTTACGCGCTGAAGGAATTAAATCCGTTCGCGATTACGGATATAAGCTACGACCAATACAACCAAGACGGTTCGCTGGATATGTACGATCCAGCTACCGGACAGGGCAGCATAACCGAGCAATGGCTGATCGACCGGGCGCGCTTTGTGGTGCTGGTTGCCGAGACGTCGGTTTCTTTGGTTCCCAACTTGTTTATGAGCACCCGCTATTATGATGATATCACTACGGATACCCAAATCGGTTTGCCTGTCGGAACCGATAAATATCGATTTGGCGGTGTAGGGGCCGACGCTTTGGAAGGCGGTATCGGTAACGATCACCTATACGGCGCAGGCGGCAACGACACCCTCATCGGTAACTGCGGCAACGACTACATGGAAGGCGGCGCTGGTGACGATGTCTATGTTATCAATACCGGCGACGGCATGGATACCATTTTAGACACCGACGGCCTGGGCAAAATCACCCTGGACGGTATTCAAATCCAAGGCCAGACCGGCGTCACAGCCAATCAATGGATACAAGCCGGCAACATTTGGCAGGATCGCCAGCGCTACATCGGCTACAACCTAGTGACCCAAGCCGACGGCACGCAGGATTTGCTGATTGCGACCGCCGATAACACACTGATCGTGAAAAACTGGCATACCGATGAACTGGGTATCACGCTAGGCAATGCAACCCCAGTCGAGCCCCCCATCGATCTTACTTTAACCGGCGACCTCAAACCTCTGGACCAAGCCCCCACCACCGCCGGCATCCAACTCGGCTACGACGCGTTGGGCAATCTCATCACCGATCCCAAACAACCCGATCCCGACCGCCAGGATACGTTGTACGACAGCAACGACAACGACAAGCTACAGGGCTTTGGTGGCGACGACATCCTGGATGCCATTCGCGGAGGTAGTGATGTATTGGAAGGCGGCGCCGGCAGCGACATCTTAAATGGCGGAAGCGGCAACGACCTGTTGTACGCCGAAGCGGAAATCAGCGTGGCAGTCGCTTTGGCGCAAGCCGATACCCAAATCGCCACCGGCTTGCGCGGCGACTGGCTGTACGGCGGTGCAGACGACGACACTATGCTGGGCGAAGGCGGCAACGATATGCTATTGGGCGGTAGCGGTGCGGATCTGCTGATAGGCGGCGGTGGCGACGACAACCTGTTCGGCGACCGCACCGGTAGTGCCCGCCTGGATTGGAACGTATCCCGCTCAACCGCCACCAGCAATAACGTCACGACCCATACCCTCACTTACATCAATAACACTGCCGATGACATTCCCTTAGGTGGCGCCGATATGCTCTACGGCGGCGCGGGTAACGATTGGTTATTCGGTAACCGCGGTAACGACATGCTGGATGGCGGCATCGGTAATGACGTCATGTTCGGCGGCGAAGACAGCGATATGCTGTTGGGAGGCGAAGGCAACGACGAATTGTATGGCAATGCCGGCGTGTCTAGTCCATTGGAAGACGGCGACGATTATCTGGATGGTGGTACGGGCAACGATAAACTTTGGGGCGGTGGCGGCAACGATAACCTGTTCGGCGGACTCGGCGACGACGAATTGTATGGCGATCACAACGGCACCCTTGCAGCAGACGAAGGTGAAGATTATCTGGACGGCGGCGACGGCAAAGATACCCTGTTCGGGGGCGGTAAGAACGATATTTTACTGGGTGGTCCAGGCATCGATTATTTGTTTGGGGAAGCGGGGGATGACATTATGCGAGGTGGTGCGGACGATGATCAACTCAGCGGCGGGGCCGGTATGGATTATCTGGATGGCGGGGACGGCAACGATATTCTCGATGGCGGCGAAGGCAACGATACACTGTTGGGCGGTGCCGGGGCGGACATTTTACAGGGCGGTGGAGGCGACGATGTTTATCTGGATGTAACCGCTGAGGACACCATCAATGACATCTTGGGCCATAGCGTCATCCATCTGAGTCAAGCCACTGGCTTGGCGGCTGACAACGCGCTGTCCAAGGTCGATCAAAACGGTCTCGACTTGGCTATTACTCTGGATAACGGTGAAACCATTACCTTGTCCAATGCGCTGTATATGGACGTCACTCTGGTATTTGCCGGCGGCAGCGAAATGGATTTGGAAACCCTGGTGGGCAAGCAACTGACGGGAGCTGTGTCGTTGCAGCTTGGTAATAATGGCGGCAAGCTATACGGCGGTGCAGGCGCCGACAGTCTATACGGCGGCAGCGGTAACGACACGCTCAGCGGTGCCTTGGGTGCGGATAAGCTTTACGGCCAAGCCGGCAATGATTTGTTGATAGGCGGCGATGGGAACGACATCCTTGATGGCGGCGAAGGCAACGATATCTTGATCGGCGGTGCCGGACGGGATTTGCTGCTGGGCGGTAGTGGCGACGATATTTATCAACTGACCTAGGCCGTAGATGAGGCAAAAATAGCCGACACGCAAGGCCAAAACCTGATCAAATTCGCTAGCTATATCGACTCTAATCAATTGAGCGCCAGCGTTTCAACACTGGCCGGCCAAACCGCACTGATCTTAACCCTGGCAGGTGTCGAACTGGCTACCATCACCCAAGGCTACAACAGTTTCGGCTTCGAATTTGCCGACGGTACGCGGTTGACTGCAGATGACTTTTTGCTCAGCTATCGAACCGGAACTGGAACCGGCAATCTATACGGTACCCACAATGACGATACCCTACTTGGCGGCCAAACCGCCGATAACCTGTTTGGCTTTGCCGGCGACGATACCTTATGGGGCGGTCGAGGCGATGATGTATTAGAGGGCGGCCTGGGCTCGGACGATTACCGTTACCGGCTGGGCGACGGTCACGACACCATAGTGGAAACCGATGATATTAGTTTAAGTGGGCAAGACCAAGTTAGCTTTGGCGTCGGTATTACGTCGAGCGATGTGATATTCAATCGCCGCCCTAACGGCGACTTGTCGGTCATGGTAGCCGGCTTGACGGACGCGATCACTATTACCGGTTGGTATAACGATGTTGCCTCACGGGTGGAAACGTTTGCGTTTGTCGACGGTGAGACCATCACGTCTGATACTTTGTTGGGATTGGCTATTGCGCCGCAAACCGGCGGTGCCGGTAACGAAACGCTGATCGGTAGCGAATACCGCGACATTATCTTGGCGGGTGTCGGCGCCGATGTGCTAGCCGGCAACGGCGGCGATGACGACCTGTATGGTGAAGCTGGCACGGATACCTACCAGTTTAGGTTAGGGGGCGGTGCCGATCAGCTATTCGAGGTGGCGGGCGAAACTTCGATAATCGATATCACCGGCTTCGATCTTTCGCGCTTGACCGGCACGCGGATCAACGATGATCTGCGGCTGGGCGTAACCGGCGCCGCAGACAGTATGACGCTGACAAATTTCTACGTCATGACGCACGACTGGCAAGTGTCCGGCAATGGTGGGGGCACTCGGGATTTAGAGACCGTTTTGGCCGAAAACGAGGCCTATCAGAGCAATCGCAGCGAATTGGAACATTTGCAAGATGTATTGCTGGCGAAAATAACGGATCAAGCCAATCATTAATACCGGGAAGCGGGCATGCTTCAACAAGCCGACGGCAGTTGGATGAGTGATCTGCAGATTAATCTCAGTAAACAAACCAATACCTATACCCGTGCAGACGGCTATAGCGGCACAATGCCGAGCGACAGCAGTGCTTACCATTTGAACGGCTACGGTTTGGCGATAGGCAGTGTCGAGGTCTCGTCTTATGATAGCGATGCGGCCGTTATCGACTACGTAAGAAGTACAAACAGCAACCCAGCAAAAAATGTGCGGGTAACTTGGCGTGAACAGCAAATAGTTTCCACACAGTTGTACACCACAAGCACAGGGCATTATTTATACACATACGAAGAAGCATTGGCGCTAATAGCGGCCTTGGGTGTCAGCAGCGTCGCCAACCCGTATGTGTTTACCCCAACTCCAAGCTATAAACTCACCACGACCATCAACACATTGACTGCCACCCCGGTATCGATTATGGAAGCCGATGGTACTGGATACGACATCGCCGGCAGCTATGCGCAGACTTTGTATAATCTGGGCAGCTTACCGACTACATTGGCGCTCAATGCGTCCAACAAACAGGCGACTATTAGTATTATCAACGGCGGCGACAGCGATAACGATATACGTATTTATAGCAACTTCGGTATTGTGCATGGCGGTGCTGGTAACGACAGGATCTCCGCCGATTCATCCGAATTTTCGATCGGCTATCAAGGCGGTTTGGTTGGACAAACGTTACTGGACGGTGGCTTGGGCGACGATCTGATCGTGGGCGATGATTATAATAACGATGTCATCATCGGTGGTAGAGGTAATGATATGCTGCGTGGCGAAGGTGGCGCGGACCGGTATTACTTTCTGGCGGGCGATAGCGGCACCGACTTGGTCTACGATGTGGGTTACGGTGGATCGCTTTACGACGACACTATTGTGTTCGGCGAAGGCATTGCATTATCCGATTTAAGTTTTTCCTGGGGAGAAGAGATTTTACCCGGTTATAACTACGGTGCTTACGATGAGTCACACGTCAGAAGATTTCAGGCCTTGGATATCCGCTGGCAATCGGATGCAGTCGCCAGAGTGGTCATGTCCACGCCGTTTATGAATAGTTACGGTCAAATCGTCGAGAGCAACGATTGGGAACAAACCGGTATCGAGTTTTTCGAGTTTGCTGACGGCAGCCGAATGTCCATGGGGCAACTATTGGCATTGCCCGGCGTGCCAGTCCGTCCTGCAGTCGACCGATTCAGTAACATCCAATTTGGAACCGCTGATGCGGATATACTGACCGGCCAAGCTAATCCTGACGATTTATACGGCGGTTTGGGCAACGATACGCTGAGCGGTGGCGATGGTGACGACTGGTTATTCGGCGGTGCAGGCAATGATCTTTTAGCGGGCGGTTCGGGCAATGACCGATATTTTTTCGAGGTCGAAGATAGCGGTTCGGATTTGCTTTACGACATAGGGTATGGTGGTTCGGATTTGGGTTACGGCGGCAGTAACACCGGCTATGGAAGCTCTGACATGGGTTACGGAGGCGCAGGCTATGGCGGTGATGTCTTCGGCGACACAGTGGTATTCGCAGAAGGCATCAATCTGTCCGATTTCAACTTTTCCTGGGGCAGCGAGAATTTTGTGCCCTTCAACGATGGCAACATCACTTTATTTCAAACCCTGAATATCGGTTGGCAAACCGATTCGGTTATTAAGCTCGTCATGCCGAGACCGGATGCCTACAGCTGGTTCAACACCGGTGTGGAGTTATTCGAATTTGCCGATGGTAGTCAAATGACAATGGATCAAATACTGGCTTTGGCCGGTCCATCGCCTCAACATGCCCCGATACTGAATAATCCCTTGGCCGATCAACAAGTATTTGCCAACGTAGCCTTTTCGTACACAGTGCCTGATGACGCCTTTATTGATCTTGATGCCGGCGATGTTCTCATCTATGAGTCCTCTTCCACTTGGAGAGATTGGTTAAGCTTTAATCCGGAAACACGCACGTTTACCGGACTGCCCAGCTCGGATATGTTGGGTTCACACACTATTTTCGTCACCGCAACGGACCGTTTCGGTGAGTCTGTCAGCGACAGCTTTTCTTTGATGGTGAATCCTACCAATTTGATTGTAGGCACTGTCGGTAACGATATCTTGCAGGGTACAGCAGGTAATGATGTCATAGTCGGCGGTATGGGCGACGATCTATTAGAAGGCGGCGCCGGCCAGGACACGTATAACATATACTTGAATGATGGCCGCGATACCATCGTTGATGCCGCAGGAGACAACAACGTTATCAGCTTCGGCCCTGGTATAACGCAGGCCGATATTACTCTGCGACTGGGTTCTCTGACGCTGGAGTTGGGTAACGGTAACGAAGTGCATATAGAAGGTTTCAATCCGAACGATGTCTTCAACAGTTCCTCTATCGATACTTTTACGTTTAGCGACGGTAGCGTGCTGAGCCTTGAGCAGCTCTTGGCTCGCGGCTTTGACTTGACGGGTACGTTGTCGGATGACGTCATCACTGGTACTAATACCAATGACCGCATTAATGGACTGGATGGTAACGATACCTTGATGGGCGGTGCCGGGGACGATACGTATGTA
>PERU01000010.1 GCA_002928965.1 Methylomonas sp.
GTAGGGTGGGCACACGCTTTTTGTGCCCACGCTGATTTAAAACTGTTGCCTTTGAAAGGTGGGCAGAAAAGCGTTGCCCACCCTACAATATATTTTTTGACATCATCAATGATCAAAAAAAATTACTAAAACCGATATTCGATTTTATAACCCAATGACGGCAATGGCTCGGTTGCGTTGATTCTCAATTGCCTTAGATCGGCAACAATCTTTTAAACACTCGGGGCTATCTGGAATTGATCAAATTTGGTTTTGGCTCTGAATGTGCCCATATTTGGGCCGGTTTTTTAAAGCCTACGCCACTGATCATAAAAAAATCACTATTCATTGAAAACCCAACGCTAGTGCAGCGTTGGGTTTTTTTGCGTTGTGTTTTGTATTCACACAACCCAACGTACTGGAGCTGTTATTTCACCAGCTCAGCTGCGGCGGCTTTCAATTTTGCTTCGTCGCCTTGAACAGCTTTCATCATAGGATTAGCTGAAGCCTTGGCACCTGCTACCAGCGCATCGGCTGTTTTAAATTTACTTTTCAGCGCATCAACAGCGGGTGCGACCGAACCATTGTGGCAACCTTTGCAAGTATCCGCTTCGCCAGCAACAGATAGGGATGGCATGGCGGCGGCTAAAGCCAATGTAGCGACTGCGAATAAAGTTTTTTTCATGTTACTTCTCCTCATGTTAGAAATGTTTGAACATTTTTAATCATTCTGTTTGTTCAAACCATATGTGCGAAAGCTTTTAAAGCTCCGCGGAAAATTTTCTACCACAGCCCAAACCGCAAAGCAAACGCTTTCGCCATTTATGCCTATTGACCGAGTTATTGATTAGGGAAATGCGGACGGCCAAGAGCTGCCAGACGAAACCAAAGTGCCAAGGTCTACTATCCAACCGAAAGCAGGCATATGCGGCGGTGAGTTTACGACCCGCGCTGATCGCGAACGATGCGGTTCACGTTGTTTACCACATCTACGGGCTGTCGATTCATAGTATGATCCACTCGGTTTTTATTTGGTTAGATTAAACATGAAAAGAAAAGCAAAAAAAATTGAGATCCCCCACGAGGCGGAATTGGCCATAGAGCGCGGTAATTTAATTGAGGCAGCCCGGTTAATTCGGATCAAGAACGGTCTTAGCCTGATTGATGCTCAGCGGGCAGTCGAATCGGTTGCACGCAAAAACAAAGCCGGCCATCAACCAGAACAGGTTGCGGCAGACGCTAGGGCCATGAATCATGTTCAAGCCTTGTTTCCGTTGATCATAGTATTGTTAGCGGTTTATCCTTTTTTGTATCAATCGCTTGCGGTTCTTGTTGCAGGTGACATGGATGGGCATTGTGTTGACTCACCTCAAGCCATTTGCCAGCTATGGCCTGTCGTTGGAAATACCTTATTTGGCTCGTCGAATGCACATATGGGCTATGCATTGCTTATGGGCTTGATTGCATCAACACTAATCGGATTGGCTTATCGGCTGTATAAGAGATAGTCGACTTGGATGTGTTAGAACGTGAAGT
Organism: Methylomonas sp.; assembly: GCA_002928965.1. Lineage (GTDB taxonomy): Bacteria > Pseudomonadota > Gammaproteobacteria > Methylococcales > Methylomonadaceae > Methylomonas. The sequence goes on from PERU01000010.1 coordinate 1,516, forward strand.
CCGTTGTAGGCGATAACTTATTGCAGCTGTCGGCCAAAAGAACGGGGAATGCCAATGACAGATGTCCAGCCAATAGCAGGCGTAGGGTGTGGTGAGTTTACGAACCGCACCCTACGCCCCTTGAGTAGTGCCTGCATCCGCCGCACTGCTAACAAGTGCTGAAGCCAATAGAACAGATATCAATTGTTTTTTTATATGCATTTCTCCTCTGAAGTGTTGGGTAAATGAATGACTCAATCCATTCGAGTTTTGCTGGACTTGGAGCGTCCGACAGCTAAAAACCCCACCATGCCGCTGCCGAATAACCAGATAGCACCGGGCATGGGCACTGTGGCAACATCACCATCGCGCACCGCCCAGGCCCGCATCAGGCTGCCGGCCGCCAAATGGTAATATTGCTCGCCAGTATTGAATCGAAAGGACCACGCACGATTGCCCGACTGGGCGTAGGGTGTGCCAAACCAGTAATAATCCGCCTGGAGGTTGCTGAATAACGATTCGTCGTTGGGATTGTTGGGGTCGTCGATCAAACCATGATCGAGCTGCTGTTGGCCGTTGATGTTGACTAAGCCTTTATTGCCAAGTGCGCCATAAAAGAGACGGGCCAATTCGGAACTGGCAGTGTCGACGTTATAGCCGCAATCGGTGCCGCTATAGGCATAGTTGCAGCCTAGGAGCCTGTCCGAGAATAGAGAACCTGCTACGGAAAAGCCCTTTTGGCCAGATTTCCCGCTCATTTTCGTTAAATAGCACCACTATTCGCCTCAAATGATCAAAAAATCTGGCTCAAAATAGCTTTCCCTCGCGACGATTCCTATTCTCGGACAGGCTCCTAGACTGCCTAAATCGGTGAGCATCGGCAACCGCCAATCACTGTAGGTCACGTTACGCACTATATCGTGGTATTCCAGAGCGGCAGCCCAATCGTTCGCTTCGTTCCAATTCATTCGGCCGTCGCTAGCGTAGCCGCTGGTTTACGAGTAATTGGCGTCGGCCAGCCAGGTGACATTAAGGTCGCTGTCGTAGATCAGGCCGCCACCGCGATCAAACAATGCCGCTTCAGACGAATGGGCAATAAATGCTGTGGTGAAAGCTAGAGCAATCTTTGAGTATGCGTGTTTTTGCATAAACATTTCTCCTTGGTTCAATGGCTGCATTGCGTTTTGAAATTCGCTAATGCCAAGCATCGAATTATCCGGACTGCGGAGAACTTGAGAACCCTACTGAAGTAGGGAGTGGCGAGCTCGCGTGGCTCCGATTAGCGATAGCCTAATCGGAGGATTGTTGGCTTCTAAATGTGCGATTACACAAGCTGATCGCACATACATTTTGACTGGCAGCTAATTTGCCATTTCTTGTCATTTCAAATCAATCTTCGTGGGCTGCTTAAGTCCGTATCGCACAACTCAACAATGCCTGACGTTGCTTCGATAAATAATATTACTTGGTGAATTCGTTAGGCTCCTTTTCGAGTAAGCTTTAGTCCATTACTGTCTATGGATACCCTTTTTTTAGACGCAATACGGCTGCCGACAGCTCATAATCAACGCTAATTTCCGCTCAACCTGATAACAATCTCATGAAAACGCCCTGCAGACGCATTACCCACAGCCTGTTGCTGATGCTCTGCAGTATTGCCAGCCAAGCCGAAGATAGTGCGCGACTACCGGCTATCACGGTGAATCCTACGTCTTCTATCAGCATTTCAGAGCAACTTGGCGCTGCGGGCGAGTTTAACCGCGCCGATCTGGCCGCAACCAACAAAGCCGATTTAAGCGGGGTATTACGCAATTTGGCTGGCGTGAACACAGCGCAGACGGGGATCAGCAGCACAACCGGTTTGATTTTACGCGGCGCCAGCGGCGGCTTGGGTTTGGTCAATCTGGATGGTGTACCGCTGTTTAACAGTTTTACCGGGTTTTTCCCACTCAGCCACTACCCGTTGGATTTTTTTGACACCGCCCGCGTCAATCGGGGCCTGGGAGGCGAACGCAATAACAGCTATACCTTGGGTGGCTCGATTGATTTAACCAGTCGCCGCATGCTGGATGGCGAGGCGTTTTTACACACAGAAGGCGGTAGCTACGGCACCCTGCGCACCAATCTTGGTGGAGGCTTGCACAATGCGCTCGGCAATTTTAGCGTGGCTGCCGGACGGGCCGATATTTTCGAAGGTATCAGTCAATCCGGAACGCAAACCGGGGCGACTGAGCGAGATAGCTTTCAAATGAGCAACGCTCTGCTGCGTTGGGATCGTGAGATTGAAAATGGCAAACTGGATAGCTCGGTTTATTTCGTGCGCACCCACGAAGCCTATGACGGCCCCGGCTTAGCCAATCGTACAGCCCGCTGGATGGATGATCCAAACGGTAGCATTGTCCATGAAACTTGGGTAGGGCAAACCCACGCCAAATATCAATTATCTGACCGCTGGGAAAGCTCGTTACGGGTTGGATTTACCCATGATCAGCAACAGGGCGTAGTCGGCAATATCAGAGGCCGGCGGTTTCCGTTGGATTTGACCAGCCAGTTATGGCTCAGTCAGTGGCGAAATGCCCACAGCATACCCATCAAAAACGATTCAATAGATACATTGCGATTAATTTGGGGTATCAACGCCCAGCAACAACACGGCTACAGCCCCTACAACCCGGTCGGCATCCAGGCGTTAACCAACACGTTGATCAGTCCGTTGACACGTTTGGAAATGGAATGGGCGGATTGGCTGGGGGCAGCGGAAGTGCGTTTTGATCACGATGATCAATTTGGAGAACACACGGTATTTAACCTCAGCGCGGGCCGGCGACTAGGGTCCGATATGCTGATATGGGGCAAGGCCGGCACGGGTTACCGCGCGCCCGCGATGAATGAACGACTGCATCCGCTGTACGGCGATACCAATCTACTACCGGAAACAAATACCGGTGGCGAAATCGGCTGGCGCTGGCAGTTCGATGCTGGCCACGAAGTCAGTTTGACCGGTTATTTACAGCGCTATGATCAATTGATTGTATTAAGAAAAGATGCCGCCACCGGCGCCACCCGGTCGAGCAATGTCGCTCAGGCCGATGTCTGGGGAATAGAATTTCAAACCCAGTATCGCTGGAATGATGACTGGCGCAGCGGCCTCAGCTATGGCTTTATGGATGCGCGTAATCCACAATCCGGCAAGCAAATTGTGGCTCGTCCAACACATCAAGGCCAATTCTGGAGCGAATGGCGCCTACTTGAGCCGCTTAAACTGCGCGTCGACATCAACTACCGCGACGCCGCATGGGAGGATTTGCTCAACACCATTCGTCTGCATTCGTCCGTGCGCTTTAACGCCAACCTAAGCTATCAAATCAACCCCAAATTGCAGTTGTATGTAAGGGGAGAAAATATCAACAACGAGCGAACACCGGATTTAGCCGACTTTAACTACCCCGGCGCCGCAGTGTATGCTGGTGTCTATTTGGATTGGTAAAATCCTTTCCTAATGATAAAGATCATGCAGCTAAATCAAAAAAACGTCATCTCGGCAGGGATTGCCGAGATCCAGAAGCCATGGATGACGAGCGCCGAACATCTCCTTGTGGCCTGGATTCGCTTCGCAGTCTTCAGCTCCGGCAATCCCCCGCATGCCCTGACCGGGGCAGGTTCTGCCGGAAAGACGTTGTTGGAGCATCTTTATAATCAGGAAACCTTTTCAACTCTGAATGTTGTTTACTGGCGAAACAAAGCCTTTACCTTTAACGGACTTTCTCAAATATCAATAACGCATTGTTGCCTGTGCTGAAGATCAACCCACTCATTCATAGCACCCGTTTATTGATTATGTTGAGTCTTATCTCGGCCTGTGCAAACTTGCACTCAACACCCGAGTCGCCTACCGTCAAAGACTTGCATCTGGCTGCACCTTCAGGACCGGCTCGACAGGTGATGCAACAGATTCAATCCGAATGGGACGGACGCCGTGAGACTTTTCTTTGCGCATTGGAACTGGATAGCCGGCATATCGCCATGGCCGGTTTAAGTCCGGATGGCATGAGCTTGTTTAATCTGGATTATGACGGTCAGCAACTGAGGCTGGATAAAAGTCCGTTGATGCCGGACAATCTGCAGCCGCAATTATTCATCAGCGATTTGCAATTGATCTACTGGCCACTGTCCGAACTTGAACCCAACTTGCCGATAGGCTGGCATTTTGAAACCCGCACCAACGGTCGCAGCCTGTTTCATGGCAATGAAAAACAGGCTGACGTGCAGTATCTATCAACTGAAACGCCTTGGCCAAAAACCGTCGTATTGATTAATTACATCTACAACTACCGTTTGTATATCACCACCCTGAGTTATGACGTTTTACCTGAATGATCTCGGCATTTTGTGCGCCAGCGGTACCGGTAAACAAAACGTTTTGCAGGCAGTTTTAAGCGGTAGTCGCGCCGGCTTGCAGGCCAGTGATGAATTCACGCCCGGCCGCGAGTTGTTTTTGGGCCGCATCAATCAAATGCTGCCAGCTCTTCCGCAACACTGGCAGCTTTATGATTGCCGTAACAACCAACTGCTCATGGCAGCCATCACGCAAATCATGCCGACTATTGAAAGCATGCGCAATCAGTTTGGTGCGCACAGAATCGGCATGGTACTGGGCACCAGCACTTCCGGCATTCGCAACACTGAGCGGGCGTTGGCAGCCAAAGCACAAACCGGCCAAACACCCGCCACTTATCACTACAAGCAGCAGCAAATGGGGGCGGGTGTGGATTTTTTGGCGCGTTATCTGGGGATTGGCGGGCCTTGCCATACCGTTTCCACAGCCTGTTCTTCCAGCGGCAAAGCCTTTCTGTCCGCCCGGCGCTTGCTTGCATTAAAGCTATGCGATGCGGTGATAGTCGGCGGCGCGGACAGTCTGTGCAGTTTGACGGTCAACGGCTTTACAGCACTGGAATCTGTGAGTCGCAGTTTATGCAAACCCTTTGGCCAGCAGCGGGACGGTATCAATATCGGGGAAGCGGCGGCGCTGTTTGTGATGAGCCGTCAACCCGGCCCGGTAGTATTGCGCGGCGCGGCGGCGACCAGCGATGCTCATCATTTTTCTGCCCCCGATCCGTCAGGCAAGGCGGTGATGCAAGCCATGCAATACGCTCAGCAACAGGCGGTTATTACACCCAATCAAGTGGATTATGTGAATTTACACGGCACAGCCACCTTGCTCAACGACGCCATGGAAAGTCGGGCGTCTTTTCAGCTATTTGGCGAAAACACACCTGTCAGTTCCAGCAAAGGCATGACCGGCCACACCTTGGGCGCAGCGGCTGCGTTGGAACTGGGCTTATGCTGGCTGTTGCTGACCAGTAACGACCCGCATGGGCAGTTGATCGCCAATATCAACGATGATCAAATCGACCCGGCATTGCCCCAGCTTCATTGGCTACACGTCGGTGAAACCCTGGGCAGACCCATCAAAGTGTGCCAAAGCAATTCGTTTGCCTTTGGCGGCAGCAATGTTTCCTTGTTGGTAGGGCAGGCATGATCAGCAATGATTTTGTCATGGCCGACCTGTTACCGCATACCGGCCAGATGGTTTTGCTGGATAGCGTCACATTTGTCGATGAAACCCGCTTAACCGCGCAACTGGTCGTGCGCGGCGATGGCTTACTGCTAGGCAACGCCGAATCGGTACCCGCCTGGACAGGCATTGAGTACATGGCGCAAGCGATTGGTGCTTATGTTGGCATCCAAGCTAAACAAGCCGGTCTACCGATACAACTGGGATTTTTGCTCGGCACTCGCCGCTACGACAGCAACGTTGACAGCTTTCCGGTCGGCAGCACGTTAAGCGTATCTGCAGAAAAAATCCTGCAGGATGGGCAATTAGGTGTTTTCGAATGTCGCATCTGCGGTGACAATGTTGCCATATCCGCTACCCTGAATGTCTATCAACCTCCCGAGTCTTTAACCCACAGGGTTCAGCATGAATAAAACAGTTTTAGTTACCGGCTCCAGTCGCGGCATCGGCAAAGCTATCGCCTTGTATCTGGCCGGCCAAGGTTACGATTTGGTGCTGCATTGCCGCAGCCAGCTAGATCAAGCCCAAGCCGTAGCCACAGCAATCGGTCCCAGCACCCGAGTATTGCAATTTGATGTGAGCAATCGTGCGCAGTGCGCCGATGCTCTGAATGCCGATATAGAGCAACACGGCGCCTATTATGGCGTGGTCTGCAATGCCGGCATCACCGCCGATAATGCCTTCCCGGCTTTAAGTGGTGAGGAATGGGATAGCGTGATTCACACCAACCTGGACAGCTTTTACAACGTGCTGCAACCCATCGTCATGCCCATGGTCAGACGCCGCCAACCGGGCCGCATCGTGACCTTGTCGTCGGTATCCGGCATCATGGGCAATCGCGGACAGGTTAATTACAGCGCCGCCAAAGCCGGCATCATCGGTGCCAGCAAAGCCCTGGCACTGGAACTGGCCAAACGCGATATTACCGTCAATTGCGTAGCGCCCGGCCTCATCGACACCGATATGACGCATGAACTACCGATGGATGAAATCAAACGCATGATTCCGGCTCGCCGAGTTGGCAAACCTGAAGAAGTAGCGGCTACCGTGGCGTTTTTGCTGTCCGAATCGGCAGCTTACATCACCCGCCAAGTGATTGCCGTCAATGGAGGCCTGTGTTGAAACGTGTGGTCGTCACTGGCATGGCCGGTTTGTCGCCGATTGGCAATGACTGGCCCAGCATCGCCGCAAACTTGCAAAACCAGCAAACCGGCATCCGCACCATGCATGACTGGGATAAATACCAAGGCTTGAATACCCGCTTGGCAGCGCCGGTGGATTTTGAGAAACCCGCACATTATTCCCGCAAGCAGACCCGCAGCATGGGCCGGGTGGCTTTGTTGGCAACCTATGCCAGCGAACTGGCACTAGTTGATGCGGGCTTATTGAACGATCCGTGTCTGAGCAGTGGCAACATGGGTATCGCTTACGGCAGTTGTGCCGGCAGCCTGGAAGCCATCGCCGAATTCGGCAACATGCTAATAAATCATGCGGTCGATGGCCTGAATGCTACCTCCTACATCCGCATGATGAGCCATACCGCGCCGGTAAATATCGGTTTGTTTTTTGGCATCAATGGTCGGGTGTATACCACGTCCAGCGCCTGTACCTCCGGCAGTCAGGGCATTGGCTATGCTTACGAAGCCATCAAATATGGCCGTCAGCAACTGATGTTGGCTGGGGGTGCCGACGAATTATCGGCCTCGGAAGCGGCGGTATTCGATACCTTGTTTGCCACCAGTTTGCGCAACGATGCGCCGGATCAATCGCCACGACCATTCGACCGCGACCGCGACGGCTTAGTCATTGGCGAAGGTGCTGGCACGTTTATTTTGGAAGAGCTGACATATGCACAAGCACGTGGAGCCAGAATTTATGCAGAAGTGGTGGGATTTGGCACCAATTCGGATGGCTTGCATGTCACCCAGCCGGATGCCAACAGCATGCAGCTTGCCATGCGACTGGCTTTGCAGGATGCACATCTACAACCGGACGCCATTGGTTATATCAGTGCCCACGGCACCGCCACCGAACACGGTGACATTGCCGAAAGCCATGCCACCCATGCGGTATTCGGCAGTCACAAACCGATCAGTTCTTTAAAAAGCTATACCGGCCATACCTTGGGAGCCTGCGGCTCATTGGAAGCTTGGGTGGCAATCATGCAAATGCGTGAAGGCTGGTTTCATCCGACAGTCAATCTACAACATCTCGACCCGGCTTGTGCCGATCTGGAGTATATTCAATCCACTCCCCGCACGCTGGATTGCCAGTATGTGATGAGCAATAACTTTGCTTTTGGCGGCATCAATACCTCTTTGATATTTAAACGCTGGAACTGAATCGCCCGATACAGAGCCGACAAAGGCTTACCCACCCAGGAGAAACGCTATGAAAAAAATCTATTGTTTCCTCGCCGCGATGATCTTTATCACTGGCTGTACCACCACAGGCCATTTCAAAGTACCCGAAGGCTCGCAGTTATATCTGTATAAACGCGCCACCCCCGAAACTATTTCTCCATCTGGCGAAGTCACCACCAAACCCTTTTTCTGGACTGCTGCCGGCGTGCCGCCAGGGGGTGGCGTACCTTATAAACTGGAAAAAGACGGCAAGGTACTAAAAGAAGGCAAATTAAGAGCCAAATTCCGGGTCGTGTCCATTTTCTGGCCACCGTTCTCGCTGATTTATTGGCCTATGGGTTTGAACCCCAATATTACTTACGACCTGATCAACGACAAGCAGGAATAACCTGTATTACTAATGGACTTGATAGGGTCTAAGCCGGTCGGCTTGTCTTGCATAATTCAATGCTGGTCGGCCTGGACACCAGAGATGGATCAAAAGCCCTCCACGCCTGCAGTAGCAAAAACCTTACAACGCCGCTTGAGTCCTTTGGCGAGAGCGGTGCTGCATTGCATTGGCGAATGTATCCATCCCGCCGAACACCTGCCCACCGTGTTTTCCTCGTCTCATGGTGAAATCGGCAAATGCCTGGAGATGCTGGAAACCCTGCAAGCCGGCGAAGAGCTGTCACCCACAGCCTTTAGTTTATCGGTGCACAACGCGATTGCCGGACTGTATTCGATGGCTTATGGCAATCACGCTGAAATTACCGCTCTTGCACCAGCCGCTGCCGGTTTGGGGGCAGGATTTATTGAAGCTTTGGGTATTTTGCAGGAAGGTCAGCCGGAAGTGCTGTTAGTGTTTTATGACGAAGCGCTGCCGGATTTTTTCCCCAGCGCTCCATTCAATATGAGTCTGACAGGTTCTTGCGTGCTGGCTTTGAAACTGGCTTTAGTCGGTGAAGGTATAAGACTCAGCTTTGGCTTGAGCCAAAACACTCGTCACGATGGCGAGCAACCGTTACAATTGTCGGCCTTAATTAAGTTCCTGAACAGCCAGCAATCTGTATTGTGCTTGGGTGATCAGGGCTGCAACTGGCAATGGCAAAAACGCTAAAACACCTCATCAATTATGGCTGGCGCTTGCTGGCCACCGCCATCAGCTTTGCCAGTTTTGGTATCGGCGGGGTGATATTGTGGCTGGCGATTTTTCCAGTGCTGGCTATAGTGCCTGGCAAACCACACAAAAAAGCCCTGCGCGCCCAATACATGGTGCATCTGAGTTTTTACCTGTTTATTGGTCTGATGCATCGCTTGGGGGTGCTGACTTATGACATCAAAGGCCTGGAAAAACTCAACCGCCCCGGCCAATTGATCATTGCCAATCACCCGACACTGGTGGACGTTGTCTTTCTACTCAGCCGCATCAAACACGCCAGCTGCATCGTCAAAGCCAGCCTGTTGCACAATCCGGCCATGCGCGGCTCGATTTTAAATGCCGGTTACATCAGTAATGCAGACTCGGAAACCATGATCAATGAATGCGCCGACTGGCTGAAAAGTGGCGGCAGCATGATTATTTTTCCGGAAGGCACTCGCTCCGTGTCCGGCCAGCCCTATCATTTTCAACGCGGTGCTGCGGCAATTGCCTTGCAGGCCGGCTGTATCGTCACCCCGGTAACGTTAACGTGCCAGCCCAGCACACTGACCAAACAACTGAGCTGGTATCAAATCCCCTCGCGGCGGTTTCATCTACAAATGCGGGTCGGCAACGATATTCCACTGACGCCCTATCAAAACCTGCAACCGCGTTCGATTGCCGTGCGCCGCTTCAATCAACATTTACAGGATTACTTTACCCAACAGCGAGAACGCTATGAGCAACATGGAAACTGAATTAAAACGCTTGATTATCGACACGCTGGCACTGGAAGATATCGGCGTTGAGGATATAGACAGCCACGCGCCACTGTTCAACGCAGGCTTGGGGCTGGATTCCATCGATGCCCTGGAACTAGGTTTGGCCATACGCAAAACCTATCAGGTTAAAATCGATAGCGAACAACACGATGTGGTCAGCATCTTCGCCTCCGTGGCATCCTTGGCACAATTCATAGAATCCGCGCGCCCTTGAGAGAGTTATGAACAATCGCGAAGACATTTTGGCAGCCATTCAAGAGATCATGGTCGACATGTTCGAAATGGACCCAGCCACCATCACCCTGGAAGCCCGTCTGTATGAAGACCTGGATTTCGACAGCATCGACGCGGTCGACATGATCGTGCGCCTGAAACAAGTCACCGGCAAAATGGTCAAGCCGGAGGATTTTAAAACCGCCCGCAGCATTGGCGATGTGGTTGAGGCGATTGTTCGGTTGATGCAGGATTGATTTAAATGGCTAGTTCGGCCAGAAAGAAGCTAAGTGGACCGCAGTTAAGAGTTATTTCATGATGACGAAAGAAGAACGTGAGCGCTTGATCTTTCAACTTTTCGCTGAATCATCAGATCTACTTTCTTCTGGGGACCGAGTTGAGAGTAAAAGCCCACCGGAGCCAGATGTTTTGTTAACGCAATCTGATGGTTCTAATCGTGCGTTTGAGCTAGTTGAAATTCTAGATCAAGACTACTCCAGCTTAACTCAGAGTCAACTTACTACAAAGAGTGACTGTTATGTATACCTTAATGCAATGCAAGAACCTTCTCAAACGCAGTTCATTAAGAAGTACGCCAACGCAGATATTCATATTGAGTTCGAGGATTCCCTAACTCGTCGCCGTCGACAACAGTCGCTAGAACAAGTATTCGATTTTTTATTGAGGTTACCCGAAGAGGCTTCTGGAGAAGTGTCTCTTGAAGGAGAGTCAGTTCAGAACCTAATCAAATATCTAAACATTAGCCGGAGTAACCTGGTTGGTCCACTATTCGACATTCAATCCCTTGTTTGGGTTGGTGATCCGACCATAGATTTGATTCGAAAAAAGCTTGAAAAGAACTATAAGACAAGCTATCCGATTTCATTGCTGGCATACATTGAGACCAATCCAATGTATCCGGATGACGTCTGGCTTGCCGAGCTCGATACATTTTTATGTGAATTAAAAAATAATTGCCAATTTGAGTTCATCTACATTTTTGATTGCGCATCCAAGACAATCAAGCGTTCCTGGTGTAGGGACTCCCAGTCCTGACACCAATAGAGCTTTATCCAGCTGGCAACGCATGGACGGAAGATCGTAACTTATTGCCAAGTGATGAGCTGTAAAATAATACGATTTTTAATATACAACCCGTCTGAATCTCAAACCTCCATACACCATGCATCGCCTCCTAAACCCACTTCTGGGCATCCTAACGTTACTGTATCCGGCAGCGGTTTACTTTGGTCTTCAATACTTGCAACCGTGGTCGATTGCAGCATTACTGGCAGGGGTTTTGGCGATCAAGTTATTGCTTTCCGGGCAGTCGTGGGCACGGCCAGTGCTGGTATGTGGGCTTTTGTTTACCGGGTTTGCAGTCTGGCGTAATGACTTTTTGTCGCTACGTTTTTATCCGGTGCTGGTGAATGCTGTAATGCTGCTGATTTTTGCCGGCAGTCTGTTTTATCCGCCCAGCGTGGTAGAAAGACTGGCGCGTTTGCAGCAACCAGACTTAACGCCGCAAGGCATTCGTTATACCCGCCGGGTGACTCAAGTTTGGTGCGGCTTTTTTATTATTAATGGCAGCATCGCACTGGTCACCGCGCTGTGGAGCAGTATTGAATGGTGGAGTTTGTATAACGGCCTGATTGCCTATGTTTTGATGGGCTTGTTGTTTGCCGGTGAATTTCTGATCCGCCGCCGCACCCAAAAGCAGGATGGTTAAGGTGTGCGAACTTGCCCATTTACTTCCATTTGCTGATGCTGATCAAATTGTTGTCAGGCATCGTGGTTTCGACATCAACGCGGCGCAATTTCAACAGGCGGTAGCACATTGGCGCGACTGTCTGGCTGCTGAACCGGAAACCAAGGTAGCGTTATATTGCCACGATGCCTACCCGTTTGCGGTGCTGCTGTTTGCCGCCTGGCACGCTGGCAAAAAAGTCTGGCTACCGGCCAACAACGCTGCCGGTACTGCAGCCCAATTGACCCAAAATCAATGCCGTCTATTAGGTGATTGGCAAACGCATAGCGATAATGTGCTTACAGAATATGCGACAGCTGCAGCGACATTTAGCCCATTGCATCCACAGCAAACCGAGCTGGTGATTTTTACCTCCGGTTCCACCGGTGCAGCCAAAGCCGTACCCAAAACCTTGCAGCAGTTACAAACGGAAATCAACACTTTGGAGCAGTGCTGGGGCATGCAGCTTGGCGACAGCACTGTGCTAGGCACGGTCAGCCAGCAACACATTTATGGTTTGCTATTTCGGGTGCTGTGGCCGTTGGCGGCAGGACGCAGTTTTCACAGCGAGGCGGCGTTATCGCCGGAGGTTTTGGTCAAGCAAGCATCTCACGCCTGCTGGATCGCCAGCCCAGCACATTTGAAACGTCTGGATGACGATTCGCCTTGGGATGAGCTGGCGAACTTATCGCTTATTTTTAGTTCCGGCGGCGTTTTACCAGCGGCTGCCGCGACGCAACTTGCTGAGCAGGGTAGGCAAGCGGTGATAGAGATCTACGGCAGCAGCGAAACCGGCGGTATCGGCTGGCGGCAGTATCCGGCACAAAACTGGACGCTGTTTCCCGGCATGCAGCTGAGTAAGCGGGGCGACAGCTGGTATCTGGATTCGCCGTATCTGCCCGACCAACCTGATTTTGAACTGGACGATTGTTTGAGCTTACAAGCCAACGGCCAATTTTTATTGCTCGGCCGCCGTGACCGTACCGTTAAAATCGAGGAAAAGCGGCTGTCGTTATGCGAATTGGAGCGCCGCCTAACCGATACCGACTGGCTGTATGAAGCCGCTGCACTCGTTATAAATCATCATCGCGATACCGTCGCCATCTCCGCCGTATTGTCAGAGGAAGGCAAACACTGCCTGCACAGTGAAGGTCGTTCAGGCATCATCAAGTTGCTGCGAGCCGAGCTGGCCAATTGGTTTGAGGCAGTATTGCTGCCCCGCAAATGGCTGTTTTTATCGCAGTTACCGCTCACGCCTCAAGGCAAACTCGACAATGGCCTGCTGCGCCAATTACTAGCGCCAGCCGGCGATAAACTGCCACAGTTGCAATCGGTAGATTTGCTCGATAACCGGGCAGAGTTAGAGCTGAAGGTGCCGGCCAGTCTGGCGTATTTTCCGGATCATTTTCCGCAGTACCCGATATTGCCGGGCGTGGTACAAATCGGTTGGGCTGAACATTTCGCTAAAATTCTGTTCCCGATTGATCAGCCCTTTTGCCGGATGGAAGTCATTAAATTTATCAAGCCTATCCTGCCGGACTGCGAATTAACCTTGCAACTAACCTGGAAAGCCGACAGCGGCAAGCTGCATTTTCAGTTTAAAGCCCATGAATACAGCTATAGCTCCGGGCGACTGGTGTATGGTGTCTCGGTATGAAAAGCTGCTTGATTATTCCGTTCTACAACCACCAAGCCGCCATCCCGCTTTTGCTGGCCAAACTGCAGCCCTTGGGCTTGCCGTGCCTTCTGATCAACGATGGCAGTTCTGTGCCATGCAGCAAGGTGTTACGGGATTGCACCCAGCAACATGCCGCGTGGCTAACGCTGATTGAAAGGCCGCAAAATGGCGGCAAGGGTGCAGCAGTGATTGATGGTTTTAAACAAGCGATTGCTTTAGGCTATAGCCACGCGATCCAAATCGATGCCGATGGTCAGCATGATGTGGCTGATATTCCGCGCATGCTGCAACGCAGCCAAAACCAGCCAGCTGCGATGATACTAGGTAAGCCGCAGTACGCAGCCGATGCACCGAAAAGTCGGGTGTATGGTCGGCAATTCACTAATCTATGGATTTACATCAATACCTTGTCGTTTGCTATCGCCGATGGCATGTGCGGCTTGCGTGTATATCCGCTGACTGCCGTTGTTGAATTGCTTAAATCCAGTGCGTTGGCGAAGGGCATGGCTTTTGACATCGATATTGTGGTGCGGTTGTACTGGCTGGGTACACCCGCCATCAATCACCCTACCCAGGTCAGTTACCCGTTGGATGGGGTGTCGCATTTTGATATGTGGCGGGATAATCTGCAGATTTCCAAAACCCATGCCCGGCTGTTTTTCGGCATGCTGCCGCGTATCCCCAAACTGTTATACAGACACTTTAGATGAAGCCATCGCCGCATTGGTCCGAGATACAGGAGCAGAGTCTTGTTTGGGGTATGCAACTACTGTTTGCTGTGTATCGGTTGTGCGGACGTTGGCTGTTACAGGTGTTTTTATATCCGGTGGTGCTGTATTACTGGCTGAGTAATCGTGCTGCCCGGCAGGCTAGTTGTGATTATCTTCGGAGAATAAACCGCATCGCGCCGCAACTGGGTTTATCCGGCAGTTTATGGTGCAGTTATCGACACTTCATCAGCTTTGCCAATGCCATCATCGACAAACTGGCGGCTTGGGCTGGCGCGCTATCTTTTACAGAGATTGACTTTAGCGGTCGCGAAGCCTTATTGACTGATTTGCAAAGCGGTCGCGGCGCCTTGCTGCTGGCCTGTCATCTCGGCAACCCGGAAGTCTGCCGGGTCATAGCCAGTCAGGATGCCAGCATTAAAATCAATGTGCTGGTGCACACCAAGCACGCGGAGCATTTCAATCGTTTATTAAAGCGCTATAACCCTGCCAGCGGCTTAAATCTGCTGCAAGTCGCCGACATCAATGCCGCCACCGCCATGTTACTGGCCGAAAAAATTGAGCAGGGTGAACTGGTCATCATCGCTGCCGACCGCACGCCGGTAGGTCAAAGCCAACGAGTCAGCCAGGTAAACTTTCTGGGTGCGGCTGCATTACTGCCACAAGGCCCGTTCATCCTGGCCGGCTTGCTGAAATGTCCGGTTTACAGTCTGTTTTGCCTGAAACACGCGGAGAAACACCGGATTATTTTCGAATCCTTTGGCAGTAACCTGAGTTGGTCACGTCAAGAACGCGAAACAGCCATACAACAAGCTGCCCAACATTATGCTAATCAATTGCAACAACATTGCCTGCAGGCACCACTGCAATGGTTTAATTTTTATGATTTTTGGCGGGTATAAGCACCGAAAAAAGCCAACCGCATTGGCCCTCAACGCATCATCAGAGCCATGTATAATTTAACCTCCCGAAACTGCAAAACGCCCGCTGATAAATGCCTGCTTCAAAATTCCTCTGGCTGGACATGCTTTGACGACGCAGACTAGACCTGTGCTGTTCGACGGCTCGGCGTTGACCATCGAAGATATTGTGGCCTTGGCCCACCAGCAAGCTACGCCGCGGTTAAGTGAACAAGCCGAATTCATCACCCGCATCGACAAGGGCGCGTCTTTTGTCGATAGGTTGTTAAAGGAAGAAGGCTGTGTCTATGGTGTAACCACGGGCTATGGTGACTCCTGTACCGTTGCAGTGCCGTTAGCATTGGTTGAGCAATTACCGGTTCATCTTTACAGCTTTCATGGCTGCGGTTTAGGTGATTATTTTTCTGCGGTGCAAACGCGGGCTATTCTGGCGACACGACTCACTAGCTTGGCGCTGGGTTATTCCGGTGTGCGTTATCGACTGCTACAACACCTGATGATATTGCTGCAGCAGGATATTCTGCCGTTGATACCGCAAGAAGGTTCGGTCGGTGCCAGCGGTGATTTAACGCCGCTGTCGTATCTGGCGGCGGTTTTGGCAGGTGAGCGCGAGGTGCTGTATCAACAAAAACGCCAGCCAGCGGCAGCCGTTTTTAAAGCCTTGCAGATTAAGCCGTTACATTTTAAACCTAAGGAAGCACTGGCGATCATGAACGGCACGGCGGCGATGACCGGTCTAGCCTGTTTGGCTTGGCAACGGGCAGCGTATTTATCGCAGTTGACCACTCGCATCAGCAGTCTGGCGGTGATCGCGTTGCAAGGTAACGCCTATCATTTTGACGAAAAACTGTTTTCCTTGAAGCCGCATCCCGGGCAGATGCGGGTAGCCGCACGAATGCGTGACGATTTGCAATGTCATGAGCAGGCGCCGCGCAATGACAGCCGCTTGCAGGATCGTTATTCCTTACGTTGTGCGCCTCATGTAATCGGTGCACTGGAAGATGCTTTGCCCTGGCTACGGCAACTGATCGAAACCGAGCTGAACAGCGCCAACGATAATCCGTTGATTGATGCGGAAGGCGAGCATGTTCTACATGGCGGACATTTTTACGGTGGCCATATCGCCATGGCCATGGACACCCTCAAAACCACTGTGGCCAATCTGGCCGATTTGCTGGACCGGCAACTGGCGCAGTTAGTCGACCCTAAATTCAACCACGGCTTGCCGGCCAATTTATCCGGTGCGCCAGCCGAACAAGCCATGCTGAATCACGGTTTCAAAGCCGTGCAAATCGCCGTATCGGCCTGGACTGCAGAAGCCTTGAAACTGACCATGCCAGCCAGCGTGTTTTCGCGCTCCACCGAATGCCACAACCAGGACAAAGTCAGTATGGGCACCATCGCTGCCCGCGATTGCCTGCGTATTCTTGAATTGACCGAACAGGTCGCCGCTGCTTGTCTTCTGGCTTGCGTGCAGGCTGTGGAATTACGCGGCGGCTTGGTTGAGTTAGGTACTAACATGCAGAAAACCATCACGGATTTACGCGAACATGTTGCTGCATTAACCAGCGATCGAGCCATGGAAGCCGACTTGCGCGTTTGCCTGGAGTTGATCCGCCAGCAGCATTGGCAGCTATATGACTAACGCTTTGGTTCAGGCCAATGTCGAAATCCAGATTCCCTTCCATGATGTGGACATGATGGAAGTGGTCTGGCATGGTCATTATTGCAAATATGTGGAAATTGCCCGCTGCGCCTTGCTGGATAACATTGATTACAACTACCGGCAAATGCGCGAGTCAGGTTACTTTTGGCCCATCATTGATTTACGCTTGCGTTACGTTAAACCGGCCCGTTTCGGGCAAATCATCTGCGTCACAGCCAGCTTGGTGGAATGGGAGAATCGCCTGAAAATCGATTATCTGATTACCGACCAGCAACAGCAGCGCTTAACCAAAGGCTACAGCGTGCAGGTCGCAGTGAATATGCAAACTCAGGAAATGTGCTTTGAATCGCCGGCGGTGTTATTTGAAAAACTGGGGTTAGAAAAATCATGATCGGGTGGCTCGGTCTGCTTTTGTTTGTCTCGAGTGAGTTGGCGCTGGCCGAAGATACATTGACGCAAATCCGTGCCCGTTTGCCGCAAACCGAAATCGTACAAGGCCATTTCTCGCAACAAAAACAGCTTAAATTTTTAAGTAAACCGCTGGTTTCGCAAGGCGAATTTGTGTTCTGGCAAAACCACGGCGTGCTCTGGAAAACGCTCTCACCTGTGGCATCGACTTTGCTGATTAACAATTCCCGCTTGTTGAGCAGTCAGGGTGAACAAGCCATTCCTGCCAGTTTTGGGCGGATTTTTCCGGCGCTGTTGGGCGGTGACTGGACGCAGTTGCAAGCCGATTTTAATCTCAGCGCTACCCTGCAAGCCCAAAGCTGGCAGATTGAATTACGACCCAAAGCCCCCCTGCTCGCCAAAGTCATAGCCCTTATTTATCTCAGCGGCGACAGCGAATTACGCCAGCTGGACATTCATGAAGTCAGCGGCAATCAGTCCGTCATCCGCTTTGATGGCATTGACCATCCCGACCAATTACCGCCTGCGCAGCTCAGCGAATTTGAACGTTTATTACCCTAAACTGTATGCCTTGCTATGGCTGCTGGGCATGCTGCTGATCGGCGGTCTTGGTATGCAACATTACCAACGCAACTGGCTGGAAACCGGCTTTCTGGCCTTGCTGCCGGCCACCGAGCAACGTCCGGAAGTCGGCAAAGCCATTCAGCAACAGACCCAAACCATTAATCGCAAAGTGGTCTGGCTGGTCGGCGCCGAGTCGGCTCAACAAGCCATTGATTTAGCCAAACAGCTGCAACAACCGTTGCACGAAAGTGGTTTGTTTGCGCCGTTACAGTTGCAAATTCCTGTGCAGGATTATCAACAGCGCTATCAGCAGCTGTTTGACTATCGCTACCAACTGCTGGACGAACGTACCCGCCAGTTACTGCAACACAACCCGCAGCAAATCAGTCAGGACAATCTGCAACAACTTTACGGCCCGATGGGGCAATTACAGGCTGCCAATCTTGAGCAGGATCCGTTACTGCTGTTTGCACGTTATTTTCAGGCTCAAAATCCATCGCAATTGAATTTCGAACAAGGTGTAGTTGTGCTGCAGGATGGTGAGAGACATTGGGCATTATTGTTATCCGAATTGCAGGATAGCGATTTGAAATTGGACAAATTGGCGGTGTTGCGGGATTTATCTGAGGCAGCAAAACAGTTGATAAAAAATCAGGGCGGGGAGTTATTGGTCAGCGGTTTACCACTCTTTACCGCGCACGGTGCACACACAGCGCAACAGGAAATATCCACCATCGGCGTGGGATCATCCATTGGTGTGGTGCTGTTATTGTTTTTAACCTTTCGTTCACCACGTCCCTTATTGCTGTGTGGTCTGGCGGTAGCCAGCGGCTTGCTGGCGGCCTGGCTGCTAAGTCTGGTGTTGTTCGGCAAAATCCATATGCTGACACTGGTGTTTGGTTCCAGTTTGATCGGTGTGGTGGTGGATTATGCCTTACATTTTTTTTGTGACGGCATTGGCTTGCCGCATTGGACGCCGCGCGAGGGTTTGCGCTACGTGTTACCTGGACTGGCTTTCGGTTTACTGACCAGTTTGCTCGGCTACGCCGGCTTGGGCTTTTCACCGTTTCCGGGGCTGCAACACATTGCGGTATTTTCTGCCATCGGTTTGGTGGTGGCTTGGCTGACGGTGGTATTGCTGTTTCCATTTCTGTTGCAGGGCTTTCAGTTATCGCATCAGGCCGGCATATTTAATTTGACGCGCTATTGGCAACAATACTGGCCGAATTGGCTGTTCAAGCATCGACCTGTGGCTGTTTGTACATTGGCTGTATTGGTTGGCGGTGGATTGTGGCAACTGGATGCCAAAGATGATGTGCGGCTGTTACAAACCCCACCGCTGGCCTTGGTCGCCAGCGATGCCAAAATCAAACAATTACTGCCGTTTGGTCGGGACAATCAGTTTTTTGTGGTCACAGGCAACAGCGAAGCGCAGTGGTATGAAAACGAACACCGCTTAACGACAGAACTGGCCAGACTGCAACTACAAAACCAGCTAAAAAGCCATACCGCCATCAGCGACTTTTGGCCGGATACAGCCCGCCAACAGGAAAATTATCACCTGCTTAAAAATACTGTCTATGCTGCGGGCCATTTACGTCAGTACATGGCTGAGTTGGGATTTAGTGAAACAGCAATTGCTCAAGAGCTTGCACAGTTCGAGATGGCCGAAACGCAGTCTTTGTCATTGAATGACTGGTTAAACACCACGGATGAAAGCAAGCGGCTCTTGTGGCTGGGCGATGACCAGCAAGCCTTCCAAAGCATTGTCACCTTGAATGGCGTGCATGATGTTCAGGCCTTGGCCCAACTGGCCATAATGCCGGGTGTCAGTTGGGTAGATTCAGCGGGTCAAATGTCCGAGTTGTTTCAGCGCTACCGGCTCAGGGTTTCGATATTGCTGCTGGGCATTTGCGGACTAATTTTAGCATTGTTAGTTGTCAAATTAGGCTGGCGACAAGGTATGCAAGTCATGACAGTACCCATTTTGGCCATGCTGTCGGCTTTGGCGGTATTGGGCTGGCTGCAGGAATTGTTCACGCTGTTTAATGTGTTTGCCTTGCTGTTGGTGCTGGAAGTGTCGCTGGACTATGCAGTGTTTTTTCATATGGCCAACGGTCAAGCTGACGCCATGGACAAACGCAACAGCACCTCGCTAGCCGTTACCTTGTCGGCACTGACCACACTATTGGCCTATGGTTTGTTGGCAACCAGTTCAACGGCCATCGTGCATGCTTTTGGCATTACCCTGGCGGTGGGCGTTTTCAGCGCCTTTTTGTTGGCGCCCTTGATCGGCTTTAGCGATTTGGCTGAAAAATAAGCATAGTCTGATATGCTATGAGCCAGTCCAAACCTATTTACAAGCCTGTGTGCCATCATGAAATCTGCCTATTTTTTCGGTCTGCTGTGCAGCTTAGTCAGTTTTTGTGGCTCGGCAGAAACCACGCCCGCGCCGCTGGCCCCAGGCTATAACCAGCTGCCATTTCAATTGGCCGCGCCCGCCAGTTATCGGTTGCCGGTGATCGGAGCCGCTGCAAATGGCGACGTATTGACCAGTCAAAATCAGCCCAAACAGTTACATGAATTAATGGGCGACAGGCTGGTCTTGCTGAGCTTTATTTACGCCACCTGCAGCGATGTGAATGGCTGCCCGCTGGCGACGCAGGTGCTGCATAAAATCAGCCGCCAATTGCAGCAGCAACCTGAACTGGCAAGCAAACTGCGTTTGTTGACCTTGAGTTTTAACCCGGCCCACGACACCCCGGACATGATGCGTCAATACGGCGAAGGCTTTAAAACAGGTGCGTTTGACTGGCAGTTTTTGACCACGCGTGACGAAGCATCCCTGAAACCGATATTGGATGGCTATCAACAAAACGTGCAGAAAATTTACGATGAACAGGGCCAGTTTACCGGCACCTTTTCGCATCTGTTACGGGTGTATCTGATCGACACCGACAAACACATCCGCAATATTTACAACGTGGATTTTCTGCATGCCGATACCGTGATCAACGACGTAAAATCCTTGCTGACGACCAGCCCAAAATCCGAAACGCCGCAATCCGTTGCCGATGACAGGTTCTATCAGGCCGGTGATAACAAACAACAGTATCAACAAGCCGATTATCAAACCCGTTCGTTGTCCTTGGCGCAACGCACGGGCAAAGCCGCCAACTTGATCCATTTTGCCCAAAACCCGCCGCTGGGTTTGCCCAAGCTACCGCAGCCTAAAAATAATCCGCTCACACCGGCTAAAATCGAACTGGGCCGCAAACTGTTTTATGACCGCAGGTTGTCTTTCAATAACACCTTCTCCTGCGCGATTTGTCATATTCCGGAACAGGGCTTTAGCAACAATGAAATGACCACCGCAGTGGGCATCGAAGGCCGTAGCGTCAGGCGCAATTCGCCATCGCTGTATAACGTCGGCTATGCGCAATTGCTGTTTCATGACGGCCGGGAGAACAGTCTAGAACAACAGGTGTGGGGACCGTTGCTGGCACATAACGAAATGGGTAATCCTTCGATTGGGTATGTGGTGGATGAAATCAAGGCCAGCGCCGATTACCGCGGCCGGTTTGAAAAAGCCTTTAACAAAGGCCCCGGCATGGAGACCATCGGCCAAGCGCTGGCCAGTTTCCAGCGTACGCTGAGTTCGGCGGATTCAGGCTTTGACCAGTGGTATTTCGGCAAGCACCCGCAAGCCATCAATGAGGCGGCGAAACGCGGCTTTACCTTATTTACCGGCAAGGCGGCCTGTAACAGTTGTCACATTATTGATGCTAAAACCGCGCTGTTTACCGACCAAAAACGTCATAACACCGGCATTGGGTATGCCGATTCCATGCAAAAAACACCCGAAAAGCAGCGGGTGCAAGTCGCTCCTGGGGTGTTTGTCGATGTGGCTCAGGACAGCCTCAAAGGCGTAACCGACAGCAAACCCAATGATTTAGGCTATTACGAAATCAGCCAGAATCCGGCTGATCGCTGGGCGTATAAAACCCCATCATTGCGTAATGTCGCACTCAGCGCGCCTTACATGCACAACGGCTCTCTGGCGTCATTGAAAGAGGTTGTGCAGTTTTATAACCAAGGCGGCATCGTCAATGAAAACCTGTCGCCACTGATCAAGCCATTGGGCTTAACCGATGCGGAAATCGATGATTTGGTGGCTTTTTTACAGACACTTACCGGCAGTAATGTGGAATCGTTGGTATCGGATGGTTTTGCCGCGCCAATAGGTGACGTACAGTAGATTCAAATCCACTGTCGGGTAAAGTGTTGATAAAAGCTGAGATCGTTTACGGTAGCGCCGCGTCTGCCGACTAATGCACCGGCAAATGCCTGCGCGCGTTCCAACGTAATGGGCAAAGGCCATTGCTGGCTTAAACCCAACAGCAAAACGGCGGAAAAAGCATCGCCGGCACCCACGGTATCTATAACAGCAAGGCTCGAGGATGGCTTGACGCTCTCAAATTGATGATTACCGGCGTATGCTACAGCACCGTTTTCTCCACAGGTGACGAACAGGATTTCCAGATTGAAACGGTCATATAGCAATCGCATGGCAGTTTGTAAATCTGCGCCATCAGGACTGAGTTGAAACAGTTCGTCTTGGTTGAGTTTGAGCCAATCGGCATCGTGTAATAACGGCAATAGGCTTTCCGGCTGCCACCACGGCGAACGCAAATTTACATCGACAAAAATCCTGCCTTGATGACTGGCTTTAATGGCGCGTAACGCCGCCAGTGACACAGGGTTACGAACCGCCAGCGAGCCGTGATAGAGAATGCCCTGAGTGTTTGGCTGGGTAAGCAAGGCCGTATCGATAAAGTCATACGCACTGTCTTTCACAATGTCATACGACGGTTCGCCGTTATCAATCCTGACTTGTACACTGCCAGTTGCATGATGCGCATCGGTTTGCAGCCAATCACGACACATGCCCCAAGCAATCATCAAGTCGGCAATTTCACGCCCGGCAACATCATCGCCGACTCGACTGATGAAGTAAGGCGAGTGCCCGAAAGCCTGCAAATGCCAGGCGACATTAAATGGCGCACCGCCCAGCACCCGACTGCCATCAGGAAAATTATCAAACAGCACCTCACCAAAAATAAACTGCGGGGTGATTTGTGCATTCATTATGTGGATAAACGTTGCTTGTTAACGCTTTTGCCAGCCGGAAGCGGTTTGCACATAATGACCTGCCGCCGCCTGACCGATGACTTTTTGCGCTGTCAGTCGCGCCACTTCCTCAGCCGGCACACCGTTTTTAGCGGCAATACGCTTATACTCAGCCAGACGCTGGGCATTGATGCTGTCCACCAAGGCTCTTACATCTGCCGGTGCGCTGCTATCCACAACCCCCAATAAGCCGTTCAACTGCTCGCCTATCAGACCGGCCGCTTTGGCCTGCGCCAGATCGGCAGCGGCAACCGGCATCGCCAGCAACCATAAGCCTAAAAACAATCCGGCCAACCTTAATACTATATTTTTCATTGCATGCTCCTTAAAACAGGCCTTTATTACTGGTAATCAGTTCATCCACATCTTTTTCCACTTTCAATCTGATCTCATGTTCGATTTTGACATTCATATTGATTTCGATGGGTTTTTCCGGTGCTTCGAGTCTGACGGATGGCGAGCATCCCGGCAGAAACAAAGCACTGCATAAGATGCCTGCGGTAAATGCGACACGCCACTTCATTGTTTTCTCCAATCCGCCTGTAGACGGTATAAATTGCTAAAGCCTTTGATCGCTTTAAGGTTGAGCATTTTTGATCTGCTCCAGTATCGGTTTGTTAAAATCACCCGTCATAATGCCTTTTTTGATCAGTTCAGGCAGGCTGCCCGTCAGATTCAGATTAAACGCCACCAGATGACCGGACAATACTTGCGGATTTTTGCCTTCCAAACGCAATCCTACCCGATAATCGCCGCTAGGTTGGTAATTCAGTTTGGCTTGCAGACTATGGTAGCGCATATTGCTGAGCGTCTTGAGTGCCAGATTATCCTCTGTCGCCCCCGGCGCTTGATAACGCAAAACACCGGGCTGAGTAGCGGTCAACTCGCCATCACGCACTTCAATACTATCCGCAGACAGGCTTAATGGCAGCTTACCATTGAGTCTGCCGGTTCCGGATAATGGCGGGTAATTAAGACTGGCTAATAATTGCTGTAAATCCAGATCATGCACACTGAGTGTCAACAACACCGGCTGTTGGCTGATGTCGATCCTGTCTGGCAAGACTTCCAGCAAACCGCCGAAAGCTGGCAGCGTCGCACGTTCCAGCAGCAAGATCCGATTGTTGAACCCTGCATTGATTTGCAGCTGTTTGATCACAGTTTTTTCGCCTAACTGCAGGGTAGGGAAGTCAGCTTCCATTACCATGACCAACGGAACAAAATTGCTGACATCCAGCCGCAGATAGCCGTCTGAGGCTTTGACCGGGCCGGTTATCACCCCCAAATGGTGGGCTTTTAAATACACTTCGCCGACTATCGGCTGTTTAGGCTGCCCCTGTAACCGCACAGTCCCCATCACATTTCCAGCGGGATATTGCCAGCCATTCATGGCTCCAGGTAACCAAGACTTGAGTAATGCCATCAACTCAGCTGCAGCTAAATCCAGATGCGCATCGACCTGCCAGTGAGATTTTGCCGGTTTTACAACCATATCCGCACTGGCCAGATAGGCTTGAGCCCGGGTCAATAACAATCGACCTTTTAGGTTGTTCAAATTATCTGCAGATGTCGCCGTCAGCTTGAATTGCATGCCGGCGATATTGGGGTTGGCCTGCATGAATGCAGCCGTCTTTATTTCCGTGCGCAGCTGATTGGGTATCAATTCTGAGTTAGTCAGCCATTGCCATAAAGCGCTGGCATCGGCCTGCAGATTGATGTGCCAGTCATTTGGGGTTGGTCGATCTACCTGCAACCCCAGAATTTGCGCCCCAGATGCCTGCATAACGGTTAAGGTGGCGTGGCTGAGATCCGCTTTGATCTGTAAGGCAAGCGTCTGCGCCGTATCTTTCACTGTAATCGATATTGGTTTGGTCGGCACAGCGTCAAACTGGAATTGCCCTGAGATTTGACTTACACCCCATGGGGTAGCAACTTCTAATGTCAGTTTATCGATAACCGCCTGCGGTAAGGGTAGCACTGGAGTAGCGGCAGTACTTTTATCGTCGTTAGGCCTATCTTCCGGTTGATAATCAAAGTCCAGCGTGGCTTGGTCAATATGTAAAGACTGCAGATTGACTGGCTGTAACTCATACGCCAAACTGATACCTTGCAACTGCGCCGCCAATAACCCGCTAGCGGTTTGCAGATTAAACTGCATTTGCTCTAACTGAGCCTGTTTCAAATCCAGATAAAAACCAGAAAACCGGGTTTGCGTCAATGGGGTTTGTTGCAAGATACGATTTAATCCCCATTGCAAAACAATGCCTCGCTGCCACCATAGTCCTATCACCATTAACAGCATCAGACAAACCAACACACCACTCCGCTTCATGCGTAAGCGATGCATCAAATTTTTATCCGCTGGAATAGGCTGCGGTTCAGTCAAAAACCTAGCTCCGTATCCATCAATGACATACAAACTACCCTGGCTAAATTTTAACGACTTGCCCGCTAGCTGCAGATTCGAGTGCAGCAACGATAACCCGGCAGTTATCGCGGGCGTCATCCAAAGAAAGCAGCGGAGCTTTATCATTCAACACGCAATTGCTGAAATGCTCGATCTCCAGATTGAAATGATTTGATGCCGGCAGACGCTCTTCGCCCTGCCGGCCATCTTCCGTCCACCAGGAAATCACCGGCACATCGCCCGGCAACTGCCAGACCACATGACATTTCAAGCCGCCTTGGGTGCCGACGATTTCATATTCGCAGCGTCTGGCCCGCTCGAAGCTGAAATCGAACTGGGCAAATTTGCCGTCGCCATAATCCAGTACCCCGCTGCTAGAAATATCCGCTCCGCTTTCAACGTACTTGGACATGGCAGTCACGGACAACGGCAACTGCTCGAAAAACATCCGCAAGGAATGAATGGCATAACAACCAATATCCCACATCGCACCGCCGCCACGTTCGATATTTTCTGCCAGACGATACATTCTGGCGGGTTTCATCATGAAAGAAAAACAACTCCGCACCGAGCGAATTTCCCCAATCAACCCGGAATTGATGATCTCCATCACCCTGGCATGTTGCGGATGGAAGCGATACATAAAACCTTCCATCACTTTAACGTTGTGATCACGCGCGGCTGCTTCAATCGCATCAATATCAGCTACTTTCAAGGCCATGGGTTTTTCACATAACACATGTTTCCCCTGCTCAATTGCCCGCAAAGCCCATTCAGCGTGTTCACCATTGGCCATGGGCAAATAGACCGCTTGAACATCCGGGCTATTCAGCAAGATGTCCAGATCGTCATAGGCAAGAATGTTGGGGTAGCAGGGCGCATATTTAGATAATGTGGCTGCGGCCGCGCCGGGTCTGCGACTGGCAATGCCCACAAGTTCAGCATTTGGTGCCGCGATAATGGCAGGCAACAGCCGTTCGTTAATACGTGCTGCACCCAATATGCCCCAACGTAATTTGGTTTGTTCACTCATGACGGTATTCTCCCGATAGTTATTGATTGTTCCGCCTCTGAGTTTGCAACCTTGTTAGCAGCGAGTCAAACCTAAATCCGGCTTGTGACTGCATTTTAGTGGGCTATTTTCCGTAGACGGGCATCGAGGGATTGGCTGGCCGTTTACAGCTTGTTCAAAAAGGGCAACAGTACACCAAACAGTAAAATCAGCAGAGAACCTAATAACGCATTTTGCCCGGGTATCTGGGTAAAAAACATCACGCCCCATGTCAGGCTTAATACCGGAGCCAGATACCCCACCGCGCTTACCAATGCTGCCGGGGAAAGTTGATAGGCTCGGGTCATAAAATATTGCGCACCACTACCTAAAAAACCGGTTAGCACTAATAAGCTCCATACTTCTGGCTGCAGAGGGATCTGAAACTCATATATAGCGAAATACATCCCATGCAATACGAAAGCTACCAAACAAAAATAAAAGATAACGGATTGCGGAGAATTACTCCGTCCGGCTCTGGCGACCATCAGATAGGCCAGTGCCGACAAAAAACCTGACAATAACGCCATTGCCCGCCCAACTAAATCAACACTGTGTCCATCAGGCTTGAATAACAAACTTATGCCTGCAAATGAGCCAAAAATAGCCAGCCACACTAGCCAGGAGTTTTTCTGCCCCAATACGAATGGCCCAAGCAGGGCAACAAACACCGCGCTAGTTGCGGTTAGAAAAGCACTTTCCCCTGGGCCGATGCGCGTAATGGCGGTAAATGACAACATTAATGCTATAGAACCAAATACCCCACGCCACCATAACGAAGGCCTTTTATCGCCAAACAATTGTCCGACTTGGTTACGGCACAATGCCGGTATCAGCAAGATAGCCAGATTGCTAACTACCCGCACAAAACTGATCAGGGTTGGCGGTATATCGGTCTCAAGCAGTTTGATGGCGAATACCGAAGCGTTCATCCATGAAAACAACAAACAGGCTAATAACATATCCAACAGACCTCGCCGACTAACGGCTAAACGTCGGCTTTGTGTCGGTTCATTGCTAGGAGTGGTACTTTTCACGAATTGTTGACTTTTTGAATGTGTCGCGAGGTCTGTTACATAAGGACTTAGTTTAACTGCTTTGCTTATGACTTTGAGCGTTATCGGCGTTACACTGCCGATATGTATACTTATTATTGCCAATGCACATTCAAGATCTTTTATTCCAAGCTGCAAAGTCTGTCAAAACACAACCCGTCCGAGCCAGCTTGATTGTATTGGCCATGAGCATTGGTGTGGCTTCTGTGAACGTTTTGACAGCATTGGGTGATAGTGCACGCACTTATGTGATCAACGAGTTTCAAGCACTTGGCACTCACTTGATTATCGTGCTGCCTGGACGCACCGAAACCACTGGAGGTCATCCTCCACTTTTCGGTGAAACGCCGCGGGACCTTACGCTTGATGATGCCAATGCCTTACTGAGAAGCCGAAATATCGCGGCTATCGCACCGATTAGCATTGGTTCTGCACCGATTTCTGTAGCTGGCCTTGAGCGTGATACCAACATCATGGGTTCAACATCTGCTTTATTGCAAGTTCGCCACTTGAGCATAGAACAAGGACAATTCCTACCCATAGCCGATGCCGATAAGGAAATTTCCGTGTGTGTCATTGGTCGAACCATTCGGGAACAATTATTTCCGCAGCAACAGGCCGTCGGCCAATGGTTACGTATCAATGACCGACGTTTCCGAGTGATCGGTGTTCTTGCCAAACAAGGTCAATCCATTGGTGTTGCCTTTGATGAAATAGTGATTGTGCCTGTTGGCTCGGCGTTTTCATTATTTGACAGCCATTCACTATTTCGCATCCTGGTCGAATCCCATTCAAAAGCAGCGATGTTGAAAGCAGTTGATGAAATCAAACGCATTATCAAGTTACGCCATGAGGGTGAGGATGATGTAACCGTTATTACGCAGGACAGTGTGATTAACACTTTCGACAAAATACTTAGTGCTTTGACTTATTCGGTAGCGGGTATTGCCGCCGTAAGCCTAGCTGTTGCCGGCGTTTTGGTGATGAATGTCATGTTAGTCAGTGTTAGTCAACGTACGGCTGAAATAGGCCTGCTTAAAGCAATTGGCGCCACTCAGAGCCAGTTGCATGGATTGTTTTTATCAGAAGCAGCCATATTATCTTTAATTGGTGCCTTGTTTGGCAGCTTGTTAGGTAAAACCGGGATTTGGATTTTACAGCGGTTTTATCCCAATTTTCCATTGAGCTTACCATCCTGGGCCTTGATAGCGTCGCTACTGGTCGCTTTGTGCACTGGTATTATTTTCGGATTATTGCCCGCCAGAAAAGCTGCCCGCCTGGATCCGATCGCCTCCCTGTCGCGGCGATAACTATGCTTTGGCCTGATGTTTTGACTCTTGCGTTGCGGAGTATCAGCAGTCACAAACAACGCTCGCTGTTAACGGCGCTGGGTTTAATCATTGGTATTGCTGCTGTCGTTATACTGACATCAATCGGACGCGGTATACATCATTATGTATTAGCCGAATTCACCCAGTTCGGTACACATTTGATCGCTGTTTACCCTTGTAAAACGACTACATTCGGTGTTTCTGGCTCCACCATCAGTACGGTCAGGCCCTTATCCATTAATGACACTATCAGTATGCAACGCCTCGATTATGTCATTGCAGTTATGCCTGTCGTGCAAGGCAATGCCCTCATTGAAGCCGGCAATAAACAACGACGCGCCAATGTATTTGGTATCAGTGCTGCCCTGCCTCAAGTTTGGCAATTCAAGGTTAACTCCGGTCATTTTTTACCCGATGACAGTTTGGAAAACCCACGGGCATTTGCTGTGTTGGGTAGTAAAATGCATACCGAACTTTTTGGCGCTTCATCGGCTATTGGGCAGCGTATCCGTATTGGTAATGACCGATTTAGAGTGGTTGGCACGATGGAAGCCAAAGGTCAAATGTTAGGTTTTGATTTAGACGACTGCGTCTATATACCCAGCGGCAAAGCGATGGAAATGTTCGATAGACAGAGTCTTATGGAAATTGATGTACTTTATGATAGCCAATCTTCCAGTGAACGGGTTGAACAGAATATTAAACGACATTTGATTTTGCGTCACGGTTCTGAAGACTTTACGATCATTACTCAAAACCAGATGTTAAAAAAAATGGATTCGGTTTTAAGTGTTTTAACCATGGCAGTAGGTGCGTTAGGCAGCATTTCATTATTGGTGGGCTCTGTTGGTATTTTCACCATCATGACTATTGCCGTCTCGGAGCGTGTTACTGAAATTGGTTTATTACGCGCCATAGGCGCTGAACGCTATGTGGTTTTTAAACTATTTTTATCTGAAGCTTTATTGCTGAGTTTATTTGGTGGCAGTGTCGGAGTGGGTTTTGGCATCCTGATCGTGCAAATACTAAACTCTTTATTGCCCGAATTACCCGTGCAATTCGCCTGGAATTACATTGTTCTCGCTTTTTTTATATCTTTTATAATCGGTATTTCAACCGGTGTTTTACCTGCAGTTAAAGCAGCTAAATTAAACCCATTAGAGGCCCTTCGTGCAGAATAACTTGTATCGAATTAACGTTTGTATCTTTATCTTATTTTTTGGAATCCGGTTAAATCATGTTTGATATTACTAACTATTATGAACAATTAGTAACAGATCATCTCTGGCAATTGAAGGAGAACACCACAGAACCATTGACCCAGTCATTTCTGGATGATGTAGCTTGTTTGGCACTCAACTCACTACCTCCCTGTTATGTGCGCAATACAATCGATAAAAGCGCCGCTATTTCTGAAAATGATTACCAGGATATGCGTAACGAAACGAGCATTGCAATTGAAAAAGCCATTTTAAAAGTGAAGTTACATCCACATGATGAACGGCCTGCTTAAAAATATATAGTCAGGAATTTGAAAGATTAAATTTCAAATTCCTATACTATTTGTATTATCTGCTAGATATTGGTTTTACGTCTCTTTTTGCTACACCACGATACAATTGTCGTGGTCTGCCTATTTTCAGCTCCGGATCTGAGATCATTTCATCCCATTGTGCGATCCAGCCAACTGATCTTGATAATGCAAATATAGCAGTGAACATTTCAGTGGGTATACCCAGTGCTCTCAAGACGATTCCAGAATAAAAGTCGACATTTGGGTATAACTTCTTCTCTACAAAGTAGGGGTCTTCTAATGCGATCCTTTCCAACTCCATCGCCAATTTAAACATGGGATCGTTATTCAGGTTCAATTCATCCAAAACTTCGTGGCACGTTTGCCTCATGAGTTTTGCACGTGGATCATAATTTTTATACACCCGGTGCCCAAATCCCATTAACCGGAATGGATCATTTTTATCTTTTGCTTTTGCCACATACTCTGGAATTTTTGAAACATCACCAATTTCTTCCAGCATATTCAAAACAGCTTCATTTGCTCCACCGTGTGCCGCCCCCCATAAACAAGCAATACCTGCTGCTACACATGCATATGGATTAGCGCCACTTGAACCTGCCAATCTCACCGTTGAGGTTGACGCATTTTGCTCATGATCGGCATGTAATATTAGAATTCTATCCAAAGCCCTGATTAACACAGGGTTAGCAACATATTCATCGCATGGATCACCCATCATCATGCGCATAAAGTTTTCTGCGTAGCCTAATTTTCTTTTTGGATAAATGAATGGTAGCCCAGTGCTGTACTTATGACACATTGCCACTATGTTTGGCATCTTGGCAATCAAACGAATCGCTGCTTTATAACGATCTTTATGACACGTTACATCTGTTACATCATGATAAAAAGCTGAAAGCGCTCCTACCACACCAACCAATACCGCCATAGGATGGGCATCTCGCCTAAATCCACTATAAAATTTGGTTAGTTGCTCATGAACCATCACGTGTTTGCTAATCGTAGTGACGAATTCCCTCATTTCCGAACCATTAGGCAGGTCACCTTTTAACAAAAGATAACAAACCTCAAGAAAATCACATTTCTCGGCTAATTGTTCAATTGGATAACCTCTATACAACAAAATCCCATTGTCACCATCAATATAAGTAATTTTTGATGAGCAACTTGCTGTTGATGTAAACCCTGGATCATATGTGAAATAGCCTGTTTGTGCATATAGACCTCTTATATCCACTACAGAAGGACCTAAAGTACCGTGAATTAACGGTAATTGCGACACTTTATCTTGATTATCCCCAGTTAAGGATAAGATTTCCTCTGCCATTAAAGTTCTCCTAAAGTGGATTATTCTGCATCATTACAGTTTCAAGTATTCTATTTGATGTCCACAAAGGCTATTAACCATTATTGTCAACCAACTGTTACTTAACTGTTTCATTTAGCGATAACAATTAAATCATTGCTGTTTTATGTTCTCTTCTTCACCAGTCACCAAACCGGATAAACACTCTACTACGCTTTCTGCATAATTAGCGTGCGCCTCAGCCAATGCTTTTGCTGAACCGAATTGATCCCTTAGATTTTCCAATGTTTTCTTTGGATCTTCAGCAGCATTCAATCTAAGCATTTTTGTATAGTTAATATAGGCTTGTCTTCTTTGTGGATCGATAGGAACCATCCCCGGCATATCCTTGGACGAAGTCGCAACTACACATTGAACCATTTTCTGTGGGTCAATTTTATAGTCTTTAATGTCTTTTTCTTTGGTCATTTCTTCAAGCACGGCTTGCTCATATTCTGCCTTTTCAGCACATCCAAACATAAACAATACTACGGATATAACTAGAATTTTTTTCATTTTTTTACTTTCACATTCTCATTTACTTAGATTCAGGCTTATATGACAGCATATTCTGCCTAAAAAAAAGCCCCCGTTACCCTAAGGTAACGGAGGCCTTTCCTCCTATCAGCCTAAGATTAGATCCTAGACTACTTTCATTAGATGAAAGTTGGAATCAATGGAGCATCAACTGTTACCAATTGACGGTTACCATTTTCGTCCCAGAAGAACAACAAACCTGCGAAGCGGCTGTCTGGATCGTAGATCAAGTCAGCTAAACGATATACTTCCCAAGCAGCGTCAGAAGCGGTAACTTCAACAGTACGGGTCTCACCTGGAGCCAGTGGGCTGTTGTCGCTAACAGTCAAACCTTCTTCTGCCAACAAGTCATCTGGATATGCAGTTTCATCTTCATGAACTGCTGGATCCAAGAAGCGTACGCCAGCTGTGTTGAACTCACCCAAACGAACAGCTGAATCACCATTGTTGGTAATGGTCAGTGTCATTTGCATTGCACGACCTGGTACACGGTATGTAGCGTCATCAACTTTTACAGAAACAGTTGCTTCTGGCATTTGATAAGTTTTCATACCACGCAACAAACCAGCTTGCAATGGAGTGGTTACAGGGTATTTTTCGTTGGTTGCGCCCATAGAAGCAGCAACGATTACCATAGTACCAACAGCAAACAACATACCAACTTTTTTGTCGCCAGCAGAGATCAAAGAGTCAGCTTTGCCAGTTGATACAGCGATGTGACGTGGAACGAACAATGGACGTTTGATCCAGAACAACAACCATGCGAACGCAATTGCGAACCATACAGCGTGCCAGAAGTAAACGTTATCCAGTGCATAGGTTTCCAAGTTGATTGTTTGACCAGTCAAAGTTGTAACTGGGTTAACAAACTCGCTCATAGAACCAGTAATGGTTACCCATTTGCCTGGGCCGATGATTGGACCACCGCCTTGAACGTTCATCATTGAATGAACGTGCCAGTCGCCTGGGCGACGTGCTTTCAACAGAACTTTGAACTCATAAACTTCGCCCAGTTCCAAAGAAACTGAACGAGGAACCAACTGACCACCAATCCAAGAACCAGCACGAATAAATACTGGGCCAGGAATACCAATGTTCAGGAACGATACTTCTGGCTTATCAACAGTTTCAGGCCATCCCGCGAATACCAGGAATTTACCAGAAATGGTCATTGTTTCGTTGACTGGCACTTCTTCTTTAGACCAGTTCAAGTCAAACCAGTGAATAGTACGCATACGCATGAACGCAGCCTGTGACTTTTCACCATGAGCAGATGCTGTTGGAGCATAGAACATCGCTGCTGTCATTGTGATCAGCAGTGCGACAAAGGACAGTTTTGCAACTTTGTCTTTAATTATTTTCATATTTCCTCCTCTATTACTAGAGAATCTTGTAATTAAGATCTACTGGCACTTTATATACAGCTGCACCAGCTTGCATTTTCAATCAAAACTTCAGATTAAGACGCGTCGTCGGCGATGAAGTCAGTTTTTGCAAACCAACGGCCGAAGAAATGCCACAAGAAGTAAATAATGATAGAAACGAATCCAGAGAAGAACGCTGATACAGGAGCAACGTCTTTACCGAAAGTTCTTAATGTACCTTTCTCTACCATACGGATGTACTCAGGTGTACCTGTACGAACATAGTGGTAACCTTGTAAGTCAGCCAAAGTCATCATCATGCCGTTGTATTCTACAGGCACGTGCAATGGAGCGATAACAGGCCAGTTACCTGGATAGAACAACAAGCCATAAGCCAATCCACCTAATACAGCAGTCAAAGTCATGCTGTTACCCAACATCAGGATAACGTCAAGAACGATAGCGCCTGGCAGCAGGTTAGATGGGAAGCAGATGTTAACTGGGAAGTATGTCCAGCCCCAGAAGTTCATGTAACGGTTGATCCACTCACCAACCATCAGAGCAACAACAGACAGAGTTGCGCCGATTGGCAAACGGTATCTCCACCACAAGCACGCTTGAACAGCCGCAGGGAATGTAATAGAAACGATAGGTGCTACGGTTACCCATAGACGTCTATCTTTCCAGTCGGTCCAGAAGTCCCAGTCACCACCAGTCAACATATAGTGAATGTGGTAACCGCCTAGAACGGCTGTGAACAGTGTAAAAAGAATCATCCAGTCAAACGTACGGGAAACTTGTACCGCTTCCGCACGAGAACGTACAGCTGATTGAGATGCGCTCATTAGCTTACCTCCTAAAGAATTAAAATTATATTTTTTTACTTTCTCTCTTATCTTGCCCTGCCTAAACAGGGCAAGAAAGGAGATAGTATTTTACTTTTAAAGACTAGCGATTAAGCCAGATCTTTTTTCAGCAATTTGGTAATTGCCATTACTTCGGTGTTCACAACACCCATTATAGCCAGAGCAGCCCAACCAAAGAATACGAAACCGTAATGCAATGGAGCAACGAACAACTCTTCCATAAACCAGAATGTGTGACCCCATTCGTTCAAACCTACGTTAGGCAGAATCATGAAAGGACCGATAACTGCGATCAAGTACATCAAGTGCAGACCTTCTTGGTATGTAGGCAGTCTTGTTTTTGCATACATGAAAGAAGCAGAGCCAGTAATGATGTAGATTGGGTACGACAAGTAGAATTCGATGATGTGACTTGGAGTAAAGTCAGTATCACGAACGATAGTTTGATGCCATGTACCATCTTGCTCGGTGAAATAAGAAGCACCCCAGTAGATTGCCCAGCCGTAGCAGACCAACCAGATCCAGTGTGTAAAATGTCTTCTCAGTTCTTCACGTGGAGTGATTGACATCACTTTACGATCACGAGTTTTCCAGATATAGCCGTTAATACCAGCAAACAACAATACTTCGAGTACCAACTCGATGTACAGCATGTTCATCCAGTATGTTTCAAACTCTGGAGCAAATGAGTCAAGACCAGCGGACCAGCCGTAAACACCTTCGTACCAACGAATGAAAGAATAAAAAACCAGATACAGCATAATGCCTAGTGTCAGGTTTCTTCTATTTAAAAGCGGTGCTTCCGCAGCATCAGCCTTAACTGATTCAGTTGTAGCAGCCATTTCTACCTCCTAAAAGATTTTTAAATCCCCGGAAAAACCGGGAGTTCTTTGTTTTTCCTGTTACACAAAACTTATTCATGATCTGAATAAATCACTCACATCCCTGAGAGTGCTGGGCAGTCTACCACCTCGACTATTCATGTCAAGACAATATTCCAGTTTTTTATCAATTGCCTTAAACCCAACCTCATTCACCGCAATCACTTAACGCGGGCAATATTTTTTTGCTAGAATTCTCGCGGAGTTAGCTCACTTAACAACTACAACACCACTAGCCATGAATAAGAAAAAAATAATCCTGTTTGCCGTTTGTTTAGCACTGTTGCTTGCACTACAAATCAAATTTTTATTGCCCCTCATGACCAACATTGCTGCCTCCGACTTGTTTTTGGTTGAAAGCAACGATGACGCCAGTTCGATGCCAATATCGAATGACATGACGGCGATTGCATTCAGCCAGTGCAACAATTACATCAGCACCAAAATTGATTCCGATAGCACAGCTTCTTTCACCAACCAGCCTACTAATGCCTGGAGCATTGGCAATTACGAATACATCATTAATGCGGAAGTTGATGTAGCAACCAAAGAGACACCTAGCACTATTTATCACTATGTGTGCCGCATTCAATATTCGATGGGGGACGACCTTTCAGGTGCTAATGACATCAATAACTGGTCAATTGCCGGTATAACTGGCTTACCTGACCTTTAAATTCGGAAATAAATTAGGCAAAGACAACGCTTGAAATGATCATGTCTTTGCCTAAGAACACCCTGCAAACTATCACCGAGATCGCTTGGATCTTTCCTGTTCCAATGACTTGTGTCTTAGGTCTACATAATTTCCACCAACCCACTGCCAAAACGTTGCTGCGGCTTCAGGGCTATTGCTTATTAACTTAACAGCAATTGCCCCATTTGAACTGATGTCGGTAATTTCAGCGTCAATATCTATCGTGGCTTTGTTAGCCACAACCCGCCTATCTGTGTCAAAGCGAAACGTGACGGCCTCCCCCACTTTAAACAGCAAATCCTGTTTAAAACCACCCAAAAACTTCAATCTATATTCAGAAACGGACTGAAATGGCACAACGAACTCAGAATGCCAGCGAAAAGGCGGACACTGAATAGGTCCACTACCTTTAGGGAAATGCACTGTATATCCATCATCCACCTTGGCCTTAACCATGCCTTTGGTATAAATATCATGACAGTTGGTCAACACCTGTTCACCAGGCTCTATGTTATATTTCTTCGCTGCCTCTGCGGTGCTACAAGCTATGATCCAACCTATAAACAAAAATTGTAACGGTCTCATGATGCACTCCTTATAGTTATTTTTTACTGCAAAACTGTTCTTTCCAACAGCCAGTATATCCCCATCAAGCTAACCACGAACGAACAGCCCTTTAAGAATTTTTCCGCAGTTTCAACTCTGCTGTTTAACCACCATATCATCGGCAATACAATCGATGCCACGACAATTTGCCCAGTCTCAATACCTAGATTGAAGGACAGTAAAGGCATCAAAATCCCTGCCTCGCCCGAACTAATATCCAGTTCCCGCAACACCCCGGCAAAACCAAAACCATGCACCAAGCCAAAACCGAAGGTCAGCCAATGCCGCCCTTTGGGATGATCACCACGAATTATATTTTCCACAGCGACGTAAACAATGGTGGCGGCAATAAACGGCTCTACGAAGCTGCTGGGTAGTTCGACGAGATTTAAACCCGCACAAGCCAGGGTAATCGAATGGGCGACTGTAAAAAAAGTAATGATTTTTATAGCCGGCCAAAAGCTATGAGTGACCGCCAATAACGCAAACAGAAACAGCAAATGATCGTAACCAGTAACAATATGCTCCACACCCAGCTTAAAAAAATCACTAAATGTTGCAAACAACGACACCGATGATCCTTCAATCGTCTCGCTTACACCCATTTCTAAATCCGCCTGAACACTCTGCTTACCCAGCATTTTCTCCTGCAACACACGCCCCTCTGCTGCACGTATGGTCAGATACTGCTGATGACCATCCGGTAACAAACTCAGAAAATTTGATTGAATCTGCAGCTTTTTTTGTGGCGCTGCAGCATAGCTGAAAATTACCTGAGCATTATTCTGATGATCAAAATTCACCCCCCCGAACTCAACCGGCTTGACTTCCTGACCATCAATGACAAGCTTTAGCTGTTCGGCCATCAGTTTGACAATGGCCGGCTTGGCTGACTCCCGCTCAGCATCACTGACTTCCGCATCCAAATCGCTATCCATTGGTAAAAATGCCTCAATGTCCTGTAAAGCGAAGGTTACCTTAACCTCCACTTGCGCGTCTTTAATCAACACATCCAGCGAACTAAGTCCCGGCGGATGCGCATAGCACCAAGTCGAATACAGCACTAACAGCGTTACAATTACCGATCTGCAAATCAACATACTCTATCCTTAAAAATTGACAGTGATGGTGCCACGCACCATGCGCGGCTCAACCGGATGCCTCAAAACACCATCCACTGTATTAGCGCCATTCGGGTAAGCAGATCCGTAGGCATAGGCAATATCACTGCTTTGCGAACCCAGGATATTGAAAACGTTGATTTCAAATTTATATTGCTTTTGTTTGATACCTGCCCCCAAATTGACGATATTGGTGTCACCGGACCAAAAATTACCTGACTCGTCAAGCGGCACATGACCGAAATGGCGCAATCGCAGCGTACCAAACAGACCGGTACTACCGGTAGGGTCTTCGACCAGAATGCCGGTGCTGATAACCCGTCCTACCGAATTGGGAACAAAATTATCAGTAGCGCCTTCAGGTGTGTCAGCAAAACGCGCCGTGGTGATGGCGTAGTCTGCATCCAAGGTCAGCCAATCCATAGGCTTATAGTAGTTGGTCCATTCAATACCGTACCTATCTGAAGCCCCATTGACTTCTGTGGTACCAGCGTCGCCGACGAATACCAATTCTTGACTGGAGTTTAACCACCACGCCGCAACTGTGGTATTCAAACCGGGTATAAAGTTACTGCGCACCCCAACTTCTGCACCGCGCGACCATGCGGCTGGATTAATCATTGACTCAGCTGGATTTAGAGATCTTCCATCAGTCTGGTCACGCCGTATGGTTGTACCCCGAGCATCGTTTGAATGGTAGCCATAACCAGCGTTAACAAAATACTCGGTGTCATACCAAGGACCAACAACCAAACTGATTTTTGGGCTCAACATGACTTTGCCGCGATTTCCCGAGTTGGCTGCACTGATCGCTGCATTGTTTAACATATTGTCACGCACCCGCACATCGTTATTGATGAAATCAGCCCGTAACCCGGTAATGGTGCGCACTTTTTCGTGCCAATGTGTGTGATTTTTGAAATACGTGCCGATGGTCGTGACACCGACATCACTTTTACTGACGGTATCCATAATCTGTCTGCCACTGGTTTGATACAACCCCAAATCCATGATCTGATCGTTACGGAATTGCACGCCGACAGTGTTGTCCATTTCCAAACCGAAGATTTTGTTGTAGCGAGTGTGATCGAAATTGGCTCCAGTTTGCACCCTCCGCTCAGTTTGCAGAATTTGATCCGATGGATAAAATTTATTAGGGACCTCATAGCCATCGCCACAATTTGCACCGTTGTTACATGGATTATCAGGGCTTAATACATGACCGCTAAAATTGGAATACAACGCCAGATCGGTATACAAAGCATAAATATTGGCGTCGTTTTTCCAATTGCTGCCGGTTTGCCAGAAATTGCCGGACAAACTATAGCGATTGGTTGTGCCGCCGTCGGTTGGGTCCATCGAACCATACAACCCTAAAGAGCCGTTATCAATGGCATACTGCGGAATCTGACCAGTCGCTGTCCAACTATTGCTGTAAGCCTTACCGTTGATCGACATCCCCCAGTCATGCTCATCCAGCGTGTATTTCAGCATGCCGTTAAATTTTTTGGAGTCTTCCGGCACGTCCCAAACCCCGTTGTACAAATTGAACTCGGCCGCATAGAGCAAATCACCATCACCCAGCTTGTTCGAATTTGCCGCCAGCGTCCGGTAAAAATCGAATTCGCCAGCGGTAAACTTGACCATACCTTCCTTCAAGCGATTCATGGTATGCATTTTGGCATAGCCCGCTGCTGAAAAATCGCCTACTTCCGCATAATACGGTCCTTTGCCATACTCAATTTTACTGACCAACTCAGGAATCACACTGCTAATGTCCATATAACCCTGTCCGTGAGCATGAGTTGTCATATTCATCGGAATGCCATCAACAAAGGTCGTAAAGTCTGTACCATGATCCAGATTAAAGCCGCGCAAGAAGTATTGATTCGCCTTGCCGGAACCACTGTGCTGGGTTGCCACGGCCCCCGGAATAACCTCTATAAGTTCCCCACCCCGCGAAAGAGGACGATGCTCAAACTGCTTTTGACTCACCTCGCCTTGTGAGGCTGTCTCTGCCAAACCGATCAGATCCTTACCTCGCCCATCTTCCTCAACCTCCACGCTCTCAAGCTCCTCGGCTTTATCCGAATCAACCGAATGAGCTTGAGCCAAGTGATAACTTAGCCCCATGGCCATACCCAAGCCTATAACTAGCGGTTTAAGAATGAATTTTTTGTTTTTATTTGGGTTTGGCATGATTTCTCCTCTTTTATCATTTAATTATTTAGGAATGACTGGCCTGATTGAATTGGACCGGTGGGGTGCTTGAACTTTGGTGTAGTAAGTCGGGTTGGGATGTGGCGACCTGCATGCCATCTCTTGCCGGCGCTAAAACCTGGATCACATTCTTAGCCACCCGATCACGAATCAGATTGCTCGACGGTAAAGCGGTCTTTAGACAAATCGCGTAAACAGAGCTTAAATCGCTTCCCGCCAAAAGGCAGACATAGTTACCTTGCAACAATCCCTCCAAACAAGATTGTTGAGATGAACGTACAAATGAAGTACGCAAGACCCACTCTGACCCATGAATGCTGTCAAATTGGCTATCTTTGCGTGAGGCTTTAGATGAAATTGTGCCAATATCAAAATTGGCAAACATCATGTGAAGATGTTTATCTTCAATGACTTGATGAATGGTTTTGCGGAAATCGGGGAATTTGGGCTGAGCGTAAACAGGGCTATTTTCAACAGGAGGAGAGGTCAAGCCCACACCGTTGCTGAGCAAGCGCATCCCTGGGGTATGATTGATATCCGGATACTGTTGCTTGAAACCTAAATCGGCTTGATTGTCAGAGTTTTCCGGGCACAACAAGAGCTGCCAGTCAATGAATGCATTCGCAGCACATACATTGGGTGCTAGCGCAGAATAATTGAGTGTCGACTTAAGTTTTCCACTGCCAATGAAACGAACTAAAGTCAGAAAATCAACAAAATTTGGCTTCGATATACTCACTCCAAAATCTAACTGCCGGTGATGTGCTGAAAAACTCTTGCCGGTTACAGCTCCTGGAACGTCCATATAGCTGACGCCATAATTTAGCAATCCCCCTGTATTTGATGATGGCAATACAGTCGAAAAAACACTGCTGTCTTGGCTTGAAGTTACCGTATATTCAGCCAGAGCCGAGCCGGGAAACATCGCTGCCAGTAGACAGGTTACGCTCAACACCACCAGCTTAGCCACCAAAAAACCAGTGCCATGCAACAATAACGTTGCAAACATAAAACCCAAGAAATACGAGATCAAACTGGCTGATGCCGAAATTTCTTGCCCATGGGCGAAGCCGTGAAAAAACGCAAAAAACGCCACAATCATGACATTTATCTTGCTGCTAAAACGGATTTTTCGGGTTATCAACACGCTGAAAACGGCGCAAGATAGCAAAATTATCCCTTCCACACTTGGAATCGAAACACCTGCTGCGCCAGCCAATCCACCTAGACTCATCATGCCGACAAAAGCCAAGGGCAACATCCAAAATGCTTTGCCACGCAACTGTGCAGCCCAAACACCAACCGCCAGCATGGTAACCAAATGATCCCAACCAGTCAGTGGGTGACTAAAACCATGACTCCAGCCAATATTATCAAAATCGATAATTTGCTGAGTGACAAACGCCAAAAACAGCAGTATTGGCAAACCAACGGTAAGCATTAGCCTGCATGGACCGAGTCCTGCATCAGATGGTGTGCTTGAAATACTGGGTTGCATGAGATTTATAGCGATTAAAGCTGCCTGTTTAACGGGATTTAGCAAATGAATAAAAAACAGCTGCGTCTGATAGCGAATTGCTAACGCCTGCCCTCAATATTCAAAGGATTGTACTGCAAAATAATAAACTTTAGAAATTCCCTGTCGATCTCAAGGAATAAACAGCTCTAAAAGCTATTAATCAGGACTCTGTCACGAGGAGTTTAAGCCGCTCTCAACAAGGGCTAAGAGATTTGATTATTGAGATAGACTGAGATCAAGGTCTCAGTGGATTTGATAAATTGCTCTTGGAAAAAACATGTTCCCCAAAAAAGGGGAACATGTTAATCGGGCGTGTTTTAATGCGCCGCGTTGTACAGCTTCATCATTTCTTTATACATTGCCACCAATTCATTCAAGCTAGACGTTGCTGCTGCATCGCCAGACTCAACTTGTTCTTTGACAACTCTAAATTTTTCACCAGCTTTTTGACGTAAACGCTCGGTACCTTCGAAACGAAATTCTTTTTGCAATTGGCGAACTTCGCCCAGTGCAGCAATAATTTCCGCTTTATCAGCACCTTTAGCCTGCAAGCTTGCTGCTTCTTCGATTTTAGCCAACGCACCTTCGCCAGCTGCTCTCACTTTTGCGTCAGTAGCACCTGCAGCAAATGCAGATGAAGACATGACTAAAGCGGTTGTCATAACCAAAGAAACCAAAGCTTTTTTAATTTTTACCATTTGATAAATCCAATTGTTAGGGGGTGTTGTAATACTAATCAGCAATTTGATTGTGATAAGTTGTAATTTTATTAGCTGCCTCTATGCAGCAAATTTATCCTACCATAGTCAGCCAAATATTACCGCGAATACCACAATTTATTTTTACCGGCAGGTATTTTCATATTACACGAAAAATTAAAATCCCACTGCGTATCAAATTCAGAATATAAAATAAATAACCCTTTTAAAACAAAGCCTTATTTGGCTTTAACTAATTTTAAACCCGTTTCAATTTTGATTTCTGAAGTCTAAGCAATTTTCTGATAATAACCATAATTTAATCAAGGTAAATTAACACTGGGCTGATTGCGTTTAAAATCAATAATCCGGGCAAACAACAGACCCTAAACCAGAAACAGTTAAAGGGATTTTTTATAAGATGGTGCGCTCCAAGAACCAATAAGCACCCACGAAACAGATCAACAACGAAATCGCCCTGAGGAATTTTGTAGCGAATTTCGGCCTACTGTTCAACCACCAAATCATCGGCAGCACCAAAGCGGCCATAACAACCTGCCCAATCTCTATTCCAAGATTAAACGACAACAAGGGCAAAACAATGCCGGTATTGCCGCTGGAAATATTCAATTCCTGCAACACGCTGGCAAATCCAAAACCATGCACCAAACCAAATACGAAGGTCAGCCAATGCCGCCCTTTGGGATGATCGCCTCGTATCAAGTTTTCAGTTGCGACGTAGACAATACTGGCTGCAATAAACGGTTCAATAAAATCACTGGGTAACTCAACCAGATTCATGACTGCCATCCCCAAAGTAACTGAATGGGCAATGGTAAAAAAAGTGATGATTTTGATAGCAGGCCAGAAGCTATGGGTAACTGCGAGTAAGGCAAACAAAAATAACAAGTGGTCATACCCGGTAACGATATGCTCTAATCCCAGCTTTAAAAAATCAATAAAGGCAGGCACCCAAGAATTGCTTTTGGCCTGAGATTTACCGTCAACAAGCGAAAAATCCAGTTGCAGCTGGTTATCAAATTTATTTAACACCTTCTCCTGCAAAGCATTGCCATCAACCCCGATAATTTTGACAAATTGCTGATGACCATCTGGCAATAACCCCAAAAAATGGGAATGAAAAGCCAGTCGCTGTTGCGGCGAAGAGACAAATCGATACTTGATGTGTGAATTATTCTGTCCATCAAAGTCAACATGACCCGGTGACTCGGGCTTCACTTGATGACCATCGATCTCAATACCAATGTTTTCCGACATAAATCCAGCTATCAGCGGCTTTGCGGCTTCCCGTTCAGCGTCAGTGACATCTGCATCCAGGTCACTATCCATCGGCACGAATGCTTCAACGTCTTGCATTGAGAACGTCACATTTACAAGCAAATGCTCGGGTTTAATCACTATATCGACCGAACTAAGCCCTGGTGGATGAGCGAATACCCCATGCAGTTGAAACAACAAACCAAATAGCAGCAGACTTTTCGCAAGTACCATTGCTGGCACATGCTTCATGCCTGACTATCCTGGCCCTGCATTTTCGACTTTCTTTTATACACATAGGTCAGAAAACCCAGTATTAGCAATACCCCCCCACCTAAAGAAATAACCGCGATGACAGGCAGCGTGGACCCGCTGGGTTCTACGCCAACCTCAAGCATGACCCTAAATTTATCGTCCTCTTCGATCGCATCACCGATTAAAAAATACAAAACATAGTCGCCGTTTTTATCGACTTCCGCCTGTGCTTCAACTGCTCCGCGCGGATAAAGCTGGCTGGCAATTTCAGTAATCGTGCGAATTTCGCGAATATCGTTCGGTGCTTTCTCACCGGTTTTTTCTACTTCAACCAAACGAATGCCTATAGGCGTGGTGCGGATATCTCGATCGATCAAATCGGCAGTAAAAAACATTTTGCCGGCCCGTGGAATTTGCTGACAAAAAGGCACAAACGCCGCTTT
Organism: Methylomonas sp.; assembly: GCA_002928965.1. Lineage (GTDB taxonomy): Bacteria > Pseudomonadota > Gammaproteobacteria > Methylococcales > Methylomonadaceae > Methylomonas. The sequence continues at coordinate 45,660 of PERU01000010.1, forward strand.
AGAATCTGCACTGACATCCTCCTTGGACGGTTGCAAATAAGTACTGAAATGCACCGCATAAAAATCGTTGGCAATAATACAATCCAGATCGGGCCGATTACCCAGCGCATTGGATTGCTTGGTACCGAAACCCAGTTTCTCGCAACCCGTCAGAAAAACCGTGCTGAGCATTAAAACTAAAACAATAAAAATAGAGAGTCGCTGAATTTTCATAAGGTTTAGGCGATTTAGAATCGAGGCTGAATTAAGGCTTTACGGTGAATTGAAATTTACCGGTGACAATATGGGTATCCTGAGATACCACCCGATAACGCACGGTATAGATACCCGCAGGCAAATCCCCAACCGTGGCATGAATATGCGAGCCATCAGTCAAGGCCTGTTCGACGTCGTGGTTATCAACTCGCTTGCCTTCGCTATCAATCACAGCCAAAGCCTTATATTCACTTTTTACCGGATCGTTAAACCATAGATCGATTTGTTTGGGCGCAACCGTGACGGTTTCGTCTTTGGTGGGTTGGGATTTGACCAAAATTGCATGCGCTGATGCCGACATTGGTGTTAATGCCACAGCCAGCAAAACTACTGATGAAAAAAATATTGTTGATTTACGCATATCACTGTCTCGTTATGGTTATAGTTTTAGTTATTCAAGAATCGCTGTCATCCATTGTTTAAAGCCGCCCGGCTTTTGTTCCAGCCACATTGCCAAAAATCCGCCATCAGTGGCAACAATCCGAGGAAAGCTCGCGGAACTGCCGGGAGATGAAAGCTGTTTGGATACTGACCATTGGCTACCACTATCAAGCGATTCGCTCATCATCACGCGTGAGCCATCCGCCCCTGTCGCGTCCCAAACTGCCAGTACACGTTTAGATCCCAACGCGGCAATATCGCTATGAAACGCCAGTGTTCCAGCCCCCATGGCTTGCGGTGCCGACCAGTGTTTGCCATTGTCAGCGGACTGCAAATAATACAAGCCGGATTTATTTTCCACGCCAGTCCACACCAATGCGTGTAGATTTACGTCATTGCCAGCCAATCCCCCACCATTGTGCGGACAGCCATCAAACGTCCAATTAAATTCACCGACCGAACCAATGCGCTGCCAGCTTTTTCCACTATCAGCCGACTGAGCCAACGCCATATCCCGCGGCTGCATATCCCGATAGAGCAGATTGACATTTCCAGCCCAATCGAGCCACAAGCGATTCCAACAGCAAGAACAACTAGAATCATCGATCGTTTGCGCCAGCTCCCAATGCTTTCCGACATCCGCACTACGCGCATATCGAACACCCTGGTAACCATTTTCGTCACGATCATCCAGCCAGACCAGATGAAAATGACCTTGCGGATCCGCAATCAATTCGGGGTGCGATTGATCAATGGTACTGACGGTTGGATTGCTGCCGGTGTACCACGATTTCCCGTCATCTTCAGAATATAGGACCATTAAAGGCCCCATGCCCGGAATTTCACCGGTTTGTTGCAAAACGGCCATCAACGAATCAGCGCTTGCCGCAATTTGCACTTCATTTCCCAGTGTTGATTCCAATCCAGCCGCCGCAACATTAGGGATTTCCACTGGGACTGACCAACTGCGACCCTTGTCAACGGAATGCAGATAGCCGATACAAGGTTGATCTGAGCCAATTTTTTTCGCCGCAAACAATCCATGCAATTTAAAGCCTTGCGAATACACGTCATAGCTAAGTAAGCCTTGACAATTAAGTGCCGCAAAATCTATCGATCTGATTGCTGTAATGTCTATCGGCTGAAGATTCCGATCGGCTAACCCCCCCCACTGTGAGCAAGCTGACAATTGCATCCCAACTATCAACAACATTCCTTTAGAGAGTATCTTCGCTATAAAATCTGGCATACAAACTAGCTCTTCAAAAACGACCGATGATTACAACACACTGAAACTAAAAGCTGAACCCTATTTGCATTCAATCGGATAAATCCGCCAAATCAAACCACAGCGTCGCGTTCAAACCACCCAATCCCGACTTTGAGAAACGGATACTTGCAGCGTGTAATCGGATAATTCTCTGCACAATAGACAATCCCAAACCACTACCTTCCGCAGATTGAGCGGTTTCGACACAGCGATAAAAGCGTTGGCTGATCCGTTCATAATCCTGATCGGCAACGCCGGGCCCACTATCTTCGACAATAAAACATACCCGTTGCAAGTCTTGCTGCACAATGACGTTAACTTTGCCATCTGCCGGCGTGTACTTGATGGCATTATCCAGCAAATTCCGCAACAGGATACTGAGTAACTGAGGGTTAGCCTCAATCGCCAAACCATCCTGCCCGCTTAATTCGATCTCGATATTTTTTTCATGCGCGGAAAACTCGATCTCGGCAATCACCGCGATCACCGCCTGATTGATATCCACCTTTTGTTTGCTGAGTTGCACGTTATGATGCTGGACCCTGGACAAGGTCAAAAGTTGCTGCACCATATGTGTCATACGCATTACAGCTTGCTGACATTTTTGCAGCGCCTGATTACGCATGCCTTCATCCTGCGCCTTTTGAGCCACTTGTAACTGTGTCATCATGCCCGCCAGCGGGGTTTTTAATTCATGCGAGGCATCCGAGGTGAAATTTCGCTCATTGGCAAAAGCCTGCTCCAACAACTCAAATAGGGCATTGATCTGTTGAACCATGGGCACCACTTCCTCCGGTAACCTGTTTAGCGGTAAAGGTTTCAAATGCCCCACTTGGCGTGATGCCAATTGCTCCTTGAGCCTGTTTACCGGTTTAAGCGTTCGGCTGACTATCACACCAATCACCACGCCGAGTACCGGAAGCGCCAGAAGCATGGCCAATACTTGCTGATTAGCCAGCGACGCTACTAATTCATGACGAATATCATCGCGCTGACCCACATGAATGATGTAGTCGCCATTTTCGCTACTGATACTAAACACATGCCAAAGTTGATTGTTGATCGAAGTTTCGCTGTAACCATTGCGAGTCAATGACAAAGCAAACTCCGGTGCGCTTTCCGAGCGAAGCACCACACCTTCTTTGACTGAACGCAATTGAAAGGCAATTTTGCGCTCATATTTTTGCCCCAAAATGGGCATGGAAAACAAATCAGGGGATTTTTCCTGATCCCATAATTTAGTCAATCGGCGTTGCTGTAACAAATTTTCGACAAAGGCATGCACCACGCGGGCAGACTGCGCCAGTTCGGCATTAAATAATTGGGTGATTTGATCGCGGGTTTGCTGGTAACTGGCATAGACCATCAAGCCCCAAACCATCAATAAGGCAGATAGCAGCGACAGCAGCAGCTGCTTTTTTAACGAACGCGGACGCAGCCTGAGCTTCATACTCAGAGATCGTCAATGATGTAACCCACTCCTCGAATGGTGCGGATCAGATTGGCATCCAGTTTTTTGCGCAAATGGTGAATGTGTACTTCGACTGCATTGCTTTCAACTTCCGAGCCCCAAGCATACAAAGCCTCTTCAAGCCGCGCGCGCGAAGTGACGTGACCAATATGATTCATCAGATAATTAAGAATTTCATATTCTTTTTGCGACAGATCGACTGTCGCGCCGTTGTAAAACACCTGATGCGCCGCAGGATCAATGGTTACGCCTTTATGTTCAATCACTGGCAGCCCGTGACCTTCATTACGTCGAGCCAAGGCACGTAAGCGGGCACAAATTTCTGTCAAATCGAAGGGTTTACAGACGAAGTCGTCAGCGCCACTATCCAATCCTGCCACTCGTTCAGTTACACCATCACGGGCAGTCAACACCAGTACAGGCGTATTATCTTTGCGCTTGCGCAGGTTTTTTAAAACAGTCATGCCATCCATGCGCGGCAGATTCAAATCCAGCACGATCAAATCGTAGTGATTCAATCTCAGCGCCTCATCAGCCTGCGCACCGTCGGTCAGCCAATCCACCGCATAACCTTCCAGACTCAAGCCAGTTTTCAAACCATCACCGAGAATGGCGTCATCTTCTACCAATAACAATCGCATCGCGTTAAGCCAGATAATTTATGTGCGGGGCATTTTAGCAAGTAAGCCAAACTTCAGCGCGGCAAAGCATTTCATGGACAGGTTTCCACTTCAAACACAGTACCTTTCACTGATACGACCTTGACCTTGCTGCCGATCGGGCAATCTTCACCCTCAACCATCCAAATACTATCACCGACCTTGATCTTACCCTGACCATTTTCGATAGCAACCACTACATTGAAAGTACGTCCGATATATTGCGCACCACGTTGATTTAACAGCGGCTGATCGCTTTCCTGCGATTTGGCACTGACATAGCGCCGCCATACCAAAATCGAAATAACGGCCAAAATTGAGAACAACAGTAACTGCACCTCAAATGACAGACTCGGAAGCATCAGTAGAATCGATCCAACCACAAACGCTGATACTGACAGCCACAGAAAAAAGAAGCCGGGTGCCAACAGTTCAACGGCTAAAAAGCCCACTGCCAACACCCACCAATACCAAAACTCGATCATCAGTTCATTCATGGCTTATGCCTTTTTGTTCAAGGCTTCCTTGGCCAATTCACCGATACCGCCCAAAGCACCGATCACACTGGAAGCTTCCAGCGGCATGAAGATCAGTTTACTGTTGTTGGCCGAGGCAACTTCTTTTAAGGATTCAATGTATTTTTGCGCCACAAAATAGTTGATGGCTTGAACGTCACCTTTGGAAATTGCTTCTGAAACCATCATGGTGGCGCGCGCTTCCGCTTCGGCCAGACGTTCGCGGGCTTCGGCATCGCGGAACGCGGCTTCTTTACGGCCTTCCGCATCCAGAATCGCCCCTTGTTTCAAACCTTCGGCTTTCAAAATTTCCGCTTGCCGCATGCCTTCTGCTTCCAGAATTTGCGCGCGTTTCTCCCGTTCCGCTTTCATTTGCCGAGCCATGGAATCCACCAGATCTTTGGGCGGCGAAATATCCTTGATTTCGATACGGGTGACTTTGATCCCCCAAGGCGAGGTGGCCTCGTCAACCACGCTCAACAAGCGGGCATTGATTTCATCACGCCGCGACAACAATTCGTCCAGATCCATCGAACCCATCACAGTACGGATGTTGGTCATCACCAGATTGATGGTGGCCAAGTCCAAATACGTAATTTCATAGGCTGCCTTGGCGGCATCCATGACTTGGTAAAACACCACCCCATCGACCCGAACCATGGCGTTGTCTTTGGTGATGACTTCCTGTGAAGGCACGTCCAGCACCTGTTCCATCATATTCAGTTTACGGCCGATGCGGTCGATGATCGGCATGATGATATTCAAGCCAGGAGTCAGGGTATTGGTGTATTTGCCAAATCGTTCGACGGTATATTCCATGCCCTGGGGAACTGATTTGACGCTCATAAAGACTAACATTATTGCAAACATAAACAGCATGGTTACAAACAAGCCAAAGCCGCCCATAGCGCCTCCTCAAATAGTGGTTAGAAAATATTGTGTATTGCAAACTGACACATGACTAATAATAATGCATCCCTCTTAAACTTGCTGGTTATAGGACTGGTTTCATGAATACTTTGATTTACTACTCTTTCAATATCTTTGGTCTTTCCCTGATCGTTCTGGGGGTAGGCATGTACAAACCCAAATGGATTTTGTTATGGATGGACAAACCCGGTCGTTTTCCGATAGCTATGATCGCCAGTATCTTATTTATGGCAGCTGCTGTGATGTTTGGTGAAGGTAATAAACAGTTACAACAGGAAAGAGCCCAAATCAGCAAACAAAAAGCCGCAGAAAATCCTGGCTCAGAAGTGCCGGATTTGCATTAACACTCCGCTAAGAGCCTAACTTCCTGACTTGTTTCTTCAATTCAATGAAGTCACTTGGCTGAGCATTGGCTTGATAGCGTAATCTGATAAAAAGGGCGGTGATGTGTTCAATCTGATCCGCCAAATCAGGATGCTGATTTTTAGCCCGTTCTGCGAATGCTCGAGCACCTTCGCCAATGTGGATTTTGGTACCTGCTTTGGCCAATTTGGCGCAAAAACGTAGATAATACTTAAGCGCCTTATCTTTAACTGGCAGCTTTTGCCTTAACAGCAACCAAGCCAAAGGCAAGGTAATTACCAAGACACCCCCAATCAACCATTTCAACAACGCATTGGCACCCTCAATGCCCAACCTCTGCAAAAATTGTGTTTGGTTAGCGCTGTTGTAATTAATTACCCAACGCTGCCAACTGTAATCGACACTTTGCCATAATTGCCTCCCACGTTTTAGCCAATTCAATGTCACCGACTCACCCATCAACGGACCGAAATAGACTGCGCCGCTGGCAACCTGCAAATCCACATTGACCCCGCGTTCGATACGCTCTGGCGCGATTGCAGCAGTCGGATCGAATCGCACCCAGCCTTTATTTTCCAGCCAGACTTCCGCCCAGGCATGCGCATCCGCTTGGCGAACTTCCAGAAAACCGCCGACTTTATTGAATTCTCCGCCTTGGTACCCACCCACCACGCGGGCGGGTATCTTGGCAATTCTCAATAAATACACAAAGGCCGTGGCGTAATGACTACAAAAGCCGCTACGGGTTTCGAATAAAAACGTATCAATCGGGTTATTCGGCATTAAAGGCGGGGTGAGAGTGTAGTAAAACATCTCCTGGCGAAAATGATTCATCAGATTCTGGATGAATTGCTCCGGGCTAACCTCGAAACCTTGCAGTGTCTTAATCAGCTCCAACTGTTTTGAAGACGGTTCGACGGGCAACTGTAGATTATCCTGATAATCAGCTGGGGTAATAGCCGTTGTTTTATATTGCGTTCTGGAGGTTAAGCGGTATTCAGCCCGTTCAGAAAAGCGTTTATTAGTCCGCAACAGATGCCACGCATCCGTCGTCAAACTATCATCAAATCGCTCTGCCATCTCCAACGCAAACACCCAGTCTTGTGCTTGCGGCTCCATCAGCAAGGTGTAGCTATAAGTTTCCCCGCTGAACTCTGGCTGAACCAGCAATTGACTGTTTTTGCCGGCAACAAACCAGCGCACACCATCGGTTTTTGTGTAAACAGGACCACGCCAATAACGCAAAGCCGGCGGCGGCAGTTCCCCCTGAAACCGCACTCGAAATACCAGCTCATCGGATAAACTCAAATCACTGATTAACCCTGGCTCCAAGGTTTTACTCAGACCCGACAGGGCTTTATTATTGTCTTGCAACCACATCCAGCGAGGCGCCTCAACCCTTGGAAACAATAGAAAAACAACCAATGCCAGTGGCAGGGCCTGCAAAATAATGCTGACTGATGTTTTTAGTGCTGTGTAGGTTTGGACCTGATTAGCGGTTTGGATGATCAACGTAGCTAGCAACGCGGCACAAACCAACAGGATATAGCCGGCCATTAAAATACTCTGTTCGTACAAAAATTGCGAGGCAGCGACAATAAATGCCAAATACACGATTAAAAACACCTCGCGCTTACCCTGAATTTCAAACAGTTTCAAACTCAATGCCACGACAAATAAAGCTGTGCCGGCATCTCTTCCAAATAATCCGCGATGTTGAGTAATCAGTAATGCAATCCCCAGCATTGTCAGGACAAACAACAGCCATCGCTTCGGCAAGTATTGTTTTTGCCAAACAGCGACAAATCGCCAAAACCACAGTAGCAAGAAAAAACTGACTATTGGCAGAGGCATGTGCCAAGCATGCGGCAAGGTAATCAAGCCGATGGAGCCAAGCAGAAATATCAGGCTACGCTGATGCACGCTAAGGTCAGCAATCAAGCGGCAAACTCCTTACCTGGGTATGTCAATGATCCATAAGGCTACAACCTTTAGTTTCATAGAACAATGACATTAACATTCGCCACAAAAAAACCCGTTGGCTGTTACAGCCAACGGGTTTTCGAAGCGGAATTGCTTCCGTTATTAAAAAACAACCTCATCCGCCTTAAACTGTTCGCTTGTAACCGATTCGAACCAATCCCCATAATGCTGTAGCAAACAGCACAGAAGGTCTTGGCACAGGACGAAAGCATAATATCGGCTAAGGAATACGTGAGAAATAAGTTTGGCAAGGAGGTGCGAATTCATTCGCATTGTGCGGATACATCCGCACCTACGCCGAACTCTTATTAGTTTATTTCATGGTCATTCCCAAGCCTTCTTTGGTCTCGATCAGGAAATCGGCCGTATGATGCTGGCGCCCCAAACCCCTCGGCAGCAAACAAATTAAACGCCCCGGTTAATCCTTCTAAACTTGTACCCTTTCCCCAAGGGCCGTCTGTAGTCGCTTGATCTAAAAGCTCCTCGGTCAAATCCAATGGCCATTCATCGTTTGTCTTGCTATTAACATTATGAAGCCAGAATCCGACAACCTGAAGCTACCATTTCCTGATGCCGCACCTGAAACAGTCACTGTAAAAGCAACGTAACTATTCAGCGTCCGTTGTAGGGTCGAATTTATTCGATCCGTGGGCTTCGATACAAACCAATGGGCGAATGAATTCTCCCCCTACACCTAATCTTGTTTGCCTGAACTCATAAAAATCAATGCGCGCTGAATAGTTACAAAGCAACCACAATTGGAAAATTACAAACCAATTTCCCGACAGGTGTATTGTAATTCAGCGGGTGGCACCACAACTGTGGCAGCAGGGATTGCGCTTGGGTCACAACTTGCGATTAATTCCCTCGCCTGTTTTTTCTGTGCCATGGCTTGGTTTAACATGCTGTTGCGTAAGGCCCTGACAGGAGCAAGTTGTGCCAGATTCTGAAAATACGCCGCTCTTTCCAGCCTTAGCACGGCTTGCCAGCTATTACCCAAAACACCTTCTTTCAGCACCTGAATCGCGTCTTGATTTTCCTCTCTACCCAATCTGGCAATCTCACGCGCGGTGGCATTGTTATTGATTTGCCTGGCTTGATTATCCAATTGATCTGACATGCGGATGTTTTCCAAAGCATTTATCGCCCGCAGGAATGAAGCCACGGCCACTACCTGGGTAGAATCCAGCTTAACGGTCCTGTCGGTACCTTTAGACAAATGTCCCGGTGAGGTATTGAAAGCATCGCTGTTATAAGCTGCAATGGCTTCTTCCAAGGTACTGACCGCATTATTATGGAAATAGGGCGCTGTATCGGCCGCTTCGATCAAAGGCGTGGTATTGAAACGTCCGTCTCCGAAGCAATTTGCTTCGTCAGGCGCATCCGCTCCGCAGAATGCAGGGCTTGTACCAAACCCACCGTCATAAGCCATATCCGGTTTTAACAAACGTGCCGGATGAATTTTCATCTGCTCGATGCCTGTATTCCGGGTCGGATTGGCTTTTGTGGAAGAGCTACGCCCTCCAGCATTCTGGTGACAGCCATTACAATTTGCAGTCTTGCCAAGTATGGGCGCTCCACTTGCGTCCTTGGGATTGGTTTTGGTATCGAATAAATCCTTTCCAGCTTCAGTGAGGGGGTCGTTGAAAGTCAGTTGATAGACGGGATAATCTTTGCTGCGTCCCAACGACAGCATATAGGCTTCGACCGCATCCAACTCGGCTTCGGTGGGCAAACGAAAATCGACACCCGCGTTCCGGGCCATGGTTTTGGGCATGTGCTGCGCCACTGCGCCTAAAGTAAATTCCCGCAGAGATCCTGAGCCAGGCGCACCATCACCGCTCCAACCGGTCGCATTGGCCATGGTCTCATCCGCAGCAAACTCACCGCCATCGGCAAGTAATTCAGATTTAATTGTTGTTGCCATGGCTAAAGTATGTGAAACACTGCGGAATACATCAATACCCGGCCCATCGACATTCGTGAGTATTAATCCATGCTTGCGCATCAGCACTGGATTTTCCAGATCAGCTAGAGCCGGATTGGTTTCCGCCACAAACAATGGATCGTTTGGCGGTAACTTCATGATGTAATTCGGATCTATAGTGAAATTATTGTCCGCACGATGGCAAGTTTCACAGGTCCGGCCATTACCATTGAATGTTTCTTTGTGGAAAATTTGCCTGCCCTGGGCTACCAAAGCTCCAAGCACCGGGGTTAAATCAGACAAGGTGTCGGCATGTGCGGCCTTGGGCAGTAAAAAATCAAAGGGCATGGAGGCATCGGGTTTAATGTCCTTGAAATCGCCCATAGCCGTTGTAAGCCAGGGTTTGTCGGCATAGTACAGTTTGTGCATTAAATCAGGCGCGCCGGTGATAACAGTGTTTTCTAAGGGTGATTGACCTGCTTTGGAAACCACGATCGAATTCAACGTAAACCCCAACAGTTTGCTGCGTTCCAGTTGAGCCTCCAAGCCTCCCTTGCCATTCTCAACGGCAAAGCTGCCAATTTTCAAGGCATTGTCGTCAACCTTGGACTGGATAGGCTGATCCAAACTATCGATCAACCAAAGGTCATATTGACCGGCATCCAAACCTTTCGTTTGAAAAATCACTTCGCCCGTTTTCAGGTTTAATTGAAACTGAGCATGGCCCTGTGTATACAAACTCGATTGAGCTTTCGAATAGCCTAACAAAAGCCTCAACACTTCGGCATTTCCGCCCTTGGCCTCATAGTTTTCCCGCCACGCATCCAGTGCGGTTTTTAATGTGTTCACATCCCCGTGACCCACGCTGCTTACTGTACTGTCGGGTTGATTGTCGCTATTCAGTGAACCAATGTAATTAGCAGTTAATAGCATTCCCAATACGGATGCCATGGCAAATATTGCAGATAGCTTGATAACCTTTTTCCTGGCAACGCTGAGGCTGATTATTCGTCTCATCTATGTCTCCTGATAAGTTGCGGGTTTTTAGGTAAAAACAACCGGCAAAACTTGATCGGCCTTCCGATATTTGCGTTGTTCAAAACCTTTCGCCTTAAATCTCGACGTTGAATCGTATTCTCCCTGAATGAGGGCCGCCGCCAACTGCATAATGCAGTCCGGTTACGCATTTAACGTATCTAAATTAATTGGAATTTAGAGCAATCCAGCTCCAACAGCATGATTAATGCAAAAGGCAGGCCAATCAGCGAAATCCTGATAAATCAGCGCCTGATAAACCATATTTTTATTATGTCTACTAATGTTGCTGAAAAAAATAGGGCATTTAACACAGTTAGCGCTAAATGCCCTATTTTCATCTTGGCTTTATTGCACCCTGTTTGTAGGCGAATTTTTAGTTTGTTTTAAGAGAATGCTGACATAAAGGCTTAGCTATTATTTAAGGCGCGTGCAGACATCTCAAAACAAAGCTAACGCCCGCAAACACGCTTGATAGTGTTCACGTCCGTTATTGGGGATGAGTTTGATCCCAGGTAACAACAACCCATAATTCAACCCCGCCTGCTCCGCCTCAATAACCCAGCGACACAGCATGCTCAAGCGCTCTTCTACATCGCTTCCCGGTGTTTGCGCATAATCCAACCAAAATTCATGACTGCCTGAACCAATGTATTGCTTGCTATGCAAACCCCGACCTTTGGCGTAAGCACGCCAATGTATTTGTCTTATGGCATCGCCAGCTTGGTAGGTTTTAAGGCCATAAAACTCATCACCATTGCGCAAGTTTTGGTTCTGAATACCTGCATTTGCATCCCCTGTATCCGGAAATGCCGGAACCAAGCTGGCTGGTCGAGGATAAACCAAAACCCGGCTATCAAACCGAAGTGGCGACCACGCCCTAAATAATCCAAGCGGGTAGCTGCTGAATACCGTTACCTTATCACACGCCAGCCAACCACGCTTTGTTGCATCGGCATTCAACACCACATTCTGACTTTGAAACGGCTCAATGCTGATTTCGCGAATGCCTCGTAATTTAATGCTTACTGCAAGACGCTGCTGATTAACAGGATTTTGCAAAATAAAATTGAAGCCAACCTGATCGCCAACAAACACAGCCTGATTATGTCCTGCTTGAATAACCAGCCCGGCCAGGGCTTTGAAACTATGTAAAATGGACACAAAAAAAATGCTGGCTAGTAAAAAACCCAGCATGTAAGCCAAATTATTGTTGTAAATAAAGGCTATCAGCAACACGATGACAATTAACAGCACAAACCCCAGACCTCGCTGAGTCGGCAGGATAAACACACGACGCTGATTCAAGATAATCGGTCCGCTTGAAGGTGGCTCGCCTCGGATGAATCGACTCACGCTGAATCGCTGCTTAAGCGATAACCACTTGCGCTTCAAAATACCGACACGTGCTGAAGAATAGGCGCAACAATCGTGACTGAATCATGACAGCCGGCACGCAAACGATGCCCGGCAACTGCAGGCAATACTGCCTGTACATCCTCGGGCAATGCTGCCTGTCGCCTGTCCATGAATGCCCATACCTTGGCTGCGGCTAACAGTGACAATCCTGCTCGCGGCGACAAGCCACAAGGATACTGCTCTGTTTGCCGGGTAAAGTTGATAATATCTTGCACATAATCCAGCAATGCAGTCGAGACAAACGTGCGACTGGCAACTGCTTGTAAATCAGCTAATTGATCTGCCGGCAACATAATTGGCAGTTCATTTATCAAGCTATGTCTTGATTGACCTGTTAATAATTCACGTTCGGCTTCTCGGCTTGGATACCCTAGCTCAATTCGCATCAAAAACCGATCCAGTTGCGACTCCGGCAACGGAAATGTGCCGATTTGATAAGACGGATTTTGAGTCGCTATGACAAAAAAGGGCTCGGGCAGTTGGTAAGTATGCCCCTCGACGGTGACCTGTTTTTCTTCCATCGCTTCCAGCAAGGCACTTTGCGCTTTCGGCGTCGCGCGATTGATTTCATCAGCCAACACCATTTGTTTGAACAGCGGCCCTGCATGAAAACTAAATTTAGTTTGTTGAGCATCAAATACGGAGGAGCCGATGATGTCAGCCGGCAAAAGATCGCTCGTAAACTGGATACGCTGATAAGCCAGCCCAAACAACCTTGCCAAGGTATGTGCAAGCGTGGTTTTGCCTACCCCCGGAATATCTTCGATAAGCAAATGTCCCTTTGCCAGCAAACAACACACAGCCAAACGAATTTGCAAGGGCTTACCCAGAATGACGTTATCAGCCGCTACGAGCAATTGATTGAGCGCATGGTTCATACATTTCAACCTTTAGAATAATCACTCATTGTGCCCTGACAGCGTTACGGCGCGCAAATACCAAATCCTAAGCATACAAAGTATTGTCTGATGCTTGTGCTAAAATCTCGGTTATGCACGAATTAGAAACGTTTAAGTTGATCGAACGGATTAGCGCTTTACTCCGTTCGGAAGAACGAAAAAAGTATGCAGCTATAGGTTTACAGCCTGTTCACGGCCAAGTACTGGAATATCTGGGTAAATGTAATAAATACAGCAACACTCACGCATCTGTTGCGGAATATCTGGGCTTGACCAAAGGCACGGTATCTCAAAGCATTCAAATTCTGGAGCGAAAGCGTTATTTACAAAAATGCCCCGATCCGATTGATGGGCGCGTTATACATTTAAGTTTAACCGAGTCAGGCAAGGCTTTAATCGAAGAATTGAAGCCTTTAGATATATTTAAACAAGCCGAACAAAAAGTTAGTCATCAGGAATTCGATAACATCGAAAACGCGTTACAGGTGACTTTGAGCGTTTTACAAAAAGCCAACCAAGGCAAAAGTTTTGGTCAGTGCCGAACGTGCCATCATTTTTCAATTGTGCAACACCATTATCGCTGCGGCATAACGGACGAAAACCTGGAACGTGATGATACTGATAAAATATGTCGCGACCACATTCCTAAACCCAATTCTTTCATAGACCAAGAGTAATTATATGTTTGATCCAAAATCCATTGACAATATTGCAGACCGCATTTCAAACGCCATTCCACCAAGCCTGAATAACTTTAAAGATGACATGGAAAAACACATTCACGCTTTATTGCAAAGCGCGCTTTCCAAGTTGGATTTGGTAAGCCGAGAAGAGTTTGAGGTTCAAAAAGCCGTGCTGGCCAAAACCCGCTCCAAACTGGAAGATCTCGAAAAACGCGTCGCCGAACTCGAAAAGCACATCGCACCCGAGTAATTGCTCATGTCGCTGGCTGTGGTTTACAGTCGAGGGCGTACAGGTATTGAAGCACCGTTAGTGACCGTAGAAGTCCACGTCAGCAATGGACTTCCGGCGCTCAATATTGTCGGCTTACCTGAGGCCGCGGTAAAAGAGAGCAAAGACAGAGTCCGAGGCGCCTTAATTAATTCACACTTTGAATTTCCTTTTCAGCGCATCACTATTAATCTGGCTCCAGCTGACTTACCCAAAGAGGGTGGACGCTTTGATCTGGCAATTGCTTTGGGTATTTTGGCCGCATCCGGACAGATACCCAAAGATAAATTGGCCGAGTACGAATGCATCGGAGAACTATCACTGGGTGGTGAACTTAGGCCAATACCAGGCGCGCTACCGGTAGCCATTCATTGCCGCAACGCCTCTAGGCGACTGATCCTGCCTGTTGGTTGCGCTCATGAAGCCGCCCTTATCAACGATGCCCAGCTAATCCCAGCAGAAAACTTGTTACAAGTCTGCGCTCACTTAACTGGACAATGTTTAATTTCGTCCTCTATTGCTTCTCTTGACCGCGAAGCATCAAGTTTTGATATTGACTTTGCCGATGTACATGGTCAATTTCACGTCAAACGCGCCTTTGAAATTGCAGCAGCTGGCGCACACAACATACTGCTGCTTGGTCCACCCGGCACAGGCAAATCCATGCTGGCCGCCAGACTACCAACCATCTTACCCGAACTTACTGAGCAACAAGCCCAGGAAACCGCCGCCATTGCCTCAATCAGCGACCAAGGCTTGGATGTCAGCAGATGGCGCCAACCACCCTTTCGTGCACCACACCACACTGCCTCTGCTGCTGCCTTGGTCGGCGGCGGCAGCAATCCCAAGCCAGGCGAAATTTCGTTATCGCATCATGGCGCGTTGTTTTTGGATGAATTACCCGAATTCGATCGTAAGGTTTTGGAAGTATTACGCGAGCCACTTGAAACCGGGCATATCACTATTTCCCGAGCCAATCGCCAGGCCGACTTCCCTGCACGCTTTCAGCTGATTGCAGCCATGAACCCTTGCCCTTGCGGCTATTTGGGCGATGCCTCCGGCCGCTGTCGCTGCACATCCGAACAAGTAGCCCGTTATCGAAATCGTATTTCCGGGCCTTTATTGGATCGGATAGACATGCATTTGGAAGTACCACGCGTCCCGGTGGAGGTATTAAGAAAAGGCAGCAAGGAAGGGGAGGAGAGTAGTCTTGATATTCGTAAACGCGTCATTGCCGCCAGACTAATTGCTTTTAACCGCCAAGGCAAAACCAATTCAGAATTGTATGCCAAGGAAGTCAAGGCCTTTTGTGAGCTTACAGAAGCTGGACATATGCTATTGGAACAGGCTCTTGAAAAACTTGGCCTTTCGCACCGTGCCTATCATCGCATCTTAAAACTGGCTCGGACTATCGCCGACTTGGCCGACGCCAAAACTATCGAAATAACCCATTTAAGTGAGGCCATTAGCTACAGAAAACTGGACCGAACCCGCTAAAGGAATCCGGTCCATATCAAGCCTTCTAATGTGAAGCCAAAGTATCTTTCACTACTTTTGGAGTAATAAAGATCAATAACTCCCGCTTAGTTTCATCTTTTTGAGTCTGTTTGAACATCCAGCCAACCAAAGGTAAATCGGAGATCCATGGAATGGTATTCACGACCTGAACATTATCAGCTTCGTACACGCCACCCAAAACCAAGGTTTCTCCATCTTCCACTTGTACCATGGTTTCAACTTCGCGCTTATCAATAGCCGTGGTATTTTGGCCACCAGTGGTAACCGGAATACCTTGAGAGTCCCGCTTGATATTCAATGACATAATTACACTGCCAGTTGGGGTAATTTGCGGAATCACTTTCAGCTCCAGAACCGCTTCTTTAAATTCTGTCTGGGTACCATTCATGCTGACCGTGGTATACGGAATCTCCAAACCTTGTTTAATGGTTGCTGGTACCCGGTCTTGCGTCATTACCCGAGGATTGGAAACCAACTCACCTTTGCTATCTTCCTGCAAAGCAGTAATTTCAAGATTTAACAAATAATCAGCACCGCGCGCCAGTGTCAACGCTAACGACCCTCCGCTGGATGCAGCTAGCGCTGAACCTAAATCCTGTAATATTTCGGCATCCGTGATGGTTTCAGGTCCTGCCCCTCTCAAGCCAAATTCGCCACCATTACTTAAATTAGCTCTTTTGACGACACCGAACTTGGTACCAATATCCTGTGCGAATGCAGTGGTAGCGATGACGATCCGTGACTCAATCAAAACCTGCCTCACAGGAACGTCCAGTTTGGCAATCATGGCATGGATTTCTTCCAACTGCTTGGCCGTATCTTTGATTATGAGAGTATTGGTCCTGGCATCCACAATCACTGCGCCTCGGGCTGAAATCAGCCTCAGATCACCCTGTTGAGGGGCGCCAGCACCACCAACCCCGCCACCGACCTGCGCGCCGCCTAAACCTTGTGCGCCTCCAACATTGCTGCTACACCCACCAGCCATGCCTCCGGCCATACCTCCTCCGCCAGCCATGCCGCCCCCTGCCATACCGCCTCCAGCCATGCCACCGCCTTGTGAAACGGGCCCGCCACCTTGATTAAAATTACCTCTTCCCAACAAGACATTACATATATCGGTTGCGCGTGCGTAATTAATCTGGATATTTTCTGTTTTCAGCGGTTCCAACTGCTCGTAAATGCGTCTAGCTTCCAATTCTTTTTCTTCAAGTACCTTTATCTCTTCGGTCGGCCCAACCAGAATCACATTGCCATTTTCCCTTTTGGAAAGGCCACGCAATTTCATCACTACATCCAGAACCTGATCCCAAGGCACATCGTTGACGTGTAAGGCTATGGAACCACTCACTGAATCGGTGGTGATAATGTTAACTTCTTTGCCTTCCTGGGTTTTGATGTGATCGGCAAGAATCATCAATACCGCTTTGACATCGATTTCCTGAAAATTCAATGACAACTTGCTACCCACATAAGGGGTTTTTTCTTTGAGTTGCGCCTCTTTTTCTGCTGGCGTCATAGGTCTGAACTCAACCGTCAGCAAGTTATCAGCCTGATACGATGAATAATCATAATTGGGATTATTCGGCGTGATGGTCACGGTGACGCTTTCACCATGAGGCACCGCCTCAATGAATTGAACGGGTGTGGCAAAGTCAGCCACATCAAAGTTTTTGATTAACGATTCGGGAATATTGGTATTCAGAAAATTCAAAACCACTTTGCCGCCACTTTGCTTGGCGTCTACTACGGTATTCGGTGTTGAAAGTCCCAGTAACAGGCGACCTTCCCCATTGGGACCACGTCTGAAATCAATACTTTTGATGGCTTGTTCCGGTAGGAATTTGCTCAAAGCCGTTTGTTTTGCACTACTGCTCTGCACGATAGTATTCACGGTCGCCAATGCGCCTGCAGATTTCAGCACCACATAAAACTTGTTGCCATCGACCTTGGTTTCGTAAGGTACTTTTTCTGTGAGATTAATCACCACCCGGGTACGTCCCGAAGCTTCCACAACATAAACGGTATTGGCAGCGCCTTGATTAATGGGAAAACTTTTTTTGGCCAGATTGCTTTTCACCCCATCAAAATCCAAAGCAATTCGGGAAGGGTTATCGGTCTGGAAAATTTTAGGCTGTACAACCGTACCGCTCATTTCCAGCTGGATTTGTAATTGATTGCCAGCCAAAGTCGAAAATTCCAGATGGTTTATTGCCATTTCATCAGCTGAAACAGAAAAAATCTGCACGGACAAAATCAGCATTAACAGCCACTGGTGAGCAATCTGGCCCTGTAAATATCTCATCAAATTGTTTTGCTTAGTACTCATGTCTATAACCTATTTACTCAGCCAATGCTAACGTTGCTTGTTGTTCGCGCCAGGTACCCGGCTTGTCAGGTACGATTTCCATCAATTCAATTTTATCTTCGAGAATACGAATGATTTTGCCGTAATTTTGTCCCATGTGATTGCCAACCTGAACACTATGGACTGTGCCATTTTTTGTCCGAATCAGTCCCCATAAGCCATTAGCATCCTTCAAAGTCCCCATCATGCGTAACGAATCAAGTGAAAAAGCTTCCAGTTCTTCTTTTCTGCGATCGGTATCCGGCCTGATGCCACCTACGCCCGACACATCCAGTCCTTTATCGTCCTGATCTTTTTCTATGGGTTGAAATGGATCACGCAAACCTTCAGGCTGAAACACAAAGCTCTCGACAATTTTCTTCTCGGGCAAAGGTTGTATCGCAGCTTTGGGCCTTGCTTTAACCTCTTGAATAAATCTGCTCAAATCGCTGACATCATCACCTCCACAACCAGTCAGGGCTAAATTCACCCCAGTGAACGTTAACAATAATGCCCATTTAGGAGTGAATGACATGTAATACCTTTTCATCATTGTCCTCCGCGTCTTTTTGGTTTGTCTTTGGCTGCGCCATCCTCGCCTTCGTTATAGGTTTTGATAATAGCTGACATAGACAAACTACCTTTTCCGTCTTTAGCGTCCTTGTCAGACTTACCCATTGGAGCAATATTCACATTATGAACAGTAACAATCCTCGGCAACGAGGCCAACCCACTGACAAACAACCCCAACTCTTCGTATTGACCAACCACCTGAATGTTGATGGGCAATTCCGAATAAAACTCCTTACGCACCTCGCCACTGGGCTGAAATAACTTAAACTCCAGGCCACTTGCCAGACCGGTTTGAGAAATATCAACCAGTAAATTCGCCACTTCGGCTTTAGTGGGCATCTGTTTAAGCATTTCGCCTAAAGACGACTCGATCTGCTCCAACTGCGCGCGGTAATCCGGTAAATTGATGGCCTTTCTTTGCTTGTTTTCGAAGGCCGTTTTTAAGGCTTCTTCATCTTTTTCCAGCACTTCAAGTTCATCGAGCTGAGGCAGACTTACGTAGTAAACATCAGCAATTACCACCAGTAATGAAATAATGATCCCGGCAATAATTTTTATCGGTGTCGGCCAACTGCCAGCAGCATTGATATCCCAATTTACTTCAGAAAGGTTCATTTCTTCGCTCCCGTCTGATCATTTTGCTGCTTTTTACCCTGTTTGGCTGTCATGGAAAAATCGTTCATTTCCCCATTATTTTTACCTTCGCCTTTAATGACGCCTAAAACCGGGGAGTTAAGCCACTCTGAATTTTCAATGGCTCGCATAAATGAAGATACCCTGGCGTTGGATTCTGCTTTGCCATCGAGTGTCAGCAAAATATCAACCTGGGCAAATTTAGTCAGATAAACGCCTTCTGGGGTTGTTTTAGGCAACTCGTCAAACAAATGTACAATTTCCGGACGACTTTCCTGTAGTTTGTGAATCACTTCAATTTTGTTTAACAACTTGTTTTTTTTATCTTCGATATCTTTAATTTCACCTATTTTCTTGTCCAGCTCGACGATTTCATTTTTTAGCATCTGATTGCGAAAAGTCTGATGCTCTTTCAAGCCTTCTATGTACATATAAACCAATATCAGGAGTAACACAGTAACCAAAATGGCAGCGCCGATACCCGCCACAAAATCTTGCTGTTGTTTCTTGCGTAATTCGTCACGCCAAGGTAGTAAGTTAATTTTTGCCATTAATCAAAACTCCTTAACGCCAAACCGCAAGCGATCATCATGGCAGGCGTATCATTACTCAAGCTTTGCGGCTTGACACGATTTGACAATGCCATGTTGATAAAAGGATTGGCAATGTAAGAGGGGATACCCAAATCACGTTCTACCAATTTTTCCAGTCCCGGAATAGATGCGCAGCCCCCCGCCAAAATCAATGCATCAACGCCGCGATTGGCGCTGGAGGACACAAAAAACTGTAATGACCTGGCAATCTGTTGCAACATGGCTTTTTTAAAGGGATCCAATACATCAGGAACGTAGTTATCAGGCAAACCACCATGCCGTTTGGCTAATCCAGCCTCTTCATAAGACAATCCATAGCGGCGCTGAATTTCCTCGGTCAATTGTCGGCCACCAAAACCCTGCTCACGGGTATAAATCGTTTTACCTTCATGCAAAATATTTAGAGAAGTCATCGTCGCGCCAATATCGGCGATAGCCACGGTTTTGTTATCAACGCGTTCGGGCAATTGATCTGCCAACAAGGAAAAGGCGTTTTCCATGGCAAACGCTTCCACATCAACAATGGCAGCTTTCAATCCTGCATAGGCTAGGGCTTCTACCCGATCTTCGATATTTTCTCTTCGTGAAGCGGCTAACAGTACATCCAACATATCAGGATTATTTCTGGATACACCCTGGACTTCAAAGTCCAAATTCACTTCATCCAACGAATAAGGAATGTACTGATCTGCCTCAACCATGATCTGTTCTTCCATTTCCGTATCATTCAATGATGCCGGCATGGAAATGATTTTGGTCATCACTGATGATCCGGCCACGGCAACACAAGCGCGCTTTGCCCGACTGCCTGATTGTTTGACGGCAGCCTTGATTGCATTACCGATTAACTCTACATTCGTAATGTTTTTATCGATAATCGCATCTTGCGGAAGCGGTGCCACCGAATAGCTTTCGACCTTGAAGCGAGCGCCGGTTCGACTTAACTCCAACAATTTAACCGCTGCTGTGCTGATATCAATGCCGAGCAAAGCAGACTGATTTCTGTTTAACCAGCTCATGAATGAAACCTATTAAATCGTAATCATATTAAAAGGATCCGCAACTTTCCTCATGAAACTTGCAAAATCCAGCTGAGGAGCAAGTATAGATAGGTTTTACAATTTTCACACCCCAATCAACGGGTAATTTCAACTTTAAGTTGTAGGTGTTAATAAAAGCAGGTATTTTGATAA
Source organism: Methylomonas sp. (assembly GCA_002928965.1). Taxonomy (GTDB): domain Bacteria; phylum Pseudomonadota; class Gammaproteobacteria; order Methylococcales; family Methylomonadaceae; genus Methylomonas. Next base: position 66,575 of record PERU01000010.1, read on the forward strand.
TTCATATTCAACCCAGTTTAATATTTGAATTTTTGTGCCTATTAAGAAAGATCCCAAGCCAAAAGGGCTGATTAAAACTCTTTTTAAGTGGCTTTTTTTTGTTTTTTTCACGCTTTGTTTAGGTCTTGCCGCCGCCAGCTACTTTTTCATTATAGAGCTGAGCAAGGAGTTGCCTGACATCAGCAAGCTTGAAAACGTTCAATACCAAACACCATTAAGTATTTTCACTGCGGACAAGTTATTGATTGGTCAGTACGGTGAAAAACGACGCGTTCCAATTACCATCAATGAAGTCCCCCGCCAGCAGATCCAAGCTTTTCTTGCAGCGGAAGACGAACGTTTCTATACCCATCCTGGGGTTGATTACAAAGGATTATTACGAGCAGCCAATCAATTTTTGTCCACTGGCAAAAAGTCCCAGGGCGGCAGCACCATCACCATGCAAGTAGCCCGGAATTTTTTACTGAGTAAAGAAAAAACCTTTTTACGCAAACTCAAAGAGATTTTACTGGCATTCCAAATAGAGCAACGCTATTCCAAAGATCAAATTCTTGAGCTCTACCTTAACAAAATTTACATGGGACAGCGCGCCTACGGCCTTGCCGCAGCAGCACAAACGTACTATGGCAAAAACCTTGATGAGCTAACCCTACATCAGCAAGCCATGATTGCCGGCTTACCCAAGGCACCTTCGGTTTACAACCCTATCGTTAACGCCGAAAGGGCATTGGAAAGGCGTAATTATGTTTTGCGACGCATGCTTACACTCAATTTTATTGATTCGTCGACATACCAGCAGGCACTCAACACGCCGGATGACTCTTCCATTCAACCCAGTAATATTGAATTCAATGCGCCATTCATTGCCGAAATGGCCCGTCAGGAACTTTTGGATAAATACGGTGAAGAAGCATATACGTTGGGCTTGAGAGTCTATACCACAGTACCGTCCTCACTACAAACAGCCTCAGATCACGCACTGCAAAGCGCCTTGCATCTTTACGAGGAGCGCCATGGCTACCAAGGCTTACCACACAAAAAGTTTAAACCCGGCAGCCCCTTGGGATCACTTGCCGCTTTGGGCGATTGCCAACAGGCAGTGGTATCAAACTTGTCCTCCGCCGGTCTAATAACGACAATAGCAGACGGTTCAACACTATTGATACCTTGGCATAACATTCCCTGGAAAACGCTCGTGCCAAATAATCCGCATGCCAAAACCTTGCAATCCTCAGTGTTCAAAACAAACGACATAATCTGGATAAGACAGCTCAACGATCGCAGCTGGGCACTCAGCCAAGTTCCTACAGCAGAAGGTGCGTTCGCGGCAATCAACCCCTACAACGGCGCTATTTTGGCAATAAGCGGCAGCTTTGATTATTATCGCAGTCGGTTCAATCGCGCCACACAGTCTAAACGACAACCTGGCTCGGGCTTTAAACCCTTTATTTACACAGCAGCCTTGGAAAAAGGCTTTACCCCTGCCAGTATTATCAATGATGCGCCGATTGTCATTGAAGACCCTTCGTTGGAAAATGACTGGCGACCGGAAAATTATACTAGACGGTATTTAGGTCCCATTCCGTTACGGAACGCCTTGCGGCAGTCGATCAATCTGGTATCTATCCGCTTACTTCGGGACATAGGCATTCCCGCTGCGTTGGAAACCGCCATGCGATTCGGCTTTACTCGTGAACAGCTTCCAACCACCTTGTCACTGGCACTGGGCAGCGGCAATGCACCGCCATTGAAAATGGCAACTGCCTATGCGGTATTTGCCAACGGTGGATTTTCAGTAAAACCCTATTTGATTGAACGCATTGAAGATCATTCGGGCACCGTGTTATTTCAAGCCACCCCAGAAGCAGTTTGCGGTGATTGCGAAAATCAACCCGCTGCTAACCCGGCGCAACGTGTAATCTCACCGCAAATCAGCTTTTTAATGAACAGTTTACTCCGAGATGTGGTTGATCGCGGTACAGCCACGCAGGCCAAAGAACTGGGTAGAACTGACCTAGCTGGTAAAACAGGCACTACCAACGACCAACGTGACGCTTGGTTTAATGGCTTCACCCCGGATATTGCCGCATCAGCCTGGGTTGGATTTGATAATTCACAATCACTAGGCAAAGGGGAAACCGGTGGCAAAGCTGCATTGCCGATGTGGATTGAATTTATGAAAACCGCGCTGGCAAATACACCTGAAAAGCCATTTACTCCGCCAGAGGGCATCGTGCAAGCTTATATCAACCCAAGCGACGGATTACTTCTCGACCCCAGCAATAAAAGCGGAATACAGGAGTATTTTACTGCGGACACTGCACCGAAAAGATACTCTCAACCCAAAGAACCCGAACTGGATGACGAGTACGAACTTAATGAGGAATTTATACAGGAAGCGCTGTTCTAACAGCCTTTGAGATATTTTGTAGCCGCCCTGTTTTAAAGGCGGCTACAAGTAACGAGTCGAAAAACTTATTTACCGAATTTTTTACGGAATTTATCAACGCGTCCAGACGTATCGACCACCCGTTGTTTGCCGGTATAAAAAGGATGGCAAGAAGAACAAACCTCTATGTGTAAATCTTGCGACAAAACTGAACCCGTTTGAAAGGTGTTACCGCAGCCGCAAGTGACAGTAATCTGTTTATATTCAGGATGAATTTCTGGTTTCATATTGCTCACATACCCGTTTTGGGCCACATCATAATTTAGAACCGCCTATGATACGACCTGCTCCACTTTACCGCAATAAAAAAATGAATGCGATTAATCGCTTGCCCTCGCTTTTACGAGTGAATCCTGGTCGTTCCACATAAGCCGCATGACTAAAAAAACCAAAATCACCGCAGGAACACCCAGTACTGCTGAATACACAAAAAACCCACCATAGCCAAAGCTCGATACAATTGCTCCGGACAGCCCGCCAATTAATTTTGCCGGCAACGTCATCAATGAACTGAATAAGGCGTATTGAGTTGCTGTATAGGCGCTGTTGGTTAAACTGGACAAGTAGGCGATAAACGCCGCCGCCGCAATGCCTCCACAAAGATTATCAGCGCTAACGACCACAGCCAGCAAAGCCAAGCTTGGCTTAACAACGGCCAAAATTGCAAACAACAAATTGGTCAGGGCCACAATGACTGCACCCAATAGCAGGGGCCGCATAATGCCATAACGCAACACCAGTACGCCGCCCATTGAAGTTCCAAAGATGGTCATAAAAAAACCGAATATCTTGGTCACATCAGCAATGTCCTTTTTACTAAAGCCCAGATCCAGATAAAAAGGATTAGCCATAACGCCCATGGCAATATCGCTCATTTTATAAAGCGAGATGAGCGCCAAAATCAGCATACCGTTGCGACCATTCCGCTGAAAAAACTCTATAAACGGACTGATAACCGCATCTAAAACCCACCTTAGAAATCCCGCCCAAAACCCTTTTCCGACATTGATCTGCAACGCCTTTTCCAGTTGTTTCTCTACTTCTTGTGCGGCACGATTATCAACTAACTCAGGCTCATGAATCAAAAGTGTCGAAATAATACCAATCAGCATCAATGCAGCCATCAACTGATAAGCAACTTGCCAATTAACGAATTCCGCAACATATAAAGCCCCAGCGCCAGCAACCAATAGCGCCAATCGATAGCCCAATACATACATTGCCGCCATAGCACCTTGTAGCTTGACACTAACAATCTCTATTCTGTACGCGTCAATCACAATATCCTGCGTGGCCGAACAAAACGCCACCCAAACAGCCAACAAGGCTAAGTGCTGTAAATGATCAATTGGCATTAGACTCATAGCCCACAAACCGACAGCGACGCCCAATTGGGAAACCAGCATCCAGCTGCGACGCTTGCCGAAAATGCGGCTCAACAAAGGCAAGGGCAGACGATCGATGACAGGCGCCCATAAAACCTTTACGGAATAGGCAACACCCACCAAGCTAAAGTAACCAATGACAGAAAGACTGACTTGAGAATCCGCCAACCAAGCAGATAAAGTCGAAGAAACCAGAATGAAAGGAAGGCCAGCAGAAAAACCCAGAAAGATCATACCCAGCACTTCAGACCGGGTATAAACGGAGAAAGCGTGGCGCCAACTACGTGGGGTTATTGCCAAGCACTTCCTCCTTAAATTTGCCTAATTACAACAGCAACCTTTAACCATTTACCAAATAATGCGCCAGAATGCTTGCCACGTAACCGGCAGCAATGGCAGGCGTCCATTTCAAGTGGCTGAAAAAGGTATATTTATGATTGGACTGACCCATCAAGGCCACACCTGCAGCGGAGCCGACCGACAACAACGACCCACCCACACCCGCGGTCAAGGTCACCAACAACCATTGATACAGGTCCATATCAACCCCCATGTTCAACACAGCAAACATGACAGGAATGTTATCAACGATAGCGGAAATTAAACCCACCAAAATATTGGCAGTCGTTGCTCCCAAACCATCGTACATGCCGTGAGACATCAGTTCTAGATAACCAATATAGCCCAAACCACCTACTGCGAAAACAACACCAAAGAAGAACAACAAGGTATCCCACTCGGCTTCTTTAACTTGGTTGAAAATATCAACACCATTACCTTCAACCCTGTAACGCACTTTCAGGTTATAGCCATACAACATCAATACTGACAGACCAAACATCATGCCCATGAATGGTGGCAAATGCAAAAACTGTTTAAAGCTTACCGCAGAGACAATGGTTAAACCGAACAAGCCACAAATCACCAATGCACCCGGCTTCATGACAACAGCAGCCTCATCGGTTGCCTTGGGCTGTTCATCAGGAACCGCCTGCCACATAAAAAATGCGGGCACAACATAGTTAACAACCGAAGGGATAAACAGTTTAAAGAAATCGAAAAACTCGGCATAACCCGCTTGCCAGACCATCAACGTCGTGATGTCACCAAACGGACAGAATGCACCGCCAGCGTTAGCAGCAATCACCAAATTGACAAAACCAATTGAAACGAACTTTTCGTTATCTGCACCAACAGCCAGAACCACCGCACCAACCAACAGTGCCGAGGTCAAGTTATCAGCCACTGCAGACAAGAAAAAAGTAATGATGCCGGTAATCCAAAACAACTGTTTGTAACCGAATTGCTTACGAATCATCCATGAACGCAACGCTTCAAATACATTTCGCTCCGCCATGGCATTGATATAAGTCATCGCTACCAACAAGAACAACATCAGTTCTGCATACTCCTTCAAATCATGCTCGAAGGCTTGATGGAGTTGTTCGCCAGGCACGCCAGCCTCTTGGGCAAGAATAGCCACATGTGCCCAAATGACCCCAGCAGCAAAAATAACAGGCTTGGATTTGCGCAGATGCGTAAATTCTTCCGTCATTACAAAACCGTAGGCTACCAAGAAAATCAGCACGGTATAAATACCGCGCTCTGTTCCGGTTAAACCTAAATTCTTGATCTCTTCGGCCATGGCTATTTGCGGCAAAAATAGCAAGCCAGCCAAAATTAATAGTAAGCGCAACAAAACAACCCCCTCTAGAATATTAAAATTTTAATCATTAAAAACAGCAAAAAATTCAGCTGGGCATGTTATCACCATACAATAATCTTTGTCATTTAATGCCCGCCAGTATATTATTTCGGATTATGTCAAAATTGTCTGCCCAACAAAAAGCACTTCTAAATGTATCAATATAACGAGCTAGATCAAACACTTATTGAAGAGCGTGTAAATCAGTTTCGAGGCCAAACAGAGCGGTTTCTGAACGGCGAACTCGGAACAGACGAGTTTCGCGCACTTCGACTGATGAATGGACTTTACATTCAAACCCACGCACCCATGTTACGGGTTGCAATTCCTTATGGATTGCTGGCCTCAAGACAATTAAGAATGCTGGCAAAAGTGGCCCGAGATTACGACAAAGGCTATTGTCACTTCACGACACGCCAGAACGTACAATATAACTGGCCCGCATTGGAAAGAGTGCCTGATCTGCTTGCAGAACTGGCTACAGTGCAAATGCACGCCATTCAAACCAGCGGCAATTGCCTGCGCAACACCACATCCGATCATTTAGCGGGGGTTTGTGTGGATGAAATTGAAGATCCCCGTCCTTATTGTGAAATCATTCGCCAGTGGACGACCTTACATCCTGAGTTTGCATACTTGCCGCGCAAATTTAAAATTGCCGTGAGCGGCTCTGAACATGATCGCGCAGCAGTCCAACTGCATGACATCGGTGTTTATCTAGTTCAAAATGACGCCGGTGAAGTGGGTTTTAGGGTACTTGCTGGCGGCGGCTTAGGCAGAACCCCCATCATCGGCCAAACCGTCAAACCGTTTTTGGAAAAGAAATACCTGCTTTCTTATTTGGAAGCCATATTGCGCGTCTATAACCTGCTAGGCAGGCGCGATAATAAATATAAAGCCCGAATTAAAATCCTGGTTAAAGAGACCGGCCTGGAAAAATTTACAGCCTTGGTTGAAGCCGAATGGTTACGCATACGTGACCAAATGCTGCTAAGCGATGAAAGCATTGACGCCATGAAAGCACAATTCACGCCGCCCGCTTATGACACCGGCGCAGGCAACGACACATCCTTAGCTCATCATCAGTCTAGTGACGTACACTTTGCCAAATGGTTAAAATACAATACCGCAGATCACAGAATACCCGGCTATAGAGCTGTTTTCGTATCCTTAAAAGCACCTGATTCCCCACCGGGTGATATTACTGCCGACCAACTGGATGCGCTTGCCGACTTAGCCGATACTTATAGTTTTGGTGAAGCCAGAAGCACTCACCGACAAAACCTGGTTTTGGCTGACGTCAAGCATTCAGATGTCTATGTACTATGGCAAAAGCTGGATGCATTGAAACTTGCCACACCCAATATCGGCACTGTTACCGACATGATTTGCTGTCCTGGTCTGGATTTTTGCTCACTTGCCAACGCCAGCTCCATCAGCATTGCCAAAGAAATCAATGAAGCACTGGATGATATGGATTATGTTCATGATATTGGTGATATCAAAATCAACATGTCCGGCTGTATGAATGGCTGCGCGCACCAAAGCGTCGGCCACATTGGAATATTGGGTGTCGATAAAAAAGGTGAAGAATGGTATCAAATCACCCTGGGTGGCTCATCTGAAAACGAAGCCGCCATTGGTGACCGCTTGGGGCCGTCGGTAGCCAAACATCAAATCACCAACGCGATTAAACAAATTCTAGACGTTTACCTTCAGCACCGCCTTGATGACGAAGCCTTTCTGCAAACAGTCAAACGTGTCGGACTCGAACCTTTTAAAGCAAAAGTGTATGCAAATCATTAAAGATCAACAGCTTTCAGAAAATACCTGGCGCTTTATCGCCGATGACGCTCCATTGACAAACGGTAACATCACTGTGTCCTTACAACGCTGGACGCAAGATAAAGCCCAATTGTTGCAGCATGGTGCTAACATCGGCGTGCGTCTTGCGCCTGCCGATTTAGTCGAAACACTTGCAGATGACCTTTCTGCCATCAGCTTAATTGAGCTAAATTTCCCTGCCTTCAATGACGGACGCTGTTTTTCTCAGGCACGCTTGCTCAGAGGCCATTACGGCTATCAAGGCGAAATCCGCGCAGTTGGCAACTACATGGCTGATCAGGTTTTTTATCTGCACCGGGTTGGCGTGAATGCCTTTGAATTTAGCAATCCCCAACATCTTGATTTAGCCTTATCAGCAATAAACGATTTCTCGGTTCGTTACCAACCATCGACGCTATAAATCCTGATAGTTTTCTGCTCCCTGTTCAGAACTGAAGACAAAACATCAGCACGCAAAAAAGCCCGCTATCCCAAATAGATAGCGGGCTTTTTACTGTATCAAACCTCTTCTTTTATCTGCTTTTCATAATCGAAATACCCTTTAACAAATTCAAGGCTTCATGTAAGGGGTAATCCGTCACATCTGAATCAGCATCCGCAGATTCACCTTCTTTTTCCTGTGACTTGTCCTTTTCGCCAGCCTTTTCATCCGCTTCAGGTTTCTTTTTCTCATCATTGCCATTGGTTAAGTGGCGGGATAAATCAGCCTCTTTGATTGAATCAAATTTGGCTTTTTCTAAAGCCTCCAATTTTACCCTTGCCAATGTCACGTCAGGCTCAATACCTTCCGCCTGAATGGAGCGCCCTGACGGCGTGAAATACCGCGCAGTAGTCAATTTCACCGCGCCACCGTTACTGGTCGGCAAAATCGTTTGTACGGAACCCTTACCAAAGGATTTTTCACCCATAATGATAGCGCGCTTGTGATCCTGTAACGCACCCGCGACAATTTCTGACGCTGAGGCTGATCCACCATTTATCAATACTACAATCGGCGCACCGTTAATGACATCATCGGGAGTCGCGTTGAAACGCATTTCGGAGTTTTTGATCCGACCCTCGGTGTATACAATCAATCCCGACTGGATAAAGGCATCACTGACATCAACAGCTGCGTTTAATACGCCGCCCGGATTGTTACGCAAATCCAGAACAATCCCTTTCAGTGGCGCTTCGTTTTCTTTTTTCAGCTCATCAATCGCATCAACCAATCCTTCGCCAGTGCCTGACTGAAAACTGCTGATACGCAGATAACCGTAATTTTTCTCTAACATGCGACTTTTAACGCTTCGGACTTTGATGATGTCGCGGGTCAGTTCAAATTTTAAAGGCGCTTCTGCACCCTCACGCACGACAGTCAGCACAATTTGACTGCCCGGTTCGCCACGCATCAGCTTTACGGCTTCTGCGAGCGTCATGCCCTTAACCGGTTTATCGTCCAGCCTTACAATCAGATCGCCCGACTTGATGCCGGCTTTTTGCGCGGGCGTATCGTCAATTGGCGAAACCACCTTAACAAAGCCGTTTTCCATACCGACTTCAATGCCCAGTCCTCCGAACTGCCCGGTTGTACCTTCCTGCAACTCTTTGTACTCTTCATTGATTAAATAAGCAGAGTGCGGATCCAATCCAGACAACATGCCGCGAATCGCATCTTCCAACAGTTTTTTGTCAGAAACAGGCTCAACATAATCCTGCTTGATGCGTCCAAATATTTCGGTAAAGGTCCGTAATTCATCGAAAGGCAGCGTTTGCATGACTTCCGCTTTTGAGGAAACAGCAGATTCCTTATCCGCGAGCACACTGCCGCAAACGCTAACCATGGCACCGAGAATGAATCCAACCAATAAAATCAAAAAGTTCGTTTTTTTCCGCATCTGTTTTAAAACTCCAACAACCTGTTTCCTAATAAATTAACCCTTACCTGGCTTGCGACACCACTTCTCGGGATCAACAGCTCTACCTTTCTGACGTATACCAAAATAGAGCGCCGCGCTTGAACGACCACCGCTTCGTCCTACAGAAGCAATTGCATCGCCCGTCCTGACATATTCACCAACTCGTTTATGCAAACTTTGATTAAAGGCATACAGACTCATGTATCCCTTTCCATGATCAACAATAATCATCAATCCATAACCGCGTAACCAATCAGCGTAAACCACTCGTCCTGCAGCCACCGCATGAATGGCTGCCCCTTCACGCGCACCAATAACCGTGCCATCCCAGGTTGTTTCGAATCGCCGACTGCCAAACCGTTCGACAATCCCCCCTTGCACAGGCCATGGCAACTGGCCCTGCAATTCGGCAAAAGCCTTACCCGTTTGCACAGGAGCAGGGCGATTTTCTATTGGTTTTGGTAGAACCGGCTGTGTCCGCGGCTCAGAAACCTGCGATTTATGCGCGATAACAGGCTCAGGCGGCGGAGACCGTTCCGCATTATCATCAGTTTTTTGCAATGATGCTACTAGCGACTCTAACTTTTTCTCATCATGGATCAAACTGACCAACTGACCCTGTTTATCCGCATAATCCTCACTAAGCTGAGCCACCAAAACTTCGCGTTGCAACTTGAGCTTTTGCAATTCATCTGTTTCCTGCTGTTTTTTCTCCAGTGTGACTTGCAACAACTGAGTTTCTGTATCCTTTTGCGACGCCAACTGGCGTAATGATTTGAAATTTTCTTCAATTGCCTGCAATTTCTGTAAACGGGCCTTACTGATGTAATCGTAGTAAACCAGCATGCGCCCGGACAAAGCCGGATCAGTCTGATTCAATAACACATCCACACCTTCAATATTGCCCATGGCATGAGCAGATCTGACCAACCCTTGCAGGCTATGTTGCTGAACCTTTACATCTTTTTCAGTCGCAGCAATTTTGTCTCTAACATCCCGAAGCGCCTGTTCCTGGCGCTGCACTTCTGACTTGATACTATCCAAGGCATTAATCTGCTCACCGTATTGCTTTTCCAGCCTGCGCAATTGTTCTATCTGGGCAGTCTTTTCCACTCCCAGTCGTTTGACATCAGCACCGACTTTCTGAATTTTTGTCTGAACATTCGCCAGTTCACGCACTTTTGCCAAATCCGCTTCAGCCCACAAGACAGGACTCAAACCTGTGCAAGCGAGCCAAAACCAAATTCTGGTATTCATTACTGCCCGATCAGTGAACGACCTGTCATTTCAACCGGTTGAGGTACTCCTAGAATTGCCAACATAGTGGGAGCCAAATCAGCAAGATTGCCGCCATCCAGCAGTGGCTTACTGCCACCAACATGCACTAACGGCACCAGATTCATGGTGTGTGCCGTATGCGCTTGCCCACTGTCCTCATCGATCATTTGTTCGATATTACCGTGATCCGCTGTCAGCAATAATTGCCCTTCAACTTGCTGCAATGCAGCCACAATTTTTCCAAGACAACCATCAATGGTTTCAACAGCTTTAATCGCAGCAGCCAGTTTACCGGTATGTCCCACCATGTCGCAGTTGGCATAGTTACATATGATCAAATCATATTTACCGCCGATAATGGCGCTGGTCAGATGGTCGGTAACTTCTGCAGCACTCATTTCCGGCTGCATATCATAAGTTTTTACTTTTGGCGACGGTACCAGAATCCTGTCTTCACCTTCAAACGGCGCATCACGACCGCCATTGAGAAAAAAGGTAACGTGGGCATATTTTTCAGTTTCAGCAAGCCGCAACTGCTTCATCCCCAGATTGGCCAGAACTTCACCGATACTGTTTTTAACATCGACTGACGGATAGGCAACGGGATAATCAAAATCCTGATGGTATTCGGTTAGTGTGGCAAAACAGCCGCGTAATGGTTCGCAACCGCGTTCGAATTTATCAAAATCGGGATTGGTAATGGCTTGTGAAATTTCTCTGGCACGATCAGCACGGAAATTCATAAATACCATTGAATCATCTATATCCAGCGCGACAGCGTGACCATTGCCATCCAAAATCGCAGTAGGCATAACGAATTCATCGCTTTCATCACGCTGATAGGCTGCTGCCAACGCTTCACGAGCAGATTGACTGGTATATTCTGATTCACCTTTGGCAAGCAAATTATAGGCAACCTGGACCCGTTCCCAACGATTATCTCTGTCCATCGCGTAGAAACGTCCGCTGATGGAAGCTATTCGCCCGACACCCAAAGATGCAAAAGTATCTTCGGCCAATTTCAAGGATAAATCGGCAGATCTTGGCGGCACATCCCGGCCGTCTAAAAAGGCGTGCAGATAGATTTTTTTCAGGCCGCGCTTTGCTGCCAACTCAATCATCCCCATGATCTGGGTTTCATGACTATGCACCCCCCCTGGCGATAACAAGCCCATAATGTGTAGCGCTTTATCTTTTGCAATCGCTTCATCTACTGCGCGGCACAGAGCGGGATTGCTGAAAAACGAGCCTTCTTCGATCTCGTAACTCACCCGAGACAACTCCTGACGCAATAGTCGTCCACTCCCAATATGTAAATGTCCAACTTCGGAATTACCCATTTGATCGCCCGGCAAACCAACTACATCGCCGGAACAATCCAGCGATGTCATGGGATAATTTTGTTGAATGCTATCCCAGCAAGGGGTTGCTGCCAGTGCAATTGCGTTGTTGTCACGCTCACTTCTCAGGCCGAAACCATCAAGAATCAATAACACCAAAGTTTTCGGTCGATTCGCCATTGTGTTTAACTCCACTTATTGATCAGAATTATTTTGCTGCCGCCAAGAAAAGCAAGGCAATAAAAAAGCCCAAAATGGGCTGATGCATTCCAGCTATTGAACATTACAGCCCACTCTGTTAGATTTGCTGACTTTCTGCGACTACTCAAGCGACATTTCGCCCGTATTGGTGCCATTATACAGTAGGTATATGCTAGCGTAGCGTGAAAAATAGCACGCACTCGCGCATCAAATTTTTGGACGACCCTTATGGAAGACAACGACGCTCATTTGCTTTATAACGACAACGATATTAACCGGGCAGCCCGCTGTCTAAAAGCTATGTCACATCCTTTACGGTTAAAAATCTTATGCGTGTTGGGCGACAGGTCTATTAGCGTACAAGATATTGTAGAGCAGGTTGGCACCAGCCAAAGCAACATTTCACAGCATTTAGCCATACTCAGGGACAAAGGCATCCTGGATTTCAAGAAAGACGCCAACCGCGTTTTCTACTTTATTGACGACAAGCGAGTAATTCACCTTATCGAATTGATGCGCTCGGTGTTTTGCGAAAACCAACTCTGAAATTAAGAATCAAAAATGAACAATATCCCGATGGATCAATACATTGAATTTGCCACCAACCATTACCTGCTCTCATTTTCACTGGTATGCGTGGTGTTTTTGCTGATTCAGGATTTACTATCTAATTCTTTCAATGGTTACGACAGCATTTCTCCGCTGATTGCTGTCACAAAAATGAATAACGATAAAACCGTCATTATCGATGTCAGGGAACCAAACGAATTTGTCAAGAGCCATATTGAAAACGCTATCAATATCCCGCTTGGCAAAATCGAAGAAAAACTGCCCTCACTTGAAAAACATAAAACCAACCCGATCATTGTTACCTGTCAGACCGGCTCTCGCTCGGTGCCCGCGTGCAAATCATTGACAAAAGCCGGGTTTGAACAGATTTTTAATATGCTGGGCGGCATGCAATCCTGGGAAGAAAACAAACTACCCGTTAGAATCAGCAAAAAAACCACCGATTAACTACAACTCAACCTGGCACTGAATCATGGCAGAAACAAATGCAGCTGGCGAAAAGCAATTCGCCATCCAGAAAATCTATACCAAAGATATTTCTTTTGAAACCCCAAACTCGCCAAAGGTGTTTACCCAAAAATGGGAACCGGCACTTGACCTGAATCTGGGAACGCACGTCGAAACATTGGAAAACTCCATGTTCGAGGTAGCATTGACCATTACGGTCACGGTTAAAATTGCCGACTCTGTTGCTTATCTGGTCGAAATCAATCAAGCAGGCATTTTCACTATCGCCGGTTTTGGCGAACAGGAAATGGGCCCTATGCTGGGCAGTTTCTGCCCCAATATTTTATTTCCCTACGCCAGGGAAGTTATTTCCGATTTGGTGAACAAAGGCGGCTTTCCTCAACTGCTTCTGGCACCTGTCAACTTTGATGCACTTTACATGCAACACCTGCAACAAAGTCAACAAGGTTCTGAATCGCAAACTCTGAACTAACATTTGGCAATGGCCCCAACAATTAGCGTTTTAGGCGCTGGCTCTTGGGGCACCGCCCTGGCTTTGCAGGCAGCCAGAAATGGTTGCAACACCTTACTGTGGGGACATAATCCACAGCACATTTCTGCACTGAAACACGCACAAGAAAACCAACGCTACCTTGCCGGCCACCCCTTTCCTGCAAATCTGACCATAACGGATGACATCCAACAGTGCGCCAGCTTTAGCCCATTACTGCTGCTATCCGTGCCAAGCCACGCGTTCAAGCCCACTCTAAAAACCATCAAGCCTTTTCTTGGCGAAATACCGCAAATAGCCTGGGCCACTAAAGGGTTTGATAATAGCGAAGGCGCATTATTAAGCGACATAGTCTTGCAAGTTTTGGGCGTAAACGCATTAACTGCCGCACTCTCCGGCCCTACATTTGCAAAAGAAGTTGCAGATGGTCTGCCAACAGCAATCACAGTGGCGTCATCCTCACCTGAGTTTGCGCACAGTGTAGCCAGCATTTTTCACAATCACCGATTTAGAACCTATACCAGCACTGACATTATCGGCGTACAAGTGGGCGGCGCCTGTAAAAATGTACTGGCCATAGCCGCTGGCATAGCTGACGGCCTTGGCTTCGGCGCCAACACGCGCGCCGCTCTTATAACCCGAGGCTTAACTGAAATCATCCGGCTCGGCACTCAACTGGGCGGTCAACCGGATACGTTTATGGGCATGGCGGGATTAGGCGATTTAATTTTGACCTGTACCGACAATCAATCCCGAAATCGCCGATTTGGTTTGGCACTGGGTCAAGGCAAAAGTCGAACAGAAGCCTTGGCTGAAATCAACCAATCTGTTGAAGGTATTTCAGCCGCTCATGAAGCGTATCTGCTATCAAATAAACTCTGCGTCGAAATGCCAATTACCGAACAGGTTTATAACGTCCTGTTTAACCAGCTATCGCCTATCCAGGCCGTACAAAATCTTCTTACCCGCGAACAAAAGCCTGAAATCTGATACAACCAATCTCCGCCCGCCTTCACCACCCCTCATCTCTGATACTCACTTTTTGGTATCCAAAACAACCTTAAAAGTTTGCTTTTGAGCCGAACTGACATTTTTGTCATATTCAACATCAAGATTTATTTTTAACCGCCTGATAAAAATAAACTTTATCAACTTCTCAAATAAACCCTTTTCCCAGCAATAAAATCCAAGCTAAGTCATTGTAGAAAAAGAAAGAATTTAATTTGAATGCCTCTTGACTAAGACCTTATTGAAAACTATAGTGGTGCAAAAATGATGTAAAGTGGTTAAAAAGGGATTTTTTCGGTTATTTGAGGCTCATCTTGTTCAGAGGCATAAGTTCAATCAATTTAGACGCGAAAGGTCGCATTGCGATTCCTACCCGTTACCGGGAGGAGTTACAGGACTGCTGCGAGCGTCAATTGGTAGTGACCGTTGCAGTAAATGACAAATGCGTTGGCGAAGCCGGTTGCTTGTGGCTATACCCACTCCCCGAATGGGAAAAACTGGAACAGACCATCAGCAAACTGCCGACGCTGAACAAAATGGCAGGCAAACTGCGCAGATTTGTGATCGGCCATGCAACTGAATGCGAAATGGACACCCAAGGCCGATTATTGCTACCTGAAAAACTGCGTGACTATGCCGGAATGGAGAAACATATATTTTTAGTAGGTCAATTAAACAAATTTGAACTGTGGAGTGATGCTGCATGGCAAGCTAAAGAACAGGAATGGCTTGACGGCAGCGATACCGAGGGGCTGGAAGAACTTGACTCTCTATCGTTTTGACAGACATGTCTCCACACCAGGCTGTTTTATATAGCGAGGCACTCGACAGCCTGAGCATTCAAGCCGAAGGCGTCTATATCGACGGCACATTTGGCCGTGGTGGACACAGCGGCGGCATACTGCAAAAACTGGGACAAACAGGACGATTATTGGCATTCGATCGGGATATTGATGCAATTAACAGCAAAGAAGCTCAAATATTAACGAAAGATCAGAGACTTAGCTTACATCATGGCTGTTTTTCTGATTTGGCGGTTGTGACCAGTCAATTAGATTTGACTGGAAAGATAAATGGCATTCTGCTGGATTTAGGCGTGTCATCCCCACAACTGGATACGGCCGAGCGCGGCTTCAGTTTTTTACGTGATGGCCCTTTAGACATGCGGATGGACATAAATCATGGGCAAACAGCCGCCGAATACTTGGCTACCGTCGATGAACATGACTTGGTGAAGGTTCTATTTGATTATGGCGAAGAGCGATTTGCGCGCCGCATTGCCGGATCCATTATAGAAAGACGCCAACAACAGCCGTTACAGACCACGTTGCAGTTGGCGAAATTGATTGAAGATAGCGTACCGTTCAGGGACAAATATAAACATCCGGCAACACGCACGTTTCAGGCCTTACGTATTGAAATCAATCAGGAACTGGAACAAATAAAAGTCGCTTTGCAACAGGCCATACACGTTTTGGCTCCCGGCGGCAGATTGGTGGTAATTGCGTTTCATTCCCTGGAAGACCGTATTGTAAAACGCTTTATACGCGATGAATCCGGACGGAAAAACAACCCTGGCAAATTACCGATTAAAGAACAGGATATAGCCAAAGGCCAATTGAAAAAAGTGGGCAAATCCATTCGCGCTCAACCGCAGGAATTACAAGCCAACCCCAGAGCGCGTAGCGCCATCATGCGGGTAGCTGAGAAAATTTAATGGCCGCTATAAAGAATATTTTAATGAGCATTTTAATTGCCATGTTGATGCTATCTGCGATTGCGGTCATTTACAGCAAATATCAATCCAGGCTGCTATTCATTGAAATACAAAACAAGGAAAAACAGCTGGATGATTACGAAGTGGAGTGGGGGCGTTTACAGTTGGAACTCACGACATTAACCGAAGAAAACCGGATTGAAGTAGAGGCTAGAAATCGATTGATGCTGACCTTGCCAGCTCAAAACAAAATTGTGTACATCAAGCATTAATGAGCATTTACAGCGGGACCAAAACCATCAATCAGCCAGCGCTTGACTTTCCCGTCAGACGTAAAATGCTGTTGGGTGCGATATTGATAGCCATGCTGACCTTGGCCAGTCGCGCTGTATTTTTACAGGTGCTTGATAAAGATTTTTTGCAGGATAAAGGCGATTTGCAACATGTCGGGATTGTCGATGTACCCGCCTATCGCGGCCAAATAAAAGATAGAAATGGCGAACCACTCGCCATCAGCACACCGGTGCAATCCATCTGGATGAATTTACGCCAGCTCAAAGACAGCGAACAGGACAAAGTGAAACAAATGGCCTCGATTTTGGGCATGACTGACAAAGACATGCAAGCCTTTATCAAAAAGGAGGCTGGCAAACGTTTCGCGTATCTGAAAAGACAAATCAACCCTGATTTGGCTGAAAAAGTTAAAGCACTGGAAATCACTGGAGTTTACTTTGAACGCGCTTTCAAGCGTTACTATCCCGCCGGCGCTACGGCCGGGCATTTATTGGGATTTACCAATATTGACGATACGGGCCAGGAAGGCATGGAACATGGCTACGACCACATCCTGCGCGGCAAACCAGGCAAAAAGCGCGTTATCAAAGACGGCAAGGGCCACATTATAAAAGATGTGGAAAATATCCAGGAAGCCATCCCCGGTCAGGATTTAGTGCTAACCATTGATGAGCGGATTCAATATTTGGCTTATCGGGAATTACAAACCGCCATGTTGAAAAACAAAGCCCATTCCGCATCGCTGGTGGTACTGGATGCCAAAAATGGCGACGTGCTGGCTTCGGTAAGTCAACCGGCCTTCAACCCGAACAATCGTAAAGAACTGCGAAGTGACAGGTATCGCAACCGTGCCATGGTGGACAGTTTTGAACCCGGCTCTACAGTAAAGCCATTTGTAGTGGCCGCAGCATTGGACGGTGGCTATGTCGACCCCAATGCGTTGATTGAAACCCATGGCGTTTATCACCTGGGACGGAACGTCGTGAAGGACATTCACAATTACGGCACCATGGATCTGACGCTGGTATTGCAAAAATCCAGCAATATCGCTGTCACAAAACTGGCGATGAGCATGCCGCCGGAATATTTTTGGGGCGTTTACAGTAACCTGGGATTCGGCACCTCGGCGGGTGTAGGCTTCCCCGGTGAAGCCAGCGGCTCATTGCTGGACTACCAAGGCTGGCATGAGTTCGACCAAGCGATTTTATCGTTTGGCTATGGTGTATCAACCTCGATACTACAATTGGCACGCGCTTATACCGCACTGGCAGATGACGGCGTCGTACATTCGGTTTCGCTATTAAAACGCGACGAAGATCCCGATGCCAAACGCATATTTAAACCGACCACTACACGTCGGGTTAGAGACATGCTGGAACACGTCATCAGTAAAGAGGGTACAGCTTACCAAGCGCGAGTTGAAGGTTACCGGGTTGCCGGAAAAACCGGCACAGTGAAAAAAGCCGCCGCCTCCGGTGGTTACACCAGTGATAAATATTTATCGGTTTTCGTTGGCATGGCGCCTGCGAGCAATCCACGTTTCGTCATTGCCGTAGTCGTGGACGAACCAACCACCGGTCAATATTACGGCGGACTGGTTGCCGCGCCAGCTTTTTCCCGGGTAATGGCTGGAATTTTAAGAATTTACGGCGTTGAGCCGGACGGCATGGATACCATGCCCTTGCTGCTGACCAGACAATGAAATTAAGCGACTTATTATCCGGTTTCAGCACGGTTGCCAGCGACATTGAAATTGGCGGCTTAAGCCTGGATAGCAGACAGATAAAATCCGGCGATGTGTTTGTTGCGCTGAATGGCGCGCTACAACATGGCATCACCCATGCTGAGCAGGCGATAGCCAATGGTGCTGTTGCAATAATTTACGATCCGGCTGGACTCAAGCAAGCACTGCCAAAGGCGGATGTATCAAATTTTATTGCCATTAGCGCTTTAAGTCAGCATCTGGGCAAAATTGCGGCACGATTTTATCAACATCCTTCGCAACAGTTGGACGTGATCGGCATCACTGGTACCAATGGCAAAACGACCTGTAGTCAGTTGCTGGCACAGGCTATCGAAGCCTGCGGCGTGATCGGCACGTTGGGCTGGGGCACTCCCGGACACTTGGAAGCCACCTTAAACACGACGCCTGATGCGCTAACGGTACATAAAATCTTGCATGCCTTGCAAACCCAAGGCAAAAAAACGGTAGCAATGGAAGTATCTTCGCATGGGTTAGCCCAGGGCCGTGTCAATGCCGTGGAATTTAAAGGCGCGGTGTTTACCAACCTGAGCCATGACCATTTGGATTATCACGGCACCATGCAAGCCTACCTGGAGGCCAAGTTAAACCTGTTTAAAAACCCGGCTTTAGAATTTGCAGTGGTTAATCTGGACGATCCGAGCAGTACTCAGGTATTGCAAACACTGCATAAAAATGTAAATCGTTGGGGATTTAGTCTGTCAGACCGGCAGGTCAATGATGTGCAATGCCTGACAGTACAAAACGTCGCGCATAGCAATGCAGGCATCAACTTCGAAGTAACGTGGTCCGGGCAAACATTACCTGCCAAAACCGCTGTGGTTGGCGCGTTTAACCTGCAAAACGTCTTGACCGTATTGTGCGTCTTGCTAGGCATGGGATGGTCGTTCGACAAAGCGGTAGCGCAATTGGCGAATTTAAAAGCCGTAGCCGGTCGCATGGAAACCTTCGGTGGCGCGAACAAGCCCGCAGTCATCGTGGATTACGCTCATACCCCGGACGCACTGGAAAAAGTGCTGAAAGCCGCTCGTGGCCAAGGAAAACTGTGGGCCGTCTTCGGCTGCGGCGGTGATCGGGATAAAACCAAACGACCACTCATGGGCCGGATAGCCGAAACCTGCGCGGATCATGTCATCGTCACCGACGATAATCCTCGCTCAGAAACATCCGAGGCCATTATCAAGGATATTTTGACCGGCTGCCTGAGCAACAGAATCAGCATTATCAACGACAGAGCCATCGCTATCACCACCGCCGTTGAGCAAGCATCTCAACAAGACTGCATCGTGGTAGCCGGTAAAGGTCACGAAAATTATCAAGAGATCCAAGGTGTCAAAATGCCCTTCAGCGACCAGGCCGTAGTACAACAGGCATTAGCCGCATGGAGCGCCAAACGATGAAACTGCAACTGAGCAACATTGCCCGAGCCGTTAACGGCGAACTGAGCGGCGGCGATCTGACCGTGATCGGTGCAGGGATAGATACACGAACACTGCAGCCCGGCAATCTATATATCGCCATCGAAGGTCAACGCTTTGATGGTCATGAGTTTGCCGAACAGGCCAGACTGGCTGGCGCAACCGCCATGCTGGTAAAAAGACTGTTGCCCGTCGGACTGCCGCAAATTTTAGTTAATGACACCCGCTTGGCTTTAGCGGAACTGGCCGGTTACTGGCGTAAACAATTACCCGTCAAGATTGCCGGTGTCACGGGCAGTAACGGCAAAACCAGCGTCAAGGAAATGATTGCCGCCATTTTCGCCACTCAAGGCAACACCCTTTTTACGCAAGGCAATTTGAACAACGATATTGGCGTACCGTTGACCTTGCTGCGACTGAACGAAGATCATCGTTATGCCGTCATTGAAATGGGCGCCAATCATCCCGGCGAAATTGCCTATACCAGCCACTATGCTCAAGCCGATGTTTGTGTCATCAGCAATGTAGGCCCCGCACATATTGAAGGCTTCGGTAGTATCCAAGGCGTCGCCAATACCAAGGCTGAAATTATCGAAAGCCTACAACCTGATGGCATTGCTGTATTGAACCGGGACGATGTTTTTTACGATTTTTGGCTGGCAAACAAAGTTGGCGGACGTAAAAGCGTCAGTTTTGGTCTAAATGATGCCGCAGATGTGCGCGCTGAAAACATCCATTCAGAATTGGATAACCAAGGCTTTGTCAGCTGTTTTGATTTAATCACCGATGCTGGCACAACTATCATCCGATTTAATCTGGCGGGCGAGCACAATGTCAAAAACGCCCTCGCAGCAACCGCGGTTGCACTGCAATTCGGCATCAGCCTGTCTGATATCAAACGCGGCCTGGAACAAATGAAACCCGTGACGGGCCGCATGCAAACTCTGCACGGCAAAAAAGGCAATATCGTCATCGACGATAGCTATAACGCCAATCCAGCGTCTTTAAAAGCTGCCTTGCAGGCTATCAAGCAATGTCAACAGCCCATCTGGCTGGCCTTGGGTGCTTTTGGCGAATTAGGCAGCGACAGCGCCAACATTCATACCGAAATGGGGGCGATGATCAAAGCCATGCCAGTCGAGCGATTATTTGCCACCGGCGAATTAGCCAGAAACACCGTGGCGGCTTTTGGTGAAAACGGCCAGTTTTTCGATCAACAGGTTGATTTGATCAATGCTTTGGAGCAGGCCATCACTGGCAAAGAAATCATTTTAATTAAAGGCTCGCGTTCACAAAAAATGGAAAACGTGGCTGCAGCACTCGTAGACAATTTTAGAGCGGCATAATGTTACTTTTACTCGCAGACTATTTAATCAGCATCGACAGCGGCTTCAGGGTTTTGAATTACCTGACATTTCGGGCCATTTTAGGCGTGCTGACCGCGCTTACTATTTCATTCATGATCGGACCGATGATGATCGAAAAACTAACCCAGCAAAAAATCGGTCAAAGTGTCCGTGATGATGGTCCGCAAAGTCACTTATCAAAATCAGGTACACCCACTATGGGCGGCACCATGATTTTGTTCGCAGTTGCGATTAGCACCTTGTTATGTGCAGACCTTACGAATCGTTATGTGTGGGTGGTTTTACTGGTGACGCTGGCACACGGCGTGATTGGTTTTATCGATGATTATAAAAAAGTATTACTGGGCAACAGTGATGGCTTGTCAGCCAGAGCCAAGTACTTCGGTCAATCAGTCGTTGCACTGGGAGCGGCCATTTATTTATATACCTCTGCACAAGTACCCGCAGAAACTCAATTCATTGTGCCGTTTTTCAAAAGTATCTCTCTCAATATGGGTTGGACCTACGTGGTGTTGACCTATTTTGTGATTGTCGGCTCCAGCAACGCGGTCAACCTGACCGATGGCCTGGATGGTCTGGCCATTATGCCGACAGTGATGATCGCCGCTGCCCTGGCGATTTTTGCCTATTTGTCCGGCCATGCCAATTTTGCTCAATATCTGCAAATCCCACACATCCCAAAAGCAGGTGAATTGGTGGTGTTTTGTGCCGCCTTGATTGGCTCTGGATTGGGCTTTTTATGGTTTAACGCTTACCCCGCCATGGTGTTCATGGGTGATGTCGGTGCACTGGCTCTGGGTGCTGCATTAGGTATCGTGGCGGTACTGGTCAGACAGGAAGTGGTACTGGTCATTATGGGCGGCATTTTCGTGGTGGAAACCGTGTCTGTGATCATACAGGTCGGTTCTTACAAAACCCGTAAAAAGCGGGTATTTCTGATGGCGCCGATTCATCATCATTACGAACTGAAAGGCTGGCCGGAACCCCGCATCATCGTCCGCTTTTGGATCATATCGGTGATTTTGGTCCTGATTGGTCTGGCCACTTTGAAACTGAGATAGTCATGATCAGCAACGCCTTTCTTGCCAACCTCAAAAGCCTTTTCCAGCTGGATCCGGCCGATGCGCGTCTGTTGATCGTCGGTCTGGGCGCTACCGGCTATTCAGCCGCACAATTTTTGGCAGAAACCCCCATCAAATTTGCTGTGATCGACAGCCGCAGCAATCCGCCGCAAATCGACAGCTTGCGTGAACAAATGCCGGATGTGCCAGTATTTTCGGGCGGTTTTGACCAATCGGCATTTGAGGTGGCCACCCATCTACTGGTCAGTCCGGGTGTCTCTTTACACGAAAAAATCATCCACAGAGCCATGCAGGCCGGCGTCACCATACTCAGCGACATTGATCTGTTTGCCTGCGCCACCGATAAGCCCATCATTGCCATCACAGGCTCCAATGGCAAAAGTACGGTCACCACCATGATGGGGGATATGGGCACAGCGGCTGGCTTCAAAACCGCTATAGGTGGCAATTTGGGCACGCCTGCCCTGGATTTGTTACAGCAAGACGCCGATTTATATGTCCTGGAGCTCTCCAGTTTTCAATTGGAACGGACTACTGCGTTAAATGCCAAAACCGCCACTGTACTCAATTTAAGCGCCGACCACCTGGATAGACACGATGACATGGTCGCTTACGCGCATGCGAAACAACGGGTTTTTCGTGGCGATGGCACTATGATTTTAAATGCCGATGACGAAATCGTCATGGCCATGCAGGATTCATCCAGACTGAGTTACAGCTTTTCGATCTACAAAAATGCGGATTTTTATCTGCAGCGTGGCGAAACCGATGAATTGATGTTCCGCGACCAAGTACTGATGAGGGCCGATGAGTTAAATCTGGAGGGTCGTCATAACATTGCCAACGCTTTAGCCGCATTGGCTTTGGGCTATGCCACCGGTCTAGATATGCATGCTATGTGCCGGGCCCTGAAAAAATTCAAAGGTCTGCCGCATCGCATGCAAAAAGTGGCAGAGGTACGCGGCTTGCGCTGGGTGAATGATTCCAAAGCTACCAATATCGGCGCTTGCATTGCAGCTTTGCAAGGTTACGACCGCAAAGTCATTCTGATTGCCGGCGGCGATGGCAAAGGTGCTGACATGACTGAATTGACACCGATAGTCAGCGAAAAAACCAAGGCGGTCATTTTAATGGGCAAGGATGCCGCCCTGATCGATCAGGCCTTAAATCACTGTGTGCCGACGCATTTTGCCGGCAATATGAAAGAGGCCGTTAAAATCGCCGCCAGTCTCGGTTCAGCAGGCGACAGCGTGCTGCTATCGCCTGCGTGCGCCAGCCTGGATCAGTATAAAAGTTATGTCGATCGCGGCAACCAATTCGCACAAGCCGTGCTGGAGTTAAGCTGATGTCAGTACCAGCCCCCAAACCCCGCGCCGCAAAATACCATATCGACCAGTCTTTACTGACGGCCTGTCTGTGTTTGTTAGGCATAGGTTTCATCATGGTCGCCTCATCCTCCATGCACTTGGGGGTAAAAATGGCGGATGACGTATCGTATTACCCGTTCAAACAGTTGGTACACATCATTCTCGGTTTGATATTTGCCGCCTTCATTCTGGCTACGCCGATGAAAAGCTGGCAGCGTCTGGGCCAGCCCTTGTTCATTGCCGGATTGCTGTTGTTATTGGTGGTGCTGGTGCCGGGCGTAGGCGTCAAAGTCAATGGCAGCACCCGCTGGTTATCACTAATGGGCTTGCGGATTCAGGTTTCGGAAGTGATGAAGTTTATTTCGGTGATTTATATGGCCGGTTACATCACCCGTCATATCGAGCATGTCCGCTATTCCATTTTTGGCCTGTTGCGACCACTGATGCTGTTGTCCGTGGCCTGTATTCTGCTGCTACTGGAACCGGATTTCGGTTCCGCGGTAGTGATCATCATCATCGCCATGGGCATGATGTTTCTGGGCGGTGCGCGCTTATCACCTTTCGTAGTACTTGTTGGATTGGTCTCGTCTGCGGCCGCTATACTGGCTTACACCTCACCCTATCGACTGAAGCGCATCACAGGCTTTATCGATCCCTGGGAACATGCCAGAGACAGCGGCTATCAGCTGACCCAAGCGTTAATTTCGTTTGGTCGGGGTGAAGTATCCGGAGTGGGTTTGGGTAACGGTCTGCAAAAATTGTTTTACTTGCCTGAAGCTCACACTGACTTTTTATTTTCAGTGCTGGGTGAAGAATTAGGCCTAGTCGGTGTAATCGTGGTAATCAGCCTGTTTACCATATTGGTTATGCGCGGTTTTAGCATCGGTGAACAAGCAGAAGCGGCCGGCGAGCGTTTTTCATCATTGGTTGCTTACGGACTGGTGATCTGGTTTGGATTTCAAGCCTTCGTAAACATGGGCGTCAATATGGGTATTTTGCCCACCAAGGGTTTGACGTTGCCATTGATGAGTTACGGCGGCGGCAGCATGATCATCATGTGCGGAGCCATGGCTGTGCTGTTTCGGATTCATTACGAAGTGACCGAGCTGCATAAAAGCAACGTCAAAGGGGTAAGCCGATGACTGGCCGCATGGTAATCATGGCCGGCGGTACCGGCGGACACGTATTCCCGGCATTGGCAGTGGCTGAAGAGATGCGATTGCGCGGCTGGCAAGTCACTTGGTTGGGTACTCAAGCAGGTCTGGAAGCCCGCGTGGTGCCAGCTCAGCACATCGACATCGATTGGCTATCGGTCAGCGGTCTGCGCGGCAAAGGATTGCTGGCAAAATTCAAAGCCGTGTTGAATCTGTTTCAAGCCTGCATACAGGCACGCCTTATATTAAAAGCCCGTCAGCCGGCTGTGGTTTTGGGTATGGGCGGCTTTGTAGCCGGTCCCGGCGGGTTGATGGCCAAATGGCTGGGCATTCCGCTGGTAATTCACGAACAAAATCGTGTTCCCGGCACCACCAATCGCTGGTTGGTCAAACTGGCGGCTACAAAAGTGCTGGAAGCTTTCCCGAACAGCTTTGCCTCATCGGTAAGCGCCATGTGTACCGGCAATCCGCTCAGAGCCGCTTTTCAACACGTCTCTGAAAAAGTCGAATGGACGCCTCAGGCAAACAGACCGCTACGGATTTTCATCCTGGGCGGCAGTCAGGGCGCCAAAGTGCTTAACGAAAACGTGCCGGAGGCATTAGCCGGTTTCAGCAATCTGGCCATCAAACACCAGAGCGGTTCAGCCATGCAGACCGAGGTTAGCGATCGCTACCAAACACTAGGATTGAATGCCGAAGTTCTTGCCTTCATTGAAGACATGCCAGCGGTGTATCAATGGGCTGATCTGATCATTTGCCGGGCTGGCGCAATGACCGTTAGCGAGGTAGCTGCTTGCGGTTTGCCGGCTATTTTTGTGCCGTTGCTCCATGCCATTGACGACCACCAAACCGCCAACGCCCGTTATCTGGTGGATGCCGGCGCAGCATTGCTGTTGCCACAACCCGAATTAAACGCCGAGAATTTACGCAAGGCCATAGAAAAAACCATGACATCCTTAACTTCCATGAGTCAGGCAGCGAAAAGTCTGGCCAAACTTGATGCCACCCAAACGGTGGCGGATATCTGCATGCACGAGGCAAAACGATGAACGCATCCATCCCCTCTGGCGCTCAAAACAACCATCCTGCACAAGTGTTGGGCAGTATCGACAAGATTCATTTCGTGGGTGTCGGTGGCACCGGCATGAGCGGTATTGCCGAGGTATTATCCAATCTGGGTTACAAGGTATCCGGCTCGGACATCAAAGCCTCGGCAGTCACCGACAGACTGCAAAGTATGGGTGTGAAAGTCTATTTTGAGCATGCTGCAAGTAATGTGTCTGATGTGGATGTGGTCGTTACTTCGACTGCCGTGGATCGCACCAATCCTGAAATCACCAAAGCCTATGAAAACCGCATTCCGGTAATTCCACGAGCAGAAATGCTGGCCGAGTTGATGCGTTTCAGATTCGGCATTGCTGTCGCCGGCACCCACGGTAAAACCACCACGACCAGCCTGACCACCATGATGCTGGCTGAAGGCGGTCTGGACCCCACCTTTGTGATCGGCGGTCGATTGAACAGCGCCGGTGCCAATGCCAAGTTGGGTTTGGGGAAATATCTAGTCGCCGAAGCCGACGAAAGCGATGCGTCGTTTTTATACCTGCAACCGATGATGGCGATTGTCACCAACATTGACCAGGACCATATGGAAACCTATGGCGGCTGTTACGACCGTCTGAAAGACACCTTTATCAAATTTCTGCATCAATTGCCGTTTTATGGTCTGGCAGTGTTATGTATCGACGATCCGGGTGTTTGCGAAATTTTACCGCTGATTTCAAAGCCGGTTAAAACCTATGGCATAGCTGAGTCAGCGGATGTTCGCGCCATCAATATTCACCAGGATGGCCTGAAAACCCATTTCACCGTGTTGCGCTGGGACAGTCTGCCCGCCCTGCAAGTGACTTTGAACCTGCCCGGTTGGCACAACATGCTGAATTCGCTGGCCGCCATTACTATCGCCACCGCATTGGGTGTAGACGATGCAGCAATTATCAAAAGCTTGGCCGAATTTACGGGGGTAGGCCGACGCTTCCAGATCAATGGCGATGTTAATTTGGATGGCGGCAAATTGACCCTGGTCGACGATTACGGGCATCACCCCCGCGAACTGGCAGCCACTCTGGAAGCCTTACGACAAGCCTGGCCGGAACGGCGCAAAGTGGTCGTGTTTCAGCCCCATCGCTACACCCGTACCCGCGATTTATTTGAAGACTTCGTGGAGGTGCTGTCCAGTGTCGATGTATTGATATTACTGGATGTCTATTCCGCTGGCGAAGCCCCAATCACGGGCGCAGATGGCAAGGCCTTGAGCCGTTCTATCCGCATACGCGGCCAGGTTGATCCGGTCTTCGTACAAAATCGCGAAGATTTACCGACTATTCTGGCGGGGATCGTCCAAGCCGATGACGTGGTTCTGACCATGGGTGCCGGCAACGTTGGGCAGATTGCAGCCGAATTACCGCAAAAACTGCAAGAGTCACTAACGCTGCAGAGGGTGTCAGCATGATGGTGCAAGCCATACTCAGAGGCACGCTGTTGCACAATGAACCGCTGGCCAAATACACCAGTTGGCGGGTAGGTGGTCCCGCACAGCGTCTTTATATTCCAGACGATAAAGACGACCTGATTGATTTCATCGCCAGCTTACCGGAAGGCGAACCTATTGTCTGGATTGGACTGGGCAGCAACTTATTGGTACGCGATGGCGGTATTCGCGGCACGGTGATCAATACTAAAGGCCGCCTGAAGGACATGCGCTTGATTGATTCCGAACGTGTTTATGTGGAAGCCGGCGTACCGTGTGCGCATGTGGCCCGTTTTTGCAGCGATTTAGGATTGACCGGTGCCGAGTTTCTGGCCGGCATTCCCGGCACCATGGGTGGTGCTTTAAAAATGAACGCGGGCGCCTTTGGCGGCGAAACCTGGGGTATCGTCGACCAAGTGGAAATGATTAACCCGCACGGTGATGTCATCAAACGCGGCAAACACGAGTTTGAAGTCGCTTACCGTTCTGTCAAAGGCATTCATAACGAATGGTTTTTGTCGACCCAACTGACTTTGCAAAAAGGCAGCAGCGAAACCAGCCAGCAACATATCAAATCTTTACTGGAAAAACGCAACGCCAGTCAACCGACCAACAAACCGACCTGCGGTTCGGTATTCAAAAACCCGCCCGGTGATTTTGCGGCGCGTTTGATTGAAGCATCTGGATTAAAAGGCTTTGCTGTTGGAGGCGCTATGGTGTCAGAAAAACACGCCAACTTTATTGAAAATCGTGGCAACGCCACCGCAGTAGATATAGAAACCCTGATTGAACATATTCAAACCCAAGTACAAAACCAGTTTGGCATCTCCCTACAACCTGAAGTATGCAGAATAGGTGAGCGCGCATGAAACCATTACAGATCAAAAAGGCTGCCGATTTCGGCAAAGTGGCGGTAATGATGGGCGGTACGGCTGCCGAACGGGAAATTTCTCTAAACAGCGGCAACGCGGTTTATCAGGCACTAAAAACCAATGGCGTTGATGTCATTGCGATTGATGTCACCGGCAGCCCGATAGAGGCTCTGGCCGCTTTAAAGGTAGATCGCGTTTTCAACATCATGCATGGTCGCGGTGGCGAAGACGGTGTGTTGCAAGCAATTTTGCAAGTGTTAAGCCTGCCTTATACCGGCTCGGGTGTGATGGCTTCCGCTTTGAGTATGGACAAGTTGCGGACCAAACTGTGTTGGCAAGGTATGGGCCTTTCAACACCCAAATGGTTTGTGATGCATGGTCAACAGGATATTGACCAGTGTATCGATGTATTGGGCTTTCCGGTAATTGTGAAACCGGCTCAGGAAGGCTCCAGTATAGGCATGAGCAAGGCCAAAACCCGCGAAGAACTGGTGGCTGCATTAGATACTGCTTTGCACTATAACTGTGCCGTTTACGCCGAGCAATGGGTTCAAGGTCAGGAATATACGGTTGGCATTCTCGACGGTGAAGCGTTGCCCGCGATTCGTTTGCAAACGCCCAACGAGTTTTACGATTTTGACGCCAAATATCGCGCCAACACGACTCAATATCATTGCCCATGCGGCCTGAGCGCAGAACGCGAAAAAGCCCTGCAGGATTTAGCATTGAAAGCGTGTGCCGGTTTGGATGTAAAAGGTTGGGCGCGGGTGGATGTATTTATCGACCAAAATGATTGTACGCAATTGATCGAAGTCAATACCGTACCCGGCATGACCGATCATAGCTTGGTGCCTATGGCTGCAAAAGCAGCAGGTATCGACTTTAACGAATTGGTCTGGCGCATTCTGGAAACCAGTATGGCGGCTTAAGGTGTCGGGATTTAAGTTTATCGTATTCAGCCTGCTGCTATTTGTCGGCGGCTGGTATGGCTGGCGGCATTTCAATAGTCAGGATGCCATCAGCAAACCAATACGTTATGTGAAGATAGAAGGGGCGTTTCAATACACCAGCAAGGACAAACTTAAGGAAGTGCTGACCCCGGAAATGAAACGCGGTTTTTATCATGCTGATATGGATGCCATCCATCATCAGATCATGAGTTTGCCGTTGGTGGAAAAGGCGGATGTCAAACGGGTTTGGCCGGATGCGGTGCATATCAAGATTACCGAACAGAAGCCCATCGTCCGTTGGGGCGACAATGCCTTGCTGAATAAGCAAGGCGATGTATTAGTACCGGACAACATTGCAGATTTTAAAAACCTGCCGTTGATAACCGGCCCGAATGGACAGGAAAAGAAACTGCTGGAAATCATGAAAGGCGTATACATCGTCTTGAAAGATAAATCCATGCAACTGGCAGAGTTCCATGTGAATGACCGGCGGGCTTGGCGAATCAAGTTGGCTAGTGGTCTGGAAATGCAGTTAGGTGGGAAAGCGCCGCTAGAGAACATGCAGCGTTTCTTGAAAACCATGGATTTAATCGGCAAGGCCCAGGTTGAGATGATGGTCAGCGTGGATACTCGTTATCCCAATGGCTACGCGGTGACCTGGAAACCGGATACCCCTGAAATAGACTGGAAAGCTGTTGCAGAGCAAAACAAAATTTTAGAAAAAACCAATCCAGCGCCACGAGTGGGCACAGGAAATGACAATACCTGATTTAAACGCTTATCGAGCAGAATAATGGCCAAAAAGACAGATCGTAATTTATTAGTGGGTTTAGACATCGGCACGTCAAAAGTGGCGGCGATTGTCGGCGAATTCCGAGGCGGTGACGAAATCGAAGTCATCGGCATCGGCACCGCACCGTCCAAAGGCCTGAAAAAAGGCATTGTGGTCAACCTGGAATCCACCGTGCACTCCATTCAACGCGCGATCGAAGAAGCGGAGCTGATGGCTGGCTGCCAAATCAAATCCGTGTTTGCGGGTATCGCGGGCAGTCATATTAAAAGCCTGAATTCGCACGGCATTGTGGCGATCAAGGAAAAGGAAGTCACCCAGCACGACATCGACCGAGTGATTGACTCCGCCCGCGCGGTGGCAATCCCGGCCGATCAAAAAATCCTGCACATCCTGCCGCAGGAATTTGTGATCGACCAGCAGGAAGGCATCAAGGAACCCATCGGCATGTCCGGCATCCGCCTGGAAGCCAAAGTGCACATGGTCACCAGCAGCGTCAGCGCCGAACAGAATATTGTCAAATGCATCCGCCGTTGTGGTCTGGATGTGGATGACATCGTCCTGGAGCAATTGGCGTCCTGCTCGGCAGTATTGACTGACGATGAAAAGGATTTGGGTGTGTGCCTGATAGACATTGGGGGCGGCACTACCGATTTGGCAATTTTCTCGGAAGGCGCCATCAAGCATACCGCGGTGATTCCCATCGCCGGCGACCAAGTTACTAACGATATAGCAGTGGCGCTGAGAACGCCCACTAAAAATGCCGAGGAAATCAAACGTCAGTATGCCTGTGCGCTGACCGATATGGCCGATCCTCAGCATATGATCGATGTACCCAGCATAGGCGACCGCGAACCTCGCAAAATTTCCGTGCAAAATCTGGCGGAAATCATCGAGCCGCGTTACGAGGAGTTGATGCTGCTGGTGCAGGCCGAATTAAGACGAAGTGGGTACGAAGATTTGATTGCAGCCGGCATGGTCATCACCGGCGGCAGTTCACAGGTAAGAGGGTTGACGGAACTGGCGGAGGAAATTTTCCACATGCCGGTTCGCATGGGGACACCGCTACATGTGTCCGGTCTGACCGATGTAGCACAAAACCCGATTTATTCGACCGCAGTGGGTTTGTTGATTTATGGCAAAGATCATCACGGACGGGCGTTAGGTTTAAATGACGATGGAGCTAATCTGTGGTCAACAATCAAAAACTGGTTTCAAGGTAATTTTTAATTTTGTGTGTGTGGAGGGTGTGAAAATGAAATATGAATTAATGGACAACAGTGGCAACGCCGTAATTAAAGTTATCGGTGTAGGCGGTGGCGGCGGTAACGCAGTCAACCACATGATTGAAACCGGTATCGACGGCGTGCAATTTATCTGCGCCAATACTGATGCTCAAGCGTTGAAACAAATGAACGTCGACACCATCGTGCAACTGGGGGTTGAATTGACCAAAGGGTTGGGTGCTGGCACCCGTCCTGAAGTGGGTCGTGCCGCTGCGGAAGAAAACCGTGAGCGTATCCGCGAAGTCATCTCCGGCGCCGACATGATATTTTTGACTGCCGGCATGGGCGGTGGTACCGGCACCGGCGCTATCACCGTATTTGCCGAAGAAGCCAAAGACATGGGCGTTCTGACCGTGGCGGTAGTTTCAAAACCCTTTGATTTTGAAGGCACCAAGAAAAAGGCCGTGGCCGAAGCCGGTCTGCGTGATCTGGAAAAACTGGTCGATTCATTGATCATCATTCCAAATCAAAAACTGTTGCCAACATTGGGCAACAACCGTTCATTGGTTGAATCATTCCGGGTTGCCAACGATGTATTGCTGGATGCAGTTCAAGGTATCACCGAGCTAATCACCCACCCAGGCTTGATGAACGTTGACTTTGCCGATGTCCGCACCGTGATGTCCAACATGGGCAGCGCTATTATGGGTACCGGCGTAGCCAGTGGCGAAAATCGCTCGCGTTTGGCCGCCGAAAAAGCTATCGCTTGCCCGTTGCTGGAAGACATCAACCTGCAAGGTGCACGCGGCATTCTGGTCAACGTCACCTCAAACGGCGATCTGGGTCTGAACGAATTCGACGAAATCGGCAGCATCATGCATGCGTTCGCTTCCGACGATGCGGATATCAAAATCGGTATGGCCGTTAACCCACACATGGGCACCGAAGTGAAAGTCACTGTGGTTGCGACCGGTATGGGCGAAAAAGTCAAAGCCAATGCACCGATCAAACTGGTGCAAAAAGTAGCAGCTGGCGAGGCCAATTTCGACCAACTGGATAAACCGACTTACGTGCGTCAGCAAAAACCGGAATCGACTCGTGAGTCTCGTTTCGGCGCCCAACCCAGAACCGATGCAGACCTGGAATACTTGGACGTACCGGCGTTTTTACGTCGCCAAGCCGACTAACGGCGGCCAGCTACAGGGGAGCTATCATAAATTTATGATAGACTTCCCTGCTTTGTTTTATTTATTTCCCGGCATTTCATGATCAAACAACGCACTCTCAAAAACACCATCCGGGCCACCGGCGTTGGTTTGCATACTGGCGACAAGGTTTATTTAACGTTGCACCCAGCCGAAGCTAACAGCGGCATTCGTTTCCGCCGCGTAGACCTGGAAACTCCGGTGATGATCGAAGCCCGCCCTGAAAATGTCGGCGAAACCAAATTGTCGACAACCTTGACGCGCGGCGACGTCAAAGTGTCTACCGTTGAGCATTTGTTATCCGCCATGGCGGGTTTGGGTATCGACAATGCCATTATCGATGTCAGCGCACCAGAAGTACCCATCATGGATGGCAGCGCAGGCCCTTTCGTGTTTTTGCTGCAATCAGCCGGCGTCGTAGAACAGGACGCACCCAAGCAATACATCCGTATCAAAAAATCGATTCGTGTGGAAGAAGGCGACAAATGGGCGGCATTCGAACCGTTCGATGGATTTAAAGTCACCTTTACCATCGACTTTGAACACCCTGCCTTTTCGGATCATTTGAAAACGGCCGTGATGGATTTTTCATCTACCACCTTTGTTAAAGAAGTCAGCCGTGCGCGCACCTTTGGCTTCATGCGCGACATCGAATTTCTGCGGGAAAATAACCTGGCATTGGGCGGCAGCCTGGATAACGCTATTGTGGTCGACGATGACAAAGTGTTAAACGAAGATGGCTTGCGGTATGCCGACGAATTTGTAAAACACAAAATCCTCGATGCCATTGGGGATCTTTATCTGCTGGGTCACAGTTTAATTGGTGAATATCAGGGGTTTAAATCCGGACATGCGCTCAACAACAAATTACTGCTGACCTTGCTGGACAATAAAGACGCCTGGGAAACAGTGACCTTTAACCATGCAGACGAAGCACCGATTTCTTATATGCGTTCTGTACAATCATCTACTTCGACAAGCCAATAACGATTCATTTGGATGCCTTGAAGACGTCTGCCCAAATCAGTCGTCTTCAGGCGTCAAACGCCTGGATAAGGTTTTGGCTAATTTAGCCATTGCTACATCCAATACATCACTGCTTTTGTCATTGATCTGCCCCATTAGCGCCTGCACAGTTTCCGAAGTCGGCACTCTAGCCTCACGCTCCCTGTTTAATGGACCTATCGGCGGCATGACTTTAATCTGCATATTTGTAATTTTCCGCTGTCCAGAGCCTTGAATTTTGTTTAGTATAAGCTCCTGAAAAAAACGTATTTGTGATGCCCAAACCGCTGAGTCGGTATAGATGATTAAACGGGTATCGCTAACAACGCAATGCATAGCGTGCTCCGCAATTGGCTCCGGCAAAGTACTTTGGGCAACCCTCAAAAGTCGTTTTTGCTCAGCAATCTTTTCCAGGCAAATCTGCATAGGTCTGCCGTCAAAGTCCAATGCTGACTTGAACACAATTTTTTTTGAGTGATTCATAAATTTCCCAATAACTAAACAACCGGTAACACGATGTTGACAACTTTTTTGCAAAAAGTACTGACTGAAGCAGACTACCAACCGTTTAGGCTGCTAGGAATGCTTAGAAAAGTGCAGGCCCAGTATCAGCATATTCCTCCCGAAGCCATCGATAGCCTGGCCGAGGCACTAAACATTCCTCGCACACAAATCATCGCGGTGGTGGAATTCTACAGTTTTCTGCATTTAACACCACAAGGCCGTTATGACATTCTGATCAGTAATTCGATTACCGATCAGATGCTGGGTAATGACCAGATCATCAGTTACCTGTCCAGCACGCTCAACGTCAAGCTGGGCGAAGTACGCGATGACGGCTTGGTAAGTCTGAATCATACTTCCTGTAGCGGCATGTGCGATCAAGGCCCGGCTGGCCTGATCAATGGTTACCCGCTACCTAGACTGGACCCACCCAAAATAGACCGGATTGTCGCGCTAATCGAACAGCAAACACCCTTAACCGAGTGGCCGCCTGAGCTATTTCATGTCGAAGAAATTATTCATAAGCCGGGGTTGTTGTTAACTCAAGCCTTTAACAATGGCGACGCTCTCCATGCAACATTCACGCGTGGCTTAGCGGAAACCCTGGCTGAAGCCGATCTATCCAACTTGCGTGGCCGAGGCGGCGCAGGTTTTAAAACCGCCCTGAAATGGCGAACCTGCTCCCAGCAAGCCGCCACTCCCCGGTATGTGATTTGTAATGCCGACGAAGGCGAACCCGGCACCTTCAAAGACAGAATGTTGCTTGATCTGTATGCGGATCAAGTCTTTGAAGGCATGACCGTGTGCGCTGCCATCATCGGCTCAAATCAAGGCCTGCTTTATCTGCGCGGCGAATATTTATTCCTTTACGAAAAACTTTTGGATGTTTTACAGCAACGTAGAGAACAGGGCTTGCTCGGTACGAACATTTTGGGTCGTGCAGGTTTTGATTTTGACATCGAAATCCGCATGGGTGCCGGCGCCTACATTTGCGGCGAAGCCTCGGCGCAAATCGAGTCACTGGAAGGCAAGCCCGGCATACCTCGTACCAAGCCACCCAATTCCGTGATGTGCGGCTACCAACGCAAACCGACTGTTGTCGATAACGTCGAGACGTTTTTGGCCTCCACTCACATTGCCATACACGGCGGACAATGGTTTGCCGATATCGGCACACCGCAATCTACAGGCACCAAGTTACTGAGTATTAGCGGTGACTGCGCCCGTCCCGGCATTTACGAATATCCGTTTGGCGTCAGCATCCGCGAGATTCTGCAGGATTGCGGTGCTAGCGATGTGATGGGCGTTCAGGTAGGCGGCCCTTCCGGTACGTTTATATCGAATCGGGAACTGGATCGTGTTCTGGCTTTTGAAGATTTGTCATCTGCCGGTTCTTTCATGGTGTTCAATAGCACACGCAATATTTTTGATATTGCCAGGAATTTTACCGATTTCTTTGCACACGAGAGTTGCGGCTTTTGCACACCTTGCCGAGTGGGGACTTCTTTACTGAAACAACAGCTACATAAAATCATCGATGGACACGGATCAGCTGCCGACCTGGAAGAACTCAGTGAATTATGTTTAGTGGTCAGAAATAACAGTCACTGCGGCTTGGGCGAATCTGCCGCCAATCCGATATTAACCACCTTGGCCAGCTACCCAGACCTCTATCTAAAGCAACTGAAGCACCAGGAATTTTCACCCGGCTTTGACTTGGACGCGACCTTAAACGTAGCTCGCCGCATGGCCCAGCGTGACGATCCGAGTGCACATTTAATGCAAGTGGAGAATTGATATGAGCGGCACCTTGACCATCGATGATCAAATCATCCCCTTCAGCGACGGCCAAACCATTATCGAAGCAGCGCGCACGGCTGGCGTCTATATTCCCCACCTTTGTCACAGACCCGGCTATTCTCCGCATGGCAGTTGCAAACTCTGCACCGTGTTTGTGAATGGTCGGCAATGTTCGGCGTGTACTTTTCCGGCTGCCGATGGCCAAAAAGTCATCAGCACCAACGAGGACATGCAGCAGGATCGACTCCGCATCACCCAGATGCTGTTCGTGGAAGGCAATCATTTTTGCCCATCCTGCGAAAAATCCGGTAATTGTCAGCTACAAGGCGTAGCCTATCATCTGAACATGCTCGATAACCATTTCCCGCACTTTTACGCGCAGCGAGAAATGGATGCCTCCCATCCGGATATTTTGATTGATCATAATCGCTGTATTTTCTGCAATTTGTGCGTGCGCGCCAGCCGGGACAAGGATGGTAAAAATGTGTTTGCCATTGCCGGACGCGGCATTAACAAGCGCCTGATCATCAACTCGCCAACCGGCAAACTCAAAGATAGCGATATAAGCATGGATGATTGTGCCGCGCATGTTTGCCCGACCGGGGCGATTTTAATCAAACACACCGGCTATCAGGTGCCGATCGGTGAACGCATTTACGATCATCAGCCCATCAGTCAGGTAGCTTGCGATACCGAGGCCGATCATGACGAATAAAATCAAAATTGCTACAACTTCACTGGCAGGGTGTTTCGGTTGCCACATGTCGTTTCTGGACATGGATGAGCGATTGGTGGATTTGGCGGATATTATCGAGTTTGATCGCTCGCCGTTTACCGACATTGAACATTGCAGCCCGTGCGACATTGGCTTGATCGAAGGCGGCGTCTGCAATTCGGAAAACATACATGTGCTGCGGGAGTTTCGCAAAAACTGCAAAACCCTGATTGCCGTAGGCGCCTGCGCTATCAATGGCGGCTTACCGGCCTTACGCAACTTCGTGAAGCTGGAGGATTGCCTGCTGGAAGCCTATCGCGATGGTATCGGCGTGGATAACCCACAAATCCCCAATGACCCTGAACTGCCGCTACTGTTGGATAAAGTGCGGCCGATCCATGAAATTGTTAAGGTCGATTACTTTATGCCGGGGTGCCCGCCGTCTGCCGATGTGTTTTTGGCTTTTCTGACTGCGTTGATTGAAGGCCGCGACCCCAGTTTGCCTTATAAACTGATTCACTATGACTAACTCGGGCAGTTTAATCAACAAGGCGCAAATCCAATGTCTGGCGGTATTTTCAGTGTTCGCCATCATCGGTTTCGGGCCGATTTCGCCCGGCTGCCTGATTGGCATGTTCATCGTGCTGTTCAGACCCCACTGGTTTTGGCAATTGGCGGTCAATGTATATGCAGGCAAACCGATAACCCCAACCACCGCTAGCGCCGAGCAATCCAAGCAAGCCCGGAAAAAAGGCTTTTGGGGCTTGTTGACGTTATTTGTCATCGATATTGTCCCGCTGCCAGTGACACCCACGATTGCGTTTTTCATCATTCTGGCCAGACCGGAATGGTTTTACCGCTTAATTGCATCGATCTATCAAACAGCTTAAACGACTGAGGCCCAGCCTCAAGAGGTCAGCCATGTACCAACATTTAGAAACTGCTAAAAATCCTGAAACACTCAAACGCGTGGCCGTAGACCCCGTATCCCGCGTCGAGGGCCACGGCAAAGTCACGCTGTTGCTGGACGAGAACAATCAGGTCAAGCAAGCCCGTCTGCATATCGTCGAATTTCGCGGCTTTGAAAAATTCATTCAGGGCCGTCCCTACTGGGAATTACCGGTAATGGTCCAGCGACTGTGCGGCATTTGCCCGGTCAGTCATCATTTGGCAGCTGCCAAGGCCATCGATCAATTGGTGGGGGTTGATCCGGACAATCTGCCCCCTGCGGCAGACAAGCTGCGCCGCTTGCTGCATTTTGGTCAGGTCTTACAATCGCACGCACTGCATTTTTTCCATCTATCCAGCCCGGACTTATTGTTCGGATTTGAAAGCGACATCGGCAAGCGCAATATCGTCGGCGTGTTGGCTGATTATCCCGACATTGGTTTGCAAGGCGTCAAATTGCGCAAATATGGTCAAGAAGTCATCAGAATGGTGTCCGGAAAACGTATACACGGCACCGGCGCCATTGCAGGCGGCATGAACAAGGCCTTAAACAAGGAAGAGCGCGATTATTTGCTGCAGGACATCGACCAAATCATCAGCTGGGCGCAAGCGTCGGTAGCGCTGGTCAAAAAAGTACATACCTCCAATCTGCCTTATTACGATGATTTCGCCACCATCCGCAGCAGTTATCTGAGCCTGATCAAGCCCAACGGCGCACTGGAACTTTATCACGGCGGCATTCGGGTTAAAGATGCCGAAGGCCAAACCCTGGTTGATCACTATGATTATTGCGACTATGCCGAGTTGATTCGCGAAGAAGTTCGCTCCTGGACCTATATGAAGTTTCCTTATCTGACATCCATCGGCATGGATGATGGTTGGTATCGGGTGGGACCGTTGGCGCGTATCAACAACTGTGATTTCATCGATACCCCGTTGGCGGAAGCGGCGCGCGTCGATTTCAAACAACACAGCGTTGAAACCATGGTGCACAGTACACTGGGCTTTCACTGGGCGCGTTTGATCGAGTTACTGCATTGCGCCGAGAGTATTGCCAGTCTGCTGCATGATCCTGATCTGATGAGTTCTGACTTAGTTGCCAAGGGTGAAAGACGCTACGAAGGCATCGGTGTCATCGAAGCCCCGCGCGGTACGCTATTTCATCATTACCAAATTGACGAAAACGACATCGTCACCAAAGCTAATCTGATCGTATCCACCACCAGCAACAACACCGCCATGAACGAATCGGTGCGGCAGGTGGCTGCCGAATACCTGTCCGGTCGCGAACTGACCGAACCCTTGCTGAATAACCTGGAAGTGGCAATACGCGCCTACGACCCGTGCCTGTCCTGCGCCACGCATGCGGTTGGCAAAATGCCGTTGCAACTGGAGTTGCTCGATGCGCAAGGCAAGATGGTAGACACGCTGGTGCGTCACAGCGATGGTAGTTTTGAACATTAATTCAACAGCGAAAAAACCTATCCTGGTATTCGGCTATGGCAACCTCAGCCGCGGCGACGACGCGGTCGGCCCGTTGTTACTGGCACATTTGGAACAACATGCCGATTTGAATAAAGTTGAAATACTGAACGACTTTCAATTACAAATCGAGCATGCGTTGGATTTACAGGATCGTGAATGGGTGATGTTCGTCGATGCAGCGGTGAATATTGAGGACGCTTTTGCGTTCACAAAACTGCAGCCATGCCTTGATAATAGCTATACCAGCCACGCCATGAGTCCTCAGGCCTTAATGCATGTTTTTGAAAATGTGACAGGTCAGATCCCGCCTGTCTGTTTTTTATTAAGCATCCAAGCCTGTTCTTTCGAACTGGGGGAGTCACTGAGCCAAACTACTGCCGCTAATCTGCAGCTAGCCTGCCAATTTGCGGCTGATTTGCTAACCCGCACCACAGCCGAAATAATGTCGATGGAAACAGCCGCTCACTCATAAGGATTTCGCTACAAATAACTTCCCCCTTTGAAAAAGGGGGATCGAGGGGGATTTATTAAAAAATCTCCCCCCAACCCCTCTTTATCAAAGAGGGGAGCAAGAATCGTGTG
>PERU01000011.1 GCA_002928965.1 Methylomonas sp.
CTTTCGCAAACTTACGCTTCCCAACTTGATAAATGTGCTCGCTAGACATCTTCAGCACCAACTTAGGATCTTCCAATTTTTCACCGTCGATTTTCACTGCGCCCTGCTTAATCATCCTCAATGCTTCGGACGTACTTGCAACTAACCCAGCTTCTTTTAACAAATTTGCC
The DNA here is from genome assembly GCA_002928965.1 of Methylomonas sp. GTDB lineage: Bacteria > Pseudomonadota > Gammaproteobacteria > Methylococcales > Methylomonadaceae > Methylomonas. The sequence goes on from PERU01000011.1 coordinate 171, forward strand.
ACGGGCATACCATTCGAATCCCCGACGAGCTGTATCTCAGGCATATCATCCGGCATTGCGCCACGCTGAAACCGCGCCTCAAAGACCTCCAATGCATCAGCTGCAGCTTGATATCCATGAAACCTTGCAACGATCTCTTGCCCCAAACCAACTTTGTAATCCCTTGGATTGGCACCGGCCCAACATTCTTGCCGCCACAACTCAATTTCCGCCATTGACTTAAAACTCAGCAATTCAAAATAGCGCCACATCAAATCATCCGAAATGGACATGATCTTGCCAAACATATCGTCGGGCGCATCAGCAATCCCGATATAGTTATTCAGTGACTTTGACATTTTCTGCACCCCATCCAATCCTTCCAGGATAGGCATAGTTAAAATCACCTGAGGCTTCTGACCATAAACCTCCTGCAGGTGTCGCCCCATCAATAGATTGAATTTTTGGTCCGTACCCCCCAACTCCACATCAGCTCGCATCACTACCGAATCGTATCCCTGGATCAACGGATATAAAAATTCATGAATAGCAATCGGCTGCCCACCCTTGTAACGCTTGTGAAAATCATCCCGCTCCAGCATACGCGCGACCGTATGCTTGGCAGCCAATTGAATCATTTCCGCGCTGGACATTGCAGCCATCCATTCCGAATTAAATTTAACCTCGGTTTTTTCGGGATCAAGGATCTTAAAAACTTGTTCCTGATAGGTTTTGGCGTTTTCGATTACCGCCTCTTTGCTTAAAGGCTTACGCGTCACATTTTTCCCGGTAGGATCGCCAATCATAGCCGTAAAGTCACCGATCAGAAACTGCACCCTGTGACCAGCATCCTGAAACTGTTTCAGCTTGTTGATCAACACGGTGTGTCCCAAGTGCAAATCAGGCGCTGTCGGATCAAATCCCGCCTTAACAATTAACGGGCGATTCTCCTCCAGTTTTTTGATCAAATCGGCTTCCAACAGAATTTCATCGGCACCATATCGCAGCTGAGCCATGGTTTCTTGCAACAATTTCTTCTCCCAAAATACTGATAACTTCCTTGCATTATAAATTATCGGCCTGCAAGTTAAGGATAAAAAAATCCCGACTCAGTTCGCCATATCCTGCAAAATTGCCTACAATGATATAATCGACAACTATTGACGCGTGATTACTGTGAACAACAGAATACTCAAAACTGCGCTATTAAGCGCCAGCACCGTAGTAGCTGCCAGTGCAAGTTACGGACTCATTTCGCATAAAGCTTTTCAAGACTTTAAATCAACCGAACAGGAACGCCTGATCTCATCCAAAATTAATCAGTACACCAACTATCAGGCCCCAAATACAAGCAAAACAAGCATTACTGAAGATGTCGAACATACCATCAAATCCGGTGAAAGCCTGTCCAGCATATTTTCTGCACTTAACTTGAGCAGTGAAGATTTACATAAAATTATTCATGCCAACTCGACAGGTCGGCAATTTTCAGAGGTACTTCCTGGCCAGGATTTGATTGCTACAGTGAACGCCAAAGGCGAATTAGAGCAATTAACCTATGCAAAGAACCCATTCGAAACACTGGTTGCCACTCGACATGATGACAATTTTGACGTCAAACTTTTCAGCAAAAAAGTTGATCATCAAATCAGCAGCGCCAAAGCTACCATTCATTCCTCACTATTCGAAGACGGCGTAAACGCTGGATTATCTGAAAAAATCATCCTGAAACTAGCCGATATTTTTGCCTGGGACATCGATTTCGCCCTCAATTTAAGAGAGGGGGATGATTTCACTGTTGTGTATGAAAAACTCTATGTCGACGGCAAAGAATTCGATACCGGCGATATTTTGTCTGTGGAGTTTATAAACCAGGGTAAACGCTATACCGCCGTGCGCTTCGAGGACAATCAAGGCAATACCGGCTACTACACACCCGAAGGCAATAACCTGCGTAAAGCCTTTCTACAAAATCCTATGGATTTTGCCAGAATCAGCTCACATTTCAATCTGCACCGCAAACACCCGGTGCTGAATACAATCCGTGCCCATAAAGGTGTCGACTATGCCGCTTCGATTGGCACACCGGTGAAAACCACAGGTGACGGCAAAATTGTGTTTCACGGCGTCAAAAATGGTTACGGCAATGTCGTGGAAATTCAGCATGGTCAACAATATTCCACGCTATATGCGCATTTATGCCGATTCAAATCCGGCCAGAAGCTTGGCGGCAACGTTAAACAGGGTGATGTAATCGGCTATGTTGGAAAAACCGGCTTGGCCACCGGCCCGCATCTGCATTATGAATTTCGTATTGCCGGCCAGCATGTCAATCCATTGTCAGCCAAATTACCGCGATCCATGCAGATGGACAACGCCCTGCTAGCCAAATTCAAAGCACAAACCCAGCCACTGATGGCTCAATTACAAAAAGCCAAAGGCGACGAATTGCTTGCAAAAAACTAGACTTCCATCCGAACTTTACATTGGCTTGATGTCCGGCACCAGCATTGATGGTATCGATGCTGCTTTGGTGGACTTTAGTGGTAATAAAATTTGCCTGCTGGCCTTCCATTACCAAGCTTTTCCCAACGCTCTCAGGCAACAACTCCATCACCTCAGCCAGCCTGACCAGCCTGTACTGCTGAGCCATTTCGGCGAAATTGATGCGCAACTGGGGCAATTGTTTGCCCAAGCAAGCCTGAAATTACTCGAAAAAGCCAATCTCAGACCTACGGATGTAACCGCCATCGGCAGTCACGGCCAAACTGTTTATCACGCACCGGAAGGACAATACGGATTTTCCCTGCAAATTGGCGACCCAAACCGACTTGCCCAAATCACGGGCATTACCACCGTCTGCGATTTCCGCCGCCGCGATATCGCCGTTGGCGGCCAAGGTGCGCCGTTGGTTCCCGCGTTTCATCAGGCGGCATTTTTCGATCCCACAACCCCCAAAACCATCCTGAATATCGGCGGCATTGCCAACATCAGCATTCTCACCACTGACCAAGTTTCCGGTTTTGATACCGGCCCAGGCAACACGCTGATGGATTATTGGTGCCAAATCAATATTGGCCAAAATTATGATGCGCATGGCGATTGGGCCAGCACTGGTCAGGTAAACCAGGATCTGCTGCAGCATCTGCTGGATGATGCTTACTTCGATCTCACGCCACCTAAAAGTACCGGCAAAGAATACTTTTCGCCAGCATGGCTTGATCAAAAAATAGCCTCATATCGTCATTGCAAGACCCAAGATATACAATCGACACTCTGTCAATTCAGCGCTGACAGCATCGCCCAAGCCATATTAAGGCATGCGCCCGAGAGCAGGCAGGTTTTGGTATGTGGCGGTGGTGCCCACAACCAACAGCTAATGGCCATGCTTAACAACGCGCTGCAAATACCTATCCTTTCAACTGCAGAATTTGGCATTGAGCCTGATCAGGTGGAAGCTATAGCCTTTGCTTGGCTGGCCAGACAGACGCTAAACGGGCTTCCAGGCAATCTCTGCAGCGTTACAGGCGCTCAAACGCCGGTCATTTTGGGCGGCATTTATCCTGGTCGATATCAGGTACAAAACGTTGGAATAGCGCCCTGAAAATAACAGCGCATCAAGGGTACAAGGCCACTGTCTCCAGGCCCTGCTGCTCGGGGAAGCCAAATAACAGATTCATATTCTGCACGGCCTGACCGGAAGCTCCCTTAACCAAGTTATCGATCACCGACAAAATTACTACCGTATTGCCAGCCTGCGGTTGATGCACAGCAATTTGGCAACGATTACTGCCGCGAACATTGCGGGTATCAGCATGAGCCCCTGAAGGCAACACATCCACAAAATCTTCTGTTTGATAACGTTGCTCGAATACACTTTGCAAATCGACAGCGGATTTTAAACGCGCATACAAGGTGGCATGAATACCACGTATCATCGGCGTCAAATGCGGCACAAAGGTCAATCCTACAGATTGGGCGGAGGCTAATTCCAGCCCTTGCCTGATCTCCGGTAAATGCCGATGACCCGCTACGGCATAGGCTTTAAAGCTTTCGCCGGCTTCGCTCATCAATGAGGAAATTTCTGCCTTTCGCCCTGCCCCGCTGACACCGGACTTCACATCGGCAATCAAAGAATCGGCATCGATTATGCCAGCTTCCAGTAAAGGCAAAAAACCTAACTGCACGGCTGTCGGGTAGCAACCGGGGCAAGCAATCAAGCGCGCTTGTTTGATGGCCTCTCTATTCACTTCCGGCAAACCATAGACAGCTTCGGCGATCAATTCCGGGCTGGTATGGCTCATGCCATACCATTTCTCCCATTCAGCCACATCCTTGATCCGAAAATCCGCCGACAAATCGATAACTTTAATTCCTCGCATCAATAATTCAGCCGCCATATTCATGGCCGTGCCATTGGGCGTGGCAAAAAACACTACATCGCAGTCACTCAGATTTTCACTATCAGGCGTTGCAAACACAGCATCACATAACCCCCGCAAGCTGGGATACGTTTTATCGACCCGTTGACCGGCATCGGCACGTGAGGTTACTGCTGTCACCTGCACCTGCGGATGCAATGCCAGAATCCGTAACAATTCCACCCCGGTATAGCCGGTACCACCCACAATGCCTGCTCGTATCATCTTCTGTATCTCATAAAATCCAATGTCCCCCAAAATCAGCGGTATTGCCGCCCTGCATCTGTGGCATAAAGCCGCATATAATAAAGACTATTTAGTCGTCTACAAAACCCTTGGCCCATGCGTGCGATTGAAATCATTTCCGATAGCTCCGCTAACCGCTTGCAACTGACAGAAACAGCCTGTCCCAAACCTTTGCATAATCAGGTGTTGATCAAAGTTTCAGCTGCTGGTGTGAACCGCCCGGATTTGTTGCAACGCCAGGGCGTTTATCCACCACCCACTGGCGCTTCAGCTATTTTAGGACTGGAAGTCGCTGGCACCATTGCAGAAATCGGCTGCGATGTTACCGATTATCAGGTCGGCGATGCGGTTTGCGCTCTGCTCACGGGTGGTGGCTATGCCGAATATTGTCTGGCTTCTGCAGAATGTTGCCTGCCAATACCTCAGGGCCTAAGTTTTATTCAAGCCGCTGCATTACCGGAAACATTCTTCACCGTCTGGAGTAACCTGTTCGAACGCGGCCGATTGATGCCCGGAGAGAGCCTGCTGGTTCACGGAGGCAGTAGCGGGATTGGCACAACAGCCATCTCACTGGGCAAGGCATTTGGTAACGTTGTGTATGTCACCGTAGGCAGCACTGAAAAACGCCAGCGCTGTCTGGAATTGGGCGCGGATGCGGCGATTGATTATCGCGAAGAGGATTTTGTCGAGCAAATCAACCTGATCACCACCAAAAAAGGTGTCGATGTGATTCTGGATATGGTCGGCGGCGACTATTTTCCCCGCAATCTAAAATGCCTAGCTGTTGAAGGCCGTCTGGTGCAAATAGCCATTCAACATGGCGCCAAGAGTGAAATCAATTTATGGAGCGTCATGCAAAATCGCCAGACCATTACCGGTTCCACGTTACGGGCGCGCGACGACCGTTTCAAAGGCAGGATTGCTCGGCAACTATATGAAATTGTCTGGCCGTTATTGGCAAACAGCACCATTACACCCGTCATTGATTCAGTGTTCCCCTTGGCTGATGCTGAAGCCGCCCATAGCCACATGAACAGCAACCAGCATGTCGGCAAAATCATTTTGGAGATTTAGATGCCCTACACCACCCTGATTGCCGCCAGCGAACTGGCAACCCATTTGGATAAACCCAACTGGATCGTTTTCGACTGTCGTTTTTCATTGACCGACAGTTCGTCCGGCGCCAAAGCCTATCGCCATGGCCATATCCCCGGCGCGCGTTATGCCGATTTAAACCGGCATTTGTCATCACCAGTAAAAAGTTATACCGGGCGTCATCCATTACCAAATTTTTCGGTATTGACCAAGCAATTGGGGCTTTGGGGTGTTAAGAATACTAGCCAGATCGTAGTCTATGACGACGCCAGCGGCGCGTTCGCAGGCCGCATGTGGTGGTTATTACGTAGCATGGGCCATCAACAGGTGGCCGTATTGGATGGCGGCATACAACACTGGCAAAAACAAAACCTGCCACTCACTACCGCATTACCCAATATCATACCCGGCCAATTCCGCAGTTATCTTGATCCCGGCCAATGGCTGATTACTGCAGATGTCGAAAACGGCTTGGCAACCCGCTGCATCACCCTGATCGATGCCCGCACCCCTCAGCGTTTTCAAGGTCTGCAAGAACCCATCGACCCGATAGCAGGCCACGTCCCCAAAGCGTTGAACAGACCCTTTCAGTGCAATCTGGGTAAAGACGGTCTTTTCCTGCCCGCAACACAACTTAACAATCAATTTCAAATGCTGACCGCCAATCGAAACCCGAAACAGATTGTGCACATGTGCGGCTCCGGCGTAACGGCTTGCCATAATTTGCTGGCTATGGAAATCGCCGGGTTAACGGGATCCAAACTCTATGCCGGTTCGTGGAGCGAATGGATTGTGGATAAGAATAGAGCTGTTGCGAAAGGTTAAATCGAACCAATGCCGCCAAAGGCGGTTATTAGGAAAAATCAGAAATTATATAAATTGTTATTATTCAAATCGTTGTCGCGGCGCCAACCCTGGTTTCCATGGAGTAATCTTTAGTATCTGCCAGGATAATACGCTCAAAACGAATTATAGAATCCAGTCATTTAGCCATGAAAGTTTCCGAAGCCGGCCTAGGAGCCTGTCCGAGAATTTGTATCCCGTACCATGGCGGATTTGCTGGATAAACACTATAACTGATATAAAGCCAACAGCAACTATACTCAAGGCGACTGCAGGCATTTGATAAATGATGTAAAAGTCAAGCAGACAGCCATTAGTCTAGAGAAGCAGGATTCAACGAAAATTAACGAATATCTGCGAAATCAGCTGTTTTAGATTGATAACCCCGACTTACTCATGCCTCGTTGGAGACTAACATGAAAACACGCATATTTTTGAGCTTACTGATATTGCCGCTTACTGTTTCGGCACAAAATCCAGGGCATATACCAGCCAGCCAAGCGCAAATACAGCAAATGATGCAACAAATGCAAGGCATGCAGAGCTGTATGGCCAATATCGATCAGGCAGAAATGCAAGCCTTTCAACAAAAAGCCGAAGCCATGGACGCTGAAATAAAAGCATTATGCGCTGCAGGTAAACGAGATTCTGCCATGGCGAGAGCCATGGCCTTTGGCAAAGATGCCGCTCAAAGCAATCTGATGCAACACATGAAAGCCTGCGGCGAAGGCATGCAAAACCTCATGCCCCATCTACCAAAATCCGCTCAATCTGACGCAAATGATGACAAAACCATGCATGTTTGTGATGAGTAAACTATAGAATTTCCAACATAGGCTGACCCATTACTGAGGTTTGAAGTGTGTCGGTTAACCTTGGCCGAGAAGAATAGAGAAACCGGCTACGAAAAAGCCCTGTTGGTCAGATTTCCCGCTCATTTTCGTTAAATAGCACCACTATTCGCCTCAAATGATCAAAACATCTGACTCAAAATGGCTTTCCCTCGCGACAATGCCTATTCTTGGAAAGGCTCCTAGACGTATTTTGTTGCATTTTCAGGCCGGCATAAACTGCCCGCATACTTTAAAGCGCTTCCCCCTTAAAAAAGTCCGTTAAATTTCAACTCCTATTCAACCCTTTTTGACTCTTTTATGATTTCAATCAACATCCAACACATGATGGCCACCAGCGGCGTGGCATTCGGCACCAGCGGTGCCCGCGGACTGGTCAGCCAGATGAGCCCAGAGGTTTGCGGTGCTTACACATTGGCGTTTTTACAGGGTTTGAATCTGGCCAAACCGGGCCAGAAAATTGCCTTGGGCATGGACTTGCGACCGTCCAGTCCGGCTATAGTGCGTGCGTGCGCCGAGGCTATTCGCCAAGCCGGTTGCGAGCCATTATTTTGCGGCGCTTTGCCTACTCCTGCGCTGGCGTTTTACGCGATGTCAACAGACATGCCGGCCATTATGGTTACCGGTAGCCACATTCCGTTTGACCGCAATGGGATCAAATTTTACCGAGCCGAAGGCGAAATCAGCAAAGCCGATGAAGCAGTAATGACCAGTGCGTCGGTCGAATTTCAGGATTGGCAGGATGACGAGGAAATGCCGGACATCAACCCATCGGCACTGGCTGCTTACAAACAACGTTACACCCGTATGTTTGCCGCCGACTTGCTGGACGGATGGCGCATTGGCCTTTACGAGCACTCCAGCGTGGCGCGTGATTGTCTGCGGGAGATTTTCAGCGAACTGGGCGCTGAAGTCGTCAGTCTAGCCCGCACTGAAACCTTTGTCCCCATCGATACTGAAGCCGTCAGTGAGGAAGATCGTCAACGCGGGTTAGACTGGGCACAACAGTATCAAGTGAACGCGCTGATTTCCACCGATGGTGACGGCGACCGTCCATTAATTGCCGATGAAACCGGCGCTTGGCTGCGTGGCGACATTGTGGGTTTGTTATGCGCGCAATTTCTAGGTGCCGATACTATCGTAACGCCGGTCAGTTGCAACACAGCTATTGAAGCTTCGAAATTATTTCCACAGGTAGTACGCACTCGGATTGGTTCACCGTATGTGATTGCAGGCATGGAAGAAGCCGAAGCCAATGGTAGCCAAAGCGTGGCCGGTTTTGAGGCCAATGGTGGCTTTTTGGCCGGGAAAGGCTTGCGGGTTGGCGAGCATGAGTTGGCAGCCTTGCCAACCCGCGATGCGGTGTTGCCGGCATTGGCTTTACTGGCGATGGCTAAACAGCAAGGCGTTCAGTTATCGGCTTTGAGCACTCATTTACCCAACCGCTATACAGCCAGCGACCGCTTGCAAGACTTTGCAACCCAAGATAGTCGTGAACTATTGGCTAGACTGCAACAGGATGACACAGCCTATCAAAGCCTGTGGGGTAAGGAATTGGGCGACATAAACCAGCGTGATTTGACCGATGGCTTACGCTTAACCTTTGCCAATGGCGAAATCATACATTTGCGTCCTTCCGGCAATGCTCCAGAGCTACGTTGCTACGCCGAAGCGAGTTCTATAGACCGGGCGCAAGCGTTAGTAAATTGGAGCCTACAGCGGATTGCCGAACACGTTAAACGTTAATGTACAGTTAAGATTTCCTGGCGTATCCTGTTTCCGCTCCAACATCAATCACACGAGGATTCAAACATGGATAATAAAATAATTTTACTGGGTTCATTGTTACTTGCCTCCAGCACGGTATTGGCTGAGTCATCATTATTGGAAGCTACCGGGAAACAACTGATCAAAGATAAAGCCACTCAGCTTGCTCCCAATGCGGTGAAGCAATTGGACGCGGCAAGTCAGGCACTTGATACGGCCAAATCCTTGAAAGCAGTAACGCCGGCAGCAACCGTAGCTCCCAGTGCTGACTTAGCGGCCAAACCGGCTGAACCAACAATTGCAACAGCCCCGGAAACCTCACCGGCTACGCCAACCGTTCCGGTATCGACTGAAACAGTGACACCTCCTGCTCCTCCAACTGCAGAAGCATCATCAGCAACACCACCGGAGACTGCAATTTCCAATACTAAAGACGCTGCTGTGCAAACAATTGAAAACCAAGCAACTACGGCAACGCCCGCTGCAGCAACTCAAGCAGTCGATGCCGCCAATGCTGGCAAAGCCGCTGTTGAGCCGCTACCAACGACACCTGGTGCGACAATGGATGCAATCAAAACCAAAGCCAGCCAAAAAGCCACTCAAAAGGCACTTGATTTACTGAAATAACAAACCCACAAAAAAGGCCGGTTGAACCGGCCTTTTCTTTTGCATAGTGCGTTAGGATTTCACCAAAATAACCTTTCCCCTTTTCCAAGAGGGGAGAGAAAATCATGTCACGTTACGCTGAAAGTCATCGTGAGGGCTGATATCAAGCTTTCACGATCGTTAGATTCAAAATTTCGGGACGTTATTTGGACACAAACCTAATTGATCAATCTTGCAAAGCTGTCGTGATCTTCAACCGCTGCTGTAGCTCTTTTTATCAATTCAAGATTGGCATCCTTCTGCATCATATCGCCAATAGCCAGCGTCACTAACATGGCTTCAAACGGATAAGTCAGGTGCATTTGGTAGCGGTTAAATATTCTGTCTTCGTTCAGTTCCGGCACACCCGCCATGGCCAACTGATTGACATATTGGCTTAGTAATGTTTTCTCATGCTTGCGTCTTAATTCTGGCTCCAGCGCCGTAGCCAGAAAGTACGCTACATCGCCAACACCTTCACCCATTCGTACCAATTGCCAATCCAAAAAGCCAGGTTCCTTACCCTCCCAAAAAAGATTGCCTGGATGACAGTCGTAATGCACCAGCGTTCTAGATTCGCTATTCAAAAGATGCTTGTATCGACGGCGATTGGCCGCATACGTCAAAGCAGGCTGACTGAGCATAGTTGAAACCAATCCACCTGCAAGACGCAAACCCTGCCGCATCAAAGGATAAGCCATCATCGTACCCATGGCGTTTTCGATTTGATAGGACATTCCATTCAACCAGCGATAGGTTTGCAATAAATTCGGCTTATTCCAGTAATGTCCATGTAACTTTGCCAACTGGCGAATCACCTGACCGGCCTGATCGACAGATAAGGCATCTGAAACCAGTCCGGGTCGAAAATTATTTTCGGTCAAATCGCTCATCACCAGAGTGGATCCCTGGCACAACAAGCTTTCCGCCGCCAGAATTCGTGGCAATTTAAGTGGCACGTGCGCAGACAACGACCGATAAAACTTGATTTCTTTATGCAAAAAACGCGGTAATGCAGTAATCAATCTTGGTTTGATGGCAAGTGACGGGGTTTTGACAAACCATTGAGACGGCACCGCTTCAACGGCATCGTGGCAGACATCCACCCGCAACCTGGTTGAGGTACCTATATCGACAGAGCGGACATTAACGTCAAATACCCTGGCATCTGCTGCATAGTGCTGCACAATACGTTGCGCCCACTGTATAGATAATTCATTGGGACGATGAATAAGAATATGTTTGTTTGAAATTTTCACAGAAACATTACGCACGACTATTGGTATAAAAACAACACGATCCACTTAGATTTGCTACTGCCCTAACACGTTATTTCCTGATTAGCGAAATGCTTCAGCTAAATCCAAAAAAGTCCGTCATGTTCGCGGAGCCTGCTTCAGGCATGAAAGGTTATGAGACGCATCCAGCGCCATGGATGGCAAATTTCGAGCTATCCAAAAACAAGTCTCAATTTCGGCAGTCCACTGATACCCCAGAGGCCATGCCAAAATGACGATTTACGGAACGTGCCTTAAGAATTAGTTGAAATAGCTTACTACTCAAGCGGTATTTTGCAAATTATTGCTCACCATTAACCAGCACAGCATAGCTGCAGTCAACCAAACACTGACCAATGGCCCGACCACGCCGTCATAACTACTGACCAAGTACAAATACTCTGAGTGTGGATTGACATTACAAAAGTCTTTACTGACTTTAATGAGCCAAACCCAGCCGGAATGACAGCCTATACAAAACCCTAAACTATTCGGCAAGCGACTTCTCAGTAGCGCTAAAAACACGCCCACGACGAACAAACCGCTAAAATCCGTAACAATTTCCGGATTAAGCCAATTGGCAAAGGCTTCCGCCATTAATTCAAAACCACTGCCCAGGTTTTGTTGATCGAACGGAATAAGGGTTTTACTCTTCAAAAAATGCAGAGCGGCATAAAAAAACGCACTAATGCCAATAGCCAATATCAGCGGCAATTGTCGACGCAGATAACCCAGTAGCAAACCACGGAACAGTAACTCTTCACCAATACCGATCAGCATGGCCAAGCATAGTCCAATCCCTGTTTTTTGCAGAATTTTAGCCCAAGTCCATGTCCTACTTTGATCCCAGATATGCACATCCAATGTATACAACACCACTAGCACGGGCGATAAGGTCAGTAAACCCAGCAACAAACCCAAACCGATCTGCAGAAAAAACGGTTTAGGTCTAGAGAAACCAATATCCTGCCAAGATAATTTTAGGATTTTACGGAATGGGAATACGCTGATCAGCAGCAGGCCCAAGGTAACCTTACTGACGAGTTTAGCCAGTGGCAATACATCGCCAGCCAGCTGCAGAAACCCAAAGCTCAATACACTTGCCAAAGCGGCCAACAAAACCAATACGCCCAAAGGCGCCCAAAGCGCCATAACAAATAACCTCAACGAAAATCCCCCCAAAGGGTTTGTACCGCCGTTAAAGCCGATAGCACTGCCGTTTCTGTGCGTAATATCCGGGCACCCATTCTGACCGGGACAAACCCGGCAAGCTGGGCACACTGTCTTTCTTGTTCGCTAAAGCCGCCTTCCGGCCCGGATAACAGGGTTACCCGCTGATTATCCGGCTGTAAATCCGCCAGAGAACATTCGGCATACGGGTCGAGGAAAACACGCAAACCTTGCTGCAGAGGAACCCAATCCGTTAATTCAGCAATGTCAGCCATCTCAGTCAAGCGGGTACGGCCGGATTGCTCCGCAGCATGTTGCGCAATATGCTGCCAGTGATGCAGACGCTGCTGTTTTTTGTCGTGGTTGAGTTTGGTGACGCAGCGCTCAGTCAATAGCGGTGTCAATTGGTTGACACCCAATTCCACTGCTTTTTGCACCGCCCAATCCATGCGATCACCCCGCGATATACCCATCCCCAGAGTCACCCATAAAGTCGACTCCACATCTCGCGGAGAAAAGCTATCGATTTCAACCCGCACCTGTTTCCGGCTGACTTCGCTAAAACGCCCCAAATACTCGCCACCCTGACCATTGAACAGCATGATGCTTTGATCCTGTTTCAAACGTAACACGCTGCGCACGTAATGTGCGGCATCATCATCCAGCTCTAGGCGCCCTCCCACATTCAAAGACGTGCTGACATATAAACGCGCAACCCGCATCAGTCTTGGGTCGCCAGTTGCAGACCTTGCCACGCCACATCTGCCATCAATGCTATCTCCTGCTCGTTAATTACATAAGGGGGCATAAAATAAATGACATTACCTAACGGACGCAAGAGCACACCTTGGGACAGCGCGTATTGATAAACGCGTAACCCACGGCGTTGCTGCCAGGAATAGGGTTCGCGGGTGTGTTTGTTTTTGATCATTTCGATTGCCAGAATCATACCGGTGCGACGCACTTCTGCCACGTGGGGATGTTCTTTAAAACGCTCGGTCACCTTATCCATCGCAGCCGCCAGTCGCCGATTGTTACCTAACACATCCTGAGTTTGAAACAAACCAATGGTCGCCAACGCAGCCCGACAACCCAGCGCATTGCCAGTGTAACTATGCGAGTGTAAAAACGCTGTCAGCTTTTGGTAATCATCATAAAAGGCCTGATAAACATTGTTGCCGGTTAAAACCGCTGACAGCGGCAAATAACCGCCGGTCAGGCCTTTGGACAAGCAGATGAAATCAGGGCTGATGTTGGCTTGTTCACACGCAAACAGCGTACCGGTTCGCCCAAAACCGACGGCAACCTCATCTGCTATCAAATGCACGTGATATTTATTGCAAGCCTCGCGCAGCAGCTTTAAATAGATCGGATGGTACATGCGCATATTGCCGGCACATTGCACTAGTGGTTCTAAAATCACCGCACAAACTGATTCGGCATGTTGCGCCAAAGCCCGCTCCATATCGACAAAACGCCTAACAGAATAATCCTCCCATGTTTCGCCATTCTCCCGATAATAACAATCCGGGCCGGGCACAGTGATCACATCCATCAACAATGGCCCGTAAGTTTCCTTGTAGAGCGCGACGTTGCCCACTGCGAGCGCCCCTAAGGTCTCGCCGTGATAACTGTTTTCCAGGGTAATGAACTTTGTCTTTTGAGTTTGACCAAGATTACGCCAATAGTGGAAGCTCATCTTCAATGCAATCTCAATAGCCGACGAGCCATTGTCGGCATAAAAGCATTTATCCAAGCCTGACGGGGTGATCTCGACCAGCTTTTCGGCCAGTTCCAAAGCCGCCTGATGGGTAAAACCACCCAGAATGACATGCTCCAATGTATCAAGCTGCTGCTTCAAGGCCTGATTGATGACAGGGTTGGCGTGACCGAACAGATTAACCCACCAGGAACTGATGCCATCCAGATAACGATTGCCGTCAAAATCCTCTAGCCAAACCCCTTGGCCGGATTTGATGGGAATCAACGGAACCTGCTCGTGGTCTTTCATTTGACTACAGGGATGCCAGAGCACGTCAAGATCGCGCTGGATTAGCGATTGATTATTAGATTGCATTGAAAAAAGTAATTAAGCCTGTTTGCAAAGTTCGTTCTAAATTCCATTATTTCACCTTATCAATAACACTTCCATGCTCAAATTGATCATAAATTTGGTGCAGTGATCTATTTCAGATAGTGATGCGATCAGATTACAAAGATTTGAGCAGTCTGTTCGAAAACTACCTAACGAGAGTCAATACAGCGGCAGTTTTCATCCTCTCGTGCCTGTATACACAGTCAAAATTTTGCCACGCCGCAGGCAGATTACAAATAAACAATTAAAAAACATATAGTTATAAAAATGGCACGGAATTGGCTTTAATGATTTGTGACACGATTTCAACTTTCAGGAGACCGCCATGACCGGCATGATAATTAACACCAATATTCCGTCACTCAATAGCCAACGGGTTCTTGATAGAACTAACAATGACTTAAAAACCTCTATGGAACGTTTATCTTCCGGTTTAAGAGTCAATAGCGCCAAGGATGATGCTGCAGGATTAGCAATCAGTAATAGAATGACCTCTCAAATCCGCGGCATGACAGTTGCCATAAGAAATGCCAGTGACGGCATATCGTTAGCACAAACTGCCGAAGCCGCTATGGGCATCTTGACTGAAACCATGCAGCGCATGCGTGACTTGGCGGTCCAATCGGCTAATGATGGTGCCGTAACAGGCCAGGATCGGGAAAAACTGCAAGCCGAGTTTAAACAACTCAATGATGAACTAACCCGGATCATCACCAGTAGTGAGTTTAATGGTAAAAAAATCATTAATGGCAGTCTGGCGGGTGGAGTATTCTTCCAAGTGGGTGCCAACACCTCAGCAGACAACCGTATTTCTATTGATGTCTCTGACTTAGCGCTTACAATTACCGATGTGACACTAGCAAGTATTGGTTCTGGTGCGACAGATATCGGTGCGCGTCTTGCCATTGATGCCATTGATAACGCCATTAAGGCGATTGATACCTCGCGAGCAAAATTAGGTGCTGTTCAGAATCGCTTTACTACCACTATTTCCAATTTGCAGTCTTCAATTGAAAATCAATCCTCAGCACGTTCACGTATCACTGACACCGATTTTGCTAGGGAAACAGCTAATCTAAGCCGTAATCAAATTCTGCAACAAGCTGGTACCGCCATGCTGGCCCAAGCCAATCAATCAACACAATCGGTACTACAGCTACTACAGTAATAAATTTTAAGATAAACCCAATCAGATTTAGATATTGTCATACTTATGGGCCAACCAATAAGCGTATCTATTGATTAAACACCAAGGATCATAATGACCGCTGACTTATTTGCAAACACCGCTACATCTTGGGCATTGAAAACCAATGCCTTTGGTGACCGATACCTATACAACATTAATCGAGGCAGTTTTGATAAAATCAGCGCACAGGCAATATTCGAAAATGCTTTTGGGAAATCCATTTTTCAAGAAGACACTCTATATATCATCATTGGCAGTGACTCGGGCTTATTAATAAAATATGTTGAAACAAAAGGCATACCATCAGGTTCAAGATACATATTTGTAGAACCCGAAGAAACTTTATGTCAATTACAGAAACTGGAGCTAATCACAGACCTACCACCTCAAATAATTTGCGACACGCCTTCTCATTGGGAAGAACATGCAAAAACATTTAAAATCAATGAATACTCCTACATTAACAGCATAAAGTTATTAAATGGCATTTGTGCTCAAAACGCTGTTATTGATGAATATACTGAATTAACCTGGATAATTACTGAGTCAATAAGAAAAATTCATCAGATTCACAATACCTCTTTGGGTTCAGAGCCCTTCATTGTTCGACAGATAGAAAACATTGCTGAAAATATATTACCAGCATCATTATTATCAGATTTCTACAAGGGTAAAACCGTAATAATTCTTGCTGGCGGCCCATCATTAACATCGATACTACCTTGGCTGATAGAAAATAAAAATAAATTGGTTATTTTTTCAGTCTCAAGAATTTCACGTCAACTTGTTAATGCAGGCATTGAACCTGACTTTCTATTTTCTGTAGACCCTCAAAATGAAAACATAGACGTCAGCAAAGAAATGTTTTTATTCGGCAATAAAACAATCTTTATAAATTCCTATCATGTTCAGCCAGAATTACTTAATCAATGGCACGGCCAGAGTCTTTATCTTGGCACACGCATACCATGGCAATCAGAATTTAATATAAAAAACCACCAAGGTGCAGGACCTACGGTAACCAACTCTGCATTATCTACTGCGCACCTACTTGGCTTTCAACGCATTCTATTGGCAGGTTTTGATTTATGCTTCACCAAGGAAGGCATTAGTCATGCAATGGGTAGTGATGAACAATTAGCAGGCCCAAGATACGATCCAACGCTTATTAATATCGAAACCTATAACGGTGAATATAGACCCACCAGCCACGGTTACTATACTGCTCTATTGACACTTGAAAATCAGGCAAAATTAATCACAACAGCCGGCTGTGAACTTATTAATCTATCTCCGACCGCTGCAAAAGTTGAAAACATTAAATTTATTCCTACGCATGAAATAATTTTAGATAATACCAGTGAAAAAACAGATCCTACTGAAATTCTGCCAAAATTAACCAGCAAGTCATTAAATAGTCACTACAGGGCAGCTATCTGTGAACTTCAAAAGGCCGCTTTTCATATGGAAGCCATAATAAAGCTTTCAAACAAAGCCATAACGATTAATGACAGAATGTATAATTCCAATGGTTTAATTGAAAATCATTCAGAAAAACGTCAGTTGGATGCAATTGAGCGAACAATTGAAAAGAAACATAAAAAATACAGCAAATTAGTAAAACGATTTGGCATCCGACATTTTATAAAAATCAATTCCCCTCATGACTCAAGTGACTGGACATCTGAAAAGGCCAAAAATCTAGGCGATATTTATTACAAAGCTTATCATCATGGCGCTCAAAAGCTTCTGTCCCTGATAAAAGAATCTATTAATAGAATTAATAGTCGACAAGAAGAACTCAAATCAGAGCCGGATTTTGACCTGTTAATCAATCAATGGCAGATTGATAAAAGTTATCGTCGTGCTGAATTATGGTTGCAGAAAAACCCGCTATCAAATCCGCCAGAAACTGTTTTATTAGAATTAAAATCCATACAAAACCAATTCAAAACTGCTTTCAGCAATAAAAATACGACATTTAAAGCTAATGTTGAAAAGACATCGACATTAGCAATGCTTAAAAGCAAAATGAAACTGCTGTTTCGTTATCAAAAAAAAGCAGATTTGGTGCACTTGAAAGCCGGATTCATCAATGACAGCAAGCATAGCAATAAAGAACCCTATTTATTACTTATTGACGGTTATATTGCAGAACTTTCAAATGACTCTGAAACAGCTCTCAATTGCTACAACAACATTATAAACCAGGAACAATCGCCACTATTGGAGGAAGCCTTACTCCGAATTGCATCAATAAGTCTCTCACAGGAAAACTCGGAAAGTGCCTTGCTGGCACTGGATTGCCTGACGCAATTATCACCACTTTATCTGCCTTATCAGGCTGAGCTGGCAAGGATTGTCGGAAATATTATGCTGGCTATAGATAGTTACAATGCATATATCGAGTTTTTTCCTCAAGATACTTTAAGCCAGTTAAAACTAGCGGCACTCTATATGGAAATAAAGGTTTATGCAGCGGCAGAAATGATGCTTGAACATATATTGCAAACATCACCTGAAATGGAAGCAGCACTCAGTTTAAAAACCCAGCTAAACAACAAAAATATACCTCTCAATCAGTTTGATAGGCCTTTATAGCTTTTCGATCATGTAACAATGACAGTGCCTCTCTATGCAAAGCCTGTTTACGCTCACTGACAGAGTTTACAAAATGCTTATCTGCATCTTGAATCAGAACCATCATATTGATAAATTTAATTTTTTCACCGCTTTGCAGCGGTAATGCGCATAATTGTTCTAGCGTTTCCTGCCTTTCAACCAATAGCCGATTCAACCCATCCCAATCATCTGTCTCAATAGCATAAACAATCTCTCCCTGTAAACTTTCGAGACGCAATATCAAATCATCGAAAAGGCTCATCGGTAACTCTATTGAAATGTTTCAGGTATTGCATCCCAAGCTTCTTTAACCTCCCTAATCAGCGATTGGACTTCGTCGAGAATTTCAACATTGTTTTCCGCAGTAGCCTGAAATAATCGTGCGTTGATATATTCATACAAACTAATTAGGTTAGCCGCAATTTCGCCGCCCTTTTCAAGATCAACCCCTTCCATCAACCCCCCCAATATGGCAACTGCTTTGGACATCTGGATGCTTTTTTCCTCGAAATCGCCACGATCAATAGCGCCTTTGGCAGCATTGATGCGCATCAAAAAACCACTCATCAACATTTGGATTAACTTATGCGGTGAAGCATCTTCCAACATCGCATCAACGTTGACGGCCGAATATCTATTTACATGATTTCTATAAGCCATTGGAGACATTTGTAGACTCGCTTATTTATTAAATTGTGCCAATTGGTTAGTCAAAAATGACCCTGTTGCCTGAAACCGGCCCACAGCAACATCCATAGCAATAAACTGTTTTTGATAATTCTTTTGCAGATTATCCAAATGCAATTGAATACTTTCCCGGCGCTTACCCAAACTGGTCAATTGCTTCTGCAACGATGACTGCCTGGTATCCAACGCTCCACCCGTTTGCAGATATACCCGAATTTTATCGTCAAGCCTGTTAGCAATACCGCTGTCTGAAGCAAAAATCTCACTGACTGCTGACAAATTACTTGACAGGGCCTTATCCAATTTAGCAGCATCCAAAGTCATCGCACCATATCGGTCAATATCAATACCTATGGTTTTTAATGAATTAAAATCATTGGGCGCAGAACTCACTTCAGAACTGGTTTCTTGCCGTAAATCGTTCCTTATCCTGCGTAATGTTGAATCGCCCACCAAAGCCCCATTACTGCTTCCATCACTACCCACTTTTCCTAACTTGTCGGCCGCACCGATAAAACTGTTATATGCCGTTACAAAATCAGTAACAACTTGTTTGATGGCCTGATTATCCAACTTAATGTCAACATTAATCTCAGTCCCTGGTGCAGCAGATTGCAGGTTTAATGTCACGCCTTGCAACACATCAGAAATCTGATTGCTACTGCGTATAGCAGTCAGACCATCTATCTCAATTTCTGCATCAGCAGCAGGCACCCCGGTGTAATTTGAAGGGGTTGTTGAGTCCAGTCGGCTGAGTCCAGCGTCCCCACTCACTGCGACGGAAAATGCATTGGCCATCCCAGTATCTTTAGCAGTCAATACCAACTTGGAAACAGCATTACCATCAGAATCATTGGCATTAATGATACTGGCCGTAACACCATTGTTGTCGGATGCGCTGTTAATCGCATCACGGATACCGGCCAATGTGTTGTTAGTGTTATCGATTGTGATGGAAAAGGGCGTTTTGGCGCCTGCAGAAAAAGTCAACACGCCATTTCCAACCACTTCATTGGCGCCTGAAAATTCAGCAGCAGCAATAGATTTTTGCGCCTTCGCCAGCTGGTTCACTTGTATTGTGTGCGAACCCGCGATTGATCCAGCACCGGCGCTAACCTTTACAATGGATTCATTGGCTGAAAATGCCTGATGTGTTTTAAACAGACTGGGGTCTTTAAGTTTACGTACCGCTGTCTGGAAAGTCGATAAAGCACTTTTCAAACTACCTAATCCACTGAGTTGGGCTTTTGCCGCCGTTTCCTGGCGAGTAACGGCGGCAAACTTAGGCTGTCCTTCAGCAGCTATTAACTGGTTGACGATACCGTTGATATCCATACCGCTACCAATACCTAATGACGATGAAATAGCCATCTCCCCCCCTCTTTCTAGCTGATGAATTAAGCCCTATCCTGATACACACTACCTTGATTACCTTCAAGCTCTTGCATTCTTTTGATAAATGCCAATACCTCTTCTGAAGGAATCTGCCGAACAACTTCACCACTTTTACTATCGACGATTTTAACCACAACCTTACTGGTTGAATCATCGACTTTAAATTCCAGGTTACGGTTAACGGCCTGCAGCATTGAGTTAGCCTCTTTTGTTGCCGACTTAACTTCTTCCAGAGGCGGTTTGGTTTCAGTTCGTGACGCTTCGTCAGTAGTAAGAGCAGCAGTTTGAGCTTTGGCATCCTCAGCTATCAGTCCGTTCACTTGCGTTTTGACGGCAGAACTATCACTTTCAGCTGCTTTAGGCTCTGTCTGCTTATTTCTTAGAGCGGTCACAGGAACAAGCTTGGCTACATTTGTAATTTCACTGTTCATGACACTAACCTTCTTAATTTATATGTTCAAAAGGGAGGCTTCTGCCCCCCTTTGGTTTCGGTTATGCCACTTACCTGAGCAAACTAAGCACTGACTGACCCGATTGATTCGCTTGGGCCAGCATCGCCGTACCAGCCTGTTGCAAAATTTGATTACGGCTGAGATTGGCTGTTTCCACTGCAAAATCAGTGTCGGTAATCCGTGATCGCGCCGCGGATTGGTTTTCGATGGATGATTGCAAGTTGGAAATAGTGGTTGTAAACCGGTTTTGTATAGCACCCAAATTCGCACGCGAAGTATCAATACGTCTGATTGCCTCGTCTATAGAATCAATAGCAGCACGTGCACCAATTTCTGTTGCGTTGGAACCAATACTAGCCGCTGTCACGGAACCAATTGTTGAGGCCAAGTCCGCAATTGAAACCGCTATTCTGTTATCAGCCGATGTATTTGCGCCTACTTGAAAATTGATACCACCCGCCAAACTGCCATTAATGATTTTTTTACCATTGAATTCGGTACTGGTAATGATACGTGTCAACTCATCATTTAATTGTTGAAACTCAGCTTGCAGCTTTTCCCTGTCCTGACCAGTCACAGCCCCGTCGTTTGAAGATTGCACACTCAAGTCACGCATTCTTTGCAGGGTATTTGTCAATTCACCCATGGCTGACTCAGCAGTTTGCGCCAATGAAATGCCGTCACTGGCATTTCTGGATGCAACCGTCATGCCTCGGATTTGCGATGTCATTCTATTACTGATCGCCAAACCTGCAGCGTCGTCTTTGGCAGAGTTAACTCTCAAACCTGATGACAAACGCTCCATGGAGGTAGCGAGATTATTGTTGGTCTCATTCAAGCGACGTTGGCTATTGATGGACGCAATGTTTGTGTTAATTACCATGGCCATGTTCTTATCCTCACAAAATAACCTAAAATGCAGTCTTTAAAAAAACTGCGCTATCAAACTCAAAGATGTTATCGACGCTGATATAGGTTCCTTTAATTTTTTCTTGCTTATCTATGAAAATTTTTTCACGCGAAAACCATCGGTTTCAACTCTAAAACATCTTGAAGCTTCATGATTCCATCATGCGGCAATGCACAGGGCTTGCCACCTTGAGGAATACAACTCATAACCGTTTTACCTGCCATTAGCCCCACAACCATGGCCATTGATTCACACCCGACTATGAAATTACTGTCAGCAATTTCTTCAAATAGTGTACTTGCGTCACTAAATTCAATCGGCAACGAAAACTCGCTGCAGACCCATTGATATTTTTCACGCGTCTCGGAAGGATGGGGGCGTATCACAATTCGCTTGATTGGCTTACCTAAAGCCGCAATATTGTTCAAAAAATACCTTAGCGCATCGTCTTCCACATACCCCCAATAACGCCTGTCGCCATACCTCAACAAAGCATGCTCGCCGATCGGTTCGCAAATATAAAGTATGAAAAGTGCATCCGTTTCGTTTAGGGATCGATTTTTTATCTCGCTCAATTCCAGTTTAACATCCTGGAAGTAAGGATTATCGACTTTCACAATCGGCGTCCCTTTGAAAACGTTTGATGCCAACGATAGCGCATAATCATCCCCAACCCAGATTTCATCGGGCAGGCAAGTTTCGCCGAAACGCGTGAAGCGCTCGGAGTAATTTACCCAGTGATCCAGAAAAGCGATTGAATGCTTACCCAGCCTACGCGCCTGTTTTATGGCTTCAATTTCAAGGTCCGATTGCCAACTGGTACCGCACAAGATCGATGCCGACCGAGTTAACGCATCGTCCAGAGATAAATCCGTCAGACCGCCTAATTTACGCCTGAATATTTTTTGGGCGGGACCGTCCAGGACATACACATAGTCCCCGCCATTTTGCTGCACATAACTGCTCAGGATTTCGGCACCGCCTGCGTCATGCGAAATGATGGCTATCATCTGCCGGACTGATTATTGAACTCGCTACGCAAAATTCCATACTCCAGCACATCGACCCGTTCCCCATCCAGGAATAAATGTTGACGCCGAGTACCTTCCAGCATCATGCCCATGGAATCAGCCAATTTTTTCATGGCTGCGTTACTTGCAGCTGTTCCGCAGTAAATACGCTCCAGGTTCAATTTGTAAAATCCGTGCTCTAGCAGCCTTCTGCCAGCCAACAGCCCTACGCCTTTTCCCCAATGCCGCTTATCGCCCAGGACGATTGCAAATTCCGCTGTCCGGTTGATTTGAGAAATTGCTTGCAGACTTATGTTGCCGATATGACCATCCGTGCGATGACAGATTGCCCATACTATGCGGTCTTCAAGGTTTAGGGCCTGAAAGTACTCTTTAAAGTAGGCTTTCGTCTTAAAGAATTTAGCGTGCGAGTTATATTTACACACCTCCTGGTCTTCAAACCAACCAGGATAATTACCCTCCAAATCCGTCTCGACGAGGGCTCTGACATAATAATCATCACTTAACCGATAAATCATCTCAAAGAGTCCATTTGCTGCCACACTTTACAAAACGCCTGCCCAATCAAGTCAATTTCTGTATTTGTCATTTCATACATACACATGGCAAGCCCCAAATAAGTCTCATCGTGAAGCTTTTCTGCTACGGGACAAATGCCTTTCCGGTAATTCACATCACGCTTGCAAACACCGGACACCCAAGGAAAACCGTTCGAGCCATAGGCTATTTTGTTCTGAAACATGGGCAGAAGATGAATATTTGTATAACCTTCGGCAAGCCCGATTACGCCTTCTGCCCTTAGCGCCTCAACGATACAAGAACGTGAAACACCTAGCATTTCAATGTCTAACACCATGGGATACACATAATACACATGAGTACAGTCGGCCTGAACAACGGGTGAGTGCAAACCCTGTAACGCCTCCAGCCAATTGGTCAGTCTATCTGCCGCTTTTTGCCGACTTGCAACCAAATGGTTTAACTTCTTGAGCTGTTCAATCCCAATGGCGCACTCAATTTCTCCCAGGCGGAAGTTATATCCAAGCATATTGCTTAGATTTTCAACGCCCTTATTTCCAACAACCGCCTCCGCATGATTGCGAATCAACTGCAATCGCTCGGCAACCCCATCATTATTGGTAAACAGTACCCCACCCTCGCCGGTATGAATATGTTTATGATAGTTAAGGCTGATACCCCCCACATCCGCCAAAGTCCCGGCGTATTTACCTTTATAAAGCGCACCAGGAGCTTGAGCAGTATCGGATATTACTTTGAGTTTATGTTTTGCAGCTATTGTCATTAGCGCGTCCATATCTGCCGACTGGCCAAATATGTCCACCACTATGATTGCCTTGGTGTAAGGCGTGATATTGGCTTCAACAGACTTGGGGCACAGATTAAAGGTTTCCGGATCAATATCAGCAAACACAGGAATGGCATTCCAATGCAGGATAGCTGTAGCGCTAGCGCACATGGTCCAGGGAGGCACAATCACTTCGTCGCCCGGTTCTATTCCCAAGGCCCCCACCGCCGCAATCAGGCCTGAAGTCCAGGAGTTTACCGTGACAGCATGCTTGACTTCAAAATAGTCGGCACACTGGCGTTCAAACGCCCTCACCTTGGGACCACCATAAAAGTCCTCATGCCATGCGCCCAAAAATTGCGATAACACACCACTTTCAATGACCTTTTTGGCCGCTTCGACTTCTTCTATACCGATGGGACTGTATCGTGAAAAAGTGGTCTGAATAGTCTTCGGACCTCCAAATAGCGCGAGTTTCGCTTGACTCATGGATTGACCTTATCGGATATTGATTTGGCTTTTTGTTTGATTGCCTCGCAGACAGCCTGCGCGGCCAGCGCATCACGCCCCGAACAAAATAATGGATCGCCGTGCTGAATCGCCCGGTAAAGGTTGTCGACCGCATTGCGCATGGCACCGGGATACTGTCCGGCACGTCGAACGCCTTCCTCAAGTGTGCGGTAACCTTTGAACAGCTTGCTATCCACAACACGACGCTCACGCCAGAACATGCCCCCTTCTTCCATGACCAGCACTCCCCGTGAAAAAACCAGTTGCAGCTCAAAAATGGCATAATCCTCGGCATGGCCGCAAGCTAGCAACACTGGAACACCCGCCCCATTCTCCAACCAAACCGGCAAGGTAACATCGTCGGCAAAAAAATCGTTTATCGGGTTGCCGACATTCACAATCCGCATCGGTCCGATCAGCAAGTGCAGCAGATCGATCATATGGGAGCCATTGTTGGCGATACCCTTATTGTAGTAAGCCACGACGGACCGCAACGCCCCCCATCGCCCCGCTTGCATATCGGCTTGCAGTTTCAAGACATCGACATCCCAGCGGCGAGTGTAGTTTACTGCCAGTTTAATATTAGACTGCATGCATGCATCGATCAGTTTTTGAGTAGCCGCGACCGATGCTGTTAAGGGTTTCTCACAGAAAATCAGACTTGGTTTAAAAAGCAAGGCCATTTGCAGATCATTGGCATGACAAACCGTTGGAGAACAAATACTGATTACATCCACCTGAATCCCGGAAGCCGATGCGTCCTCGATAGAACAAAATCCCGTGGACACGTTCCATGCTGACATAAATTCGACGCGTCGTTTCTCATCCGGTTCAACGCAGGCGAGCAGCTCAAATCGTCCATCGCCAGCATAAGCACCTGCATGGGTGTAGGGCGGACGCTCGGGTGGGCAACCTTCATCAAATCCACCGGCAATATTACCGCAGCCCACGATCATGACCCGCAGGGATGCCGAGTCGGTATTGCGACGGGTCATTGAATCGACGCCCATGTCAATGCGGTGCCCTTTTTTATATCGTGCCCGACCACCTTGCCCAACAGTTGCTCCAGATACTTGGGCGGCAAGCCTAATCCTGGACGGATTGCCCGCAGGTTGTCACAAGTCAGCACATCACCTGCTTTCAGGTCCTTGACAACATACAATGAACGGCGGAACTGTAAAGACTTTATCTCGGCAGCGGTAGGCCCGTAATTCACTTGACCCAGCGATTGCCACGCACGCTTGGTTTCCAGCACTAACTGCGACATTTCATCAGGTTCCATCGAAAAAGCGCTATCCACCCCACCCTCGGCGCGATCCAGGGTAAAGTGTTTTTCAATGACGGTCGCACCCAATGCCACGCTGGCTACCGAAACACCAATCCCCATCGTGTGATCAGAAAGCCCCACTTCACAGCCAAATAGTTCGCGCATGTGGGGGATGGTCAGAATATCGGTGTTCTCGGGCGAGGCAGGATATGTGCTGGTGCATTTCAGTAAAATCAGGTCCTTACAACCGGCTTCCCGTGCCGCTCGCACGGTTTCGTCAAGCTCGGCGACAGTAGCCATGCCGGTTGAGATGATCAGGGGTTTTCCGGTAGCCGCTACCCTGCGAATTAACGGCAAGTCGGTATTTTCGAAAGACGCGATTTTGTAGCAAGGCGCGTCCAGGTTTTCGAGAAAATCCACTGCTGTGTCATCGAATGGCGTACTAAAGGCGATGATACCTAGTTCACGCGCCCTATCGAAAATCGGTTTATGCCATTCCCAAGGTGTGTAGGCCTCTTCATAAAGCTTATATAACGATTCGCCCGCCCACAGACTGTTGGGATCACTGATATGAAATTCCCTTTCGTTCAAGTCCAGCGTCATTGTGTCCGGGGTGTATGTTTGGATTTTTAAGGCATGTGCCCCGCATTCGGCCGCTTTATCCACAATCTCCAGGGCGCGATCAAGCGATTGATTATGGTTGCCGGACATCTCGGCGATGATGAAGGGCGTAAAACCCCGACCAATGGCTTTTCCTGCAATGTTGACTAAATGTTTCATTTTTTTATAGACGCTTCTTAAAATAGTCGGTCGATTCAACCCGGTAACCCGCCGATAAAAACAGCTTGTGTGACCGGGCATTATCCTCCAGCACATGGGCATGCAGCAGGTTGACTTGCGGATAATTTTCAGCAAGCCAGGCTTCCGCGCTATTCAAAAGCTCAAATCCATAACCGACAATACCCGGCACTAGGTAAATGGAAATTTCCGCTTGAGCATCGAGAACATCAAAACGTACGACACCAACGGCTTCATCGCATCGCAGGCCAATTAGCAATACACGATTCGGATCGCTCAACAGAGCGGCAAACCAGCGGCAGTGTTCTTCCCATTCGATGGGCGCAGAATTTCGTGAAAATTCCCGTATTGTGGAATGGTTACGCCAAAGAAACAATTTCTCCGAATCGTCAGGGTTTACCGTGCGTATATCAATATCACTCACGCCCATGCCGGCAGCGACCCTGCTCACGCCACGCGCATCGACCTGCCGCATTGCGGTTTGCGAAAGCCAATATCGTAAGCCGGCATTTTCACTTAATGCCGCGAGATGCATGCCAATCACTTTCTCAAAGTCATGTGTTGAATCCGGGCTATACACTAATCCTGCCATCGCGGCGTCAGCAATTTGCATACGCTGATTTTCCGCCGTGGCAATGGCTATAGTTGGCAAACCAAGACAACAGCGTTCCCACATGGCCCCGCCTCCAGCGCCAATAGACAGATCGGCTGCAGCCATTAATTCGGCCATGCGACCGGTTTGCACATGACAATCAAAACCATGCCTTAGGCATGTCGCCTCGATCTCAGGACGTTTCGGATGTTGGGCACCGATCACCACGATCACCTGAATATCGGTTAGCCCCATTTCGAACAGAGATTGCATGACTGACCCGGTATGGTTATCGGCATCCACCCCCCCGAAGAAGATCAGGATACGGCGAACCGGACCTTGACGAGGAACAATGCTTGCCCGGAGACGGCGAAATTCTTCCCGCAGCAAAACGTAGCGCAGACCCAGCAACAACCGGCAGTGCTCAGGCACTTTGCCCGCATATCGGGCATGCATATCCCGATAATAATTTTGATCCAGCAACATGTCGCAATCGTGCCGACGATCGGCAATGTCATCAATAACCAGAATGTTCCGGGCTGCAGGTCGAAGCTTCAGCTCCCAGCGAAAATCCAATGCATAGTGGTCAACCACGAGCCAATCCCATACGGTGTCGGACAGTGCCTGCAAACTGACCAGAGCATCCTCCGCCTGACTGCAACCCAGCCATGGCGCATGAGCTAACTCATCCAGTTCCTCTAAATTTTCAGCATGATCCAGCTGTGCCCAATCATAGCCCTTCGCCACTATGAGCTGAACCAAGTATTCCGGCATATGGCGACTAACAAAACGAATATCGGCGCCTCGTTGCGCCAATCCATCCGCCAACGTCAGGCAACGCATGACGTGTCCGCTACCGATCTGCACCGAAGCATCGACACGAAAAGCAACCTTCATGTTGGCCTAGGCCTTACGCAACAGAAACCAGCTGCCATCATCCCCCGGAAATGCCGCATCGCGGCGATAGCAAAAACCGTAATCCACCAATTGCAAATCTGGATATTTATCCAGAAGTTCGCCGGCAAAATCCCGCTTGAACAAACGGTCGGCATGCCCGCGATAAGGAATGGCCACCGGTACCGGATTGTAATATTCCGCAATCAAAATCAATCGGCTGGATACCCGGTAGAGCTTCTCATAGACACTTTCCAACATATCCGGATTGATATGGATCATTACACCTTTGATCAATGCCAGATCCACTGTCCCGGATATTGGATAGTCGAAGATGGAGCCTTCAAACACTTGCTCGTCTCCAATCAAGGTTTTAAGCTGCTTTGCCGCCGTACTGTTGATTTCCAAGGCTTGCAGCTGAATGTCGGGATAAAGCATCTGCAGGGCTTTGAGGTTCAGTCCGATATTGGCCCCAAATTCAAGACAAGATTTTACCTGCCCTGCTTGCTTGAGTGCTTTGGAGAAAAAATTCAGTTTGGACGCCAACAATTGAGCGCTGTTGTTTCGGTCAATATAGTCATCGCCAAAATCACCCGCCCAGAATGCTTCCTGCGGCGTTTTAGTTCTATCAACCATCATCATCTCCGGCAATTTGATTTCATGAGGTTTCAGGCCAGCACGCTCGCGTGGTTAAATACCGCATGCATCAATTCGGCCCGTTGCCAGTCTTCGGCATTGTCAATATCAACCACCCGCCAGCTGGGTATCACTAAACCCGCACCATGCCGATGAATATTTTTTTCGCTCAACCAGGCTTGTTTGCGCCCCCAATAAAATTGTCCGGCATCATAAAAAGCCGGTTCAAGATCTTGGGTTCGAGTTGCGGCATACTGGTCATTAAACGGTTGCATAAGTCCGTCCGGCAGTTGCCGCAAGGCGCGCTGGATAGCGGAAGGGAAAGCGGCAACCGGAAACACATAATCGGCACTGCCTGATTCCAGTCTTTGCAAGGCAGCCACAAGATCAGTACTTTGCATAAATGGTACGGCAGGGTAAATACAACAGACATGTTCAAACTGCCAGCCTAGTGCATGACAGGCTGTGATGGCATGGGCAATCACTGGAACGGTTGGGGTGTAATCGTCCGCAAGTTCCGCAGGCCGCACAAACGGCACTTCAGCGCCCAAGCGGATGGCCAAGTCTGAGATTTCTGCATCGTCGGTGGTCACCACAATGTGCTCAAAAATGCCGGAGGCTTTTGCAATGTCGATCGCCCAGGCCAACATGGGTTTTCCGCAGAACGCCTTGATATTTTTTCGGGGAATTCTTTTACTGCCGCCTCTGGCGGGAATAATGGCAATGTTCATAAGTCTATCGCGCGCCTCAATGCTGTAACGACCTGGTTTTGCTCGGCTAAAGTCAATGCCGGAAATAGCGGCAAACTGATGGCCTGCGAATAGTAGCGTTCCGCTTCCGGGCAGTAGCCCGGTTCGAAGCCCAAGTCACGATAATAGGGTTGGCGATATACCGGTATGTAATGCAAATTAACCCCGATGTCATCCGCTCTAAGCGCTTCGAATACATGCCGCTGCGATTGACCGATTTCATCGAGCTTTAAACGAATGATGTACAGATGAAATGCCGAATAGTTATCGGCATGTTGCCAGGGCGTCACTATTGGCAAATCACTCAACAAGTCATCATATTGTTTGGCAAGCCCTTGACGCTTGGAAACGAACGCATCCAGTCGCTGCATTTGGCTAAGCCCCAAGGCAGCATGAATATCGGTCATGCGGTAATTAAACCCCAAAGTAATCTGCTGATAAAACCAAAGCTCTTGCGCTGGGCGTGGGGTCATGTCCGCAACATCACTAGTGATGCCGTGTGTACGCAGCAACCTCATCCGCTTGGCCAGCTGAGCGTCGTTGGTTAGTGCCATACCGCCTTCGCCGCTAGTGATGATTTTGACCGGATGAAAACTGAAAATTGTAATATCGCTGTATCGGCCATTTCCAATAACCTCTCCCCGATATTTAGCGCCAATCGCATGCGACGCATCCTCGATAATATTAAAACCGTAGCGCTGACTCAAAGCATGGATAGCCGCCATTTCGCAGGGCTGACCAGCTAAATGCACGACGATAACAACCTTGGGTAAACCCCCTGATGTTTCAACACAGGCTAATTTTTCTGCCAAACATGCCACACTCAGGTTATAGGTATCTGCATCGATATCGACGAAATCAACCCGGGCACCACAATACAGCGCGCAATTGGCACTGGCCACAAAGGTAATCGGGCTGGTCCAGACCACATCGCCCGCTTTTACGCCCAGCGCCAGACAAGCCACATGTAATGCAGATGTCGCACTGTTAACCGCCACGGCATATTGCGCACCGCAATAATCGGCAACGGCTTGCTCAAATGCAGGCACCACTGGCCCTTGGGTTAAAAAATCCGAACGCAATACTTCAACGACCGCCTCAATGTCGGCATCAGAAATAGTTTGTCGGCCATAGGGAATCATAAAAGCCCCATCAGGACGCCGTAACGCACTGTGAATGAATCAGGTCGCGCAAATCATC
Source organism: Methylomonas sp. (assembly GCA_002928965.1). Taxonomy (GTDB): domain Bacteria; phylum Pseudomonadota; class Gammaproteobacteria; order Methylococcales; family Methylomonadaceae; genus Methylomonas. The sequence goes on from PERU01000011.1 coordinate 30,798, forward strand.
AACCGACAAAAACTGTGGATTACTGCCGCTGTTATAATAAAACCCCGGACTAACTTTTTGCGCGCCGGTCCGGGCACAGTAGTTTTTCATGTTATAGCTGGCGCCAGCAGGCAAAATAGCATAATACTGCCCTAAATCGACTGTGTTAAAGCTATCGCTGGCGGTAATCATCTCTTCGTGAATTTTTTCCCCTGGACGTAAACCAATAATGTCTTGCTCACACTCGGGTCCAATCGCGGTCGCCAAGTCTGTAATTCGATAGGACGGTATCTTAGGTACCAATACCTCCCCACCCCAGGCATTTTCAATGGCCCATAGCACCATTTCAACGCCTTCTCGCAAACTGATGTTGAAGCGCGTCATTTCAGGATCGGTGATAGGCAAAACGCCCTTGGCGCGTTGCTCCAAAAAGAAAGGAATCACTGATCCGCGACTGCCCATGACGTTACCGTAGCGCACCACGCTGAAACGAATATTTCTTGAGCCTTTGATGTTATTGGCCGCCACAAACAATTTGTCTGAACACAATTTGGTGGCACCATACAGATTGATGGGTGCGGCTGCTTTATCGGTGGATAAAGCCACTACCCGCTGCACGTCAGTATCAAGGCAGGCCTCTATCAGATTCTGCGCACCCAAAACGTTGGTTTTAATGCATTCGAAAGGGTTATATTCGGCTGCTGGCACTTGCTTCAATGCTGCGGCATGAATGACAACATCAATATCTTCCAACGCCCGTTTGAGTCGACTTTGATCCCTGACATCGCCAAGGAAGTAACGCATGATCGGCTGATTGAAGACTTGACTCATTTCGTACTGCTTAAGCTCATCCCTGGAAAAAATCACCAATTTTTTCGGCGCATATTGTTCCAATATCATCTTGGTACATTGCTTTCCGAAAGAGCCTGTGCCGCCGGTTATCAGTATGTTTTTACCGTTTAACATGATTAGAATTGATACGTTTTACAGCGATTAAATAACCCGGTCGCCGAATAACTTTGGTCTTTATGCTCTGCAAATGCTGTTTTCATCGAATGGTTTTTCATCCTGTTCAGTGTCATCACGACAGCCAAGTAGTATTGTCATTGCCAATCTTAGCCCGTCAGGCCAATACCTGCCACAATTGTTCAGCATCGTCTGCAGCTTTTTCAATCGTCAAATAACCCGTCTGAAACGACAAGGTGACCGGATGTATGCTTTCAAGATCAAACAAATCCAGAATTTCTTCCGAGACTTCCAGTTGTTCCAAATCCAGCAAAAATAGGCTTTTTGCTGGTATAGTTTGATCAAAAAACTGGGGTTGCCCGTTTCGAACCAGTAGTTGCGATAACGCCGATTGCCGCTGATGAACAGTAAGATGTCATAAGGGTTGTAAACCGCTTCACCCAAAAACTGATAGCCGTTGTACCAAGTTTTCAGTTGCGCCCAGTCGACACCTGCCAAATAGTCGGCGAAGGTGGTTTCCAGCATAGCGGACAGGGTGTTAATACCAATTGGTAATTTTTTCAGCATAGTTTATGCTCCCCTCCGAGCCAAGAACGCAAACAGGCTGTTCATGGGATCATCACGTCAATTTCCGGATACAATTTCAGTAAAGCCTTTTGCAGCTCCGCTTTTGCCCCCTCATCACCATGTATCAACCTGATTTGTTTAGGCTTCTTCCGCATACCCTTTACAAAACGTAATAAAGAATGCTTATCGGCATGCGCCGAGTAGCCGCTTAAGGCATAAACGCCGGCATTAATCGTATAACGCCGGCCGTCCAGTTCTACATAACCGTGTTTCGGCCCGTATTGCTGAATATCCCGGCCCGGCGTGCCCATCGCCTGATAACCCACCAACAAAATATCGGTGCGTTTATCGTCTATCAAGGCCTTCAGATAACTGACGATGCGTCCACCCGAACACATGCCGCCGGCGGCAATCACAATACAAGGTTTGGCGGTTTTTTGCAGATAAGCCACCGCAGCAATATGGTCCTGATGGTTATTGACCGTGGTGAGTTGTTCGAACGCCAAAGGATGCCGGCCCGCCCGCAATCGTGCTTTGGCTTCTGCATCCCAGTAAGGCTTAAGCTGTTGATAGACTTCGGTAAACCGGCTGGCCAACGGCGAATCGACGATGATTTCCATATCCTGCCACAACAAGCCTTTGGTCACCGATTGGGTTTTATGCCTATGGATGATGTCTTCCAGTTCATACAGCAATTCCTGAGTACGACCTATGCTAAAGGCCGGAATCAAAATCACTCCGCTGTTTTGCAGGCAGCGGCCGATCAATTGCTGCAACCGGGCCTGCCGCAGTTTGCGGTTTTCATGTAAACGATCGCCATACGTGCTTTCCAGCACCAGCACATCCGCTTGATAGGGTGATTTCGGCGCCGGCAACAGTGGCGTGTAAGGCCCGCCCAAATCGCCGGAAAACACGATGCGTTGCTTTTGCTTCCCCGCCGTGACATCACACTCAATATAGGCCGACCCCAAAATATGCCCGGCCGGATTGAATTTGATCCGCAACTCGCTACCGGCGCGCTCCACTAACAACACGTCCCGCCACTGCGCATAAGGCACCGCGACGATGCGGCTTTTAATCAACTCGATAAAAGGCTCGATCAGCTGCCGGTCTTTACTGATGCCCACTGCCAGTGCATCTTCCAGCACCAACGGCAACAATTGCGCGGTCGGCTCGGAACAATAAATCGGCCCGCGAAATCCGGCTGCAACCAGATACGGAATCCGTCCAACATGATCGATATGGCAATGTGTCACCAACAGCGCCTGCACCTTATCCAGGGCAAAGTCGATAGCCAACTGATTAGCCCCGGCACCGGCACCGGATACTTCCGCGCCCTGAAACAAACCGCAATCGATCAGCACCGAATTGGCCGCATCGACAAGCAACTCGTGACAGGAACCGGTGACGCCATCAACCGCGCCATGGTGTTTTATAGCGGGGTAAGTCAATTCGACCATGCGCTTAGCGTCAGGCTTGGGCTTGTTTGGCTTGCATAAACGCCAACATATCGTCGTTATCCACTTGGTAATAAATGTCTTCCACCGCCACGGCTACCTCTATCGATTGAAAGTGAATGGTATCGCCGGGATAAAAATAGTCGGCCTGCCAACCGCTTTGCCGAGTAAACACCTCGATTTCGGCGCGCTCCTGATCGACCAAAACGTATTCCTGCAAACTTTCCAGGGTTTGATACGTCACTCGCTTGTGCGTTTTGTCGAAACGCCGGGTGCTGGGGGATAGCACTTCGACAATCATAGAAGGTTGCGTTTTGTAATAATTATTGACCTTGTCATTGGGGTTGCAAACCACCATCACATCGGGATAGTAGAAATTCTGTTTCACTTTGACTTTCATGTCATTGACGTAGACTGTGCAAGGCGAACCCTTAGCCCTTAAGCCCTTCATCAACTCAAACACAATGTTACCACTCAATTTATTGTGATAATCACTCGCCCCGGTCATGGCATACGCCTGCCCGTCGACCAATTCATGTCGAATCTCACCGTCCTGTTCACCCGCCAGATAATCGGCTTCGCTCAAATAACTTTCAGCGGTATTCACTGCCATTTTGCCTCCTGTTCCTATCCGATTTTTATCACGCCATTTGCGCGAACAATTGCCTTACATCGTTCGCTGCTTGCTGAATCAACATGTCCGGCAGGTTGCTGCCCAAACTGCAGGATACCACTTGCACCACCAGTGCTGCTTGCTCTGGTGTCAATAGACCGCTCGGTAAAATCTCGGTATACACCCAAACTGCCGCATCCGTTATTACTGGCGCTTGTGGCTGATTGTTCAGAGCCGCCAACTTCATCAGTAATGCCGAAGCCAGTAAATCCATCACACCCGCCGAGCAGTGTTGTTCCAGCAACACCTCCGCCGAACGCAGTTTTTGTGAAGCCAACACCGATAGCGGATTTTCTTGTGACTGCTCAGTGACAGCCGTTTCAAAAATGGTTTCCGCTTCCGCCAGCGGCGAGGCCTTACCCAATCGTTGCAAGCTGCGCCAAGTGCGCCCATCAATCACTGCGACCGGCAAACCTTGCACCGACAAATCCTGCCCCATCTGCTCATCGTCATCCTGCCAATGTTCAACCACGACCAGCAAGCCGCCGGATTTGGCCAACACGCGCTCGATACGCGCACCAAAAGCAGCTTGAATGGCTTCAACCACCTGTCTGGCTATTTTTTCATCTTCGCTCAGTCCGGTAGATTCTGACTTAACGGAAACAACAGCCTCATCCGTTTCCGCGTCCCCGTCTTTAATTGCTTTACTTTTGGGAATTACAGCTGCGTCTTCGTCTACGCTGGCACCCGCCAAATCCTCCATAAGCGTCTGCAGCATTTTCTTGGATACGCCAACAGCATCTTCTGTGGCAGCCGGATCAATGACATTGTCGAACAAATCGCGCTTGCCCTTCACCAACTGGGCTACACGCTGCTCGTAGGAGTCTTCGGCCAGCAGAATGAATATCTGCACCTTGTGTTTTTGTCCCAACCGATGAATGCGCGCGATGCGCTGATCCAGAATGGCCGGATTCCAAGGCATATCCAGATTGATCAACGCCGTGGCTGCTTGCAGATTCAAGCCGGTGCCCCCGGCATCGGTAGAAATAAACACCTGCACCGCATCGTCATTCAGGAAACGCTCCATCAGCTCGCCACGTTTTGGGCTGGGCACGTCGCCATGCAGGCGCACACAACCCAAGCCCATGCCCCGTACCAGTGTTTCCACCATCTCGGTCATCAGCGCCCATTGTGAAAACACCACCACCTTGCGATTACTTTGTAGGCACAGCTCTTCCAGCAAGCGCCCCAGTTCATCCAGTTTCGGCGAACCCACGGTTTCTTTATCGACCAAACCCGCCGCATTGCACGCCATGCGTGCCTGCTGCAAAGCCGCCAAAAAACGATTGTGTTCACTGGGCGTCAACGGTCGGCGCTTGGCAATTTTTGCTATTTGACCCGCTGCTTTTAGCGCATGACCGTGTAATTCTTCCTGCTTGTCATCCATGGCAATATCAAGCGTCACTTCGGTACGATCCGGCAATTGATCGGCCACCAGACTGCGGTCACGGCGCAACAGTACCGGAGCGATACGGCGCCGCAATTCGGATAAGTTACGATAACCGATCACTTTGCCTCGTTCGTCGGTAATATGAAAATCCAGCAAACAGCGCCATAACGGCCCCAACACCCTAACATCTACCAGCTGCAACAAACTGTATAAGTCTTCCAGCCGGTTTTCCAAAGGCGTACCGCTCAGTACAAATACATAACGCGACGGAATCATTTTTACTGTGGACGCTAATTTTGTGCGCCAGTTTTTGATGCGCTGAGCCTCGTCCAGTATTACCAAGTCAGGCTTGAGGATTTCGCTGATGACAGATAAATCTCGCAGCACCAGTTCGTAGTTGATGATAAAGAACAAGGCATTGGCACGATACTGTACACCGCGCTGCTCCGGACCACCGGACAAAATCTGTACCTGCCTGCCGGTAAATTTGCCGATTTCCCGAGCCCATTGATGCTTCAATGAGGCTGGACAAACGATTAAAATCCGCTCGACCTCTGCATTGTCTACCAGCCAGCTACTGGCGGCGATGGCCTGCAGGGTTTTGCCCAACCCCATGTCGTCTGCCAACAAGGCCCGTCCGCGCGAGGCCAGAAAAGCCACGCCGTCAACTTGGTAGGGAAACAGCTTGACCTTTAATCCTGGCAACACGCCGTTGCTTTGCTTGATGGCCTGCTGAATCGTCTGGCCTCGCAGCGATTGAGCTGCGTCTTCGGCGCATTGTTGAACATAACGCGCGGCATCATCGCCCAGCAGAAAATCATCTCGCCCGTACACCTGTTGCGAAAAACGGTAAAAGTCTTCCGGCAGACGGCCTATAAACTGATCTTGGGGATTAAAAAATTCGGCTAGCAAGGCCACCAAATCGTCCGCCATGCCCGCTGCTCGCTGCAAACGCAGCAGCGGCCGAGTCGCCGATTCCCAAGCCAGATACACAAACGATACCGGGCAACCCGCCGCTTTCAACTTTTTATAATCCGGCTGTTTTTTGGCGTAATGCAGCACTGCTTCGATATGTTTGCAAGTACCCAGGCGATTGCTGGCTAAATCCGGACACGTACAGTAATTGGCACGTTGATCCAACCAACGGATTTGGACCTGATAGGAACGCTGCCAATGCGTCGCAGACACCAAAGACGTCGCCTGCCACGTGCCGAAACCAAGATTGCCACTCAACAATTTGACCCGTACCTCATTGCGGCCTTTCTTCACCCGCTCCTGTATCGCCTCGCGTTGCGCACTGCCTAAATCGGCTGTCTCCAATGGGGCATATTGATCCGCATAGGCATATAAAGCCGCAATCGCATGTACACAAACCGTCGATTCCGGATGACAGTCACACTCCACAACCAGGTTGTCATCCTCGTCTAGCGTCAGTTCCAGCCAATACTGTTCGTCGTTGACATCCTCAACTTGCGCCACCACACAGCCGTTTTCCAAAGCCACGCCAATAACCCGGTTGTCAGTGAAATAATGCAAGCCTTTCTTGACCAAATCATCGGAGGCAATGCTATGAAGTCGTTCGGTATCGTAAAGGTAGTTGTCGTTATGCATGCCCATGCCGAAAAGAAAGTCAAAACTTAGCTGGCATTTTACGCGCAACAGGCAGGGATTTTCATCAAGGATGACTTAAACCCACCCCCGAAATTGAAAAGGTTCAACAGCTTTTAAAACCCAGACATCTGCTAACAGCCGCTGTTCTGCACGCTTATTTAGGATATTGGGTTTTCGCGTCTTGCAAAAATCCTTGTTTTTATCATTTTAAAGTCTCGATTTAGCAAACAACGCAGCGCCAACAATCCCGGCCTGATTCAAAAAAGCCGCTGGTTTAACCGGGGCGTCTATCGTTAGATGGTGCTTAAACTTATCGAATTTTTTGCTGGCGCCGCCACCCAGAATGATTAAATCCGGCCAGAACAGACTTTCCATCGTGGTCAGATACTGATTGAAACGACTGGCCCAGGCTTTCCAGCCAAGATCTTCTATCTTTCGGGTGGCATCTGAGGCAAAACGCTCGGCTATGAGCCCGTTTTCCAGATAGATATGGCCTAATTCCGTATTCGGCAATAATTTTCCGTCGGTAAAAATAGCGGTGCCTAAGCCAGTGCCAATCGTCACCAGCAACACAACGCCTGATTGTTCTGAGCCCTCGCCAAAGTGCATTTCCGCCATGCCGGCAGCATCGGCATCATTAACGTTAAAACAGCTGCAATGGGTTGCTTCGGAAAACAAGGCGTCTATATCAGTGCCAATAAAGGTCTTGGCGATGTTTGAAGCGGTGCGAGCGATGCCATGCTGAATTGCGGCAGGGAAGCCGCAGCCAATCGGGCCTGTCCAGTTGAAATGCAATACCAATTGCGCCAACACGGCGGCAATCGCTTCCGGCGTCGCTGGTTGAGGGGTTTCAATTCTGTGCCGTTCCGAGATCAGTTTGCCTGTGAGCGTATCGACAATGGCTCCCTTAATACCTGACCCACCAATATCCACACCGAGAATTTGCATACCATGTCCTTAAAAATTATATGGAAGCTGCATTTTAGGCCAAGTTTCATCGAAAACCATGGCTTTCATGTTTTTTGCACATTTAGCGGTAATAATGCCTTGATAAATCCACGAGAAATCGATGCATAAATCCATACGTTTTAAGTTATTTCTGACTTTTCTGCTGACGACCTTATTGGTGGTGGCAGGCATGCATCTGTTTATGCGCTGGTCATTGGATAAGGGCTTTAATGAATGGGTAGAATCCCGGCAAAGAGATCGGGTAGAGAACCTGCTGGATAACCTGTCTGCTGTGTACACCGATTCTGGCAACAGCTGGCAGCCGCTTGGCAGTAACAAACGACAATGGGTACAGTTACTACTGCAATCCGATAATCACCGACATAGACATCCGCAACCCTGGATGCGTTTTGCGCTAGCCGGGCCGACGAATCAGTGGCCACCAGAGCCGGCTGATTTCGAGGATAAACCCATGCGACGGCTGCTTCCACTGGAACTGCGCGCCATGTTATTAGCCGCAGATAAATCGATTGTCTTCGGTCGACAGGAGTTGCTGTCGAGATTGACACTATACCCGGTTCAGCAGTCGGATCAGGTTGTCGGTTATTTGGGCCTACTACCCGGTCGGCCCGATAATCAATCAGGAGATCTGCGCTTTTTGCAACAACAGGCGCAAGCCTTTGGCTGGATTGCCTTGGTGATGGTCATGTTGTCCGCTGCACTGGCTTTGCTGCTGGCGTATATGCTGGGCAAGCCGATCAAGCGCATGACCGTCGCGGCGAAACAATTGGCTGTCGGCGATTATGCGGTACGCTTGCCGACAGACTCGAAGGATGAATTGGGACAGTTAGCCCGCGATTTCAATGACATGGCCGCTGCCCTGGAGCAAGCTGAGCAAAGCCGACGACGCTGGGTGGCGGATATTTCCCATGAACTACGCACGCCGCTATCGGTATTGCGGGGCGAACTGGAAGCCTTACAGGATGGCATACGGCCCATGGTGCCGGCTGCGGTGGATTCTTTATTGACTGATGTCATGCGTCTGAATCGGTTAGTGGATGATTTATACCAGCTGGCGCTGTCCGATCAGGGGGCTTTAACCTATCGAAAGACCTTGATCGATCCGGTTGCTGTGTTAAAAGCCGATCTGGCTGCCTTTCAAGCTGAGTTTGCCGCAAAGTCGATAGCTATCGAGTGGCTCGATCAGACTCAGCTGATAGTCAGTCTGCATGGCGATGCCGATCGGTTATCGCAATTGTTTCGTAATCTATTAAAAAATAGCCTCAAATACACCGATGCCGGCGGACGGATGAAAATCATCGTATCAACCACAGCAAACACTTTGTTGATCACACTGGCCGATAGCGCGCCCGGGGTTGCAGTCGCCGAACAGGAAAAACTATTCGAGCGGTTTTATCGGCTGGATAGTTCGCGCAGCAGGCATCACGGTGGAGCGGGTTTGGGCCTGTCGATTTGCCGGAATATCGTGGCTGCGCATCAGGGGCAAATCTCGGCGCAATCCTCTGAATTGGGCGGGCTGGCCATACTCATCGAATTACCATTGCGCGCATGATCATGAACGATATTCATCATATATTGATTGTCGAAGATGAAGAAAAATTAGCCCAACTGGCGGCGGATTATTTGCTGAATGCGGGATTTTCTACCGATATTTTAAGCGAGGGCGATGCCGTGGTGGCTTGGGTCAAACAGCAGTCGCCAGATTTGATTTTGCTGGATTTGATGCTGCCCGGTCGAGACGGTTTGACCCTCTGTCGAGACATTCGCAGCTTTAGCTCGGTGCCTATCATCATGGTTACCGCCCGCGTCGAAGAAATCGATCGTCTGCTTGGCTTGGAAATGGGCGCTGATGATTATATGTGTAAACCCTATAGCCCCAGAGAAATGGTGGCGCGGGTCAAAGCGGTATTGCGTCGTTTACAGCCACAGGCCAGTCAAACCCTAGATACGGACAACATCAGTCTGGATGCCGATCGTTTTCGGGTATTGGCTGCCGGTCGCGAAATCGAATTGACTGCAGTGGAATTTTTATTGCTGCAAACCTTGCACCGTCGGCCCGGCCATATCTTTTCCCGCTCGACGCTGATGGATCTGATGTATCAGGATCAGCGCATTGTTTCTGACCGCACCATTGACAGCCACATTAAAAAACTCCGCCGCAAATTGCACGAGCTCTTGCCTAATTATGAACTGATCCATTCAGTGTATGGCGCAGGTTATCGCTTCGAGCCGTTGCCAAATACCCCAGCTTAAATTTGCACAATCTTTCCTCAATTGCTCCGCAATGTTTGCGCTTTTCATCGGTAAAGTAGACTCTGAAAACGGCACCAAACCGTTTGGCAATCCCTACATTTATTAAGAGAACGTCATGAACAGAAAAATCGCAATTATCGCCCTGGCCTTAACCATGCCTTTAACAGTAGCCGCATTTCCTGGTAGCCCAAATGGCGGACATGAAGGCAATCCGGCAGAAAGGGTCGAGCATCTGGCTAAAAAACTGGATTTGACTGCCGAGCAAAAAACGCAATTGGAACAGGTGTTCAAAGAGCAGCATGACAAACGCGAGGCATTGCAGGCTGAAACCCATCAACGTTTACAGTCGGTTTTAAATCCTGAGCAGTTCGCCAAGTTTGAAGAAATGAAAAAACAACGTCATGAAAAATGGCAAAAACGCCATGCAGACAGAAAGCATCGCGACGACCAAATGAAAGCACAGTAATCCCTGAAGAAACATTCACGGATTGATAATGCGGCCAGGGATGGCGAGTATGCCTCCAATGGGATGGTTAATCCGGTAGCTTGAGGATTTCGATACAATTGCCGGCCGGATCGTTGATATACACCGATGCGGTGCCGTCCCGATGGGTTTTCAAGGGTCCAAAACGTTCGGCATGCTCACTAACAATCGCAAAATGCGGCGGATGCTGATCAGGTAAAACCAATGCCAGCGCCACATTGGCGAATTGAATCAGCGCCCAGGTTTCATCTTCATACACCACTTTGACGTCATATTGGTTTTTGTACCAAGCCAGCGTTGAAGGTAAATCGGACACCTGAATCGCAATATGATGAATAGTATCCATGTGTGATACCGCCTCTTTCGTTACAAATTATAAAGATCAATCAATTAAGTCAAAACCGTCATCTCGGTAGGGATTGCCGAGATCCAAGCGCTATGGACGGCGGGCGGACGAACACCCCTTTGGCCTGGATTCGCTTCGCGGCATTTGGTTCCGGTAATCTGCCGGAAACACGTTGTTGCTGAAACAGCTTTGGATAATGTATACCCTTTGCCGGCACAACAATAGCGGTAATTTTGCCTGCTTTTTCGAAATTGACTGCTATCGACAGACAAAAAAAATCCGGCTTTTGGCCGGATTGGGAGGAAGAAATATTTAACGCTGGCAATAGGTTAACAACAATGAATTGATCGTGAAATGTGGTCGATTGTCGCGCGACAAGTTGACGCACGTTTGTTAAGCTGAGCACGAAGCATCAACAGCCCGATTGTTGGCTATCATTAAGCACATGAATGATGATCAAACCAGAATAAAACCATCGCTGGGTTCTAATTCGAATCTTGACGATGATAAAACTGTATTGGCGCTGCCAAAGCATGCCGCATTGCATGTGGAATTATTGAATGCCCAAGGCCAGCTGCTCGGTCAATTCAGCTTTTCCGGGCGATTCAGCGCGGGTCGATCGCCGGAAAATAGCATTGTGATTGCGCATGACGTGGTCAGTCGCAATCACCTGGAAATCAAGCCGGAACCGGCTGGCTGGTGTTTATACAACCTTAATAGCACCAATGGCGTGTTTATCGATGGCCGGGCAATCAGCCATGAAGTGCTGCATTTTCCGGTGATGATTGCACTTGGCGTGGCCGGTTTTTATTTGAGGATTGATAGTCAACAATCCGATGTCACCAAGATTGTCATACCGCAACAATCGCCCCAACCGCAAACCCCGCCTGAACCAACTACACCTCGACGCAACGTGTCAGAGGCCGAAATTGAACAACGGCTATTGGCTGCCGAAGACACGCCGGATATGGGCGATTACACATTGATGGCGCGGCAGGTGATTCATAAAGACCGCATCAAACGCAGCAAAAGTTATAAAAAAGTCATCTGGATCTTAGCCGGGATATGTTGCTTGGCGATAGCTTTAGGTGCCTATCAACAAATCGCTTTGCAAAATACCCAGAAACTGGCCATTGATATGTTTTATGACATTAAATCTTTGGAAGTAAATTTATCGCAGGCTGATATTAAATTGGAAGAAAGCGCTGCAATGCTTGAAAGCACCTTGCAAACGATTAATAGCGAGAAACTGAGAGTATCTCAAGAGCAGTTAAAGCTGCAGCAGGAAAAAATTGCCGCTGAACGCCAACACATGCGTGAAGAACGGGAACGTTTGGCGAAAATGAAAGCCAAATATCGGCAGTATGTTGAAGAAGCCAATAGTCTGCGTCTGCGGTTTCCAACCCGTGAAGAATATGAAAAGGAATTAATAGCCAAAGTGGCGCGTGAATTGGGTGAAAGCGAATTGGAATTGCCTGAAGACTTTATTGCCGAAGTACATAGATATATTCAATATTGGCAAAACACACCCAGACTGCAAAATGCCATCGCTATGCTGGAACAAAACAATATGTTGACGCCGGTGATTGCTACCCTGGAAAAATACGGCCTGCCTTTATATTTTATTTATCTGCCTTTACAGGAAAGTAATTACGATACCAAGGCCATAGGCCCTGAGACCCGGTTTGGTATAGCCAAAGGTGCCTGGCAGTTATTAGCCGGTACAGCTGAGCAATACGGCGTTAAACCGGGTCCTTTAGCCGCAGTGCGGGAATATGATGAACAGGATGGCCGTTTTGATTTTGCCCAAGCCACGCAAGCCGGCGTTAAATACCTGCGGCAGATATACAGCACGGAGGCTCAGGCATCCGGCCTACTAGTGATGGCCAGCTACAATTATGGCGATAATCGGGTTAAGAATATGATCAAACAAATGCCGGATAATCCGCGCGACAGAAATTTCTGGATGTTCCTGCAAAATTACCAATTACCCACAGAAACCCGCGATTATGTGTTTTATATCTTTTCTGCGGCGGTAATTGGCGAAGATCCGCAGCATTTTGGTTTTAAATTTAATCCGCCTTTGTTCAAGGCAAAATCTTAATCGGCCTCAGCCGTCATCAATAACCAAATTGACTTTTGACCTTTACTGGTAAGCTTTAAGACTGTTTTCACTGAATTTCAAGGGCTGATCATGTCGACCGTTTTACGTGCCATTTTATTCACGTTTGCCCTGCTATGGGCTGGAATGCTGCAAGCAGAGACTATGCAAATTGGTCAGAAAGCCCCTTTGTTTGAATTGCAGGCTTATGACGGCAGCGTCATGCGCTTGCTAGATCGCCAGCAGCAAGGTTGGACGGTGTTATATTTTTATCCCAAAGCCGGTACGCCGGGCTGCACCACTCAGGCTTGCGCTTTTCGAGATGCCATAAAAACTATTCGCGATCAGCATGCCGAGGTTTATGGCATCAGCACGGATGATTTGAAGGCTTTGCAGGATTTTCATACTAAACACAGACTATCATTCAGTTTGTTATCGGATGCAGACGCCAAGGTTACCGATAGTTACGGTGTGAAAATGCCGGTGATTAAAATGGCCAAACGTTGGACCTTTATCATCGATCCTGAACTGGTCATACGCCAGATCGATGACGACGTTGATCCTGCCCTTGATGCTGATCGAGTAGCCAAGAGTTTGCAAAAATTGCAGGCTGCCAAATAGCCTTTGTTTAACGAGCGAGATTTGATGCCTCAGCCAACGCCAATGAACGACCCGGCATTTCAGTATTTTCTGAATACACCGCTGCCACAAATATTCACTGACCATCTGGCCACAGACCCGCAAGCCAAACTGCTGGAATTGTTCAAACGCTGCAGTTCACAAGTGCCAGCCTATCGGCATTTTCTGGAACATCTCCAAATCAGCCCTGGGCAAATTTCTGATTTTGCTGCATTTTCCAGTCTACCCCTGACCAGCAAAGCCAATTACATGCAGGTTTATCCGTTGCCGGAACGCTGCCTGGGCGGCAGTCTGTTGGGTGCTGATCGGGTGGCGGTATCATCTGGGTCCACTGGCCTGCCAACCTTCTGGCCGCGTTCTGTTGCCTATGAACTGGATGTAGCCGTTCGGTTTGAGCAGGTATTTTTGGACAGCTTCGCTGCTGATCAAAAAAGCACTTTGGCTATTGTCTGCTTTGCACTGGGCAACTGGGTGGGCGGCTTGTTTACCACTTCGTGCTGCTGGCATCTGGCTGCCAAGGGCTATCCGCTGATGGTCGCCACGCCCGGTAACAACAAAGCCGAGATTTTTCGGGTGGTACGTGAATTAGCCCCGCATTTTGAGCAAACCGTACTACTGGGATACCCACCCTTTGTGAAGGATGTAATTGATGCGGGTGCTGCTGAAGGCATAGCCTGGGCGAGTTTCAAACCCAAACTGGTGTTTGCCGGTGAAGTATTCAGCGAAGAGTGGAGAACGCTGCTAGGGGAGCGCATTGGTTCAGACAACCCCTGTTACGATTCGGCATCACTCTACGGCACCGCCGACGGCGGCGTGTTGGGTAACGAAACGCCGTTAAGTATCGCCATTCGCCGCTGGTTGGCGAATCAGCCTGAAGCCGCCCGAGCGTTGTTTGGCGAATCCCGCTTGCCAACCTTGGTGCAATACGATCCCTGCAGTCGGTTTTTTGAAATGCATGACAACACGCTGGTGGTTTCTGCTGAAAACACCGTGCCGCTGATGCGCTATCACATTGCTGACAAAGGCGGAGTATTGACCTTTGCCGAAATGTGGCATTTCCTTGCTGAGCATGGCATCCGCTCGCCTAGCGATTTGGGTTTACCTGCAGATTTTCAATCCCGCCAGTTGCCATTCGTGTATGTGTTCGGTCGCGCCGATTTCACTATTTCTTATTACGGTGCCAATATCTTCCCAGAAAATATCGCAGTGGGATTGGAACAGTCTGACATCATGGGTTTGGTAACAGGTAAATTTGTATTGCAGGCATTGGAATCCCAAGATGGCAACAAGACATTGCATGTGGTGGTGGAATTACTGCCGAATGTAAAGCCAAATGGGCAATTAACTGAGATCATCGCCTTATCAATCAAAACCCAGTTACTGCGCTTGAACAGTGAATTTGCCAACTACACACCTATCGATAGGCAACAGCCTCAGATCACATTGCACCCTTTTGCTGACCCGGATTTTTTTCCCGTCGGCGTCAAACATCGCTATACCCGTCGCTGAAAAACAGCAGCCGTGACTTTTTTAACCCGACCCCGTTGACCACCGACATTGCGCTCGGGCAATTTATCGAAACCGATTGCGACATACCATTAGAAGAAATAAGGACGATCGGCGTTTAAGAACGGATTAAGAATTGCAGGCTGAATCGTAAAAAATTGATCCAGATCAATTTTAGTACACCGATAAATGCAATGATGACCAAAAGCCGCTCAGGCTTTTGAACTCTGCCTTGATATTTATCAACTTATTGATAAATAAATCAACAGAGCAATTTAATCCTCTAATCGAGAAAATTATGAAAAAAATCAGCCAAATTTTATTGATC
Organism: Methylomonas sp.; assembly: GCA_002928965.1. Taxonomy (GTDB): domain Bacteria; phylum Pseudomonadota; class Gammaproteobacteria; order Methylococcales; family Methylomonadaceae; genus Methylomonas. Next base: position 46,067 of record PERU01000011.1, read on the forward strand.
ATGCTTGCCGTAACTACTATCGCGGCTTGCGGTGAACAAGGTGTTGGCCCAAGCAAGCCGAAACCGGAAGCGGCTAAAACTGCTGAATAAAACCGGATAGTTGGATATTGCCGTGTTGCAGCAGCGATATGGCAATATCTTGACCGCCTGTTTTTCAGACGAGCCCGTTGTTAGTTGGCATCCTTCCATCCTGATTCCTATAGCCCGCCACAATTTGTATTCTTATCGGTAGCTGAGCTGTTACCTAAATCGCCAAGCCCTCCGCCTTCTCTGGCACGCTGGTTTAGAGTTATCCCGCCCTGCCTTTCAATCCATAAAATTCATAAAAAACGTTTCAAAAATAACCGCGACGGAATGCCGTTTGTTTTTGTTTAGCAATTTTTCATCGTGTATCATGACGCGTTATCGGTTGAGCCACCTGAACGGGTTATTTTTGGGCACTATCCATGCTGCAGCCGCAATAAAAAGCCCAACAAATAATCAATAAATCATATAGCTATGAAAATTCTGAATATATTTTTCAAAAATATCAATTCCCTGGAAGGTGAAGGGCGGATTTATTTCGATCAGGGGCCCATTGCCGAGAGCGGAGTTTTTGCTATCACCGGCCCGAACGGCTCCGGAAAGTCCAGCATTCTGGATGTAATTACCTTAGGACTGTATGGCGAGACCTTTCGGTTGGACAAGCCTGCTGAGCATGTCATGACCAAACAGACCGACGAGTGTTTTGCGCAAGTCGAATTTGCCTTGGGCGAAGAAAAATTTCGCTCCAGTTGGGCTGCCAAACGCAGCAGCATCGACGGTGAAGCTACCGCGCTGTTGCCGACCATGACACTGAGCCGACTCAATGAACAAGACGAGGTTTTGGCGGAAACGCCCAGCCAGGTACGTAATCGTATCGCCGAGCTAATCGGCATGGATTTTCATAAATTCAGCAAATCCATTGTGTTGCCGCAAGGGGATTTTGCCGCATTTTTAAATGCGCTGGACAGCGAGCGTATGGATATACTGGAGAAAATCAGCGGTACCGATTTGTACAGCGAGTACCGAAGCCAGGCCGAAGCCCGCCACCAGCAAAGTCAAACCCGCTTAACCCAACTGGCACAGGATTTAGCCAGCTTTCCGTTATTGACCCAGGACGCTTTAGACGCAGCAGCCCATGATTTGCAAGACTTCCAGGAACAAGTCACGGAATTCAAGCAACAGCAGAAATATGCGCAACAACAATTGATCGGGTTGCAGAATATCGCCAATCTGGAAGGACAACAACGGCAATTACATAGCAAACAGCTGGCATTGAGCAAAAAAATTGCTGATTACCAGCTGGATTTGCAGCGCATCGCCACAGGCCAGCCTGCTTTGCACTATCGTACCGAACTGAATTTACTGGACAGCAAGCACATTCTGGTCGAACAAAATCAAGCAGCCCTGGATAATCTCCGCAAAGAACTCAGCATGCTGCAACAACAGCTTGGCAGCCAAGTGGCCCAGAGTGGCCAGCCGATGCCTGACAAGTCGATCAGCGAACAAAAGCAGACTATCGACACCCTGAAATTATCTATCAGCGAATTAAAATTGGAACTGCCTCGGCAACTGGAGCTGGCGCAATCCATCCGACAACAAATCAACGAGAAACAAACCGCCTTATCAGACATCAACAGCTGGTTTCAGGCACATCAAAGCGATGCCATGCTGATTGAGGACTTTCCTGATGTTGTTAAGCTGCGTCAAATCAGGGCTGAAATTATCGAACTCGGCGGCAAACAAAAAGCCAATGCCGGCTGGTCGAAAAACATCACTGCGTCATTAAAGAAAAACAAATCGGCCTTGCAGTCTGTGGAAGACGACCTGCGCGACTTGAAAGTCCAGCTCGAAACCGATCAGAAAACTCTGGAAGCTATTCTGCAAGGCAGAACAGTTGACGACTTGAAAGAGCTATTGCAAGAGCAACAGCAACGTGTGTATGACCTGCAGGAAATGATTTCGCTGGCTACGGTCACGGATAAACTCGGTAACAAAGGCTGGTTTAGCTGGCTGGGTATCAAAAAACAACCTGAGCTGCCGCCTGATCCGGAAGTTCTGAAAAGCAGACTGGATGAACTGACTCAGGAAATGAGTCGGGAAGAAAACATCATCAAGGTGTTGGAACAAGGCTTGCGCAACGAAGCCTTGATCAAAAAAATGAGTGGCGACAGGGCCAAACTGGTTGATGGCAAACCGTGTTATCTATGTGGCTCAATCACTCACCCATATGTAATAAAACCACCGGTGTTTACCGACCCCAAAAAGGCCCTAGTTGATCAACGCAGTAAAATCCAAAACCTGAAATCCCAGCTGGAAAGCACACGCTCCCAGTTGAGAGCGGTCGAAAAATACGGCACGCAAATGACCGCCAAGCAGCAACGCTTGCAGCAAATGCATTCGCAATGGACGGTGCTGGCTAATCGTCTGAATATCATGCGCAATGGAATGGATATTGAAAATTTATCCTTACAAAAACAGGTTATGGAGCAGGAATCCGCAGAGCTGAACAACATCAGCAATTTGCTGAAACAGTATGGTCAACTACAACGCAATATCAACAAAATGAACTCGGAGATAGAATCCAAACAGTTGACGAGGGAAAAACTGGTGCCACTGGTTAAAAATCTGGAAAACCAGTGGGCAAGCCGTCCGGAAGAGTTCGACGAAGTGGAAAAACGTTATGCCAACTGTATCGCTGAACAAAATGCGCTGACCGAAAAACTGCAAGTCCAACTGGCTACACTGGGCGAGAAACTGCCGCTTAAAAACAAAGAAAATCCTTTATTTGACCGCCTGAATAGCCGCCGTCAGGACTATCAGGTTTATCAACTCCGCCAAGATGGTCTACAAAAAGAAGTTGCTGCACTGAATGAAAAATTACAGGAATGCGAACATAAAATCAGTCATTTCCAAGCTCAAATCGCCGGCAATACAGAAGAGTTGAGCAAACAAGAATACTTGGGTCTGCATATTGCGGTTATCGAGAAGCAAAAATTGTTGGTCGAACTGGAGCAACAATTACGCATCTCGCAGATAGAGCACAAAACCATACTGCAGACATTCAACGACAAACTGAGCAGCACCTCTATTGGCAACGTGGAGCAGTTGCGAGAGTTGCTTGGCTTACTTGATCATGAAGCGGATATTCGTCAACAACTGACTAACGATGAAGCCAAGTTGGTAGAGCTTGAGCAACAGCTTCAGCAGTTACAGCAAACCCTTGCAACGGAGATTGCTGCAGCAGCGTCAAGCACTTTATCTGAGTCTGACCTTCGGCATCAACTGAAACAGATCGACGAAAAACTGGATATTGCCAAACAGGAAGTGCAAAACCTGGAACACAAACTGGCCAAACAACAAGACTATCAACAGAAGCATCAGTTGCTGAACAGCCAACTGGATGCCGAACATCGACTGTTTGCGGAAGCGCATGCCGAAATGAAGCTGATTAACGACAATCCGGCAGGTTTCAGACGCAAAATTCAGACATTGATGACGGACAAATTGCTATCCAAAACCAACCAGATTCTGGAAAAACTCAATGGCCGTTATTACGTCAGAAGCGGCACCAGCGAGTATGGTCTGGCACTGGAAATTGAAGACACCAAACAGAAAAATGTTCGGCGGTTGCCACAAACACTATCAGGCGGCGAAAGCTTTGTAGTCAGTTTGGCGCTGGCGCTGGCGCTGGCAGAAATCGCCAATAACGGTAAATCGGTTGATTCGTTATTTCTGGACGAGGGTTTTGGCAATCTGGATGCAGAAGCACTTTATCTGGCAATGAGCACCCTGGAAAATCTCAAAACCCACGGTAAAACTGTCGGTGTCATATCGCATGTCGAGGGCGTAAGAACCCGAATCAAAACTCAAATCGAGCTGATCAAAAAACCGAACGGTTTCAGCGAATTGAAAATGGTGGCCTAAGCGAGTTTGGCAACCGCTGTTGAACGGTTGCCAAGAAAACCTGTCAGGGTTGTTGCGGCACCATGGCAGGGCCATAGGTGGTTTCAGCGTAGAAATCTTCCCAGATGTAGTTAGGGTAGACAATCGGATAGGTTGGAATCGGCGCTGTAACCAAATCAACCACACCCACGCCCAAACGCCCCGCCATATGCAGCAAACCCTTCATCGTGCCACCCACAAAACCATAGGCAAAATTGCTTTGGTTATTAATGATGATGATGTTCTTGGGGATTTCCGCCACGCCGGTCGTGATATTAGCCAAACCGCTTGCCAATTTGCGACCGACTGCTTGACCATAGGATTCGGTCGGTTCAGCCTGAGCCGACGTTGAAACGGCCAAGCAAGCAGTCAATAACATACCTGCGAAGCTAGGGATGGTGTATTTCATATACGTTTCCTATAGATTGATGACGATTGCAGCCAGTTTTTCATAACTGAGGCCTGTCTGCACATGGCAAAAATTATAGCAGAGCATTTTTAATTTATTTTTTCAGCGCCTTGGCAAACGCATTGCTCATAGTGTTTTGCAAGGCGGGTTGCGGTTTAGGCTTATGACTAACCGTTTTTTGCGGCTTTTCCCTGGCAATAATCTCGCTGCCATCAATATCCTTCTTCATGCTCAAGGATATACGCTGCCGCGCAACATCCACTTCCAGCACCCGCACTTTTACCATATCGCCGGTTTTCACCACACTACGCGGGTCCTTGACAAAGTCATCGGCCAAATGCGAAATATGCACCAAACCATCCTGATGCACGCCTATATCGACAAACGCCCCAAAATTGGCCACATTGGTCACCACACCTTCCAGACTCATACCGGGCTGCAGATCAGTGATTTTCTCCACACCGTCTTTGAACTGAACACTTTTGAATTCCGGACGCGGGTCGCGGCCCGGTTTTTCCAGCTCTTGCAGAATATCGGTGACCGTAGGCAAACCAAAACCGGCACTGATGTAATTGGCCGGATTCAGGCTACGTAAATACTGACTCTGACCGATCAAATCCCGAATGGATTTGCCCGTATCATCCAGAATCGCATTCACTACCGGGTAGGCTTCCGGATGGACGGCTGATGCATCCAGCGGGTTATCACCATTCATGACCCGTAAAAATCCTGCCGCCTGTTCAAAGGCTTTATCACCCAGCCTGGGTACTTTTTTCAATTGACTACGATTGGGAAACGGGCCATTTTGATTCCGAAACGCCACGATGTTTTCACTGATGCTGGCCGACAAACCCGACACCTGTTTGAGAAGTGCCACAGAAGCCGTATTCACATCCACACCCACCGCGTTTACGCAATCTTCCACCACCGTATCCAGCATACGCGCCAGTTGTACCTGATTGACGTCATGCTGATACTGACCGACACCGATGGATTTGGGGTCGATTTTGACCAATTCGGCCAGAGGGTCCTGCAGCCGCCGAGCTATAGAGACCGCACCGCGCAGCGATACATCCAGATCGGGAAATTCTTTAGCAGCCAGTTCAGACGCCGAATAAACCGATGCCCCCGCCTCGGACACCATGATTTTTTGAATCGGCAGATCTTTATGCTGCTTCATTAAATCTGCAACCAATTGATCGGTTTCGCGAGAAGCCGTCCCGTTTCCGATACTGACCAAACTTACCTGATGTTGCTGAATGAGTCTGGCCAGCACCGCAATCGATTGATCCCATTGATTTTTTGGCGGATGCGGATAGACGGTTTCGGTAGCCAACACTTTGCCGGTGGCATCGACCACAGCCACTTTCACGCCGGTTCGTATACCCGGATCCAAGCCCATGGTCGTTTTATGCCCAGCCGGTGCAGCCAGCAACAAATCGCGTAAATTGCTGGCAAATACTCGAATGGCTTCCAACTCTGCGGCTTCACGCAAACGCAGCTTCAAATCCATGTCGATACGGGTAAATAATTTGATTTTCCAGGCAAAGCGGGCGGTCTCAGCCAGCCAGAGGTTGGCGGGTTTACTGGTATCGGTAACTTGCAAGCGCTGACAAACGAATTGAGTACACAGTTGATGCTCTTCCTGATCCAGTTCGGCTGGCTTGAGTGTCAGGCTCAATAAATCCTCATTACGGCCTCTGAACAAAGCCAAGGCTCGGTGCGACGGAATTTTATTGATTGCTTCACTGTAATCAAAGTAATCTTTAAATTTGGCACCTTCCTGTTCTTTACCCGCCACAACCGTCGATTGCAGAATGCCTTTGTTCCAGATCCGCTCGCGTAATTCAGAAAGTAGCTCGGCATCTTCCGAAATACGTTCCATCAGAATTTGGCGCGCACCGTCCAGAGCCGCAGCGACATCGGCAACACCTTTGTCGGCATCTACATAGGCAATGGCGACTTGCTGAGGCTGCAAACTGCGATCGTCCAATAAGGCATCCAGCAAAGGCTCCAAGCCAGCTTCTCGGGCAATTTGGGCTTTGGTACGACGTTTGGGTTTATAGGGCAGATACAAGTCTTCCAACAAGGTTTTAGTTTCAGCATCCTGGATGGCTTGCTCCAACTCAGCAGTCAGCTTACCTTGACCACGAATACTATCCAGAATGCTATCCCGTCGATCATTCAGTTCTCGCAAATAAACCAAGCGCTCTTCCAGCATCCGCAACTGGGTATCATCCAGCCCACCGGTAACTTCTTTCCGGTAACGCGCTATAAACGGCACGGTTGCGCCTTCATCAAGCAAGGCCACCGTAGCCGCCACTTGTTGAGATTTAACTGATAGTTCTTGGGCTATACGCTGAATAACGTCCATTTATGACATCGGGAAATAGTTTAAAAAGGCGGATATTTTAACAGCAGACCCGCAGATTTGAATCGAGGTGTGTTTTGAATTGAGTACCAACAAATAGTCAGCCCCTGAAAATAAAAAAGCCATCACCTGCATGTGCAAGTGATGGCTAAAATTAGCTAAGAATTTATTATTATTAAAGCTTTATTCTTATTTTGCTTGGCTTAATACATCGTTGTTAAAATCTTTGTGTTTAGCCAGAACTTGAGCTTCAGCAGCTGCAGTGGTTTCGCCGCTCATTTGAAGATGTTTGGTTTCATCTTGTTTCAGCAAAAATACACCGATGATTGCGATCAGGGTAACTGCGATGACGACGGTCATTGTGTTATCTTTTTCTTGTTCAGCCATTTTTAAATCCTCATTTGATTGTTGTAATAATAAAGCCCTTTACAGGGTCAACTCGAGTTGCATGTCGAAGTTAGTATTGTTTTTGGTCGACGGGGCATTTTTTACACTTAAAATTGTTTTGTGTCAAAACTTAATTTCAAAACGTGTTTTAAATCTGTTTGTCCGGTAAAGTGTGACCCTAAAAACCAGGAGCTTTTATTGTGTTTGAAGTCGCTGAATTAGGCCATACCGTCGACAAGTCGGCATACAAAGAAAAGTCCGCACAGTTACGGACAGAACTACTCACCATTCAAAATCAATTGAGGGGCTGCCCTTTTCCTGTGATTATCATCATCTCCGGTGTTGATGGTGGCGGTAAAGGCGAGGTTATCAACAAGCTCAACGAATGGCTGGATCCGCACTACATGAGGACCATTGCCCTCAGCGAAGCGTCCGATGAAGAACGCGAGCGCCCCAAGTTTTGGCGCTATTGGCGCACCTTGCCCAGCAAAGGCACTATCGGTGTTTATGTTGGGTCGTGGTATAGCGACCCCATCGCCCAGCGGGTTTATCAAAAATCCGACGACAACACCTTACAAGCCGAACTAAACCAGATCAATCAACTGGAAGAACTGCTAACCAACGACAATGCACTCATCATCAAATGCTGGCTGCACTTGAAGAAGGACATGCAGGTCAAGCGCCTGAAACAACTGGCCAAAGATCCTGCCACCAGCTGGCGGGTCACGGACAAGGACAGGCAGCACCTGGGGTTATATGACGACTTTATCAGCGTAGCTGAAAATGTCCTGACTGAAACCAGCAAAGCCGCCGCCCCTTGGCTGATCGTGGAAGGCTCGGACAATCGATACAGCAGCTTGACGGTTGGTCAGCACATACTCGAGCGAATCCGTCGGCACATTCAGCGCCATGAAATTACTGTTTTAGCCTCAGCGGATCTTGCAGAACCGCCAGCCAGCCAGGTCGAGCAATACAATTTACTGGATGCTCTGGATTTAAGTTTAAAGCTGGAAAAATCCAGTTACCGGAAACAGCTGGAAAAATATCAGGGTAAACTCAATGAACTGAGCAGACATGCATTAGCCGCCAAGCATTCCAGCATTCTGGTTTTTGAAGGCTGGGACGCTGCCGGCAAAGGCGGTGCGATTCGGCGATTGACCGAATCCATGGATGCCCGTCATTACCAAGTCATTTCCATCGCCGCCCCGACAGATGAAGAACGCGCTCATCATTACCTGTGGCGCTTTTGGCGGCATATACCCCGTGCCGGCAAGGTCACCATTTACGATCGCAGCTGGTATGGCCGGGTGCTGGTTGAACGGGTGGAAGGACTGGCCAAGGCCGAACAATGGCAACGGGCTTACTCGGAAATCATCAACTTCGAAGAAGCCATGCTGGCTCATGGCATAGTCATCATGAAATTCTGGCTGCACATCGATCGGGATGAACAACTGGAACGCTTCAAACGCCGTGAACAAATCAGTTACAAACAATTCAAGATCACCGACGAAGATTACCGGAATCGCGAAAAATGGTCTGATTACCAGAAAGCTGTCAATGAAATGATCGCCCGCACCAGCACCAGTAAATCACCCTGGTTGCTGGTGGAAGCCAATGACAAATACCATGCCCGTGTCAAAGTCATCAAGGCCTATTGTGAAGCCCTGGAGAAAATGCTTGATGAACACAATTAATAATTCATCACCCATAAAATCCCTGGCAATACGCATTGGGTTGATGCTATGTGTGTTGCCGTCCCTGAATGGCTGCAGTTATTTAGTCAGCTCCGCGACCGATGATTTCTCGGCTCGACTGAAACAAACCATCCTGGCGCAAAACGATCCGGAAATCGTCAAAGACGCCTTGCCGGCTTATTTGTTGGTAATGGAGGCTACGGCGGCAGGCGACAACGATAACGAAAACCTGCTGTTTGCCAACGCCAATCTGTATACCGCCTATCTGGGCTTATTGCCAGACGATTCGCCCCGTAAAGCGAGCCTGAGTCGTAAAGGACTGGACTTTGTCTTGCGCGGCATCTGCATTCACTCAGAAAAGTGGTGCGACGTGCAACAAAAGCCGGCGACCGATATGTTGGGTTTGTTGGCGGAAACCAGCCAAGAGGATATAGATGGCTTATACAGCTTGGGCGCGGCTTGGTCTGCCTGGATACAAGCCAACAAGAATGACTGGAATGCCGTGGCTCAGTTATCTCAAGTCAAACAAATCATGCAAAAAGTCATCGAACTGGATGAAGCGCATCAGCAAGGCAATGCCCATTTGTATCTGGCGGTGATGGAAAGCCTGATTCCGGAAACCTTGGGCGGCAAACCCGATGCCGCCAAACAACACTTTCAACGCGCTCTGCAATTGTCACCTGACAACCTGATGAGTAAAGTGCTGTTCGCCAAACATTACGCCAGGATGGTGTTTGACCGCGATTTGCACGACAATCTGCTAAAAACCGTTCTGGCCACCCAAACTGCAGCACCCGGCCTGACGTTAATCAACACGCTGGCGCAACAACAAGCACAACAATTACTCAATAGCGCCAACGATTATTTCTGAGCATCTTGATTTACATATGAAACCACAATTATTAAAAGCCCTGACCTTCGGCCTGTTCCTGCTTGCCGCCAACACCAGTTCTGCCACCACCCTTAAAATTGCCACCTTATCGCCAGACGGCTCTTACTGGATGCAAAAAATGCGGGCGGGCGGCGATGAAATCGAAAAACAAACCAGCGGCAGAGTTAGCCTGAAGTTTTACCCAGGCGGCGTCATGGGAGACGATGCCACCGTGCTGCGCAAGCTGCGCATGCATCAGTTACAGGGGGCAGCCGTTACCAGTGGCGCATTGAATGGCGTGTATCCCGATATTCAACTGTACAACCAAGTGTTGTTATTCAAAAACGAAACAGAAGTCGATTACGTTCGCCAGCAAATGGATGCCGAGCTGATGCAAGGCCTGGAACAAAACGGCTTGGTGGCGCTGGGATTTGCCGATGTCGGCTTTGCCTATTTGATGTCCATCACCCCCATCCAAACATTGGCCGACATGCGCAGCCAAAAGGCTTGGGCACCGGAAGACAATAAAATTGCCAGCAGCGCTCTGCAGGCGTTTGATATTTCACCTATCCCGCTGCCCTTGCGCGACGTACTGATGGGCTTGCAAACCGGCATGATCAATGTAGTGGCCGGTTCACCGGTCGGCGCGTTGGCCTTGCAATGGCACAGCAAGATCAAGTACATCACCGATCTACCCATGTTGTATCTGTTTGGGGTTCTGGCTATCGACAAGCCAGCCTTTGATGAAATCGCCGCTGCAGATCAACAAATCGTGCGTAACATTATGGCGGGTGTCATCAAGGAAATCGACCAACACAGCCGCCAGGATAATCAACAGGCCATTGCCGCACTCCAAAATCAGGGTATCCAACTGGTCAAACCGACCGAAAAAGATGTGCAGGAACTGAAACAAAAAATTACCGATGCCAGTGCCGAATTTGAAAAAGCCGCCAGTTTGAGCGCGGATAAAACCACCAAGTTGCACAACTTGCTAAACGAACTCAGATCAAAGCCCTGATGAGTGTTCTAGGCAAATTGCATGGACTTTTGCTGAAAACCGAAAGTCTGATTCTAGTGACCTTGCTGCTATCAATGATTCTGATTGCCGTGGTACAAATCCTGCTGCGGAATTTTTTCGGTGGCGGGCTGCTTTGGGCCGATGCCTATACGCGCACCTGCGTACTCTGGGTAGCCTTGCTGGGTGCCATGATAGCCGGCCGTCAACAAGATCACATTGCCATTGAGGTGTTGTTGCAATATTTGCCCAGTCACAAGAAAGGCCTTGCCAAACGTATCAGTTATTTTTTGACCGGACTGGTTTGCTTTGCCGCTGCCTGGTTTAGCACTGGCTTTGTGCTGCAGGAATACCACTATGGCGGCAAGGCGTTCGCCGAAATCCCTTCCTGGTGGTGCGAAGCCATCATTCCGTTTGCCTTTGCCGTGATTGCCTTACGCTACAGCATTGCCGCTTTCATGCCCCACAAACACCCACTGTAATGATTATTGCTCTGATCGTTTTATTAATCGTGATGCTGTTGCTGGGTGCGCCGCTGTTTGCGGTGATCCTGGCGGCGACCATGCTGGGCTTTTATCAGGCTGAAGTCGACCTATCCGTCATCGCTACCGAAATCTATCGGATCGCCGATACACCATTGCTGGTTGCTTTGCCACTGTTTACTCTATCGGGCTATTTGTTGTCGGAAAGTCAGACCTCGCAACGCTTGTTGCGACTGACACGGGCTTGGTTCGGCTGGATGCCGTTTGGGCTGGCGATTATTTCCTTGCTGACCTGCGCCATGTTCACGGCGTTTACTGGCGCATCAGGCGTGACTATCGTCGCATTGGGCGCGTTACTGTTACCCGTATTGATTCAGGAAGGTTACAACTCGAAATTTAGCCTGGGTTTAGTTACCACCACGGGCTGCCTGGGTTTGTTGCTGCCACCCTCTGTGCCACTGATTCTGTATGGCGTCATCGTGCAGCAAATCAACCTTGGCGAAAAATTTACCTTACAGCAGTTGTTTTTGGCCGGCTTGCTACCCAGTCTATTGATGATTGCTTTACTGGCTGGCTGGGCGGTTTGGGCCAATCGCCGAGTTACGCTGGATAGAAGCGCCTTTAACTGGCCAGAAGGACTGGCGTCTTTAAAAGCCATAGCCTGGGAGCTGCCCTTGCCGCTATTCATCGCTGGCGGCCTGTTTGGCGGCTTCCTGGCCATATCGGAAGTTGCGGCGGTCACTGCACTGTATGTATTGATCATCGAGATATTTATTTACAAGGAAATTCGGTTCAACCAGCTAATGCATGTTATGACCGAAGCCATGAAAATGCTCGGCGGTATTTTGCTTATATTAGGCGTATCGATGGCCTTCACCAATTATCTGATTGACGCCGAAGTGCCCACGCGCCTGTTCGACTGGATCAAAGCCCATATCGATAGCAAATTCAGCTTTTTACTACTGCTGAATCTGTTCTTACTGCTCCTGGGAGCCATTCTGGATATTTTCTCGGCACTGGTGATTATGGTGCCGTTGATTTTGCCGGTAGCGATCAGCTTTGGCATTCACCCGATTCACTTGGGCATTATATTCCTGGCCAACATGCAAATCGGCTATTTGACCCCGCCTGTAGGCATGGACTTGTTCATTGCCAGTTACCGCTTCAATAAATCCATCACCGAGCTTTATCAAGCCACTCTGCCGTTCGTGCTGGTTTTGTTATTGGCAGTCGTCATCATTACCTATGTACCCTGGCTGAGCTTGTGGTTTCTGAACCCTTGATAATTGCAGCTTTGTGCTGAAATTTCTGCACCTGTTTTTGGTGGTTTTGGTATTTTTCAGCTTCATCAGTCGAGTCATTCTGGCAGAAACCAATCCCGCCCGACTGCACACAAAATGGCTGAAAATTACCCCGCATGTCGTTGATACTTTGTTGTTATTGAGTGGCTTTGGCTTGGTATTACAAGGCCAATGGCTATCAGGCAATTACAATTGGCTAATCACTAAATTACTGATTTTACTTGCCTATATCACGTTCGGCATGATCGCCATGCGGATGCGAAAGTTTCGTTTTCTGACAACAGCCGCTGCAATAACCTGCCTGTTTTTGATCATTAACATCGCTTACAGCAAAAAAATATTCGTTTTTTTTTAATTTTTTTCACCTTTCGCCAATCCCCCGTGACTACTGGGATAGGCCGGTATTTCCATTCACATTTTGTGGCTAAAAGGCAACATTTTGCCTGCAAAAAGCCCGATAAAGGTTGCCAAAGCCTGCCTGCTGGGTTAACCTGAAAGTCCTTTTTCATTACTTAACCGTAAGGAGGTAAGGATGCGAAAGAGAAACAGGTGGCTTGTAAAAGCCATACTTTCCGCTTCGTTGATGTCCTTTTTTTCAATAAGTCTTGCCAAAGTTGATCATAAGCAAGCACACGTGCAAAGCCTGAAAGCCGGCATTGCTTCTTTTTATAACGACAAGTATCACGGTCGAGCCACTACCAGCGGCGAAACCTACGATAAAAATGCTCTAACCGCCGCTCATAACAAACTCCCCATGGGGACTAGGTTACGAGTGACCAACCTCAAAAACAACCGTAGCGTGGTTGTGAGAGTGAACGATCGATTACATGCACCGAACAAACGTTTGATTGATGTATCGAAAAAAGCCGCTAAAGAGCTCGGATTTTTAACAGCCGGACTCACTAAAGTAAAAATTGAAATTTTAAGCATTGGTTAAAGTTTGACTTTTTACCTCACACAAAAAAGCCCGGCATTGCCGGGCTTTTTAATTTCAGCGGTTAGTTATTTTTAATCGTCGCCGCCAAACACACCCAATAACTGTAACAAACTGGTAAACAGGTTATACAGCGACACGTACAACGATACGGTTGCCATAATATAATTGGTCTCGCCGCCGTGAATGATCTCGCTGGTTTGATACAAAATCATGCCAGACATCAGCAAAATAAACATTGCAGAAACCGCAAGTGACAAAGCAGGTATTGAAAACAACAAAGCACCCAAGCCCGCCAAAAAGGCCACCAGCACGCCCACCATCAAAAAACCGGCCATAAAGCTAAAGTCTTTACGGGTGGTCAAAGCATAAGCAGACAAGCCTAAAAAGATGACCCCGGTGCCGCCGAGCGCAGTCAAAATCAATTCATGGCCATTGCTGAACGCTTTGACATACATGTTCAAAACCGGTCCCAGCGTCAACCCCATGAAACCGGTCAACGCAAACACAAACACAATACCCAAGGCACTGTTACTGAATTTGCCGGTTAAAAACAGCAAGCCAAAATAGCCGACCAATGTAATAATCAAGCCCGGATGAGGCAGATCCAGAGCCATTGCCACAGCCGCCATGCCGGCGCTGAACAACAAAGTCATGGATAACAACAAATAAGTATTTCTGAGAACTTTGTTAGTTTCCAGTATGCCCGCTTCCGAGCGAACAGCAGTATTAAAACGCATGATAATGTCCTCCAAATATAATAATAAGCAAACCGTAGGACCTTGCAATTCGAATAGAGTTTCCGAAAATTGCTGTCCATAACATTAGTATAAACAACAAACAGTCTTGAGAGCGTAATTACCTATGTCCACAGCAAAGCCCTATGACTTTATAGGCGGAGAGTCAGCCATCCTGAGTCTGGTAGATCGATTTTATTTTTATATGGATATTCTGCCGGAAGCGCAAGGCATACGCGCGATGCATCAACCCGATCTATCCACAGCCAAAGACAAGCTGTTCAAATTTTTATCCGGCTGGCTGGGTGGTCCCAATTTGTATATTGAAGAATACGGTCATCCGATGCTGCGCATGCGGCACTTTCCTTTCAAAATTGGCGAATCTGAACGGGACCAGTGGATGCTCTGCATGAACAAAGCGCTGGCTGAAATCCCCATGGACCCGCGTTTGCACACCAATATCCAAACGGCCTTGCAGCAGCTGGCAACGCATATGATCAATCAGGAACCGCCCGAATTATCGGAACAGCAATGACACAGAACCTTTTGAGTCGAGACAATCTGCCCGGTTTGCATTACCAATTACGCCGCAGTGAGCGGGCCAAGAAAACCCGCATTGTAGTCAGTGACGGTAAAATTGAAGTCGTCGCACCACCAAAGGTATCGGAACAGCGTATCAAAGCCTTTGTGCATGCGCAGCGAGACTGGATTGAAACGGCTTTAAAACGGCTTAAACAGCGCGCCCAGACCCTACAGCCACTGGCACCTGCGCATTATGCCGAAGGGGTGACAGTGCCGTATCACGGCCTACAAATACCGCTAACACTCAAAACCACGTCGGCACGCTACCCCAAAGTCCAGTTACTCCCGGAACATCAATTTCTGGTTTATTTACCGCAGCACGCCACCGAAAACCAATCCGGGCTGATCAAGCTGGCCTTGGAAAACTGGATGAAACAGCAAACCCGACGGCAGGCACAAGACTACATCGAACTTCACAGCCAGCGCCACCAACTGCAGCCACGCAGCCTCAGAATCAAAACCCAAAAAAGCCGCTGGGGCAGTTGCGGACCCTACAATGACATCAACCTCAACTGGCTGCTGATACTGGCTCCGCCCATCATTATGGAATATGTGATCATCCATGAGCTGTGCCATGTCCGACACAAAAATCACTCGCAGGCTTTTTGGCAACTGGTCGCGGACCACATGCCGGATTATCTACAACATCGCCAGTGGCTGAAACAGCACGGTGCCAGTTTGATGCACGGTTTGTAATGCTTAAAAAATCCGGGTTTTATATCTTTGCGGTGTTATTCGTGTTTGGCGGACAGTTTTTGATGACCAGCGGCTTGATGACCGGCCAACCACCCCCCATCAATCAAACCACGCTCAGCGGCCAAAACCCAATGCCACTGATAGGCAAGGGCCCTGCTCTGCTGTATTTTTGGGCGGAATGGTGCGGCGTCTGTCGCGGCATGCAAAGCAACGTCGATGCCGTGTCACGAGACAGCCAGGTGATGACGGTAGCGGAACGCTCAGGCAGCGGACAAAACGTGTCAGAGTATTTATTTAAAAACCAGCTGAATTGGTCAGTCGTCAACGACCCGGATGGCTCAATTGGTCAAGCGTATGGCGTACAGGCAGTACCGGCCATGTTCTTCATCAACAGCACAGGCAAAATTGTATTTACCAGTGTCGGCTATACCAGCGAATGGGGCTTGCGGTTCAGATTATGGCTGGCAGGCTTGCTTTGAGTGTTAATTAGGTGTATTAAATTCCCATGGTCAATAGACGATATTTTAAGACACTCCCAATTCAAACTTAAACCCAAATCAATTTATCGTGTCTTCCCGGACAAATGCCACTACTATCCGCCTTGGTTTGATGCCGCCTGTCACCGGACTGGTCAGCATGTATGGGTCGGAAATTATCCGGGCGGCACAAATTGCCTGCCACGAAATCAATCAACGCGGTGGTTTACTGGGTAAAAAACTGGAGCTGATCATTGAGGATGACGGCAGCCTGCCAGGGACTGCCGTACCTGCTGCGTTGAGGTTGGTAAAAAACCATCATTGCGTCGCGCTGATCGGCAATTTACTCTCCAACTCGCGTATTGCTGTTGCAAATCAGGTTGCTGAACCGTTACACATTCCCTATCTGAACTTCTCCTTCTATGAAGGCAGCATCCAAGGTCGTTATTTTTTTCACTTTGCGGCTCTGCCCAATCAACAAATCGAGAAAATGATACCGGCCATGGCGCATCGCTATGGTTTGAAAATGTACTTTGCCGGCAGCAATTATGAGTGGCCACGCGGTTCTATCGACGCTGCCAAACAGGCACTCAGCCGCCTGGATGGCGATGTAGTAGGCGAAGACTATCTGCCTTTAAATGCCGATGCGGCTGAAATTGATCAGCTGCTGGAACAAGTGGCACGTTCCGGAGCCGACGTTTTCGTACCCTATTTTGCGGGTATCGATCAAATCACCCTGCTGAACCGTTTCAGTGAAATGGGCTTGAAACATCGAATAGCCGTGGTGATGGGCCATTATGATGAAACATTGGCGCAACAACTTTTACCGGAAGTGCGGGAAGGCTTTTATTCCAGCAACACGTATTTCATGTCGCTGGACACCCCGCAAAACGACGATTGTTTAAGCCAATTGGCTACCCTGCCCGGTGTCAACGGCATTTGGCCCAAAGGTACTGGCGTCATGACCAGCTTCAGCGAGGCGACTTACATCTGCGTATTGGCCTTCGCCGAAGCAGTGGCACGCGCCGGCAGCACCGACCCGGACGCGTTGGCTGAGGCACTGGAACACACCAGCATTTTGGCCCCGCAAGGCTGGGTACAAATGGATAGCAAAACCCATCACGCCTGCGTCAACAGCTATCTCGCCAGAAGCAATAAAGACGGCACTTTCAAAATTATTGAGCGTTTCGGCAACATCCCGCCGGAAATTCCCAATCGTTACCAGAATTCAAAGCCCAGAATCAAAGCAGCCTCAACGCCCACCTCCCTACAAGATCGCGTCAACGCCGAAGCCGAAGCCAGTTTGCGGCAATTAAATAATGCCCACCAGATCCTTTCCATCGCCGATATGGCGGTTTTGGCTACGGATGAAAACGGCATCATCCTTGAAGCCAACCCCAACGCCTGCAATCTGTTTGGTTATAACCCGGATGAAATGCACGGGTTGTCTATTCATCTGCTGCTACCCCCGCATTTGCGTCAACGGCATGTAGAAATGGTGCAAGGTTTTGTACAAGCACATGAAACCGAACGCCCCATGTCGCGCCGTGGCGAAATTACCGGCTATCGTAAGGATGGCTCGTTTTTTCCTCTGGAAGCCTCTATCGGTAAATTTCATAATGGCGAACAGTGGATGCTAGTCGTTACCATGCGCGATATTTCAGATATCAAACGCAAGCAAACAGATTTTTTATGGCAAGCCACCCACGACAAACTGACCGGCTTGCCCAATCGCAATCTGATGCAAGACCGACTGGAACATGCCTTGCAACGTAGCCGCCGACAAGGCCTAAGTCTGGCCTTGCTGTTTGTCGATCTGGATAGTTTCAAGCTGGTTAACGATACCTATGGCCATGACACCGGCGATAAGTTGCTCAAAACCATCGCCAACCATTTGATCGAAATGGTACGTCCTGGCGATACTGTTGCCCACTTGTCCAGCGATGAATTTGTGATTTTATGCGAACAGCTTGAACAACCGACTTCGATTTCCGCATTGGCTGAACGCATTAATCTTCATCTGCGCCAACCGATACAGATTAACGATAATCCGTTATTCATTAGCGCCAGCATCGGTATCGCTATTGGGCATGGATCGACTCACTCGGCTGATGATCTGTTACGAGCCGCTGATACCGCCATGCATGAAGTCAAACAACTTGGCCGCGATGGCTGGCATTTTTTCAGCAGCAGCCTGGAAGAGAAAGTCCGCACAAAATTAGCAATTTCCAATGGTTTGCGTCTGGCCATTGAACGGGAAGAACTGTCGGTTTGCGTACAACCCATCGTAGACAGCCAGTCCAGCCGTATCCTCGGTGCAGAGATATTGTTACGCTGGCATACGGCAGACGGTCCCATTTCTCCCGCAGTATTTATCCCGATTGCGGAGATGACCGGCAGTATCATCCCCATTGGCATCTGGGTTTTCGCCCAGGCCTGCCGATTGGAAGCCGATTGGCGGCACCGCTGGGGCGACGCAGGGCCGGCCTATGTTTCCGTGAATATTTCAGCTCGACAACTGAACGAAATAAATCTGCTGCAAGAAGTTCAACAACTCGTCAAAACCTTCGCCAGCGATCCGGGTCGCATCCTGCTGGAAATCACCGAAACTGCCTTGATGGCGGATATTGACACCAATGTCCGGGTATTGCGCAGCCTCGCGGATCTCGGCTTTCGGGTAGCAATCGATGATTTTGGCACCGGTTATTCCTCACTGTCACAATTGACCAAATTACCCGTCAATGTATTAAAAATTGATCGGGCGTTTATTGATGGTCTGGAGAAGCAACCGGAAAGCCGGGCGGTGGTGAAAGCGGTAATCGGCCTGGGTCGCGCACTGGGTTTAAAAATGGTGGCAGAAGGCGTGGAAAATTCGGCGCAATTACTGGAGTTGCGTAATTTCGGTTGCGACTACATTCAAGGCTACCATTTCCATCGCCCTCTAAAGGAAAAGCAGTTTATTCAAGCTGTTGATGACGACTTAAAAACCAATCCACACCAGAGTAATAGCCCACCGATTTTTTTCCTCATTTACAGCAGTCTGGCAACCTCGCCGCTGGATGGCAACCAGATCTCAGCTTTGCTGGACAAAACCCGGCAGTCCAACAGTCGGCAAGGCATTACCGGCTGCCTGTTGCACCAGAACGGCTGTTTCATGCAGTTTCTGGAAGGAGATCAATACAATGTGTTAAATCTGCTGGATGTCATCAAACAGGATCCTCGGCATTCCAACATCCGCCTGATCATGCAAGGCAACGAGTTTCAGCGGATGTTTCCTGAATGGAGCATGGGGTTTCACGACGTTGCGCATCGACTCAAACAACTTGAATTCACCAGCCAAACCAGCCATCAATTCAGCTTGATGGACCTGGCTCAAGATGCTCAAACCAGCTATATCTATATCACTTCGTTTCGAGAAACCGGGCAAGATAAAGTTTTGTCTCAGTGTCTTCAGGGAATTAATCCTCAGACTTGAATACTACGCCAGCAGGATGGCCTGTACACACCGACTGATCAGGGTATAATTCCAACCTGTCATCTTTAGCGGTTTGGCTGATTTAGCCTGATACGATCAAAGCCCATACATCCTTAATCTTCCCAAGTTTCCATGAAAATTGTCATTCTTGGCGCTGGTGTGACCGGATCTTCGGTTGCCGGTGCATTAGCCAGTGAAGAAAACGATATTGTCGTCATTGATCAAAAATCAAACTTACTCTCCGCACTAAAGGGTCGTCTGGACATTGCCACTATCGAAGGCAATGCAGCACATCCCAGCGTACTGGAACAGGCCGGCGTAGGCACTGCCGACATGGTCATCGCAGTTACCGACAGGGACGAAACCAACATGCTGGCCTGTCAAGTCATCAACACCCTGTACGAGAAACCCAAAACCATCGCCAGGGTGCGCGCCCTGGACTTTTTAAATCATCCCGAATTATTTGCGCCCGGCGGCATCGACATCGTTATCAGCCCGGAACAGGTGGTCACTGAAGCCATCCACAATCTGATCAAATATCCGGGCGCCTTACACGTGTCTGAATTCGCCGAAGGCTTGGTGCGTCTGTTTTCCATACGCGTGGTACCCACCGGCTTTTTGACCGGCAAACGCATTCAGGCTGTCAAAGAGAAACTGGCCGACAGCATGATTCGGGTGGCAGCGATTTTTCGTGACGGCAAAGCCATTGCAGTGAATGGTGAAGCCGTGATTGCCACCGGCGATGAGGTGTTTTTCGTTTGTCCGCGAGACAAAGTGCGTAAAACCCTGGTCGATTTGCACAAACTGGAATCGCCGATCAAAACCATCATGTTGGCGGGTGGCGGCCATGTCGGTAAACGTCTGGGCATCGCCTTGGAAAACAAATACCATGTCAAAATCATCGAACAGGACATCAATCGCGCCAGAGAAATTGCCAACGATCTGCGCAACACCCTGATTTTGCATGGTGACTGCACCGACGAATCCTTATTAAACGAGGAAATGATCACGGACGTGGACTTGTTCTGCGCCATAACCAACAACGATGGCATCAATCTGATTTCTGCCGGACTGGCGAAAAAGCTCGGCGCCAAAAAAGCCATCTGCCTAATCAATAATAATTCCTACCTGAAATTACTGGATGGCACCGACATTGATCTGGCGATACAACCCAAACTGGAAACGCTAGGCGGCATACTCAAACATGTCAGAAAAGGCGACGTGGTTGGTGTCAGTTCAGTTTGCGGCGGCAGTGCAGAAGCCATTGAAGCGATTGCCCACCGCAGTATAAACGCCCAATCCGTAGTAGGTTTGCGGGTTGATCAAATCAATCTGCCCGATGGGGTGATTTTAGGCGCCTTGATTCGGGAAGGCGAGGTGATTTCGGTGCATCACGATACCGTGTTTGCCGAAGGCGATCATGTGGTGATGTTTGCTCTGGAGAAGAAGTTGGTCAAGGCTATCGAAGGTTATTTTCAACCGATTTAACCCCAAAAATCACTCTGTGTGATCGATAAATGCCAGGGTTTTCTGCGGTAGCGTTGCCCGCATATCACTGCTTAAGGCATTGACGCTGTCTTCATGCGCTGCTGTCATCAATTGGATCAGCTGCATTTCCACTTTCAGCTTTTCCTGCAGATCTTCCGCCTCCCACAGCCGATTCAACAATTGCTTGGCATGATGATGAATGGTGAAGGCTACCGCCTCGGGCAAATGCGCAAAATTGTCCCGCAAACTTGATTTCAATTTATCCAGAGAGGCCAGATATTGCTGATAATCCTTCAAATCCTGCTTGCACTGGATTTTCAGCATTGCCAGTTCATTGCTGTTTTTAGCTTCGTTCAGAGACAGCTCGTGAGCCAGTAGCTGCGCCTGTTTTTTCATCTGCGCTACCAGCGCCTGCTCAGCCAGTTTTTTAGATTCGCGTAAGGCGGCGACATCCTGCTGCCTGGTCAACTGCCAGCTCAATGCTTCATCACGGGAATTGCGTAAAAACCGCAGACTAGCGGTCAACCAGCGCTTGATGACTGACATATCGCTTGCTCGCGTAAAACCAGCATGGCTTCCGGGTTCGCCTGTTTACGGTAGTGTTTAAGCTGTTTTTGAAAGGCTTTGTATCGGTCTGCCGCCATGGCGGGTCTCAATTCGGCGGAAAGTGCTTTGTACAAATCCCGACTATGTTTTCTATTATTGGCTGCCAGCAAACGATGCCGTTTTAACTCCTGCCAGTAACGTAACTGTTTCTTTTTTTGCTGTAAGCGTTGACAGCTGTTGTCATGCCGCATTTGCAGCACCAATACCCGCCGCAATGCACTGGCATCTCGCCGCCAATAACCCGCCAATTCCCTATGGATACTCTGAAGCAATAAACTGCAACCTAACAGCAACAACAGGCTAAAAGCCGACAGCATGAGCTTGCCGGCCAAATCATAGATCAAAGCCGTCAGTCCAGCCAATCCCCAATTCAAACAGCCGAAACCTGTCAGCAGCAGCAACATTGCCAGACTGGCTGTCGCCAATACCGCATAAAGGATAATTTTAGTGACCATGCCTCAGGCGGGGCGTTCTATGAACTCGAGGGCATTGCCGTCCCGGTCTCTGCAGAACAAGGCTTTGCGGCCGGAAAGACTCATGGTGTAGGTTATGCCGGCCTTATCCAGATCTGCACGCAAGGCATCAACAGAACTGCAATGCAAGGCCACATGCCGGTCACGCCCTCCGTGAGCAGGTCGCCCCGTCGTCGGATCAGGATTATCCAGTTCCAACAAATGAATTTGCTGTGCGCCGATTTGGAGCCAAGCGCCCGGAAACGGCAGATTGGGTCTCTCGGTGGGTTGCATACCCAGTATATCCCGGTACAGCTTTAGAGATTCCTGGGTATCTGAGACGATTAAACTGGCGTGGTGAATAGTTAAGTTGAACTTGGACATGACATAAACCGGTGATTTAACGCCGTTGCATTATAACGCGAGGCCGATTAAGCCTGATAGGTTTTCAGCCAGTCCAGACTAGGGTGAGTGCCGATCACCGGCTTATATTCGGCACCTACCCAACCTTGATAAGCCAAAGAGCTGATTAACTCAAACAGTTCAGCAAACTTCACCTCACCGGTTCCAGGTTCGCCACGCCCCGGACAATCAGCAAACTGAAAGTGACCAATTTTGTCACTATGCTGCCGGATGAATGCCGCACAATCTTCCTGCATGCGAGTCATATGATAAATATCAAATTGCAGGCGTAGATTTGGGTTTTTCAATTCGGCCAATATTGACAGCATCCTCTGCGCGTTATCTACGATAAAGCCCGGCATATCTTGACTGTTCACGGCTTCAAAAACCGTAGTCACACCGATCTCGGCAAAGGCTTCTGCGGCATACTGCAGATTTTCAAGCAAGATTTGTTGATATGCCTCCAGGCGAGCCGGATCAAAACATCGTCCAGGCAACACATTAATCAACGCTGGCTGCAGAAATTCTGCATAGTGCAGCGCCTGATCCACTGCCTGTTTAAATTGCGTTTGTTTTTCCGGCACTGCCGCCAGCCCTTCCCCACCTTGCAGCAAGCTGTCGGCATCGACATTAAACAACACCAGTTTCAAGGCGTTTTCCTGCAAAGCCGCCTGAATTTGTGCCGCTGGCAAAACATAAGGAAACTGAATTTCTACCGCATTGAATCCGGCCTGTTTTGCCGCCTGAAACCGCTCCAGCCAAGGCAACTCGGTAAACAGCATGCTCAGATTGGCACTAAATCGCAGCATCGGGTTTTTGATACAGTTTAATTAAGGTGGAAGGGTCTTCGGCAAGAAAACCCTGTGAGCCATGCAACCGCAGCAACTGCGCCGCCAAACCGGACATGGGAATGGCACTCCCATGCTCTGCTGCCACATCAACCGCCATCTGCAAATCCTTCAACAAGGTTTTCACCCGCCATTTCACTGGCTCGAATTGCTCAGCAGCCATTTCAGGCCCAACGATTTGCAGTGGCTTGGAATCGGCAAAACCACCAATTAACGCTGCAGGTATTTTGCTGCTATCAACCCCGGCCCGTTTGGCCAGAGCCATCATTTCCGCGATCACCAACACGTTGCAACTCACGACCATCTGGTTGCAAATCTTGGTCGTTTGACCACTGCCGACCGGCCCCATATGCGTAAACCGACTATATAAAGGTTTAAGTACTTGCAGGGCGACGCTAATATCGGCCTGATCCCCGCCGGCCATTATCGCCAAACTGCCCTGCTCCGCCCCCGCCGTACCGCCGGATACCGGCGCATCGACCCAATGCATGTCGCAGTGTTGCTGCAACTGCTCGGCCAACTGCCGGGTTCTTTCAGGGTGGATGCTGGATAAATCAATCAGCAACTGCCCGGATCGACCATTAGGTAAAATCTGCTGAAGAACCACTGTTTCTACCGCAGCAGTATCCGTCAGACACAGCAAAATCACATCGGACCGCGCCACTAATTCTGCAATGCTGTCACACACATGCGCCCCAGCCGCTGCCACCGCGGCCAGTTTATCCGCACTGCGATTCCAGACATTGACTTGAAAACCTGCGTCCAGCAAGCGCAAGGTCATGGGTTTGCCCATCAGTCCTATACCGATGAAACCCAGAGTGAAATTTTGCTTCGTCATAATTATTCGTAGAGTGCGTCGCTTAAATCGGGCGCTTGGGGCAAAGCTTCCTGCGCCAGCCGCTGACTGTAATCATGAGCGCTAGTGGCTCGGTGGACACTGTTCATCAAATTGTTATGCACCATGCCAAAAGCTTTATCGAAATCGGCATTGACGAATCCGCGCGCCAATTGTTCGCAAATACTGTAAAGCGCAGAGTAATGAATGGTTTCTCCGGACGCACAGTGATTGATTTTATCCGCCAACACCCGCATTACCGATAGAACCGAACCATCCTGCCGCCAATTCACGGACGTTGCGATCACCTCGTCACCTCGGCAGGCAATCGCCGCCAAAGCGTTATAGGCCAGATCCACCAACCCGGCCAGAATTTGGGTTAAATCGCCAGCGGTGATGGCTTTGAAGGTTTCGCTGCCACAATCCATCAATAAGGCTTGTCGCATGACAATATCCATATCGGAGAGATGCACGGTATCAGGATAGTCGGGCTGCTTGATGCCAAACTGCTCGTGGAAGTCTCTGACGAGTTTTAAATGAGAATGCATAGCTGTTCCTAATGTCAAATGATTGCAATAGTACAAGCCCCAGACCCAATCCGCAAAAACGGCTCACTACAAGCCGGTTTCCCAGCTTGTTCTGAAACGCCATATAACCGGAAACTCACTGAATAACGTCCACCATCAACACAAAACGCGTTCAAACAAGTTATATCAAATTGTCATTACGCACATGCTAATAAAAAACATTCTCATTTACATATAGGGTTTATTTGCGTACCATATCCCGCCATCATGATTCAAAACTTGATTTCAAACGATCCAGACACCGGGAAGCCCTATGACCCTTAAATCATCGAAATTACTCTATCCCAACCAAATTGCGAAGATATTGGGATGCACCCTACCTATCCTGATGTCAGAGATAACCCATGCTGCAGACGATGGCTCAACCGCCTTGGAAATGCCTGTAGTCGAGATCATCGAGTCGGATTCCTCGCTCAAGAATATGGCCAGTAGTGTAAACATTCTGACTCAGGAAGAAATCTTCAAGAGCCACGTTTTTAATGTTAACGAAGCCTTGCGCAAAGTGCCCGGCGTTAATGTCCGCGACGAGGAAGGCTTTGGCATGCGGCCAAACATTGGCATTCGCGGCATGAATCCTACCCGATCAACCAAGACGCTGCTTTTGGAAGACGGCATTCCATTATCTTATGCACCCTACGGCGACAACGCCAGCTACTACCATCCACCGATCGAGCGATTTTCCAGTATCGAAGTGTTGAAGGGACCTGAACAAATCAAGTTTGGCCCGCAAACCATCAGCGGCACCATTAACTACTTGACACCCAACCCGCCCAGAACACCCGGCGGCTCTTTAAGCTTCACCGGCGGCACCCGCGAGTTTTATGACGGTCACTTCAATTACGGCGGCACCTGGGGTGATTTCGGCGGCTTGGTCGACATCACCCACAAAGAAAGCGAGGGAGCTCGCGACAACACCCATTCCGACATCAACGATTTCAACATCAAAGGTGTGTATGACATCGACAGTCGCAATGCTCTGACGCTACGCGCCAATTATTTTCAGGAAGATTCCCAAGTCACTTACTCAGGCATTACCGATGCTGAAATGCGCAATTTCGGCATCCGCTACAACCCGTTCAAAAACGACACGATGAAAACCGATCGCTGGGGCACATCCTTGACGCATCAGCTCAGCTTCAACAAAGATGTCACCTTGACTACCAATGCATACTGGTCACATTTTCATCGGGATTGGTGGCGGCAATCAAGTACGACGACGGATACGCAATGTAATGCTTCGTCTCCAGGCTTCAGTACAAACCGATTAAATGGTATTGCTGTAAACCCTGATAGCTGTAACTCTACCCAAGGACGTTTAAGGGATTACTACAGTTACGGCGTCGAACCTCGGCTACATGTCAATCATAAAACCCTGGGCATAAATAACGAGCTGGACATGGGATTCCGCGCCCATTTCGAGGAACAAAATCGAACTCAGGTAAATGCAAGGCCGCTTAGTGATACAGCGACAATAAGTGAACAAAACCAACGCGACACCGATGCTTATTCCGGATTCGCCCAAAACAAATTCATCTTGGGCGATTGGAGCCTGACGCCGGGCGTTCGTATTGAGCATGTCAATTTCGGCCGAACCGACGAGTTGACTGGAGCCACTGGAAAGTCATCGCTCACCGAAATTCTTCCGGCTTTCGGCACCACCTATTCGCCCAACGAAAAATTCACCACCTTTTTCGGCTTTCACGGCGGATTTTCACCACCGCGAGTGGAAGACGCCATTGATAACCAAGGTACACTGGTCGATGTTGGGCCGGAAAAAAGCGTTAACTATGAAGTGGGCATTCGCACAAAACCCTACACTGGCGCCAAACTCGATGGCGCATTATTCCGTGCAGATTTTCAACAACAAAACGCTGTTGGCAGCATTGCAGGCGGTGCCACACCGCTGGCAGCCGGTCAGGCATTGTATGAAGGCGCCGAATTACTGGCCCGCCAGGACTTTGGCCCGCTATTCGACAGCGACCACAATGTCTATTTCCAAGCCGCGTATACCTGGGTAGGTACGGCAGAAATGACCTCGGCCTTTCGCTGTTTGGCGAGCGCCGGTTGTAGCAATGCGCTCTCACGCGGCGAATTCATAGGCAACAGAATGCCCTATTCGCCAGAACATAACTTATCCACCACGCTGGGGTATTCCCACATCAGTGGTTTCGATATTCATTTGGAGACTGTCTATGTCGGCAAACAATTCAGCGACTTTGCCAACACAGCCGAGGTTCCGGTCAACGGCAACGGCCAAATTGGCGAAATCAAAGACTACGTGGTACTGAATCTCGCCACCACCTATCATGTCAAGCCGATCAATACCGATTTTTTCGTGTCGTTGAAAAACCTGTTAGACGAGACCTATATCGTGGATAGAACCCGAGGAATTTTGCCCGGTGCACCGAGACTGGTGCAGGCAGGCTTCAAGGTGAATTTTTAATCATAAAAGGCTTACTGCGTGCCTCTCTGGCGAGCTTAAATCGACTGAGAGACACGCATGATCAGCCACAGTTTTTCGCGTTTGGACAAGGCTTTAATGGCCAACTCCCGCCTGCCTGCGGAAGAGCGGCTATGTCCGGACTCGATATACACAATGCGTTCCGGTCGACACCGTCGGAAATATTTAGCCCCACAGCCCATACTATGCTGTCGAAAACGCCTCTCGACGTCAGTGCTGATGCCTGTATATAGAGAGTCATCACTGCATCGAATGATATAAACCGACCAATCCGCCTGCATGCCATCAATCAGTCTGTTTATTCAGCCAAGCATTCACTGCCCCTGCAACCAGCAAACCGACGCCGATATACGCATAACGCACTATAAAAATCAGCATGGCGCTTTGGTTATGGATCGCACTATCTTTTAAAGCCGGTGTTACGATCAAACTCCACAGCAAAGCGGCCAGAAAATACACCACCACCCCGGACACTCCCCATGAGACTGGCGGACGCCCGGATCTGGAAGCCGTATTGTAAAACCAGAGACCAACCAATGTAGCCGCAATTACGCCTATCATAAAACTCTCCTGCTATCGTTTAATATAATTGTTCTATGCCTTTATTCGCCAACGCGTCTGCGCGCTCATTGCCCTCATCCCCAGCATGACCTTTAACCCAGATCCATTCAATGCTATGCCGTTGAATGGCCGCATCCAGTTGTCGCCATAAATCTTCGTTTTTGACCGGCTTTCTGTCAGCTGTTTTCCAACCGCGCTTTTTCCAGTTATTCATCCAGTCGGTGATACCTTGCAACACATATTTGGAATCCGTGTGCAATTTGATCGAACAAGACCGGTTTAATGTTTCCAATGCCTTGATGGCTCCCATCAACTCCATACGATTATTGGTTGTTAATAATTCACCACCGCATAACTCATTAACCTTATCTCTATAACGCATATGCACACCCCAGCCTCCAGGCCCAGGATTTCCTTTGCAAGCACCATCGGTATAAATCGTTACTATTTCAGTCATATTTCTTGTTGGTTTTATGTATGTTGGTTTCCAATCCTGCATTGGCAGCCACAAACTGGGCTTTAGCCTGCTTGATGGGTTCAAAAGGAATCAAGGAATATTGCCGTTTGACGGCCTTTACGCCATAGCCGATTGAGAAAATGCTTTTGACTATTGAGGCAAATTCACCATTGGTAATGGTAAACGCATCCAGTCCAAACTCTGCAGTATGCAAAACTTCAAAATTCAATAATTTTAACCAATCCAGAACGCGGAGTCGGGTGATGAAATGCGCTCGCCAGGATTCACCGAATTTTTTATCCCACAAAAACTGGAAACGCACGTAAACACTTATAGGGCTGAAATTCAAAATCACCAATTCACCCCCCGGCTTTAAGACTCGATGCACTTCACGCATGGTGCGGAAACGATGCGCATCAAATTCCAGCATGTGCGGAATAATCACTAAATCCATAGATTCGGTCTGAATCGGCAAACTGTAAGCTTTGGCATTCACTTTCAAAGCCGCAGTAGTTCCCAAGCCTTTACCGTCAACAATCAGATAATTTTGATACAGCGAACAATCGATAAATTCGTTTTCCCAACCCAGACCACCGATCTGCAACTGATTTTGCTTACAACTCACAGTAATGCAGCGCTTCAGATATTTCGCTTCCATAGACTGTAACAACTTGCCACGCGGCGTCTGATACAGCGCAAATAAAAATTTTCTTTTCATCGATCTCTAACTCATAAGGGATTGATTGTTGGCTTAATCGGCAAAGCCATGGTAGCATCTAATTTTTTGATTTTAAGAGTAAAGACAATGGCTCGCTCAATTTCCAAAAAATCGGCTCGACATCTGTCCTATTTGCTGCCTCTCTTATTGGCAACCGGTTGTAGTCAAACTGCGCACAAAGACACGTTGTCGCAATCTTTAGGCAGCAAATTTTCTGTTTTCACCCGCGGTCATAGCGGCAAACTCCGCATTGCCAAAGAGGGCGATAGCGAATCAAAAGAACACGCCACAGTTTGGGATCGCATGCTGTCACTTTACGCATTACCTGAAATGGATAATGCCAGGATTGATCGCGAAGTAAACTTTTACCTGAAAAACCCTGAATATTTAAGCCGAGTTCAGCAACGCGCCGAACCGTATCTGTTTTTTATACTGAACGAAATTGAAGCCAAAAACATCCCAGGTGAGATGGCTTTGCTACCGATTGTAGAAAGCGCTTTCCGACCGGACGCGGAATCACCCGCCCAAGCATCCGGACTGTGGCAGTTTATTCCACCAACCGGTCGACTTTACGGTCTTGAGCAAAACAGCTGGTATGACGGTCGTCGCGATGTTATCGAATCAACTCAAGCCGCCACCAAGTTTCTGAAACAACTCAGCGAAGAGTTCAACAACGATTGGCTGTTGGCGTTGGCTTCATATAATGCCGGCAAAGGTAACATCAGACACGCTGTAGACAAAAACATCAGCCGAGGCCAACCGACAGACTTCTGGTCACTGGACTTGAACAACGAGACCTCTGCCTACGTTCCCAGACTGTTGGCCATCGCCAAAATTTTTGCCAACCCTGAAAAATACAATATCAATCTGCACAATATTGCTGACGAACCTTATTTCGAACTGGTCGATGCGAAGTCACAAATTGATCTAGGCAAAGCCGCTGAAATGGCTCAAACCCCTCTGGATGACTTTTTAAAGTTAAACCCGGCTTACAATCGCTGGAGCACTGCACCAAACGGCCCTCACCATTTGTTGATCCCCGTCGAAAAAGCCGATACGTTCAAAGAAAAGCTTGCAGAATTGCCGCATCACCAACGTATTAAATGGGAGCATCACACCGTCGGCAGCAAAGAAAGCCTGAGAACGATTGCTCAAGCCCATCACACCACGGTTGAACAGATTCAAGAAGTTAACCACTTGGATAGTAGTGACGTTGAGCAAGGCAAAACCTTGTTGATTCCGATGTCTTATAAATCCATCAAAGGTCACGATCAAACTGCGGTGGCCTCATTGCCAGCAGCGGAACCTAAAGCTGCGCCGCAGCCGCGAGTTAGCGTGACCAAACAGGAATACACCATTAAGAAAGGTGATACCTTAACCTCCCTATCCAAAAAGTTTGCTGTCGATAAAGACGATATCCTTAACTGGAATAAACTGAACAGCAAATCCGCTTTGAAGCCCGGTCAGAAACTGACCATCAAAAAGACCGGCGGCAATGTGCAAGTGGCATCCATCGCCCATCAGGGCGTTAAACAAATCAGCTATACCGTAAAACCGGGCGACAGCTTGGCACAAATTTCCAAAAAGTTTAAAGTCAATGTCACCGACTTGCGCAAATGGAATAACGTGCCTAAAAACAGCGCCAATGTTAAACCCGGCTCCAAACTGAAAATTACTGTCGAATCCGGACGCACAGCCTCATAACTGTCCATTTACTTAAACCAAATCAGGCCGAATGGTTTTTAAGAACCGGTTTTAAAATCAGCACCCCGCAGGCGTGGTCATGGAAAAATGACCACGCCTTTTTGCTTTTTACCCTGCCCATAAATTTGCTTAGGATTTCGCAATAAAACAACTTCCTGCTTTGAAAAAGGGGGCGAGGGAAGCGAGTGAGCCGAAGGGGATTTATTTGAAGAATCGCCCCCAGCACCTCTCTTTGAAAGAGGGGCGAGAAAACCTCGCTTTGGTACGACCAAAATTCTGGGCGTTATTTGCAGCCAAATCCTTATGATGGTCAAACAGTTGCTCAACTAACCCCCCAACATTAACCAATTCTGCTCTACAATTTATGCATGGATAACACCGCTTGCATCGCCCAATCTCTGTTCCCTGACCTATCGGAATCCGACCTTATCTTAGTTGACAAAGCGTTGGCGCTTGTCGAACAAGCCAGCTGCAAACAAGCCCATCTCGGCAAGCGCCCCAAAGGCATTGATGTAGCCAGCATTTTGACAGCAGTGCACATTGATCTCGACACCATTTTAGCGGCGGTACTGAGTGACTCGCGCCTGGAAGACCATCTGACCGAGGACACGCTCACAACCGAATTCGGCTTGGTGGTTACAGCTCTGGTCAAAGACGTAAATTGGCTTAACAAAGTCTCCATTTACAATGCCGAGATGGCCAACCAGCCAAACCAGACCGAAATCCTGCGGCGCATGCTGCTGGCCATGACCCAGGACGTGCGCGCGGTTCTGATCAAACTGGCTTACCGAATTCAGCGTCTGCGCAATTTAAACCAGGAACAGCTGGAAATCCGCACATTCATCGCCAGGGAAACGCTGGACATTTATGCGCCGCTAGCCAATCGTTTGGGTATCAACCAATTCAAATGGGAACTTGAAGATCTGGCATTTCGCTATCTGGAGCCGGATCGTTACCGGGACATTGCAAAATCCCTGGCCGACAAGCGGGTTGAACGAGAAGCCTGTATCGATACGTTTTTACATGAATTACGCCACACACTGCATGACCACGCGCTCAAAGCCAAAATCTATGGCCGCCCAAAACACATCTACAGCATCTGGTGCAAAATGCGCCGCAAAAAATTGGCGATTGATGAACTTTACGACCTGCTGGCAGTGCGGGTCATCGTAGAGGATGTCAGCGCCTGCTATACCGTCCTGGGACTGGCTCACAGCAAATGGCAATACATCCCCAAGGAATTCGACGATTACATCGCCAATCCCAAGGAAAACGGCTACCAATCCTTGCATACCGTAGTGTTGGATAAGCAAGGCAATCGTATCGAAATCCAGATTCGCACCCGCAGCATGCATGAATTTGCCGAGTTGGGAGTGGCCGCGCACTGGCGCTATAAAGAGGGTGGCAAACACAATGCCGCTTCCGAAAAAAACATTACCTCGTTACGGTTGTTATTGGAAGAACGCGGCAACGACAATTTGCTGGAAAGCTTTCATACCGAGCTGTTTTCTGACCGGGTGTTTGTTCTGACGCCCAAAGGTCAACTGGTGGATTTGATCAAAGGCGCCACTCCACTGGACTTTGCCTATGCCATTCATACCGAAGTCGGCCACAGCTGCCGTGGCGCCAAGGTCAACGGCCAAATCAAACCGCTGACCTATACCCTGTGCTCCGGCGAACAGGTGGAAATCATTACCGTCAAAAATGGTCAGCCCAGCCACAACTGGCTGGATCCCAATCTGGGCTATTTAAAAACCCCGCGCGGCATCAGCAAAGTCAAAAGCTGGTTCAAACAGCAGGAATTCAGCGACAACATCGCCACCGGCAAGGCTTTGCTGGATAAGGAAAGCAAACGGCTTGGGGTCAAGCACATCGATTTCAACGATTTGCTCAAGCACTTTAAAGTGCAGGATATTGATCACCTCTATCAAGCCCTGGGCCGCGGTGACATTAATAGCAGGCAATTAGCCAATGCCTTAAAAATCCCCGAACTGGCGCCAATGACTTTCAAGTTGTCATCGCCCAAAACGGACAGCAAATCCAGCATCACCGTGGCGGACATGGATAACGTGGTAACCACGCTGGCGCATTGCTGTTCGCCAGTAAAAGGTGACGAGATTATCGGTTATATTTCTCACCGTCGAGGCATTACTATCCATCGTCAAGACTGCGAAAACATTCGACATCTGACAGCCGAGCAAACATCGCAATTAGTTAAAGCAGAATGGAGTGGCAGCCACAAAGCGCAACACAGCGTACCCATTGTCATAGAAGCCTTGCATGCCCAAAACCTGTTGATCGAAGTGTCGCAATTGCTTCATTATGCAAAAGTACAGATTACCGATGCCGCGTTAAAAACCCATGCCGACCAGTCGGCAACTCTGACCATGCAAATCCAGATAGAAAACACCGCGCAGTTAAGCCAGGTGCTGGGACGCATCAGTCAGCTAGGCAATGTAGTAGACGTTAAACGCAAAGCTTAAAAACCAACAGCTATTAGCAGTTTTGTGGCAATCTTGTGTTTTTTAGTAGTTTAATCACCATCCCGATCTGACCTTATGCGTAAACCCCAAGGAAGAAAGCCGATTGATCGAGTCTTTTTAAGATATGAACTAACGATCATGCTCTTCTTGGCACTATTACCGGAAGTTTTGATGTTGGTTGGCTCCTATTTTTGGATTGAGACACGTATAGCGCATGAAATGTCCTTTCTGGCGAATGCGACGGCAAGGCGAGCAGATAACATCCTCAAAGTCACCCAGGCCAATCTGAAACAAATAGCCGAAAAAACCTCCGCACAGTGTGATTTGGATGCCATTGAGTTCATGCGCGACAAGGTGTTTAAAGTCATGTTTATCAGGGAAATCGGCATCATCAACGACCAAAAGCTGATGTGCAATGACGTAAAACTGTTTGAGCCGCCGGTAGACATCACCACTCTGGAACAAACGGCCATTGCAGAAAATGACGGTGAAATTGCCTTGGTGCCACCTATGCCTACCCTGCAGGGTGGGAAATCCATTCTGGTCAATTACCGAGTTAACGCTAACAGTTATGTCAACGCCCTGATCGATCCTGACATTTTTGCCGAGTTTCATGACTATGTGCGGCTAGGTGAAATCAGCGACGTGCTGTTGGTTCGTGAGGATGGCAAAACCGTGATCAGTTTAGGCTCGATGTCCGAACAAACTCTCCCGCCCCTATCCGAAACTGCCGCTCACGTGCAGTATTATAACGGCAATCTGTTTTCAATATACAAGTCTGCCGATTATCCGATCTACGCGGTAGTCTCTGCCACACCCGCATTCATTTTTCGCAACTGGTGGCGAGATGCATTTGCTTTGTTGCTTATCGGTGGCGTGATGTCGCTGACACTTGGACTGCTACTGAAAAGAAATCGCAACAATTCAAGCCTGCTTCAGCATGAACTCTGGCAGGCCATTGAGAACAATCAGTTTTGCATCCATTATCAACCCTTGATGGACATGGTGAATAATCGCTGTGTTGGTGCAGAGGCGCTAATCCGCTGGCAACATCCAGGTAAGGGTTTAATTCCGCCGTTGGTATTTATTCTGATTGCCGAGCAAAACGGCATGATCCGTTACATTACCCAATGGCTGATCGACCATATTGATACCGAGCTGGGCGATTTTCTGGTTCAGCATCCAGACATTCATATTAGTTTGAATTTAAGCCCATTGGATTTAGGTGAGGATGGCAAAAACTGGGTGAGCGAAGCGCTATTGTTCAGGCAAATTCCACACCAACAAATTATCTACGAGATTACAGAACACACTTTGATGCCGAAACATTGCCAAGTAGGCAAGAAAATCATTCAAGGCTTACGCAATCAAGGGGCTAAAATCGCGCTGGATGACTTTGGCACTGGCTATTCCAGCCTGAGTTATCTACAGCGTTTTCCGTTGGACTATCTGAAAATTGATAAAGCCTTCATCGACTCTATAGATTCAGCCACCACCAGTAGCGGTTTGATTGAACATATTGTAAATATCGCTAGCAGTATGCGTTATGAATTGATTGCCGAGGGCATCGAGCATGAATACCAAATGCACTATCTGCTAGCTCAAGGCGTCAAGTTGGGCCAAGGCTGGTTCTTTGCCAAACCCATGCCGGCAGCAGAGTTCATGGCGTTCGTTCAGAAACAGAATACTTGAACAATCAAAATTTGAAATTTTACATCCCTCCGTTTCGATCATCGCTTCAGTCTAAACCAGTGCAGGGTTAACTATAAAGTTTCAACACATATTTCATCATAGATTTCAATCCCATTCTTAACATGACAAGTTTTTTCAGCTATTGACTTGAAAAGTTAAACGCCTACCCCCAACTCACGAAAGTCCTATTTTTTAACTTTCACGAGTACCACTATGACTGTTGAAGCAAAAAAAGAAACCTTGGGTTTTCAAACCGAAGTGAAGCATCTGCTGCATTTGATGATTCATTCTTTGTACAGCAACAAAGAGATTTTCCTGCGCGAATTGATCTCCAACGCCTCCGACGCTGCTGATAAATTGCGTTTTGAAGCACTGGCCAATGACAGCCTGTATGAAGGCGATAGCGAGTTGAAAATCCGCGTTGATTTCGACGAAGCCAAAAAAACCATCACCGTCACCGATAACGGCATCGGTATGAGCCGAGAAGAAGTGCAGGAACATATTGGCACCATCGCCAAATCCGGCACCAAGCAGTTCTTCGAAAGACTCACTGGCGACCAAGCCAAAGACAGCGAACTGATCGGCCAATTTGGTGTGGGATTTTATTCTGCTTTCATCGTTGCCGACAAAGTCACCTTGACTACCCGTAAAGCCGGTGCCGCACACGATGAAGGTGTACGCTGGGAATCGAGCGGCGAAGGCGACTACACCATCGAGTCCATCGAAAAAGCCGGTCGCGGTACTGAAATTGTGCTGCACTTAAAAGAAGGCGAGGAAGAATTCGCCAACAGCTGGAAACTGCGCTCCATCATCAAAAAATATTCCGACCACATTTCTTTGCCAGTGATCATGAGCAAAGACATTCCTGCGGAAAAAGACGATGAAGGCAATGAAACAGCACCAGCACGCGTCGAAGACGAAACCGTCAACAGTGCATCCGCCTTATGGACTAAAAACAAGGACGACATCAGCGCCGAACAATACAACGAGTTTTACAAACACGTCGGTCACGACTTCCAGGATCCACTGACTCACGTGCATAGCAAAGTCGAAGGCACCAACGAATACACTTTATTGCTTTACGTACCGGGCCGCGCACCATTTGATTTGTGGGACCGCGATGCCAAACACGGCGTCAAACTGTACATCAAAAAAGTCTTCATTACCGATGACGCAGAACAATTGATGCCTCGCTACCTGCGTTTCATTCGTGGCGTGATCGATGCCGACAGTTTGCCACTGAACGTATCCCGCGAAATCCTGCAACAAAGCAAGCAAATCAGCAACATCAAAGCCGGCGCTGTGAAAAAAGTACTGGGCATGCTGGAAGATTTGGCTGAAAACCACGCCGAGAACTACCAAAAATTCTGGGAACAGTTCGGTAACGTGATCAAAGAAGGCCCGATCGAAGATCACAAAAACAAAGATCGCGTCGCCAGCTTGCTGCGCTTCTCGTCGACTCACACCGACGACAAAACTCAAACTGTGTCACTGACCGATTACGTCAGCCGCATGAAAGAAGGCCAGGAAAAAATCTACTACATCACCGCCGACAGCTTCGCCGCGGCCAAAAGCAGCCCACACCTGGAAGTGTTCCGCAAAAAAGGCATCGAAGTGTTGCTGTTGACCGACCGCATCGACGAGTGGATGGTCTCCAGCCTGACCGAGTTCGACGAAAAACACCTGCAATCCATCGCCAAAGGCGAACTGGACCTGGAAAAATTCGATACCGAAGAAGAGAAAAAACACCAGGAAGAAGTCAGCAAAGACTTTGAATCCGTGTTGAAGCAACTTCAGGAGGTACTGAAAGACAAAGTCAGCGAAGTGCGCGTCAGCCACCGGTTAACCGACTCCCCCGCCTGTCTGGTAACCGGCGTTTACGATATGAGCCTGCACATGGAACGGATCATGAAAGAAGCCGGCCAAGCCGCCAACATGTTCGGCATGGGTGGCAGCAAACCGATTTTCGAGATCAATCCCGATCACGCCATCGTGCAATCTCTGAAAAATGAACAGGACGACACCCGCTTTGCGGACATCGGCCATATTTTGTTCGATCAAGCCATATTAAGCGAAGGCGGCCAACTAGATGATCCTGCGGCGTTTGTGCACAAATTGAATGGTTTGTTGCAGGGCTTGCTGAAATAAGAATTTCGCCAACAACGTCCCCCTTAGATAAAGGGGGATTCGAATATCAGGATTTATGCCCCTGCGGGTATAAATGGTAAGGATTTCGCCAGACATAACGCCCCCTTTGAAAAAGTACCCACAGGCATGTGGAAAAGCCGGCATCAGTTTCATGCTTCATCTGTTTGAATTTTATCGAACTGACACCTTAACCACCATGGCGAAAATGGCAGCATGGCGCATCACACATCCCCCGGCTTTCACAGTAAAATGAGTGCTTTTTAAACACCCTCCGCGCAATGACAAATCCCGTTCTGATCACGCTGTACGGCATCAAAAACTGTGACAGTGTGAAAAAAGCCCGTAGCTGGCTGGATGCACAACCTATTGTTTATGCTTTTCATGATTATCGCGTCGAAGGTTTATCCGCAGAATTGCTAGAGATTTTTGTTGAGCAATTGGGTATTGACGCCATTTTGAATCAGCGCAGCACCAGCTGGCGACAGTTGGATGATGCGCAAAAACAGAATTTAACCGCCGAAAAAGCTCAGCAGTTGATATTGAGCAATCCTACTTTACTAAAACGCCCCATCGTTGCAATTGGTGAGCAACTTTTGGTCGGTTTTAACCCAGACACTTATACAAAAGCCCTATGAGCGAAACCCTTGCCTTATTAAATGAGCTGATTCGTCGTGAATCAGTCACCCCTATCGACGCCGGTTGTCAGGATTTATTGGCCGCACGCTTAACGCCATTAGGTTTTATCGATGAGCGCCTGCATTTTGCCGACACTCAAAATCTATGGCTGCGCCGTGGGCAACATGCACCATTGTTTGTATTTTTAGGCCACACCGATGTTGTCCCCACCGGACCGTTGGAAAAATGGGACTCGCCGCCGTTTGAACCGACCATTCGCGATGGCAAACTCTATGGCAGGGGTGCTGCGGACATGAAAGGCGGCATTGCGGCATTCATGACTGCGGTAGAGCGTTTTATAGCCAAGCATCCGCAACATAATGGCTCGATAGCCATCATGATGACCAGCGATGAGGAGGGTGCGGCCACCCACGGGGTCGTTAAGGTAATACAGGTTTTGGAGCAACGTCAGGAAAAAATCGATTGGTGTCTGGTGGGCGAGCCGTCCAGCGATAAAAAAATCGGTGATGTCATTCGTGTTGGCCGCCGGGGTTCTTTATGCGCCAAATTAACTGTGTTGGGTATTCAAGGTCATGTGGCGTATCCGGAGCTGGCGGAAAATCCCATCCATACCTTTGCGCCCGCCTTAAAAGCCTTGACGGAAGAGGTTTGGGACCATGGCAATGCGTTTTTCCCGCCCACCCGCTTGCAGGTATCCAACATCAACAGCGGCACCGGTGCGGAAAACATCATTCCCGGTCAGCTGGAAGCGCAATTCAATCTGCGTTTTTGCACCGAACTGGATGAGGCGACGATCAAAGCTCGCACGCAGGCAATTCTGGACCCATTCGGTTTTAAATACGATTTACAGTGGCGCTTATCCGGCAATCCATTTTTAACTTCGCAAGGCGAGTTAATCGAAGCCACGCATGCAGCCATCAAAACCGTATGCGGCTTCGAGACTTTAGACGATACCGGCGGCGGCACCTCCGATGGTCGTTTTGTAGCGCCCACCGGCGCGCAGGTAATAGAGCTGGGGCCGCTGAATGCCAGCATTCATAAAGTGAATGAGCATATTGACCTTGAGGATTTGGACGTTTTGAGCCGAATTTATGAACAGATTTTGGTGAATTTGTTAGCTTGATATGATGCGCCCTCTCCTTCCGGGAGGGCTGACGCCCTGTCTCTGATAAACGCGAATCCTATTCCAGGATTTCAGCAAAGTACTCAGTCAGGTCCTCTTTTTTGCCATGCGTAATACGCTTGAGAACTTTGGCTAGAGGAAAAATCCAGGTTTCACCTACTAACAAGCCGATAGCCTGATGTTCTTGGTTAATCTGCCACTCACCTCCCTTGCTCTGACGATAAACCTCGCCTATATAACTGCCCAGCATTTTACAAACATTTTGTACATCGTTTTCGGATGGTTCTTTGCGAAACAGCTTTGCAATAAATCCTTTTGGGCGGGTATGAAACAGTCTGTTGGCAAGTGTTTCGACTTGTTCAATGCTCTCAACTGTGTAATCCAGTGATATGCCAAAATGGCTGTGTGCAAAATTAACGGCATTGGCAGCGTAGGCCGCCATAATCTCATTCGGACTCGGTTCAGTCATGGTTTATTCCATTTTAAAAAAGCTGTCTCGCAGGTAGGTTGGGATTTGCTTGCACATAACGTCCAGAACAACTGTTCACGCCAAACCGTTCGTGCTGAGCAAAGCAAAGCAAAGCAGTAGCATAAACGGTTTCGCGGCGTGAACCCGTATTTCCGCGTCCGTCCTCCGAAAGAACGGAAAAATCCTTATCAGCCGAAACAGGGAAATTATTTACACTCATATCCTTTAGATCAAACAGATGAACTTTTTAATGAGCATATCAAAAGAGCAGGCGGCGGAAATTTGAAGTGCGAAAAGCAGACTTGACCACAAGCTAAAGCAACCGCAACCCCGGCGGTAAGGCCTCGCCGAATAGCTGTTTCTCCTGACTTTCGTCCAGCTGTTTGTATTCGGCTACCATATCCTGCCAGGATACAGCGGCCTTGGCTTGTTTGAGCTTATCCAATACTTGCAGACGTAAGTCATCGTCAATATCACGGGCTCTATCGTCGCAGCGCCTTGCCAGCAGGGTGGCGGCAAAACCGGCTTGCGGCTGTTTTTTCCAGTCCGTTTTCAACAATTGCGCCAACCAGTCCGCCACAATAGACGGTGCAATCACATCGTGGCTGTTGCCGTGAAATAAAATCCGCCCGCCGATCCGGCCTAACGCCCACCAGCTGGAATCCGGTTCGCCGGCTTTTTCCAGCCGTTTCAGCAGCCAGCCGCCCAATTGGATTTTGTCGGCAACCGGCAGTCTCTCCAGCGCCGCCGCCAGCCGCACCATGTCTTCGCACCCACGCACCGCCAGTTGCTTGGCCACGCCGGCCTGACGGGCTGCGGCCGGATTGATGAATTTAGCGATGTCCTTAAATATGCGTTGTTGCGCCTCGGCGTTCAATCCGCCGGCCACCCGCCGCCAGAGTGTCCACCATTCGGTCCAGTTCTGCTTTTCGTTGACGAACTGTAGCCCTTCCGGATACAGCTTCCACAGTTGTTCAACCCGCCAATCGTCCAAAGGGTAACCGAAACCGGGGCGCAGACAATAGCCGCTTAAACTCAGCCACAAGCGTTCGTGCTGTTCGCTACGGCGCCTGTATTTGCCGCCTTCCAGCAGTGCACCGAACAATTCCCGCAATAATGGGGTCTGCCACTCGCCACGCGGCGCTGCCAGGATTTTCTCCAGATCGGCTCGCAGGGTTTTAACCGCTTGTGGCTCGATTTGCTTGGATTTGGTGCCGAATACGGCCTGAATTTTCGCCAAGGCCTGCGGTAATTGCGCGGGTAATTCCGCACTGACGCCAACCCGGGCTTTTTTACGGATTTGAAACTCCACATCCCAGCGCTGACTGGCATCGTTGACTGCCACGCATTGCAATTGCAGGGTGCCGACTTCGGTATAGGTTGCCATCAATTGCACGACGACTTCGGCCTTTTGCTCACCTCCAAAAGCCACCGCCAAGGGGGGCAGACTGTGAAATCGCTCGTCGTCCATCTCTACCAAGGCGCCGGGTGGATAATCGCCGTCGCCGCTGCTGGACCACAAATGAAACCGCACCGGCTGACCAACCCGCAAGGCAAACTGCCGGTCGTTCAATAAAATCTCGTGGCCTTCTTCGCTGCCCTTGGGCAAAATGGATACACCTTGCCGAACTGTATCCTGACCCTTTTGAGTATCGATTTGCAGGAAATAGCTACGGGCCGCGCCGCCACCAATCTTAAGTTTTTTATCCTGCCGGGCCATGGCGTAACTGACGGCACCATACGCCACCGACAACTCCGGATGACGATTATCCAACAACAAGGGTTTATGGCCGCCGCGCCAATTCGCCAATAGCGCCAGCACGCGCTGCACCATGGTCTGGCTACGAAACACGCCACCATTCAATAATAAGGCATCCGGTACGATAGCATCCGCTGCCAACGCCTGTTTCGCGGCCTGAGTATGCAATTGCAAAAAGGCGGCGATATGCTTGCTGATGGCGGGCTCTGCAGCGTAAGGCAGGCCAAATTCAACCACGCCACTGCGCTTTCTGTCAGGCACCTCCTGCAGAGACGACAACGGCAGGAAACCGTCCAGTGCGATTTTTGTGACGTCTTCCCGGCTCAAAGAGGTACTGCGTGTGCCGCCTATCAGTTTCGAGCCAGCGCCCAGCAAAGTCACAACCACCTGTTCCGGCGCATCATCAGCCAATAAACGCTCCTTGGCCACACGACATTGTTCCAGCAATTGCGACAAGTCTGCCGTTGACAACTTTTTATCATCACTCCGCAAGCGACTTTCAGCCAGATGCGCCAACGCCAGATCGATATTGTCGCCACCCAACATCAAATGATCGCCGACACCGATGCGGGTCAGTTTGGGCTCTCCCTCGCCATGCTCGACTTTAATCAAGGTTAAATCGGTAGTGCCCCCGCCCACATCGCACACCAACAATAAACGACTATCGCCCAGAC
This sequence comes from Methylomonas sp., assembly GCA_002928965.1. Classification (GTDB taxonomy): domain Bacteria; phylum Pseudomonadota; class Gammaproteobacteria; order Methylococcales; family Methylomonadaceae; genus Methylomonas. Next base: position 87,566 of record PERU01000011.1, read on the forward strand.
TTTGTCCAACGCTGCCGGCATGTCGGCGCAACCAGTCGTAAACTACCGCCTGCGGTTCTTCCAACAACCGCACATGCGGTAAACCGGCGATTTTGGCGGCTTCCAGCGTCAATGAGCGGGCAGATTCATCGAATGAAGCGGGAACGGTGATCACCAAATCTTGTTGCGACAAAGGCGCGCTGGGGAAACGTTGCTCCCACACCGTCCGAACATGTTGCAGGTAACTGGCGCTGGCATCCAAAGGCGATACTTTAAACACCGACTCATCACTACCCCAAGGCAAAATGGCGGCGGTGTGATCGACAGCGGTATGCGACAGCCAGCTTTTGGCACTGGTGACCAAGCGTCCCTGGGTTTTGGCGCCCAATATCCGCGCCGCTTCGCCCAATATTGCCCCGTCTTCAGTATTTAAAAACCCACTGTCCGCACTCAACTCGCCTATTGCCGGATGATAACGAACCGAGGGTAGCAAAGATCTGTCGGCTACTTCACCGGGCGCAATCAGTTGCGGGATTTCAAATAAATAAATGTTTTTCTCAGGATCGTTGACTGAGGAATAGGCCACTACGGTATGGGTAGTGCCTAAATCGATGCCGACCAGATAATGTTTCGATATTTTATTCACAGTATGAGTGCATCGTTATACAGGTAATAACCAACCGTTAATTTCCTGTAAATTTTCAATGGAAATCAAACCGATAGCTCGCAGAAATCTGACTCTGTTTTTAATAAAATTATACTTTGCCAAAGACAGTTCCCTTTTTGTTTTAAATTCGGTTTGCTGTGCATCCAACACTTCACTGATGGTTTCCAAACCATATCTAAAGCTTTTTTCTTTGGCTTCAAGGGACTTTTGCGCTGACAGTAATGCTCTTTGAGACGCCGTAATACGTTTAACACCCGCATTTGAACTTAAAAAAGCATCGCTGGTTTCTTTAATCAGCGCCCTAACCTTCGCTTCATTTTCGTTTTTGACCATTGCCAAGCGATGTTGAGCTTCGTAAGTCCGTTGTAAAGTCACTCCACCATTAAATATGGGAACAGTCAGATTGATTGCCGCCACCTGCACTTGTGTCTTTGGTGTTCTACTGCTCTGAAAACCAGTATCAGAATCGAAATAGTTAAATTGCAAATCAACCACAGGCAAATGCCTGGATTTTTGCATATCGACCTCATCATCAGCTGCGGCAATAGCGCTCAATTGTGCAGCCAACATAGGGTTCTCGCTTTTGGCGACCGCAATCCAATCCTCCAGTGAGCCATCCAGCACGCTGAACTCAAGATCCTCACGTAACCTGAACAGTCCGTCCGGCGTTTGATTGGTAAGCTCTTTTAGACTTTCCTTAGCCTTATTCAAAAGTGTTTCAGCCTCAATGACACTGGCACTCAATTGATCCAGTCTAGCCTCCACGTCATAAAGCTCGGTAATTTCGACCAACTGCCGGTCGAATAAGGTTTTAATCTGCTCCAAACGTGTCCCGGTAGCAGATAGTTCTTTTTGAAACAACGACAACTGGTCTTCCGCGGCCAACACTTCAAAATATCTTTCTACCACATTTTGTAACAACGCATGCTGAGCTTCAAGATTCTCTGATTCATATTGATGCTCAACCTCGGTTGCTCGCCGCCAATTCCAAAATTTCGCAAAATCAATTAAAGGCTGACTGACTGACACTGTGTAACGAGTCCCCGGATAGTTGCTAGTCGCTGAACCCGACAAACCAATGCTTTTTTGCTCATTTTCAGACCAATTGGCATTTGCAGTCACCTGCGGGAGCATTTCACCAATTGCCTGCTTCTTCTGTGCGCCCCCCATTTCAACTTTTAGCGCGGCATTTTTTAATGAGGGATCAGATTCTAGTGCCTGTTGATAAACAGTCAGCAAATCTGCCGCAGATACTTCTGCAACATCCAATGCCATCAACACCAATAGCAGCAACCTAAACATAATTAGCAACTAATCAGTCTTCCGTGAAAGCGCGAGCAAATGCGATACTAATGGGTTGCATGAAATATTCAAACGCGGTTCTCTCACCTGTATTGATCAAGACTTCCGCAGGCATCCCAGGCAAAATTTCAACATCCCCCAACTTGCCGTAGCTATCGGTGGTCAATTCTATTTGCGCTTGGTAATACGATGCACCACTTCGCTCATCGGTCAAACGGTCCGCCGACAAACTAACCAATTTACCGTACAGTTTAGGAATCTGCGCTTGTTTAAACGAACTGAATCTCACCTCAGCCAACAACCCCTCATGCACCCGATCGATGTCCATCACCGAGACTTGGGCGCTGACAATCAATTCTTCGTCCTGAGGCACAATATCCATGATGGGCCTGCCGGCTGAAATAACGCCGCCCGCATGATGTACAGTCAGCGCCAAAACCCTGCCAGCCGAGGGAGCCTTGATTTCTGTTCTCATCAATTTATCCCTGTTTACGAGCATGCGTTGATTCACATCATAAAGTTGAGTTTGTACCTCTCCCAATTTTTGTGCGACCTGCTCCTGAAAGCGCTTTTCCAATTGCAAAGTTTGTAATCTAGCTTCGCCAATCTGCACCTCATCACCCGCAATTTCGGCTGAGAGATTGGCAATTTCTCCGCTGAAAGTTGCCAAACTTCTCTCTACATCTCGTAACCTTTGCTTTCTGGCAAACCCTTCGGCGATCAGTTCCTTTAATTCCATCAACTCTTCTTGATAAGACACGGTCAATTGTTGCTTGCTCCCTTTTTGGGCTTGCAAACCCATGATTCTGGTGCTCAACTGGTTTATCCGTTGTTTTAAAACGCCAATTTCTCCTTCATGAGCATTCTTCCTGGAAATAAATACTTCATTCTCGCCATGCTTGGCTTCCAAAACTCTTAAATCCGAATCATCGACCAAGTTGTCAGGATAGCTTACCAGCGGTTTACGGTTACGCTCGGCATCCAAGCGCGCTAATTGCGCTGTTAAGGTAATCTGCTGGCTGCGGAGCATTTCCAGGCCGGCTTTAAGCTCAGTATCATCCAGTTTGATCAATACTTGATTATCCGCTACCAAATCGCCTTCTTTGATTAACATTTCCCCCACAATGCCACCATCATGGTGCTGTACAGTCCTTTTTAAGGATTTAACCACCACAAAACCAGGCGCAACCGCTGCGCTATCCAGAGGTGCAAAAAAACTCCACACGCCCAAAATACCAAAGGTAAATAACAACATCGCAATCCCGACATTACGGATAGGCTTGTCATCGGTAAATAGCTGAACAGGCTTAATTTCAGGCATGCGCATGGCGAAATTCTTCATAATGAGACACACAACCGCTAATTTGAAGCCGCAGGAGGAGGGGGTGTTGCATTGCTTACCGGCTGTGCAGATTGTTGAACTGCTTTTTGCAAGTGCGCCAATACCTGATCACGTGGACCATACACGGATAATTGTCCCTCCTTAAGCACCAAAAGCTTGTCGACATTTGCCAAAACGTTATTCCGATGCGTGATCACAATGACCGTAGTCTGTTTGGCTTTCAAACGTTGAATGGCGCGCGCCAATGCTAATTCGCCTTGCTCATCCAGGTTCGAATTGGGCTCGTCAAGAACCACTACTACCGGATTTCCGTATAACGCCCTGGCCAAACCAATTCGTTGCCGCTGCCCACCGGACAAATTAATACCATTGGCACCTATATAGGTGTCATAACCATCCGGCAAACATAAAATTAATTCATGCACATCTGCCATACGTGCCGCCTCGACCACCTTTTCGGAAACCACTACACCGAAACGGGCAATATTTTCACTGATGGTACCCTCAAACAGTTCAATATCTTGCGGCAAATAGCCAAGAAACGGCCCTAATTCATCTCGATTCATATTGTAAATTTCGGCGCCATCCAATCTGATTCTGCCACTGGAAGTGGGCCAAATACCCAATAAAGCCCGTGCGAAAGTTGACTTTCCCGCACCGCTGGGTCCGATAATGCCAAGCACATCACCTTTAACAATGGACATGGTAATGTCCTTGATAACCGGCGTCTTGGCTCCAGGCGGCACCACTGTGGCTAATTCCAGTTTGAAAGCCCCTTGAGGATCGGGCAAACTCATTTTTTGATGCCCGGCAGGCATTTGCGTCAACAGATCATTTAAACGTTTGAACTGCCCACGCGCACTGATAAAACTTTTCCATGACCCGATTACCATATCGATTGGGGCAAGCGCTCGCCCCAATAAGATGGAACCCGCCATCATCAACCCGGAGCTGATTTCGTTGCCGATTACCAGATAAGCACCAACAGCCAAAATCAAAGACTGGGAAGACATACGGGTCAATTTGGAAAATGCGTTGATAACGCCTGCCCGTGAACTGGCAATCGCTTGCAAAGCCAACACCTTATCCATGCTGCCCAACCAGCGATCTTGGATATTAGGCAACATTCCCATCGAATCAATTACTTCGGCATTGCGCAAGTTTTTGTTGACCAAATTGCGACCGGCCATGGCCAGATTATTAGCGTCGTTCAGTAAAGTATTCGTGGCTTTTTCCTGAATATAAGCAATCACAATCAGTAAAATTGCCGTAGCCACACCTACCCAACCATACCATGGATGAAATAGAAACATCACAGCCAAGTAAATCGGCACCCAAGGCGCATCAAAAAAAGCAAACAAACCACTGCCGGTTAAAAACTGCCGCAAACCTGTCAAATCATCCAACGGTTGAGTACTGGCTCTCTGACCGCTGGAATATAGCGCCAATTTATAAGCCACCTTAAACAACCGTTCATTCAGCAGTACTTCCAACCGGGTACTGACCCGCACCAAAATTTGCGAACGCACCCATTCCAATACACCCTGAGTTATAAAAAGTACCATCAGTACTAACGTCATCAAACCTAATGTATCCAGGTTTCCGGTTGGTACAACGCGGTCGAACACCTGCAACATATAAATAGTGGGCACCAGTTGCAAAATATTGATCACCAAACTGAAACCAGCTGCGGAAATAAACGCACCTTTGCACAGCGTCAAAGCCTCCAGTAGATCTGATTTTGGAATTGAATTCATGAAAAAATTTAGATCGAAACAGGCAAAAACGGAATGGGCAAAATCCCCACTAAAGTGCCGCCTATCTTAAACGGTTAAGCTGGAATGTACTACCGACAAAGACCATGAGCCCACCCTTCCACAAGATCAAATTGTTCGACAATCAAAACCAGCAACTTTCAGAACAATTTATAACCCTGCTAACGTACTTATTGTAAACGTGAAATACAACCGGCTTTTATTACCAAAAAACTGTTATAAATTTCTCAAAGACGGCTTTATTTACCTCTAAACAGCTTAAGCCTGCTAAAGATTTCCCAAAATCGACCGAAACACACACATAAGCCCCTGCTTTTGCCCAAAACAAATTCAAATTAACCAAGGAATCCTCTCATGGCCATCACCACAACCACAGACATTACCACCCTTAACACTGATGCAATTCAAGCATTAACAACCACCGAAATAGTCGCGCTAACCCCCACTCAACTCGCCGCATTGAACGATGCCCAAGTGGCCGCACTAACAACCGCGCAAGCAGCCAAGTTAACATCGACTCAAATCGGCACATTGTCTACAACCGCATTTGACAGCCTATCAGCAGACATACTTGAGGGCCTGACTACGACACAGTTAGGCGGCATCACCCCGGCTCAAATAGCTGTTCTGACAGAAACACAACTACAAGCTTTCACAACAGCGCAAATATCCAAATTTACAGTCGCCCAGTTACAGGCCATTATTCCGGCAACCTTCGACGCCTTGACCACCACTCAAATCAAAGCGCTGACTGCCGGCGCCAGCGGTCAAATCGCCAGCCTGACTAACGATCAAATCGCCGCCTTGACGGAAGAACAAGCCGCAGCGATTACCAACGCCCAAGCCAAGATATTCAGCGCCAGCCAAATCAGATTAGTGGATATAGACAGCTTCGCAGCCTTGACCACCGGCGCTACGGGCGCACTGCAAGGCTTGACCGCAGCCGCAATTACCGCACTGACTGCAGCGCAGGTACAAGCCCTGACCACAGGCCCGACCGGTCAACTGGCCACTCTGACAACCAGTCAGATCAGCGCACTAACCCCTGCGCAAATCACTGCACTGGATCCCAATCAAGCGGCCTCGATAACCATTGCGCAAGCGAGAGTGATCAGCGCCAGCCAGATTGGCGCCATGAACGCGGCGGATCTAGCGGCCATGTCGACCAATGCGATCACCAACTTAAGCACAACAGCCATTGCTGCGCTCAGAACCACAGTTATTTCGGGTGACGGCGACGATACCCAAATCGAAGCATTGACAGGCGACCAAGTCGCTGCCCTGAGCCAAGCACAAGTCAGAGCCCTTAGCGCGGCCCAAGTCGCCAAAATGGAACCAGCTGATTTGGCCCGATTATCCAGCACCGGCACCACCGCGGCTATCAAAGGCTTAAGTAACGCGGCGATTGCGGTTTTGACTGAAGCTCAAATTCAAGCACTTGGCAACGACCAACTAGCCGCTCTGACCGGCGCACAATTTGCTGCATTGACTGCCAATCAAATCGATTTTCTGAAAAACAATACCGTCGACGGTGGTGGTGCGATCACCGCAACCGGCCAGATCGCCGGCCTGACCGCCACCCAATTGCAGGCGATGACCGCCGCCCAACTGGCCAAGCTGGATGCCACCGACTTTGCTGAAATCAGTCCATCCGCCATTTCAGGCTTGACCAATGCTTCTATTCTGGCATTGAACAATACCCAATTAGGCGCCATCACCGCCACCCAGGCCCCCGGCTTGACCAAAGCGCAATTAGGCGCTTTAACCCCAGCACAATTCGCCAATCTAGCCACACCAACTTTTGCCGCCTTGACAGCGGATGCGGTTAGCGGCATCAGCACTGCAGCCTTCAGCAGTTTGAGCACCACCCAAATCCAGGCCTTAACCGTTGATCAAGCCGCAAAATTAACTGCAGCCCAAGTGTCTACGTTGCCAGCCACCCAATTGAAGGCCATGCAGTTAAACGACTTTTCAAACTTGTCGGCTGCTGCGATTGGCGCATTAACACCCGCACAAATTGCCGCACTGACCACAGGCACTTCAGATGATTCAGGTACCGTCGGCATCACTGAAGGTCAACTCAACAGCCTGACCGCGACGCAAGCCGCAGCACTTAAAGCCATTCAATTAGCCGCTATCACAGTCGAGCAAATCCCCTTCTTAAGCCCATCAATCATCGATAATATTCCAGCCGGCGCCATCAGTGGTTTCACAACCACAGTTTTGCAAGCGTTGGATGTCAATCAATTCGCGGCTCTGACCTCAGGCCAAATCGCCGCACTCAATGTAAACCAAATTAGAGCCTTGACTCCGACCCAAATCGGCTGGTTAAGCACTGACCAAATCAAGGCTTTGACCGCAACACAAATTGGCGCATTGAACACAGATACCAACAATACAGGACAGTTTGCTGCACTTTTAGCGGATGAAAACTCTGAAACGGCTTACACCGATCTTAAAGACATTTCCACGGCCGCCATCAGAGGCTTGTCCACAACTATATTGCAAAGCCTCAGCAATGCTGATATTGCCGCTTTGACCCCTCAGCAAATAGCCGCGCTGACCATTCCCCAACTGGCTGCTTTGAGCGCAAGCACTTTTGACGCAGATGGCACAACCGTTCTGACTACCGGTCAGATACAAGCTTTAACCCCGACACAAGTCGGCGCGCTCACTGCTGCACAATTGGCGGCTTTGACTCCAGCGCAATTTAAATCCATTGATGCCGCCGAGCTAACATCGCTGGCGCCCACTAGCATCTCCGGCCTAGCTACCGGCATTATCCAAGCTTTGACTCCTGCACAGATACAAGCGTTGACACCTGCACAAATTGCCGGCTTGTCCGCTGCACAAATTAGAGCCTTGGATTCGTTACCCACCAACCAAGGCCAAATCGCGGCGCTGGTTACCGATACCACCAACAATGCACTCGGCTCGCTGACATCCACCCAAGTTGCCGCATTAACACCTGCACAGTTTGCGATATTTAGAGACGCAGGTTCCGACACCAATACTGTCGGCGGCACGGAAGTATCCAAGTTATCCGCCGCAGCGCTCACTGGCTTGGCCCCCACATTGGTTGCCACATTAACTGCCGCAGAATTAAAAAGCCTCAGCGGCTCACAGATAGCCGCACTAACCTCCTTGCAAATTGCCGCACTGACGCCTGCTCAATTATTCGAACTCGACGCCAGCCAAGTAGCAGCATTAACCAGCAGTCAAATGTCAAGAATAAGCTTGCCGCAGTTGACCAGCCTGATTACAGCCGGCAATTTTGATGAAATTCTAGCGACTGCCATCCCCGGTATTACCACAACTGTGTTGTCTGCCATGACAACCTCACAAATATTGGAACTGCAAGAAAGCCAAGTAGCCGCCCTATCCACCGCCCAGATTGCAGCCCTAACCACCCTGCAGATATCGACCTTGACCGATATACAGGCCGAAGGCTTTACTTTTAATCAACTGAGGGCCATGACGCCCGCCCAGGCTGCAAGATTGCAGCCCAGCGTGATCGACAACATTTCCAGCACGGCGATAGCCGGTCTGACAACGGCCAGCATTGCCGCGTTAACGACCTCGCAAATCTCACGATTGACAGCCAACACTTTTGGCGCAGGTACCGATAATATTTTAGGCACAGCTGATGACGTGATCGTCACCACAGGCCAAATCGCTGCTTTAACCACCAGCCAAGTTGCAGCCTTAACCACACTGCAAATTCCCAGATTGACTATTGCCCAAGCGGCATCTTTGACCTCCACTCAGGTCAGCAAACTCAGCACTACACAATTAGTCAGTATGGAAGCCGAGGATTTTGCCAATCTGTCGACCACGGTGATTCAAAACCTCACCACCACGCAAATCATAGCCTTGACAACGGCCGATACCGGTGGATTGATCCAGGCATTGACAACCACTCAGGCTGCCGCATTCAGCGCTGTCAACGCAGCTCAACTCAGTCCGGCTCAGGTAGCCAAACTGCAACCAGCAACCTTTGCAGCGCTAACTACCGGCCCTACCGGCGCTCTGGCGAATATAACACCGGCCGCCATAGCCAGCTTGACCAACGAACAAATTCAGGCCTTGACCGTTCAACAAGCGGCTTCTTTGACAGCTAATCAAATGGCTGCGCTTAGCGGCAGCCAAATAGCCGCCATGGAAGCCGAAGACATCGCGGCCCTGACGCAAGACTTGATCAGCAGTTTGAGTCCAGCTACCGTTGCCGCCCTGCCATTGGATTTCGTTAAGTCATTGAGCGTTGGACAAATTGGCGCCATGAGCGCAGAGCAAATTGCCGCCTTAACTGCACCACAAATTGCTGCACTCAGCGCAGTTGAAAACGGCCAGATCGCCAGTCTATCCGCTTCTCAAGTCAAAGCACTTACTGCCGGCCAAATCGGCGCGCTCAGCGTCAACCAAATCAAGGCCATTTCCGCCTCGGTGATAGACGATTTCACCACTGACCAGATCAGGTTATTGAGCGGCGAACAAATCGCCGCCTTAACCGATGCGCAAGTCATCGCCCTGACATCGACCCAGGTGCAAAACCTGACCAGCACCCAATTACAAGCCTTGAAACCGGAACAAATTGCGGTGATGGAAACTGGCGACTTATCCAAACTCAGCGTAAGGATCGCAGACCCTGCCAATGCAGGCCAATTCCTGGATGTGTTGACCACCTCGCAGATCGATGCCATTACTTCGCAGGCGCAAATCCAGGCCTTGACTACTTCACAAATTGCATCGTTGTCCGCACTGCAATTGTCAACGCTCGATGCCAGCCAATTGGCGTTATTAACCACCACCCAAATCCGGGCTTTGACAGTGACGCAACTCGGCCAGCTGTCCTCACAACAAGTCGGATTTTTAACCGACACCCAATTGCAAAAACTGACCGATGCTCAGATACAGGCGCTCAGTAGCGGACAAATCAAAGCCTTAAGCGACAAGTTTGACGACCTGACCGCAGCCCAGATCGGACAACTCAATAACAGCCAGTTAGGTGCCGTTACCGCCGAGCAACTTGCTGCGCTGGATAGCGACCAATTGGCCGCCATCAGTACCAGCGCTATTTCAGGCTTGACCGCCCAAGCCTTGCGTTCATTGGTTGCTGTAGATGATATAGCTACAGCTAACATAAACGAGAACCAGATAGCTCAGTTGTCCACCAGCCAAATTGCTGCCTTGGATCCCAGCTCTCAAATTGCGATTTTGACGACCGAACAAATCCAAGGTCTGACGTCGGCACAAGTACGCAACATGACCCCCGCGCAAATAGCCGCTCTAACCAGCAGCCAATTCAAAGCACTGCAGGTTGAAGACATCGCGGCATTGCGTCTGGAACAAATAGCCGAATTGCTACCAGCCCAAATCAAGGCAATGGATCAAACCCAAATAGAGGCTTTCTTGCCCGCCCAAACAGCCTCTTTGACCAATAATCAAATGGCAGAATTTACCGCGACCCAGATTGCTTATTTTCAGCCTACCGATTTGGCGGCGATTACACCGGCAGCACTGGCAGCCTTATCCACCTCGGTATTGGAAAAACTCACCAACGGCCAAATCGCGGCGCTGACCAACGATCAAATCGCGGCACTGGACCCTGCTACAAAATTCAGCAAGTTGACCTCGACTCAGATTGGTCAGCTTACCTCCAGCCAGTTGGTCAACTTGAGCGATAACCATTTGTCAGCTCTGACACCCGATCAAATAAAAGCCATTTCCGGTGCGAATTTCGCTAAATTGCAAGTCGAGCAAATTGCCGAGTTGGAAGCCCCACAAATTGCCGCTCTCACACAGGCACAAATCGAGGCCTTAAGCCCAGCCCAAGCAGCCGAGCTCACCCCCACACAAGTGGCGGCAATCACCGCGGAACAGATCGGCTTTTTCAAAACGGATAATTCAGCGACAAATGATGTTGTAGAACCCAGTATTCTGGCCGCTGTTAAAGCCACGGCTTTGGCCAGTTTGACTACATCCGCTTTGGTTAAAATGACGTCAGCACAACTGCAATCACTGACACTGGAACAAATCGGTGCCTTGACTGAAGCGCAAATCAAAGCCTTGACCTTGGGGACAACCGGCCAAATCGCCGGTTTGACAGGCATACAAATCGCCGCATTGTCAGCTACACAAATTGGCTATTTGACCACCTTCCAAATCCAGGCAATCGCGGTCGCCGATGTTTCCGCCCTGACAACGGCACAGATCGATGTGCTGACAGGCAATCAGGTTGCCGCCTTGACCACTTCCCAAATAGCGGTCTTGACCGCAGCCCAGGTCAAAGCGCTGGATGTCGTGCAAACCGCCTTGATCGACGATATTCAAATCAAGGCTTTAACTGCAAATAGCTTGAAAGAGATGACAACAGACGCCATCAAGGGTCTGACGTCTGACACCTTGCGGGCGTTGAGTCCGGATCAGATTGGAGCCCTAAGCACCGCGCAGGTTCATGCATTAACCAGCACACTAGTCAGCGGCACCTCACAAATCACCTCCTTGACCGCTGCGCAAATCGTAGCCTTAAGTACTGATCAGATTCAAAATCTGAGCGTGGCACAGGTAACGGCTTTGACAGCAGATCAAATCAAGGCTATCGCAGTTGTCGACATACCCGGTTTGACAGCCACTCATATGCAGAACTTGTCGGTTGCACAACTGCAGGCACTGACCCCGGCGCAAATTGGCGCACTATCCCCAGTGCAAATCGAAAAAATCACTGCGGCCAACTTGAATAACCTATCAACCAGTCAACTGGCGGCGTTTAATGCCGATTACACCGGCAGCTTGGCCTTGGGCAGCTTAACCAGCAATATTGCAGCCTTAAGCGTAGGGCAGGTGGCAAAATTGAGCAGTGCGCAATTAAAAGCACTGACCGATACGCAAATTGGAAATCTGACCGTCACCCAAATTGGCGCTTTGACTGAGGATCAAATCAATCGTTTCCTGCCTGCACAAATCGCCACAATGACTGCTACACAAATTGCGGCTATCGACGCCGCTGTGATTGCATCGATGACACCGGCACAAATTGCTGCCATTTCCGTGGATGATATCCCTTCTTTGTCCGTCGCGCAGTTGAACGAGCTGACGATTGAACAACTACAGGCATTGACGTCAGGACAAGTAGCAAAACTGACGGCGCCACAATTAGCGGCATTGACAGGGGCATCGGATGCGGATATACACGACATGACCGCGGCACAAATCGGCGGCCTTACCTCGACCCAAATCGGCCAAATACCGACTGCGGAAATTACCGCACTGACCAATGCCCAGGTTGCGGCAATTAACGTCAACGCCATCGGCTCATTAACAGGCGCACAGATTCAAGCCTTGGGCGTCGGGCAAATCCCGGCATTAACGGTGGCGCAGGTAGCCAAATTGACCGAGGTACAACTCACCGAAGCCAACTTGAGCGATGCAAAACTGCAAGCGTTCAGCTTGGGGCAATTGGATGCACTCACCCCTAATCAAATGACCTTTTTGATCAACAATCGGCGTGGCGATTTGAGCGCGACTCAACTCACGCATCTGGAACCAATTTTACAAGCAGGCGGCTTTACCTTTGTCAATGGCACCGCAACGGCGGGCCTGACGATAACCGGTACAGATCCCGCCGACATCATCAAAGCCGGCGACGGCAATCAGGTCATTACAGGCGGTAAGGGCGCGGATGAAATGCGTGGTGGTGCGGGTAACGATACCTTTGTTTTTGACGGCATTACGGCAACGGAACAAGTGGTCAGTGGCGAAATTATCGATGGCGGCACTGGTACCGACAGAATTTCCGTTGTTACAAGCACCGACTTCTCAGCGGCACAAACCATCACCGGCATCGAGTACATGGTCATTACAGGTGCCGCCGAGGCTACTTTCTCCGGCACACAGCTAGACGGCTCGACATTGCAGATCAATGCCACCGATACTGCGGGTGCGACATTGGTGGTGAATGTGACCGGCACGGAAACAGTGGACTTATCCGGCTTGGTGTTTACTAAATCCATTTATGCCGCCGATGACGAAGTGGCTTTTAGTACCGCCAACGCTACGGTTGAAATCAACGGCAACGACGACAGTAACACCATCATCGGTACCGACGCGGACGACATCATCACCGGCGACAAAGGCCTGGACGTCATGACGGGGGGCGCCGGCAAAGACACCTTTGTATTTGCCGCGGGTGATTCCAACACCGGCGATGCCGCTCTATCCAAAAACTTCGACACCATTACCGACTTTACCACTGGAGTGGATAAGCTGGATTTGGTGGGTAATACGCCCACTATACGCGCCAACACTGCCGACGCCGTCAACGTGACGATGGCCGCCAAGGATACCGGTCTCACTACCTCTGTAACCGCCACGGTTGCCAACGGCTTTATTACTGTCAGCGAACCAGCCGTCATCAATGAACTGGACGAATGGGTCGCCGTCGCCAGAATTTTGACAACCGGCGAAGCTGAAACCAGCGCTTTTGAATTTGGTGCCGATACCTATGTGTTCCAAAATAACGGGGACGGCGATTTGTTGATCAAACTGACAGGTATCGACAATACGGAAATTGTTTTGGCAACCGATATACTTACAACTCCTTAGTGTTGTGGATGGACTGTACATCCTGCAGCCCATCGTATTTCACGACTTAGTAAACGTTTCATGAGAACCGCCCTCAGAGTTTGAGGGCGATTTTTTTTACGATCCTGGTCAGGATTTGAATCCCCCGACATCTAGGCCTATCATTAACAAAACGCTTCCTGATGATAAAGATGCTCCAGCAACATCGTCATCTCGGCAGCGCCTGCCCCCGTTCAAGCCGGGGGCAGGCGCTGCCGAGATGACGATTTTTGACTAAGGATTTCTCTACAAATAACTTCCCCCTTTAAAAAAGGGGGATCGAGGGGGATTTATTAAAAAATCTCCCCCAACCCCTCTTTATCAAAGAGGGGAGCAAGAATCGTGTGATTCGGAATAAGCAGAATTCCGGGAAGTTATTTATGACCAT
>PERU01000012.1 GCA_002928965.1 Methylomonas sp.
GCCATTCTTCAATGGTTATCGTCCACAGTTCTATTTCAGAACTACCGACGTAACAGGTGCGGTAGAGTTGCCAGAAGGCGTTGAAATGGTAATGCCGGGTGACAACATTGCTGTCACAGTAAAATTGATCGCACCCATTGCGATGGAAGACGGTTTACGCTTCGCGATTCGTGAAGGTGGTCGTACCGTTGGTGCGGGCGTTGTTGCTTCAATCATTGAGTAATTAAAATGGCTAATCAAACTATCCGTATCCAATTGAAAGCTTTCGATCATAAGTTGATTGATCAATCGGCGGGTGAAATTGTTGAGACAGCAAAAAGGACCGGTGCCCAAGTCAAAGGGCCAATTCCGCTGCCTACACGCAAAGAACGCTTCACCATACTGATATCACCGCACGTTAATAAAGATGCTCGTGATCAGTATGAGTTAAGAACTTACAAACGGATGCTCGATATTGTTGAGCCAACCGATAAAACCGTGGATGCATTGATGAAACTGGATCTTGCAGCTGGGGTTGATGTTCAAATTAAGCTTAAATAAAAGCTAGAAATATTTAGAGGAATTGGCAGATGTCAATAGGTCTTGTTGGTCGTAAATGTGGTATGACCCGAATTTTTTGTGAAGATGGTACTTCAGTACCAGTAACAGTTTTGCACGTTGATTCAAACCGGGTGATTCAAGTAAAAAGTCTTGAAACAGATGGTTATCGTGCTGTTCAAGTTGCTGCTGGTGATGTTAAATCTTCGAAAGTAAATAAAGCCATGGCTGGTCACTATGCAGCAGCAAATGTCACTGCTGGCCGTGGCCTGTGGGAATTCAGATTAAATAAAGACGAAGGCGTTGAATTATCTGCCGGTTCAGAATTGACTGTTAACGTATTTGAAGCTGGCCAAGTGGTTGATGTTGCTGGTAATAGCATAGGTAAGGGTTTTGCCGGTACTGTTAAGCGACATAACTTTAGAACACAAGACGCAACACACGGTAACTCAAGATCTCACCGAGTGCCAGGGTCTAACGGTATGAATCAAACACCAGGCCGGGTTTTCAAAGGCAAAAAAATGTGTGGTCAAATGGGTAATGTAAAGACTACCGTTCAAAATCTAACAATACATTCGATTGATGTTGAACGTAACTTGATTTTAGTTAAAGGTGCTGTTCCAGGCGCAAAGGGTGGTGATGTCATAATTACCCCTGCAGTCAAATTGATAAACAAAGGTTAAGTTATGAGTCTGCAAATACCTGCAATCAGTAATACCGGATCAGCATTGGATGTTTCTGAGGCTGTTTTCGGACAAGATTTTAATGAAACGTTAGTGCATCAGTTAGTCGTTAAATATATGGCAGCTGCCCGAGCTGGCACAAAAGCACAGAAAAATCGCTCTGCTGTAAGTGGTGGTGGTGCTAAGCCATTTAGACAAAAAGGAACAGGTCGTGCACGTGCTGGAACAACGCGCAGTCCAATTTGGCGGACAGGTGGTGTTAACTTTGCAGCAGTACCGAGATCATTTGATCAAAAACTGAATAAAAAAATGTATAAGGTTGGCATTAGATCAATATTTTCCGAATTGGTTAGGCAAGACAGAATAGCAATTTGTGATGATATTTTGCCATCAACGCCTAAAACAAAAGAATTTTTGAAAAAAATTAAAGATATTGATGCTAAGCGTATTTTGGTAGTAATTGAAGATTTAAATGAAAATTTAATTCTTGCAGCGCGAAACTTACCGTACATTGCAGTTGTAACACCGACAAGTGTTGATCCTGTTTCTTTAGTGTCAGCTGATAAAGTAATTGCAACAACAGCAGCACTGAAGCAAATTGAGGAGCGTTTAGCATGAATATTGAAAAAATCAAGTTAGCCAGCATTTTGACAGCGCCGATAGTGTCAGAGAAAAGTGCAACAGTAGCTGATACAAGCAACCAATTCGTTTTTAAAGTCGCAAAGACAGCGACAAAGCTTCAAATTAAAAATGCAGTTGAGATGATGTTTGATGTCAAAGTAGAGTCAGTGCACGTTCTGAATGTAAAGGGCAAGGTAAAACGCTTTGGGCGTACATTAGGTAAAAGATCAGACTGGAAAAAGGCATACGTCAAATTACAGTCTGGACACAATATTGAATTAGCAACAGCTTAAGATTTAAGATCAATAGGAGCGGTAGAAAAGCATGGCTATTCTAAAATCTAAACCGACATCTGCGGGTTCTCGGTTTGTAGTGCGTGTACAAAATAATGATTTGCATAAGGGTAAGCCATTTGCGCAACTACTAGAGAAAAATAACAAATCTGGTGGTCGTAACAATACAGGCAGAATCACGACTCGTCACATAGGCGGTGGTCATAAAAAGTTCTACCGTATTATTGATTTTAAACGCAACAAACTTGAAATCCCGGCTGTTGTAGAAAGAATTGAATACGACCCAAATAGAACGGCTAACATAGCATTGGTTCTTTTCAAGGATGGCGAACGTAGATATATAATTGCACCAAAAGGTATAGTTATTGGTCAGGAAATACTTAGTTCAGAAACGACACCGGTAAAGCCTGGTAACTGTATGCCATTACGTAATATGCCATTGGGTACAACAATTCACTGTGTTGAATTGAAACCTGGAAAAGGTGCGCAAATTGCCAGAAGTGCTGGAACATCAGTTCAACTTGTTGCAAAAGATGGAGCTTATGTAACTATTCGTTTACGTTCAGGTGAAATGCGCAAAGTTCCATCGGATTGTAAAGGTGTTGTAGGCGAAGTATCAAACTCTGAGCATAACCTGATTTCATTAGGTAAGGCTGGAGCGAAAAGATGGAGGGGTGTCCGCCCAACTGTTCGGGGTGTCGCTATGAATCCTGTCGATCACCCGCATGGTGGTGGTGAAGGTAGAACATCAGGTGGTAGACATCCAGTTTCACCATGGGGTACGCCTACTAAAGGGTACAAAACACGCAAAAATAAACGTACTAACAATATGATTGTTAGACGCCGTAATAAAAAATAAGAGGTATTACACGTGCCGCGTTCAATTAAAAAAGGTCCATTTATTGATCATCACCTGCTAAAGAAAGTTGAAGAAGCAGTGAGAGCAAATAACCGGAAACCGATTAAAACTTGGTCAAGAAGATCGATGATTAGCCCGGATATGTTGGGCTTGACCATAGCTGTGCACAATGGCAAGCAGCACATTCCAGTTCTGATTTCAGAAAATATGGTTGGTCATAAGTTAGGTGAGTTTTCACCGACAAGAACTTATAAAGGCCACATTATTGATAAAAAATCTAGATAAGGGGGGGATGTGGAAATTTCAGCTAAATTAAGTAATGCACCTCTATCTGCACAAAAAGCAAGATTAGTCGGTGATCAAATTCGCGGTTTGCCCGTTGAAAAAGCTTTAAATATTTTAAATTTTAGTTCAAAAAAAGCTGCAGCTATTATTAAAAAAATTCTTGAATCTGCTATTGCAAATGCAGAGCACAACGAAAGTGCGGACGTGGACGAGTTGAAAGTATCAACAGTTTATGTGAATGAAGGCAGAGTTATGAAGCGAATCAGTGCCAGAGCTAAAGGTAGAGCTAATCACATTCTGAAAAGAACTTGTCACATAACAATTAAAGTAGCAGAAAGCTAATAGAGGTAGAAAATGGGTCAAAAGGTTCATCCCACGGGCATACGTCTCGGGATTGTAAAAGATTGGACTTCAAGATGGTATGCAAATAGCCAGAATTACCCTGTACTTCTGTTACAAGATCTGAAGGTTCGCGAATATATCAAGAAAAAGCTTGCACATGCATCTGTTAGTCGCGTTCAGATAAATCGGCCGGCTAATAATGCAAACATTACAGTACACACTGCAAGGCCGGGTATTGTTATTGGCAAAAAGGGTGAAGATATTGATGTCCTAAGACAAGATATTTCGGCCATGATGGGTGTGCCAGTCCAGCTTAATGTGGAAGAGATAAGAAAGCCTGAATTAGACGCATATTTAGTTGCTGAAAGTATCGCTCAACAACTAGAGAAACGTATCATGTACCGAAGAGCAATGAAAAGAGCTGTGACTAATACAATGCGATTAGGCGCTGAAGGTATAAAGATTACTGTGGCTGGGCGTTTAAATGGCGCTGAGATAGCGCGTACTGAGTGGTATAGAGAAGGTCGAGTACCATTGCACACATTGCGAGCAGATATTGATTACGGTACAGCTGAAGCCAAAACCACATACGGCATTATCGGTATAAAGGTTTGGATTTTCAAAGGTGAAGTCTTTGATATGGATGCCCATGCAGCTTCGTTAAACTCTGACTCTAAAAAATAGTTGAAGGAACAAGAAAATGCTTCAGCCTAAAAGAACAAAATTTCGAAAGCAACATACTGGTAGAAACAACGGAACAGCATTAAGAGGTTCTTCAGTAAGTTTTGGCGAGTATGGATTAAAATCGATAAGTCGTGGTAGAATGACGGCCCGTCAAATCGAGGCCGCTCGTAGGGCAATCAGTCGTCATGTGAAAAGAGGTGGAAAAATTTGGATACGAATTTTTCCTGATAAACCCATTACTAAGAAACCATTAGAAGTACGTATGGGTAAAGGTAAAGGTAGTGTAGAATACTGGGTTGCTCAAATAAAACCGGGCACGATGCTGTTTGAGATTGAAGGGGTTTCAGAAGAGTTAGCGCGTGAGGCGTTTGAATTGGCAGCAGCTAAACTTCCGGTTAAAACAACATTTTCTGCACGGACAATAATGTAATGAATGCTTCAGAATTAAGAAATAAATCGAAAGATGAGTTGATGTCTAATCTTTTGGATTTAGCACGTGAACAATTCAATTTGAGAATGCAAAAAGGTACTGGCCAGTTAGTGAAGTCGAGTCAAGTTAAGCAGGTTAGACGCGATATTGCTCGTATCAATACTGTTTTAAGTGAAAAGGCGAGAATTTAAAATGAACGATAAAGCTGAAAGAGTCCGCACGGTAATAGGTCGGGTTGTTAGTAACAAAATGGATAAAACAGCTGCTGTTTTGGTAGAAAGATTAGTAAAACATCCTGTTTACGGTAAATATATCAAGCGGTCAACTAAGTTTTTAGTTCATGATGAAAACAATATATGTAAAGAAGGTGATGTGGTTTCTATAACTTCCTGTCGCCCTTTATCAAAAAACAAAACATTCAAGTTAGTAGAAATTTTAGAAGCTACTAAAAAATAATTCATTTCTATTTAGTTGGGAATTTAAAATGATTCAGATGCAAACTAGCCTTGACGTCGCCGATAATAGTGGCGCAAAAAAGGTCATGTGTATCAAAGTATTAGGTGGCTCTCATAGGCGCTATGCTGGTATAGGCGATATTATTAAAGTCAGTGTTAAAGACGCAATGCCAAGAACGCGTGTCAAAAAAGGTGATGTCTATAACGCCCTAGTTGTCAGAACAAGAAAAGGTGTTCGTAGGGCTGATGGCTCAATTATTCGATTTGATGGGAATGCTGCCGTTATTTTAAATAACCAACTTCAGCCAATAGGTACCCGTATTTTTGGACCAGTAACTAGAGAGTTAAGAGGGGATAAATTTATGAAAATTATCTCACTTGCTCCTGAAGTTCTTTAATTATTGGGTATCGAATATGCAAAAAATTAAACATGGCGATGAAGTAATCGTTATTGTAGGTAAAGATAAAGGTAAGCTAGGGAAGGTTGTCAAAATAATTGACGATCGGAAAGTTCTGGTTGAGGGTATCAATACAGTTAAGAAGCACCAGCGTGGAAATCCAAATATTGGAGTATCCGGTGGTATTATTAGTAAAGATATGCCTGTCGATATTTCTAACGTGGCTTTATTCAATCCTAAGACAAAAAAAGCTGATCGGGTAGGGTTTAGAATTCTGGAAGACGGGAAAAAAGTCAGATATTTTAAATCAACTGATGATGTTGTTGGTCTATAAGGTAATATAGCTATGGCAAGATTAGAAACAAAATACAAAAGTGAAATTGTGCCAGCAATGCAGGAACAATTTAATTATAAGTCAATAATGCAAGTGCCGAAAATAACGAAAATCACCTTGAATATGGGTGTAGGTGAAGCCATTGCTGACAAAAAGATTTTACAATCTGCAGTTGCAGATATGGAAAAGATAACTGGTCAAAAAGCAGTTGTTACACTAGCGAGAAAATCTATAGCAGGTTTCAAAATACGTGATGACATGCCGATTGGTTGTAAAGTCACGCTTCGCGGGGCTAAAATGTATGAGTTTTTTGATAGATTAATTACTATAGCAATTCCCCGTATTCGCGACTTTAGAGGAATGAACTCCAAAAGTTTTGATGGTCGTGGTAATTATTCGATGGGAATTAAAGAGCAAATTATTTTCCCTGAAATTGATTACGATAAGATTGATGCACTCCGTGGAATGGATATTTGTATAACAACAACTGCTAAAACAGATGAAGAAGGTTTGGCACTGTTGAAACAATTTAATTTCCCATTCAAAAACTAGGAGCAGCATTATGGCTAAGAAATCAATGATTGCTCGAGAAGTTAAACGAGCCAATTTAATTAAAAAATATCAATCCAAAAGAGATGCTTTAAAGGCAGTAATTAGGTCGCCTAATACAACTTTTGAAGAAAAGGAAAGTGCTCAACTCCAATTACAAAAATTACCAAGAGACTCTAGCAAATCTAGATTACGTAATCGTTGTAACTTAACTGGCCGTCCTCACGGTTATTACAGAAAATTTGGCTTAAGCCGGAACAAATTGAGAGAAGCTACAATGCGTGGCGATGTTCCTGGTGTAACAAAGGCCAGTTGGTAATTCTGTTTCTTACGTATTTGGAGAATATAAATGAGTATGACAGATCCGATAGCAGATATGTTGACCAGAATAAGAAATGGTCAATCTGCTGGTAAAAAAGCTGTAAAAATGCCTTCTTCAAAATTGAAGCTGGCAATTGCAAAAGTTTTGAAAGAAGAAGGTTATATTACTGATTTTAAATCAGAACAGAATGGTAATCATTTAGAAATGACGGTCGAGTTAAAATATTTTAATGGTGTTCCCGTTATTGAAAACGTTAAACGTGTAAGTCGTCCTGGTCTTAGAATTTACAAATCCAAAGATGAATTGCCAAAAGTACTGGGTGGATTGGGTATAGCAATAGTCTCTACATCCAATGGTGTCATGACAGATCGCGCTGCACGTGCAATCGGTCATGGTGGCGAAGTGATTTGTACCGTTTGCTAGGTATAAGGAGATAACATGTCAAGAGTAGCAAATGCTCCAATTAATTTACCGACTGGTGTTGATATCAATATCAATGGTAATAGTATGGTAGTTAAGGGTAAATTGGGTGAGTTGACCTTCAGTCTCCATGAATCGATTAAACTCGATATCGATCAGCAGCAAATTAAAATACTTTGGGATCATAACTCAAAAAACTCAAAAGCCTTCGCAGGTACTGCAAGAGCATCGATTAACAATATGGTGCACGGTGTCTCAGAGGGGTTTGTTAAAAAAATGCTATTAGTAGGTGTCGGTTATAGAGCCCAAGTTAAAGGTGATTTACTGACATTGTCGCTTGGGTATTCAAATCCGGTTGAATATACTGTGCCAGATGGGGTCACAGTTGAGTTGCCAACCCAGACTGAATTACATGTTAAAGGAAGCGATAAACAAAAGGTAGGTCAAGTCGCTTCAGAAATTAGATCATTCCGTCCGCCTGAGCCTTACAAAGGAAAAGGGGTTAGGATTGCTGATGAATATGTAGCTCGTAAAGAAGCCAAGAAAAAATAGGTAAACAGATGGATAAAAAGTCCGCTAGATTAAAAAGAGCTTTGAAGTTACGTTGCAAAATTAAAAAGCAAGAAGTTAATAGACTAACGATTCATAGAACTTCTCAGCATATCTACGCTCAGGTTTTAAGCGCTGATGGTAGGGTAACCTTGGCATCTGCATCAACTGTTCAAGTAGATATTAAAGGCAATTTAAAAAACACAAGCAATGTAAATGCTGCATCTGAGGTTGGTAAAAAGATCGCTGAAAGAGCAATTGCTGCAGGCGTAACTGATGTTGCGTTTGATCGCTCAGGTTTTAAATATCATGGTCGCGTTAAAGCATTAGCTGATGCTGCACGCGAAGCTGGATTGAAGTTTTAGGGGAATTAGAATGGCGACGGCACCAGCTCAAGGTAGTACAGATGGTTTACAAGAAAAACTTGTTAACGTCAGACGTGTGGCAAAAGTGGTTAAAGGTGGTAGAGTTTTTGGCTTTGCAGCTTTAACAGTTGTTGGCGATGGTGAAGGAAGGGTAGGGTACGGAGTCTCAAAAGCTCGTGAAGTACCTGTTGCCATTCAAAAATCACTGGAGCAGGCTAGAAAAAATATGCGTAAAGTCAGTCTCAAAGAAGGGACTTTACAATATTCAATTATGTCTTCTACCGGCGCTGCAAAAGTTTATATGCAGCCTGCTTCCGAAGGTACTGGGATTATTGCTGGTGGGGCAATGAGAGCTGTATTTGAAGTTGTTGGTGTACATAATGTTTTGGCAAAATGTATTGGCACAAATAACCCTATCAATGTTGTAAGAGCAACTATAAATGGCTTAACATCAATGCATGATGCCAAGCAAATAGCTGCAAAACGTGGTTTGAGTGTTGAACAAATTACAGGATAATTCCCATGGTTGCTAAAAAAATAAGAGTAATGATGACTAAAAGCAAAAATGGGCGCTTAAAAAATCATCAACAATGTTTAAAAGGTTTGGGCTTACATAAGATTCGCCAAACTGTTGAAGTTATTGATACTCCTGAAAATCGGGGCATGATCAACAAAATCGCATACATGTTAAAAGTTGAGGAAATTTGATGTACCTTAATACTATTCAAGCATCATATGGTGCGCGGAAAAAAGCCAAACGTGTTGGACGGGGTATCGGCTGTACTGACGGAAAAACCTGCGGTAGAGGTCATAAAGGTCAAAAGGCTCGAAGTGGTGGTTTTCATAAGGTAGGATTTGAAGGTGGTCAAATGCCACTTCAAAGAAGACTTCCAAAAGTCGGTTTTACTTCTAGGATGAGCAAATTCTCTGCTGAAATAAGATTGCACGAAATTGCTAATTTAGAAGCTGATGTAATCGATTTGCAAGTTTTAATTGATAACAATATTGTTCCTGTATTCTCAAAGAAAGTTAAACTGATACGATCAGGTAGCATATCAAAGGCTATTAAGTTAAAAGGCATTTTTGTAACCGCTGGTGCTCGAGAATTAATCGAAGCGGCTGGTGGTAATGTTGAGGCATAAGTGAGCACAAAAGCATATGATGTATCAGCTGGTAAATTTCAATTTGGTGAGCTAAAGGCCAGATTGCTTTTCGTATTAGGTGCCTTTGTTGTTTATCGTGTCGGTGCCCACATACCAGTTCCAGGAATAGACCCAAATGCATTAGCTGCAATGTTTGCTCAGCAATCCGGAAGTATATTGGATATGTTCAATATGTTTTCCGGTGGTGCTTTGATGAGACTAAGTTTGTTCGCATTGGGCATTATGCCCTATATTTCTGCTTCAATCATTATGCAGCTAATGACCATAGTGATTCCTGCAATGGAGCAAATGAAGAAAGAAGGCGAATCTGGACGTCGTAAAATTACGCAATACACAAGATATGCAACTGTGTTGTTGGCTACATTTCAATCTATAGGTATTTCTGTTGCTCTCCAGAATCAATCTGCAGGGGGGATGGCAGTTGTAATAAATCCTGGTATAGCATTTGTCCTCGTTACAACATTGACATTAGTAACTGGTACGATGTTCCTTATGTGGTTAGGTGAGCAGGTTACTGAGCGTGGCATTGGTAATGGTATATCTCTCATTATTTTTGCAGGTATTGTTTCGGGTCTTCCGTCTGCTATTGGTGGCACATTGGAGCTTGCTAGAACTGGTGAAATGAATGGTGCCTTTATAGTTTTATTGTTCGCAATTTCTATTGTAGTAACAGGTATTGTTGTATTTGTTGAAAGAGCTCAGAGAAGGATTACGATTAATTATCCTAAGCGTCAACAAGGTAATAAAGTTTATGCGGGACAAACATCTTTTTTACCGTTGAAATTAAACATGGCTGGTGTAATACCGCCAATTTTTGCTTCAAGTATTATTCTTTTTCCTGCTACAATCGCTGGTTGGTTTGGTAATGTAGAAGGTTTTGCTTGGTTGCAAGATGTTTCAAGTATTCTATCGCCTGGACAGCCTGTTTATGTGATGTTTTACGCTTTAGCTATCATTTTTTTCTGTTTCTTCTATACGGCTTTAGTCTTTAATTCGAAGGAAACAGCTGAAAATTTGAAGAAATCTGGTGCATATCTACCAGGAATAAGGCCAGGTGTACAGACGACTGCATATATTGACAAAGTAATGACTCGTCTAACGCTTATAGGTGCTATATACATTACGCTTATTTGCTTGCTGCCGGAGTTTCTAATAGTCTATTGGAATGTTCCATTCTCTTTTGGCGGTACCTCTCTCCTTATTATTGTTGTGGTGGTGATGGATTTCATTTCACAAATGCAAACCCATTTAATGTCTCAGCAATATGAAAGTTTGATGAAAAAAGCCAATTTAAAAAGAAATTGAATTAAATATTATTTAGGAGTTAGCCGTGAAAGTACGTGCATCGATTAAGCCAATTTGTAAAAACTGCAAAATTATTAAAAGAAGTGGTGTTGTCCGAGTTATTTGTAAAGATGGTCGTCACAAGCAGCGTCAAGGTTAATTTTGTTTCTTTTTTTTTGAATAATGTTATAATTCTCGATTAACTTAAGAATAAAACTTTAGGAGTATCTGGATGGCTCGTATAGCCGGTATTAACGTAGCTGATCATAAACATGCTGAAATTGCATTGACTGCTATATATGGAATTGGAAGGCAGACTGCAAGAGACATCTGCGCTAAGGTTGGCATACTAACTACCGTAAAGATCAAAGAGTTGAGTGAAGATCAGCTTGAATCTATCCGTAAGGTTATTTCTGCAATGACGGTGGAAGGTGATTTGCGTCGTGAAGTATCTATGAACATCAAGCGTTTAATGGATCTTGGTTGCTATAGAGGTATAAGACATAGACGTGGTTTGCCTTTGAGAGGTCAACGGACTAGAACAAACGCAAGGACTCGTAAGGGTCCACGAAAACCAGTTACAAAATAAAGTTTAAAAATAGGCAAGTTAATGGCTACCCAAAACCGAGTAAAAAAACGCATTAAAAAAGAAGTGGCAGATGGAATCGCACATGTCCATGCATCATTCAATAATACCATTGTGACTATAACTGACAGAAAAGGAAATGCTCTTTCATGGGCAACATCCGGTGGGTCTGGTTTTAGAGGATCTAGGAAAAGCACACCATTTGCAGCTCAAGTCGCTGCTGAAAAAGCTGGTTCTGTTGCTCAAGAATATGGGATGAAGAATCTTGATGTGATGATAAAAGGCCCTGGCCCAGGAAGAGAATCTGCTGTACGTTCATTGAATAGTATGGGATTTAAAATTTCTAATATTGTGGATGTTACCCCTATTCCACATAATGGCTGCCGCCCGCCTAAAAAGCGTCGTGTTTAAGGTTTTTGGAGTAGAGAATAATGGCAAGATATATTGGACCAGTATGTAAGTTAAGTCGTAGAGAAGGTACTGACCTTTTTCTAAAAAGTAGAGGTAAGTCACTTGAGGCTAAATGTAAACTAGATCAGAGGCCTGGTCAACATGGAGCTAAGCGTACTAGAAATTCAGATTATGCTCTTCAGTTACGTGCTAAGCAAAGACTCCGTAGAATCTATGGTGTTCTTGAAAAACAGTTTAGAAATTACTACAAGGCTGCTGATTTACAAAAAGGGGCAACTGGTCAAAATCTTTTAAACTTTTTAGAGTCACGTCTCGATAATGTGGTTTATCGAATGGGTTTTGCTTCTACACGTGCCGAAGCCCGTCAATTAGTTTCTCACAAAGCTATTTTAGTTAATGGTAGTTTAATTAATATACCTTCTTATCAGGTTAGTGCTGGTGACATAATTAGCTTGCGACAAAAAGCTAAAAGCCAACAACGAATAAAAGAAGCTTTGACTGTTGCTGAGCAGTATGGTTTTCCTCAATGGGTTGAGGTAAGTTCAAAGGAAATGAATGGAGTTTTTAAGTCTCTACCTGATCGTGTTGATTTGGGGTCCGAGATTAATGAGCAGTTGGTTGTTGAGCTCTATTCTAAGTAATTATCTGGATTAAGATATGCAGAGTTCTATTGCTGGTTTATTAAAGCCTAAATTAGTTGAAGTAGTTAGTCATTCAACAAACCACTCGAGAATAGTCATTGAGCCACTTGAGCGTGGATACGGGCATTCTCTTGGAAATGCTTTACGTCGTGTGATGTTGTCCTCGATTCCGGGTTGTGCTGTAACTGAAGTGTCGATAGCTGGTGTATTGCATGAATACACTACTATTGAAGGTGTTCAGGAAGATGTAATTGATATACTACTAAACCTAAAAAAGTTATCAGTTGTTTTGCATGGTAAAGATGAGGTTACATTAACTCTTTCCAAATCAATTGTCGGTTCAGTTACTGCTGCAGACATTGATGTTCCGGGAAATGTTGAGATAATTAATCCCACGTTAGTAATAGCCAATCTCACACAAGAAAAGCAGTTAGATATTAAAGTTAAAATAGAACGTGGCCGTGGGTATATCCCTGCCGCTGTACGTAAAGAGCAGTTAGATGATACACCGGTTGGTGTTTTGATGGTTGATGCTGCCTTTAGTCCTATTGTAAGGGTTGCTTATCATGTTGAAACTACACGAGTAGAGCAACGAACTAATCTCGATAGATTAGTTATTGAGCTTGAAACAAATGGTACAGTTGATCCTGAGGCGGTTATAAAATTAGCAGCTTCTATATTGCACGATCAATTATCTGTTTTTGTTGATTTTGAAAAAGTCAAAGAGCAAGCGCCAGAAGAAAATCTAATTGAAGAAGAAGCATTTGATCCTATATTATTAAGACCAGTCGATGATCTTGAGCTAACTGTAAGATCTGCAAATTGCCTTAAAGCTGAAAATATATTTTATATTGGTGATCTGATTCAAAGAACAGAAGTTGAGTTATTAAGAACACCTAATTTGGGCAAAAAATCACTCACTGAAATTAAAGATATACTGGCAATTAAGGGTTTATCTTTAGGTATGAGATTAGAAAATTGGCCGCCTGAAAACTTAGTCGATCAATCCCAAATTGGTATTTAAATTTAAGGCAAATTAAAATGAGACATCGTAAATCTGGTAGACAGTTAAATAAAAATAGCAGCCATAGAAAAGCTTTATTCGGTAATATGGCATGTTCTTTATTTAAGCATGAGTTAATTAAAACTACCTTGCCTAAAGCTAAAGAATTGCGTATGATTGCAGAGCCTCTTATTACTATGTCTAAAGAAGATTCTGTAGCAAAAAGACGGAATGTTTTTTCTAAGTTAGGTGATAGAGACGCGGTTACTAAATTATTTAATGAACTTGGACCACGTTATAAAGAAAGACAAGGTGGTTATCTAAGAATTATCAAATGTGGTTTTAGATCAGGTGACGACGCTCCAATGGCGTATGTTGAGCTTGTTGATAGAACTGAATAAGAATATGCTGGTGTAGCTCAGTTGGTAGAGCAGCTGATTTGTAATCAGCCGGTCGCGGGTTCGAGTCCCATCACCAGCTCCATATAAATTAAGGCCTTACGAGAAATCGAAGGCCTTTTTTATTTTCTGGGGTTACGCCGGGGTTACTCGCTAAAAAAACGACGCCTTGCAGATACAAAAAAGCCAGGTACTCGCCCGGCTCTTTGCGCTGTTTGCTCGGAATTGGCCGGCGTGATTCAACTCCCGCCAATGGCGGAAGTTAAAAATCACAAGGGGCAGGCTGTAAAGGTGTTTCAGGTTGGATAGCGCGATGACCGATACTGGAGTGTTCTGGAGCGCTTGACAATAAATCTCTTAAGTAAGGTTTTGTTTAGGTAGCTGATGATTTAGCTTTAGTTATCATGCCCCACCCGACTCTGAAAATTCAAGCCATTCACAACAATACGGCTTAAAGGATTGTCGTCGTGTAGCCTCGATGCAGCGCCAGCGGAACCAGGTCACTGGTTAGGGCTGGCAGTTTTGCATACAGCTTTTTGGTGGCATGGATGGCGATCATGAAGCCGGCTTCCGATAGTGGGTTGTCGTCAGCGGACCTTGTCGAACAAATCCTCTCAATAACAGTTGCTTGATTTTATCTAGCAATCCCGTTTCCATCGGTTTTTCAAAATCATCCCAGGCGTTTTGGCATAGCCCGTTGATGTCGCCGGTTAATATGTCGTCCAGGCGGTCTGGGGTGGCCAGATTCAGCTTATTGGATAATGCCAAGGCCAGATAGTCGCCCAGTTCGATGTTTACGGTTGGCGGCAATTCGCAAAACTGTTGCGGAGACTGTAATTGTCTTTGGCCATACCTGAGCAAGGCCAAGATCAGCCGAATGGCATGGTAATCGGGTTTTGGCAGTGGAGTTTGGGAGCTCAACAGGCTTTCGAATTGGCCGGCCGGAATGACCAACATTTCACGGTTATCCCAATCGTATTTTTCACTGGCGTAATTCTCTTCGCCCAGATTGGCTAAATAGCGTTGAAACGAATGAAACGCACCGGCTAACTTACCGTGAGCGTAGCCGTCGAAATAAGGGTTATTTGACAGCGCTCGCAGAATAAGGTCCAACCCACTGACCAAGCTCGGATCAGTATCCTCCGTGAAGATGGAGTTGGCATTGAAAACACGCTGCATTGCAGACAAATACCTACTGGTTTCCGACTGCGGCACGGTTTGATGCAGCCAGAACAACAACGGCATCAGCTGAACGAAATCGCGCAAAAACACATCCAATTGCCGATTTTCCGGCTCAGGTTCTTCGACCGACTTAACGCCGCGCAAATCCGGTTCCAGGCTACGGCGGTGGCTCAACTCGTCTATGGCCAGTTCCAGTAGGCGTTCGATCAAATCGAAGCGGTCTTTTTCGAACCAAATGGCAGTAATTTCCAGGCTTTCTAGCATGGCATTGCGCTGGGCCATGGCTTCGGGGTCGTCACTGGCTGGCTCGAAGGAAAAATGCTGGGGAAAGCCGGTGTCGCCGGCGTGTTGACGGACGGCGCGGAACACTTGCACAGTCCGGTCGTTGTTCAAACTGCAACCCATAAACAGCAGGCTGGTGGCTTGGTAATAGTGACTCAATAACCTCGGAATTGGCCGCGACAAGTCCACGTCATCGGCGCCGTAGGCGTCGTCGTATTGGTTTTTGCTAAGAATACATTTGCCGGGCTGGGTAATGTCGCCATGCAACTTGATGACGGTCACGCACTTGGGGTCAGGTTGTTCGATACGCAGCAAGGCATTGATGATTTGTAAAGTTTGCTCCCGGCCCGCACCAAAGGCTTGTTCCAGTAAGCGGTCGTAATTGGTGGTGAGTACTGTATCGCCAAACAACTCGGTCAAGCGCCAAACCGCATCGGGAACCGTGCCGTTTTTGTCGAACACGTCCCTGATTCCGGCAATGAATGTATTCCGGCCGCGTTTGGCTTCGATGTCGGCGATGATGGTTTCGAAATTGCCGGCGGCCAGCATTGCTTCGATGTGCTCGCTGGCGATATTGGCGGTTTTGCCTTGCTGACGCAGATGATCTTGCCAAGTGGGGAAGCGGCCGCCGACTGATAACCCGGCGCCGACGAACGGCACCACCTCGCCCTTGGCCATTTGCAGCAAGAGTTGTTCGAAATGTTCGACATTGCGCTCGAACCAATGCTCGTCGCCGGTTAAGGGCTGCAAATAGTCGCGGCTCAGAACTTCTTGGCGGCGGCTGGTTTTGTATTGCTCGAAGGCTTGGTCGTATTGGGCTTTGTCTCCGGCAAACAGGGCTTTAGCTGGTTGCGACAGGTTGTCCAAACCCAAATTGGCACGTAATACTTGGGCGTTCTCGCTTTCCTCCAGCCAGGTGTTGAAGTCGGCGTAGTGGTCGAAGAAATGGTGCTGGTCCTGGTCGCACCAAGACGGGGTTGGGTTAGCCACGCTCATGGGTCAGGCGACGGCTTGCTCGACAATCGCATCGGCGATCTGAAGTTGCGTGGTTTGCGCGGCGGCGATATGCGATTTGAGGGTGTCGCAGAGAGTCATCAGTTCATCGAGTTTTGCGACAATGCGGTGTTGTTCGTTTTTTGGAGGTAACCCAACAACTATGGGGTATACCTTACGACCTGAAATAACAGGCTGAGCAGTTGCGTTCTCGTTTTCTTTAAGATTGGTTCCCTTCAGTAGCCAATTTAAAAAGTTTAGATAGATATTATTTTTTGAAAAAGTTGTCACGAATGCATTGTCAGTAACCCATGCAGATTCTGGCGTGATATGAACTGAACCGCAGTAATATCCAACTCGCCCAATCACAAGAGTCGGCGTCGTTACATTCGCCTTATCGTGATAACCCGTAACTCCATTACCACCATAAACGGGAATATCTCCAGCGCTATTCATCATCGTTGATGTTAGTCCATCACCTGATGAGATATTGATGATCTGCCCCAGCCTGACCCATTCCCAGCCATTTGGTAATTTGTAAGGCGTTTCTTCCTCATCGATGCTAGGCAGGTCTATTTCTTGTCGGCCTTTGCCTTGTTTAGTCGACTGTATTCTCTCGGATGTGATTCTTCTAAGAAGATCAATTGCTGGTTCGTCACTAGAATCTTGTGGAACCAATTTGCCCATGACGGCGAGTTGCAGGAGGGTTTGTTTGAGTTGATCGATGCTGGTTTCGGTGGTGAACAGGGTGTCGAAGTGGTCGGCGATGCGGCTCCAGGCTTGCTCGAATTCCCATCCATCGGCGGCTTGGGTCAGCGTGTCGAGCAGGGTTTGCACCAGGGTTTGATGAGCGGCGATGTTGTCGGTTTGCTGCTGCTCCAGTTGATCGCACAGCGCCATCAATTCATCGACTTTGGCCGCTATACGCTTTTGTTCTTCAAATGGAGGCAGAGCAATTAATAACTCACGAACTTTGTCAGCATTTAGATTTTGAACAACAGCACCGGCAGCAGCTTTCGCAAAAAACCTCGTCACATATGGCGATTGAAGAAGGTTATATAGATAATCTTTATCTAATAAGGCTGGTGGATGAATGCGTAACCACCCGTCATGTATACAGCCTTCAATCATTGATATATATGGCCGACCGAAACTCATAGAGTTTGTAAGTAAGAAATCACCTGGATAAACCATCCTAGTTTTTACTAGACCTTCTTTTTTGATTTTCTCTCTTGTTGACGTAATAAATTTACAACCTTTTTGAGTATCTCCAATTTTGATCCAATTTAGCCCATCAACATCATTGGTCAAATACGCTTCAATCGGCCGTGGCGATCCACCTCTTTCAATTTGAGAGCAATTCCCGAGTCTGATCCATTCCCATCCAATTGGTAAAATATAAGGTAACTTATTTGGGTCAATATCCAATGTAGTTTTCGGGGCTTTAAACTTGCCCGCCTTTATAAAGCCTTGTTTTTCCGACTCGATTTCTTTAAGTAATTCTCTAGCGGGAATATCGTTAGGGTCTTGCGAAACCAACTTCCCCAGTACTGCCAATTCCAAAATCAAGTCGCGAAGTTTTTTTATGCCATAAGCGGTTTGCTTGTCGCTGGTTCCGCGTCCGGCGGTGCTTTTGTTGAGCATCGCCGCAGACCACAAGTCTAAATTCTCGGTAATGACATCAACCATTAACGGCCTCCCGCCAACGCTTGTTGCAGAATGCCTTTGAGCTGATTACGTAATTGGCTAATTTCGGCTTGCTCTTGGGCGTAGCGTTGCAGCAGTTCTTCCGGGTCGTGGCTGATCTGTTCGCCAACGTGCGGGTTTTTAATGTCCAGGTTGTAGTTGCGGGCTTTGATGTCGTCAATCGATACCGGCCAGGCTTGTTCGCTGGCTTTGCGGCTGGCGTAGCCGTCGGCGGCGCTGCCCCACCAGGCGATTTCGGTTTGGAATTCTTCAAAACGCATCGGTTTGGTTTTGTTGTAGCTCTTCACGCCGTCCGGGTACGGGTGTTCGTAATACCAGATGGTTTGGGTTGGCGTGCCTTTGTCGAAGAACAGGATGTTGGTTTTGATGCCGGTGTAGGGGTTGAACACGCCGTTTGGCAGGCGGACGATGGTGTGCAGGTTGCATTCGCTCAGCAGGCTTTCTTTCAGGCGGGTTTTCATGCCTTCGCCGAACAGAAAGCCGTCCGGCAACACCACGGCGGCGCGGCCCTTGTCTTTGAGCAGTTTGATAATCAAGGCCATGAACAAGTCGGCGGTTTCGCGGGTGCGCAGATTGGCGGGAAAGTTGTTTTCGATACCGTCTTCTTCCATGCCGCCAAACGGTGGGTTGGTGATGATGGTATCCACGCGGTCGGCGTTGCCGTAATCTTTATACGGACGGCTGAGGGTGTTGTCGTGGCGGATGTTGGTGGGGGTGTCGATGCCGTGCAGAATCATGTTGGTGACGCAGAGCATGTGCGGCAGGGCTTTTTTCTCGACGCCACGAATCGAGGCTTGCAGGGTTTGTTCGTCCTGTTCGGTTTTGACGTAGCGTTCGCGTTTGTGGTCGATGGCGCAGCTTAAAAAGCCACCAGTGCCGCAGGCCGGGTCGAGCACGGTTTCGTGCAGTTGTGGGTCGATGCGGTTGACGATGAATTGGGTAACGGCGCGCGGGGTGTAAAACTCGCCGGCGTTACCCGCGCTTTGCAGGTCTTTGAGGATTTGTTCGTAAATGCTGCCGAAGGTGTGACGGTCGGCGCTGTTGTTGAAGTCGATTTCGCCGATTTTGTTAATGACCTGGCGCAGCAAGGTGCCGGATTTCATGTAGTTGTAGGCGTCTTCGAACACGTCGCGCACGACTTGGGCGCGTTGGCCTGCAGGGCCGTGCACCGGCAGTTTGTCTTTCAGCGTGGGAAACAGTTGCAGGTTGACGAAGTCGGCCAGTTCGTCGCCGGTCATACCTTCCGGATCTTGTGCCCAGTTGCGCCAACGCAGCTTGTTTGGCAACGGCGATAGGTAGTCGTCTTCGATCAGTTCCAGTTCTTGTTCGCGGTCATCAAAGATTTTCAAGAAAAACAGCCACACCAATTGACTGATGCGCTGGGCATCGCCATCGACGCCGACATCCTTGCGCATGATGTCTTGGATGGATTTGATGATGCCGGAAACGTTACTCATGCAGATTGATCCAGTTTATACAATTCTTGTTCTAATTCTTGGATGGCGGTTTCGTATTGGTCTTTGCCGCCAAAGACTTTATTGATAATTTCGACCGGGGTGCCGATGTCGCTAAACGGTTTGAGTTTCAGGACTTTGGCGCTTTCGATGGTGCTGATGCCTTCGTCGGCGTATTTTTCCAACAGGGCGTTCAGCACGGCGCGGGCTTGTTCGCCGTATTTGGTGAAGTAGTTGCGCTTTTTGACGTTGTTGGCGCGTTCCTGGCGAGTCAACGGCGGCTGGTCGTAAGCGATGTGGGCGATCAGGTCGAAGTCGCCATAATCTTTGCCCACTTCGGCAGCTAAGTTATCCAGCACAATGCCGTAGTCTTCCAGCAGGTCGATGATGGCCTGCTTTTTCTTGGCGCCGTGCCAGCGTTGCAGAAACTCGTCCAATGAAGCAAACTCGGATTGAATCTGTTTGCGGGTGAAGTCGCGGTAAGATTCGGTAATCAGGGTGCCATCCGGGCCGAGGTATTCGACACGTTCGGCAATGATTCTGACTGGTACACCGCTGACGCGGACTTTATAAACGCCGGTTTCCTCGTTGACTTCGTCATCGTCTTCTTCGTCTTCCGGTTCTGGATCGGGCGGCACGGGATCGTCACCATCGTCAGGTTCGTAAATAACCACCGGTTCACCGTCGAAATCCGGATCGCGGAACAATTCGGTGGCTTTTTTGAAGTCCATGATGGTGAAGAAAAACTTACCGAATTCTTCATCGATGCGGGTACCGCGACCGATAATTTGCTTAAAGATGGTCATGGAGCTGATGGTTTTATCCAGTACGATCAGCTTGCAGGTTTTGGCATCGACGCCAGTGGTGAGCAGTTCCGAGGTGGTGGCGATGACCGGAAATTTGCTTTCCGGATCGATGAAGTTATCCAGTTCGGCTTTGCCTTCCACGCTATCGCCGGTAATGCGCATCACGTATTTGGGATTGTCGATCGCAAGTTGACCGGCGGCATTGACGATGGCAGCGCGCATGCGTTCGGCGTGGTCGATGTCTTCGCAGAAAATGATGGTTTTGGAATAGGGATCAGTCGCCAGTAAATATTGCATGACGCGCTTGGCCACCAACTTGGTACGTTGGTTGAGCACCAAAATCCGGTCCATGTCTGCGCGGTTGTAGGTGCGGTTTTCGATGGCGTTGCCGAGGTCGTCGGTCATGCCGGGCGGCGGCGTCCAGCCGTGGATGTCTTTGTCGATGTCGATGCGTACCACTTTGTAGGGTGCTAAAAAGCCGTCGGCGATGCCTTGTTTGAGGCTGTAGGTGTAGACCGGTTTGCCGAAGTAATCGGTGCTGGACACATATTTTGTTTCTTTGGGCGTGGCGGTCAAACCGAGCTGAATGGCGTCCTTGAAATAGTCCAAAATTTCCCGCCAGGCAGAGTCATCCGCCGCACTGCCGCGATGGCATTCGTCGATGACGATCATGTCGAAAAAGTCGGGCGAGACGTTTTTGAAAATTTTGTCTTCTTCCGCTGGGCCGGTGATGGCTTGATACAGACCAAGGTAAATCTCGTAGGCCGGATCGATTTTGCGGTTTTTGATTTTGGTCATCACCGAGCCGAACGGTTTGAAATCGTTGACCAGGGTTTGATCGACCAGAATGTTGCGGTCTGCCAGAAACAAGATGCGCTTGACCTTCTTCGCCTTCCACAGCCGCCAAATGATTTGGAAGGTGGTGTAGGTCTTGCCGGTGCCGGTGGCCATGACCAACAGCACGCGGTTCTGATGGTTAGCGACGGCTTCTATGGTGCGGTTAATGGCCTCGACTTGGTAATAGCGGGGTTCTTTGCTGCTGCTGTCTTCGTAGTAGGGCTGAACGACCAGTTTTTCGTTTTGGTCGGCTATGCCGCGATAATCTTTGTAGCGTTGCCAAAGTTGGTCAGGTGGCAGAAACGCATCGAGTGCAAATTCAGTTTCTATATCGTCGCCGGAATTGGGTACCTTGTTATGGGCGGCAAAGGCGTCGCCGTTGGAACTGAAGGCACTGGGTACTTGTAGAATATCGGCGTAGCCCAAGGCTTGTTGCAGCCCATGACTGGCCGTGTGCTTATTGTCTTTGGCTTCGATGACGGCAACCGGAACGCCGGGCTCCCAAAACAGCACATAGTCGGCGAACTTCTTCTTTTTCTTGTTGCGAGACGACATGTTGCCACGCACAACGATGGGGCCGGGGGTTAGAGTGACTTCGCGGCGGATTTGTCGGATGGCATCCCAGCCTGCTTCGCGGATAGCGGGGGTAATGAAAAGGTCGCAGATGTCGGTTTCGCTGAGGGCTTTTTTGTCCTTACTATCCATTGTAAAAAGTCCTAATTTGAAAGGAAATACGCATTTACTGCTGAATACTTTAGGGGCCGGCCTGTGCGGATAGAAATCATTGTGGCATCCCTTTTTTACGAGCCAATTGCTGTGCAAGATAAGAATAGCAACAGCGGATTATCCGGCGAAGCTTCAAATCCAAAACGCCGATAGTAACCAGCCGCTGGTTCATCAATCGCGTCGACAAATAAACCGATGCCGCCCGCCTCGGTATGGATACGCTGCGCGCGCATCAAGGAATCAATCAGCAGTAACTCGCCGAGCCGCTTATTTTGGAATACCTGATCGACGGCCAACCGACTCAATCGAACCCCAGGTATGCGGCGAGGCATTTTTTTACCCCAAGCAGCCGGCAGATGGCGATTTTCGAGTTCGGCTAGTGTGAGAGCGTAATAGGCGCAAATTTGAGTGGCCTTGGCTTCGTCGATAGCAACAAAGGTTTTCGACAGTCCTTTGTCCTGATGCTGGCGAGCAACCTTTCGCAACCAGTCATTCAGTTCTTCACGGCCGCAATCAAACCGTTGCCGATCATGGTCCCCAGTTAAAGGTATTATCTGCATCGTTTTGCTTCGCGTCCTGGTAGTGCTTCATAGCGGCCTGCAACTTGGCGTTGGGTTGCGGCGGGTTTTCCATCAGATCAAGCAACCAATTCCAGTCACGAGGGGATAAACGGATGACTTCCTCGCGCTCGATAACGGCCTGGGCTTCTTTTAAGGCCGACTGCACTAAAAACTGATTGACCGTGGCACCGGTCAGTTCGGCAGCACGGCACAATGTTTCGTAAACCTCATGCGGGACGCGCGCGCCGATGCGGTCTTGCTTGGCTGTGACAGTTCCCATAGTGTTTACCTGCGATCAAATGGAATATTGTGTTTAGTTTAGCACTGTCGCCATAATGACGCCATATAGAATAGTGTTCAGCTAATCCCTTCTGAGGTGCAAACCTCGGTTTTAAAAAAAATTTTCAAGCACTATCAGCAAGGCTGTTCCTTATTTACGGAGAATCTGCTCGCACATAGAGGGTATTGGCGGCGGGGGCACTGGTTTGATGGGTTTGGTCGGTGACTTGGCTTCTTTGGTGAACCACCAATCTAGTCCGGCATCGCAGCCGTCGCCCTCGGGTAATGCTGCTTGCGGGTTGCAATTTATATTGGAAGTTGGACACTTCAGACGCACATGGAAATGATCATCATGCTTCCACCATGGTCGAATTTTTTGAAGCCATAATGCGGATCCTGGTTTTTTGTGGTTACACAACTCTTGCTTTATACTCGGATTTACAAAAATCCTATCCACATTCGGGTGGCGCGCGGACATTTCCAGAATTTTTTCATTTGCACTGCTCCATTGCCGGAAATCAACTCTGTCAGACTTCATATCTACAACGGAGGTGGCGCTCCAAGTTTCTCTCTCGTTGTCTGTCAGCAAACGATTATCCAATTGTTTAGGTAATAAGAACCAAATATCCACATCTAGCCCCGTCTGATGGCTACGGTGACCGCTTGGTGTAGGGCCTCCACGCGGTTGTCCCAAATCACCTATTAGCAAAGTCCCTAATTTGTCCTGGTCTGACATTTGCCCAAGTTGCTGGATAAACAGAACGAGATTGGGATGTCCATAATAACGATTACGAGATAAGCGCATTACTTGATAGCCTTTGCCCGAGGCGGGCAAAGCTACAGCACCACTAACGCAGCCGCTGGTATATGTCCCAATGCTCTGTGGAACAGACTCTAGTGTTGGTGTTGTAAGCTTTGCCCAGTCTTGAGCATTCGAACCAGCTAGACTGACATTGATAAACCAACATAAGCTAAAAAGCAAAAATTTGATCATATAAGGGATTTAAAATATTGGTTTTGCTGAGCGGTCATATGTTTATTAACAAGCGGTCTTATCTAAACTCAAAAAGTAGGTCATGATCGCTGGGTTAGCTCGCGGCTGGAATAGGGGGATTTTCTGGTGTACTAAACCATAGATGGTTAGATTTATGCTTTTTTATTTAGTCTAAATCTTTATAATCCATGCCGAAATAACGATTTACGTAACATGTCTCTGGCTTAATTTGAACAGCTTGCCAGCCAGGTTATGATACACCGTACTTTTTACGGAAGGAATTACTGAGGCTAAATTTAGCTTTTGTGGTTTGCTTGACCTGCTTTATGAATTTAGAATTAGCAGGGTAAATCTAGTCAATACTGTTTTTGGCAGACATGTAAAGAATTGTGTCATCCCTGCCCGGATAAAGCCTGTTCCTTATGGCGTTTATCCGGGTTTGTTTCCCTGGCATCTTAATTTTCCTTGTTCACGGGGGAGAGAACTTAAAATCCCTGACACCTGAATTATTAATAGCACAACTTGTGCCAGCCTTTAAAAAACAACGCACTAGAGACGTAGTTCAGTATATTATCTCGCCGAAATCTCCCAAACTATGTCATTTAACCTATAGGTCGTGTCATATAACTCAATTCCATGCCTTTCATAAGCTTGGTTAGTCTTGTCATGTATTGTCAGAGAGAATAAAGCTTCAATTTTGAATATTATCAACCCCTTGAAGTTACGCCGCCGGCAGTCACGTTATCGCCAATCGGTTGTGAGCAACAATGTTTCGATCACAGTAATTGGCTGCGTTATTAAAATTGTGGGATATGCCGGAATGGTGTTTTTGATGGCATCGATCTTAATGGTTACGGCGGGTCGTTTTTTATCGCCTCCAATCTCAGCTTTTATGCTGCATAAGCACATTGACGATTTTGTCGACAGAAAAGGCTATCGCCCAATTAAACAAAACTGGGTGAATAATTCGCAAATATCCAAATACGCGCTGCTTGCTGTCGTTGCTTCTGAGGATCAGCGTTTTTATCAGCACCACGGCTTTGATGTAGACGCTATTTACAAGGCGTATCAAAAATATCAGCACGGAGGCAAGCTTCGCGGTGCTAGTACGATTAGCCAGCAGGTTGCTAAAAATCTGTTTTTAAGTCCGGCGAGAAATTTCGTCCGTAAAGCTTTGGAGATCTGGTTTACGTTTTTGATCGAAACACTGTGGAGTAAATCCAGAATATTGGAAATATATCTAAATATCGCCGAATTTGGCGATCATATTTATGGTATTGAAGCAGCAAGTCGTCATTATTTTGGCGTTTCAGCTAGGCAGTTATCCGGTAGCCAGGCGGCTTTGCTCGCAGCCACCCTGCCAAACCCCATCATGCTAAACGCTGCGAAGCCTAGTAACTACCTGTTAAAACGGCAGCAATGGATATTAGGCCAAATGCGTAACCTTTCGGCTAGCTAATAATCCTCATCTTCCAGTTCGGTATCTGCATCATCAAAATCTTCCTCCGAATGCATTACTGCTTGATCCGCAATCAAGTCTTTCAGGTACTTGTATAGCAGCCTGGAAGATTTAGGTGGCTTGCCTTCTTTAATCTCTTTTTGGGCATTTCGCTGCAATTGCCTAAGATGCTGACTATCTGCATCAGGATAGTCACTCATGAATAGCGTTAATTGCTGATTACCCGCATCAATAATTAACTGATCGCGCCAGCGTTCGGCTTGATGATGTTCGCGCACTGCGTGAGCGCTTTTATTTTTCATTCTCGCCAGTTTTTCAGCAACCATCTCGATATCCAACAAGCGCAATTGCGCAGTGATATATTTCAACAGACGTTTTCTGGCTGAATTTCTACCCATTTTGCCCGCATCCAGCAGGGCTTGCTCCACACGCTCAGGTAGGTTAAATTCGGCAATTTGCACTGGTGTCAGTTCTGTCAGCTCTTCGGCCATGGCCGAAATTTCCGCGATCTGTTTTTTTATCTGAGTTTTATTAGGACGAATCGCGTAAAACTCGCTTTCATCCAATTCTTCCTCGTCATCTTCATAATATTCTTCTTCAATCATTTCAAACCATCGCAATTAAAAAAAGCACAAACATCACTACCAAACCCAAGGGCATCAGAACACTTTGCCAGTCTGCATTCACCTGCTTACTTCTCGCCATAGCGGCTTTGATACCAGGTTGCATCCAAAAGGCCAACAAAACAGCTAAAGCACTTAGAACAATTGTTTCTGCAGTTGACAATTCGGGCTCCAAAATTAATTTCGCGGATGATATTCACATTCTAAATCCTTAGGCATTCTAACAAACCTTGACGATAGCGCGCGGCTTACCTTTCAATTAGTCCTGCAATACTGATTTCAGACCATTAAATTCTGGAACAAGGAAAAGATTACCGCTTGATTTTCAAATCTAGCCAACTGATTTACCCAGCAGTGTTCTATCAATTGAATAAATTTGAGATAATCAACGGTTTTTCATTGAGTTAACTCATGTGGTTTAAAAATCTTGCGATTTATCGCTTTACAGAGCCTTTTACGCTGTCTCCGGAAACCCTGGAGCAAAAGCTACAACAACAACCGTTTACCCCCTGCGGTGGGCACGATGAATTCAGCTTTGGCTGGACTTCTCCGTTAGGCAGGTCTTCTGACGCATTGCTTCACGCCAATAATGGCTTCATGATGATTTGCGCCAAAAAAGAAGAAAAAGTGATCCCGTCTTCAGTTATCAACGAAATGCTGCAGGATAGAATCAGTGACATTGAAGCACGCGAAGCCCGCAAATTGCCCGGCAAAGAACGCACGCGTATTAAAGATGAATTGATTTTTGAATTGTTACCACGAGCGTTTTCATTTTCCAAAAAAACCTATGCTTACATCGATAGCCAGGGCGGCTGGCTGGTAGTAGATGCTGCATCCGCTAAAAAAGCTGAAGATTTACTGAGCAACCTACGTAAATGCATCGGCTCATTACCGGTTGTACCTATCGGCGCGTCGATAAAACCCGCCAACACCATGACCCAGTGGCTGCTAAATCACGACAGCCCCAAAGATATCGTCATTGAGGATGAATGCGAACTGCGCTCACCCGAAGAGGAAGGTGGCATCATTCGCTGTAAACGACACGATTTAGCGTTACCCGAAATCAAAAACCACTTGGACAGCGGCAAGCAAGTCATCAAACTAGCCATGAGTTGGGCAGATAGATTATCGTTTGTACTGGACGAAAGTTTGGTCGTCAAACGCCTGAAATTTTTGGACTTAATCCAAGAGCAGGCTGCAGATATTGAAACCTTTGATGAAATCGAGCAGTTTGATGCCGATTTTTCGATTATGAGCGCGGAACTTGCCCAGTTCATTCCGCGTCTGCTTGAATTATTTAATGTCGAGGGTAACGCCTAATGAAACGTATCTTTTTTTCGATGATTTTGGCTTTTGTGGTCAGTAGTGTTTCTGCTGTGTCTTTGCAGGCTCCAGATAGATCCGGTGACAGCATTATTGGAAGTCCGCCTCATGAAGTGAAGTATGTGACAGCCAAATACGAAGACACATTGATCGACATTGCAGTGGAACATCGGCTTGGTCAAGACCAAATTGTGTTGGCCAACCCAGCAGTTGATCGTTGGCTTCCCGGTGCGGGCACGCCGGTGCGTATCCCAACCAGCTATATTTTACCAAGCGCGCCCCGGCAAGGGATTGTAGTCAATCTTCCTGAGATGCGAGTTTATTATTACGCTAATTCTAATCAGGTCATCACTTATGCAGTGGGTATTGGACGTGAAAATAACTGGAAAACACCTTTAGGAAGGACTCAGATTGCCGGCAAGATGGAAAATCCGTCATGGACGCCGCCGCCCTCCATCATTGCTGAGCATTTGGCTGAAGGTGATGTACTTGATCCCTACTACCCGCCTGGGCCTAATAATCCTTTGGGTTTGTTTGCCATGCGCCTCGGTATTCAAGGTTACTTGATGCATAGTACCCAAAAAACCAATGGCATTGGCATGCGGGTCAGTCATGGCTGCATGCGGTTTTATCCTTCAGATATTGAACAATTTTTCCCGATGGTAAAAGTGGGGACGCCGGTTAATATTGTCAATCAATCCATAAAAGTAGGTTGGTATCACGATACCCTGTATATGGAAGTTTATCCGGAGCTAGAAGAAACTCCTGCAACCTATGAGCAACGTATAAACACTGCGTTAAGTTTGATCGAACAAGCTAATGGCGGAAAAATGCCTGTTATTAAAGGGGCGATTCTAAAAATGGCATTGGAAAAGCCATCTGGTATCCCTGTTGCTGTCTATGAACGCCCGGCAGTATCAACTCCGGCTCAGGTACCTACGCCTAGTGTGCCGCGTTAAGACCATAAAAAAGCCCGTGAGACTTGCGTCTCACGGGCTTTGAAATCAACAACAAGCAATATTGCTTATTTGTGTTGTGATTTTTTGAACAATCTGTCCAATTTGCTGTTGGTGTCTTGAGCGTATTGAGCAGCGCGGTTAGCAGCAGCTTCAGCAGCAGCAGCTTTGGCAGCAGCTTCAGCAGCAGCGGCTTTAGCAGAAGCTGCGTCAGCAGATGCAGCAGAAACTTGTGGTTTCAGAGAATCGATTTGACCTTGCAGGTTTTCGATGTCTGAAGTGCTTGCGCAACCGGTAGCCAGAGCGGCAACAGCAACAAGTGCAGATAATTTTACAGCTTTCATCATGGTTTTCCCCTTGATTGTGGTTTAAAAAACAAAAAGAACATACGGTGGTAATTCTCCAACATTTTTTGGAAATTTACCAACATTATTTAACGGTCACCAGCGTGCCTTTTTCAACATACTGACTTAATCGATCAATTTGATCATTTGTTAAAGCAATACAGCCATGCGTCCAATCAAATTCCTCATGCACACTCAGGCTGGCACTACCTAGTCCGTGAATACCAATTTGTCCGCCAAGATCAGTATTTTGAGGTGGAATTTGCCCAGACATCTCAGCTTCGATAATGGCTTCGTAGGTTGCTTTACCAATCATGCCTTTTTGCAAGGCTTTTTCAGCATGATCCTGGTTAGGGTAGGTTAGGCCAAAGAATTTACGAAACGAGCTTTTTTCGTTAACCCATCCGATTCGATAATTACCTAGCGGGGTAATATCATCTCCTCGATGTTCCTTTGTGCCTGCGCCTTTGCGGCCAATAACCACGTGCTCTAACACTTCAAGCGTTTCTTCACCTTTCAGAATTTCAAGATTCCTGGTTTTTGTGTCGATTATTACTCTAACATCAGGATCCGCAATACTGTGGCCTGAAACAAGACTCAAACCTAACAATGACACTCCAAACAATGTTTTCAGTCTCATAATCAATCAGCTCACCTGCAACTCTGTTAATAATAAAGATTTTGGTGTAAGTTAAGGTTTTCTAATTGTCGCATTAAGGGTAAATCATGCAAATAAAAATAAAAACCCAAAACACCACACCCTACGATGATCAAAAACCGGGTACATCCGGCTTACGTAAAAAAGTGACTGTTTTCCAAAAATCAAATTACCTGGAAAATTTTGTTCAGTCTATTTTCAATAGTTTAGACGATTTTCATGGAAAAATTCTAGTTTTAGGTGGTGATGGTCGCTATTTTAATAGACAAGCCATTCAAATAATCATCAAGATGGCCGCTGCCAATGGTTTTGGAGCGTTGATTATTGGCCAAGGAGGGCTGCTATCAACTCCTGCTGCGTCCAACATTATTCGTAAATATCAGGCATTTGGTGGGATTGTTTTATCGGCTAGTCATAATCCGGGGGGGCCGGATGAGGACTTCGGTATCAAATATAACGTCAGCAACGGCGGGCCAGCCCCAGAAAAATTCACCGATAGCTTATACGAAAATACCAAAATTATCGGCAGCTATCAAATTGCTGAAATGGATGATGTTGACTTGGATACGTTGGGTGAAATTCAAATAGGCAACTTAAAAATTAGCATTATTGATCCTGTCGCCGATTACGCCGAGCTGATGGCCAAAATTTTCGACTTTGAATTGATTAAGCAAAGTATCGCCGCCGGCTTGATCACTCTCAAGTTCGACGCCATGCATGCCATTACAGGTCCCTACGCAAAACAAATTCTGGAGGAACAACTTGGTGCCGAGTCCGGTTCGGTATTCAATGCAATCCCCTTAGAAGACTTTGGCGGCGGTCACCCTGATCCTAACATGGCGCACGCACATGAGTTAACGGAAATAATGCTCGGCTCTA
The DNA here is from genome assembly GCA_002928965.1 of Methylomonas sp. Classification (GTDB taxonomy): domain Bacteria; phylum Pseudomonadota; class Gammaproteobacteria; order Methylococcales; family Methylomonadaceae; genus Methylomonas. The sequence goes on from PERU01000012.1 coordinate 29,675, forward strand.
ACCCCCCTGTTTTCGGTGCCGCATCTGATGGAGATGGCGACCGAAATATGATTATGGGTGCCAATATTTTCGTCACCCCAAGTGATAGCCTAGCTATTATGGCGGCGAATGCAAGATTGATTCCTGCCTATGCCAAAGGCATTAGCGGGGTTGCCCGTTCTATGCCCACCAGTCAAGCGGTAGATCGGGTTGCAGACAAACTGAATTTGCCTTGTTACGAAACCCCTACAGGCTGGAAATTTTTCGGCAATTTGCTGGATGCTAACAAGATTACTTTATGTGGCGAGGAAAGCTTCGGTTCTGGTTCAAATCATGTTAGAGAAAAAGATGGTTTGTGGGCAGTGCTATTTTGGCTGAATCTAGTTGCCCGTAAGCGCCAATCTATCGAAGATATCGTACATGAGCATTGGCGACAATATGGTCGGGACATCTATTGTCGTCATGATTACGAAGCAGTAGACGCCGAGATTGCTAATGGCATTCTGCAGCATCTGCGAAGCCAATTAGCAGGTCTGCCCGGAAAATCATGGGGTGAAAATGCTGTCAAATATGCTGATGAGTTTAGCTATACGGACCCGATCGACAACAGTATCAGCAGCAACCAAGGCATACGCATAGGTTTTACCAATGGCTCACGCATTGTATTCCGCTTGTCCGGTACTGGTACAGTAGGCGCAACCTTAAGAATTTACCTGGAGCGCTATGAACGGGATATTTTAAAGCTTAACCAAGACGCACATATCGCCTTGGCAGAACTGATTGATGTGGCCGAACAACTCTGTGAAGTTAAAAAACGCACAGGCCGAACTGAGCCCACAGTGATTACCTGATCAATAAAAGCTCACTGCAATCTAGCTAAGATGTACGTTAACAACAATAAATGACAAGCATGTTAGCTAGGCGGAAAGCTGAAACATATAATGCAGTTGAATCAATTCAGTCAATTTCTGTCAGAACAGCGTAAAATTATAAAATACACTCAGCTTGGCGGGGGAAACTGTTAGGCATATGAAAACCTTAACTCAAGCATTCTATTTGCGTAACCATGATAAATAAGCTGAACGCTATTAAACATTCACACCATAATTATGCTGGGCTGGCGATGTTGGTGTGTATTTCTTATGCTGTTAATCAATCGGCATACAGCGCAGATATACCTGCTTCCAATCTCGACTCACTTCCGGTTTTAATCGAAAATATTAGCACCCCGACTAGTATTGTGCCGACTGACAATCCCATAGCTGCCATTTTACTTGGTAAGCAACACCCGCTGTTGATGCGAAGTGATTTTAGTCGCGTTAGCGAATTAGTGAATCAAATTTATCAAAGTAGCAATTTTCAACCGATTTGGTTTACGCCTGACCGGTCAGAAAAAAATCTGCAAGACTTGTTGAGCATATTAAATAACGCGGCGAGCGATGCGCTAATGCCTGCTAATTATGACGCTGATCTGGTAGGTCAATGGATAAACAGCCAAAATTTGGACAGCAATACAACGGTGAGCTATGACGTTGCCTTGACAATATGTCTTACCCGCTATTTGCATGACTTGCGACAAGGTCAAGTGGATCCTAGTGATGTGCAATACCCAGTCCACATTGCACCCAAGCCCACGATAGATATAGCGACGCTTTTGAAACAACATCTATCCTCGCAAACATTAGCAGAGCTGCCCGGCTATTTTGAGCCTAAGGCTAGGCAATATCAGCAACTGAAACAAATTTTGAATCGATCTCAACAATTAGGTCACCAAGCTAACTCAGGCGATTTTAAACCCGGCAAGTTGCTAAGACCCGGAAGCAAACATCCGCAAATTGTCACACTGCGCGAACGTTTAAAAGCCATTGATGTACTTGAAAGCAATAGCAACGCCGACAATCAGACTTACGATACCGAACTGGTTGCTGCGGTTAAAAAAGTTCAACAACAGCATAATTTAAAAGCAGACGGGGTAATTGGTCCCGCAACTGTTGCTTTATTTAATCCCACTCATAGTGACAAAATCGCCCAAATCGAACTGGCCATGGAGCGTGCGCGCTGGATTCCAGATCCTACAGACGGGCCAATGATCTTGGTTAATATCCCGGCATTTGAGTTATGGGCCTTCAGTTCCATTGACGATCAAAATCCACTCAATATGAAAGTGATCGTTGGAAAAGCGCCCGACAAGCAAACCCCACTGCTATGGGAGGAAATGAAATATTTGGAATTTATGCCTTACTGGAATATTCCAAAAACCATCTATGAAAAAGAAATTCTGCCGAAAGTGGCTATAAATCAAGGCTATTTAGCCAGTCAAGAGATAGAGTTGGTTAGGCATCAAATTAGTGTGGAACGGGGTGGCGGCAGTTATTTGCGCGCAAGGCAGCGCCCGGGCAAAAAAAATCCATTGGGCCGCGTTAAATTTGTGTTTCCCAACACAGCGGATGTGTACTTACACGACACACCTGGTCATGCGGCTTTTAATCGTCCGCGCCGCGACTTGAGTCATGGTTGTGTTCGAGTGGCAGATCCTGAGCAATTAGCTCAGTTTGTGCTGGGTGATCAACCTGGATGGGACAAAGATGCTATCAAACAGGCCATGTCTGCAGCTAAAACCCGTCATGTCACCTTAAAAAGATCAGTACCCGTATTGTTTTATTACGCCACGACATTTGTTGATCACCAAAATCAGCTGCACTTCTACCCAGACATTTATGGGCAGGATGATCAGCTTAAAAAGGCTTTAAGTAAGGTGCAGCTTCCAACGACTGCAAATGCTAGCTCTGGTGATCCGTTAGCGGTGAGTAAATCCACGACATTATCCGCAAATCCATAAAATATAAAAATATAGTTGATTGGTATTAATTCAAAGCTTTACAGACATTTCTTTGTCTGTAGCCTTCGGACAGGCTGGCTTTCTGGGATGTGTGCTAATCAAGTAATTCTATAAGCATAAAAAAGCGCCTGAGCAGGCGCTTTTTTATTCCCGTTACAAGTTTTATAAGCTCCAGGTCCTGAATGTGCCTGTATCGAGATGAATAAAATTGGATTCAGGATAAAATCCTACTCCGCCACGATGCATTGCAAGTGCAGCATTATGGATACGGCGCAGATCAAAACGCTCAATACGAATATCCACCGCCCGGCCGTGCATATGGAAGCTATTGTTAGCAACACCGGAATGTTCGGCATGAAGACGCGCATTGGTTAATGGCGATCGGTAACCACAGATCACATCAAACGGCTGATACAAACCAAGCATTTGTTTCAAATCGTGCAATTGATCCAGTAGCTCTGGATCAATTGGATGCACATCTCCAGTTCGATAATCTCTAAGCAAAAAACTAATTTCATTCAAAGCGTCATTCAAATAACGACCCTTTTCAAAATAAGTCAAATTTAACTTATCGCCAGTATGCGGATTCTGAAAAGCTAAAGCACGGTGGGTTGAAAAACGACCATGATCAGCCAAAAAAATTGGCTCCTGGGCCGGATTCAGGATTGACTCTCTATGACCATGTCCAGGTTGAATAATCGAGTGAACCCTGGAGCCCGAAACATGATCGCGGTTTGGATGATTTGAGGCAATATGCACGGCCTTATTTTTGCCATACATATCACGCACTCGCATACTGTGCGATGAATGCTGTTCATGGGTGGCACGCAGGCCTTTGTGCTCTTTAGAATGAATTGCATGGTTATTTCTGGCCAAAGTTTTACTTAACTTCCCATATTTACCCGCAATATCTTTTTGCTGTTTAGCTAAAACATGATGACTGGCAGATACCTTGCCTGATTGATGCATTGCCTTAGTCGCTTTAATGGCAACATTTTTAGGCAGCCGCACAGCTGTCTTAGCTGATTGTGCTAAACGCTTGTTTTTGTCAGCTTTTACAGCAGCGCTTTTTGCAGCATGCACAATGCCTGGCATGCCGATCGATAAAAAAGCACCAACAGCCAATCGCCCAAAAAAACTGCGCCTAGACAGCTCAACATCATCGTTCTCTTCGCTTTGATTCTCTACATTATGTCTTAGCATCCATAATCTCCAATTCAACATCATTCGGAAATTTAACGTTCCGAAAGCTATAACCTAAAATGCTACTGGGTGGATTATAGCATCGCATAACAAATCCAATTATCTTTTGCCCATTATGAATATCGCAAAGAGTTCAGTTTGCCACATCATACTCAACCCCACCTTGCTTTTGGGTATCGATGAATTGAAATTCGCTATTTACACTTTGGTAACTAATTCTGGCTGAAGCCATGAAAAAACACCTGAACAACAAAATATTGGCGCAGCCTGAGAGCTTTGGATATTGCTCACGGTTATCCGCATTTTTCAAAAAACACGTCAATACAATGTCGGAAATTCTGACAGGGCTGTGCTTAAGTGATTTTTTAAAGGAAATGTTGAGTGCCCTGGAATGAACGGACTGGGTATTCCAGATTTAAATGTCAATAAAAGCCATTTCCTAACAAGGCTCCAGCTGCAGCACCTATTCCGGCCGCTAAAGGATCCCCCCTGCCTATTTCGTAGCCTATTGCACTGCCAGCCATTCCGCCAACCAAGCCCTGGGTTGAGCGTTGATCATATCGGTAATAATTTATCGGAGGTGGTGGAGGGGCATAGTAACGAGGTTGCACCGGGACATATTCCACTACTCGTTCAGGCACATAAATCCTCTCTACGCGATAACGAGGGTAATGATCGTGGTGGTGGCGATGATGATGCCGACGGTGTCCATGATAATCATCGTGCCAATCCGAATCTGCAAGAACGGCTGAAGACAATCCCACTCCAAGTAGAGCAAAAGTCGCTAATCTGATCATATAACCTCCTAATTTGGTAATGATTCAGTTGCGACGGATTTTGATAAAAATGGCTTAAAATTAACTTAATGCCGGTTGCTCAAACTTTACTGAGCTAACCTTTATTAGCACGTGAAAAAGCATTTTTGATGGCTTGTGCCAATTCATGCACAGCCATAGCATAGTGTGTGCTTTGATTGTATCGCGTGATGACGTAAAAATTAGAGAAGCCGATTTTGTATTCATCTACATCGTTATGGCGTAACCATAGCAGGCGTAATTGCTCATCATTGCAGTGGCACTCGATGCTTGGTGCCAAACCGGCTTGAGTCAGGTGTTGTAGTGAATACACATGATCCAGCCCTGGCTCCAAGGTATTGGCTGTCGAGATATTACCTTGAATACCTGAGACGACAGGTTGCCCGGATTTCCAGCCGTGCTTGGCAAAATAATTGGCAACGCTGCCTATGCTATCTTCCGGGTCCCATAAATCACGGCGACCATCGCCATTGAAATCAACCGCCCATTCCAGGAAGCTGCTCGGCATGAATTGCCCCAATCCCATAGCGCCGGCAAAAGAGCCTATCGGTTTGCTGGGGTCTAGATGTTCGCTACGAGACATCACCAGGAAGTGTTCCAACTCGCTGCGAAAATAATCACCGCGACGCTGATAATCGAACGCTAAAGTCGTTAGGGCATCAATGACTCTGTGATTGCCGACATAGCTGCCAAAAGTGGTTTCAACCGCCATGATGCCAAGAATATATTCAGCGGGTACGCCATATTGTTGGCTGGCGCGTTTCAGTGCATTTTGGTGTTTTTGCCAAAACCTGACGCCGGTATCAATATGTCGCGCATCCAGAAATTTGGCCCGATAACGTGACCAACTGCCTTTGCCGGGTTTGCCATGTAAGCTTTGATCGGATTTGGTCAGATAATCCAGCGTCCACTGCTTACGTTTGGCCTGCGAAAACAAACCGTTTAAATAATTCCGATCGAAACCATGCTTTTGCACCATGCTGTTAATAAACTGCTGCAATTTAGGGTAGCCCGCATAATCGCCGGAAATGGAGGTTGCACGATACTCTCCCACGCTGGAAAGCGGGCGCAAATCCGGGTTGGCTTGACGAATTTGACTGGGTGCTGGTTGCAGACTGGGTGTTCTAACTGTTTGGCTGGAGAGTGGTGTTTTCTCAGGTTGGCTGGCGCAACCGCCAAATAAAAGCAGTGCTAATCCCAGGCTGAATTGTTTTGAAATAGAAAATCCGATGTTCATTCTGTTAGGAGGGTTTAACGATAAAGACTGCCGTTGGTTTCGTCGGTTTCAGTGAGTTTGATTTCATCGTTATCAAAATCGGCATTTTCGGCACCCAATTTAATCATCAAGCGGACTTCATTGCGAGAATCGGCAGAATTTAATGCATCTTCGTAGCTGATTTTGCCCGCTGTGTACAAATCGTATAAGGCTTGGTCGAACGTTTGCATCCCATGCTCTCGGGAGTTTTTCATCAACTCCTTTAATTTATGCACTTCGCCCTTGCGAATCAAGTCGGATACCAGCGGAGTATTTAACAAAATTTCAATGGCAGGGTAGCGGCCTTTGCCATCGGCTCGCTTGACTAGTTGTTGCGCCACAATGCCGCGTAAATTCAGCGATAGATCCATGAAAATCTGACCATGCATCTCTTCCGGGAAAAAATGTAGAATCCGGTCCAAAGCCTGATTTGCGTTGTTAGCATGGAGCGTACACAGGCACAAATGGCCCGTTTCAGCGAAGGTAATCGCATGCTGCATGGTTTCTTTGGTGCGGATCTCACCAATCAGAATCACGTCAGGCGCTTGTCGCAGGGTGTTTTTCAATGCTACTTCATACGATTCTGTATCCAACCCAACTTCACGCTGAGTAATGATGCAGCCCTTGTGCGGATGCACAAATTCAATCGGGTCTTCAATGGTAATAATGTGACCATTGCTGTTTTCGTTACGGTGGCGAATCAGGGCGGCCAATGACGTTGATTTACCCGTACCGGTAGCGCCGACGAACAGCACCAGCCCCCGCTTTTGCATGATTACTTCTTTTAAAATTGGTGGTAGATGCAATTCTTCGGAAGATGGAATCGTGGTTTCGATGCGGCGCAACACCATGCCGGCAGCGTCGCGCTGAGTAAAAACGCTGACCCTGAAACGACCCAGCCCATCAACGCCCATGGCGAACTGGCATTCCTTGGTGTGTTCAAACTCGTCTTTTTGACGCTGTTCCATGATGCTCAGGACCACTTTCAGTGCCTGGTCTGCTGTCAAAAAGTTTTTGGAGACTTCCACGACCTTGCCATCTATTTTCATGCAGGGCGGTTTGCCTGCAGTAATAAATAAATCCGATGCCTTTTTTTCTACCATCAAGGCTAATAGCGCTTTGAAATCCATGCGGCCTCCAGTGATTAACGGAACATGTCTTTGTTGACGGCTTTAACCATGGCAGCCTTAGCGGTAATTAAGCCTTTGTCGACCAGTTCTTTCAGGTTTTGATCCAGTGTTTGCATGCCGTCTTTGCGACCGGTTTGAATCGCCGAATACATTTGCGCGACTTTGGCCTCGCGGATCAGATTGCGTATCGCTGCTGTGCCGACCATGATTTCATGCGCTGCAATTCGACCGCCGCCAACTTTTTTCAAAAGGGTTTGTGAAATGACCGCCTGTAACGATTCCGACAACATGGAACGGATCATGTCTTTTTCCGCTGCAGGGAATACATCAATGATACGGTCGATGGTTTTGGCTGCCGAGGTGGTGTGCAAGGTACCGAAAACCAAGTGACCGGTTTCTGCGGCAGTCAGAGCCAAACGGATGGTTTCCAAATCCCGCATCTCACCCACCAGAATGATGTCCGGGTCTTCCCGTAATGCAGAACGCAACGCTTCATTAAACCCCAAAGTATCCCGGTGTACCTCGCGCTGGTTAATCAGCGATTTCTGGCTTTCGTGGACAAACTCGATAGGGTCTTCGACGGTGAGAATGTGCGAATAATCGTTGCTGTTGATATGGTTGATCATCGCTGCCAGCGTGGTGGATTTGCCGGAACCGGTTGGGCCGGTGACTAGAATCAAGCCGCGCGGTTTAGTGCAAACTTCTTCAAAAAACTTGGGGGCGCCCAACTCTTCCAGGGTTAAAACCTTGGATGGAATGGTCCGGAAAACCGCGCCTGCGCCTCTATCTTGATTGAAGGCATTGACCCGGAAACGCGCCACACCCGGCAAGGCAAACGAAAAGTCTGTTTCCAAAAACTCTTCATAATCGCGACGCTGCTTGTCATTCATGATGTCATAAATCAGCGCGTGGACTTCTTTGTGTTCTAACGCTGGAATGTTGATGCGGCGGATATCGCCATCGACCCGAATCATGGGTGGCAACCCGGCAGAGAGATGCAAGTCCGAGGCTTTGTTTTTAACAGAAAAAGTCAACAGTTCGGCGATATCCATGGTTCAAATCTCTATAAAGATGAAATAGTTTGAGCAAGAATAGTACAGATTGCTAATCGAATCGTGATTGACTACTCAAGCTCGTGACGCGCCGCACAATGAATGCAAAGATTGGCGTAAGGCAGAGCGGTCAGGCGCTCTTTTCTGATCGGATTTCCGCAGGTTAGACAGATGCCGTAGGTGCCTGCGTCAATATTGGAAATAGCCTGTTTGATTTTTTCAACTTCATCCCGTGCGGCATTGCCTAGCGCATCCAGTACTTCGTCGTTCTCAGTCTCGACAGCTTGCTCGGAAAAATCCTGATCCAGGGGTTTATCAGTATGCCTGACGTCGGCGGTGATTTTCTCCAGCCTGTCATCCAGCTCTTCCAGCATGCTAAGTAAATGACTGCGAACATCTTGATATTCTTTCATGAGTAACTCCGCAGCAAAGCTGCTATGGGTTGTGGCTGTTTTATAGCCGGTCGGTACCTTGCATGCTTATACAATGAACCGACAAGTGGTGCAATCAAGCCATTTAATATCGATAATTAAAGTGTAAGGTATTTAATAGGTTGGCAGGCTATACTGAAGTCACAAATCATTTTACGGAGCATGGCATGAACAAAATCCGCGTCGAAAATCCGATTGTTGAAATTGATGGCGATGAAATGACTCGAATTATCTGGCATTTCATCAAAGAGAAATTGATTCTGCCGTACCTGGATTTAACCATTGATTATTACGATTTAGGCATTGAACATCGCGATGCCACAGATGATCAGGTGACCATTGATGCCGCACATGCGATACAGAAATACGGCGTTGGTATCAAGTGTGCCACCATCACTCCGGACGAATCACGGGTCGAGGAATTCGGGCTTAAGAAAATGTACAAATCACCGAATGGCACCATTCGTAATATTTTGGATGGCACCGTGTTTCGTGAGCCGATCATTTGCAAAAACGTGCCTCGGCTGGTACCAAATTGGACACAACCGATCTGCATTGGTCGTCATGCTTTTGGTGATCAGTATCGGGCTACGGATTTTATTACCAAAGGGAAAGGCAAGTTAACGATCAGTTTTACCCCGGATGATGGCGGTGAACAACAAAGCTTCGAGGTGTACCACTTTGAGGGTGACGGCGTAGCCTTGGCCATGTACAACACCGATGAATCCATCGCTGGCTTCGCCCGCAGTTGTTTCAACGTTGCGTTGGATAGAGGCTGGCCTCTGTATCTGTCCACTAAAAATACCATCTTGAAAAAATACGACGGTCGCTTCAAAGATATTTTCGAAGCGATTTATCAAGCTGAATATAAAGACCAATTCGTCTCCAAGGGTATTGTTTACGAGCACAAGCTGATCGACGACATGGTGGCGTCGGCCTTGAAATGGAATGGAGCATTTGTCTGGGCCTGTAAAAACTATGACGGCGATGTGCAATCCGATACGGTTGCCCAAGGCTTTGGTTCGCTGGGCCTGATGACTTCCACGTTAGTTACCCCGGACGGCAAAATAATGGAAGCCGAAGCAGCTCATGGCACCGTTACACGGCATTATCGTATGCATCAACAAGGCAAACAGACGTCGACCAACCCGATTGCGTCGATTTTTGCCTGGACACGCGGCCTGGCTTTTCGTGGCAAATTGGATGGCAACCATGAATTGATACAGTTTTGCGAAACATTGGAAAAAGTCTGTGTTGATACGGTTGAATCGGGAAAAATGACCAAGGATTTAGCGCTTTGTATCTATGGCGATGATTTGAATGACGCGCATTACTTGAGTACCGAAGCGTTTTTGGAGGCTTTGCGAGAGAATCTTGAAAGCAACTATTAAACATTTCGGAAATACAGCGCCAAGGGCTTTAGCTGGTCAGTCAATAGTTTTTTTACGGGATCAGCTTAAATGACCAAGGCAAGTGGTGAGGATCGGACATCAGTGGGCACAGGGTTCTCCTTATTAAAACAAAGCAATGGCTGTGGTTGTGGTATTTATGGCTAGATTAATAAGTAAACTCATCTAGACTTTGCTTTTAAATACACTTTTTATGATGGCTGGCAGACATAACCTTATGGTTTTACACAAAGTGCTGGGATTGTTGATTCCCTTGTTTTTTAGCGGCTTGGTTTGGGCTGACTCGCTGCGGATAAATCCAAATCATCCCGAACAATACACGGTGGTGAAGGGTGATACTTTATGGGATATATCCGGTAAATTTCTGGAAAATCCCTGGCAATGGCCTGAGCTATGGGGCAACAATCCACACATCAAAAATCCTCACTGGATTTATCCTGGTGATACGCTGTATTTCTCGTATGAAAATGGCGAGCCTCGCTTGAGTCTGTCGCCTTCTGACAGTTACGGTAAAGTGCCGGACTTGGTTCCGCATATTCGTGAATCATCGATCAAGCAAGCCATACCCATGATTCCCAGCGATGCCATTTCCCAGTTTTTAAGTACACCAAAAGTGGTTTCCGGTGATGAAATTGCTGCATCACCTTATGTATTGGAAATTGCCGATGAGCATCTGGTGGCCGGTAGTGGTGATCGGATTTATGTGCGGGCTATCGAAAACCCTGAGGGGTTAGGTTATACGGTTTATCGTCAGGGCAAGCCTTACATTAGCCCGGAGACTCAGGAGATCCTGGGGTTTGAAGCTGAGTATATTGCCGATACATTGGTTGAGTCACCTGGTGATCCTGCCACGCTCAGGATCACCAAATCCGATAGCGAAGTTCGTCGTGGTGATCGTTTGTTGTTGAGTTCTGAAGGCGAAATGGCGCTCAACTATTTTCCCAGACCACCCGAGCAACGCGTTTCAGGTAGCATCATTCGGGTGATGGGCGGGGTATCTCAGATTGGTCTGCATAATATTGTGGTGATTGACAAAGGCAAAATCGACGGTCTGGAAGTTGGCCACACCTTGGATATCTATAAAAGAGGTAGAGTGGTAGTCGATAAAATCCAATCGGATGAAGCTGTACCCGTTAAATTGCCAGATGAATTTGGTGGGCAATTAATGGTTTTCAGGGTGTTTGAGCGGGTCAGCTTTGCTTTGGTGATGAAAGCCACTTCGGCGATGCATGTATTGGACAGGGTGCAGACGCCATAGCATCAAATACCGCCGCGTCATATTGACGCGGTATGCTTCCAATTTCGGAGCAAGACTGTTTTTGTCAAAAGATCTCAATATACACATCAAATACTGGTTAGCACTGACCCGTGTATCAGGTGTTGGGCCTGTGGCCGCTCAACGACTGCTGGCGCATTTTTCAATTGAACAGATTTTTCACGAATCACGAGCCGGATTGATCAGTTTGGGGTTTAGTGAAAAACTCGTTGATGCTTTGCAAAATCCGCCTTGGCAGCGCGTTGAGGAGGATTTGCTGTGGCTTGAACAGCCCGAAAATTTTGCTTTTAGCCTTGAAGATGCCGCCTATCCTGAGCAATTAAAAGAGATTGCAGATCCTCCGCCCGTATTATTTGTCAAAGGTATCTCAGAGTTATTGCATCAGTCGCAACTTGCCATGGTGGGTAGTCGCAATCCATCTGGCGTGGGCGTAAAAATCGCTACCGAATTTGCTCAAGCGTTGGCCGAAGCCGGTTTTGTAATTACCAGTGGCATGGCGCTAGGTATTGATGCAGCCAGTCATCAGGGGGCGTTAAATGTGGGCGGTTTAACCATCGCGGTGGCGGGTACCGGTCTGGATAGAGTGTATCCCGCTTGTCATAAGAAATTGGCTACTGATATTGTTGCGCATGGCGCTTTGGTGTCTGAATTTCCTCCCGGCACGACAGCCAAGGCGGGTCACTTTCCGCGGCGTAATCGAATTATTAGTGGGTTATGCCAGGGGTTGTTGGTGGTTGAAGCTGCCCAGCAAAGCGGTTCATTGATTACTGCCCGAATGGCTTTGGAACAAAATCGTGAAGTATTTGCTATTCCAGGCTCCATTCATAATCCCTTGGCGCGCGGTTGTAACGCTTTAATTCGTGAAGGCGCAAAATTAGTGGAGACGGTTGAGGATATTTTTGAAGAATTAGGTCAATACAATCAAGTATATAAGTCGATTGGCGCGCAAATAGAGCAGACGGTGCTTGACCTGGAGCAACAAAATCTATTGAAATTGATTCCGTTCAGCCCGATAACGGTTGACAATCTGGTTCAGGAAAGCGGGTATTCGGTGGACGTTGTATCATCCATGCTGCTGGTCCTGGAACTGCAAGGCTACGTTGCCGCGGCGGCTGGTGGTAGCTATTACCGAATTCAATAAAGGCTCTAATGAAAGAAGATATTTTTGATGTGCTGATTTATCTGTTTGAAAACTATCTGGATGGGGATAGCGACAATTATCCCGATACGGATTTGATTGCCAGTGAACTACTGGATGCCGGTTTTCAACAACCTGATGTCAGCAAAGCCTTTGATTGGCTGGAGTCACTGGCGGAGACGGATACTATCGTTCCTGCGGTCTCATCCTCATTCCGGATTTTTAGCTCTCAGGAAGACGCCGTATTTGATCTGGAATGCCGTGATTTTCTGATGTTCCTTGAACATGCGGGTATTTTGACCGCAGCCAACAGGGAAATCGCCATTGATAGGGCGATGGCGCTGAAAGACGAAGATATTACCCTGGATAAGCTAAAGTGGATTGTGTTGATGGTGTTGTTGAGTCAACCCGGCGATAGCGCTGCTTTTTCTCGTATGGAAGATATCGTGTACGACTTGATACCTACTTCTTTACATTGATTTGTTACGGATAGCATGAGCAAAAGTTTAGTCATTGTAGAGTCACCCGCCAAATGCAAAACCATCGAAAAATACCTGGGCAAAGATTTTCAGGTGCTTGCGTCTTATGGGCATGTCCGTGATTTAATTCCAAAAGAAGGTGCGGTTGATCCTGAGAATGGTTTTGCCATGAAATATCAGGTGATTGATCGCAATCAACGCCACCTGCAGGAAATCGGCAAAGCCATTAAAAATGTCGATACCTTGTATCTGGCGACTGACCCGGACAGAGAAGGTGAAGCCATTTCCTGGCATGTTTTTGAGCATCTGAAAGAAAAAAAGCTGCTTAAAGACAAACAGGTGCTGAGGGTGGTGTTTCATGAAATCACCAAAAAAGCCGTTACCGAAGCCATCGAACACCCGACAGAATTATCCGTCACCATGGTAAATGCCCAACAAGCCAGACGTGCGTTGGATTATCTGGTGGGTTTTAATTTATCACCGCTGCTGTGGAAAAAAATTCGCCGAGGTTTGTCGGCAGGCCGGGTACAAAGCCCTGCTTTAAGAATGATCGTTGAACGTGAACTGGAAATCGAGGCCTTCAAAACCCGTGAATATTGGTCGCATACCGCTGATGCTACGGCACAAGGCCAGCCTTTTAAGGCCAAGTTAACCCATTTTAACGGCGAGAAGCTGAGTCAGTTCAGTTTCACCGCTGAAGAACAAGCCAATCAAGTAAAGCAAGCCTTGCTGGATGCCGGTGACGGACAATTGATTGTCGCTAAGTTGGAGAAAAAGCAACGCAGTAAAAATCCAGCCCCACCTTTCATAACATCGACTTTACAGCAGGAGGCTGCGCGTAAGCTAGGGTTTACCACCAAGCGCACTATGATGGTGGCGCAACAGCTGTATGAAGGTATCGATCTGGGTGGCGAAACGGTCGGCTTGATTTCATATATGCGTACCGATTCGGTCAACTTGGCTGATGAAGCGCTGGCTGATATTCGAGCCTTGATCGCCGAAAAATACGGCCAGGATAATGTACCGAAAGAGCCGCGACAGTTTAAAACCAAATCCAAAAACGCTCAGGAAGCGCATGAGGCTATTCGGCCAACATCGGTGCAACGCTTGCCTGAGCAAGTCAAAGAGCGGCTGACGGTTGAACAATTCAAACTGTACGATTTGATCTGGAAACGGACCGTGGCTTGTCAGATGGTGCATGCCACACTCAATCTGGTAGCCGTGGACTTGAATTGCGGCAGCGACCAAAACGTATTTCGTGCTACCGGTTCTACCGTGACCAATCCAGGTTTCATGATGGTGTACTTGGAAGGTGTTGACGATAGTAAGGAAGCGACTGACGACCAGGATCGTTTGTTGCCGCCGATGGAAGAAGGGCGGCCTGTCATCCTGAACGACGTCACTGCAAACCAGCATTTTACCGAGCCGCCACCGCGTTACAGCGAGGCCAGTTTGGTTAAAGCATTGGAAGAACACGGTATTGGTCGGCCTTCAACCTATGCAACCATCATTTCAACCCTGCAAAATCGTGAGTACGTGACGATTGATGTCAAGCGGTTTTATCCGACCGATGTTGGGCGTATCGTCAATAAATTTTTGACCGAGCATTTTACCAAGTACGTCGATTACGATTTTACGGCTAATCTGGAAGATGATCTGGATGCGGTGGCACGTGGAGAGAAAGACTGGATTCCGTTAATGAACGATTTCTGGCGTCCGTTCACCCAGTTGATCAACGAAAAGGAAGAGTCGGTACAACGCAAGGATGTAACACAGGAAAGCATTGATGAAAAATGTCCAGAGTGCGGCAGTCCTTTGTCCATTCGGCTAGGTCGAAATGGACGCTTCATTGGTTGTACCAATTATCCAACCTGTTCATACACCCGCAACTTAGGTGAAGACAATGCTGCGGCTACGTCAGAGCCGGAAGTGGTTGAAGGTCGGGTCTGTCCAAAATGTGCGTCGCCGTTAGTGATCAAAACCGGGCGGTATGGCAAGTTCGTCGGTTGTAGCGCTTATCCAACCTGCAAGCATATCGAGCCATTGGAAAAGCCACAGGACACGGGGGTTGCTTGTCCGCAGTGCAAAACAGGCTCGATACTTAAGCGTAAAGCCCGGAGTGGCAAGATTTTTTATTCCTGTTCAGAATATCCTAAATGTGATTACGCCTTGTGGGATGCGCCCATCAAGGAAAGCTGTCCAGATTGCCAATGGCCGATTCTGACCCTGAAAACGACCAAGCGGCGAGGCACTGAAAAAGTTTGCCCGCAAAAAGAGTGTAAATATGCCACGCCCTATGAGGGTGATCCTGATGATGTCAACGGTCCAGGCTAAAACCCGTGCTATGGCATGGTATGTTGATAATCCAGCATCACATCCTGCCCAAGCTTGATGGTGTGTCTGGCTATAAAGCCGGCGTTTACTTCCAGCATGAATTGAGCTTTTTGGTGGGAACTGTATATCGAACAGGGACTTTGTTTGCATGGCTGTAAGTTTTGCAGCATTGAAACAATCTTGCCGGTTTCGGATAAAAACAATACGTCTAGTGCCAGCAGGGTGTTTTTCATCCATACTCCCCTAACGTCTTCGTCTGGATAAACAAATAGCATGCCTGCATTATTTTCCAGTGTTGTTCTCTGCATGAGTCCAAATTCACGCAGTTCTTGGGTGTCTGCTATTTCTACATGTAATGTAAGATCGTTTGTAAAGCTTATTACACCCGGTTTAAGCAGGTTATCAGGGTATGAGGCAGGCGCATTCAATAGGAATACTAAGCTGTGGATAATGCGTATAAATCGAATGTTCATGCTGAGTCAGAGATATTGGAGTTGTTTTTGCTAGGTTGGCTGATTATAATGCCGCGTTCAATTGTTTTGCGAGCGTGGCGAAATTGGTAGACGCGCTGGATTTAGGTTCCAGTGGTAACCCCGTGGGAGTTCGAGTCTCCCCGCTCGCACCATTTCTTTTCTGTAAAGTCACAGCGATACAGCACCTTTTTCCTGAAGACATGAATCCCGCTGGTCGGCACCCGAATTCAACTCTTTCTTTTTATTTATTGAGGTAATGCAATGCAAGTTTCTGTCGAGAAGACATCAGAATTAAGCCGTAAAATGACTGTGAGTGTGCCTGATGCCGTACTCCAGGAAAAAATGGAAACACGCTTTAAAAAACTGGCTCGGGAAGTTAAGGTGGATGGCTTTCGGCCCGGCAAAGTTCCGACCAGCATGGTTAAAAAGCTCTACGGAGATCGCGTCAAACAGGAAGTCGCTGGTGATTTGATTCAATCGACCTACTTTGAAGCGTTGCAACAGCAAGAGTTAGTGCCTGCGGGCCATCCAAACATCGTGCCTGCCGATAAAACCGAAGGGTTTGAATATATTGCAGAATTTGAAGTGTATCCTGAAGTGGCTCTGGATGCCGTTAGTAGTCTGGAAATTAGCCGTCCGACTGCCAGCGTAACCGATGCTGATGTTGACAGCATGATCGATAAACTGAGACAGCAAAAGAAAGTCTGGAATGTCACCGAGCGAGCCTCCCAAGAAGGTGACAAGGTAACCATCCATTTTGCCGGTGTCTCCGAAGGCGAGAACTTCACTGACGGCAAGGTAGAGAACTATGCGGTTGAGATCGGCGGCAACCAAATGATTCCTGGTTTTGAAGATGAACTTAAAGGATTATCGGTTGGCGAAACCAAAAAATTCAACATCACGTTCCCTGAAAAATACAATAGCGAGAAATTGGCAGGTAAAACAGCCGAATTCGAAATTGATATGGTTAAGGTGGAAGAGGCTGTGTTGCCAGAGGTGGATGCCGAGTTTATCAAAGCCTACGGTGTGGAAGACGGAGATGTCGATAGTTTTCGGGCTGACGTTAGAGTCAACATGGAGCGCGAACTGGTTCAAGGGTTGAAAAACAAGTTGAAAACCGCTGTCATGGATGCATTGTATGACAACGTTAATATTACCTTGCCCAACGCGTTGATCGATCAAGAGATTCAAGCCTTGATGAAGCCGTATATGGAGCGTGCCAGCAAAGCCCGCCTCAAACTGGAAGATTTGAATTTGCCGCGGGATATGTTTGAAAATCAGGCCAAACGCCGCGTGGCATTAGGTTTGATTTTGGGCGAAATCATTCAGAAAAATG
Organism: Methylomonas sp.; assembly: GCA_002928965.1. GTDB lineage: Bacteria > Pseudomonadota > Gammaproteobacteria > Methylococcales > Methylomonadaceae > Methylomonas. The sequence continues at coordinate 46,824 of PERU01000012.1, forward strand.
ATATTAAAGTCGATGCCGATAAGGTACGTGCGGTAATCGATGATATGGCTAAGAGTTATGAGAAGCCAGAAGATGTTGTTAACTGGTACTATGCTGACAATTCTCGTTTAAATGATGTCCAACAGATGGTGTTGGAAGATCAGGCTGTGGCCTGGGTTATTGAACGTGCAAAAGTGACCGATCAAAGTGTTGGCTTTGAAGATGTCATGGATCGTCAACAAGCATAGGAATCTGAATGATAAATCTGAATGGCATAAATAGCATCAGTCCCCAGGCCGCAGGCGGTCTGGTGCCTATAGTGGTCGAGCAAACCGCTCGTGGAGAACGCTCTTTCGATATCTACTCGCGATTACTGAAGGAGCGAGTGATCTTTTTGGTGGGCCAGGTTGAAGATTACATGGCAAACCTAGTGGTTGCCCAATTACTGTTTTTAGAGTCGGAAAACCCCGATAAGGATATTCATCTGTATATCAACTCTCCTGGTGGTTCAGTGACAGCCGGCATGTCTATTTATGACACCATGCAATTCATCAAGCCTGATGTTAGCACTATGTGCATAGGTCAGGCAGCCAGTATGGGCGCTCTATTGCTGGCTGGCGGTGCTGCAGGTAAGCGATATTGCTTGCCGCATTCGCGAGTGATGATTCACCAGCCATTGGGCGGTTTTCAGGGGCAGGCCTCGGATTTTGATATTCATGCACGTGAGATTTTGGCAATCCGTGACAGGTTGAATAAAATTCTATCGCTGCATACGGGACAGCCGCTGGAAAAGATCCAGCAAGATACCGACAGGGACAATTTTCTCAGTGCTGAGCAAGCGGTTGACTATGGTTTGATCGACAAAGTGTTAACCAGTCGAAGCGTTTAATCCAAACTTCGCCGCTTTGCGGCGAAGTAGTGGGAATGTTGATTTATTTGCTATATTCTTCAGCTGTTGAAGCAATATATGCCTCGGGGTCGATTCATGAGTAAAGACAAAAAAAGTAAAGACGAAGACAAACTCCTTTACTGTTCTTTTTGTGGCAAAAGCCAAAATGAAGTAAGAAAATTGATTGCCGGTCCGTCGGTGTATGTGTGTGATGAATGCGTTGAACTGTGCAATGACATTATTCGCGACGAATTGATGGAAGATGAAAAATCAGTCGGCAATGGCTCATTGCCTAAACCCAAGGAAATCAAGCTAGAACTGGACAACTATGTCATTGGTCAGGAAAACGCCAAAAAGATTTTGGCGGTGGCTGTTTACAATCATTACAAACGTTTACGCAGTAATAGCAAGAAAAGTGATGTTGAGCTGGCAAAAAGTAATATTTTACTGATTGGTCCTACTGGATCAGGTAAAACTTTATTGGCTGAAACATTGGCACGTTTGCTCGATGTACCTTTTACCATTGCTGACGCCACCACGCTTACCGAAGCGGGTTATGTTGGTGAAGATGTCGAAAATATCATTCAGAAAATTCTGCAAAAATGCGATTACGATGTAGAGAAAGCCGAAACCGGCATTGTCTATATTGATGAAATCGATAAAATTTCCCGTAAATCGGATAACCCATCCATTACCCGCGATGTGTCAGGTGAAGGTGTGCAGCAGGCGTTGTTGAAGCTGATTGAAGGCACTGTGGCATCAGTACCGCCTCAAGGTGGGCGCAAGCATCCTCAGCAAGAGTTTTTGCAGGTCAATACCGCAAACATTCTATTTATCGTAGGTGGAGCGTTTGCCGGATTGGATCGCGTGATTAAAGGCCGCACTGAAAAAGGTGGGATTGGCTTTTCAGCGGAGGTCAAAACCAAAGACGAGAATCAGAATGTCGGAGAGATTTTTGCCGATGTACGAGCAGAAGATTTAATCAAATACGGTTTAATCCCGGAGTTTGTCGGTCGTCTTCCTGTAGTAGCCACCCTGGATGAACTGGATGAAGCGGCGTTGATCGAAATTTTGACCAAGCCCAAAAATGCGCTGATCAAACAATACAAACATTTGTTTGAAATGGAAGGCGCCGAGTTAGAGTTCAGAGAAGATTCCCTTGCAGCTATTGCGCGCAAATCAATGGAGCGTAAAACAGGTGCGCGTGGTCTGCGAACCATTGTTGAAAATGTGCTTTTGGATACCATGTACGAATTGCCGTCGAGCGAAAATATCAGCAAAGTGGTAATCGATGAAAGTGTGATCAATGGCCAGTCTGATCCCATTTTGGTGTATGAATCCGAATTAAAACTGGTTTCGGCTGAATCGTAATCAAGCCAAAAAACAAGACATAAAAAGGGGTTTTGTAAGCAAAACCCCTTTTTTTTGCCTATTTTGTAAAGATACTTGTTTTCTATCTGAGCGTCCTCATATAGGATGGATGTGAAATTGCCTACCGGTCTAAGGATACAAATCAAATGACGCAAGTAAAAAATAAAGACGAACTTATTCCCGTATTGCCACTACGGGATGTGGTGGTGTATCCGCACATGGTGATACCTCTGTTTGTGGGCAGGGGGATGTCTATCGATGCTTTGGATGCGGCCATTAAACAAGACAAGCAAGTGTTGTTGATTGCCCAGAAACAGGCAGATGTTGATGAGCCTGAATTTGATGATTTGTATAAAGTCGGCACTTTGGCGAATATTTTGCAATTGCTCAAGTTGCCTGATGGCACCGTCAAGGTATTGGTAGAAGGCACACACCGGTGTTCCGTCGTTCAATACCAGGAATTTGAAGGTTATTGCGCCGCAGGCGTGGTTGAATTGGAAGATGAATTAAACATTGAGGATCAAGAACTGGATGTTCTGCAACGAACAGCAATTAACTCGTTTGACCAATACGTCAAGCTGAACAATAAAATCCCTCCCGAAGTTTTGAATTCCTTATCCGGCATAGATGACCCAGGTCGTTTAGCGGATACCATGGCGGCGCACATGGCACTGAAAGTGGAAGAAAAACAAAATATGCTGGAAATGGTGGATGTCGCCAAGCGTCTGGAAAGTTTGATGACGCTAATGGAAGGCGAAGTGGATATTTTGGAAATGGAAAAGAAAATCCGCGGTCGTGTCAAAAAACAAATGGAAAAAAACCAACGTGAATATTATCTGAATGAGCAAATGAAAGCGATTCAGAAAGAGTTGGGCGAAATGGATGAAGCTAGCAATGAAGTTGAGGAGCTGGAAAAGAAAATTGAGGCTGCGGGTATGTCTGCTGAGGCTAAAACCAAAGCCATGGCCGAGCTGAACAAGTTGAAAATGATGTCGCCCATGTCTGCAGAAGCCACTGTGGTGCGCAATTACATTGACTGGATGGTCAGTGTGCCTTGGAAGAAAAAAACCAAAGTTCGCCATGATTTAAAAGTGGCGGAGCAGGTTTTGGAATCCGAACATTATGGTTTGGAGAAAGTTAAAGAGCGAATTCTGGAATATTTGGCTGTGCAACAACGCGTCAAGCAATTGAAAGGGCCGATTTTATGTTTGGTTGGGCCTCCGGGTGTGGGCAAAACCTCGCTGGGGCAATCGATTGCCCGTGCTACCAATCGCAAATATGTGCGGATGGCTCTTGGCGGTGTTCGGGATGAGGCGGAAATCCGTGGTCATAGACGCACCTACATCGGTTCGATGCCCGGCAAGATTTTGCAAAATCTGTCGAAAATAAAAACCCGTAATCCAATGTTTTTATTGGATGAGATTGACAAGATGGCAGCGGATTTTCGCGGCGATCCTGCGTCAGCACTTTTGGAGGTGTTGGATCCGGAACAGAATCATACGTTTGCAGATCATTACCTGGAAGTTGATTTCGATCTATCCGACGTGATGTTTGTGGCAACGGCCAATACCTTGAATATTCCTGCACCGTTAATGGACCGGATGGAAGTCATTCGTCTGGCAGGATATACCGAAGATGAAAAGATCAATATTGCTATGCGGTTTTTGATTCCCAAGCAAGTCAAAAATAATGGCTTGGTTGAGTCGGAAATCGAAATATCTGAAGATGCAGTCAAGGATATTGTCCGTTATTACACGCGAGAAGCAGGGGTGCGAAGTCTGGAGCGAGAAATATCCAAGATTTGCCGAAAAGTTGTAAAAGATTTGTTATTGCAAAAAAGCAAAGAGAAAATCTCAGTAAGCAAAGACAACCTAAATAAATACTTAGGTGTGAGACGTTTTAGTTATGGTATGGCAGAAGACAGTGATCAAATCGGCCAAGTCACAGGTTTGGCATGGACTGAAGTGGGTGGTGAGTTGTTGACCATTGAAACTGCAGTAATGCCCGGTAAAGGTAAGCAGCAGGCAACCGGTAAGTTAGGCGAGGTCATGAAGGAATCAATTGATGCTGCAGTAACCGTGGTCAGAAGCCGTGCGGATGTTTTGGGTATTGATAGGGCTGTGTTTCAAAGTTGCGATATTCATGTGCACGTACCCGAAGGTGCTACACCAAAGGATGGGCCGAGCGCAGGTATTGGCATGTGTACCGCAATCATTTCAGCATTGACTAAAATTCCTGTTAGAGCGGATGTGGCAATGACTGGGGAAATTACCTTGCGAGGGGAGGTGTTGCCGATTGGCGGGTTGAAAGAAAAGTTGCTCGCCGCACATCGAGGCGGTATTCGCACTGTAGTAATTCCTTATGAGAATGAAAAAGATCTTGCGGAAATCCCTGAAAACGTCAAAGCCAATCTAACTATTAAATGTGTGCGCTGGATTGACGAGGTTTTGGAAATCGCGTTGCAAAAGATGCCGATACCCATCGTGGTTGAATCGGCGGCAAGTGTTGATACCTCAGGCAGTAAAGCTGATGCAAAGACACCGACAGTCGTGGCGCACTAGATTTAGGCTTGATTGCTTCAAATCCATGATACACGTGGGCTTAAGGCGATTTCAGAACTTGACATGACTTTATACCCGTTGATATAAAGTCTATCCTTTCTGTGGGAAAGGTGGCGAGAAATAGGTGGGGCTTGCCTGTTAGTGCCGAAAATACATAGCTTGTTTGCTCGAGCATAATTAATAAAACGACATCCTAAGGGGAAATAAATGAACAAATCGGAGCTGATTGATGCAATTGCTGGTAAGTCAGGATTAACTAAAGCTGACTCTGGTCGCGCTTTAGATGGTTTTATTCAGTCTATTGAAGAAGCACTGAAAAATGGTGATTCTGTTGCTTTGGTAGGTTTTGGTACCTTCGAAGTTAAAGAAAGAGCCGAGCGTAAAGGCCGTAATCCACAAACCGGCGAAGAAATCACCATTAAAGCCGCTAAAATTCCTTCATTTAAAGCTGGCAAATCTTTAAAAGATGCTGTAAACTAGGCTTTCTTTAGTCGGGTGCTTAGCTCAGCTGGGAGAGCATCGCCCTTACAAGGCGAGGGTCGGGGGTTCGAACCCCTCAGCACCCACCAGACTTAGGAGCGGTAGTTCAGTTGGTTAGAATACCGGCCTGTCACGCCGGGGGTCGCGGGTTCGAGCCCCGTCCGCTCCGCCAAAACAGAAACCTCGGGCCGTATGGTTCGAGGTTTTTTTTTGCGTGTTAATTTATTTAAGGCCTGTTGAGTCAGGCTAAATGCTGTTTAAGGACAGAGCTTATGCTATTAGAGATTAGAGAAAAGGTGCAGGGCGTATTTGCCTCTATCATTTTGGTGCTGATTTGCGTGCTGTTTGGCTTGTGGGGTATCCAAAATTATTTGGGTGGTGGCAAGGAAGCGCCGTTGGTGACTGTGGGAGATAAAGAGTTTTTCCAACGTGAGGTTACTCAGGCTTATCAACAATTTGCGCAAAACTTGGCGGGGATGAACTTTGATGAGGAAACCCTAAAAAAACAAGCATTACAAAAACTGATACGTGATGAGGTCTTGCTGCAATACTCACAAAATCAGAATTTGGTCGTCACAGATGATACCGCCAGAGACTTTATCCAGTCGCTGGAATATTTCCAAAAAGATGGCAAATTCGATAAAACGCAATATCAAGCCATGCTGGGCTCTCAGGGCATGTCATCGGATGAATTTGTCAGCCGTATCAAAAAGGCTTTGATGATGGAGCAGGTGCAACGCGCTGTAGTTGACAGTGGCTTTGTGACAAAAGCGGAAGTAGAGGCCTTTTTCAAAATTCAAAATCAAAAACGTGATGTTGAATATGTCAGCATAGCTTTGGCTGCTTCAACTGTTGCTCCATCCGAAGATGAGCTTTTGGCCTATTATCAGCAACATCAGAATGCCTACCAATCGGATGAACAGGTTTCTGTGCAGTATGTAGAGTTGTCATTGGATGCTTTGGCTAACGATGTCTCGGCAACAGACGATCAATTAAAAGATTACTACGAAGAACAAAAAACTCAATTCAGTAATCCCGAACGTCGCAAAATCAGTCATATTCTGATTGCATTTGGCAAACAGGTCTCTGAAGAGCAAGCCTTGCAAAAAGCAACAGCAGCAAAACAAGCGTTGAGCAATAAAGATTTCGCGGCATTGGCAACCGAGCTTTCAGATGACAAACTCAGTGCCAAGAATGGGGGGGACTTAGGATTGTTTAATGTCGGTGTGATGGAGAAAGCCTTTGAAGAGGCTGCCGGCAAATTAAAATTGGGTGAAGTCTCGGAGCCGGTCAAATCTGCTTTTGGTTACCATTTGATCAAAGTAACTGAATTGGTGCCGGGCGAAGTGAAAAGCTATGAATCCGTTGCACCTGAGTTGACTAAAGCGTATAAAAAAGCTCAAGCAGAAAGCCGCTTTAACGAGTTGGCCGAAAAAATGAGTCAGGTCAGTTATGAAAATCCGGATAGCCTGGATGCGACTGCTAGCATGTTGGGAGCCGAAATCCATGAAACGGCAATGTTTACCCGACAAAATGGTGAAGGCGTGGCTAGTGACGAAAAATTGCGGTTGGCAGCCTTTTCCGAAGATGTGCTAAAAGGCAGTAATAGTGAGCCGATTGAAATAGGTACTGACAAACTCGTGGTATTGAGAATGAAATCGCACGTACCTGCGGCCAACAAAGAACTGAAAGAGGTCAAAAATGATGTGATTGCCGCACTGCAAAAAGACAAGGCGCAACAACGTGCTCTTGAAGTGGCTAATCAGATCAAAACCGAGTTATCTGCAGGCAAAGCCATTAATGAAGTGGCTCAGGCCGCACACTTGAATGTAAAAAAAGTAAACGGCTTAACCAGGACAACCTCCGATGTCGATCCGGCAATTTCACAGGCGATTTTTCGGGCGGCCAAGCCGCAACCCAATCGTCCAAGCATTGTCGTGATTGATGACCCTGCCGGTGGCAAGATCGTTGCCAGCATCAATGCCGTAAAAGATGGCGAAATGACCGAAGCCGATAAATCCAAATTAGTCGTGATTGAAAAAAATATGGCGACAGCCTTCGGCAGAGCGCAATTTGAGTCTGTATTAAATCAATTGCAGTCTAGTGCGGATATTACGATTCACGAAGCTAAACAATAGGTTTAATAAATCGTAAATTGTTGGATTGATTCATAAACATGCCTGCAGTGTGTCTGCGGGCATGGCTTTGCTGCATATCCGATCTTGCAACTCCTCTGAGCCACAATATTCCCAATATATTAAAATTTTTTCCAAAATAGCTGTTAGTCTTTCCAGCTTAGCTTTTGTGGACGGATGTATGTGGCGATTAAATGTAATTGTGTTGTTGACGTTGGTTTGGGTTTCAGTAAGTGTGAAGGCTGAAAGGCCTGATAACGTAGGTAATGAAAAACACAAGCAGCATGCTAAGCATGAGAAATTGTCCAAAAAACATACTCACGAAGTTGATGAGCACACTTCATCGCAAAGTAAATCAGATTATCAGTCCTATTTTAATGAACAGCATCGATCAGTTATTCGAGAGTTTTATGCCAACGAAATCCGCCGTGGTGATTGTCCGCCAGGATTAGCTAAAAAACAGAATGGCTGCTTGCCGCCGGGCCAGGCTAAGCGTTGGAAACTGGGTCAGATATTGCCCAGGGATGTCAGATATCACCATTTACCCGATTCGGTCATAGGTCAAATGGGTTATCCGCCAGCCGGCTATCGCTTTGTCAGGGTTGATTCAGATATCCTAATGTTATCTGTCGGTACGGGTCTGGTTGTTGATGCTATGTCCAATCTGTTGGGGTCACCGTAAAGTTAATTTGGCTTCTGGATGCATCGTGCATAACTATGTTTATGGCATGATATTTTTCCTGGAAACTCCTCTTTCATGCCTGAAAATGACTGCTGCTGTCTTTTTGTCATAAAACCGTAATGTCGCGTTGTTAAATTTTCGATTTAATTAGGCTGAAATATATAGAGATTATGATGAATTTGAATATCCTGGTGGTCGAGGATGAAGACGCAATCCGGGAAATGTTGGTCATGGTATTGGAGCAGGCTAATTTTCGCGTCATTGAAGCTGCCAGTGCGGAGTTGGCCTTAAGCGTATTGGCAGAAAACCGTGTCGATTTGCTGCTGCTGGATTGGATGTTGCCCGGCATTACCGGGGTGGAATTAGCCAGACGTTTAAAAAAAGATGCCAGTTATAAAGATTTGCCAATCATTCTGTTGACTGCGCGCGGCGAGGAAGAGGATAAAATTCGTGGTTTGGAAATCGGTGCCGACGATTATGTGACCAAGCCGTTTTCACCCAAAGAATTGCAGGCTCGCATTAAAGCTGTGATGCGCCGCAGCGGCAAACTGACCGAACTGGGGCAGCTGACTGTGGGTGATTTAACACTGGATGCAGAGCAGCATCGACTGACTATTGCTGGCAAGACCGTTGACGTTAGCCCCACTGAATTTAGATTAATGCAGTTTTTTATGACCAATCCTGACAAAGTTTATAGCCGCACCCATTTGCTGGATCAGGTCTGGGGACGAAGCGTTTATATAGAAGAGCGCACAGTAGATGTGCATATCCGTCGTTTGCGTAAATTATTGGCCGAATTTGGCCGAGAAGAGTTAATCCAAACGGTGCGTGGCTTTGGCTATCGTTTCTCAATGGCGGAATAAGCCAAATGGATCGTTGGCAAAGGGAAATCAAAATTGTTCTGGCGCTGGCATTTTTTGCTTTTTTATTGAGCTATTTCGTTGGTCATTTGACTGGGATTTTATTGGTCATCAGCGTGATACTGTTGATCCGGCAAAGTCTGGTCATCAATGATCTGGAGCGCTGGCTGAGTCGAGGTGCGTTTCGGGATTATCGTGACCGCAAAGGTATCTGGAGCGACATTTACTATCATTTGTGGAAAATCAAAAAAACTGACAAAAAGCGCAAAAAAAAGCTTAGTCGTATGATTGATCAATTCCGCAAATCCACTGATGCATTGCCGGATGCCGCTGTGGTTTTGGGTGAGCATGCACAAATCGAATGGACCAATAAAGCCGCACGAGAGGTACTTGGTTTAAAAAAGTCCGATAAAGGCCAGCGTATCCCTAATCTGATAAGGTCTCCGCAGTTCGTGCAATTCCTGAAGGGGCAGGATTACGGCGAAAAGATCTGTATCCCGTCGCCGGTCAATGACAACACTATCCTGCAAATTAGCGTGGTACCTTATGGGGTTGGCTTACGTTTGCTGTTGGCTCAGGATGTTACCCAAATCAAAAATATGGAACGCATGCGCACGGACTTTGTGGCTAACGTTTCGCACGAATTGCGTACTCCATTGACCGTGTTGAAGGGGTATCTAGAGACTTTGCTGGAAATGGATGATGTACCAAAAGGGTTTTTGCGATCTTTTCAAAGTATGTCCATGCAAACTGAGCGCATGCAGCATTTGATTGACGATTTGCTGTTGTTGGCCAAATTGGAGACTAAAGCCAAAAAAGCCGAGTGTGTGGATATGCGGGATTTATTGCAGCAAATCTGCCATGAGAGTGATCTGCTGGAAAAGGACGAGCGCAGAATCGAGCTGAATCTGCAATCCCAAGCCAATGTAAGAGGCGATGCACAGGAGTTGCAAAGTGCCTTTACCAATTTGGTTGTGAATGCTTTGAAATATTCACCGGCTACTTCACCGGTAAAAGTCAGTTGGTATAAACGCTCGGATGGAGTGTTATGTCTGGAAATTGAAGATTTTGGCGAAGGTATTGCAGCCGCGGACATTCCGCGTATTACCGAACGTTTTTACCGTGCCGAGGTCAAGCGTAACCAAAAAATCACCGGAACCGGCTTGGGTTTGGCGATTGTTAAGCATGTGTTGGTCAGGCATGACGCCAAACTGGAAGTGGAGAGTCAGTTAGGCAAGGGTAGTCACTTTCGTTGTTTATTTCCGCAGCAACGTATTTGTTAAATAGCTTCAAGTCGCAAGCCATTTCATATCCACGCAAAAAAGCCCCGGCCCGTAAACTTAAATCACTATAATGGCTGGCCTCTGTAATACTGATTAAGAGGCTGGAATGATCTCTGAGACCGTAGTCGAGTTATCGCGTTGGCAGTTTGCGATAACGGCGATGTTACATTTTTTATGCATCCCTTTAACATTGGGGCTGGCATTGCTGCTAGCGCTGATTGAATCTGTATTTGTCGCCACCGGCCATCAGGTTTACAAAACCATGGCGCAATTCTGGGGACGGGTTTTTGTGATCAGCTTTTTATTGGCGGTAGCGACTCGCTTGCTGGTCATTGGACAGTTTGGCATGAACGGCGCCTATTTTTCGCACTATGTTGGCGAGGTATTTGCCCTGCCGTTGGCAATTGAAGCATTGACAGGTTTTTTTCTGGCCGCCGTTTTGCTGGGGCCATATTGGTTCGGTTGGGGTAAATTAGGCAAAACTCAGCATTTATTGATTACTTGGCTAATTGCCTTGGCTGTCAATGTATCCGCCTACTGGGTATTAATGGCTAATGGGTGGCTGCAAAATCCCTTGGCAGCCACATTCAACTATCAGTCATATCGTTTGGAACTGACTGATCTCAATCAGTTTTTTGGCAATCCCGCCGGAATTGGCAAATACGTACATGCTACTGCCGCAAGTTATGTGACTGGGGCCGCTACGCTTATGGCTGTCAGCGGGTATTGGTTGCGTAAGAAACCTGCTGATGTCATGGCCAGACAAAGTTTTAGTTTATCGGCAACTCTGGGATTGATTGCATTGATCGTTGTTGTCTGGTTGGGTGATGCAACTCCTCAGATTGTACAGCCGGTGCAGCAAGTCAAACTCGCTGCAATCCAGGGTGAGGTAGGGAGTGCTCTTTTGCCGGATATAGAAAGCCGGGTTCGCAGTGGCATGAAAGCTTTTGGCATATTGGAGGGGCTGCGTGATGACCAGCATGACCCCGGATTATTGGCTGAATTTGAACAGTACAAAGCCAACCTGGGCTATGGTTTGTTGTTGACACCTTTTCACAAAACTATTTTGGGCGCTACTGACCAGCAGATTAGCCAAGCTGCTCAGTCGGCACTGCCTGCCTATCCATGGCTAATCTGCTGGTCTTACAGGATTATGATCGCTGCTGGGGTTTTGAACTTGATATGGTTTGCGCTAGCGGTTTTTAAAACCTATACAGCCCCGCTTTTGTCAAACTGGCTACTTACTGCAAGTATTTATTCTGCACCATTGCCTTGGCTGGCGTGCATCCTGGGCTGGTTCGTCTCCGAAGCAGGTAAACAGCCTTGGGCAATTGCCGGTGTTTTGCCAACCTTTTTGAGTGTTTCATCCTTATCTGTAAAAGAGCTACTGATGAGCGTGGTGGGCTATGGGTTTGCCTATGCCGTGTTATTCGGCGGGGGGGGTTATCTGATGCGGCAAGCTATCATCGGTCACAACGCAAACGATCAAGGAGCATAAGCCATGACTATCGATTTAGAAGCGTTACGTTTGCTTGGCTGGGTGATGTTGGGTGTGATGGTAATCGGTCTGGCTTTATTTGAAGGGTTGAGTATTGGTGTGACCTTGTTGTTGCCAGTCCTGAGTATTGACAATATTCAACGACATCACGTAAGTAAATTGATTGCCCCTGTAAGTTTGGGAAACTTGGCGTGGTTGGTGGTTACACTGACGGTATTGTTTGCCGCTTGGCCGATTGCTTATGCGGTTTGTTTGGCCAGTTTGTACTGGCTGATTTTGCCCATACTGTTGACCCTGCTTTGCCGCCCCCTGGCGCTGTATTTTCTGAGTACTTGTGACCAACCCTTCTGGCAGAAATACGCACCAAAATTGTTAACAGCCAGCGGAGTGGTGCCGGCAGTACTGTTTGGTCTTATCGTCGGTAATTTACTGAAAGGGATTCCGTTTCATTTGGATAGCGACATGCGCATCCTGTTTTTGGGTGATGTGTGGGGCTTGTTTAATCTATTTTCACTTTTGGTGGCGGCGATTTGCGTGGCATTATTGGCGTTGCATGGTGCAGTGTATGTGCAATTAAATGCTGATGCCGATCTGGTTCCGCGTGCCAAGGCTATCTCGTTGCGAGCGGGTGTGTTGTTTGTGGTGTTATTTGCAATGGCTGGGCTATGGATAATGCACCTTGAGGGTTATCACATCAGTTCAGAGATACTGTCAAATGGACCCTCCAATCCGTTGGCAAAGTTTGTCAAGCGCGGCGAAGGGTTGTGGCTGGATAACTATGAGCATCTGCCAATGTTATGGTGTGTGCCCATTTTGGCGTTTGTTGCGGCGATTACTTCTATAACCTTGTCTGTGCAAGATAAAGCCTATTGGGCCATGCTGGCCAGTTCATTGTGCGTGACGATGGTTGTATTGACCTGGGGTGCGTCCATGTTTCCTTTTTTATTGCCATCAAACATCTCCTTGAATAGTTCCTTGGCGATTTGGGATAGCAGTGCCAGTCAGCTGACTTTGCAAGCCGTTGAATGGTTGGCGTTGTTTGCGCTGCCGCTGATGTTTATAGTCGGTCGTTGGGTATTCAGGCTGTTTGCCCCTCAACCGTTTCGAGTAACAATTGCTGAAAGCGATGCATAGTAACGGGCCTTGTGGCGACGGTATGCAATTCATTTTCTTGATTGGCTATTTCAATGCCATCTTCTCTAAATTGTCATTTCGGCCTGACCCTTCAAACCAGGGCAGGCTTCATGGGCATGATGGTTTAGTTGAAGCGGTTTGGCTAATCAGGTTTGTGTTTGTATCAAATGCCGCCAATGCCTGCCGCATTTAGAGTTGCTTTTTTCTTTAGATAGGTCGATAGTTTCTGGGGATAATTTCGACTTCCATCAACAATAACTAAAAAGGGAAAGCGCATGAAAAAATTACTCAATTACACCTTGATCGGTATCTTGGCATTGATTCCGGTGGTGGTGATTTTGCAGATTATTTTGTTTGTTAAAGATCGTTTTACCGACTTGTTTCAATTTGTATACGGCTATTCGGATAATTACTTCATCACCTTTTTACTGTTTGGTTTCAGTTTTGGCTTGATAACCTATGTTGGTCATCGGGTCAGTTTGGGGCGGTTTTCAATTATTGCCGGTTTTGAGCATCTGATTGAGCGGATTCCGTTGCTTAGCACCATTTATCGCGTCACCAAAAAACTGGTACACATGATTGCAGGGCATGAATTACAAGAACCGCGCGAAGTGGTGTATGTGGAATACCCAAAAGAAGGTTTGTGGGTACCGGCTTATGTCACCAATAAAGTCGAGGATCGCTATATTTTATTTGTGCCTACTTCACCTAACCCAACCTCAGGCTTTGCCATCATCGTTCATGAATCCAAAATCATCAAATCCGCTATGAGTATTGAACAAGTCACCAGTTTTATCATTAGCGTCGGCGCAGATTACGAACATCTCAAAGAAGCGACCAAGCTGCCGATTTAAGTGCTGAAACAGCCAGTGGAAAACACTATGCATGCTTTGGCGGCTAGCTTGGGTAATCAGCTAAAAAGCCGAGGTTGGCAATTGGCCCTGGCAGAATCCTGTACCGGAGGTGCTATCGCTCAGGCTGTGACCGATATAGCAGGTAGTTCTGCTTGGTTTGATCGTGGTTTTGTAACCTATAGCAATGCAGCCAAAATGGAAATGCTAGGTGTTAAGTACGCTACTTTGGAGAGTGTTGGTGCTGTCAGTCAGGAAACGGCATTGGAGATGGTGGCGGGCGCACTGGTAAACAGTCATGCAGACCTTGCCATTGCCGTTACCGGTATCGCCGGTCCTGAAGGGGGTACGCTTGAAAAGCCTGTTGGTACGGTGTTTATTGCCTGGCAGTGCCGAGGCCAAGCAGCGGACTGGATTAAACAGCGCTTTATGGGCGATAGGCAGGCTGTGCGGCGACAAGTGGTTGAGTTTAGTCTGCGTCAGTTGGCTAAGCTTGCCTTGGAGGGTGCTGATTAAATCCACATTGCCACGCAAGCGAAAATTCAGTTTTTCGATGGATTCTAAGTTTCTGTTTCCCTTCAGTCGCGGCGAAAATTTAAGCGGCTGTTAGGGGCGCGATGAACAAAACGATTCCGCTCATGGTTCGACAAGCACACCACGAACGGAATCAAGCACTTGCCGTTCCTCCTGTGCCTGTCGAAGGATTAAATCAGCGCTTCCTTAGCTAATCCATTTACAGCGCAGCTTATGAATACGCATGAAACAAGTTCGTCTGATGTAGGCGCCAATTCATTCTCACTGTGTGGATAAATTCGCACCGAGCGATTGTATTAGTTATTTTGTTTGAACTCCTTAGCTCTATTAAAAGCTGCCGTCATGCCAGCCGGGAGATGAGCATCCAGTGCCATGGATGGTAAGCTTCAATCCATTCATGAGGTCTGGATTCCCGCAATCCCCTTGCGCCCTAGAGGGTATGCCGGAATGGCGAGTACCTGCACGAATCTGACGAATAAGAATTAGAGTAAAAAGGGTTTAGTCCCCACTTGGCAATTACGTTAAAATGGCGATTCTGTTCACACTGTGGATATTGTCGCCATGTTGAAAAAAACTCTGCTTACCGTCAGCCTCGCATTGCTTATCAATGCCTGCGCCACAAGCCCTACCGGCAGAACCCAGTTTATTTACATGCCGGACAACCAAGTTGATCAAATGGGTTTGCAATCCTTCAGTGATATGAAGAGCAAAAATCCTGTCAGCAAAAATACCCGTTACAGCCAGTTTGCCAGTTGTGTGGCTCAGGCCATCATCATGCAGACGGGTGGTCAATGGGAAGTCGTGGTTTTTGAAGACGATACCCTGAACGCGTTTGCATTGCCCGGCAATAAAATTGGTGTGCATACCGGCCTGATCAATCTGGTCGATAATCAGGATCAGTTGGCTGCGGTGATTGGCCATGAAGTTGGTCACGTGCTGGCGAGGCATAGTAACGAGCGATTGTCTCAGGAATCCGCTGTCAGCACTGGTCTGTCAATGGTGCAGGCGGTTTCGCAACCGCAAACTGCGCTGGGTCAGACTGCGCTGGGATTGCTGGGTGTGGGCGCGCAATATGGCGTGATTCTGCCCTTTAGCCGGGTTCACGAAACCGAAGCTGACACCATTGGTCTGGATTTAATGGCCCGTGCCGGATTCGATCCTCGCCAAAGTATTAACCTGTGGCTGAAAATGGATAAGGCTGCGCAGGGCGGACAGCCCATCGAATTTATGTCCACACATCCTTCGCATGGCAGCCGCATAGACAATCTCAATCAAAATATGAATAAAGCCATCCAGCTACAGCAACAAGCCTGGAATATGGGTAAACAACCGCGTTGCACCAAATAATGAATCCGCATTTACCGTTACTTCACCCCTATCCGTTTGAAAAGCTCGCGACTTTAAAGCAAGGCATTTCACCTCCAACTGACATGGCTCATATCGCTTTGTCGATTGGCGAACCCAAGCACGCTACGCCAGATTTGATCAAGGATGCGTTGATTGAGCATTTACAAGGATTGACGCAATACCCTACCACCAAAGGGCTGCCCGAATTGCGTCAAGCCATCGCAGCCTGGATGAGCCGCCGCTTTGAAATACCAGCTGATTATATTGATGCGGAAACACAGATATTGCCGGTTAATGGCACTCGCGAGGCCTTGTTTGCCATCGTGCAGGCAGTGATCGATCCGACTGAAAAGCCAGTGGTGATCATGCCGAACCCGTTCTATCAAATTTACGAAGGCGCAGCTTTGTTGGCCGGTGCCGAGCCGTATTATTTGAATACCTTGGAATCGGATGGCTATTTGCCGAATTTTGATAGCGTGCCGGAAGCTATTTGGCAACGCTGTCAGCTGATGTTTATCTGCTCACCCGGCAATCCGACCGGCACGGTCATGTCGCTGGCCGATCATGCAAAATTGCTGAGTTTGGCCGAGAAATATGATTTTGTGATTGCCTCAGACGAGTGTTATACCGAATTGTACGATGATGAAGCCAATCCGCCCCAAGGCTTGCTGCAAAGCGCCTATCAACTGGGAAACACAGAGTTTAAACGCTGCGTGATTTTTCAAAGTCTGTCCAAGCGTTCCAATGCACCTGGGCTCCGTTCGGGGTTCGTAGCGGGTGATGCAGCCGTAATGCAGCAATTTCTTAAATATCGCACTTATCATGGCTGCCCAATGCCGGTGACCACTCAGCATGCCAGCATCGCTGCCTGGAATGATGAAGAACACGTGTTAAATAACCGGAGCATGTATCGCGACAAATTTACGGCGTTTATCGGGATTTTGCAGGATGTCTGTGAAATCAGTCGGCCGCCGGCCAGTTTTTATGTCTGGCTAAAAACACCAATGCCTGACTCCCAGTTTGCACAGCAGTTGTTTGCCCAGCAAAACGTTACCGTGTTACCCGGCAGTTATCTGTCTCGCGATAGTGGCGGAATTAATCCGGGAGTCAATCATGTGCGTATCGCACTGGTCGCGCCGTTGGAAGAATGTATCGAGGCCGCGCAGCGTATTAAAGCTTTTCTCCATGAAAATACCCCGTAGGACGTGCTGAACAACTTGAAGCGCATCGGTCGCGATTGATGTGACTTCTTGCGTCGACACACCCTGCATTCGTCAATCCTTAAATATACGAAAGCCCATGTCAAACCTGGAAACCATCATTAACGACGCGTTTGAAAACCGCGCCGAAATTAGTCCGTCCACTGTCTCCGCAGAAGTCCGCGAAGCGGTCGCCACTGCACTTAACTTGCTCGACAAAGGCGAAGCCCGTGTTGCTGAGAAAATAGACGGCGACTGGGTTACGCATCAATGGCTGAAAAAAGCCGTATTGCTGTCATTTCGTATTAACGAAAACAAAGTCATTGAAAGCGGCGATGTGCGGTATTACGACAAAGTGCCGACCAAATTCGGTCAATACAGCGAAGCAGATTTCGCCAAAGCCGGCGTCAGAGTCGTGCCGAATGCGGTGGCTCGTTACGGTTCCTACATTGCGCCCGGCGCGATTCTGATGCCGTCTTACGTCAACATTGGTGCTTACGTTGATAGCGGCACCATGGTCGACACCTGGGTTACCGTCGGCTCCTGTGCGCAAATCGGTAAAAATGTACACTTGTCAGGTGGTGTGGGCATCGGTGGCGTACTGGAGCCGCTGCAAGCCAATCCGACCATCATTGGCGATAACTGCTTCATCGGTGCCCGTTCGGAAGTCGTCGAAGGTGTCATCGTCGAAGATAACTGTGTGATTTCTATGGGTGTCTACATCGGTCAAAGCACCAAGATTTTCAACCGGATGACGGGTGAAGTGAGCTATGGCCGCATCCCCGCCGGCTCTGTGGTCGTGTCCGGCAACTTGCCCAGCAAAGATGGCAGTCACAGTCTGTATTGTGCAGTGATCATCAAGCAAGTCGATGAAAAAACCCGCAGTAAAACCGGGATTAACGAGCTGTTGAGAGATTAATATAATCTCAGTGTTAACCGCATAGTGATGCAAAAGCTGCTTTCAGCAAGCCTGTGCAATTTTGCGTCTCTATGCGAAGCCTTGCGACAATCACCAAGAAGTTTTTTGAGATAAAGTGTTTGACACAAAAGCAATACTGCTTTATTATGCGCATCTCATCACGGGGCAGATGTAAAAGCCTCTAAATAGAAGGTCATATCGGGGTATAGCGCAGTCTGGTAGCGCGTCTGCTTTGGGAGCAGAATGTCGGGAGTTCGAATCTCTCTACCCCGACCACGATTTGCGCTTGTAGCTCAGCTGGATAGAGCATCGGCCTTCTAAGCCGAGGGTCGCAGGTTCGAGTCCTGCCAAGCGTGCCATCGCAAAAAATTCATCATTATGGTGAGCGTAGCTCAGTTGGTAGAGCCCCGGATTGTGATTCCGGTTGTCGTGGGTTCGAGCCCCATCGTTCACCCCAATAAATTCAATAACTTAGCTTTTTATGGTGTTCGCCATGACTAGTGATGTGTCCACCAAGTGTCCACAAAAAACGGACTTTTCTTTTTTGCCTTCCAAGCAAGCATCAAATATAACTAAAGATACCATCGTCGCGCAACTCGGCAATACCTGAATTTAAAACTATTCCCTTAGCATCCACTTCGTCCAGCAACAGTCGTTCAGGCGGGATTAGCGTACCCTGGGCGAATAAATTTGTGTTTTGGTGCGCTTATCATCCCGGTATGGAAGACTAACAAGATGACGTTTTCGTTTTTTGTGTTGCACTTTTCTACACAAATTAATATGCTGATCTTGAGTAAAGTGGAGGATGAACATGAAACAAATGCAAACTAGAGAAGCGACTCCCGTTTCCATCAATATCCGTGCTAAGGCTAGGCAGCGCGATATCATCGATCAAGCTGCTGAGCGTCTAGGCCGAAGTCGATCAGACTTTATGCTGGAAGCCGCCTGTCGCGCAGCAGAAGATGTGCTGCTAGATCAGGCATTTTTCACAGTGGATGACGGCACATTTGCACAATTTCAAGCGTTGCTCGACAAACCCTTACCGCCCACCGATAAGCTTCGCCAGTTAATTAAGACAAAAGCGCCTTGGGAAAATGACTGTTCTAGAGCTGTCTCCCCCAGGACCGATCACGTCAGATCATCGGTTGGTGGATTTTGATTGCGGGGATATGTCGCTGAATGATTGGCTCAAAAAACGTGCCCTCAAAAACCATAGGGCAGGGGCTTCCCGTTGCTTTGTAGTAATTGCTGGCGTGGACGTTGTTGCTTACTACTGCCTGTCTGCCGGTGCAATAAGTCATGAGGCTTCGCCCAAAGCCATGCGACTTAACATGCCCAATCCTTTGCCGGTCTTGCTGCTCGGTCGACTGGCTGTCGACAAGCGTTATCATAACCAAGGGATTGGCAAAGCGCTGTTGCGCGACGCAATGATACGGGCAGTCAACGTCTCAGGGGATGCGGGAGTATTCGCTATATTGGTTCATGCCCTGTCCGAACCAGCCAAACAGTTTTATCTTTCACAGGGATTTGTAGAGTCGCCTTTACAAGCAATGACCTTGATGATGACTTTAGAAACGGTTCGGGAAATTTTGGCTGAACCTGACTGAGGGTTAGTTTTAACGAATATACCGCCGATTCCTTATTTGCTAAGTCTCAAAGTTCCTTGAACAATCATCCAATAAAGGGCACACCAATTGAAGTTAAAAGCTACGCGACCGATCAAAATTTTTGATTTGGTTAAGTTTGGTGCCCGTCAATAGTTCGATTTGGCCTCAAAATTCTGATGACATATAAAATGAAACTTCCTTAGATTCAAGGGCCTATTTTTGACTAATGATGACAAATGAGTTGATTAATAAATAAAACATGTCTAATTGTGATTCTGGTTGTCGTGGGTTCGAGCCCCATCGTTCACCCCAATTAATCAATAAGTAACAGAAATCAGTCTTTCCTTTGGTGGGAAATGTAGTGGGAAATCAATCCTTGGCTGGTTTCACGATGCTCGGTTTTACGTTGTAAATACTCATCATGCTCTGGCTCTTGTGGCCACTCGCTTCTCGCTTCTTGCTTCTCTGGAATGGTTCCCTCCGTGTCTGTAACACCTTTTCGTTTAAGATCATGGAAGGTAAAGTGGGTTTAGATTGCCTCGGTTTCTCCGGCGTCGGCGAAGGCATCCAAAAACCTTTATGAACCTTCCCTTGCAAAAACTGTTTGAGGGCTTGTGCTTGTTGCTTATCGAGCCGGGTTGCTTCCCAATATACGGTCTCCGGTACCGCCATGCTGGCAAATAATTGCTCTAACAAATGCAAACTGTCTCAGACCGACAAGGCCACCAATGCGGAACAATCCACGTCCAAAATCATACCGGTTGCATACCGGCAACTTCATCCAGTAATTCCTGCTGGCTGATGTCGATGACAGGGACTTGATTTTGTTTACAGGCTGCCATGAAGTAGTAAATATCCAGATGAGCCAGTTCCGAGGCCTTTGTAATGGTGACCTTGACATTTTTGAATAGCCACAATGAATAGCTCAAACGCATGTCTTTCTCGATGTTGGCAACGGATTAAAAGTTGACGAAATCATTGGGTAGGTCGATGGCGATTTGCATAGTGTCTTCCTTATTGGCCTGCTGTTAAACAGACTCTCTAAGTTAAAAATAAGCCAATTAGGTACGCAGTGCGTTCCGAATTGGTTAGGTTAGTGCTTGTTGGATGGCTATTCATCATGTTGTGACGACAGTATTGTCCATCTATTCCCGATTGCCATCACCATTAACGATTTTTCAGAGCTGAGAGCGCAATTGTTCGAACTCTCGAAATCGTTCTTGTTGGCGTCTTAAATCCTAAGGGGGATTTTGCTTATTCGAACAAGGTCGATAGTCGTGCCAGTGCGTCATCCATGATGGCGTCAGGTACGCTATCGACCCATCGTGCTTGGCGGGCCGCCAGATCCAAAACGCGCGGTTGATCGCAGCGAATCACCCCCGTGGTTTTGATTTCGGTTAACGGCACCGCAAATCCCAAGCGACGGGCAAAATCACCGCCCGTGGTGATCGGTAATACTACCGGCAGTTGGGTGACCTGATTGAACTCATCTGGTGACACGATGACCACCGGCCGGCTGCCTTTTTGTTCATGGCCTAAGGTCGGATCGAGCGAGACCACATAGATATCGCCACGCTTCATAGCAATTCGTTACCTACCGCGGGCGTATCGACCCATTCGCGCTCTTCTTCGGATAGGGGGGCGGAATAATCGGAGTTGGCCAGTAATTCGGCCAGGGTATAACGCGGCTTTGGCGACGGCTCTATGACCAAACGGCCATGGTCGATGACCAAGCCTACCGTGGCGCCAGGTTGCAAGTGTAATTGCTCCAACAACGCCGGAGGCACCGCCAACATGACCGAGCCGCCGACTTTTCGTAGATTGGTGGTATGCATGGCTGTTCACCTGGGATAGTTATTATATAAAAATATAACATCAATTACCTCACCGCAGGCCTGTTTTTCCAATGACTCGACTTTGCAAGTCCTGCATCGGAAAAACAGGCTCTTCATGCGTTCTTTGTAAGCGCTCTATAAACAGCGTCTATATCAGTTGGCCGAAAAGAGCGAAGAGAGTGTCCACTTATATTAAGGTGGACACTTATGAAGGAGTAAAACACGCGATTATCGCGCTCATTAATTGCAGTTCACGGGCGAGATGGCCGATGTCTTTATGATCCTGAAGCCAAACGGGAGTTAGTCAGAATTTGCTTGCAACCGGGGCTATCGGTTGCCAAGGTCGCGCTGGAACACGACATTAATGCCGTGTTGCTCTTGCTACTACCAAAGCCGTTAGACCTGCAAACCGTTGTAAAACATTTGCCATTCAATGGCGAAGCCTTGGTCGCATCCGGTTCAAAACGCTGTAATCGCTCAGTGGTTGGCGGGACGTGATTTTTGACGAAGTCCTAAGGCCAGAGTTTCCGGATGTTATTTGCAACCAAATCCTCAGTCAGAGCAAAGCTCCGCCACAACTGCTACCTTGGCCGGCGGTGCAACCGTAACAATGGGCGGCGGTGGCGATCGGTGCGTTTTGCAGTTGTTGCAGCTGCAACTCACTGATATGGAGTTTGGGCTTGGCTACGGCGCCTAATGGCAAATCCAGCATCTGATTGAAATCGCAATCGTAGACCGTGCCTTGCCAGTCGATGCTGAGAGTATTCAGACACATCAGGTTTTCAAGGTTGTCCGCGCGAAAACTGTTTTTTAGCAGGGCGATATACGATTCAAAGCGGCCATGGCTGATCAAAGTGCTGCCAAAGCGCTGAATCGGCATATTGGCGATGGCAAACAGGCGGTTGAAGACGATGCCATACTGTTGCTGTAAGTGCTGTTTGTAAGCCAGTTCCAATTGCTTTTGATCAGGCGGCAACACAGCATCTTGCGGGTTGAACACCAAATTCAACTCCAATCCGCTGTCCGGCTGACCATAACCCAGCCGATTCAGGCGCTGCAAGGCCGCCAAGCTGTCTTTGAACACGCCTTTGCCGCGTTGTTTGTCGACATTTTCTTCCAGATAACACGGCAGGGACGCGACGATGTTGACCTGCTGCGCAGCCAGAAACTCCGCGAGATCGGTGTATGCCGGTTCTTCCAGGATGGTCAGATTGCAACGGTCTATCACCTCGATGCCACGATCACGCGCGGCTCGCACCAGATAACGAAAATCCGCATGCATTTCCGGCGCGCCGCCGGTTAAGTCCAACGTGTGAATGTTTGCGGCTTCGGCCAGTGCCAGCACTTGTTCGATAGTCTCCCGACTCATCATCTCGGTGCGTTTGGGGCCGGCGTTGACATGGCAATGCACGCAACTGAGATTGCACAAATAGCCCAGATTGATTTGTAACACTTGCAGTGGCTTGCGGAATAGGGCCGGAAAGTCACTATTAATCAGCAGAGGTTTGGTGTCGTGCATGCTTAATCCTTGGAAAACCAGATGTCGCCATATGCGGCAGCGGCTTGACCACCACTGTTGTCGGTATCGGTCATGATGGCGACGGCGTCGATAGCGGTGATGTCTTCACCGAATAGTTTCTTGAAATCGGCCCGGATATTACGCTTTTCGGCTTGCCAAACGTTCAACACTCCTTCCGGGTCGCGTAAGGCCATCATCATCGCATGATCACCGGCAAAGGCATTCGGCCAAACGGTATCCTTTTTCGTGTTACCAGACCAGACATAATTGATGGCTTTGGTTTGCCAAAACGCCAAACCTCCCTTGAGCACCACATACACCCTCGCCGCGTAATCGTCGCCTGCCTTGCTTTGTTCATTCAAGCCGGTCAAAGGCTTGCTGATACGCCAAGACCAGTTCAGGAATGGCGTTTGGGTAAGGTCGATGCGCTGTTCCTTGAATAGGCCGGAACCGGCGCCGCGGCTATCGGCAGTCAACACCATCACGTCATCAATAGCTTGCAACCGGTACTGCGTTTCACCTTTGAAACTTTTGTGCTCCCACCCCTCCAAACTATTGCGACTGAACTCGCCGATAGGCGACTTATTATCCGCGACTGCCGCGTGAATCAGTGAGAGCATGGCTAAAAATACCCACCAGAATTTTTTCATGTTTAACCTGCTGTACGTTGTTTCAACGATTTATCAATAGCCAAGCCGCCACTGCCACTTAAAAGCAACGAACCGAGCATGAACAAAACAACCAACGGCAATTTATAATTGCCTTGCTCTTGATCGGTAACGGCATAGCCTTCCGACCATTCGACCGGCGTATGCCATTCGGCGGGTCAATTTACTGCTGCGATGATTTCCAAGCCGGTGACCAAGATCCAGCTAAAATCAGTGGACAATACGCTGAACGGAACCACAAAGCTCAAATCGGCAATCCAGTTGTTGCAATGCTGTTTTGCAGGCGAGCTTCGCCAAACGCACAAACCAGCAATACCCGCGGAAAAATCGGCGTCAGACTTTGTAAGGACTTCGTCAAAAATAACGTCCCGAACAACTGTTCCCGCCAAATCGTTCGTGCTTAAAAGTCGAGGCATAACGGCGAGAACCATTATTCCCGCGGCCATCCTTCTCAGCCGAAATAGGGAAATTATTGACACCCATATCTTAAGTGGCAAAAAAAATCTGGATTCCAAAATACCCCAATTGATCATCGTTACTTGGCCTACGATTTTTTGTCCAAACTATTCTGCAATTGCTCGGTATAGCGATGCGCGGCTTTCCGGATGAATTGAGTCTGGCTTTGAAAGTTTCTGCAGCGGGGACACATCATCACATGCACGCCAATCGCTAGGCGTTCACCTAAACTGAGTTGCTTGTCCAAACCCTGTGATACCAGGGCGGTAATATCGCGACAACTACGCATGTTTATTGTCCTTTTGGGTTTTCGGTTGATTGAACCAGCGGATTTCCAGACATTCGCGCAGACGTAATCGAGCACGGTGCATGGTGACCCAGTAATTGGCGTCGCTTAAGCCGGTTTCCCGGCACACTTCCTCTGCATCAAGACCCACCAGTTCGCGCAGCATGAATACCCTGGCCATTTTCGGCGGAAGATTATTCTGGCAAATCTCGTAGATGGCCCAGAACTCCAGTTGCTTGAGGGCCGCTTCGGGATCGTTCCATGTGCTTGGGCCGCCGTTCCAATGACCGTTGCTAATGAAAAAATCGTCCTCGTCGACTTCATCCGCATCGTTATCGATTTGATCGAAAACAGCGGCAGTGACTTCACGACTGCTACGCCGCCAGTGGTCAGCAATTTTGTGTTTTAAAATACCGATGAGCCAAGTGCGTAAGCCTGCTGTGCCTTGAAAGCTGGCGGACGCTTGCCAAGCGGCCAACAAGGTTTCTTGCACGGCGTCGTCTGCCAGTTCGTTATCTTTCAGTTGCAGTAAGGCAAAGCGAAACAGCATTGGCCGATGTTCGGCCAATAATGCTTCGATCAGTTGACTGGATGTGTTCATCTCGGCGCTCAGCAACAAGCGCTATCAGTCTTCGCGGATTCGCTGCCGGGCCCGGGCGAGCAATCGAATAAACCGAAATGACGGGATTTGTCGCCCAATACCTGGAAGTGATCGCCGTAGCGGCTATGCGATAGCATGTCGGCGGTGTTGCCGCAGACTCTTAACGGCCGACCGGTTTCGAAATGATGATGGTCGTCCAGATCGAAACTATGAGGGTGTTGGTCGATAGTCCCCAGATAGACGGCGACTTGGCCGAAGTCTTCACAACGATCCTCCAAAGGCATTTTGAAGGCGCGCACCGTGACTGAATCAAAGTTGACCATGCCGATTTTGGCGAATACCTCTGGATCGTCGATGCTGATGGGATTTTGCTTGACCTTGCGGACATCGGGGCAGCCCAGGTCTTGCAAAATGCGCCGGAAGTCTTCCCAGTACAAGGCCCCTCCCAAACACTCGCCCAGCAATACAGGGTCTTGGCGAAGTTCGATCGGGATGCGGCGATCGGCAAACACGTCGGAAAAATACAGTTCGCCGCCGGGTTTCAATACCCGGAAGATTTCCGCCAGTACGCGGGGTTTTTCCGGCGATAGGTTAATCACGCAATTGGAGACCACCACGTCGATGCTGTTGTCTAAAATACCAACTGTAGTCAGATTTTCGATATGACCATGCAAAAATTCAACGTTGGCAAACCCAAAGCGTTCGGCATGCCAGTCTCGATGGCGCATAGCGACTTCCAATTGCTCAGGTGTCATATCCACGCCGATCACCCGGCCTGTCGGTCCGACCAGTTTCGACAGTAAATAACAGTCCCTGCCGCTACCGCAGCCCAAATCCAGCACGGTCTTGCCCATCAGGGCCGGCGGCAACGGCGAACCACAACCGTAAAACCGTTCCAGTACTTCCGGATGCAATCCCGCCAGTAGCGCTTTTAAATAGGTCGGCATGGCGTCGATGCTGCAACAGGCACTGGTTTTCAGGTCGTCGCTGGATTGCAAAACCTGACCATAATAATGGCGAACCGATTCGCTGATTTCGATAGTGGTCGTCATGAAATGTCTCGTATTTTTATTGAAGATAGGCGCTTAGGTAGTGTGAGATTGCAACAGAACAAACAACCGCACACGGTAAGGTCAACAACCAGGATAAGGCAATCGACGAGATCACGCCAGAATTGGCCTTGCCGCTGACCAAACCAATGCCGAATAATGAACCTACTGCAACATGGGTAGTGGAAACCGGCATGCCCAGTTTGCTGGCAAAAATGACTAACAGTGCGGTGACCAGATTGGCCGACAAGCCTTGCTCGTGAGAAATGGACGTAATTTTATGACTCAGGGTTTCCGCTACTCGCCGGGCATTGAATACGCCACCGAGCAGCATCGCCGTGGCAACCAGGATAATGATCCAGTGCAAATCAAAACCGGGAGCCAGCAATAACAAGGCAGCAATTTTCGGTGTGTCGTTCAGTCCGCGAGCAAAACAAACCGCGCCGGCGCTGCAAAAATGCAGTCCATCGCGCAGATGTTCAAGATTGAATCCCCAAATCTGGCTAGCTTGCTGCTC
The DNA here is from genome assembly GCA_002928965.1 of Methylomonas sp. GTDB lineage: Bacteria > Pseudomonadota > Gammaproteobacteria > Methylococcales > Methylomonadaceae > Methylomonas. Next base: position 73,084 of record PERU01000012.1, read on the forward strand.
GGCACACGCTTCTTGTCGATCAAAGCTTAAAGACGGAACGATTGCTGAATCGATTGCCAGGGTCATATTGACGTTACTGGCCAGTGCCAGACTTACTGGCTTTTCAACGCACAAACACAGGTTGTTAGTGTGTTGCCTATGATTACGCCACATACTCAGACCTCGATACAACAAGCCGGTGGATATTAATGCCACAAACGGACTCAATAGCAATGGCAGCAGGAAGTTACGCAGCTACGCTGAAAGGCTGATATTGCCGGATGTCGCTAATAAGGTGCTACCCGCCATGGCACCTAATAAAGCATGGGTCGTGGAAATCGGAAAGCCGAACCGCGTCGCCAGAATCACCGTCATTCCGGCACCACCCGCGACAGCAATCATGAATGGCAGCGAATGTATCAATTCGTCCGGCGCCAAGCCTTTGCCGGAAAATTTAACCAGTAAAGTCTGAGCTAAATACAGCGAGGTAAGCGAACCGGCCAATGTCGTTAGCGTCGCCCAGGTCAGCGCCTGCCGAAAGGTCGCGGTACCACTACCGAACAAACTTGCCACGCCCTTGTAGTTATCATTGGCACCGTTGGCATAGGCCAGAAAGCAAACACTGATAAACAAAATGCTGGTGAGCATGAAAAATCTCCTGGATTGGGCCGACTAGTTGCTCTAAGTCGTTTGAGGAGGATTAAACCTTACAAAAAATATTTTGTACTCGAGAAATCAACAGTGGGTCGGTTTTTTCGAAATTGGCTAGAAGCCTGTCCGACAATGCTAATCGTCGCGAGGGAAAGTCATTTTGAGTCAGGTTTGTTGATCATTTGAGACGAATAGTGGTGCCATTTAACGAAAATGAGCGGAAAATATACCGAAAAGGGCTTTTCCGTAGCAGGTTGTCCATTCTCAGACAAGCTCCCGGTCATGGCTGGCACCATAACAAGCTAAATTATTGAATGTAATGGAATGAACGATGGAGCTCAAACCCACAACAACCGGAGCCACAATTCGCCCTCAATAATTTTATATTGATTAAATCAATACCTAGCGTCCATTTGCTTAATCGAAAGAAGACTCAGAAAGCCCAAAGTTATTGGAATAAATATAATAGAACAAGCTCACTTTTGGGCACAGCAATCACAGGACCAAGTCTTATCAGAGGATGAAAGTTTTAACCAAGGGATGCAACAAATGCCCCTTAAGACATGAATGTAGCTCTTTGTGCGCCATCAAATCCCGGTAATCAGCAAACGACCGCAGCTAAAATCTCGCTGCGAAGCATTTCCAACTCAGTCACTTTGGCACCAAGATTTTTCGCCGGAATGGCAGCCATTTCTTGCACAACCAGCACATATCCTTGTTGTTCCCATTGAAAAATTGGATTCAAGCGGGTAATGGCTTTTTGTTCAGCCAGTTGTATGGCAGGAACCACCAACCGGCTTTTCAGCTCGCTTAGAAAGTCACTCTGAATGTCAAGTAGAAACGGGTAACGATCTTGGGTTTGTCGGTTATCGTTGCGATAAAGCGTAAATTGCGCCATTAAAAACTCCGCAAGCTGTCACTGAAACAGCCTTCGGCTTCGATGCGTTGGTTATAGTCTTCGATAGCTTGCCGATTTTCATGTAGCCATTGTTGACGTTGCTTGTCACGTATGGCTTCGGTCAAGGCACGCTCCAGCGTGGCGGATAAGTTGATATGCAAGGCCTTGGCTTGGTTTAACAATTCGCTGTTGATACTGAGATTGGCGGCTTTTTTGGGGGCAGTCGGGTTAACAGCGGTTTGCATGGCAATTCCTGGCGCATCTTTTATGCGCGCAGTATATGCGCAAAGAATGACCAGAGCTATTCAAATTCCGAGCTGGCGTTTCGAAAATTCTCAATATCCAATCTTAAAAGACGCTAAAAGGCTCTATGTGAAATACCTTGGGTAAGTAAACCGAAGCTTCATCAGAAAATATCCGGCTGCTTCCGCTCCCAAGAAGGCGCTGATTTCTTTTGCCGTATCCGCAGCTATCTATACGACTTGTCGAAAAAATGATGTGTCTGCAGCTACAGCGCTGACTCTACTTTTTGAGGGCACACTGCTGGCGTTTATTTTGTAAAGCGCAGGGGCTATATTATGGAGAGTAAATACTAGATTTTAAGTTAAATGGTGGTAGCAAATGCGTAACATCTTACTTATTGGCGCCAGCAGCGGGATTGGCGCTGCTGTTGCTAACTTGGCGGAGCCTGCAGAAATTCAGGTGTTTTCGCTCGGCCGCAGCCCGGTCGAGGCTGTTTATAGGCATTTTGAATGCAATGTGCTGACGGATTCTCTGCCACACATCGAAGAGCCTTTGCATGGTTTGGTTTACTGTCCTGGCAGTATCAATCTAAAGCCTTTTTCAAGCATCAAACTCGAGGATTTCAAGCAGGATTTTGAGCTTAATGTCCTGGGTGCATTGCGTTGTTTGCAGCATTACCATGCCAATCTGCTTGCTGCCAATTTTGCATCAGTAGTCATGTTCAGCACGGTTGCCGTACAAACCGGATTTCCGTATCACGCGCTGGTAGCAGCGTCCAAAGGTGCGATAGAGGGATTGACCCGCACCTTGGCCGCAGAGTGGGCGCCCAAGATCAGAGTCAACGCCATAGCGCCATCCCTCACGAACACGCCTTTGGCTGAACGCTTGTTACGGGAAGATAGCAAAAAGCAGGCTGCAGCTCTGCGTCATCCGCTAAAAAGAGTGGGGGAAGCAGACGATTTGGCCAATATGGCTTTATTTTTGTTGTCCGATAAAGCCAGTTGGATTACTGGCCAAATCATGCATGTCGACGGCGGGGTATCGTCTATCAGGTCTTAGGCAGGTGTTGGCGCCACCCCTCCCTAAAGCAAGGGGAGGATCCAAAGGTTCCGGATTTGATGGCAAAGTCATCATACGGTATGTCCCAGGAGCCTGTCCGAGAATAGATAAACCTGCTACGGAAAAGCCCTTTTGGCCAGATTTCCTGCTCATTTTCGTTAAATAGCACCACTATTCGCCTCAAATGATCAACCAATCTGACTCAAAATAGCTTTCCCTCGCGACGATTCCTATTCTCGGACAGACTCCTAGGAGCCAAAAAGTTGAGTAAGTCCAAGGCTTTTATTTTATAATGCCCACCAGTTTGCGATTGAAATCATATGGCTATCAAGCCGGTCGTTCAGCAAAGATTACTTCATTGACCCGAGAAAATTTAACCATGAAAAACCTGAATGTTGCATTGGTAAGGCTGCTGCAGTTTGTAGTTTTCGCTCTGTTTACCTTTTTTGTGCTGGTCTATTTCGGCGCTATGATCCTGTTGCCACTGGATATCGTGGTTCTGATTACCAAAGCATTAGGCTTGCTGGGTATTGGCAGTTTGTTCGGTGCTATCATTGCCGTGCCTGTGGTGGCTTACTTGGGTAAGATTGTTTACAACACACCGGGTCTGATTCAAATGATTGTTGATAATGGCATTGATTTAGCCAATACCGGCAAACAACGGGTTGAAGCTTTTAATAAAATCGCTGAAGCTGCAAAGTAATCGGTGCTGAGTTCTTAACCAAAAGGGGCTTTTTAGCCCCTTTTGCATTTATGGTGTAGGGCTTTTTTTATGGCCCAGTCGGCTTTGGCGACTGCCGGGTTAACTGTAAATTGGAGTGTTCATCTGACAATAGTTCAGTTAATTCACCCTGTAAAGATTGACCGTTCCAGGCTTTTTTAACCCGACCGTGATACTTGAAGCGGCTGGTATAAATCGGTTCCAGGGTAAATTCCATCCACAATCCATTCATATGGCCTTGGCCTGAATCATATGTTTTCTGCATGCCGGGGTCGATATGCTCGACATGAAATTGCTGGCCTTCAGGTGTAAAAGTCAGATAAGTGCCGTCTTCAAAATACCAGTGTCCGGAGAAATCAGTCTGCGATTGGTAAAGCCAGCCCATCACAGAGACCAAGCCTATTAAGCCCGAAACGAGTGCTAAACGCAGAGGCCAGCGAATGTCTTGGCGCGGTGGGCTTTGATCGGCTGCCACCAAGTCGCGGAGGCACTGGGTCAGTAGCGCCACATCATGCTCCCAGCGGCTGTCGGTCAGTTCAACCGCTTGCTGGAAGGCCAGTCTTGCAATACTTTCAGGCAACTGTTGCACGGATGGCATGGGTGCATCGTTCAGTAGAATCGGAATAATCCTGATCCCCCGCCTCAGCGCCGTTTCAATTTCCATTCTGACCAAGTCATCTGCGGCGAACAGGCGTTGCTGATCTGCGGTATTTTTGAGGCTCAGCCAATCCATGCCTATCATGACCAACAGCACATCAGCGGTTGCCAAGTGCTGCTGAATCGTCTTTAAAAAATTCTGGCCAGGGGCGATATCGTCGTAATCCCTGAAAATTTGATTGTCGCCGAACGCGCGGTTTAAATGATCAGCCAAACGGCCTGCATAGCCGGTACTATCATCGCGGCGGTAGGAAATAAAGATTTTACTCATCTTCTGCTCCGTGAATATCACGACCTATCCTATCCTGTTGGATTGCAACATGGGCGCTTTTATACAGCAGGTCAGCATAGGCGAAATTGAACTGCTTGCCAGATCAGGGTGATGCCTTATAATTAATCCGTAATAACGGTCATTTTAAGAGGCGAGTCATGACAAGTCTGGATTTTATACAACAAGTGATTACCGATGACGGGCTGGTGGCGGCGGCGGTGTTAGCCAAAGTTTTGCATATAACCCAAACCGATCTCGCCGATGCGACCGGCTTGTCACAAGATGCGGTATCTAAACGCACCCGTCTGAAAAGCCGCGCGACGCAGGCCAGATTAAAAGATACGGTAGAAATCATCAATCGGGTGTCGCAATGGTCGGGCGGAACAGGTCGGGCGTTTGCTTGGTTTCGCTCGCAACCTTTACCGTCTTTTGGTGATAAAACCGCTGAGGATTTGGTCAAGGAAGGTCGCGCGGATGCGGTTAAAGCCTATTTGGCGAGGATTGCCGATGGCGGTTACGCTTGAACGTTTCGGGGAGCCATTTTTCCGGTATTGTGTATCGTGCGCATCATCCGATGTGGGCTTATCTGCCTTTATCAGGCGAGGGTGCGAAAAGATACGGAGGTCGTTTCAATCGACCGGGTACGGCAACATTGTATACCGCGCTGGATTTAACGACGGCCTGGCTGGAAGCGCAACAGGGTTTTCCATTCAAGGCTCAGCCGATGACGATGGTGGCGTATCGGGTCGATTGCAGTGATATTGTCGACCTGACCGATCCGCAGCTATTGAAAAATCTGGATTTCACTGAGGCTATGCTGGGTTGTGCCTGGGAAGATTTGGCATGGCAAAATCTGCAACCACCGACTTGGTTGCTAGCGAGTCGATTGCTTGCAGCAGGGTTTGTGGGTGCCAAGGTGCGCAGTTTTGCTCCAGGTTGTGCGGCCCGGCAGCATAATCTGGTGTTGTGGCGTTGGGGTGATGATGCCACGCATGCCATTGACGTGATAGACGATTTTGGTCGCTTGCCGAAATCGACAGAGGCCTGGAGAGAAACCTGAGTCATTGTCTGCGCTTTAATTGTTGGCCGTTGGCCTGGGATCAATTAGCTTGAGTGGTGCAATTGCGTTATTTCGAATTTAAAAACAACCTGATAAGCAAACTACTTCGGCAAAAGTCCGAAAGTCCGTCATGCTTGGAAAGTCTGCCCCTGAGGGGATGCCGGTATGACGGCTTAATTTAGTGGCATTGGGCGAAGGGTATTTAAGGTCCGGGTTAATAATCAGGAAAAACAATTAAAACTAACTATGAATTAGTATGAAATCATTATTAAAGAGTCATGAAAAAGAGATTGAGAAACTAATAGAAAGTATAGTTGCTCACGCAAAAGAAGATTGGTTGATTGATACCCGTAAATTGGAACAGCAGATTGCAGATGCGGCCAATCGTGAGGCTGCCCTAATAGAAGAAAACAGTGATTTAAAACAGAAATTAAAAGAAGCGCGATCGTATAAAGATTACTATTCCAAACTACTGGATGATGCAAAAGAAATTGAACTGGAATTACATAGAAAGTGCGCTGATTACCATGTCAGGCAACAAGAACTTGAAGAAAGTCTAAAAGCCAATAATCAAGCTATAAACAGTGAAGGTGTTAAAGACGCCAAAATTGATTTAATAAGGCTGACCAATCAGATTCACGCGGCGAGAACGGAATTAAGTAGTTTAAGAAAAGAAATTGAGCAGGTTAAGGCTTGATTAATGAAATGACTGTCAACCCAAAGACGCCAACCGCCCAAGCTTTATCAACGTTTGTAAATTGACGATAAGACGTAGGCTGGGTTAATGATAATGAAACCCAGCTAATGGATGAATAAATGATGCGAACTTACATTCGCAGTCATTAAAAAAACGATGTTTATTTTCACTTTGTTCAACCTAGCCTACGGTCCTAATTAGTTAGTATTTTTAATAAAATCTTAATTGTTTTTTAAATCAAATTTAATTTTGTCTCGGTAAATTAAGCTGCAGCCAAAGGAATATAAATTACCTAGGTTAATTGTGGTTGAATTATATTTCAACTTCAGAGTTTTATAATTTGACGAGGTGTTTTATGAGAATAGCAGTAAGCACATTCAACAAAACCGCATTCGTTGCAGTTTTTCCTCTTGTTGAAATCCTTGAAATCGGAGCGACAGGTGAGCCAAGATTTTCAGCCTCCTGTAGTCGTGGCATTTGGCGTATTTGCGCCGCGAAGCGGATCAAACCTGCAAGGTATCGCGACACGCCGTCAAGTCATGCGAGAGCCAATGTTTTGATCCCCTTATGGGGTCGAAACGAGGTGAAGCGGACGAATTACGGCGATGAAGCAATGAGCGGTCGCGTGATTTTTGTCGACTTTTTCCAGAGGGATACCAAAAAAAATCTTTTGGCAAACATGGCGAGTTTTCCGAGTTCCAGACCTCAGACCGTCGCTGAAGAAACCGGTTGTAATGGCACTGTTACGGTAGACCACGCAGGGTAGTAGGCATGTGCTGAACAGAGTGAAGCGCATCACATCGTTCGCGATTGTTGCGGTTCGTAAACTCACCACACCACCGGCCTTTTGATGGGAGCAAAAAAATAGAAGATTTGAAACGAGCTAAATCTGAAGTGCGACAGCCATGCTAGGTATCAACAAAAAATGGGGCCGGATGGCCCCATTTTTCACATTGGTTTTGATTTAAAGATTGTCGATCAAAGCTCTCTGGTCGCGCTAAAGTGAATATCCGGCCAGCGTTCTTGTGTCAATTGCAGGTTGACCCGGCTGGTGGCCAGATACACCAGATAACCGCCACCGTCTTCGGCCAGATTTTCAAAGGCCTTGTTTTTAAACTCTTCCAGTTTCACCGCATTGTCCGAGCTAACCCAGCGTACCGTGTTGATGGGCGAGGCATCATAAGCGCATTCGACGTTGTATTCGTGTTTCAGTCGATGCGCGGTGACATCAAACTGCAGAATACCCACCGCACCCAAAATCAAATCATTGTTTTTTAATGGTTTGAATAACTGGGTCGCGCCTTCCTCGGTTAATTGCACCAAACCTTTTTGTAAGGCTTTGGCTCGAAGCGGGTCTTTTAACACCACCCGCCGAAACAGTTCCGGGGCAAAGTAGGGGATGCCGCCAAATTTCAGATTTTCGCCTTGGGTGAAAGTATCCCCGACCTGAATGGTGCCGTGATTGTGTAAACCAATGATGTCGCCGGGATAGGCTTCTTCGACATTCTTGCGACTGTCGGCCTGGAAGGTAATCGCGTTGGCCACCTGGATCGGCTTGCCGATACGGACATGGTGCATTTTCATGCCCTTGTCGAATTTGCCGGAGCTGATACGCATAAAGGCTACCCGGTCGCGGTGGGCGGGGTCCATATTAGCCTGGATTTTAAACACAAAGCCGGTGAATTTTTCTTCATCCGGATGCACTGTGCGTTGTTCTGCTTGGCGAGGTCTGGGGCTGGGGGCAAATTCGGCAAACGCATCCAGTAGTTCAATGATGCCGAAGTTGTTGATCGCCGAGCCAAAAAATACCGGGGTTTGTTCGCCGCGCAAGTATTTGTCCATATCAAACTCGTGGCTGGCACCTTTCACCAGATCGATTTCCTCGCGCAATTCTTCGGCCTGATAGCCCAGCAGTTCATCCAGATGCGGATTATTCAAGCCTTTGATGACTTCTGCCTGGGCGATTTTGCCGCCGTGGTGCGGGCTGAACAGCAGGATTTCATCCTTGTACATTTGGTAAACGCCTTTAAAGCGTTTGCCCATGCCAATCGGCCAGGTCATTGGCGCACATTCTATTTTCAGCACGCTTTCCACTTCATCCAGCAACTCGATGGGTTCGCGGCCTTCACGGTCGAGTTTGTTGATAAAGGTCAGAATCGGCGTGTCGCGTAGCCGACAGACTTCCATCAGTTTGATGGTTCTGTCTTCGACGCCCTTGGCAACGTCGATCACCATCAGTGCCGAGTCAACAGCGGTCAGGGTGCGGTAGGTATCTTCCGAGAAATCTTCATGGCCCGGTGTATCCAGCAGGTTGATGATGGCACCGTTATGCTCGAATTGCATCACCGAGGTGGTGACCGAAATACCCCGTTCCTTTTCCATTTCCATCCAATCGGAGGTGGCGTGGCGGGCGGCTTTACGTCCTTTTACAGAACCCGCTAACTGAATGGCGCCGCCGAACAGCAACAGTTTTTCGGTAATGGTGGTTTTACCGGCGTCAGGATGGGAGATGATTGCAAAAGTGCGGCGTCGCTTGAATTCAGTGAGTTCCATTGAGGTATGAATCTGGATTTATTGTAAATTTGTACTCGAATTTGTACTAAATTTGCAAAGTACATATCCTTTCGTGTTACGTCGCATTATATCTCAATTTGACTCTATGCCGTCTTGCTGGCTCTACCCCTCCCATACCTCAATTTCATCCAGTGGTAGATCGTCCTTTTACAGACTTGGTATCTATGTGTTAAAGCAGAGATGGTCAGGAATTGTTTTCCAATCATCTATTAAGTTGCCAATCAAAATGTGGCTCGGGGAGATTGTTCAAATGTATCTCCCTCGGTCCCCTCGCTTTGCTCTCCCCCTTTTTCAAAGGTGGACGTTATTTTTGGCGAAATCCTAAGTGTTAATTCCCGCTATCCTTCATCCGAGTGCTTGTGCCCAGAGGATAAACGCATGAAATGCGGTTTTTAATGGACGGGTTTCAAATTGATGGTTTCCCTGCGATCTGCACAGCCTGCTCTATTTCTGTAAAGCTGTTATAAAAATGCGGCGAGAAGCGAATGCCGCCACCCCGAAGGGCACAGATCACGCCATTATGTTGTAGATGTCTATATAAAGTAGCGTTGTCGATTGTTTTATGCTTAAACACCACAATACCGGATTTGAGTGGACTTGGCCTGTTACACAAAAGCTCCAACTGTTGATAGTCGTTAATGATGGTTTTTAAAAAATCACTGCGTTCAATGACCTGTTTTTCAATGCTAGTCATGCCGGTTTCCAATAGCAACGACAGGCTGGCGGAGAGGGCGTGAATGCCCAGCATATTCGGGCTGCCGCATTCAAAGCGTTGGGCGCCGGGGTGAATTTCCCAGGGTTTGTTTTCGTAATTGTGGGTATCTTTCAGCATATGCCAGCCGTACTGGGTGAGCTTGAGTTTTTCTCTGGCAGTAGCGCTGGAATAAAACACCCCCAAACCTTCCGGACCGAATAGCCATTTGTGGCCGTCGGCCATCACAAAATCGGCATGATAGGCTTGTACATCAAATTGCACCGCACCCAGGCTTTGAATGGCGTCGATGCAAAACAAAATTTCGCGTTGTTTACAAAACTCGCCGATGCGTTGTAAATCCAGTCGCAAGCCGCTAGCAAACTGGATGGAACTGATGGTCAACAGACGAGTATCCGCATCGACCAAGGCAAATAAGGCATCTTCCGGGGTGTCGGCGCTGTCAAGATGGGCTTGTCGAAATTCAACGCCTTGAGTCGCCAAAGATTGCCAAGGCAAGCGGTTGGACGGAAATTCCTGATCGCTGGATACGATATTGTCGCCGGCTTGCCAATTCAATCCATAAGCCACAAAAGACAAGGCTTCCGACGTGTTTTTAACCAGTGCAATATCGTCAGTGTCGGGCGCGTTAAGCAAGGTTTTGAATTGCTGGCGCAGCTCGGTTTCCTTTTTTAGCCAGTCCAGATAATAGTGCGAACCAAAGCGGGCATTTTGTTCTGCAAACGCGATTACCGCATCGCGGGTGCGTTGCGGCCACGGCGCTACTGCGGCATGGTTGAGATAAATCAGCTCATCAGTGAGTGGAAATTCCGGGTGTTTCATGATCAGTTAACGCGTTTGTGGCTAGATGCACAGCAAACCAGAAAATACTGGTAGTTGACAAGGGTTTTTCTAACTGATAGTTTTTGCTGGCACTCTCTTGTTTAGAGTGCTAACAGACAGCTTTAGGTGGCGGTGTGGCAAGCAATCAGGATTTAAACGAAAGATCGCTCTACTTACTTAAATCATTGGTGGAGCGATACATCCACGATGGTCAACCCGTTGGGTCGCGTGCGTTGTCCAAAGATCCAAACCTTAAGCTAAGTCCGGCTACCATCCGTAATGTTATGGCCGATCTGGAAGACATGGGGCTGATACATTCTCCGCATACCTCAGCCGGTCGGGTGCCTACGGTCAGCGGCTATCGCTTGTTTGTGAACAGTTTGTTGACGGTCAAGCCTTTGGAATCGCGGGAACTGGATCAGTTACAAAGCAGTTTGCTGACTGAATCTGATGGGCCGGGTGAGGTGTTGAGCAAAGCCTCCCGCTTGCTATCGGATGTTACCCAAATGGCAGGCGTAGTGACCTTGCCACGTCGGGAAACCATTGCTTTGCGACACATCGAATTTTTGCCGATGTCCAATACCCGAATCTTGGTGATTTTTGTCACCGATGATCAGGATGTGCATAACAAGATTATCCATACCGATCGGCTATACAGCCCGGCGGAATTACAGCAGGCGGCCAATTATCTGAATTCAATGTATGCCGGTCGCAGTCTTTCCCGGATACGCGAATCGATTTTGCTGGATATGGAGCAGAATCGCGCCCAAGTCAATCAGGGCATGATCGATGCCGTGACCATGGCGCAACAGACTTTTGCCCAGCAGCCCAAGGATGATTATGTGCTGACAGGAGAAACCAATTTGATGGGTTTTTCGGAGTTATCCGACATGGAGCGCTTGAAACAGCTTTTTGAAGCATTCAGCCAGAAACGCGGCGTGATTCATTTGCTGGATCAATGCCTGCAGGCTGAAGGCGTACAGATTTTTATCGGCGAGGAATCGGGCTATCGGGCTTTTGACCATTGCAGTCTGGTGACCTCGTCTTATTCCATCAATGACGAAGTGGTGGGGGTATTGGGCGTGATCGGCCCCACCCGGATGGCCTATGAAAAGGTCATTCCCTTCGTGGATGTGACGGCAAAATTATTGGGCGCGGCCTTGAATAGCAAATAATCGCCCTTATCGTATTACGGAACTTAAAAATACAAACTTTGGAGTGAATTATGAGTCATCAGCAATCAAGCCACGAGCAGAAATCAGATAGTGATTTAATCGCTGAAGTGCTTGAGCAAACCAGTGAGGCATTTGCCGAACAAACCGAAGCAGAAAATGAAGCAGTGCCTGCCGTTGAAGAAATCAGTATCGAAGCTTTGCAAGCGCAATTGGACGAAGCTCAACAGCAAGCGGCAGCCAATCTGGATAAAGCCATTCGCACCATGGCTGAAATGGACAATCTGAAAAAACGTGTGCAAAAAGATCTGGATGATGAGCGTAAATACGGACTGGCCAAATTTGCAAAAGAATTGTTGAGTGTGCTGGATAGTTTGGAATTGGGTATTCAGGCAGCCACTGGCGATAGCCCGGAAATCACCAAATTGCGGGAAGGCAGCGAGTTGACCATCAAGCAGTTTGAATCGGTATTTAATAAATTCAATATAGAAACAGTCGATCCAGTCGGTCAGGCGTTTAACCCGGAATTACACCAAGCCATGGTCATGCAGCCCAGTTCGACAGTGCCACCTAATCACGTCATTACGGTATTCCAAAAAGGCTATGTCATGAATGGTCGTTTACTGCGCCCAGCCATGGTGGTGGTCGCCAAAGCCGAAGATAAACCGGCCGGCGATGCAAAAATTGATGAGCAGGCTTGAAATTAAAACTATCAACCGCATATCGCTAACAACTTTTTAATTTATAACAATTTCAAGTCTGGAGAAATTCAATGGCTAAAATGATCGGCATCGATTTAGGCACCACCAATTCCTGCGTGGCCGTACTGGAAAACGGCACAGCTCGGGTTATCGAAAACAGCGAAGGCGCACGCACTACACCGTCCATTATCGCTTTCACCAATGACAACGAAGTGTTGGTCGGTCAGTCTGCAAAACGTCAGGCGGTCACCAACCCTGAAAACACCTTGTTCGCGATCAAACGTTTGATTGGTCGCCGTTTTAAAGAAGACGCGGTGCAAAAAGACATCAAAATGGTGCCTTACAAAATCATGGAAGCCAACAACGGCGATGCTTGGGTGGAGTGTCATGGTAAAAAAATGGCGCCGCCGGAAGTATCCTCTCGCGTGTTGATGAAGTTGAAAAAAGACGCCGAAGCGTTTTTGGGTGAAGAAGTGACCGAAGCAGTTATTACTGTCCCGGCGTACTTCAATGACTCACAACGTCAAGCCACTAAAGACGCGGGCCGTATTGCTGGTTTGGATGTGAAACGTATCATCAACGAGCCAACTGCCGCGGCACTGGCATTCGGCATGGACAAACCCAAAGGCGATACCACCATCGCGGTTTATGACCTGGGTGGCGGTACGTTTGATATTTCCATCATTGAAATTGCTGAAATCGAAGGCGAACACCAATTCGAAGTATTGGCCACCAACGGCGATACCTTCCTGGGCGGTGAAGATTTCGACTTGCGCATCATCGATTTTCTGGCGGGTGAATTCAAACGCGATAGTGGCATTGATTTACACAACGACCCACTCGCTTTGCAACGTTTGAAAGAAGCAGCAGAAAAAGCCAAAATCGAATTGTCGTCTTCTGAACAAACCGATATCAATCTGCCGTACATTACTGCAGATGCATCTGGCCCGAAACATTTAAACGTCAAATTGACTCGCGCCAAATTGGAGTCGTTGGTTGACGAATTGATCGAAAGAACCAAAGGCCCTTGCCTGCAAGCGATTAAAGACGCCGGTATTTCGACATCTAAAATAAACGATGTAATTTTGGTCGGTGGTCAAAGCCGTATGCCGAAAGTACAAGCGTTTGTTAAAGAACTGTTTGGCAAAGAGCCTCGTAAAGACGTGAACCCTGATGAAGCTGTTGCGTTGGGCGCTGCGATTCAAGCGGGCGTTTTAGGTGGCGACGTTAAAGACGTGTTGTTGCTGGACGTTACACCGCTGTCTTTGGGGATCGAAACCATGGGCGGCGTAATGACCAAGTTGATCGAGAAAAACACCACCATTCCGACCAATGCGTCGCAAGTGTTCTCGACCGCCGAAGACAACCAAACCGCTGTTACAGTGCATGTGTTGCAAGGCGAGCGTGAAGTGGCTTCTGGCAATAAATCACTGGGTCGTTTTGACTTGCAGGATATTCCACCGGCACCGCGCGGCATTCCGCAAATCGAAGTGTCGTTTGATATTGATGCCAACGGCATTTTGAACGTATCGGCTAAAGATAAAGCCACCGGCAAAAAACAATCGATCATCATCAAGGCATCCAGCGGCTTGTCGGATGATGAGGTTGAACGCATGGTCAGAGATGCGGAGTTGCATGCCGATGAGGACCGTAAATTAAAAGAGCTGGTGACTGCCCGTAACTCCGCTGAAGGTATGATTCATGCTACCGAGAAAGCCATGAAAGAACTGGGCGATCAAGTCAGCAGTGATGAGAAATCAGCGATTGAATCAGCCATCAGTGATTTGCATGCAGTCATCAAAGGCGACGACAAAGACGCCATTGAAGCCAAAACCAATGCTTTGACTGAACTGTCCGGTAAACTTGCAGAACGGGTTTACGCGCAGAAAGGTGGTGAAGCAGGTGCTGGTGAGTCGCATGCAGCTGGCGGCCAACAACAAGCCGAGCCCGATCATGACGTGGTCGATGCGGAGTTTGAAGAAGTTAAAGACGACAAATAAAACGTTATCGGGTAACCTCCCTGTATCTGGGGAGGGAACTGACGGTAATTTCAGTGTACTGATTTACGCCGATTTCCTTAATTCAACACCTACTATAGCTGTCAGTTTGCGCTGACGGTTTTTTTCTTGTTATGGCAAAAGAAGATTTTTACAAACTGCTGGAAGTTGATCGCAACGCCAGCGAAGCCGAGATTAAGAAAAGCTATCGCAAGATGGCGATGAAATTTCATCCGGACAGAAACAAGGATAATCCTGAAGAAGCCGAGAAGAAATTCAAGCTGATCAAGGAAGCCTACGAAGTGCTCTCCGATCCGAAAAAACGCTCAGCGTATGACCAATTTGGTCATGCCGGCGTTGATCCGTCTATGGGCGGTCGTGGCGGTTTTGGTGGTGGGGCGGAAAGTTTCAGCGACATTTTCGGCGATGTGTTCGGGGATATTTTTGGTGGCGCGGGTGGTGGGCGTCAGCAACGCAGCAACGTGCAGCGTGGCGCGGATTTACGCTACAACCTGGAATTGACGCTGGAAGAAGCGGTTGGCGGTACCGAAGCGGTGGTTAAAGTGCCGGTGTTGGTGGCTTGTGGTGAATGTAACGGTTCCGGCGCCAAAAAAGGCAGTAGTCCTGTAACCTGTAGCACTTGCCACGGTCACGGTCAGGTCAGGATGCAGCAGGGTTTTTTCTCGGTGCAGCAAACTTGTCCAACCTGTCGCGGTACTGGCAAACAAATCAAAGATCCATGTCCAAAATGTTATGGTCAAGGCCGGGTACAGGAAACCAAAACCCTGAATGTCAAAGTACCGCCCGGCGTTGATACTGGTGACCGCATCCGTTTGGCGGGCGAGGGCGAAGCTGGCTTGAATGGTGGTCCATCCGGTGATTTGTACGTACAAGTGCAAGTCAAGGATCACGCCATCTTTACCCGTGATGGCGCTAATCTGTACTGCGAGGTGCCAATCAGTTTCCCAACGGCTTGTTTAGGGGGTGAGTTGGAAGTGCCTACTTTGGATGGCAAAGTCAAATTGAAAATTCCTGCCGAAACTCAAACAGGCAAGTTGTTCCGTTTACGGGGTAAGGGTGTGAAGCCGGTTCGAGGCGGTTCGATTGGCGATTTGCTCTGTCGGGTACAAATTGAAACGCCGGTGAGATTGACCAAAGAACAGCAAGCCTTAGTCGAACAATTACAGGCTTCATTGAGTGGCGGCGGTAAGCAACATAGCCCCCAAGAGCATGGCTGGATAGACGGCGTGAAGAGCTTTTTTGACAAATTGACAGGATAAATCATGGTACGTATTGCCTTGGTCGGTGTATCCGGTCGCATGGGTTTGTGTTTGATCAAAGCCGCAGCGCTTGCCGATCATGCTGAATTGACGGTAGCCGTGTCACGCCCGGACAGTCTGTCTGTCGGTAAGGATGCGGGAGAATTGGCCGGTATCTCAACTATTGGTTTACCGGTTGGAACAGATCTGGCTCCGGTCATTGATGAGTTTGATGTATTGATTGATTTCACTCGTCCGGATGCTTCAATGGCTTATATTGAAATTTGCCGCCAAGCTGGAAAAAAAGTGGTGATTGGTACTACTGGTTACTCTGAAACTCAGAAAACGGCTATTGCCGACGCGGCCAAAGAGATTGCCATCGTCATTGCGCCAAACTTCAGTGTTGGCGTCAATTTATCACTCAAGCTGTTGGAAATGACAGCCAAAGTGATGGGTGATTACACCGACATAGAAGTCATCGAAGCCCATCACCGCCACAAAGTCGATGCACCGTCCGGTACCGCATTGCGGATGGGCGAAGTGGTGGCGACTGCATTAGGACGTGATTTGAAAGACTGCGCCATTTATGGTCGTGAAGGCGATACCGGCGCACGTGATCGTAAGACTATCGGTTTTTCCACCATTCGCGCTGGCGATATTGTGGGAGAGCACACGGTGATGTTTGCAGATGAAGGCGAGCGGGTGGAAATTACCCATAAAGCGACCAGTCGGATGACTTTTGCGAATGGCGCGGTAAGAGCTGCAGTGTGGCTGGAAGGCAAGTCCACAGGGCTTTATGATATGCAGGATGTGTTGGGATTGAAAAATTGTTAATGACCAAATCCCCATAATTTCGTAAAATCGTTCAAATTTTTACTCTTTCGGAACGGGATTAGTCGTCAGGCTTATCCCGTTTTCTACATCTAAGGTGGTCAATCTTGAATAAACCTGCACTACTGGTATTGGAAGACGGAACCGAGTTTAACGGCATCTCTATCGGTGCTGACGGTTGTTCCGTGGGGGAAGTGGTTTTTAATACGGCATTGACCGGCTATCAGGAAATACTCAGCGACCCTTCCTACGCAAAGCAAATTGTCACGTTGACCTACCCACATATCGGTAATGTCGGTACTAATCCTGAGGATGATGAATCAACTGGCGTATTTGCCAGTGGCTTGGTGGTGCGGGACTTGCCTTTATTGGCCAGTAGCTGGCGGATGCAAAAGACCTTGCCGGAATATTTACGCGAGCACGGCGTAGTAGCAATTGCCGATATTGATACTCGCAAGTTAACACGAATATTGCGGGATAAAGGTGCACAGCGAGGCTGCATCATGGCGGGTGAAAGTGCTGATGTTGAACTGGCCAAGCGGGCAATTGACAGTTTTCCTGGCTTGCAAGGCATGGATTTAGCCAAAGAAGTGACTACCGCTTCGAGTTATGAATGGACTGAAAATGTTTGGCAATTGGGCGAGGGTCATGCTAATGCCGCTAATGCCCAAAAGCATGTGGTGGCTTTTGACTTTGGCGTCAAGCGCAATATTTTGCGGTTGTTGGTCAATCGTGGCTGTCGAGTGACTGTCGTGCCTGCCACAACAACAGCAGAACAGGTTTTGGCCATGAATCCCGATGGGGTGTTTTTATCCAACGGTCCCGGCGATCCAGAACCTTGCACCTACGCCATTGCAGCGATCAAAACCATTTTGGAGCAAAAAGTTCCGGTATTCGGCATTTGTTTGGGACATCAATTATTGGCTTTAGCCAGTGGTGCCAAAACAGAGAAAATGAAATTTGGTCACCACGGTGCGAATCATCCTGTCCAGGAGTTGGCGACCGGTCGAGTAATGATCAGCAGTCAAAACCACGGTTTCGCTGTTAGCGCAGACAGTTTACCGGCCAACCTCAAGGCTACTTACAAATCGCTGTTCGACGGCAGTCTGCAGGGTATTGCCCGCACTGATGTGCCGGCTTTTAGCTTTCAAGGTCATCCGGAAGCCAGCCCAGGTCCGCATGATGTCGAGGCCTTGTTTGATGATTTCATGGTGCTGATGAGTCAGCCCCGTTCAGCTTAAGTGTTATAGAGTCCTATGCCAAAAAGAACCGACATAAAATCGATTTTATTACTGGGTGCCGGGCCGATCGTGATTGGTCAGGCTTGTGAATTCGATTACTCAGGCACGCAAGCTTGTAAAGCTTTGCGCGAAGAAGGTTATCGGGTCATTTTAGTGAACTCCAATCCTGCCACCATCATGACCGATCCGGACATGGCGGATGCCATTTACATCGAGCCTATCGATTGGCAAACAGTCGAAAAAATCATTGAAAAAGAGCGTCCTGATGCAGTACTGCCAACCATGGGCGGACAAACTGCGCTGAACTGTGCCTTGGCACTGGATAAGCATGGTGTACTGGAAAAATACGGCGTCGAAATGATAGGCGCGACCAAAGAAGCCATCAATATGGCCGAGGATCGTGCCCTGTTCAATGAAGCGATGGCTCGGATTGGTCTGGAAGTGTCCAAAGCCAAAGTCGCACACAATATGGAAGAAGCCTTTGCTGCCCAGGAAGAAGTCGGCTATCCCACTGTGGTCAGACCATCATTTACCATGGGCGGCAGCGGCGGCGGGATTGCTTACAACCGTGAAGAATTTATCGAGATATGCGAGCGAGGCTTGTATTTGTCGCCAACCAGCGAACTGTTGATTGAAGAATCGATTCTGGGCTGGAAAGAATTCGAAATGGAAGTGGTGCGGGATTCCAAAGACAACTGCATCATTATCTGCTCAATCGAAAACTTCGATCCGATGGGTGTGCATACCGGTGACTCGATTACTGTCGCACCAGCTCAAACCCTTACTGATAAGGAATACCAAATTTTACGGAATGCCTCCTTGGCGGTATTGCGGGAAATCGGTGTTGATACCGGCGGATCGAATGTGCAGTTTGCCATCAATCCGGACAATGGTCGCTTGATCGTCATTGAGATGAATCCAAGGGTATCGCGTTCGTCAGCGCTAGCGTCTAAAGCCACAGGTTTCCCCATCGCCAAAGTGGCAGCCAAACTGGCGGTAGGCTTCACGCTGGATGAATTGCGCAACGAGATAACAGGCGGAAAAACACCGGCTTCTTTCGAACCCAGTATTGATTATGTGGTTACCAAGGTACCGCGTTTCGCCTTCGAGAAATTCCCTCAAGCCAACGACAGACTGACCACGCAGATGAAGTCGGTCGGCGAGGTCATGGCGATTGGTCGAACATTTCAGGAGTCCTTGCAAAAAGCCTTACGCGGCTTGGAAGTGGGTGTGGATGGTCTGGATGAAATCGTCGATATGGCTGATGAAAATGCGGAAGACGTTATTTTGCGTGAATTGCGTTACCCAGGGCCTGAGCGGTTATGGTATCTGGCGGATGCTTTTCGCAGTAATTTGAGTTTTGAGGAGATTCATCAAGCCTCAAAAATTGATCCATGGTTTTTGGCGCAGGTTGCCGATCTGATTGCCACCGAAAAGACCTTGTCCACCAAAACCCTGTCAACGCTGGAACCCGGTGAATTGTTAAGGCTGAAGCGTAAAGGTTTTTCGGATAGACGCTTGGCAAAGCTGCTGGAAACCAAAGAATCCGAAGTTCGCAATGTTCGACATAAGAAAGGCATACGCCCGGTTTACAAACGTATCGATTCTTGTGCTGCAGAATTTGTGTCCGATACCGCCTATTTGTATTCAACTTATGAACAAGAATGCGAGGCTAATCCATCCGATAAAGAAAAAATCATTATCCTGGGCGGAGGTCCAAACCGTATTGGCCAAGGTATCGAATTTGATTATTGCTGCGTGCATGCCGCTTTGGCATTGCGTGAAGACGGTTACGAAACCATCATGGTCAATTGTAATCCGGAAACTGTTTCTACCGATTTTGATACTTCGGACAGATTGTATTTCGAACCTTTGACGCTGGAAGATGTACTGGAAATTATCGATCTGGAAAAACCTAAAGGGGTCATCGTCCAATACGGTGGACAAACCCCGCTGAAATTGGCTAGGGCCTTGGAAGCAGCTGGTGCACCTATTATTGGTACGTCTCCGGATTCCATCGATTTGGCAGAGGATCGCGAACGGTTCCAGAAATTATTGGAGCGCTTAAATCTGAAGCAGCCACCCAATGCTACGGCGCGTTCTGTCGAACAGGCAGTTAATTCGGCAAAAGATCTGGGCTATCCATTGGTAGTACGTCCTTCCTATGTATTGGGCGGCCGCGCCATGGAAATTGTATTCAACGAAGACGGTCTGCGCCGTTATATGAAAGAAGCGGTGACCGTGTCTAACGATTCGCCAGTCTTGCTGGATCGCTTCCTGGATGATGCTGTCGAAATGGACGTCGATGCGATTTACGACGGCGAGACCGTACTGATTGGTGGCTTGATGGAGCATATCGAGCAAGCCGGCGTGCATTCGGGTGACTCGGCCTGCTCGATTCCGCCTTATGATTTGCCGGTTCATCTGCAAGATCAATTGCGTGCTCAAGTGGCAAAAATGGCCGAAGCATTGGGCGTGCGTGGCTTGATGAACACCCAGTTTGCCATTCAGGGCGAAACCATTTATGTGTTGGAAGTCAATCCACGTGCCTCGCGGACAGCGCCCTTTGTTTCCAAAGCAACGGGGTATCCGCTGGCGAAAATAGCCGCACGTTGCATGGTTGGTAAGTCTTTGATAGAACAAGGTATTACTGAAGAACGTATCCCGGAATATTTTTCGGTAAAAGAAGCGGTTTTCCCGTTTATCAAATTCCCTGGGGTAGACCCTTTGTTAGGGCCGGAAATGAAGTCCACTGGTGAAGTGATGGGTGTTGGTAAAACCTTTGGCGAAGCCTTTGCCAAGTCGCAACGTGCATCGGGTGTGGATTTGAGTCAAAGCGGCAAGGTGTTGATCAGTATTCGCGATGCGGATAAACCCAAATTACCGGATTTGGCGAAAATGCTGATTGAGAAAAACTATGAGATCGTCGCAACTCGAGGTACTGCAAAAGTCTTGAAACAAGCCGGTATTGCCTGCCAAG
The DNA here is from genome assembly GCA_002928965.1 of Methylomonas sp. Taxonomy (GTDB): domain Bacteria; phylum Pseudomonadota; class Gammaproteobacteria; order Methylococcales; family Methylomonadaceae; genus Methylomonas. Next base: position 93,609 of record PERU01000012.1, read on the forward strand.
AAATTTATAAAGTCAATGAAGGTCGACCCAATACGGTGGATATGATCAAAAATGGTGAGATCCAGTTGATCGTCAATACTACCGAAGGCGTTAAAGCCGTAGCGGATTCGTTCACTATGCGTCGAGAAGCTTTACAGCGTAAAGTGACTTATTACACGACTATGGCGGGTGCACGAGCCGCTTGCTATGCTTTAGGTGAATTGTCTGCGGGCTCTGTAAACTGCCTGCAGGATTTGCATAAAACCTTTAAAGGTTGAGGTTGGAATGTTTTTAGGAGTTGTTCATGAATAAAGTGCCCCTTACGGTGGCAGGCGCGAATAAATTGCGCGCCGAACTGGAAGAATTAAAAACCGTTGTACGTCCTCGTATCATTCAGGCGATTTCCGATGCGCGAGAACATGGCGATTTGAAGGAAAATGCCGAGTATCATGCAGCCCGCGAACAGCAAAGTTTTGCAGAGGGCCGTATTGCCGAGATTGAAAGCAAATTGTCCAATGCCAATGTCATTGATGTCACCAAGACCGACGCTAATGGCAAAGTGGTATTTGGTGCAACCGTAAAAATCGAGGATTTGGATACTGGAAAAGAAGTGACTTATCAGATTGTTGGCGAAGATGAAGCAAACATCAAAGAGGGCAGAATCTCTGTGGGTTCACCGATTGCTCGAGCTTTGATAGGCAAGGAAGTTGAAGATGTGGTAACTGTTAAGGCCCCTGGGGGCAATATGGAATACGAGATTATCTCGGTTGACTATATCTGAAAACGAAACAGGGAGGTTATGCCTCCCTGGTGTTATTTTTTAGGATTTTTTCTAAAAAATACCGCGACTTGACCAATGGATTGTACTAACTCAGCCCGAGTGTCGGCAGATATTTGCTGTCTGATAATATTGCGTTCATCACGTTCGGCGCGGATTTTGACTTTGATCAATTCATGGGTATCCAGCGCCAGGTCTATTTCTTTCAATACAGCCGGGGTTAAGCCAGCTTGGCCTATCATCACAACCGGATTCAGTGGATGTGCCTGTGCCTTTAGTTTTTTCTTTTCAATAGAGTTCACTCTGCTTCCTTTAGCTTAAAAATCAATGCAATTTTACACCAATCAAAACCATGGCACGCACTAAAAGTAGTCATCAGTGGATGCAGGAGCATTTTCAGGACGAGTATGTCAAAAAAGCTCAGGCGCTCGGCTACAGGTCCCGTGCAATATTCAAACTGATTGAAATTCAAGAAAAAGATAAGATTATTCGGCCGGGGATTAATGTCGTCGATCTGGGAGCGGCGCCGGGCGGTTGGTCAGAATATGCCCGAAAATTGCTAGGCAAAAGCGATAAACTGGTTGCATTGGATCTGTTGGATATTGAGCCAATCGCCGGCGTGGATTTTATTCAGGGAGATTTCAGGGAAAATGACGTGTTAGAAAAACTTTATAAAATACTTGATGGGCAACCCGTTCACTTGTTATTGTCGGATATGGCCCCCAATATAAGTGGCAACAAAGAAGTGGATCAGCCTCGGGCAATCTACCTGGGTGAGTTGGCGTTGGATGCTGCGCATAGCATTTTGGCTAAAGGCGGCACATTTTTGATAAAAATGTTTCAGGGGGCTGGGTTTGACGAATACCACAACCAAGTCAGACAATATTTTAGTAGTGTAGTGATTCGTAAGCCCAAGGCTTCGCGGGCGCGAAGCAATGAAGTGTATATTTTGGCAAAAGGTTTTAAATAGCTTGGTACACTCTGCGGTATGAGGTTAGGAAGTTGGATTGGGTTTAAGGTATTCCTGATAGAATTACTTGGTTTTAAATATTTGGGCCTATTTTGGCCGGAGCGCGTAAATTGAGCGATATGATGAAAAATTTAGTGCTGTGGGTGGTCATCGCAGTGGTGTTGATGGCGATTTTCAACAATTTCGGCTCTCGGTCGATTAGATCGGATGCGACATTGTCGTATTCCCAATTGATTGATGCCGTCAAGGCTGGGCAAGTGCAGCAGGTTGGCATTTCTGACAATACTGTTACGGGGCGCATGCAGTCGGGTGATAAGTTTAAAACCTATATGCCAAACGATCCGCATCTGATTGATGACTTGTTGGCAAATGGTGTGGAAATCATTGTCAAGCCCCCAGAAGAGCCATCGATGCTGATGTCTATATTCGTGTCATTTGGTCCTATCTTGCTGCTGATTGCTGTTTGGGTCTTTTTTATGCGCCAAATGCAAGGCGGTGGCGTGGGTGGTCGCGGTGGCGCCATGGGGTTTGGCAAAAGCAAAGCCAGAATGCTGGATCAGGATCAGAATAAAGTGACTTTTGCCGATGTGGCCGGTTGTGATGAGGCCAAAGAGGAAGTCCAGGAAATGGTCGATTTCTTAAGAGATCCGGCTAAATACCAAAAGCTGGGCGGTAAAGTGCCGCGCGGTGCCTTGATGGTAGGTCCTCCCGGTACAGGTAAAACCTTATTGGCGCGCGCCATCGCTGGCGAAGCCAAAGTACCGTTTTTCACCATCTCCGGCTCTGATTTCGTGGAAATGTTTGTGGGTGTCGGCGCATCCCGTGTGCGCGACATGTTCGAACAAGCCAAAAAGCATGCGCCTTGCATCATCTTTATCGACGAAATTGACGCAGTGGGCCGTTCTCGCGGCGCAGGCTTGGGTGGTGGTAATGACGAGCGTGAACAAACCCTGAACCAGTTGCTGGTTGAAATGGATGGTTTTGAAGGTCATGAGGGTATCATCGTTATAGCTGCTACCAACCGTTCCGACGTATTGGATAAAGCTTTATTGCGTCCAGGTCGTTTTGACAGGCAGGTTGTGGTGGGTCTGCCGGATGTCAGAGGCCGTGAGCAAATCCTTAATGTGCATTTGAAAAAAGTGCCCGTTGGCGACGATGTCAAAATCAAATACATCGCTCAAGGTACTCCAGGTTTTTCCGGCGCAGATTTGGCCAACTTGGTCAATGAGGCTGCTTTGTTTGCGGCGCGTTTGAATAAACGCTTGGTGAGCATGATCGATCTGGAAAAAGCCAAAGACAAACTCATCATGGGTGCGGAAAGACGCTCCATGGTCATGGACGAAAAAGAAAAGAAAATGACTGCTTATCACGAGGCAGGTCACGCCATTGTGGGTAAATTGGTGCCTGAGCATGACCCTGTTTACAAAGTCAGCATTATGCCGCGTGGCCGGGCTTTGGGCGTGACCATGTTCTTGCCTGAACGTGATCAGTACAGTGCCAGCAAATGTAAACTGGACAGCATGATTTCAAGCTTGTATGGCGGACGCATTGCAGAAGAGTTGATTTTTGGCTGGGAGCAAGTCTCAACCGGTGCATCCAATGACATCGAGCGTGCAACCGAATTGGCTCGTAACATGGTTACCAAGTGGGGTTTGTCACAACGATTAGGCCCGCTAGCTTACAGTGAAGAAGAGGGCGAAATTTTCTTGGGTAGGTCTGTGACCCAACACAAGTCAGTAGCTGAAGAGACTTCGCATACCATTGACGAAGAAATCCGTTCTATTATTGACAGAAACTATGAGCGTGCAGAAAATATCCTTAAAGAGAACACCGATATTTTGCATGCTATGGCGGATGCATTGATGAAGTATGAAACCATCGACAAATATCAAATCGATGATCTGATGAACAGAAAGCCGGTTAGAGAGCCCAAAGGCTGGGATGATATACCTCCCTCAAACGATGATGTTGAAGCCGAGCCTTGGGGTAAAGGCAAAGATCAGGATCAGTCTATTGGTAATGCTGCTGAGCAGGGTTGATCCAGGCTTGATTTAAAAAATAGAGAGAGGCTCCGGTCTCTCTTTTTTTTGTGACCAGGAAAGTGGAATTGAATATGGCAAAAAAATATTTCGGAACTGACGGTATTCGCGGCAAGGTAGGGGAGTACCCGATTACAGCTGACTTCATGTTAAAGCTTGGGTGGGCAACAGGGCGTGTGTTTGCCAAAGAAGGTAGTGGCTTTGTATTGGTGGGCAAAGATACGCGAATATCAGGTTACATGTTCGAATCAGCGTTGGAAGCAGGGCTTTCTGCGGCTGGGGTGGATACCCGCATGTTAGGACCTATGCCTACACCGGGTATAGCCTATCTGACGCGTACCTTGCGTGCCAAGGCGGGTATTGTCATCAGTGCATCTCATAATCCGTATTACGACAATGGCATCAAGTTTTTCTCTGTCAACGGTACCAAACTGCCGGATGAATTGGAGCACGAGATTGAACGTTATATTGATGCACCTATGACGACGGTAGAATCATCCAAGCTGGGTAAAGCCAAGCGGATCAGTGATGCTGCAGGTCGCTACATAGAGTTTTGTAAGGCTAGTGTGCCGCCGCAGCTTGATTTTAAAGGCATGCGGATTGTCATCGATTGCGCCAACGGTGCGACCTATCACATTGCGCCTCATGTCTTCAGCGAAGTGGGTGCTGAAGTAGTCTCCATTGGTGCAGATCCCGACGGGTTGAACATTAATGATGAATGCGGAGCCACTAGGCCGGAAAATCTGGCGGCGAAAGTCTGGGAATACCGTGCAGATTTGGGTATTGCGTTGGATGGTGATGGCGACAGAATCATCATGGTCGATCACAAAGGCGAAATCGTGGATGGCGATGAGCTTATCTACATCATTGCAAAATCGAGAAAAGATGAAGGCAGGTTACAGGGGCCGGTGGTAGGTACCTTGATGTCTAATCTGGGTATGGAGCATGCGCTGAAAAATTTAGGGATTCCATTGTTCCGTGCCAATGTAGGCGACCGTTATGTGATGGAGCTTCTGGCTGAGAAAAAAGGCATGTTGGGCGGCGAGGGTTCTGGGCACATCATTTGTCTGGATAAAACCACTACCGGTGACGGTATTGTTTCTGCATTGCAAGTGTTGGCGGAAATGCAGCGAACCGGCAAAACCCTGCATGAACTGAAATCTGGGATGAAAAAATATCCGCAGGTGTTAATCAACATCAGGACCGACAAAAAAGTCAAACTTGATGAAATTGATGCAGTTAAAAAAGCCGTTGAAGCCGTTGAGAAAAAACTCGGTGATAAAGGAAGGGTCTTGTTACGTTCATCGGGCACAGAGCCGTTGGTTCGGGTCATGGTGGAAGGTTCCGATGAAGACGATGTCAATAAATATGCCAACCAGCTGGCCAGCGATGTCAGAAAAGCAATCGCATCTTGAATTGATATCAGTCACGGGTTATTATTATCGGCTTTATTTAGCCTGGAGTGTGTGATGCGGCAACCTTTGATTATGGGAAACTGGAAAATGAATGGCTCTCGGGAAGAGGGTGTGCAACTGGCTAAAGCTTTGGCTGAAGGTTTAGAATCAGTAAGCCAAGAAGTTGCGGTTTGTGTTCCATTTGTCTATTTATCAGATATTCGTGCTGCATTGGGTTCATCAGGAATCGCTTTAGGCGCACAAAATGTCGCAGATCAAGCTTCCGGTGCCTACACTGGCGAAGTATCAGCTTCTATGCTGGCTGATATCGGTTGCAAATATGCGCTGGTTGGTCACTCTGAAAGACGTTCTTACTATGGCGATACCAATCAATCTGTAGCGGCGCGTTTTTGCCAGGCAATGAAGCAAAACGTCACTCCAGTGCTGTGTGTTGGCGAAACGCTTGAAGAGCGCGAAAGTGATAAAACCTTCCAGGTAGTTGACGAGCAGTTGGATGCCGTTATCGATGCCGCTGGCATCGAAGCATTTGATAAAGCCGTGATTGCTTATGAGCCGGTTTGGGCGATTGGCACAGGTAAAACCGCTAGCGACGAACAAGCACAAGAAGTTCACAAATATATTCGCCAACGTATTGCTGAAAGAAACCCTGCTATCGCTGAAAAAGTACAAATACTGTACGGTGGCAGCGTAAAACCAGACAACGCCAAAGCACTGTTCGCCATGCCTGATATTGACGGCGGCTTGGTTGGCGGCGCTTCGCTGGATGCAAAAGGTTTCTTGCAGATTTGTCATTCAGTTTAGAATTTTTGCTCTAGGATTAATATGCTGTATCAAATTATCATCGTTATACACATCCTGTTAGGTATTGGGATTATTGGTCTGGTGCTGATGCAGCAGGGTAAAGGTGCGGATGCTGGTGCCGCCTTCGGAAGTGGAGCCTCAGGCTCGGTTTTTGGAGCGCAGGGTTCGGCATCCTTTCTGTCCAGATCCACGGCTATTTTTGCTACTTTGTTTTTTATCACCAGCTTGGGATTGGCATTTTTAAGCGGTTATCAAACCAAAAAAACTGACATCATGGATGCGCCAGTAGTAGAAAAAGTTCTGTCGGATGTGCCTTTATCGCAAAATAAAGTCGAAGACTCAGTGCCAGTTGCAGAATTGCCAACAGCACCAGTCATCAAAGAAGTTGAAGCAGGAAATTAACCTGATAAAAACGATTAAGCCGACGTGGTGAAATTGGTAGACACGCCATCTTGAGGGGGTGGTGACGCAAGTCGTGGCGGTTCAAGTCCGCCCGTCGGTACCAGACAAGAACTCAATAGGGTTCAACGAAGTACAAAAACCCGCGAATCTTCTGGGCTCGCGGGTTTTTTATTGTTCAACGAAGTACGGGGAAATTCAGCTGCATTCATACTAAATTGTGTCCTTCATCGTGTCCTTTCATATAATGCCAATCAAAAGGACACACTCGAGGACACAATATGGCCTTAAATATCAATAAAGATACGGTCTACAGGGCCGCCAAGCCAAAAGATAAAGACTACTTTATCAGTGATGGTGGTGGCCTAAGCTTGGTAGTGGGTAAAAATGGGACCAAGATATGGAAGTTCATTTTTACCTTCGAAGGAAAAAGAAAAAAGTTGTCATTTGGGGTATATCCCGACACAACCTTAGAATCTGCTAGGCGTAAAGCTGAAGATGCCCGGCAACAAATATCAGATGGATTTGACCCAAGCGAAGCCAGAAAGGCAATAAAAGCGGCTAGGCAGGTTACCAAATCCAACGATGAACGGACTAAGGCCGGCCTTCCAATAATCGACAGCTTTGCAGATATTACCCGGCAATGGTTGTCATCCATTGCGCACTTAACCAGCTCCACCACGCATACCAAGAAAACCAGCCGAATCGAACGCCTTGCATTTCCAATCTTGGGCGACAAGCCGATAAGTGAAATCAAATCTAGTGATATTCTGGCAGTATTGAAGCCGCTGATTCACAAACATCAGTTAGAAACCGCCCATAGGTTACATGCAGAAATCAGCTCAATATTTGCTTATGCGATCGTCCACAACTTCACAGACTATGATCCATCACAACCGGTTGCCAAACAGATACCGGCTCAAAAAGTAAAACATCGTGCCGCTATAATCGATCCAAAGGCTGTCGGTCAATTGTTGAGAGACATCAGTAACTACAATGGCACATTCGTCGTTCAATCAGCCTTCAGGTTATCGCCGTTATTGTTTCAGCGCCCTGGGGAAATCAGGCAAATGTTATGGTCCGACGTAGATTTAGACGCCATGGAATGGAAACCCTACATTTCAAAAACAGATTTTCATCATATTGTGCCTTTATCTAGGCAGGCGGTTTGTATCCTGGAGGCGATTAAACCCCTAACAGGAAATGGTGTTTATGTGTTTCCATCAAGTCGGGGTGATGGGCGGCCAATGTCTGATAACACCATACGCACAGCATTAAAATCATTGGGCTATGAAAGTGATGTGATGACAGCCCACGGTTTCAGAACCACCGCTTCAACATTACTTAACGAACAAGGCTGGAGTCCGGATGCAATTGAACGGCAATTGGCGCATTCCCCGCGGGATCAAGTCAGAGCAGCCTACAATCGCGCTCAATATCTGGACGAACGCCGGCGGATGATGCAAGCCTGGGCCGATTACCTGGACGGATTGAAAAGCGGAGCGCAAGTTATCCAATTCCCGCGCCAGGCGTAATCAGTCTGGGTAATACAGTTTTTTATAAAAATTTC
>PERU01000013.1 GCA_002928965.1 Methylomonas sp.
TTTAGGTAAGCAATGACCGGCTCTTGCCTGGGTTGGCAAGAGCCGTTGTTTTGCAATATTGAGTCAGGTGAGCAATATGATAAAAATACAATTGAACCCAGGAATACTCGCTGGGTTATTATTAATCGCCTCAGCTGTAAATGCGCAAGATTATCCTGCCGCAGATTTCCAGCCGAAAGTGTTATTCAGGGATGAGTCTATCGTTGTTGAATCAGCAGCCAAAGCCGCAACGAGTGAGGCTACTCCTTGCGTCAATCAAGCCGCTGACTCGAAAAAAGAAACCGTAGCAGAAGTTGATCCTAATTATCCGGCTAGCAGTTTTCAGCCAAAAGTGATTTTTAGCGAAGCAAACTAATAATAAAAATTAAGCGATTGTGGCCAGTTTTTGTTTTGGGCGCGTGACGTTAAAAGAAGGTGTAATCAGCCGTGTGCGCTTTGCATACGACATTAATTCATTCAGGAGTATTCTCAAATGAAAAAAAACAGTTTGATGAATAGCTTATTTGGCATTTTGCCGCCGTTATTTTTCGACAAACCATCTGCGGGTGGTGCAGTTGAAAATACAGGTGATGCCAGCGGAGAAGACGCTCAATTGACTGGCGTCGCCCGTTATTTACAAAAGCTTGAGCCAAAAATAGAAGATAATTTAACCGGTGTGGCGCGCTATCTGGCGCTGCAGCAAGCTTTGGAAGAGGCAAATAGACCGGTTGTTGTCGAGCCTGAGCCAGAAGCTGAGGTTCAGGTCGAAGAGGTCGTTGCTGAAATTCAAGAGCCAGAGGACGTCGAGGTTGTTGAGCTTGAGCCGGTGTTGAGTGGAGTTGAAAAATACTTGTCTCAGCAAAGTGAAAACCCCGTCACTCGAGTCGCCAAGTATTTGCTTAAACAATCCATTTTGTCCCGCGAAATTCCCGTTACCGGTGTTTCCAAATATGTCACCAAACAAGAACGAGAAGCGCATGTAGTTACCGGTGTCGCCAAGTATGTTACGCAGCAGAGTATGCGCGAAAGTGCTGCGCCGGGTGTGACAGGCGTAGCGAAATACGTGCTGAAGAATGAGTTGCACGCCAAAGATCTGCCGCTTGCTACAGGTGTTGCCAAATATGTAAGTAAGCAATCCTTGTTAGCCAAAGACGCGCCAAAAACCAGCGGTGTGGCTAACTATATCAAAGCCCTGGAAAAAACCGAGCAGGATCAGGTGCCGGCAACCGGCGTGGCCAAATTTGTGGCTCAGCAAGCTGTAGCGGCTAAAAAAGCGGCGGCGGCGGCTTTAGTGGCCCGATATAGGGAAGAGGAAGCTAGAATGCAGGCGGAGAAAGCGCAACGTGAGTTGGAACACGCTGAGATTGAAGCGGATTCCGTTGAATCTGCCGAGCCGGTTATTGAAGGTTCTCGGGTTGATCAATACTTAGCCAAGCAGGCTGCTATTGTGATCGCAAAGCCTACCGGCGTAGCAAAATACCTTGCCAAGCAAATTCAGTTGCAAAGTCAGGCACAGCCACTGAGCGGGGTAGCAAAGTATCTGGCCAGACAAGCGAACTTGGCACGCTATCAAGAACCCAAAACCGGCGTAAGCAAATATTTGGCCAAGCAATTGCTGGTTGCCAAACCTGTCGTCGAGATAAGTTCTGTTAGCAAATATCTACAGCGTCAGGAATCGCATGTTAAAGACTCGGTAGAAGTAACCGGTGTTGCCAAATATGTTTCCAAGCAAATTGTTGTGCCCAAAGACATGCATCATGTTTCAGGTGTGGAAAGATATGTGGCCAAACAAGCGCAAGGCCAGGATGATAGCTATATCAGAAGTACAGGCGTAGAGAAATATTTGCGCAAACAAGCCTGATTGAATTCTAGCTGATTAAGAAGCCAATACCTCCAAAGAAGGTATTGGTTTTTTTTGCCTGCGCCATTGGCTTGCGATGGGTTTTATAGTCCACCTAAGTTTTTAAAGTGGTTTAATATGGCAATTCCAAACGACTTTTCCAGAGATAGTGATGTCACGCCTGTTCATTTTTAGCCTGTTGCTTGTTTTGTCGAATGCTGTCTGGTCTGGAGAAGAGTCGCCGGCCATGGATGCGCCGCCTGCAGACGTTCCGGAGCCGCCGGAGTTGCCGCCTCGGGTGCAATCCGGCGAAGAAATGGAGCCGGACATCACCATTATTCGTAAAGGCAAGGATACGATTCAGGAATATCGCCGGAATGGAAAGCTGTACATGATCAAAGTGCAACCGCAAGTGGGGCCGGCCTATTACATGCTGGACTCTAACGGCGATGGCACCCTGGATGTCAAAAAAAATGATTTGGACAAAAATAGCAACATCAATCAATGGTTGCTGTTTGAATGGGATTAGGTTGGGGTGTATCCGCCCTGTGTAAGTTGTTGCAGAGCGGCGAATGATCGCTATTTATTCACTGACTTTAAGCAGCCAGCCCCCATCTGAGTCGCATTTGCCAAATTTTGATTTCAACATCACAGAAATACGTACTACGGTATTTTTGATGTCTTTTGGTAGCTTGCCTTTTACCAGATAAAAGGTTTCTTTATCTTCGATAGTAATGTCAATCGGTTGTTGTTTGATGCTGACATGGATGTGCCCGGGTCCATTGCTGCCTGATGCGGCAAACGAAAAATCAGCGCCCGGCGCCACTGTCGCCAAATGTTCAGGGGTATAGCGGCTGATTTTAGCTTTGATGCAGTCTGAATTTACATTACCGCCACTGCTGCCCCCGCCATGGCCACCGTGGCCACCCGTTGATTGTGCCCAGCTAATGTTACAAAAGCTAAACACAAACAGTGCAACAAAAATCTTCGTAACCTGCATGATGGTCTCCTTATAATTATTATCGTTTGGCTGTCGATTATATGGCCTGCCAAGCTAAGATTGAAGTTATTAAACTGCTCAGTCGGCGATTTCGTTTTGGTAATTCAATGCAGAAAAGTTTGCAGATTTAAGCAAAAGTTGATGTATTGAGGTAACTTGATTACATTGGTTCGTTGGTGATGGTATTTGTAATAGTTACAAAAATAAAAATAAGAGGGGATTATGTTATTTCTAGCTAAATTATTTGGGATTTTGACGTTGGTGTGGTTTTACATGGCAGCCAAGAATCACAACGCGCCTTTGATAAATTGGTCTGTCATTGGCTTGATAGGCTATTGGCTGACTTGGTGGTTATCGAAAATGTTATTGGTGGTGCCTTTGGCTGATATGGTGCCCAAGCATTCCGTCGTAGAGTTTTTGTTGACACAGATGCCGGTTGTTTGCGCAGTGGCAGCGTGCTATCTGATCAGGAAAAAACTGATTTCCAGTGTAACTAGTGCAGAATAATTGTTAATGGCACGCACCAAGGTTGCATTGATCACCGGATCAGCAAGACGCATAGGTGCGGCTTGTGTTCGGATGTTGCATGCACAGGGCTATAACATCATTTTGCATCACCATACTTCAGTTGCGCAGGCTCAGCAGTTACAGCAAGAGTTAAATGTATTCAGGCCGGATTCTGTGCATTTACTATCGGCTGACCTGCTTGATCTTCAACAGATCGAGCATCTTGGGCAAGAGGCTGTGACAGTCTGGGGTGGGGTGGATGTGTTGATAAACAATGCATCCACCTTTTATGCCGGAGCGGTCGGTGAGATCAGTGAAACTCAATGGGATGACTTGGTGGGTAGTAATCTCAAAGCCCCCTTCTTTTTGTCTCAAGCGCTGATGCCGTCGTTAAAAAAGCAAACGGGCTGTATCGTGAATATCGTCGATATTCATGCAGAAAAAGGCTTGGTGGGCTTTCCTGTATACAGTATTGCCAAAGCTGGGCTGGTTGCCATGACCAAATGCTTGGCAAAAGAGTTGGCCCCGGCTGTACGTGTCAACGCGGTGGCTCCGGGGGCCATCTTATGGCCTGATCATCAAGTCAGTGAGCAGCAAAAAGCAGAGATTTTGCAGAAAGTGGCGTTACAGCGCTGCGGTGAGGTTGATGATATTGCTCGGGCTGTTAAGTATTTATGCGAGGACGCTGATTATGTAACTGGTCAGGTTTTAAGTGTGGATGGTGGCAGAACCTTATTCAGTTAGAGCCAGTTGGGCTTGATTTTGATTTGTGCTGACTGGTTTTTGGAGAAGCTTTGCCACATTTGGGTAAAAGACTTACCATTTACAGGATGGGTATCATTCGGAGCCAGTTCTGCCAAAGGCTCCAAAACAAATGCATAGCGTTCAATTTCATCTCGAGGGATTTGTAAGCGACCGTCGCTAATGATTTGATCGCCCAGCAGCAGTAAATCCAAATCAAGAGTACGAGCAGAAAATTTCTGTGCTTCTCGGGTTCGACCGTGATCCAGCTCAATCTGGCGCAAAATTTTGGCAATTTCTTTGGCGCTGAGTTGCGATTGGAAGCCTACGACCAAGTTATAAAAGCAGTCGCCAACAAAACCTACCGGCTCGGTTTTATAAATACTGGATACGCTTAAATCACCAAATGCCAGTTTCAGTGCAACCAAACTGGAAGGGATATGAATATCCTTGTCAATGTTGCTACCGATGCTGATGTAACCGGTTGGCATGGCTATTTTTGTCCGCGTTCGATGATGATGCCTACATCGCGTGCCCTGCTGATAGCGCCCTTTTTGTTTAAGATGATTTTGACCCAGGGTATTGGGAATTCTGTGAGCAAAATATTGGAAATTTCTTCGATTAACTTCTCGACCAAGTAAAACTCGCTAGACTCTACAAAGTTGACGATGCGGTCAGAAACGCTTTTGTAATCAAGCGTATAGGCAATGTCGTCCGTTGCTGCGGCTTTTTTAATATCAAAAGCCATTTCAATGTCGAGGAAGATTTTTTGTCTAATCTTGCGCTCCCAATCGTAAATGCCAATTACGGTTTCGATTTCTAGCCCGCCTAAAAAGATGATGTCCATGGGTACTTTCCGGTTATTATATTTTGTTATATCAGTATCGAGTATATGGCTCGACTACACAAGTCTTGACGAAAGAGGTTAATTGAATGTTGGAATGGTTACTCGTGCCTTTGGCTTATCTGACCGGTTCTGTTTCCAGTGCGATTATTGTTTGCAGAGTGATGGGTTTGGCTGATCCTCGTGAGAATGGTTCAGGAAATCCAGGCGCAACCAATGTGATGCGGATTGGTGGCAAAAAAGCAGCAGCCATTACCTTGGCAGGCGATGCATTGAAAGGCTTGTTACCGGTTTTATTGGCCAAAATGCTTGGAGTTGACGGTTTGATTTTGTCATTCGTGGTGTTTGCTGCGTTTTTGGGCCATTTATACCCGGTGTTTTTTGAATTTAAAGGCGGTAAAGGTGTGGCAACCTCGTTGGGTGTTGCGCTGGGTGTGGACTGGTTGTTAGGTCTGGCGGTTGCCGGAACCTGGTTTGCTGTTTATAAAATCAGCAGGATTTCCTCGCTATCTGCATTGGTCGCAGCAACCCTGACACCGTTGTATGTCTGGTTGATTGTGGCGGATGTGAATATTTTGGTTGTTTTCAGCGTGATTGCTTTGATCTTGTTGTGGCGGCACAAGAGCAATATTCAGCGATTGCTGGCGGGTCAGGAAAAATAATTACAGGCTTAGTAACTCATTCATGGGCCAGCGAGGGCGGGCAAAAATAGTCAGATCCTGGGTTTGCCCGGCTTGCAGACGTTGGCATCCCGCATAAGCAATCATGGCGCCGTTATCGGTGCAAAATTCCGGGCGAGGAAAGTAAATCTGTGTGTTTTCTTTTTGGCACATGTTTTCCAATTGCCTGCGAATTTCCTGATTGGCGCTGACGCCGCCTGCCACAATCAATGTTTTTAAGCCGGTTTGCTGAATGGCGCGTTTACATTTAATGGTCAGTGTTTCTGCCATGGCTTGCTGGAACGCAAATGCAATATCGGCTTTATCCTGATCGGATTGGCTTGAGTTTTGATAGGTATTGAGGGTAAAGGTTTTAAGTCCGCTGAAACTAAAATCCAGTCCTGGCCTGTCAGTCATCGGGCGGGGAAACTTATAACGAGGACTGCCATTTGTAGCTAATTTGGATAAGGCGGGGCCGCCTGGGTATTCAAGTCCCAGCAGTTTGGCGGTTTTATCAAAAGCTTCACCAGCAGCGTCGTCAAGTGATTCACCCAGCAAGCGATAGCAGCCTATACCGCTCACTTCAATGAGCATGGTGTGGCCGCCAGAAATCAGCAGGGCTATGAATGGGAATGCGGGCGGCTTTTCTTCCAGCATGGGGGCTAGCAGGTGTCCTTCCATGTGATGAATTGCAATGGCCGGGATTTGCCATGACCAAGCCAGGCTTCGTGCAGTTGCAGCGCCCACTAACAGTGCGCCCATGAGTCCGGGGCCGGCAGTGTAAGCTATGCCGTTAATCTCACCAGTGTGCAACTGGCTGTCATGCAGGACTTGTTTGATTAACGGGATTAATTTGCGGACATGGTCACGAGAGGCGAGCTCCGGTACAACGCCCCCGTACTCGTTGTGTGTCGCTATCTGGCTGTGCAATGTGTGCGCAAGCAAACCCTTGTCGGCATGGTAAATGGCTACAGCAGTTTCGTCGCAAGAAGTTTCTATGCCTAACACGTACATTAATTTTTTGAATAAAAGTATTTTGTGGGTATAATCGGTCGGTTTTATACGGCTGGTTTTTGCCTGACGATTTTTTTAAGATACTAACATAATTCGGATTTTTGATAATGCCATCAGTAAAAGTTAAAGAAAACGAACATTTCGACATCGCTATTCGCCGTTTCAAACGGGCTTGTGAAAAAGCGGGTGTATTAGCTGAAGTACGTCGTCGTGAGTTTTATGAAAAACCAACTACAGAGCGTAAACGTAAAGGTGCGGCGGCTGTTAAACGCCATCTGAAAAAATTGGCGCGTGAACGTTATGCATTGAAAAATCTGCGTCGCGGTCGTCCGCAGGCATAAGGTTTTTATGGATTCTATTAAGGAGCGTATCAGGGATGATATGAAGGCCTCAATGAAGAGTGGTGATAAAGCCAGATTGGGCGTGATACGCATGATGATGGCGGCCATTAAGCAGGTTGAGGTGGATGAGCGGGTTGAGTTGGCTGATGATCGAGTGATTGTGGTGCTTGATAAAATGCTCAAACAGCGCCGCGAGTCAATCAAGCAATATCGTGATGCCAATCGTGTCGATTTGGCTGAAATTGAGGAAGCCGAGATTCTGGTTATCCAGGATTTTTTACCTC
Organism: Methylomonas sp.; assembly: GCA_002928965.1. Classification (GTDB taxonomy): domain Bacteria; phylum Pseudomonadota; class Gammaproteobacteria; order Methylococcales; family Methylomonadaceae; genus Methylomonas. The sequence continues at coordinate 7,210 of PERU01000013.1, forward strand.
AGGCGCTTTCTGAGGCGGAAATTGATCAGATGGTTGCAAAAGCCATTGCGGACACGGGGGCGACATCCATAAAAGACATGGGTGCTGTCATGGCGATCTTGAAGCCACAAATGCAGGGAAGGGCTGATATGGCTTTGGTCAGCGCTAGAATCAAGGCTGGCTTTCCAGGTTAATTTGCGCATTTTTTGTCGGTAGTATGTCCGGCAGGATTCCCCGGCAGTTCATAGATGATTTATTGGTGCGGGTCGATATTGTTGATCTGGTCGACACGCACGTCCCGCTCAAGAAAGCCGGCAACAACTTTGTTGCGCGCTGTCCGTTTCACAACGAAAAAACCCCTAGTTTTTCTGTTAATCGCACTCGGCAGATGTATCACTGCTTTGGTTGTGGTGCTAGTGGCAATGCCATCAGTTTTTTGATGGATTATAGTCATTTGGGGTTTGTTGAGGCGGTAGAGGATTTGGCGGCCTTCGTCGGTGTCGATGTGCCCAGGGAGGAAGCGGGGGATTTTGTGTCGGCTGATAAAGAAGACGCGTCCAGGCTTTATTCTGTTCTGGAGGCTGTGCAGCTTTTCTACGCCGAGCAGTTGCGCTCAGAAGAGGGGCAGGTCGCAGTTACTTACCTGAAAGAGCGTGGCGTGTCGGGGGAGATTGCCCGAGATTTTGGCTTGGGTTACGCGCCAAAATCATGGGATGCATTAGTCTCTAGGTTTGATCGTCAATCTCTGGTCGATGCTGGCATGCTGGTGGTTAGAGAAGATGGCAAGGTTTACGATCGCTTTCGCGGGCGCTTGATGTTTCCCATACGGGATAAGCGTAGTCGGGTGATAGGTTTTGGTGGGCGGGTTTTAGATGATAGTTTGCCCAAATATCTCAATTCGCCAGAGACAAGCGTTTTTTCCAAAGGCAAGGAGCTTTATGGATTATGCGAGTTGTTGCAGAAAAAAACCAAGCCCGGGCGGATTTTGATTGTTGAAGGTTATATGGATGTAATCGCCTTGGCACAATATGGTGTCGATAATGCGGTTGCTGCCTTGGGTACGGCAACCTCAAAAGCTCAGCTTGATTTATTGTTTCGCTTTGCGCCTGAGTTGGTGCTTTGCTTTGATGGCGATAATGCGGGGCGGCAGGCTGCATGGAAAGCTGCCGAGGCGTCTTTGCCATGTTTGCGTGATGGTCGGCAGGTCAAAATCATGTTGTTGCCGCAAGGGCAGGATCCGGATTCGTTGATAAGGGCGGAGGGTTTGTCCGGTTTTCAGGCTCGAGTCAATGATGCTGACGTGTTGTCGGATTACTTCTTTGATTATCTTGCCGGTGAGTCGGATTTGGCGACAATTGAGGGGCGTTCGCAATTAATGGCTTTGGCAAAGCCCCATCTGGAAAAGATACCGGCGGGTTTCTTCAGGGATATGATGTGGCGCCGATTGTCTGAGATTACAGCTGCCAGGATCATGGATGTTCCGCAGAAAAAAGCTACACTTAAACCATCACAAGCTAAAAAAACTTCGTTACAAAGACCTAGTTTGGTACGAAGAGTATTGGCGCTATTAATTCAGTATCCTAATTTGCAGCAGGTGGTGAGCAGGCAGGGCTTGAGTCTGGATCGGTTTGAATTTGCTGGTCGAGATTTGTTGGTGGATGTTTTACAAACTATCGCACTTGAAAAGCCGGAAAACGCCGCAATGTTACTTGAGGTGTATCGTGGGTCCACAAATGAAAAGACGGTCACAGTTCTGGCGGGTATGGTCCTGGATGTGCCTGATGGTGGTGAAGAGGCTGAGTTTTCCGGTGCATTGATGCAATTATTGAGACAGGCGCGTCAGGAACAATTGAGTGGTTTGTTGGCTAAGGAGAGTCGAGAAGGTCTGGGTTTTGAAGAAAAACAGCTGTTGCGGACATTGTTGAAAGAGCGGTTATAGGTGACCTGTAGGTCATTTGTCGTTATAATGCCCTGTTCTGCGGCGCTTGGTGCTGAAAACGTATTGTGAGTAAAGAATGAATCAAGAACAACAGCAATCTCAACTAAAACAATTGATAGCGAAAGGTAAAGCGCAAGGTTATTTGACCTATGCCGAGGTCAATGACCATTTGCCCAGCGACATCATTGATCCCGAGCAGATTGACGATATTATTGGCATGATCAATGACATGGGTATTCAAGTGTATGAAGTTGCACCTGATGACGATGATTCATTGATTACATCTGATGCGGTTGTTTCTGCGGATGACGATGAGGAAGTGGCGGAAGTTGCTGCTTTGGCTTCAGTCGATAGTGAGTTTGGTCGTACTACCGATCCTGTGCGTCTGTATATGCGCGAAATGGGTTCAGTTGAACTGCTGACCCGTGAGCAAGAATTAAAAATTGCCAAACGAATTGAAGAAGGTCAGCGGCAGGTGGTTGGCGCCATTGCCCGATCCGGTTTCATTGTTGATTCTTTCATCGAGACTTTTGCGGGTGTAGCGGATGAAGAATCCAGCACACGACTGGGCGATTTGGTGCAGGGTTTTGTCGACTACACCGATATTGATGAAATCGAGGTGGATGAGGTTGAGATAGAGGCTCCCACTGAAGAGGCAGAGGAAGAAGAAGTCAAGGCCATAGACTATAACGAAGTCAAAGAAAAAGTCGACCTGCTCAAGAAAGCCTTGAAGGCTGCCATGGCTGCTGTGAAAAAGCATGGCTACGGGCATGAAAAATCCGAAAAAGCGTTTGATGCATTGGGTGAGATTTTTTCTCAATTTAAATGGACGCCGCAGTACCTGAAAAAGATGACGTCACTTGCCGATGATTTGATTGTCGCCATTCGTGAGCAAGAGCGTCATGTAATGGATGCCTGTGTTAAAAAAGCCAAGATGCCGCGTCGGGATTTCATCAATGCGTTTACAGATCATGAGGCTCAGCTGAATTGGTTGGATCAGTTAATGCTGGATAATCCCAAGTATGCCGATGCTCTGAGTGTCAATCGAGACAAGATTCTGCGTGCGCAACAAAAGTTAGCCGACATTGAAGCTCAACATGGTCTGAACATCGGTAATTTGAAGGCTATTTGCCGCAACATTTCGCTGGGCGAAGCTAAAGCCAGACGCGCCAAAAAAGAAATGATTGAAGCCAATCTGCGCTTGGTGATTTCGATTGCCAAAAAATACACCAATCGTGGACTGCAGTTCCTGGATTTGATTCAGGAAGGCAATATTGGCTTAATGAAGGCGGTGGATAAGTTTGAATATCGCAGAGGGTATAAGTTCTCGACTTACGCCACGTGGTGGATCCGTCAGGCAATTACCCGTTCCATTGCTGATCAGGCCAGAACAATCCGTATTCCCGTGCATATGATTGAGACCATTAACAAGCTCAATCGGGTGTCCCGGCAGATTTTGCAGGAATTGGGGCGTGAGGCTACTCCGGAAGAGTTGGCTGAACGCATGGAAATGCCGGAAGACAAAATTCGTAAAGTTCTGAAAATTGCCAAAGAGCCGATTTCAATGGAAACGCCGATTGGTGATGATGAAGATTCGCATTTAGGTGATTTTATTGAAGATTCCAAGATGCTATCGCCTGTTGAATCTGCTACAATCGCCGGCCTCCGCGAATCTACTCAAAATGTTTTGGCTGGTTTGACCGCCAGAGAAGCGAAAGTATTGCGGATGCGCTTTGGTATTAACATGAATACCGACCATACTTTGGAAGAAGTAGGTAAACAGTTTGATGTGACGCGTGAGCGGATTCGTCAAATCGAAGCCAAGGCGCTAAGAAAATTGAGACATCCATCCAGATCAGAGCAATTGCGTTGTTTCCTGGACGGTGAATAAAAACCGGGCCCTTAGCTCAGTTGGTTAGAGCTTCCGACTCATAATCGGCAGGTCGTAGGTTCAAGTCCTACAGGGCCCACCATAATACCCAAGGCCGTTTTTAACGGCCTTTTCTATATTCACACTATTTAATCGTGAGGTGTGTCACCGTGAATAAAAACTATCTTTTTACCTCTGAGTCTGTATCCGAAGGTCATCCCGATAAAGTCGCCGACCAAATTTCCGATGCCGTAGTCGATGCATTGTTAGCACAAGATCCGCGCTCAAGAGTGGCTTGCGAGACTATGGTGAAAACCGGCATGGTGATTTTGGCGGGTGAAATTACCACCAATGCCTGGGTTGATACCGAAGAACTGGTCAGAAAGGTGGTTTGTGAAATCGGTTACGACAACGGTGATATTGGTTTTGATGGCAATAGCTGTGCGGTATTGAATGCAATCGGTAAACAATCAGCCGATATTGCGATGGGTGTTGATGAGTCAGAAAATCACGAGCAAGGTGCGGGTGACCAAGGCTTGATGTTTGGTTATGCCAGCAACGAAACCGATGTGTTCATGCCGGCTCCAATTACCTATTCTCACCGCTTGGTGGAAAGACAAGCCCAGCTACGTAAAAACAAAACCTTGCCTTGGCTGCGTCCGGATGCCAAAAGTCAGGTGACCTTTCGCTATGAAAACAACAAGCCTGTAGCGATTGATGCGGTGGTTTTGTCAACTCAGCATTCCCCGGAAGTGGGTGGAAAAATGCTGGAAGAGGCGGTCATGGATGAAATCATCCTGCCGACTTTGCCGAAAGAATGGCTACACAAAGACACCAAGTATTTCATCAATCCGACCGGCCAGTTCATCATTGGTGGCCCTGTGGGCGACTGTGGTTTGACCGGTCGTAAAATCATTGTGGATACCTACGGCGGTATGGCCAGACACGGTGGCGGTGCGTTTTCAGGTAAAGATCCTTCCAAAGTGGACAGATCTGCAGCTTACATGGCACGTTATGTGGCAAAAAACATCGTCGCTGCAGGCTTGGCCGAGCGTTGTGAAATTCAAGTGTCTTATGCGATTGGGGTTGCAGAGCCGACTTCAATCACTGTGGAAACTTTCGGCACTGGAAAAGTCGAAGAAGCGCGGTTAGTTGAAATCGTCCGTGAGCATTTCGATTTAAGACCAAAAGGTTTGATTGCACAATTGGGTTTATTGAAACCGATCTATCGCCCAACTGCCGCTTACGGCCATTTCGGACGCAATGAAGCCAGCTTCAGCTGGGAAAGAACCGACAAAGCCGAAGCGCTGAAAGACGCCGCCGGCATTTAAATCTAGGAGTTACAGAATGAGTCAAACCGATTACAAAGTCGCCGATATTAGCTTGGCAGACTGGGGCCGAAAGGAAATCAATATAGCCGAAACCGAAATGCCCGGCTTAATGGCTTTGCGAGCCGAATATGGTGCCCAACAGCCATTGAAAGGCGCTCGTATTGCCGGTTGCTTACACATGACCATCCAAACGGCTGTGCTGATCGAGACCCTGACTGCTTTGGGCGCGGAAGTCCGCTGGTCGTCTTGCAACATTTTTTCCACACAAGATCACGCGGCAGCAGCCATCGCGGCCGCAGGCATTCCTGTGTTTGCCTGGAAAGGTGAAACCGAGCAAGAAGCCGAATGGTGCATCGAGCAAACTATTCTTGGCCCGAACGACTGGCGTCCAAACATGATTCTGGACGATGGTGGTGATTTGACCAATATGATGCATGACCACTTCCCTGAGTTAATGGCGGACGTGAAAGGCTTGTCCGAAGAAACCACTACTGGTGTACTGCGTTTGACCGAGCGGGTTGCCAAAGGCACTTTGAAAGTACCGGCCTTCAACGTCAACGATTCAGTCACCAAATCCAAATTCGACAATCTGTACGGTTGCCGCGAATCTCTGGTTGACGGTATCAAACGCGCTACCGATGTGATGGTCGCCGGTAAAATTGCTGTGGTTTGCGGTTATGGCGATGTCGGTAAGGGCTGTGCACAATCTCTGCGTGGATTGGGCGCCACCGTTTGGATCACTGAAATTGATCCGATTTGCGCTTTGCAGGCTGCGATGGAAGGTTACCGTGTGGTCAGCATGGATGAAGCGGCAGCTATTGCCAATATCTTCGTGACTGCGACGGGTAACGTACATGTTATTACCCATGAACATATGAAGGCCATGCGTGACCAAGCCATCGTCTGCAACATCGGTCACTTTGATTCGGAAATCGACATTGCCTCATTGCGTCAATACACCTGGGATAACATCAAGCCACAAGTGGATCATGTGATTTTCCCTGATGGTAAACGCATCATCGTGCTGGCTGAAGGTCGCTTGGTGAATTTGGGTTGTGCGACGGGACATCCAAGCTTTGTAATGTCCAACTCGTTCTGTAATCAGGTTCTGGCGCAGCTGGAATTGTGGGCCAATGCCTCTGCTTACGAAAATAAAGTCTATATTTTGCCGAAAAAACTGGATGAAAAAGTAGCGCGTGCGCATCTGGCACAGATTGGCGTCAATTTGACCCAATTGACACCTGAACAAGCGGCTTACATCAATGTACCGGTGGAAGGTCCTTACAAACCTGATCACTATCGCTATTAAGCTGTATTGAGTGACGTGTTTAAAAGGGGCTGCAAGGCCCCTTTTTTATAGGAAAAAGAAAAGTCGCTTTAGGCCGATTTGAAGAGGGGGTTGCGTACCAATAAAAAATGGTTAACCCCAATCCCCTTTAACTGTTTTTATGTTTGATATAACTGCGGGCAATTTTACGTAAGCCATTGGCGGATATTTCCAGACCAAAGGGTGAACCGACCGATTCCACTTCATACATTAAATCTGTGGCAGCTATCAGGGTTAGATACCGCAAGCCTTCAGCGCCGGGCAACTGTTTGGACACGGCGCGTAATAGCGGTGCCAATTCATCCCATGATTCGTTGATAAACACGCGCACTGGATCGTTACCTTCGCTGACTTCGCTGGTTAAGCCCTGTTCAAACGCTGTGCCCGCTTTTTGTAACACATCATGCAGGGTGTTGCGATTTTCAGCCAGGTCGCCGGTCAAGGGTAATTGATCGATGCTTTTGTCCAATGAACTGCGCCAGTCTTGCCAGATGCTTTGCCATTGTTGTAATTCAGTGGCATTTAAAGCGTCTTCGGGTGATTTGTCGGCGGGTTTGACTTTCGACATGAATCCCAGATTGATCAAAATGCTTTTGGCGTCGGTTTTGACGTTATTAAAGCGCAGGCTATTAACCGAATCATTGAGTTGTTCGCTGTCTTCGGCTGGTACATAGGGCAACAGCGTTTTGATGATGTCATCGCGGGACGCATTCAGATCGATTTTTAAATCAGCCAGTTTGGGCGCAACCACTTGCTGCAATAAATCCTGCAATTGATCAATGTTAAGATTCTGGCCATTACTATCGAAGGCATGAATTTTAGTCACTGGAAAGCTTAATACGTTACCGGATTTATCCAGCGTGGGTTTTTGCAGCGTTTCCAGAATACCGCTCCACTTCACCAGTGTCATACATTTGCTGCCCATTTTGGCGCCGAATTGAGCATGGACGTTGTTGTTGATCTTGACTTGACCGTCCTGACCGGCAATTTCCGGGTTGGATAGGTCCAGAAAGCTGCATTGCTTGCCGTCGTGCCATACCCGCGCAGTTTGGCCCTCACCAGTAAATAATTGGTGGACCAGGACGTTGCGTATTAATTTATAGTCCAAGGGCACGGGCACATTGACTTCACGTGCTGCAAAAGACGGCATGGATAGCAGTAAGCCGGTAGTGATTAGAAGGTGGCGTAATGACAGCATGAGTTACTCCTCGACAAGGGTGGCTGTACCGCGATAAGCCGACGAGATCGGGTAACGCCGGTCGCGACCGAAAGCTCTATGGGTGATGCGGATGCCGGGTGGCGACTGACGGCGTTTATATTCGTTACGATCAACCAGACTGATAGCGCGTTGTACGGCTGCGACGGGATAACCCAAGGCAATAATGTCAGCGGCAGATTTGTCTTGTTCAATGTACAAGGCCAAAATGGGATCCAGTACAGCATAGGCCGGCAAGGAATCTTCATCTTTCTGGTCAGGAGCCAGTTCGGCGGAGGGTGGTCGGGTAATGACGCGTTCCGGAATCACCGCCGAAAGTGTGTTGCGATACGCTGCCAATTGATACACCCGCAATTTTGATACGTCTTTTAATGGCGCAAAGCCGCCAGCCATATCGCCATATAAGGTAGCATAACCCACGCTCATTTCACTTTTGTTGCCTGTGGTCAGCAGCAGTTTGCCTTGCTTATTGGAGATTGCCATCAACAACACGCCACGGCAACGGGCCTGGATATTTTCTTCAGTAGTGTCTTTGGCTGTGTCTGCAAACAGTGGCGCCAGCATGTCATTAAAGGCGTTTACTGCAGGTTCGATGGAAATGATGTGATGCTTGATGCCCAGCGCTTCGGCTTCCAGTTTGGCGTCTTCGTTGCTCATGTCATGGGTGTAACGCGAGGGCATCAGCACGGCTTCAACCTGCTCGGCGCCCAAGGCATCGACCGCCAAGGCCAAAACCAATGCCGAATCAATGCCGCCGGATAACCCCAGCAGCGCACCTCTAAAGCCATTTTTCCTGACGTAGTCTTGAATGCCCAGCACCAAGGCTTTGTATTCGCTGACCACGGGTTGATATAGCGGGGCAATATCGTTGGGCTGTGGGGCGGCATCGACAAACTCTACCACACGCAGTTGTTCAGCAAACTCCTCGGCCCTAAACACAATATCGCCGTGGCAATTGGCCACAAACGATGCGCCATCAAAAATCAGTTCATCCTGCCCGCCAACTTGATTCACGTAAACCAGCGGGATGCCAGCCTGTTTAACCTGGGCGCAGATGATGTCTTCGCGTTGTTGCATCTTGCCTGCATGAAACGGTGAGGCATTCAAGCTGAGGATAATGTGGGCACCGGCATCGCGATTGTTAGCGATGATGCCGGGTTGCCAAATATCCTCGCAAATGGTCAGAGCCAACTGAACATGTTTAACACGAAACAAACAGTTTTGTTGTCCTGCTTTGAAATAGCGTTGTTCGTCAAACACGCTGTAATTCGGTAAGGCTTGTTTGTGATATTCAGCGATTATATGACCATCCCGGAGTACCGCAGCGGCATTGTAAAGTTGGCCGTTTATACGTTGCGGATAGCCAATCACCACGTCGATGCCATGCACTTGTGCAGCAATAGTGCTTATAGCCTGTTCAGCTTGCTGGATGAAATCATCGCGTAGCAACAGATCTTCTGGTGGGTAGCCGGTCACGCACAATTCCGGAAACACAACCACATCGGCGAGTTGTTGTCTGGCCTGAGTCGCTGCAGCAATGATAGTCGCACTGTTGGCGGAGATGTCGGCAACGCTGAAATTGAGCTGGGCAAGAGCAATTTTTAAGGGCATGCTGATTTGTTTGGTTTAAGTGCGTTATGCTGCTTGTTGGTGATGTGCGCCGATTAACATGCTTTCGATGCTCAGTTGGTAATCCAGTGTCGGCCATTCAATATCTGTTGTGTTACAGATGAAGTGATAATTAGAGCGGTCCTGCTCGCTGGCCTGCATTAGTTCCTGATACCAATCCAGTGGCGTAGAAATAATGCGCCCGTCAGTTAACTCGACATGTAAATAGTGATTGTCTATACGTATCGTTTTACCGCTTGCAGAACTACTCATTCCAGGCCTCCGTAAATGCTTGCTTATGGGTTTGGGTTATATCCAAAGCCTACTTTAAGTTTTTAGATTTAAAGGTATTACGAGTCACTTTTAATGTTGCTAACTCTATTTTTGCATATTGATCACCTTTGCTGACGTGGATAGGCATAGGCTCGTGTTCGTTAGCGTAAAAGAAAAACTTGAAGCCATTTAAATTTAGCAGTGTAGGCATGCTTTCGGCTTAAAAACAGGCTCGCATGGCAGCACCAATATCGGACGGTGAACTGACCATATGCACGCCCGCTGCTTCCATCGCGGCAATCTTGCCGGCTGCCGTACCTGAACCGCCGGTGACGATGGCGCCAGCATGTCCCATGCGTTTTCCAGGAGGTGCGGTTTGACCGGCAATGTAGCCGACCACCGGTTTGGTGACATGCGCTTTGATGAACTCTGCCGCCTGTTCTTCGTCGCTGCCACCGATTTCACCGACCATCACGATGCCTTCGGTTTGCGGGTCGTCCTGAAAACGGCTTAACACGTCAATGAAGTTCATGCCATGAATCGGATCGCCGCCAATGCCCACGCAAGTGCTTTGCCCCAAACCCTGACGGGTGGTTTGATGCACAGCTTCGTAGGTCAAGGTGCCGGAACGTGACACGATGCCGATTTTGCCCGGCGTATGAATGTGACCTGGCATGATGCCTATTTTGCATTGGCCTGGGGTAATAACGCCAGGGCAGTTGGGGCCGACCAGCAGAGATTGACTGCCTTGCATGGCCGCTTTGACGCGCATCATTTGCAACACCGGAATACCTTCGGTGATGCAGATAATCAACTCAATACCAGCGTCGACAGCCTCCAAAATGGCATCAGCGGCAAAAAAAGGTGGCACGTAAATCATGCTGGCTGTGGCGCCAGTGGCTGTTACGGCTTGTTGTACGGTGTCAAAAACCGGCTGATCCAGGTGCGTAGAGCCGCCACGCCCTGGCGTAACGCCGCCAACCAGCAGTGTGCCGTAGGCCAGCGCCTGTTCGGAGTGGAAAGTACCTTGTTTACCGGTAAAACCTTGGCAAATCACTTTAGTGGATTTATCGATTAAAATGCTCATTAGACGGCCTCCGCCAATTTAACCGCTTGTTCGGCGGCACTGTTCAAATCTTCTGCTGTGTGCAAGCCCAAACCGGAATCACTCAACATGGATAAGCCGAGTTCGACATTGGTGCCCTCCAGGCGAACCACTACCGGTATGCTGAGGTGCATTTCCTGAACAGCGGCCAGGATACCGGCAGCGATGACGTCGCATTTGACGATGCCGCCGAAAATGTTCACCAGCACAGCTTTAACTGTGCCATCCGACAGAATCAATTTAAAGGCTTCTTTCACTTTTTCCTTATTGGTGCCGCCGCCCACGTCCAGAAAATTGGCCGGTGCGCCGCCCTTGAGTTTAACCATGTCCATGGTAGCCATTGCCAAGCCTGCACCATTGACCATGCAGCCAATGTTGCCGCCCAGGGTGATGTAATTCAGATCAAACTGTTTGGCTTCAGCTTCTTTGGCGTCTTCCTGCGAGGCATCGCGCATGGCGGCAATCTCGGGATGGAGAGGTACTGCGTTATCATCGAAATTGATTTTGGCATCCAAGGCCACCAGTTTGCCATCCGCTGTTTCGATCAAGGGATTGATTTCGATCTGGCTGCAGTCTTTGGCTAAAAACAAGTTATAGACGCCGCTCATTATGGTTTGTAACTGGCTTTGTTGCTCTTTTTGGCTCAGTCCCAAAGCGGCAGCGACTTGGCGGCAGTGATATGGCTGCAAACCGGCGGCCGGATGAACTTTGACATGCACGATTTTTTCCGGTGTTTCAGCGGCGACGGCTTCAATGTCCATCCCTCCTGCTGCGGAGGCGATGAAAATCAGCTGCTCACTATCACGATCTACTAACAAGCTCAGATAAAACTCGCTTTTAATCGCAGAGGCTTCTTCCACCCACACGCTGTTGACCGGCAGGCCTGCAGCGTCGGTTTGATGGGTGACCAACTGTTTGCCGAGCATGTCTTGCGCATAAGCAGACGCCTCTTGCGGCGTGCGAGCGACTTTGACACCACCGGCTTTGCCGCGGGCACCGGCATGAATCTGGGCTTTAACGACCCAGGCCGCACCCGGCAGGTTTTGAACGACGTGTTCGGCCTGTTCCGGGGTAGTCGCCACCCCACCCTGCGGTACCGGGATGGAAAAATTGCTAAACAATTGTTTGGCCTGGTATTCATGAATGTTCATCTAGTTGGCTCCGCTGTAATGGCTGTTCAATCGCTTAAATCAGAGTTTGCTATTATCCTGCTTTCAGCTAACTCTAGAAATTGTGTGATGCCGCCCAATCAAATCGACACTATTTATCCCTGTGCTTTTTCCAAGGGATACGGAATTCCCAGTAAACAGGCTTGGCTGTTGTTGAAGATATTTTTTATCTATCGTTTCATCAGTGCCAGCTTGTTTGTGATGTTGTTTTTTTTCCGCTTTGGTCCTTATGCATTGGGTACGCATGATGGACAATTGTATCAGCTCACCAGTCTGGGGTATTTGGGGATTTCATTATTAAATGCGCCTTTTATTTTCAGGCGTTTGGCTGACTACACGCATTTGGCCCAATTGTTTATCTTTACCGACATTTTGTTCATACCGGTTTTGATGCATGCCAGCGGCGGGGTCACCAGTGGTGTCGGTGGCTTGTTGGCCATATCGATTGCCGCTGCGGGGTTGTTGATCGGTGGACGTTGCGCGTTGTTGTTCGCTGCGCTGGCCAGTCTGGCCGTGCTGACCGAGCAAGTGTATGCCATGCAGACGCATACCTTCGATTTCCGCTCATTGAATTACTCCGGCTTATTGGGGATCAGTTTTTTTGCCATAGCCTTGATTTCGATGATTCTGGCGCATCGCGTGGAACAATCCGCCAGTCTGGCCCAGCGACATGCACAAACCATCGTGCGCCTGGAGGAGTTGAATCGTTACATCATTCAGCATCTACAATCAGGCATTATGATCGTGGACGCCCAGCAATTCATTGTGTTGAGTAACCATTCGGCTATACGGCAATTGGGTATCCATGATTCGCCCACCCATTTGGCGGATGTATCCCCCATGCTGCAACAGGCTTTTTTGGCCTGGAATCAGTTTCCTGAGCAGGATTTTGCCATCATTCAATTGCAAAATGCCGAGGATATCAAGGTTCGTTTTTCATTATTGACAGTCGAAGATGAGCGACTGCATTTGCTAATGTTTGAAGACATCGGTCTATACAATCAACGTTTGCAGCAAAGTAAACTGGCTTCATTGGGACGCTTGACAGCCAGCATTGCGCATGAAATCCGTAATCCGCTGAGCGCCATCAGCCATGCCGGACAGTTATTGTCAGAAGCGTCTGATTTAAAAGCCGAAGATTTGCGGCTCACACGGATCATTCAGACCCATTGTCAACGGGTTAACAATATCATCGAAGACATTTTAAAGCTTTCCCGGCGGCATGCCTCGCAGAAGCAGCGAATCTGTCTGGATCAGTGGTTGCCAACCTATGTGCAGGAACAAAATCTGCTTTCTCCGGAATATCCGCAGGTGTTTCAATGTGTATTCAGGCGTAACGATTTGAATATTTATATCGATCCCGGTCATCTGAAACAGATACTGGATAATTTATGCGCCAACGCGATTAAATATGGTCAGCCTGAATTGGGCAACATTATTCTCGAAGTGGATTGCGAGGCCAATCGACCTTGCATTCGGGTGATGGATAACGGCCCAGGTATTGATCAAGAGGGCGTGTTACATTTGTTTGAGCCGTTTTTTACCACCTCAAGACAGGGAACCGGCTTGGGGTTGTATATCTCACGGGAGCTGGCCGAGCTTAATCAAGCCGAATTAAGCTATGCTAAATACCATGAAAAATCCTGTTTTAGTGTGTTGCTGGCCAATGCCGATCACGTTGTAATTGAAATATGACTATGCCTGTTACTTTGGTGGTTGATGACGAACCCGATATTCGAGAGTTGCTGGAAATTACCCTCAGTCGGATGAATATCCGCGCCTGTTGTGCTGAAAATCTGAGCGAAGCCAGACAGCTTCTGGCAGCGCAGAGCTTTGATTTGTGTCTGACCGATATGCGCTTGCCTGACGGTGATGGACTGGAGCTGGTCGACTATATTCAGGCCGCCGGATTGCAATTACCGGTAGCCGTGATTACCGCCCATGGCAGTATGGATATTGCCATCAAGGCCATGAAAAAAGGCGCGTTTGATTTTTTGAGCAAGCCGGTTGATCTGGTAGCTTTGAGGCAATTGGTGAATAATGCCTTAAAAGCCTCTCATCCCAAAACCGTCGAAAAGGATCGCCGCACCCGGGATACTTTGCTGGGGGATTCGGATGTGATGTGCGAAATCCGCTCCAAAATTCAAAAAGTGGCGCGTAATCAGGCACCGATTTATATCAGCGGCGAATCCGGCTCGGGAAAGGAGTTAGTCGCCAAATTGATTCACCAGCAAAGTTTGCGTGCCGATAAGCCTTTTGTGGCGATTAACTGTGGCGCTATTCCCCATGAATTGATGGAAAGTGAATTTTTTGGTCACAAAAAAGGCAGTTTTAGTGGTGCGATTGCCGATAAACACGGTTTTTTTCAGGCGGCGGATGGTGGCACGTTGTTTTTGGATGAAGTGGCTGATTTGCCATTGACCTTGCAGGTCAAATTGTTACGGGCCATTCAGGAAAAAAAAATCCGGCCGGTTGGCGAGCAACATGAACTTCCGGTGGATGTGCGCCTGCTCAGTGCCACGCATAAAGATTTAGCCAAAATGGTGCAGGATGGCAGCTTTAGACAGGATTTGTATTACCGTATCAATGTCATCGAATTGAATCTGCCGCCGTTGCGCTTTAGAAGCAAAGACATTCCACAAATAGCCGATCATTTACTGGCCCGGTTGGCCAAAAACAATCAAGTCCCAATACCCCTCATCAGTAACGCGGCATTATCGGCGCTGCAGCACTATGGATTTCCCGGTAATGTGCGTGAATTGGAAAACATCCTGGAGCGCGCACTGGCCTTACACGAAGGCGATACGATTAATGCTGATGATTTGAATTTGCCCGAGTATCAAGAAGATTCAGGTAAGCAGCAGAGCCTGTTCAATGTCGCGCAAATGTCCCTGGAAAGCTATCTGGAAAATGTCGAGAAAAAAGCGCTGGTGGCAGCATTGGAAGAAAATCGCTGGAATAAAACCGCTGCCGCCAAACAGCTGGGAATGACCTTCAGGTCTTTCCGCTATCGGTTGAAAAAATTGGGATTGGAATAATTTAAGTCTAACGGCTGAGTGAGTCCAGGCCCTCACGTCGAGGTCATCGAAAAGTTAAATGTAGGTTGGGCTTCATTGCCTTCAGCCCAACCAAAACCTTTTGCGACAACCGCACGTATAAGTTGTGAGTTACTGGTACTTTTCCAGGGTTTTTAATTGTTGTAACGCATTCAAAATTTTGGCATTGGTATCGCCATCCAACTCGTTGTTTTTATAAATTTTATCTAACAAACCTTCCTCAACCAGTGCTTCTTTTATCCAGCGTTTGGCAAAAGCATAATTGCTGGGCAGTTTTGCCACTTCACCGGTTTTTGGGTTTTTTAAACTGTCGGAACTGACTGCGGCAGGCGGCGGAGTAGATTGCGCTTTTTTGGCGGGTGCCGCTGCTTTTGGTTTTGCGGCTGTGGTTTTTTTGGCGGGCTTGCTAACGGGTTTGGGTGTTGGAGAGAGTGGCGGGGGTGTTATTTCGGCTGTTGGGGTGGGTTCTTTCAAGTCCGCCGGTTGCGCGTCTGGCTGGCTGGCATCCGGTTTCTTCTTATCATCACCGATCACTGAAAATAAAACGTAAGCAACAAAAACGGTTGTTGCTATAAAAAGTAGCTCTGCCATAACACTTCCCCTCGATTGTTTTAATTATTAAATGAATAGCACAAAGTTATTGCAATCAATCAAATCCAACCGGAATATACCAGAGCTGCTTTGAGCGGTAAATATTAGATAGTTTTTAAGGTAAGTCTAAATACCGGAAAATAGTTATAACGTGTTATTTTCCTGTAATAGATTATCGGCAACATCGGGTCTGGCGCTGTTAAGCATAATAGCCAGAGATACCTGATGGCCTTCCAGCAGATTACGTTCCGGCCTGCCAAAGGCATAACCTTGTCCCAGATTGACGCCAATTTCTTTCAATCTCAAGGCAATATTAGGTGTTTCAACAAACTCGGCAATGGTTTTTTTACCCAATTTGCCGGCAATTTCTACCATGGATTTTACTAAGATACGGTCGGTTTCATTATTGTCCAGATTACGGATAAACTGGCCGTCGATCTTCACAAAATCCACCGGAAAGGTTTTTAAGTAATTAAACGAACAAAAACCGGCACCAAAATCGTCCAAGGCAAATTTACAGCCTAAATCACGGATTTTATTGATCATATCCCGGGTACGCTCAAAATTATCCACAGCGGCTGTTTCGGTAATTTCAAAGGTCAACCGTCCGGCATCTACCCAGGTTAATTCCAGTTTTTCGCGGATGGTTTGCAACAAGTCAGGATATTGAAACGCCGTTCCGGATAGATTGATCGCCAAGGATATGCGTGACATATACGAAGGCAATGCAGCCAGAAAATCGATGGCGTTTTCCACTACCCACAAGTCAATGGCATGAATCAGCCCCATGCGTTCAGCCACAGGAATAAACTGATCCGGGGTAATGGTCTGGCCATCTTCGCCGCGCATCCGAACCAGCACCTCGTAATGGGAAATATCGCCATTACTGAGTTGCACCACCGGTTGAAACATCAAGAACAAATTATTTTCGCGCAAGGCTTTGCGAATAATCGGCACCCAGTAAATATCCCTACGGTGTTCTTTAACGGCCACATCGTTCTGGTTATACATCCTGACTTTATCGCGGCCATTGATTTTGGCAAAATTACAAGCCTGCCGACCGTGTAAAATCATTTCGCCGGGATGTTGCGATGGTGAAGCATTATCCAGCGAGGTGATGCCAATCGAAACGCTGGCGCTGTAACAGATTTCCCCAGTAAAAAATCGAAAGTTTTCTACGGTGGTGCGGATGGTTTCTGCAATCACTTGAGCTTGCTTTCTGGTTTTGTTTTCCAAAAACAAGCAAAACTCATCGGCACCGATGCGGGCAAACAAACTGGTGGCAGGTACCAGTTTACGAATCAGAATGGTCAGCTCAACCAGGAGTCGATCGCCCACGTCAAAGCCCTCTAATTCATTGATCAAACTAAACCGGTCTACATCGATAAACAGCAAAGCCCCTTCTTTTTTGAGTTTATTGCTCAGGTTCATGATCAAGCGTAACTGGCGTTCAAAATTGTTTCGATTCACCAATCCGGTTAATTCGTCATGGGTAGCCAGAAACTTGAGCTTGGCTTCGATGACGCTTTTGGATGCCAGCTCATTTATCAGCTGTTCTTCTTGCTGATGGCGCAAAAAACGTTCCTGCTTTAGGCGCATCAAGCAACATACCGCTAAAATCAGCAGATCCGGGCTGAAAGGTGAGGGTATTTGGTAAATGAGCGAGTAACCCAGCTCTGATGAGGTTGGCAGTATGACAGACGGTGTTTGGTCGGATTTCAAGATGACGATAGGAATCACAAAACAATCTGTCGTACAAGACAGACTGTGACTCATTTCAGCCAGTTTGCAGTCCGGCAAATTGTCGTTTAAAACGATTAAGCCGATTTTTTCAGGTTGTTCGTGAAAGGGACGCAGGATTTCATAAATCTGTTCGCCACTAATCGCATGGCGGATATCTGAAAATCCATTTTCACTCAGTGTCAGGTTGATTTGCTGGGCTGACACACTGTCATGTTCGGCAACGATGATGATTTTTTCTTTCAATGGGTCGCAATTGATCATATACCGGCCCGGTATTTTTGAGTTATAAATAACAAATAATTAAGTAGCGAAATATCCTGTGTAATCAATTGATTACATGAGGCTTGTATTTCTGGAAAAACCAGATAGGCTTAATTCACATGTAACCCACGGCTGACAACGTGATTTCAGTATAGGCGACAATCCAAAATTTGTAATTTTTGATGATAATTTCTTCACCCGGTTTGACTATTCAAGATTTGTTAAAGGGCGATATAAAACTCGCTTCGCCCCCCACCGTGTTCTTGACGCTACAAAACATAGTCGATGACCCGAGCAAGTCAGTGCGAGATGCCGCATTTGTGATTGAAAGTGACGCTGCCTTGGCCCTGCGCTTACTTAAAATTGTCAATAGCGCCTTTTATGGATTTCCTTCCCAGATTAGTGCCATATCCACGGCGATAACCTTGATTGGTTATAGGGAGTTACAAAACTTGGTGTTGGCTACGGCGGTGATCGAGCGCTTTTCTGATTTGCCCGGCCAGTTGTTTTCCATTCATGATTTTTGGGCAAAAAACCTGCGCGCAGCCTTAATTGCCCGTGAAATGGACGCCCGATTAGGGAAAAGCTATACCGACACCGCATTTTTATGTGGATTGGTACACCACATCGGTCAGTTGGTGTTTTATCGCCGCATCCCTGTACTGGCCCGTGAAGTGGATTTATTGATCCAATCACAGCAGACGGAAGGCGTGGATGAGGCGGGTGTCGAGCAACAAGTCATTGGCTTTGATCACTATGAACTGGGTACGGAGCTTTGCCGGCTTTGGAAATTACCGGACGTGGTGGTCGAGTCCATTCGTTTACATCGTTACCCCGATGATTTCGGCAATTTTGCCAAAATTGCCAGCATCGTTCGCCTTGCAGATCAACTGAGTCGAGTCGACAACCATTACGATGAAATCGTCGCCAACGGACTGGAATTGTCTACCGAGCAAATCGGCCAGATCATGGACAAAACCCACGACGAATTTGAAGTGATTTTCAAATTGTTTTATCCCGCCCAATAACCGTCCGCATTTTTCTAACGATTTCGCCAAAAAGAACCTCTTCTTTGGAGGTTGTGGCAAAAGTCGAAACAGTTCCTTCTCCCACGGGAGGGTGCCGTAAAAGGTCAAAATGTAGGTTGGGTTAGTGTAGCGTAACCCAAAAAAATCAAATCGTTGGGCTTCATTTCATTCAGCCCAACCTACCTTTTACGACCACCTCCACAGGGGGAAGGTTAGGATGAGGGCATATAAATCAGCTGTTTGCATTATATATTCCCCTCACCCCAGCCCTCTCCCGCGAGGAGAGGGGGCTTTTACGACAGCCTCCTTTGGAGGTTGTGGCAAAAAGTACCCTCGCGACGATCCCTATTCTCGGACAGGCTTCTAGTCGCTCTGCCTTCAGATTGGCTGCGCAGTCAATCTGATTAGCTGTCGCTCGGCAGCAACAGAATGTTGCCCACTAAAGATGGCTTGTCATAAAACTGTCATATTACCGTCATACAATTCGCGCCAACGAAACGGCTTAGAGTTGCTTGGTTGCCTTCCTCCCTCAAGTGTTCTTCCGTTGATCATCGACTAGTCGTTGGTGTCTTCAGCCGTTTCTATCGAATCGTTAAAAATACTTTGGAGACTGGATAATGAAGTTAACTAAATTGGGTTTGGCCATCGCCTTGCTGGCGGGGTCGGGAATTGCACAACGCGCCCTGGCTTTGGATTTGTATGTCGATACCAAAACCCAACAGATTTTCGCTGAACCCGGCAAAGGACGAGTCAAGCTGGGTGCATTCGAAAAAGTGGATGAGACAGCCAAAGTCGCCAATAACTCTGCGATTGCCGAGGAAGTGGCCAAGCAAATGGCCAAAGAAAAAGCCGAATTGGGCGACATCAAACAGGATCTGGAGCTTAAAACCAACGAGTTGAAGGCGATTGAAGAGCATTTGGTGGCGTCTAAGGAAGACAAAGCCAAAAACGACGAAAAATGGTTTAACAAAATCAACATGCGGGGTTATACCCAGGTGCGATATCACCAGCCTTTGTCGGGTGATCGCGTGGCAGGTGAGCCTGAATTGCGCTCGGTGGGCGACAGCTCGATTGGTAACAATCAAGGTTTTGCATTTCGTCGGGTGCGGTTAGTGTTTTCGGGCGACATCAACGATTACATTTCAATGTATATCCAGCCGGATTTCGCTACCTCCACTGGCGGTTCGCAGAATTTTGCTCAATTGCGCGACGCGTACTTTGATTTGCACATTGATAAAGCCCACGAATATCGGTTCCGTGCCGGCCAGTCGAAAATTCCGTTTGGTTGGGAAAACCTGCAGTCATCGCAAAACCGTTTGACCCTGGACCGTGCCGACGCCTTGAACAGTGCGGTACCCAGCGAACGGGATTTAGGCTTGATGGCCTATTGGACGCCCAGTCACGTGCAAAAACTCTGGAAAAACCTCAGCAAGAAAGGCTTGAAAACCTCGGGTGATTATGGCGTGCTGGGTGTGGGTGTCTACAACGGCAGCCAAATCAACACGGCTGAAAACAACGATAACCTGTATTTGGTGGCGCATTCATCTTACCCGGTCGAGTTGGGTTTTATGGGTAAAGCTATGGATGGTCAGGTATTGGAAGTGGGGGCGGATGCGATATCGGGACGATATAACAAGTCACGTTCAGCGTATTGCTTCAACCGGACAACTTGTGGAACAGCCCAGCAAGTTACGCCAACTAATCAGAATAATGAAGGCGACAACAGCGAAGACCGTGTTGGCGTGCATGCCGTATTGTTTCCGCAGCCGTTCGGTTTACAAGCCGAGTGGAACTGGGGTGCGGGCGCTACCCTCAATCCCCAAGCTAACCGTATCGAGCGTCAATACCTGAATGGCGGCTATGTGATGGCAATGTACAAAATCGATGAAGTGTTTGGCACCAAAGGCAGCATGATGCCTTACGTGAAATGGCAAACCTATGACGGTGCCTGGAAAGCCGCCACCAATGCGCCGCGGGTGCAGGTGGACGAAGTTGAGGCGGGTGTCGAGTATCAAATCAGCAAAGCTCTGGAGTTGACTCTGGCCTATGCAAGCATGAGCCGAACCAACGTGGCAAACGCAACCAGTGCTGATTTCCTCAAACAGGCATCGGGCGACATGATTCGTACCCAGTTGCAGGTCAATTACTAAGCCACAAACAGCAATTCCCCTCAAAAAGCCCGGCTGTGCAAGCAGTCGGGCTTTTTTATTGCCTGAAAGGTTGTCTTTTTAATATCGCATTGGTGGGTTAGGCCTAAGGCAGCTAGCTTAGGCTCCCATGTATTCCCAGCCTGGAGCGCGGCCAATCATCTTGTCTGCAGTTAAAGCAAATTTCGTGACTTATTGCTGATAACTGAAAAATTTGACTTTACAGTTGTGGAAACTAGACTTCTTGCGAGGGATGTCGTTAAAGCAATGATGTAGGTTGGGCTGAGCACGGCGAAGCCCAACAAAATCAATCATGTTGGGTTTCATTGCATAAACCTGGCTTTTGCGACAGCCTCCGAGGGAGAGAGATATATTGATTATGGATGACTGTATACAACGATAAAGTGCAGAGTACCCATCAGTAATCCACTGAACTTGCGGCTTTTAAGCTATTCATCCGATTCCTGTTCTGCTCCGCACGAAAACCAGCCTTAAAACAATCTTATGTTTTTACAGGCTAATAACAATACTATAAGCAGGAGAGGCAAATGAAACAGTATGGTGCGGAATTTTTTGGAACATTCTGGTTGGTGCTGGGTGGTTGCGGCAGTGCGGTTTTGGCGGCGGCGTTTCCTGATGTCGGTATCGGTTTGTTAGGCGTATCGTGTGCCTTTGGGTTAACGGTGTTAACCATGGCGTTTGCGATTGGGCATATTTCAGGGTGTCATTTGAATCCGGCGGTATCAATTGGTTTATGGGCAGGTGGGCGTTTTCCAGCCAATAAACTGGCGCCCTATATTGCGGCGCAAGTACTGGGTGGCATTGTGGCGGGAGGGGTTTTATATCTGATTGCCAGCGGCAAGGCCGGATTTGATGTGACAGCCGGATTTGCCAGCAACGGTTATGGCGAACATTCCCCCGGCGGCTATTCGCTGCTGTCGGCGTTGATTTCGGAAGTGGTGATGACCATGATGTTTTTGCTGGTCATTTTGGGGGCAACCGATGCGCGTGCCCCACAAGGTTTTGCACCGATTGCCATCGGTTTATGTCTGACCTTGATCCATTTGATCAGTATTCCGGTGACCAACACCTCGGTCAACCCGGCGCGCAGTATGGCCACGGCAGTGTATGTTGGCGATTGGGCTTTAGCGCAACTCTGGTTATTTTGGCTGGCACCGATAGTGGGTGCGGTGATGGGCGCTTATGTGTACAAGTTTTTGGGCAGCATCGACAGCGATAGTTAAATTGCCATCAATCGAAAAAAGCATTCCATCACAGGGAACATCGACAACACGAAGATAAATCAAGCTGTTGGTTGTTACCAAAGGGCTGATTTAAGACGAGGTCATCGCTCAGAAACCCTTCGTATGAGTCGTGTTCTGGGTGGTGGAGTTGCCGAGTTTCCTCTGAAAGTCAGTGCAGTAGCGAGGCATAGTCGCGATTTAAAAACCCTATCGCGACTATGCCTCGCTCCCCCCAAGTTTCATTGGCCGGGGTGATTTCGAGTTTTCATGAGCGTTAGCTGCAAACTTCTAAAAGAGAATTATTTTTCTGTGACTAAACAGTCAAAATGAACTAATCTAATTGCTGCCAGTCCCAAATTGGCCCTGACCCACTGTCTTTGTTTGCTATCTGATAGAGGTGATCACCATGAAAAGTATTAAAACAATAACAATTTCCCTGTTTGTCGGCTTGGGCATTGGTTTAATGCAGCCGGCGCTTGCAGATTCAATCGAAAAAACCAGCAATAAAGTTGCCGAAGAGGTTAAACAGGACCATGAAATCGAGTTTTACGATTATCATTCCGGCACCACGTCCACGTATTCAATATTCAATCTGGTCCATCCGCATGTGAACCAGCATGCCATCGATCAAGATAAAAAGCCCGCGAAGGAAAACGGCTCTTGATTGGCGATTGCAATCGTGTGACTGATTTATGACATTCAAACCAGCATTGCTTGCCGCAGTCTTTCTGTAAATGCAGGCAAACTGGCTCAAAAATTTGGAACTGAGGGGGCAGTATTTGTATTAAAAGCAGTTTTATCGCAATGGGTTCGGACAGGTATTGGTAAAGCCGCCTCACTCTCTCAGGAGTCAGGCGGCTTTTTAGTTTAAGGGGCGGCTTACGGTGCGCACTCCGGCATCAGCGAACTGCGCCAGAATTGATCTTCTTTTTCAAACAAACGCCGGCTTTCTGCCGGACCCCAACTGCCAGCCGGGTAAGTGGGGATGTAATCGCGTTCGGTAGCCCAGGTTTGCAGAATCGGGTCGACAATGCGCCAAGCGGCTTCCACTTCGTCGAAGCGCAAAAACAGCGAACGGTCACCGTGAATCACGTCCAGTAACAAATCTTCGTAAGCATCCACGTGCCGCTGATGGGGCTGTCGGAAATCGGTGTCCAGGCTGGCGGTATGGGTGCGCATTTCCAGACCGGCGTCTTTGACGATCATTTCAATGCGAATGCATTCCTCCGGTTGAATGCCCAAAATCACCCAGTTGGGGTTCATGCAACTGACGTGGGTGTCTTTAAAAAACTGTAACGGCGGATGGCGGAAGCAGATCGAGATGCTGGATTGCCCAGCCGCCATGCGTTTGCCGGTTCTCAAATAAAACGGTACGCCGCGCCAGCGCCAGTTGTCGATATTCAGTTTCATTGCTGCATAGGTCTCTGTGGTGCTATTTTCCGGAATATTGTCTTCTTCCAGATAGCTTTTTACCTTTTGACCATTGATGGTGCCCTTGGCGTATTGACCACGGAAAGCGTGGGCGTGTACAGCGGATTTGGGTATATGCCGAATCGATTTTAAGACTTTGACTTTTTCATCCCGCAATGCCTCGGCATCCATTGCCACCGGTGGCTCCATAGCCACTAGAGTCAGTAATTGCAATAAATGGCTTTGCAACATATCGCGCATGGCGCCGGCGCTATCGTAATAGCCGCCCCGGGTGCTGATGCCCAGGTCTTCGGAATGGGTGATTTGGATGTGATCGATGTAGTTACGGTTCCAGAGTGGTTCCAGCATGATGTTGGCAAACCGAAACACCAGTACATTTTGCACCATACCTTTACCCAGGTAATGATCGATACGGTAGATTTGTTCTTCAGAAAGATAACGTTCCAGGCGTTTTTGGAGGGCCTGCGCGCTTTCAAGATCGTAGCCAAACGGCTTTTCAATCACCGCCCGACGCCAACCGTACTCCTGATTCAACAAATCCACCTTGCTGAGCGATTCAATCACATGCCCAAAGTCATCCGGGCCGATAGCCAGATAGAAGGCGATGTTTTTGGGATAACGCATGGACTCGTCATTAAGCGTAGTCGCCAGTGTTTGATAGCATTCGGTCTCACCCAGATTGCCGCGATGATAAAACAACCGCTCGCTGAAACGGGCGAAAACGGTTTCATCCAGTTTGCCGCCGAATTTTTCTTGCAGCATGGTACGCACTTCCTGCAACCACTGTGCATTGTCCCACTGCCTGCGGCCGACAGCGACAATACGAGTGCCCTCCGGCAGTTTGTTTTCCATGTCCAGGTGATAAAACCCAGGCATTAGTTTTAGTCGAGCCAGATTCCCGGTTGCACCAAATATGACATAGGTGCAGGATTCGATGGTCATGGGGTGTACTCCTTTTGAGCGGACTGTAAGGGTGGTTTTGTCATAATCTGGAACGACGAACTATCGCGGTTATAGGGATACTTTACTACTGCCTGCCCGGTTTGGGCAAAGCGTTACAGTCGTCATGCTTGTTTTGGTTGTAGCCCAAAGCTTTACCTGATTATCAAGCTGCTTCAGTTACACCGTCATTCCGGCATACCCTCTGGGGCACAACGGGATTGCCGGAGCCGAAGACCGCGAAGCGAATCCAGTCCATATGGATGTGTTACCTTGTTTTCCATCCCTGGCTTCTGGATCTCGGCAATCCCCTTGTGCCCCGAGGATATGCCGAGATGACGATTTCTGACTTGGCTGAAGAATCTTTATAATCAGGACGCTTTATGAGGCCCGCCAAAAAAATAACGTCCCCGTTTGAAAAAGGGGGAGAGCGAAGCGAGGGGGTATTTGAAGAATCTTCCCCAACCCTCTTTGTCAAAGAGGAGCCGAGTAGACCGTGCGTTGGTAAAAGCAGAATTTCCGGACGTTATTTGCAACCAAATCCTAAGTAGCGTATTTGTTTTTGGGATGAATAATAAGTTTGCTTGCGGGTGTTTTTGTAGTAAAAACAAGTGCATTCGGCATAGATACTCGCTATAAGACTAATGTGTTGCGTACAAGTCATACAACCTGGCCGTGGTTATTGATCGATTGGCGCTAACTGTAGCTTCTGATAAGGAGCTATTACAATAACCGGAAAACAACAGGAGAGGCTATGGAAACTTTACAAAACATGCTGGATGCCTTTGGTGAATTGGGCGACTCACTGATAGCTGTTATTTTTTTACTGGTAGCGCTGTTGCTGGGAAGTTTGATTGTGCGCGCTTCCCGTCGGAACGGAAACTCGGATTCTATTCATCATCCTCAAACAGGTAGAAGCCGATATCACGAAAAAACCGCAACACCAAAGCAGGCCGTCGATACCGTTTCGCAACAGGTACCGCCCATGCCAGAGCACTCGCCTGAATCCGATGCTGTGCAGGCGCAGAGCGCTGCTAAACCGGTTTCGCAGCCCACTGAGCCCGTTGTGAAGGCTACTGCGCCGGTGGCAGATGATCGAGATGGCGCAGAGCTTGAAGCCCAAAATACCGAACTCAGTAATCCTTATCCGACAGACTCTGTGTTGCGGCGACATTATGAAACCTTGCACAACAGCATACCTGCTCCCAGCAAACTTGAGCCCGTGCCCGTGGTGAGTGAAATCATCACGCCAAAAGCCAGCAAGCCTAAAGGTAGCAGTATTATTGAAATGGCAATCAACAAAGACGAACAAGTCACACCCGCTGCAGTCGCAGTCATACAGACAATGGTTAGCGGCACGGCAAAATCCTGCATGCCTGAAGACTCGGTGTTGAAGAGGCATTTCATGCAACGGGCACAAGCTGAAATTGCAGCCGAGATTGGACCAAAACCGAGTGATTCAGTGCTGAAACGCCACTTTGAGGTGCTGTTTCAGCAGGCTTTGGAAAAACGTCTGAAAGAATAAAAACCAACGGTTTTGGATGCAAGCATTTAACGGCTAATGCCGTTTGACTTTTGCATTTTTTAAGGCATGAATATTCAATCGGTTTTATGGTGCTGAGGAGATTGCTGATGTCTAAACCAAAACAAACTTACTTGGATTTTGCCTCTCATCCCGTTGTAGCCATCGTGGCTGGCGTTGATAAAGACGTCGAACGCGGCGAAGATATTTTGATGCTGGGCTATGGCTTGGTGATGATGGCGCCGCTTTTTGCACCGATTGCCCCACCCAAAGTATTGTTGCCCTTAATGGCCTTGGCGTTTGTGATTTCGGTATGCGTAGCCAGACTGAACTTTCTGGGGATTCGCGATAAGCTAACAGCCGCGTTGGCTACTTTAGACGCGCGCTATGATCAATCCTTGTTGCGGTCCATCACCGATATTTTTGCCGAACACCCCAAAACTACGCTGGCAGAGGGCTTCAATCCGTTAAAAAACTGGCAACGTACCGCTAAAAGCATTTTAGGCGCACTGATGATCAATCCGCTGTGGATGCCAATTTTTTATGCTTTGGGCTTACAGTTTGCAGAAGATAAACAATTGAGCTTGTTAAATCGGGCTGTGATCGCCGCAGAAGAGAAAACCGAACGCTGGCGCTGATTTCGTCTGAAAATTATCGTAGGAGAGTTGCGAGTCGCGAACCGAAGGTCAGGGAATTCAGACTGGCATCGGTTCAGATTTCATTGGCCGGGTTGATTACGGTAAATTCATGATCACTAGGTTTTAATAAACTCCTGGCAAGGAATATGTGGGAAACAAGTTCGGTAACGGTAGGTGAGAATTCATTCTCACTGTGAGGATAAATCCGCACCTACGCCGAACACTTACCATAGGTTATTTCAAGATCATTCCTAAGCGGACGCCTTTAAGAGCCCTTGTTGCCAATGTCATCGGTTTTTTCAGCAATCGCAATGGGTTTGGTTATTGTTCCAATTTGGCTGATATTGCCCTGATCGTCAAAGCTGATCGATAAGCATTGTGCCTGTTGTTGCTTGCCCAGCAGGTTAACGCCAACGCCAAAAAACGCTGCCAGTTGTTGGTTGTTGACTGGCGTGATTGCGGCGCGGCGCTCAATGTCTTTAAAGCGCAGAAAGTTATACAAAGCCCAAAACCCCAGTAACCCACCGAAAATTGCAACTGATATCAGGAAGCCACTAAAATCTTCGGCTATGTCGCTAAAGCCTTCCAGTTCTATCATCTGGATGTAAATCAAATCCAGGCCAGACAGCCAACCAAACAGCGTAATGAGTGGTGTCCATAAAAAAAACCAGATCACCCAGAATATAAAGGTCAAAAAGGCCGACACATAGCGCTGCTGCAAGCTTTGTAGGGATGGTGTGTTTATGATCAGCGGTCTTTTCATCGTATGCCTCGGTCCGGGCTGACCCACACAGCGCGGGTATTGCGTTTTTTGTTCAGTGCTTTGATCAGGCCAGCAGCTGTGGTCAATACATTGATCAACCAGTAAATCAACGGATACCAAATCATCCAGTAATAGGTTTTGGTGATGCCTTTTTCGTAACGGGTGTCGATGATCAGGCTGACAGCAAATTGCAGCAAGCAGGTCATGCCCAAAATGACACCGCCCCAGCTAGGTATCAGGGTGGGAATACTGACCTCCTCGGGCAGATCAACAAACCAGCCCAACGACCACAAAGTCAGGATCAATATCATGGTGTAAGACCAAAATACGCTGGTTAAATACTCGACATACACGCCCCACATACGTCGGGAGCGCCATAATCCCAGACGCTTACTGTAGCGTAGCAATACTTCTGCACCACCCTGTGCCCAGCGTAACCGCTGCCGCCACAAGCCGTGCAAGGTTTCCGGCATTAAAATCCAGCACAATGCATTGGGTTCAAAGCGGATGTCCCAGTGATCCAGTTGCAGTTTCCAGCTAATATCAATGTCATCGGTGACCATGTCATTGCTCCAATAACCAACCCGATGCAGTGCGGATTTGCGAAAACCGGCCACCACCCCGGACACGGTAAACACCCGGCCATACACCCGCTGCGCACGCTTGATCAGGCCAACAATGGCGGAAAACTCCCCGACCTGGATTTTGCCTAGCAGGGTAGAGCGGGTGCGAATGCGCGGATTGCCGGTGACAGCTGCAACACGTGGGCCGGACAGGAAATGTTGCATGATCCATGAAGCCGCATGGGGCGCCAGTAAAGCATCACCATCAATGCAGATTAAAAATTCATTACTGGAAAACAGCGCGCCCGTGTTCAGCGCTACCGCTTTACCCTGGTTTTGCTCCAGATTGATGACGCGCAATTGCGGATGTTGCGCCGCCATTGCCAGCAAAATAGCTAGGGTATCGTCTTCACTGCCATCATTGACGGCGATAATTTCATAATCGGGATATTGCAGCTCTAAAAGGTATTCAATGGTTTCTTCGACATCACGGCCCTCATTGTGACAGGGCACAATAATCGATATCGGCGGATAACTGCTTAGTTCCTGCGGATGGTTATGGTCGAAATTGCGGTTTTTTTCCCAATGAAAATAATAAATGAAGGCACCGATCATCCATAGATAAGCCATCAGCAGCGGATAATAAAACGCAAATTCCAGCAAAATATCCAGCAAGCGTGATATTAAATCCGCACTGTCTCGCCATAACTCGGCTGCAGTTCGGCCTGCTACAGCAAGGCTAAGATGCAGATTGTTCAAAAATTGAGTCATTAATTCAGACATGATTAAAAGCGGATGTCAGCAGATAAATACATGAGCCAGCTTTCGGTTAAAGCGTCGTCGAAATAACGATAGTTTCTGGCCGCGCCGTAATTCAGTTCAATGTCTGTGCCCAATCGCCAGCGGTGTTCGTATTGAATGTTGCCCACCATGTTGGAGCCATAATCTTGTTGCCAGTAATCGCCAACCGTAACAGCCACGCGTTGATGAAAGTCTGTTTCGTAATTTCGATAGGTCAACCAATCGTTGTCAAATGTTATGGATGCGATGGCATCCTGTTTTGGGCTAAAGTAAAAGCCGTTGGCTGGCAGTGTATTGGTTGAGTAACCAAGATTCAAATAGGTTGCAAACTTATAAATGGGGCCGCTGTACCAGCGTTCGTAATAAGCAAAATCACCGCCGAAACGATTGTTGTCATCGCTAAAGTTGTAATAGTTGCCGGAAAGCCGGAAATATCGAGATTCATTGACACGGTAAGTCGCGCCTACGCGAGCAGATTTTGCGGTGACAGTAGCCTCTTCGGAGCTAAGTGCACGTAAAGAAATGTTGTTATCCAGGCTGCTCAGACGAGTAAATAGCTGCCATTGATCGTTGAGTTGATAATCCAGCCCCAAATCCACCCCCACAGCGCTGGACTGGAAGTTGTCATAATGGACTTCTGCCGTTGCAACGGCTTCATCTTTGGCATATTCAACACCAGCGCCATGGGTCAGCAAATAACCTCGACTTTCTTTGAATAAGCCCGTTCTCCAGCCTTCGTGGGCAAATACGCGAAAATTTTTCTCAATGGGTGGCGAATATAAATAACCGTCAATCGCTGCTTCGTTACTGCTAACAAAGTCATTGTTGGCTTGCGGCTCATTTTTACTGAAACCACCACTGGCAAAGATTTTCAACTCGGGCTTGTTATGCTTTTTCCAGGCCTGCATCTGCTTGATTACCCGGAGTCTTCCGGGTAATCACGATATAGATCATAGGTTATGGCCGCTTCCTGAGGATAATCTCGCAGTTCATGAGCGACCTTGGCTTGGGTGAGTTTCAAGCCAAAATGCTCCGGGGATTTTATTTGGGCTTGCTCGATTTCCCGTTGGGCCTTGAGCGGCCAGCCACGGTAGTAATAAATTTCAGCCAGTTTGCTGTGAATGTTGGTGTTATCAGGGTGTTGCAGATGTAATTGTTTCAGGCGGATTTGCGCGGTTTTTAAGTCATCCACATAAGCAGGAAATAACGCGGCAAGTAGATCGGCAGTGACTTTGTTGGGATTGTCGATTTGCGTTTCGCTGCCATCGGCACTTCGTGAGGTAATGGTTTTCGGCTGTTCATTCGCCAGATTTTCTGCCGTCTGCAGGGCCAAGTCCAATTGCTCGGCTTCCAGATACGCATAGGTCAGTGAGGCCTTGGCATTGAAATAGTCAGGCACTTCCTGCAGCACGCCCAAATAAAGATCGCGGGCTTGCTGAGGATTGCGGTTGTTGAGATAAGCGTCTGCCGCCGCCATCCGGGCATATACCGGTAAAGCCGTATTTTGCTGCAGTAATTGTTGGTAAAGACTGATGGTATCCGCCATGCGGCGCCTATCCCGTAACGCTACCAGTAAATCGAACTGGGCGCGTTGCTGCCAAAGTGTCGGGTCCGGCAGTTGTAGTTTTTCAGTGAGGGCGATGTTTTCCTGCAATTCGTTGATGGCTTGATCGGTGGCGCGATAATCACGCGGATCAATTGATAAGGCTTGCTCGCCCTGGCGGATTTGTTCGGCCGCATGTCGCCACTTGAGTCCGGTCCATTCTTCATCGCTAAACAGCAGTCGATGACTATTGGCTTGGGTTAAAGCCTGATCGACCTTGCCGGCATTTGCCAATGAAAATGCCAATCCACGCTCGGCTTCTGGTTGTGTCGGGGCGATTTCAAGCACATGCTGATATTGCTCAACAGCCTCCGGATACTGGCTGGCAAAGCTATGCGCATTAGCTTGAGTCAGCAATAATTCAACCGAATTTGGGAAGCTTTCGCGCAGTTGCTGCAGGTAATTGATGGCTTCAAGGTTTTTTTGTTGATCCAGCAACAACCAGGCTTGCGCCAGTTTTGGCGTTAAGCGTTGCGGATCTCGAGCTGCGGCTTGCTGAAACAGATTTTCGGCAAGCGGGAAATTACGCAGGTTGCGGGCCGAGCGGCCGGCGGTCTCCAATACATAAATCGGTGCGGTTTGCATATCGATTTGCTGCGCCTGTTGCAAAGCGTCCTGGTCGCGCTCCAGCCAAGCCAGGATTTGTAGTAGTTCATGCCGGTAGCGGGGTTGTTGCGGATGCTGATCTGCTAACGTTTGCATTTGCAACAAAATCGGCTCGATAGCGGGTTTTTGATCGGTTTCCAGATAGATGCGCACCAGACTCACTAATGCATCCAGATTGTCCGGCTCGTTATCCAAACTTTGCAGATACACATCGCGAGCCGCAGCGGGTTGTTTAAGTTTTAGATAGCTATCAGCAACCGCCAATAAGGCGTAATTGGGTAAGACTCGCTGTTGGGTTTGTGCTGCTTGAAAATCCGCATCCACGTCGGCGTAGCGTTGCCGGTCGCGTAAGGCGACCAAACGGTCGGCCAAGGCGCGATTGCGCCAGACTTCTTTGTCAGCCAGTTTTAGTTTGGGCAGTGAAGCCAGATTGGTATCGATAGCCTGTAAGGCTTGATCGATGCTGCGAAAATCGGCCGGGTTGGTCTGTAAGATTTTTTCGCCATGCCGCAGTAGACCCGCGGCATGTTGCCAATTTAAATCGGCCCATAGATCGTCTGTTACTAAAGACCGGTGTTGCCGAGCGATTTGCAGGGCTTGCCCCGATCTGCCAGCTGCAGCCAAAGAGCGTATCAGTCCACGGGTGGCTTCTTGATTTTGCGGCTGGATATTCAGTATTGTTTGATAAAGCTGGCTGGCTTGTCTGGCATGGCCGGCCATTTCGTGAGCTTGGGCTTGGGCCCAGAGCACATCAGGATTTTCTTCACTGGTTTGCGCTAAATCGTCAAAATAACGCGCGGCTGATCTGCTTTCATGTTTGTCCAGCAATAACAAGCCCAATCCCAACCGGGGTGTTAGTCGTTCAGGGGTTTTTTCTGTCGCCAAGCGATAGAGTTCTTCAGCTTTGGAGAATTGGTGACATTCGCGCGCGGCTTTGGCAATGGTTTCCAGCACATAAGCCGGGGCATTGTGTAAATCAATACTTTCAGCTTCGCTCAGCACTTGGGTGTTTTGACCGCTCCATTGTAAAAACTGCAGATAATCGTAACGATAGCCGGGGGTATCCGGGTGACTGTCAGCAATCCGCTTTAATTGCGGCAGGATAGTGTTAAGAGCTGCATTATCATGATTTGCCATGCTGATATTTGCCAGCGATTTCCAGGCTACAAAATTATCCGCTTGTTCGGCAACGATTTGGGTAAGCAGTGTATGGGCTTGCTGTGGTTGATTGTCTGTTAAGTAGGCGTTGGCTACCGCGGATTTTGCATAGAGTGGTAATGCGGCTTGATTGACTTGCTGGAAGCGTTCAATGACTTGTTTCGGCTGTTGATGGTCATGTAGAGCAAGCAATAAGTCGGCTTCAGCGCGGGTTTGCCATGATTTTGGCTGTGTTAGTTTGAGCGTCGGTAATAGTGCTAGATTATTTCTGAGAACTTGAATGGCTTGCTCGGTTTTAGTGAAGTCATTTGGATTTGCGGCTAAAGCGAGTTCTCCTTGGCGAACCAGCCAGGAAGCATGATCCCAATTTAAGCGGGCAATCAGTTCATCGCTGAGTAATGGCCGGTGTGTATTGGCTGTGGCAATTGCGCCAGCAAAGTCTTGTTTGGCTGTTTGCGATTGAATTAAACTCAGTACGGCATCCTTGTTGTCCGGTTGATTGCTTAGCAGGCTTTGCAAAAGTTGATCGGCGCGTGCGATTTGGCCGTCTTGCCTGAGTGCGTTTGCCAATGCCTGAGTCAATTCGGGATGGTCGGGAAAGCTTTCGCCGAGTTGCTCGAAATGTACGATTGCTGCTTGGGTTTGTTGTTGATCCAGCATCACCAAGCCTAGACCCAATTGAGGGGTGAGCCGCTCAGGGGTCTTTGCTGCGGCCTTGCCATACAGCTCGCTGGCACGCTCAAGTTGGCCTTTGTTGCGGGCGGCTTTGGCTATGGCTTCAAGCACAAAGGCGGGTGCGCGCTTTAAATCCAGCTTTTCAGCTTGTGTCAGAACCTCGTCATCGCGTTCCGCCCAGGACAATACCTGAATAAAATCAAACAAATATTTTTTGCGCTTGGGATGTTCGTCGGCTAGTCGCGCCAACTCCGGCAAAGCAACGACAAATTCACCTTCTCGAGCTTGCTGCAAAGCTTGTCGATACAGGGCTTCGTCACTCGTTTTGGCAAAGGTGTTGCCAGCAGGTAGCAAAAGCGCAACGGCAATAATTTTGCGGTTCATCAGATTAGGGTTGTTTGAATTGACTATCCGTGTCGTTTCGGAATGGATGGGTTTAGATGGAAATAGATACTTTATCAGTATCTATCAAAATATTGGATTAAATATAACCCAGCTATCCAATTATTGGAAGAAGTAAAGCCTAAGTCGTGCTGTTACAGGTTGACTGAGCGGTAAGTTGTTTTCGCTAATTCAAAGATACACGTCGTAAATCCTGTCCCGGCATCCTCACAGCGGAGCATAAGTAAATTGCCAAAATCCAGACTGGATGGAGGGCTGGTGCTTAAATTGCCATTGATAGCAATAATTTAAAACCAACACCTTATGGTTTATTTTATTTGCTAGATGCTTGCCATCCATGGCACTGGTTGCTTCCTATTTCAAACCACGTCAGGCTCTGCTAACGTGACTGTCTGTAAGCCGATACTGATCAGGAAGGGTTTAGCTTAAGCGTCGGTCAGGCGGTCTGAGTCTTAGTTTTTGAATTTGCGTTTACTGAATAACAGCATGAAACCTGAAACAAACAGCCATGCGCTTGGGGGAAGTGGCACGGGAGTGGTAATTTGCAGTGGAGTGTATTCAACCACAAAGCCACGCGCTGTATAACGAACCTGATTGTCCACCAGTTCGGAGTTGTTGACATTGGTGTCATTCCAGCGGCCGCCGTTTATATCAGATGCTCTCCACCAATACATTAAGTAATCTTCCGGATCAGGGGTTGCGTTAGAGCCATCCTGCCAATGGTTGGGTTCGCCATCATGCCAGTTGCTGTAGCTGAAGCTTTCGCCGGTTACCCATTGCCAGTTTTGGTGTTCCCAAATGCCGTTACTGTTTTGTTTGCTTACGTCAAAACCACCCAAAAAGGTGCCTCGTGCACCAATAACGTCCCAAAGGTAGTCGTCTTCCTGTTGACTGGTTATTGTCGCCAAATAACCATTGCTGTAACCGGGGCGTGTCAAACTTTCGGCGAATAGCTTGGCTTCGTTCCAGTCCAGGCGCCAATCATCAGTGAAAGTATGTAATTCATAGTAGTGATCATTGCCACTGGAGACAACAGCAGCTTGCAGGTTTAAACTCATTGCTGTCAGCATGAGTGCCGAAAAAAGCTTTAAAGACATGGTTTATTCTCCGTTAAAGATGTCAGGTAAGGTTTAAATTTAAGAATCAAGCAAAGTTAAGCATTTATCATGCCGCCATGTCTTTGACAAGGTCCGGAATAATAAATTCTCTGGCCGCTGAATTTGGAAAATGTGTAATTATTCACCGAGGATTCTTCGGATAAATCCCCTCTGAACCCCCTTTTTTAAAGGGGGCGATAACTTTGAAGTTACTTTTGAACCCTCACTGAATAGATACGAAAATTTGTATATTAATTGCTGATAAATACCCGGTCTTAATACTGTTTCAGCTATTGAAGGGTATCACAATAGGTCCTTTATAAATGACACAAGTGGCAGGTGGGATGTCACTTGTGTCGCTCGACTATTGCACCCTTAATAAATAACCATCTGTTTTCTCACATCCCGGTTTGCTATGGGCTTTTACACTGATGCGGATAAAGCCATGCCCCAGTGGTTTGTCGGCTTTGCCTTTTACTAACAGTCTCCCGCTTTTCTGTGGGGTGATTTCCAATTGTTTTGCGGTGAAATGTTGCTTTAACTCGCCAAAACTAATATTCACTTCAATAGATGTCGGAGCGGTGTTGGATGAGGTGACGAACGAAAATTCACGAAAGCTTTGCAAATATTTGTTGGGTGCGGGTTCGAAGTCTGAAAAGCTGGGTTTATCACAACCACTGGAACTGGAGCTGCTGCCATAAGCGTAAACGTGAGGGGCTTGTAAACTTAGTATCAGCGCTGCGCCGGTTAAATAAAGGCTTTTCATAGTCTGCTCCACAGTGGTTTATTATTATAAAGTTCTAAGGTTACCAATAATTTGTCAAAGTGGGAGGATTTCCTATGCCTTATTTAAAGTTAAGCACCAATCTCAATATCAGCGCCGAGCAAACCTCGCAATTGTTACCCGCATTGTCGCAGTTAATGGCCAAAGAAACCGGCAAGCCTGAGCGCTATGTGATGGTGGAATTAACTGCAGATAAAGCCATGCTGTTTGGTGGTTCGGATGCACCCTTGGCTTATGTCGAGTGTAAAAGCATCGGCTTATCGGCCACGCAAGCCAAGTCGTTATCGTCCTCGATTGCGAACTTGCTGGATTCGCATTTAAGTATCACCAGTAACCGGCTGTATATTGAATTCAGCGATTGCCCGGCAGAATTTTGGGGCTGGAATGGTGCAACGTTCGGTTAGCCTTGACATCAGATTGAAATGACGGTTTGCAAGTCTTGCGTCAAGATGGTGCTGAACTGA
The DNA here is from genome assembly GCA_002928965.1 of Methylomonas sp. Lineage (GTDB taxonomy): Bacteria > Pseudomonadota > Gammaproteobacteria > Methylococcales > Methylomonadaceae > Methylomonas. The sequence goes on from PERU01000013.1 coordinate 42,543, forward strand.
ACTGCTTGGTGCAATGCTATGGTGATTGGCCGAATGAGCGGTATCCTAAAACGGTGCATATCGTCTGGCAATGCCCCAAAAAGAATCTCGGTTTACGGCGCTGGTGAGAGTCTTGCGAGTATGTTAATTTGTTCTCATGCCGCGCTTTGGCAGCACATCTAAAACACAGGAGACCCTCATGCAAGGCGATAAAAAAGTCATCGAATATCTTAATAGAACGTTGGAAAACGAACTCACCGCCATCAATCAATATTTTTTACATGCGCGCATGTATAAAAACTGGGGTTATCAAAAACTCAACGAAAAGGAATATCACGAGTCCATTGACGAAATGAAGCATGCGGATAAATTGATCGAAAGAATTCTGTTTCTGGAAGGCCTGCCCAACTTGCAAAGTCTGGGCAAGTTAATGATCGGTGAGAACCCCAAGGAAATGCTGGAGTGCGACTTAAAATTGGAAAAACTGGCGGTGCCGCTGTTGCGTGAAGCGATTGCACATTGCGAGTCGGTCGCCGATTACATTTCCCGCGAATTGTTCGAACATATTCTGGAAAGCGAAGAAGAACATATCGATTGGCTGGAAACCCAATTGGGTTTGGTCGAGCAAATCGGTATTCAGAATTATCTGCAGTCGCAGATGTGAATTAGGTGGCTGGTTCATCCCAGCCCCGTTGTTCCTACAGCAAGCTCACTGGGTCGATAACCCTAAAAGATGTAAAAAATGAAGTGTAACCAGCGAAAACTCTCACCTTAAGGAAAGCATAGTATCCCCACGATTCCTATTATCGGACAGGCTCCTAGTGCTAATCGTGGCTTCGCGGGTTGACCCTTGGTTTCTCTTTTGAGCAGAAAGCGCTCAATTTTTAGCTGCTAGCGAGCGTAGGGTGTGGTGAGTTTGCGAACCGCACCAATCGCGAACGATGCGCTTCACGCTGTTCAGCATATCCTACGGCCCATATTAAAGCTTGCTGTTTCCAGCAAGCCATTTTTGTTGAAGATTAATTCAGGGCTGTCAATGTCTGGGTTTCAAAACCAGCTTACTAATGGCCGGCAACAAAACAAACGTACAGGTCATGATCCAGAAAATGCCGATGGTGATGACCAAACCCATGCTTGCAATACCTTGATGCGGTGAAAAAGCTAAGCCGATAAAGCTGGAGATGGTAGTCAGGGCGCCGTAAAACATGCCGCGGGCGGTGCTGGATTGGTAGATGTTTTGATCTTCCGCCAGTGAATGATGCAGTTTTTCCACCATGTGTATGCCGTTATCCACGCCCAAACCCATCAACAGCGGTAAGGCGATGATGTTGGCGAAGTTGATCGGTGTGCTGGTAAAAACGGTGGTGGCCATGGTGAACAGACCGGCCAGCACCAGCGGTGTCATTACCAGCAAGGTATCGACGATGCTGCGGCGAATGAACAGTAGCAATAGCGCTATTGATACCAGAGCAATGGTGATGGCTTCCTGAAAGGCGCCAATCACGGCTTTCATCGACTCCCAGTACATGATCGGTAAATCGGTAGTGTCCGGGGCGATGGCTTGTACTTCGGTAATGAAGGCCTGCAGATTGTCCAGATCATTTAAATCCTGCTTGGGGAAAATCTGGATCCGGTACATGCCTTCTTTGCTCAGCCAGCGTTCCTTGATTTCATCCGGGATGCTGGAGGGCTGAATTTCCTGCGCTTTAAAGCCCATCAGCAATTCGTTCATCACCGTGGGCAAAGTGCCGAGCAGCGAGGTCTGAATTTTTTCGATGAACACGCCGCGATCCGGTTGAAAACGCGCATCCAGTTCCGTCAAGACATCTTGTAATTGCAGTTTGAAGGCCAGTAGAGATTGGATTTCCGTAGGGTTGGTTTTTTTCGGCAGATTGGCGTCAATGGCCGCGATCATCCGCACGATACTGGGTTTGGGGTCGGTGCCGGTTTTTAACTGCGGAAACGACTGGCTTTGCGGGCCCAGAGTCAGCATCATGTCATCGACAATAGCCAGTTTGCTTTCCTGATCGTCAGGCACAAAATCAAACAGGCTGACGGTCTTGTCCACTGTGGTTAAACCGCTCAGCTTTTTTTGCATGGCGAGGGCTTCCGCTTCCGACTTAACCAGTACGGTCAGCGTCATCGGCGAGGTGTCCTTGCTTTTCATCAGCTCTTTAAACGCAATCACCGATTCGGTTTTGGGGTCTCGCAAATTCAACGGATTGAAGTCGGTTTTGACCTGAAATACGAAATAGATGGAGATGATCGTCGCCAGCAAAGTCACAAAAGTGATCGGCTTGGCGTAATGCAGGGTAAACGAGGCCATCAGCAAGGTGAACCTGGAAGCACCCGGTTGTTCGCCGCCTTTCAGTTGATGAATCGGTGGTGCGGGGATGATTTTCAGCAATACCGGCAACACGGTCAGGGTGATGAACAGGCAGATAAATAAGCTGGTACCGGCCAGTAAGCCCAGTTCAGAGATGCCTTGATAATCGGTGGGAATAAAGGCAAACAAGCCAATCGAGGTGGTGCCGGCACACAATATCAATGATGGGCTGGTTTCTAAAATCGCCGAGCGTATGGCTTTGGCTTTATCGCTGCCGTGTAAATCCAGATTATCCCGATAGCGTAAGCAAAAATGGATGGCGTATTCCACGCCCAAACCGATGTTGGATACGGCAAAGGCTACCGAAATCAGATTCAAGCTTTTCACTGCCACCGAGGCAAACAGACCGCAAAACACCATGCCCAGGCCTAAGGTTAGCAGCGTGGCAAACATCAACAGCCAGGAGCGGTAAGCAATCAGCAAAATGCCGCACACCAGCACGATCGAGAAAATACTGGCGGTAAACGTGCCTTCACTCATGCCGGCCATTTCGTCGTGTTCCAGACCCACTTCGCCGGTGATCCAGACTTTCACTGCCGGCATGTTGGGGTCCTGGATTTTGTTGACCGCGTCCCGGATGGTGTTGATGGCGGGTTCGACCGGCAGGATTTCACTGTAATCGAATTTAGGCGTGACGAAAATAAAGGCTTTGTCGGACTGTTCTTCGCTGATTTTGTTTTCTGCGATCAGTTTCTGCCAAGACAGCAAATCAGTTTCGCCGTTCAGGGTTTTATGCAGTGAGGCAGAGACTTTGTTAATCAGCGAAGTCAAATCGATCGGTACTTCCTCGGTTTTGGTTTCTGCATTTAAGGCATCTTCAAAAATCGAGAAAAAACCGTTCAGACTGGGGTCGTGTGAAATCCGACCTATAAAAGGCTGGGCCTGTGCCAGCGTAATTGAAAAGTCCTGTAATTTATCGGTATCCAGATACAGCAAACCGTTCTGATGGAAAAAGGCATTTTCGTCAGGGCGGTAGACGCGGGTGAAATGCTCAGTGTCAGCACGCAGTTCCCGTGCCAAGCGCTGTGCGGCAGCTTTGGTCAGTTCCGGGCTGCTGGAGTCCACCACCAGCAACAGAGTATGAATTTCCTGGCCAAATTGTTGCTCAAATTTTTTGCGGTTCTGTTGAAACGGCGCGTCGGGGGCAATCAGTTCTGCAGTATCGGTGTTGACGGTAAGATGATTGCCGGTGTATTGAATTGCAAAGTAGGCCAGCACCGCCGCTATGGTCAGCAATAGTAGCGGGGAATAGAGCAGCCAGTTACTCCAGCGAAAAGCAAGGTTGCGTAAATGATTTTCTATCGACATGCTCAACTTACCACGGAGTTAATCAGGTAAATGGTGTAGCCGGCATATACGGCCAGCAAGATACCGCCTTCCAAACGATTGATAATGCCATTCTCACAGTTGCGGGCATAGCCCATGGCGAAAAGTCCCAACGTCAAAATAGCCATCAACGGCCAATCGCGACTGATGATTTCAGCGGGTATGGCCATAGGCTGAATCACGCCGGCCAAACCGACTACAGCCAAGGTATTAAACAGGTTGGAGCCGATGATGTTGCCGACGGCCAGATCGTGTTCGCCTTTGCGGGCTGCGGCTATGGACGATGCCAGCTCCGGTAATGAGGTGCCGATGGCGACGATGGTCAGGCCGATGATTAAATCGCTGACGCCTAAATCCTGGGCGATCGTTACCGCCCCCCATACCAGCATGCGTGAGCTGATCACCAGAAAAATCAAGCCGGCAATCAGCCAAATTGAGGCTTGATATAACGACATGGCGTGTGCTTCCAGTTCAGCTTCCATTTCCTGTTCCAATTCATCCGCGCTGTTTTTTTTCATACCCTGAAATGTCATCCAGGCCATAACAGCAATGAATACCACTAATTCCATGACGGCATCCATACGCGATAAATGACCATCGTGCAGTTGCCCAATGGCTAATAAGGTCACACTGAACAGGATGGGCAATTCCTTTTTTACCACTTGAGAATGCACGGTAATCGGGCTGATCAGTGCGGTCACGCCCAATATCAAGGCGATGTTGGTGATGTTGGAACCATAGGCATTGCCCAAGGCGATGCCAGGATTGCCTTGCAAGGCAGACAATGCAGAAACGGACAATTCCGGTGCCGATGTGCCAAATCCGACTACCACCATACCAATCAATAATGGCGACATGCCTAAGTGATTAGCGATAGCTGCCGCGCCTTCGACAAAAATATCGGCACTCCAGACCAGAATGATTAAACCCAGAACGATCATTAACAGTGGCAAAGCCATAAAGTACCTTAGATAAAATTAAAAATGGTTGCTGAATTACACACGAGATCTAAACCTGAAACAGCTTGGTAAAAACCGATCAATCAACAGTCCATTGCACCAGACCGCTATAGGCGCTGCCCAACACTACTAAGCCAAACACAATCCGATACCAGGCAAAAATAATGAAATCATGATGGCTGATATAACGTAGCAACCCTTTTACGGCCAAAAGAGCACTGATGAAAGCGGCAATCAAACCAACCGCAAATGATGCTATGTCGGTGTCCAGATTCAGCAAATCTCTGTGCTTATATAAATCGTAGGCACTGGCGATAAACAACGTTGGGATGGCCAGAAAGAAGGAGAATTCGGTGGAAGCCTTGCGTGATAAACCAAATAGCAGGCCGCCAATGATGGTTGCACCGGAGCGCGAGGTGCCGGGAATCAATGCAAACGCCTGGGCAATACCCAGTTTTAGAGCATCCAGCATGCTCAAGTCATCGACATTGTCGACGCGAATTTTATGCTCGCGCTTTTCGGCCCAAATGATCACAAAAGCCCCGATGATAAAGGCCAGTGCAACGGGCACCGGTTTAAACAACAAAGCTTTGATGTGCTTGCCCAGCAACAGGCCCAACGAGGCCAGCGGGATAAAGGCAATCACCAGATTCAGCATGAATCTCTGCGCCTGCCGGTCGCTGGTCAGTCCGCATAACACCGAAGCAATCTTGGCCCGATATTCCCAGCAGATGGCCAGAATCGCCCCTACCTGAATCACGATGGTAAACAGCTTGGCTTTGTCATCATTAAAGTCGAGCAGATCACCTGCCAGAATCAGGTGTCCGGTGCTGGATATTGGCAAAAATTCCGTCAATCCCTCAACCACGCCCAGAATTAGCGATTTAATCAGTATTGCAATGTCCATATTCTCAGGCTCCGCACCAATCGGCACATGGGTAAAAAATCAGCATGTTGATCAGATAGTTATTGAAAGGCAAGGTTAAAAACAGGCAGGGCAAAACACCATGCAAACGGGATGGGATTATAGTCGAAATCTGCCTGTAAACGTAATTTAAGGCTTGGAAGGGGCGTGATTCAAGCTGAAGCGTAATCGTTAAGGATTCGGGTAAACAATCGCGAAGCGGAAAAATGCCGAAGGCATGCTGCCCCAGGCATCGCAGCGTTTGGCGAGAGTAGCCTGAATGAGCGAGGCAAGGAAGTACCTTCGGAAAACTTGCGACAAACGCGAGAAGCGCAGGAAAAAGGCGGCATAGGTGCGTCATTTCTTTTGGCTACTTTTCTTTTGACCAGCAAAAAAGTAGCTCGGCTGTCAGGCCTGAGATGCGACTTTAAATCAGGCTTCGCGAAGCGTTTCTTTTTTAAAGTGGGCTTCACTTTGAATCGCACCCGCTTGGAAGCAGACGCTGGGAATGGTCTGTTGAACCAATGATCAATGCGGTCTGTTATGAAATGCTTGCCTGTTAAAGCGCGTTATCGGACGGGTGACAAATGAGTTAAATCACAGAAAGTACGGCATATCCCTTATTTTTTAGGAGGTTGTGGGCGGCATAAAGGGGGGGGGTGTGTTCTGGCTGAGGTGTTGTCAGTCATGGATTACAGGAGGCGCGATGGGTGTTGGCATGGTTTTTGTCTGCATAAACATAACAGTATTACTACATTGGAATATTGTTTTGGGGTGACACGCATCCAGTTGGCAGTTTGAACTTAAAAATCTTACACCTGATAAACCGTCATCCGTCGCCAACCCCTGCTGCAAAGCGGGTTCGGAAAGTCACGGGTCTTGGTGAATAACAAGACAGCCGGATTGCTCCCATGTGACAGGGATGTGGCATATGCCGCAGTCACAGCTTTTGTTTACTCAACTCAAAACGGACAGATTATGAGCATCAATCTTCAATTAACAGCGGTTGCCGGCTTATTAGCGGTAAGTGGTATTTCTCAGGCGGCATTGACCACGACAACCGGACCAGTCAGCTTTAGTGGTTCAGCCACAGTGTCTGCCAGCGGCACTTCGGTCTTATCGAAAACCAATAGCAATAATAATGCATCCATCGCCAATGTTTCATTGGGACAATTTAATGCGGCTAACGGAGTATTGACGGGTGTTGATCTGCAATTGACCTCGAATCGTCAGCAAACTATCGATGGTTATGGCTATAAAAACAATGGTCCGGGAAGAGACGCCAGCGGTAGCGGCAGCAGTACTGCTGCCATGGCGGCAATTGGCGCCGCTGCCAATTTTGCAACCGCCATTACCCAAACGGGTGGCGCATGCTCGTTAGCGCATGGACCAACAGGATTTACTGACTGCAGTTGGGGACCAAATGCCTCCACAGCTAATGCCACCAATGCAACGGCAAGCGTGGCAGATGCCAATCTGGATGATTATGTAGGTAATGGTTCCGTCAGCGCATCGCTAACCCTTCCCACTCTATCTGCCACAACCACATTAAGCCGGACTCAAGGTCAAACCAGTGGCTCTACCACCAATTATTTGCTTGAGTGGGCAGGCGACTTGCAAGCCAATTACAGTTATTTGCTGCATGCTGCGGCTTCCTTTGACGGCAGTTCCGTTTCCAATGTGTTGACACTGGATTTTGGGAGCATCACCCAAAATAGCGCCGCGTCCTTAAATTTTGGATTGTTCAATCTGGCCGATGCCAACCGTATCGGACTGGATCTGGACAGCGTGAATGGCAGCGGTGACACCGGCGCATTCAGCACTGATTTGTCGCTGTTTAGCGGTTTGGCACAAGGCGGCAGCCAGTTCTTCATTGCCAATTTACTGACCGCCAATACCGGTACATTCAGTGCGCAATACCTGCTTAACCTGTCTGACGAAGATTTAGGTGCCAGCAGTACTCGCCAAAACTATCAACTGACTTTGAATCTGACCGGCAATGTCGTGGCGGCCACTGCACCAGTACCAGTGCCGGGCGCGGTTTGGTTGTTCGGTAGTGCGATGCTGAGCATGCTGGGCGTGAGTCGCCGTAAACAGCTGGCTTAATGAGTGTTTGATTTAATGAAGTCGAAACACTGCGGTATTTGCCGCAGTGTTCAAAAAAGTCAAGAGCGAAGGGTATGAAAAAACAGACAATCAAAAAAAGTCTGGCTGTTGCCGGCTTGTGTTTGGGATCCGCATCGGTTCAGGCGCAGACGGTAACGTTGCTGGATGAAAATTTCGATGACGCCAGCAACACCACTATCCAGTCCTTACTGTTGTCCAATCCTGCCAGTTTACCTAGCGGCACGACTTGGTCATCGACAGGCAATGCCAATGCGGTGAATTTGCGCCTGGGTACCGATGCCATCAATACTTACAATGCGGGTAATCCGTATCAACGTTTTAGCATCGCCTCGGGAACGACATTTTTTAATAACGCGAGCACCAACAAATTCCTGGTCATGGGGGATGACAGCGGTCAATTGGCGGGTAATCCAACTTCAGGTACATTTGGCTTTGCCACACCTTTTAGTTTGGCTAGCGGCACAACCGACATTACCGTCAGCTTCGATTGGGTATTCAGCGATTTTGGTTCCGGCGGCGATGCCGATCAATTTAAGGTTGGCGTAACGGGTGCTGGCTTCGATATCGGTTTACCGTTGATCAGCGGTTATTCGGTGCTGAACAAAACTATCACAAACAACGGTAAAGAATACGGAATAGCCGCCACCTTCAATATAGCCGTTGCCAGCCTGGGTTTCGCTGACGCCAACGGGCAATACTGGTTGAGCTTCGGCTTGCTCGAGAATGCAAGTTCCAATAACAGCGCAGTCGGTATCGACAATATCAAAATCACCGCCAATGTGGCTCCTGTTCCGGTTCCCGCGGCTGTCTGGTCTTTCCTGGCCGGCTTCATGGGCTTACTGGCGCTGGGCAAACGTAAACACCTGACCGCTTGATATTCCATGTATGTGAGCGAAGGTAAAGACGATCGAGCAATTTAGACGCGAGAAATTCATGAAAATTATAAAAGCAATCATGCTATTGCTGGCGTCGGTACTCCCGCTATCGCCTGCTTTGGCCGCCAATTTGTTAAGCAACGGTGGCTTCGAAAGTCCGGGGACGGTGACGACATACCTCTTCTTATCCAACAATGCGACTAGCGTTACCGGCTGGACTGCGATCGACGACGGAATTGGCGAAAGACCCTATCTGATGAACAGATACCGTCCTGGCGGTAGCTATACCAATCGGGTCATGGAAGGTACTTATGCACTGGCGATCAACCAAGGCTCCGGTATCAAAACCACCTTTCCGGTCACTGCCGGGGTGACTTACACGCTGTCATTCCAGGTTCGCAAAGGAAGTGCTGGCGGTTACACGGCCCTGGAAGTCGCTGTGGCCGGCTTCAACACCGCGTTCACCAGTGTGACCGGCAGCTTTGAGTTGCGGTCTTACACGTTCACGGCCACCACTACTAATCCGTCAGCGGAACTCAAGTTTTTCAATAGCTCACCGTCTCCCGATTACAAAACATACGATCTGGATGCAGTGGTGGTTGAAGAAGGCACGGGGCCCAGCGTTCCGGTTAATCCGTTTATCGGTAGCCCGGCCGATCCTGGTAACCCAAATTTTACTACCAGCCATTTTTCCGGTTCGCAAAATTGCGCGATGTGCCACAACGGCCTCGTCGACAATCAAAGCAAGGATGTATCGATCGTCACCGACTGGTCGTCGACCATGATGGCCAATGCTTCAAGAGATCCTTTCTGGCGCGCCAAAGTCCGTAGCGAAATGGCGCGGCATCCTGAGTTGCAAGGCGTCATCAACGATAAATGCACAAAATGCCATGCGCCGATGGCTAACGCCCAAGCCAAGAAGGATGGCACCATCGCCAGTCAGACCGTTTTCGACGGTGGCATCCTAGGCGTTGGACATGCCAAGCACGATGCGGCGATGGACGGTGTCAGCTGTACCTTGTGTCACCAGATTCCGGCTACCCCAACACTAGGCACACTGGCGACCATGTCCGGAAACTATGCCATCAACAATACTAAAACCATTTACGGACCTTATGGTGGACCGGGTGATACCCCATTATTCACCATGCCGATGATCATGCATACCGGCTATACACCTACTTACGGTGCGCAGATCAAAGACTCCAAGTTGTGCGCGTCCTGCCACAACCTGAAAACGCCTTATGTCGATGCGACGGGCAACGTGCTGAGCACCACGCCGGAAAGTGAGTTCCCCGAACAAACGCCGTATATGGAATGGGAACAAAGCAGCTTTGTCAGCCAAAAAAGTTGTCAGGGTTGTCACATGAGTCGAACCGACGGCGTGAAAATCTCCACCATGGGAATGTCCGGCTTGCGCAACAACTTTGCGATTCATGACTTGGTGGGCGCCAACAAGTTGATGCTGGATATTTTGAACAGCAACAAAACCCAGTTGGGCGTGTTGTCGAACAATTTTCCTGAAACTATCGCCAAGACTGATGTCATGCTGAAAAGCGCAGCAACAGTCGGCGTGATTGAGCAACGTTCGATGCCGAATGCCTTGGATTTCACCTTGCAAATCAACAGCACCACCGGTCACAAATTGCCGACCGCTTACCCGTCGCGGCGGGCGATTGTACATGTCACTGTCACCAACGCCCAAAATCAAATCGTATGGGAATCTGGCAAGGTCAATGCTGACGGTAGTGTCGAAGGCGTCGATGCCGACGACAACGGCAATACCTTCGAGCCGCATTACGACCAGATCACTGCAGAAGATCAGGTGCAAGTCTATGAAGCCATCATGGGCAATAATGAAGGTGAAGTGACCTACACCCTGTTGCGTGGCAAGGAATATCTGAAAGACAACCGCATTCTGCCGCCCGGCTTTAATAAAGTCAGTGCGCCAGCTGATGTGCGTGTTGTCGGTGCTGCTTTGTCCGACAGTAACTTTATCGACGGCAGTGATCAGATCAGTTACCAGATTGGCGGTCTGCCGGCAGGTAATTACACGGTCAAAGCTGAGTTGGTTTATCAAACACTTTCGCGAGCATTTGCAGAGGATTTGTTCAGCGATACCACGACGCCGGAAGTGGTGGATTTTAAAACCATGTTCGATGCGTCATCGCAAAAATCCAGCGTCATTGCCAGTGCCGAGTTCGCAGCTACCGTGGTTGCACCGCCACCGGTCGATACCGACGGTGATGGTGTGGCCGACAATCTGGATAACTGCAAATTGGTCGCCAACGCCAACCAGCGTAATACTGACGGCGATAATTTCGGCAACATCTGTGATCCGGATTTCAACGGTAACAAGATTGTTGATCCATTGGATTTAAATAGCCTTAAAGCGCAATTCGGTAAGGTTTCCCCTAATCATGATTTGAATGGCAACGGCATCGTAGACCCGCTGGATTTGAATATTCTTAAATCTTATTGGGGTAAGGCTCCAGGTCCGTCGGGTTTGCAGCCTTAATGCACAAGGAATGCCCCACGTTCTCAATTTGAGTTTGGGGCGCCTAACTAATCTAAAACTTTAGTCACTAAACTATTAATTCAGAGGTAACAAAATGGGTAAGGCTTTCAAAAGCAATTTGGCGTCGATTTGCAGTGTCATGGCGCTCTTATTATTCAGCACACAAACATCAGCTTCGTTAACCAATGTCGTCAAATTTAGCCAAGGGGAAACGATTGCTGTCGTAAGTGGCGGCATAGTGACCGTCGATGTTATGGGGGATAATTTTACTTTGGGGCCTGACGGAGCTGCCTTTTCCTTGAAGTGGGACCCAACTGTGCTGCAGCATGTTTCGACGTCGTATGTTAATCCACCTTGGCATATTTCTTCAGCAGACGAGACAACTGCTTCGTCGGGACTGATCGATTCTATTTTTGTGGGTATCACAGCATTGAATACAAATGCTGGTAGTAGTTTTGGAATTGCTTCCTTCACTTTTAATGTATTAGGAAATCCAGGGGATGTGACGGCATTAGCCCTAGGTAATGATTCCTTCAGTATCGGCTTTTTAAATGGATTGACCGGGCTAAATGTAAATTACGTGGATAGTCAGGTGCAAGTTGTACCACTTCCTGCTGCGGTCTGGATGTTCGGTGCCGGCATCGTCGGTATGATGGGCTCTATGAAGCGCCGTAAAACAACGTAAGGGATGCCGCAAGAAAAAAATACCATCATACACAATTGCAATAGTACCCCTCACAGCCGCCCTTGATAAGGAGCGGGTTGGGGCGGGGTTATACCTCGCGGAATAACACCGAGAGCGACAAAAAAGCTATTTTGAAAAATACATCATGCCTAAGCAGTGAAAGTTGGATAATCAAAACCTCGGCCCTAACCGGGGTTTTTTATTGCTAAGGATTTCGCTACAAATAACGTCCCCCTTTGAAAAAGGGGGATCGAGGGGGATTTATTAAAAAATCTCCCACACCCCCTCTTTATCAAAGAGAGGAGCAAGAATCGTGTGATTCGGAATAAGCAGAATTCCGGGAAGTTATTTAGGACCATATCCTAAGCCGTTGTCAACAATCAGGCCTTGCGCAATTTTTTATAAGTATTGATCAAGCCATTGGTTGAGCTGTCGTGACTGGTGGTCACTTCATCATTTTTTAATTCCGGCAAAATAGCTTTGGCCAAAACTTTGCCCAATTCCACGCCCATTTGATCAAAGGAATTGATATTCCAGATCACACCTTGCACGAAAATTTTGTGTTCATAAAAGGCTATCAAGGTACCCAGGGTGCGTGGGGTGAGTTTTTTGAACAGGAATGAATTGGAGGGTTTGTTGCCGTCGAAGATTTTTGAGGCGATCAACGCATCATCTAGATTGGGTTCATGACTCAAATCCTGTCTGACTTCTGCTTCGGTTTTGCCGCGCATCAACGCTTCTGCTTGGGCCAGGAAGTTTGAAATCAAAATATCATGATGATCCGGCAAGTCATATTGGCTTTGCGCCGCAGCTAGAAAGTCGCCTGGAATCAGTTTGGTGCCCTGATGGATCAGTTGGAAAAATGCATGCTGACCATTGGTGCCGGGTTGGCCCCAGATAATCGGTCCGGTGTTGTAATCGACTTTGTCGCCGTTGATGGTGGCGCTTTTGCCGTTACTTTCCATATCGCCTTGCTGGAAATAATCGGCAAAATATTTTAAGGACTGCGCGTAAGGAAGAATGGCATAGGTTTCAGCTTCAAAAAAATTGTTGTACCAGATGCCCAGCAAACCCATGATGACCGGGATGTTTTGCTCAAAGGGTGCGTGGCGGAAATGCTCATCTGCCAGATGTGCACCCATCAGCAGTTCCTCGAAATTGTCCATGCCAATGTATAAGGCTATAGACATGCCGATTACCGACCACAAGGAATAGCGACCGCCTACCCAGTCCCAAAATTCGAACATGTTTTGAGGGTCGATGCCGAATTCTTTAACTTTTTCTTCATTGGTGGAAATGGCAACGAAATGTCGGGAGATATGGGCCGGGTCAAGCGCAGCATTTAAAAACCAGTTGCGCGCTGAGCGGGCATTGGTCATGGTCTCTTGGGTGGTGAAGGTTTTTGAGGCAATCAGAAATAAAGTGGTTTCGGGGTTGAGTGGTTTTAATGTCTCCACAATATCGGTTTGATCAACATTGGAGATGAAATGCGCTTTCAATCCCTCTTTGCCGTAAGGTGCTAAGGCGGTATCGACCATTTTGGGCCCCAAGTCGGAACCGCCGATGCCAATATTGACAATATCGGTGATGACTTTGCCGGTAAAGCCTGTCCATTGCCCGGAGCGAACCTGCTCGGTAAACACTCGCATTTTGGCGAGTACTTTGTTGATTTCCGGCATGACATCCTGGCCGCGGAAAAATACCGGCTTATTGCTGCGATTGCGTAAGGCTGTGTGGAGTACCGCGCGTTTTTCGGTGGTGTTAATGATCGAACCGGAAAACATCGCTTCAGTTTTTTTACTGAGCTCCGCGCGATTGGCTAAATCAATCAGCAAGGGGAGGGTCTTTTCTGTTATCAGGTTTTTTGAGTAGTCGAACAACAAATCATCAAACGTGAGGGCGAACTTATCGAAGCGCTGGGGGTCTTTAGCGAAAGACTCTTTCATGCAAAATTTGCCGGCAATTTCTTGATAATGTTGCTTGACGGCGTTCCATTCGGCAGAGTTGATTAATTTGGACATATTTTTTAGAGGGTAAACAGACAAATAGTGCTCAGTGGTTCTGAATGATGTGCTGTTGCAGGCGCATTACCTCATTATAAGGATTGTCTTTCCTGGATGACAAAAAAAATTCAGAATACTTATGGGGTAAATAGAGCAATATAAGTATTACCTTTATTCGCTATGGGCGATGTGCTAAAGTTAGGCCGGGTTTTTTATAGGGTTACATCTTCGTTTTTGAGGGTTTGATTCTAAATCACACCATGCGTAACTGCATGAATAATAATAAATTATTAACAACGGGAAGGGTAAACATGAAAACAACTCGTATTTTCAGAAATGGTCTTTTTGCTCTGGTCGGGCTGATTTTTTCTTCGACAGTTCTAGCCCATGGTGGCGCGGCTGGCACCGATACAGACCAATGTAAATTTGAACTGGAAAAAGATCATTGGATCCATTACACCGCCTATCAACCTAAAGCCTATCCGGCTGAAGAGTTCTGCGGCAATATTCCTGATACCAATTCACTGATTCAGTTGGTATTTGATTATCAAGATCAGCGTTACCGTGACAGAGCGATTGAGTTTGAGGTGACCAAGGAGCCTGAGGGCACACGGGTTTTCTATCAAGAAGCCAAAAAACACAAATCAGGTACCGTAATTCTTAATTTGGAAAACGGTGTGCAAGAACCCGGTAAATATCTGATTCACATTACGTTATTGCAAGACAGCGGTGAACGACTGGATGCGCACATGAGCTTTAAAGCCGGTGCCGGCCAGCCTACCAGCAAAGGCAGCTATGGTTTGTATGCTTTGGTGCTGTTTGCAGGCTTGTATATTTTTTACCTGTCTAACGCCGACTTTAAACGCAAAGTTGATGGCATGATAGGCAAAGCCAAAGACATTTAATCTATCTGCGCTCACTTTGCGGAAAGTGGGCGTATCTTTAGCTCTGGTTTTATCCGCAAGTTAAGTTGTTGAAGATTTTTAAACTCCGACTTTTTATAGAGGAATGACTCTAATGGTCAAAACAGTATCAATTGCCACTCTGATTTGTGCCCTTTCTATTGGTGGTGTATCTGCCAAAGAATTTCAAGAGCACAATAATATGATGAACCACGGGGACGGCCATCTGATGGATATGGATGGCGGCATGGTAATGGGGCAGAATACAGATACCTTACCGGGTGGCTGCGATAAGATTGCCGCAACCAAAGAAATTACCGTCCGTGCCGGTCATAAGTATTCTGAAAAATTTCCAGGCACCATGTGGGCGTTTGATCAGCAAGAATTTCAGTTTGAACCGTGCACAAAATTAACCGTACATTTCATCAATGAAGATGAAATTCGCCATCAATGGATGATGCATGGTTTGCCCAAATACATGTATCCCAAGGGCATGTTCCATCTTGAAGTCAGTGGCCCCGGCAGCGTGTCCGGTACCTTGATTTTGCCGCCGGGCGACAAAACCTATTTGGTGCATTGCGATATTGCACAGCACATGGAAAAGGGCATGAAAGCCCAATTGAAGGTTGGTAAAGGTGGGGAAGATTTACCCAGTATTCCGGGGGTGACAGCCAGTGTTTTTCCGGATGACTACAGCGGTAAGCCGTTTTCCCTGCAAGAATTCGTAACCCAGGAAACTCAAGCCAAAATAGCCAGTGCCGCTGCCGCAATAGCCGCGTCAGCACCTAAAACAGATGCTCAAACCAATGGCAATGCCGGTGCTGCAGATGAATCATTCCTGTCTGGAGTAACTGTAGTTGGTCTGGCTATCGGAATCATTATCGGTCCGTTACTGACCAAACGCTTTAAAGGTATGAGCGTAGGCGAGGTTGTTGCAACCGTGTTTGAGTTGATTTCCCACTCAATCGGTTTTACCGTTGAGTTGATCGCTAAATTGGTGAAAAAGTTTTTGGGAAAAAAAGCCATTCCGTTACCTGATAAATAAAGCTATCGATTAAAAGCCCCTGAAACGTCGCGTTTCAGGGGCTTTTTTGTGGGAGAAAAGAAATTGGCATTTGAATCGTTCGGTGTGCTGGGTTTGTTTGTCAGCGCCTTTATTTCCTCGACCATTGCGCCGGGTGGCTCGGAAGCGGTATTGGCTTATCTGGTGAATGGTCATCAATATGCGGTCGTGCAGTTGGTATTGGTCGCTACGCTAGGCAACACCCTGGGCGCATTAACCACGTGGTGGCTGGGTGTGTGGGCCGCGAAAAAGTATCCTGCAGAAACACGACTATCAGCCAAGCAGCGACAATCTTTACAGACCGTGCGGCGTTGGGGTAGTTGGGCGTTGCTGTTTTCCTGGTTGCCCTTGGTGGGGGATGGTTTATGTTTTGCTGGTGGCTGGTTAAAGCTATCCTTGCTATCTTCCGTGCTGGCTATTTTTTTCGGCAAAGCCCTGCGGTATATTGCTGTCGCCTACGCATTTATTTAACTTTATAACTCATTCATGACGTTTTTTAGCCTTCCTCATTTTCCACCATTGGATGTAGCGGCCCCGCACCATAGGCGCGATTATTTCATCGCCGCATTTACCTTTGTCACCACCACCATTTGCCTGACTATCGATGGTTTTGCGCCGCAGTTTATGCAATATGTGCTGGCGTTTTTTGGCTGGATTTTTTTAATCGGCTTTTTGCGTGGTGAATGCAAGTACGTGCGTACCCAAGTGGCGGTTGCTGTGACGTTTGCCGTCATCGGTGAGTATTTTGCGTCGGTGTATATGCGCGGATACATCTACCGATTTGAAAATGTCCCGGCGTATGTCCCCGCCGGCCATGGTTTGGTGTATTTGACTGCCGTCGCTTTGGGACGTTCTGGGTTTTTTATGCAACATGCCAGACGCATTGCGGTTTTTGTGGTGGCAGTATGCGGGCTGTGGGCGTTTTGGGGTGTTAGCGGCTGGTCGCAACGGCAGGATATTATCGGTGCGGTGTTGTTTGGCGTGTTTTTGATTTACTTATTTAAAGGCCGCTCGCCCATGGTGTATTTAGGGGCATTCTTCATCACTTCCTGGCTGGAAATTGTCGGCACCAGCGCCGGTACTTGGGCTTGGGCGGTGATCGATCCGGCTTCTAAATTGCCACAAGGTAATCCGCCGAGTGGCGTCGCAGCGTGGTACTGCTTGGTCGATGCCGTGGCCATCGCCGGCGCTGGCCCGGTGTTACACGTGTTCACCAAAACCGCTTTGATATTGCAACGGCAACGGGCTTGATTGTTTTCCGGTTGTGTTCAGGATGATTTGATTTTGGGTTCCAGTTGCCGAATGGCATTTAAGCACACACTGTCACCGACTCTAACCAATCCACCAGCCACAATCCGCGCCGTCATGCCACCGTGACCTCGCAACGCGTTGTAACTTCCCAAACCCAACTCGGCAGCCATTTTTGAGCACGGATCGCAAGGTCCTGTGATTTGGATAATCACTTCATCACCCACAAGCCATTCCAACACCACATCCGCAAACGGCGAGCGCATCGCAATTAGATTAACGCCAGAAATCACCAAATTGCGTCGCAAGCGGCTCGGCTGCAACTCGGAAAGCCCGCACCAAGTCGCGACTACCGGTAAATGTTCGGCCTGAAATAAAGTCAGTTCACGCTTGGTCGATTGCTTGCCGGAACGTACCGCATTCGCCCGCCGATCGCCGATTAATCCGCGCCCCGGTTCCGCGCGAGCCTCATCAACCACAATGGCAGGCTCACCGCGTACCGCGCGCAAAACAATGTGTTCTATTCGGCCTTGAGAAGCGAATTGTTGGGTTAGGTCTCGGAGGAGGGTCATGATAGAGAATGGCGGTAACCGCGGTTAGCTTGGCGAAATCGCTGGAATACTCATCAATTGCTCCGGTTACGCTAAGGTCAACCGGAGCAAAGCTTTAAAAAGACTAAACAGAACGGCGGCTACGAACCAGAAAACCTGCCAACGCGGAACCGAACAACCAAACAGCACCGGGAACCGGCACGGAGCTTACGGTGTAGCTAACCGAACCGATACCGGTCCACCATGGGCTGCTCCATTCGATCAGATAGCCACTGGTTGATGTCAAGTTGCTGAAGCTGAATAGATTCGATACATTGTTTACGCCAATCAATCCGGAAAATTCATACACAGGAACCGCCACGCCCAACTCGAACACTTTAACGGTTTCAGCTCTACCTGTGCCACTGCTATCCCAAGACCCAAGCCGGAAGTTGTTCAAGGTTACACTACTACCTCCGACCGAAGCAAGCTCGACCTGGGCTTTGTCACCACCCGATTGTAAGCCTGTCCAAGCAGCAAATGGAAGCTCATCGTAACCGGTGGCCCAGGTTTGCAGGCTGCTAGTATTAGTCCCGTTAGTGTTGTAATAACGAAAAGAAACATCTATCCCAGGTTGGTCTCCGTAGGATTGGCTGATGTAATGACTGGGTTGGCCGAGTGCTAACAAGGGGCCCAAGCCAAAAACATCGCCCGTGGTAATTTGTTGGGTGGTGTAATTGAAGTCCAGGACAGACGCTTGACTGGGCGATGAAGCTAAAATGCAAGCGGTGCCCAATGCCGCTAATAATGAACGATTGCTTGCTCGGCTAGAGATGTTCTTGGTGGAATGGATTTCATGTTTATTGGTTGTCATTTATTTCTCCTGTTGTAAAAAAAATTGACATATTTTCAATCAGTCCCATTGGACTGATAAGTTGCAAGCTATGTATTGCCACACAATTTTGCCGTGGTTGTGGGATTTTTATGTGCAAATCACCCGTCCAAAAAAATTAGCAATTGTTGCGCCAAATATAAATAAGGCAAGCACAGCAAATGCATAAAAAACACGATCGCATTTTGTGAATGAGCAGAGACAATATAATTCAAAGAGATACAAAACCTTCTGGGTATATTGATTATGTAACTACTTGTTTTGCCATTGTTGACATGATCTGGCGAAATCGGATGTATGCCAAAAATAGGGGCTAAATTAGGCTTTGCCTAATATTCGTTGGTAATTGTGTAAAATTTTTCGACATGTTATTCCCGCCTATGTTTCTGAAAATGGGGGCAATCAGATCCGCAAGTTTTAAAAACTGAGGGATTGACTGCTGGTTAAATTCCTGCCCAAAACCAATTTACGGTTAAAATAACCTTTAACTTAAACACAAGCGCATCCGACATAAAACATGGAAAAAACCTATTCCCCGCACGCTATCGAACAACGCTGGTATCAACTTTGGGAAGAGAGCGGCTATTTTGCCGCCAAGCAAGATGGCGAGTCGTATTGCATCATGATTCCACCGCCGAATGTCACCGGCAGTTTGCATATGGGGCATGCGTTTCAGGACACCATCATGGATGCGCTGACCCGTTACCACCGCATGAAAGGTTACAACACGCTCTGGCAACCGGGCACCGACCATGCCGGTATCGCCACGCAAATGGTGGTGGAGCGCATCATCAACGCCGACGGCAAAACTCGCCATGACTTGGGCCGCGAGGCATTTATCGAGAAAGTCTGGGAATGGAAGGAAGAGTCCGGTGGCACTATTACCCGTCAGTTGCGGCGCATGGGTTCGTCGCTGGATTGGGAAAAAGAACGCTTCACCATGGACGACGGCATGTCGGATGCAGTGCAGGAAGTGTTCATCAAATTGTATGAAGAAGGCCTGATTTATCGTGGCAAACGCTTGGTGAACTGGGACCCGGTGTTGCACACCGCTGTCTCCGACCTGGAAGTGCTTTCCGAAGAAGAAAACGGTTCGATGTGGTACATGCGTTACCCGCTGACCAACGGCACAGGCCACTTGTTGGTAGCAACCACCCGCCCGGAAACCATGCTCGGCGACGCGGCGGTGGCGATTCATCCCGACGACGAGCGTTACAAACATCTGCTCGGCGAATTCGTCGAATTGCCGCTGACCGGCCGCCGAATTCCTATCATCGCCGATGAATATGTCGATCCGGAATTCGGCACCGGTATCGTCAAAATCACCCCGGCTCACGACTTTAATGACTATGAAGTCTGGTCGCGTCACAAACACATGTCAGTGATCGCTGATCAGCCACATGGCGGCTTGATCAATATTTTTACCGTCGATGCGGCGATACGCGACAACGATGATGGCTTTGCGAGTATTCCTGCTGCCTATATTGGCCTTGATCGCTTCGAAGCGCGCAAAAAAATCGTGGCCGATCTGGATACCCAAGGCTTACTGGAAAAAATCGCCGATCATAAACTGATGGTGCCACGCGGCGACCGCACCGGCGCCGTGATCGAACCGTTATTGACCAATCAGTGGTACGTGAAAATCGCCCCGCTAGCCAAACCGGCCATCGAAGCCGTGGAAACCGGTGCTATTAAATTCGTGCCGGACAACTGGAAAAACACCTATTTCGAATGGATGCGCAATATCCAGGATTGGTGCATTTCCCGGCAAATCTGGTGGGGCCACCGCATCCCGGCTTGGTACGACGACCAAGGCAACACCTATGTCGGCCATTCGGAAGCCGAAATCCGCGCAAGGCATGGTTTAGCCGCAGACTATCCGCTGAAACAAGACGAAGACGTATTGGATACCTGGTTCTCGTCGGCTTTATGGCCGTTCTCAACTTTGGGCTGGCCGGCGCAAACCCCGGAATTGGCGAAACATTACCCCACCAGCGTGCTGGTCACCGGCTTTGACATCATCTTCTTCTGGGTAGCACGGATGATCATGATGGGCCTGAAATTCCAAGGCGAAGTACCGTTCAAGGAAGTGTACATTCACGGTCTGGTGCGCGACGCGGAAGGCCAGAAGATGTCCAAATCCAAAGGTAACGTGTTGGATCCCATCGACATTATCGACGGCATCGATTTGGAAGACTTGGTTGCCAAACGCGTGTCCGGCATGATGCAACCGCATCTGGCCAAAAAAATCGAGCAAGCCACCCGCAAGCAGTTCCCGGACGGTATTCAATCGTTCGGCACCGACGCGTTGCGTTTTACCTTTGCTTCGCTGGCCTCGACAGGCCGCGACATTCGGTTTGATTTGCAACGTACCGAGGGCTATCGCAATTTTTGCAACAAGCTTTGGAACGCGGCGCGTTACGTGCTGATGAACACTGAGGATCAGGATAATGGCATCGATTGCGCCGAGTGCTCCTACAGCCAAGCCGATTTGTGGATTCTGTCGCGGTTAAACCGCACTATCGCGACGACGACCGATGCGATCAATAGCTATCGCTTCGACCTCGCCGCACAAGCCATCTACGAATTTACCTGGAACGAATACTGCGACTGGTATCTGGAGCTGGCGAAAATTTCGTTGCAAAGCGAGGATGAAACCTTGCAGCGTGGCACCCGGCAAACGCTGTTAAGCGTGCTGGAAACCGTTCTCAGGTTAGCGCATCCGATCATGCCGTTCATTACTGAGGAAATCTGGCAACGGGTTGGCCCACTGGCAGGTGTCACTGCTGCGACTATCATGTTGCAACCGTATCCGGAAAGCGACAGTGATGCGATCAATAGCGATGCCGAAACCCAAGTGCAATGGGCGATGGACTTCATCCTTGGGATTCGAAGAATCCGCGGGGAAATGAACATCGCGCC
This sequence comes from Methylomonas sp., assembly GCA_002928965.1. Classification (GTDB taxonomy): domain Bacteria; phylum Pseudomonadota; class Gammaproteobacteria; order Methylococcales; family Methylomonadaceae; genus Methylomonas. The sequence continues at coordinate 63,862 of PERU01000013.1, forward strand.
GGGCAAGCCACTGAATGTGTTGTTGCAAAATGGTTCGGCAACGGATCAAGCGTATTTGAGAGAAGGTGAGAGTTATTTGTTGAAACTCGGGCGTCTGGAAACTATCACGTGGTTGGACGCTGGCGACAATACCCCGGAATCGGCCATTGCCTTGGTCGGCGACATGAAAATCCTGATCCCGATGGCCGGCTTGATCGACAAAGATGCCGAATTGGCGAGGCTGGAAAAAGAAATCCAGCGCATCGAAAAAGAGCTGCCGCGCATCGAAGGCAAACTAGGTAATGCGGCGTTTGTGGATAAGGCGCCACCGGAAGTGATAGTCAAGGAGCGGGAAAAGTTGGCCGGTTTGCATTCATCGTTGAAAAACCTCAACGAACAATTCGCCAAAATTAAAGCGCTCTAAAAATGGATGCCGGTGTAATGACTCAGGAAAAGCAGCCTCACAGCCTGGAAGAATGGGCTGAGATGCTGCGGAATGAAGAATTGCCGATTTTTTCCAATACTGCGCAGAAAATTTTTTTAGCACTAAACGATAAACATAAGGGTGCCATGGAATTGGCGTCCATTATTTTGCAGGACCCCAATCTGACAGCCAAACTGTTAAAAATGGGTAACACACCCTATTACAACCCCTCCCGGCAGAAAATCAGCACGGTATCCAGGGCGATTGTGATTTTGGGGGTGCAGATGATTCGCGAATTGACACTGGCATGCTCTTTTTTCGAATCTATTTTGTCACCTGCCAACAAAGAACGGGCAAACAAGGAAATTGCGCATGCCATCCATACTGCCGTCCAAGCTAGAGAATTGGCTATTTTGGCTGGCGATCCATCGCCGGAAGAGGTGTTTGTGGCTGCATTGCTGCATAATGTGGGCGAGGTGGCTTTTTGGTGTTGCAGCAATCCGCATGCGGATGAGATGCATGCCAAATTGGCTAAATGCCATCTGGAAGGCGAAGCCGTCGAGAAGAGCGTATTAGGCTTCAGTTTGTCTGATTTAGGTAAAAAGCTGAGTAAATCCTGGCATTTTGGCGGATTGATCGAGGATGCGATCAGTCGTCCCGAGTCGACTGATAAACGTATTCAAACGGTTTGCACCGGAAGTCAGATATGCCGTGCCCTTAAGCAGGGTATTGAGTCTGATGCAATGGCAACTTGTTTACAAAAACTGCAAAAAATCTATGGCAAGTCGCCGGACGAGTTTAAGTCTAAAATCACTGCCAACACCCTAACCGCAATTGAGATTGCCCGCGAATTTGGCGCTCATGACGCTTCCAGATTTATTGCGATGGGGCAGGAACTGGCCGTGGCGGAAACGTATGAAGAGGCGAGACCCGATAAAAAACAAATTCAGTTTCAAATTCTGCAGGATATTACAGCGCACATAAGCGGTGTCATTGATTTAAATGTACTGTTTGAAATGGTGATGGAAGGTGTTTATCGAGGTGTGCAAATGGATCGTACCTTGTTCATGTTGCTCGGACCCGATAAAAAAGCCCTGAATGAGAAAATTTCCTTGGGTTGGCAGAAACCGGAAGCAAGTGAAAAAATTCATATCTTCAATAATGATGCTAACGGGAACTTGATGTTTCATGCCCTGGCTGATCATGAAGGTGAATGGATGAAACCGGGTCAACACGATGCGCTTTACACCGCGCAAATACAGATGCATCTGGGCCGTTATGAATGCTTTGTATTTCCGATTTTGGTGGAAGGCAAGTCGATTGGATTGATTTATTGCGATCGGGGATTGAGTGGTCAAGCATTGACCATGGACGATTTTTCGGCAGTGAAGCACTTTACCAAACAGGCTCAAATAGGCTTAACGTTATATCGGATGAAGAGTCATTGAATTATGGACATAAATGAAATTGCTACGCTTGATGTGTTTCTGGTCGAGCCGTCTCATACCCAACAGATCATAATTGCCCAACACTTGCAAGCCAGTGGCATTCATGAACTGACGTGTTTGTCGACCGGTTCCGAAATGCTGGATCAGCTTAAGCATGCCAAACCTGATTTGATTATCAGCAGTATGTACTTGCCGGATATGACCGGCGTAGATTTGATTCATGCCATTCGCAAAGATAATGAATCGTATGATATGGCCTTTTTGTTGATTTCCAGCGAAACCAATATTCAATATCTGGAACCCATACGCCAGGCCGGGGCGATTGCGATTTTGCCCAAACCCTTTACGCAACAGGCATTGGATACGGCGCTATGTGCCTCGCTGGATTATCTACATCCGCAAAAAGCCGATTTAGACCATCTGGATGTTGAAGACTTGCGGGTGTTATTGGTGGATGATAGTGATTTTTCCCGAAAATATATCAGCAAAGTGCTGAATAATATTGGCATCGAACATATAAGCAGTGCTTGCGACGGTAAACAGGCTCTGGATTTGTTTCAGGAGCATTATTTCGATTTGATCGTCACGGATTTTAATATGCCGGAAATGGATGGCTTGCAGTTAGTCAAGGCGATTCGAGGCGATGCGCAGCAGGTTTCAACAGTGCCCATTCTGATGGTCACCAGCGAACAAAATCAAAATCGCTTGGCCGCTATTGAAAAATCGGGTGTGTCGGCCGTATTGGATAAGCCTTTCGAACCGCAGTCGATAAAAAGGCTGATCATACAGTTGTTAAATTGAGGGTTTGATATAGTGTGGCTTGTTAAGTCAATATGGACAAAAACTTTGATTCATCTATAGTTGCAGCACAATTAAAAGAAATTACTTCATATATCCTACGCTACCCGATGGGGCATAAAGGCATAAATGGCGACAGCACCTTCCAACATTCATTTTAGCGGTTTGGCTAAATGCCTGATTCAGCAAGGCCTGTTGTCCGAAGAGGCCGCAACTCAAGCAATACAGGAAGCGCAAAAAAACAAACTGCCTTTTGTGAGCTATTTGGTCAAAAACAAGCAGGTGGATAGCCGGACGTTGGCAAATCTGGCTTCGGCGGAATTCGGCGTGCCGTTGCTGGATTTGGATGCGGTTGATTTGGGGGGGGTGCCAGTCAAACTGGTTAGCGAAAAGCTGATTCGTCAGCATCATGCTCTACCCTTATTAAAGCGTGGCAATCGCCTGTTTATTGCTACTGCCGACCCGACCAATTTTCAGGCGTTGGATGAAATCAAGTTTCATACCCGATTAAATACTGAAAACATCCTGGTAGAAGAAGAAAAGCTCATCAAGGCCATCGAGGCAGCACTCGAGGCGGTCGATACCTCAATGGGCAACTTGCTTGATGAAGACCTGGATAATATCGATATTTCCAGTGGTGACGATAGGCCTGTTGAAGACGTCGTAACATCGGATGTTGATGAGGCGCCGATTGTGCGTTTTGTGAACAAGATTTTGTTGGACTCTATTAAAAAAGGCGTTTCTGATATTCATCTAGAACCTTTTGAAAAAAAATTCCGCATCCGATTCCGAACCGACGGCATTTTGCAAGAGGTTGCCAGTCCGCCGGTCAGTATTTCCAATCGGATCATCTCCCGCTTAAAAGTGATGTCCAAAATGGATATTGCTGAACGGCGGGTTCCACAAGATGGCCGGATAAAAATGCAATTGTCCAAAAACCGGGCGATTGACTTTCGGGTTAACACGTGCCCGACGTTGTTCGGCGAAAAAGTGGTCATGCGGATTCTGGATCCCACCAGTGCGCAGTTGGGTATTGAAAAACTCGGTTTTGAAGAGATTCAGCAAAAACTGTTTTTAGCGGCCATTAACAAGCCTTACGGCATGGTATTGGTTACCGGTCCTACCGGTAGCGGTAAAACCGTATCTTTGTATACGGGCTTGAATATACTCAACAGCATCGAACGCAATATATCAACCGCTGAAGATCCTGTGGAAATCACTGTCGAAGGCATCAATCAGGTCAACGTCAACCCCAAAGCCGGTTTGACCTTTGCGGAAGCTTTGCGTGCATTTTTGCGGCAAGACCCCGATGTGATCATGGTTGGTGAGATACGGGATTTGGAAACAGCCAGTATTGCCGTAAAAGCGGCCCAAACCGGTCACTTGGTGTTGTCCACACTGCATACCAACGACGCCCCGCAAACCATCAATCGTCTAGTACAGATGGGCATCGAGCCGTTTAACATCGTTTCTGCGGTCAATCTGATTATGGCGCAGCGGTTGGCGCGGCGATTATGTGAGTACTGCAAGAAAGAGGCAGATTTGCCTGACAACGTATTGATTTCGGCCGGTTTCAGTCAGGACGATATTGGCAGCTTTAAATTATATGAACCCGTGGGCTGTGAGCACTGCAACAACGGCTACAAAGGCCGAGTAGGTATTTATCAGGTCATGCCGATTAGTGAAAAAATGCGGGCTTTGATTTTGGCCGGTGGAAATGCCATGCAGATGGCCGATTTGTCTAAAAGCGAAGGTATCAATGATCTTAGAGCATCTGGTCTATTGAAAGTACGCCAGGGCATTACCTCTCTGGAAGAAATTGACCGCGTCACCAAGGAATAAAACATGGCTAAAGCAACAGCGGCTGGCAAGCAAACCGATCAAATTGACTTCATTTGGGAAGGGCTAGATAAACAAGGCAAAAAAACCGGTGGGTTGATCAGTACCAAAAGCGAAAGTATTGCACGCAGTGAATTGCGGAAAATGGGTGTCCGGGTGATTAAGGTCAAACCCAAACCCAAAGCGTTATTTGGAAAGAAAGTACAAAAAATCACTACCGGCGATATTGCGGTTTTTTCCCGGCAGTTAGCCACCATGTTGGAAGCCGGTGTGCCTTTGGTGCAGTCTTTCGACATTATTGGCAAGGGGCATGATAATCCCAGCATGTCGGAATTATTGCTGGGCATTAAAGCTGATATTGAAGGCGGTGATACCATGGCTCAGGCGATGGGCAAACGGCCCATCTATTTTGATGATCTGTTTTGTAACCTGGTAAATGCCGGGGAACAAGCGGGTGTGCTTGAGGGGTTGCTGGATAAAATCGCCACCTACAAGGAGAAGTCCGAATCGATCCGCAAAAAAGTCAAAAAAGCCCTGACTTACCCGATTGCGGTATTGGTGGTGGCGTTTATCGTTACTGCCATCTTGTTGATTTTTGTGGTGCCCGTGTTTGAAGATTTGTTTAAAGGTTTTGGTGCCGACTTGCCTGCCTTCACCAAATTTGTAATCAGTTTGTCCGAATGGGTGCAGGAATGGTGGTGGGCTGTGGTAGGTGTGATGGGCGGTATGGGCTACACGTTTGGCTATTTCAAAAAACGCTCTCGACCCTTCAATCATTTTCTGGATAGAACCTTACTGAAGATACCGGTAGTAGGCATGATTCTGGAAAAATCCGCCATTGCCCGTTTTGCGCGAACGCTCTCCACCATGTCCGCTGCGGGCGTGCCTTTAGTAGAGGCGTTGGTGTCTGTGGCGGGGTCTTGCGGCAATATTTTGTTTTACGATGGTGTCATGAAAATGCGCGACGACGTAGCGACAGGTCAGCAGCTACAGTTTTCCATGATTCAAACCGGCTTGTTCCCCAATATGGTGGTGCAGATGGTGGCGATTGGCGAAGAATCGGGTTCCATCGACAGCATGCTGGACAAGGTGGCTGACTTTTATGAGGAAGAAGTCGATAACTTGGTCGACAACCTCAGCAGCTTAATGGAACCCATTATCATGGCGGTGTTGGGTGTGCTGGTCGGCGGCTTGATTGTGGCGATGTATTTGCCCATCTTTAAATTGGGAGCTGCGGTTGGATAATTTACTCAGCTTACTGCAACAGGAGCCGACAGTACTGATTGTTTTGGTTTGTATCCTTGGTTTGATGGTCGGCAGCTTTTTAAATGTGCTGATATACCGTTTGCCAGTCATGATGCATTCCGGTTGGCGAAGAGAGTGTCTGGAATTTTTGCAGATGCCGGCCGAAGAACAGGGCGAGACCTTTAATCTGTTTTTGCCTGGATCGCGTTGTCCGGCATGCAAAAACGAAATCAAGGCGTATCAAAACATACCTGTATTCAGTTACCTCTGGTTGCGCGGTAAATGCGGTCATTGCGGCGTGTCCATTTCGTTGCGTTATCCGTTGATTGAAGCCTTTACCGGGCTGTGTTCTGCTCTAATGGCTTGGCACTTTGGCTACGGATTGCCCTTGTTATTTGGTTTGTTGCTGACCTGGAGTTTGATTGCGCTGAGCTTTATCGATATTGATCACCAGTTATTGCCTGATTCCATTACCTTGCCAATGTTGTGGCTGGGGCTTTTTTTAAGTCTGTTTTCCATTTATACCGACAGCCATGCCAGCATCATCGGTGCTGTTGCCGGGTATTTAAGTCTTTGGTCGGTTTATCATCTGTTTAAAGTGCTGACCGGTAAAGAAGGCATGGGTTATGGCGATTTCAAACTTTTAGCCTTATTAGGCGCTTGGTTAGGCTGGCAATATGTGCCATTGATCATCATCTTGTCTTCTGTGGTCGGGGCGCTGATTGGCATTGCCATGATTGTGTTTCGTCAACACGATGCCCGTCGACCGATCCCGTTTGGTCCTTATCTGGCTGCAGCCGGATGGCTGGCGCTGATCTGGGGTAACGACTTGAACCGGCTTTATCTGGATTTTGTCGGCTTGTAACCTATGTTAAAGGTGGGATTGACCGGCGGCATAGGTAGCGGTAAATCGACTGTCAGCGATTTGTTTGCAAAACTTGGCGTGCCGATTGTGGATGCCGATGTCATTGCCCGGCAGCTGGTTCAGCCCGGCCAATCCGCATTGCAGCAGCTTTGCAAGGCGTTTGGGAATGAGATTTTAAATCTGGATGGCTCATTGAATCGCCCCATGTTAAGACAACTGGCATTTTCCAACAGCATTCATAAACAACGGCTTGATGCCATCATGCACCCTTTGATTTTTGAGCAAATCGAAACGCAAGTGTCGAAAGTGCAGTCAGTGTATTGCATTCTAGCGATCCCGCTGTTGTTGGAAAGTGCTAAAAAATATGCAGTAGATCGCGTGTTGGTGGTGGATTGCCATCAGCAGACTCAATTGCAGCGAGTGCTTGAACGCGACCAAGTGGGGCAGGCACAGGTTACCGCCATTATTGCCTCACAGGTTGACCGGCAGTTACGTTTGGCTGCGGCGGACGACGTTATCGACAACGATGGCACACGCGCTGACCTTGCAGAACAGGTAAAAAATCTGCACAATTCGTACCTTTTATTAGCCACTGCCAGGACAACATCGGCTTGAATACACATACCACCTACGAATTCCCTCTAAATGAACGAATTCGGGTCTTCATGCGCTTGGAGCAATTATTTCAACAACTTAGCCATTTTATGGGAGGCAATACGGTATTTGATAAGCGTGCCGCCATTGATACCTTGCTGGATATTTTGACCATATTCAGTCGCAGTGACTTAAAGTCCGAATTAATCAAGGAACTTGACCGACATGCCAAAGTATTGGGCATGTTGAGTAACAGCGAAGGGGTCGACAATCAGAAGCTGCAGACCATTCTGAACGATCTCACTCAAGCCAGCCGCAATTTGTATAACGCTAGCGGCAAAGTGGGTGCCAGTGTCATGGAAAGCGGTTTGTTCCAAAGCATTTCGCAGCGTAGCGCGATTCCGGGTGGCAGTTGTTCCTTCGATTTGCCCGCATTTCATTATTGGCTGGAACAGGACGAAGCAGAGCAGCAGAAAGATTTTCAGCAATGGACCTTGCCGTTTGCCGATATTCGAATCGCCATTGATCTGATTCTGGGGTTCATTCGGCAAAGCAGCGTGCCCAAACAGGAAGTGGCGCATGCAGGTTTTTTTCAACTGGCGCTGGATACCGCGCATCCTGTGCAATTGTTGCGAGTAGGCTTACCGGTTTCAGCGGAGTGTTTTGCCGAAATCAGTGGTGGCAAACACCGCTTTAGCATCCGCTTTATGAAACCATCCAATGATGAGAATCGGCCAACCCAAGCCCAGGATGATGTGACCTTTACCTTGTCTCGTTGTGCCGTGTAATGAATCAGCAAGACATCTTTAGGGTGGTTTGCCCCACGTGTAAAACAGCGGTGCCCTGGGTGGCGGAACAGCAATTCAAACCTTTCTGCAGTCAACGCTGCAAGCTGATCGATTTAGGCGACTGGGCTACCGAAGCCCATAAAATTCCAGGCGGACCGGCCTTGCCGGATGTGGATCAATCAGAACACGATGATTATTAAGCGATCGTCGTTATAAAAAGGCATTAATGCCAGCAATGCCCTGACCACCGGCATTAATTACCTGATCAATATCTTGCAAACTCAATCCACCTAACGCGAAAACGGGCAAATTTACGTGTTCGATTAGACTTTGTAGGTTTGCCCATCCTAATGGCGTTGCATCGGGATGCGTCGAGGTTGGCAGGACCGGTGCCAATACCACAAAATCCACACCTATCTGTTCGGCCTGTTTTAATTCCGTAACGTTATGACAGGATGCAGCCACCCATTCATAGTGTTCAGGTCTGTTGCTACAAGCCATCAAGGCACGACTGCTAAGATGCAGTCCTGCGGTTTGCTGCCCTTCAAAAGACAGATCCGAGTTGATCATCACTGTGAGTTGATGCTGCCGGCAAATCGGCAGCAGCGTTTTCATGACAGTTTCGATTTCTGAAGAAGGCAAGGATTTAAGGCGTATTTGCAAAAAGCTCACCTGCTTTTCCAGCATGCAATGCAGATTGTGTAAAACCTGCGAGTAATTGCTGCCTTCTAAAATGGCATAACGATCAGGCAAACGCGTGGCAGCGATGATAGGCACATTGGCAGCCGGAAACTCGAATTGATTTAATTGTTGAGGCGCTACCCAGCGCATGGCTTGGCCTTCACAGGCGGTGGCGATACCTTCGAACCCCGCGACCTGCCAAACGTCCAGCAGTACTTGCAAATCCGGATAGCGATGCTTGATTTTGATCAACGGCTTGGCGGAGTGCACCTTGATGCCCACTTCCTCATGCAACTCCCTTTGCAGGGCTTGCATGACCGTTTCATTAGCTTCCAGTTTACCGCCCGGAAATTCCCATAAGCCACCTTGATGCGCGTGCTTGGCGCGCTGTGTCAGCAGAATGTTGCCATTGTTATCACGCACCACGCCGACGGCGACATGCAAAACCGAACGTACTGACATTCAGGAACGATACTCGGCGTTGATCCGCACGTAATCATACGAAAAATCGCAGGTTAGCACTTCTTCGCAAGCGGCACCACGCCCTAAACGCACGGTGATAGTGATTTCGGTTTGATCCATCACGCGTTGGCCATCTAGCTCGGTATAGCCCGGTGAGCGGCCACCATTTTCGACGATACAGACATTACCGAGATAAATTTCGATGTTTTCCAGCACCATATGTTCAACACCTGCCCGCCCGACGGCAGCCAGAATGCGCCCCCAGTTTGGGTCGCTGGCGAAGAAAGCAGTTTTCACCAACGGTGAATGAGCAATGGTTTTGGCAACCTGCACTGCCTCCTGACGGCTATTGGCTTGCTCCACTAAAATACGCATCAGTTTGGTGGCGCCTTCGCCATCACGAATGATCAATTCGGCCAACCGCTTGCAAATGTCGATGACCGCCTGAGAAAACACAGTGTATTCAGGGCTATCAGCAAGAATTTCCGGGGCACTGCTGCAAGCGCTGGCCAGCAATACGCAGGCATCGTTGGTGGAGGTGTCGCCATCCACCGTGATGCGATTAAAGGACAGTTCAGCGGCATTGGCTAAACACTGTTGTAGCAAGGCTTGGCTGATTTTGGCATCCGTTGCCACATACGCCAGCATGGTGGCCATATTCGGTTGAATCATACCGGCACCTTTGGATATGCCAGTTAGCGTGACTGGTTGGCCGGCTATTTCAATGATCATCGATGCACCTTTGGCAAAGGTGTCGGTGGTCATAATGGCACGAGCTGCTTTATCCCAATGACTGTCATGCAAATTCGCCACAGCTTTAGGTAATGCTGCAGTCAGTTTGGCGACAGGCAGAGGCTCTCCAATCACGCCGGTAGAAAAGGGTAAAACTTGTTGTGCGGTACCTTCAACTTCGCCGGCCAATGCAGCACAACTGGCATAGGCATCTTGCAGACCCTGCTTGCCGGTACCTGCATTGGCGTTGCCTGAGTTGACCAATATCCAGCGAGGTTCATGGATTAGATGATCTCGGGCGATTAAAACCGGTGCAGCGCAAAAGGCATTTTGGGTAAATACCGCCGCGCAACTACCCGACTCGGCCATTTCGATGACTAAAATATCGTCGCGGTGGGTTTGTTTGATGCCTGCATTACAGGTGCCCAGTTTGATGCCTTTGACCGTGTGCATCGTGGGAAAATCACATTGTCCTACTGCCATGCTGTTACCTACTAAAATTTAAATCACTTCCAAAACAATTACATATTCGCCATTTTCTGCGCGCGACTCCAGTACTTTATGGCCGTTTATCCGACACCAGGCCGGAATGTCTTGCATCACGCCAGGGTCAGTACACTCGACAGTCAGAATATCACCGGTTTTTAAAGTTTTAACTTTATCTTGGGTACGGATGACAGGCAAAGGGCACAGCAAACGCCGGGCATTCAAAGTTTCCTGGCTCATACAAACCACTCCGCGGGGATTTGCTCCGGCAATAACGGCTTGACCTGAATGTTACGCTCTTCACCTTGCTGAGTGCGGATGGTTACCTCAACGGTTTCGGCTTCTCGGCCTTGACCGTAGCGGGCAGTAATTTGACCTGCCAAATATAAATCCTCTTCGCTGGGAGCACCATCAATCAATACCAGGGGGCCACGGTGACTGGCGCAATTCATGCTGATAAACTCCTTTTTGTAGCCGCTCATGAAGTTGGCCTCGCCGTCTTCGCGAGCCACGATAAGCTTGAAGTTGGGTTGCGGGCGAATATGCCGACCGACTTTCAACAGCATCACATCATCCAGCTCATAATCGCGTTCGCCGCGCGCCTGCCAAAGATCGACCAGTTTTTTGGAGTACGCCGCATCGGTTAAAAAACAGCAGCCACCGGCCGGCTGGGCGTAGTCGCTAAAGCCGAATTCCTTGGCTAAACCCATTTGCGGCTTTCGGGAACGACCGCTGAAAGCGAACATTTTCTCACGGCTGATCCAGCCCTCCCGCTCGGGGCGTGTTGCGGGTAGATTTTGTGCCGATAAGGGTCTGACCAGAAGGTCGTCAGCTCCGGATTCGGCCGCTACAATCGGCATGGTGGCTTTGCGTTGCGACATGGGGCGCTGACCAACCACTTCACCGGTGATGATGAAGTCAAAACCGTTATCAGCCATCCATTGCTTGGCTTTGTTGACCATGAAAATCTTGCAATCCAAGCAGGGATTCATATTGGCGCCGTAACCATGTTTGGGGTTGAGCAATACCTGTTTGTATTCTTCGATAATATCGATGATGTGCAGTTTGATGCCTAACTGTTCTGCCACCCACAGTGAATTGTTGCGTTTGGGTTTGTCCGTGTCTTGTTTACGAATCGCGTGAGTGTGGCCTTCCACGCAAAATCCGGTAAAAAAATTGATGCCTTCTACATGGATGCCTTGTTCCATGATAGCTTTGGTCGCCAGCATGGAGTCCAGTCCACCGGAAATCAGCGCCACCGCTTTTCGTTGTTGATTCATGATCGCAAAAATTACGTGCTTAAAAAAACGTTCCATTATACGCGATAGCCGAAGGCTTGCTCCTGCTTCAACTTGACAAATGAATACACTAAACTTAATTGACTTTTACCAATGGCGGCCACTGAGTGATGGAATTTAAAGACTATTTAAAAATACTGGTGCAACATGACGGCTCGGACTTGTATTTAACCTCCGGTGCGCCACCTGCTGCAAAATTTCAGGGGACATTGAAACCGCTGGAAAACATCAAGCTGACCAATGAACGGCTCAAAGAAATCGCTGATAGCATCATGGACAATGATCAGCGCAGCAGCTTTGAGCATGTGCCGGAAATGAATCTGGCCATATCAGAGCCGGGAATCGGTCGGTTTCGGGTGAATATTTTCAAGCAGCGCAATTCTTGCGCGCTGGTGATACGCAATATCAAGGTGGACATTCCCAATGCCGATGTATTGGGGTTGCCGCAAATTCTTAAAGACAAGATCATGGATAAACGTGGGCTGATTTTGTTTGTTGGTGGTACCGGTTCCGGCAAATCCACTTCGTTGGCCGCATTGCTGGATTACCGCAACAGCAATTCATCCGGTCATATCATCACCATCGAAGATCCGATCGAATACATCCATCCGCATAAAAAATCCCTGGTTAATCAACGGGAAGTGGGGGTTGATACGCTGAGTTATGAAGATGCCTTGAAAAACACTTTGCGGCAGGCACCCGATGTGATCTTGATTGGCGAAATTCGTAGTCAGGAAACCATGGAACATGCCTTGGCATTTGCCGAAACCGGCCATTTATGTTTGTCAACCTTGCATGCCAATAATGCCAATCAGGCCTTGGATCGCATTATCAACTTTTTCCCGGAAGAGCGGCGTAATCAGCTATTGCTGGACTTATCGTTGAACTTGCAGGCTTTTGTCTCGCAACGTTTGGTACCCACCATTGAAGGCAAACGGGTAGCGGCCATCGAGATTTTGTTGGGTAGCAAGTTGGTCAGTGATTTGATTCAAAAAGGCGAAGTGCATGCCATCAAAGAAGCCATGGAAAAGTCTGAAAACATCGGCATGCAGACCTTTGATAGTCATTTGATGCGTTTATACAAAACCGGAGTGATTTCGCTGGATGAAGCTTTGCGCAACTCCGATTCGCCGAATAACCTCAAACTAAAAATTAATCTTAGTGAAGGTTTGGGTTCTGCAACAGCGCCAAAAGCCGACGGCGGTAAAAGCATGCTGGACAGTTTGGCGTTGGAAGAGATCACTAAAGAGGAAACTGAAGATGACGAAGGTCATTAGACTTTCAGTTTGGGTTGGTGGTATGGATGCTCATAAGCTCTCTACATCAGGCATTTTATAAACCACATAGGCTGGCTGCTGATAGGGATGAGCGGCCAGTAATGCCGTAATAGCCGCTTTGATCCGTTCGTCGATACAAATCATTTCTACCTTATATTCCTCGACGCTTTCCAGTTGTCCGGGCTGTCCCAGATACGGTTGGCTGTTGGGCAGCGGCCGAAATTGGCCTTGGCCCAAGGTTTGCCATGCGCACTGATCGTACTGACCGAATTGCCCTGCACCGGCGTTAAATACGGCATTTTTCACCGTATCCAAGTGGCTGATGGGAACATAAAAAATAAGTTGATACATGTACTTATTTTAACTGGCACCGGCTAATAAAAAAACGCTCCATAACACCACCACTACTGTTAAGTCCTCCAGAAGATTGATGGCCGATTGCCTGTATTGCCGGCTACGCATGGCAATTTGATTGGCTTTTTGGTCTCGCATGTGAACAGGGCTACGCATGATTAATTCTCCTGAATTCATTAATGACTGAACTGTGACAGAGCCACAGGGTTACATCTAAAGGAATTATGCGGGGATAAATAAACGGAATGGTGTGTGTCGCAATTGTTCCTAAAATGTTTTTATTAGTATAGTAAAGAACAAAAAAAGAACAAGTGGTTTTTGTTTGATACTGGGAAATTTAAATCGGCGCAGAAAAAATCGTAATCCTAAAAAGAACTGCTTGTTTCAGGGTAATCGATTCGTCAGGGCGCAAGCATTTCCCATATGGATTTGGGTGATAGCGTCGGTGTTTGTGAGGTCTTGCTCAGGCAATCTGAACAAGATCCTCACTGACACATTAATCAGAGGCAAAAAAATCCCCGCATCAGCGGGGATCAGTTTGAAACGAAGGTCGAATTAACAGGATTATTTCAATTCGTCCAGCAAGGCCTGTGCAGCTTGTTTTTGCTCGGGAGTGCCTTTTTCCAGTACTTCCTGTGCAATGGATTTTGCGGCGTCAGCATCACCCATGTCTATGTAGGCTTTGGCCAGATCGATTTTAGTTTCAAATTCATCCATGTCGGTTAAATCGGATACCCCAAAATCAATATCGTCGTCACTGCTTTTGCTTTTAGAACTGGAGGGAGCCTCAAAATCGAAGTTGAAATCAAACTCGTCTGAGGTATCGAGGCTCAAGGCGTTTTCGGGTGCAGGGGCTACGGGTTGCGGTATGGATTTTTCTTCAATGTCTGCACTGTCGCCAAACTCAGGGAATTCAAAACTTTCCAGGCTGGCAATATCGAGGGTTTGTGAATCAGTCTCGGGTTCAAGTTTTGGTGAATTGAGCTCGAAGTTGAAGTCAAAACTTTCCAGTGTATCCTCTGACGCAAGTTGTTTGGTGTCTGCTTCCGGTTTAATATCCAGGCCACTTAAATCAAAATCAATTGATTCAATATCGGTGGGCGCTGATTCAACGTTCGCTGCGGCTTTTGGGTCTGGTTTGGAAAACGAACTTAGATCGAAATCCAGGCCGTTATCGTCGGATGCTTCAGGCAGATTTAATTGCAACTCCGCCAGTTCGGAATTAATCTCATCCATCAAGGCCATATCCGGCAGGGTAGGAGCATTTAAATCAATCAGATCGTCATTAAGCGATGCTGAGGAGAAATTCAGGTCCTGGTCGACGCTAGTAAACGGGTCAGGAGCCGATGTTTCGGTTGTAACCGGCGCGGCTTTGGGTGTCATAGCTTTTTCTGTGCCACCAAATAAAGCTGATTCCGGAATGATTTCTTTGGCCATTTCCGATACTTTGTGCCAGAAAGACACATCGTTGTTTTTGCCAGCGTGGGCTAATTCCTGTGTATAAGCCGCAAAACGTTCTTTGTTTTCATTAGCGTAGAAAATTTCCAGCAATTTGAGTTTGTATTCGTCTTTGTTGGGCTGGTCTTTGATGGCATGTCGAATCAGGTCTTCAGCCTGTTGGTAGCGACCATAGGCCAAATAAACATCAGCTTCAGACATGGGGTCGATATCGTTCTGGTCGGTATCGAAAGCCTCAAAATCGCTGGGTGTGAAATCGCTTATAAATGAGCTTTCACCGACGGTGCCGACATCGTAAGCTCCCGTGCTGTTGATATCCATTACCGGGACAGCCAAGCTACTGTCGGCATCCGGCATTTTGATCTGACTGGCAGAGGCAAACATGCTTTCGGTATTGGTTAAACTTTCAATTTTACGTTTGCGCCACAGCAACCAGCCCAGCAAGCCCAGCATGCCGGCACTCAAGCCACCAACCGTCCAGTAGTAGGTGGAAGAAGAGAAAAAGTCTTCTTCAACAACAGGCGGAGGCGGTGGGGTTGCCGGTTTAACCGGTTTGGGCGGTTCAACGGCTGCGGGTGTTGGTTTTGTTTCAGCTGGGGGGGCGACTGGCGTAACTGGTGTTGGTTGTTCTGCAGGCGTTACGGTGGGGGAGGCAGGCGCTTGGGGGGTTGCTGGTGTAGCTGCAGGTTCATCTACCGTCTCAGGGGGTGTTGGCTCTGAGTCAGGTTTAGTGGGTTCTTTTCCGCTACTTTGTAGCGTGGCCAACTGTTGGTCTTTTAACGCCAACAATTGCTGCATCATATTGAGTTGTTGCTCCAGCTTTTCGATTCGGCTTTGCAAGGCCAGATCTTTGCCATCCGTGTGGCCGCCGGCACCTGCGCTCGAATGACCATCACCGGTCTCGGGGCCGGGTTTGGTCTGGCTGTTGAGGTCGGTTTTATCGGTTATTTTGCTGTCAGTCGGCGCGACCAATTCCAGCGCTTTGTTGTTTAGGTTTGCTGTTTGCTCATTGGCTGCCGCCGGTTTGCGGACTGGTTTGGCACTGGCTTTGCCGGAGGCTTGCACAATAGCGTCGGTTTCCGGAATTTTTAAAATCACCCCGGTTTTTAACGAATCCATATTGCCGCGATTAAAGGCATCAGGATTGGCCTGATGCAGTGCGGTCAGCATTTGTTTGGTCGATACGTTGCGTTCACTGCCCAATTGCTCTGCAATTCGCCACAAGGTATCCGAAGTTTGTGTGGGACCGTATTCGCCGCTACTAGGTGTTTGTGGGGAAATGTTGGGCGCGGCGGATTGGGCACGCTTGATACGTTGACTACCGGATTTGGCTTTTCTGATCGGCCTGTCATTTTCTGCCAGTTGCTCAAGACGGTAATCAGACGCTGCAGCAAGTTGGCTGCTTGGGGTGACCGGCGTATGGTATTCGGCCGGTGGATCGACTAAAACGGTAAACTCACGGAATTGACTGCCTTGTGGCCAAGTCACTTCCAGCAAAAAGTCTAAAAAGGGTTCGGTAAGCGGTTCTCGGGAAGTGACCTTGACGATCACGGAGCCGTTGGGTTGTACAACAGGCTGAAATTTGATTTTAGATAAAACGTAATTCCAGGGTATACCGGCTTGGTCGAACTTTTCAGGAGGGGCTAATCTGACAGAAATGTCGCTTGGATTTTCACCCGCAGCCAAATGCAGATGAATTTCCGCATTCAGTTTTTGGTTCAAGGCAGAATGTAACTGAATGTCACCTATACCTAACGGTTGCGCGCTCATTGGTAACAGCAACGATACAACCGCTAAAGTTTTAGTTAAATGCTTCACATTCTTTTCCTTCACTGGGATTACCTCGGCACGATCAATCAGATGCATTTTGTCCGATACATTAAAGACGCTTGCTAATCTTAGACTAGATGTAATTTTTTACCAGCACCTCGGCGATTTGCACACTGTTCAAAGCGGCGCCCTTTCTGACGTTATCGCCCACTACCCATAAATCTATACCTAAAGGATGGGAAATGTCTTCACGGATTCTACCGACATACACATCATCGTGCCCGGACGATTCTGTGACAGCCGTGGGATAACCGCCGTTTACCCGCTCATCCACCACTGTAATACCAGGGGCTGCGGTTAGCAATTCACGGACCCGCTGCACGGAAATCTTTTGTCGGGTCTCGATATGGACTGCTTCGGAGTGGCCAAAAAATACCGGTACGCGTACCGCAGTCGGATTGACCTGTATGCTGTCGTCGCCCATGATTTTGCGGGTTTCCCAGACCATTTTCATTTCTTCTTTGGTGTAGCCGTTATCCATGAATACATCGATTTGCGGTAACACGTTAAACGCGATTTGCTTGGGGTATACGCTAGGCACTACCGGTTTCGCATTCAGCAAATTCGCAGTTTGTAGGGCCAATTCTTCAATAGCCTCCTTGCCGGTGCCGGATACTGCCTGATAGGTGGCGACATTGATACGGCTGATGCCGACTTCGTCATAAATAGGTTTTAAAGCCACCAACATTTGAATGGTCGAGCAGTTAGGATTGGCGATGATGCCGCGATTTTTGTAATCAGCCACTTTTTCCGGATTAACTTCCGGCACTACCAGAGGAATGTCGTCGTCATAACGGAACTGCGACGTATTGTCGATCACCACGCAACCCGCGGCAGCGGCTTTAGGTGCGTATTCAGCCGATACCGAGGCTCCCGGAGAGAATAGGCCGATTTGGACTTTGGAAAAATCGAAGCTGGCCAAATCTTCCACAACCAGTGAGCCGTCTTTGAACGGAATACGTTTGCCAGCTGAACGTTCGCTGGCCAGTGCATAGACTTTGCCGACCGGAAAATTACGCTCTTCCAGAATGGAAATCATGGTTTCACCGACTGCACCGGTGGCGCCAACGACAGCTACATCATAGGTTTTGGACATACTGTTTTATCCTTTTAAAGCGTTGAGAACGGCATCGCCCATTTCGGAGCAGCTGACTTTTGTCATGCCATTCGAGTAAATATCTGCAGTTCTTAGGTTGGCGTCCAATGCGCTATTTACAGCCTGCTCGATGCGATCAGCAGCGGCAGCATCATTGAAGGTGTAACGCAACATCATGGCACCTGACAAAATGGTCGCCAATGGGTTAGCGATACCTTGGCCGGCAATATCCGGTGCTGATCCGTGAATGGGTTCATACATACCCTTGCCGTTGGCGTCCAGTGATGCCGACGGCAGCATGCCGATAGAGCCGGTCAGCATGGCTGCAGTGTCAGACAAAATGTCGCCAAACATGTTGGTGGTGACGATGACGTCAAATTGTTTGGGCGCGCGGACCAATTGCATGGAGGCGTTATCGACATACATGTGGCTTAGCTGTACATCGGGATATTCCTTGCCGATTTCAGTGACCACTTGTCGCCACAATTCGGTTACTTCCAGTACGTTGGCTTTGTCCACCGAGCACAGTTTTTTATGGCGTTTTTGGGCGGTTTTAAACGCAGAATGTGCGATGCGGCGAATTTCCGACTCGCTATACACCAAGGTGTTGTAACCCTGTTGTTCGCCATTTTCCAGCATCCGAATCCCGCGGGGCTGGCCAAAATAAATGCCGCCAGTCAGTTCTCTGATGATCATGATGTCCAGTCCTGAAACCACTTCAGGTTTCAGCGTGCTGGCATCGACCAGTTGTGGGTACAGAATTGCCGGACGCAGATTGGAAAATAGATTGAGTTCAGAGCGAATGCCCAGCAAACCGCGTTCAGGACGCACCGCATGCGGTAACGGTTCCCACTTGGGGCCGCCCACGGCACCCAGCAAGACCGCCTCGGCGTTTTTGCATAGGTTCAGGGTTTGCTGGGGAAGTGGCGTGCCAAATGCGTCGTACGCAGCTCCGCCGACCAGGGCATTTTCGAATACCAAATTCAGATTCATATCGGTATTCAAAAAACTCAGTACCTTGATAGCCTCTGCGACAATTTCGGGACCGATACCGTCACCCGGTAAAACTGCGATTTTTTTGGGCATGGATTTACCTTAAATTAAAACTTATGCATCTTTGAACAGCCAGGGCGCGCGTTTGACACGTTCGGCTTCGTAAGCCCTGATTTTGTCTGCATGTTGCAACGACAAAGCGATATCATCCAGACCGTTCAGTAGGCGATGACGACGGGTTTCATCAACGTTGAAGGCAATGCTTTTGCCTGCTGGGGTGGTGATGGTTTGTGTTTGTAAATCTACCGTCAGTTGGTAGCCCTCAGTTATTTCCTTAAATAACTGATCGACGGTTTCTGCGGGCAGAACGATAGGCAGGATGCCATTTTTAAAACAGTTGTTAAAAAAAATGTCGGCAAAACTAGGCGCAATGATGGCGCGAAAGCCAAAGTCTTCCAGCGCCCATGGTGCATGTTCACGGGAAGAACCACAGCCGAAGTTTTCACGGGTCAGCAGGATCTGCGCACCTTGGTATTGTGGCTGGTTAAGTACAAAATCCTTGTTCAATGGACGATGTGTGCAATCCATTTCAGGTTCGCCTCTGTCCATATAACGCCATTCGTCAAACAAATAAGGCCCAAAACCGGCGCGACGGATGGATTTTAAAAACTGCTTCGGAATGATCGCGTCAGTATCGATATTGGCTCTGTCCAATGGTGCTACCAGAGCGCTCAGCGTGGTAAATGCTCTCATGCTGCGTCCTCCGCAATGTTAACAAAGTGGCCGGCTATAGCTGCTGCGGCGGCCATGGCTGGGCTGACCAAGTGAGTTCGGCCGCCGTAACCTTGGCGGCCCTCGAAATTGCGGTTTGAGGTAGACGCGCAATGTTCGCCGGCTTCCAGGCGGTCGGCGTTCATCGCCAGACACATGGAACAACCGGGCTCGCGCCATTCAAAACCGGCGGCGGTGAAGATTTTATCCAGGCCTTCCGCTTCGGCTTGTTGTTTGATCAAGCCGGAACCGGGCACGATCAACACTTGTTTGACGGAATCGGCTTTTTTGCGGCCTTTGATAGCTGCGGCGGCGGCGCGCAAATCCTCGATACGTGAGTTGGTGCAGGAGCCGATGAACACCTTGTCCAACTTGATGTCGGTGATTTTTTGACCGGCTTGTAATCCCATGTATTGCAAGGCGCGCTCTATGCCTTGGCGCTTAACCGGATCGGCTTCTTGGGTTGGATCGGGAATGCTGGCATCTACCGGCAACACCATTTCCGGAGAAGTGCCCCAGCTGACTTGCGGTTTGATATCGGCAGCGTTGAATTCGATGACTTTGTCGAATTTGGCATCTGGGTCCGAATGCAGTCTTTCCCAGTAGCGAACCGCCATGGTCCAGTCGTCGCCTTTCGGCGCCAACGGGCGGCCTTGGTAATAATCGATGGTGATGTCGTCAACTGCGATCAAACCGGCACGCGCACCCGCTTCGATAGCCATGTTGCACACGGTCATGCGACCTTCCATGGACAAAGCCCGGATGGCCTCGCCGCCGAATTCAATGGTGTAACCGGTGCCGCCGGCAGTGCCGATTTTGCCGATAATCGCCAGCACGATGTCTTTGGCTGTGACGCCAGGGCCGGTTTTGCCGTTGACTTTGATCAGCATGTTTTTGGCTTTTTTCTGCACCAGACATTGAGTCGCCAAAGCGTGCTCAACTTCTGACGTGCCGATGCCAAACGCCAATGCCGCAGATGCGCCATGGGTTGAGGTGTGCGAGTCACCGCAGACTACGGTCATGCCGGGCAGGGTAGCGCCTTGTTCCGGACCGACTACGTGCACGATACCCTGGCGAATGTCAGTCATATGATATTCGGTGATGCCAAACTCTTTACAGTTGCTTTCCAGGGTTTCAACTTGTAGCCGAGAAACAGGGTCGGCAATACCGTTGGCGCGATCGGTGGTCGGGATGTTGTGGTCGGCTACCGCCAGATTACGATTAATCAGCCAAGGTTTACGGCCTGATAAACGTAAGCCTTCAAAGGCCTGCGGTGAGGTGACTTCATGCAATAACTGTCTGTCGATGTAAATCAAGCATGAGCCATCGTCTTCGGTGTGAACGACGTGGTCGTCCCAAAGTTTGTCGTATAAGGTTTTACCTGCCATAGTGGTTCTCTCTCGTAGGGTACGCATTGCGTACCAATTCAAAATCGGTTTGCCATTCTCAAGGTGCGTTACGTTTTACACTGAGGAGCATAAATGCGTAGCCTGCACAATTAATTCAAGGCTGCAAATAACGTGTCGGTAATGTCCTGTACCGAGCCAACGCCTGCAATGGAGGCGAATTTGGCTTTTTGGTCTGCAGCGGAATAAAAGCCAACCAAGGGTTTGGTTTGTTCGTGATAGACGTTCAGACGTTTTCGGACGGTTTCTTCGGCATCGTCATCGCGTTGGATCAGCGGCTCCCCGGTGATGTCGTCAACACCTTCAGTTTTGGGTGGATTGAATAGGACATGGTAGCTACGACCAGAGGCCATGTGCACGCGCCTACCACTCATGCGCTTAATGATTTCTTCGTCTGCAACCACAATTTCAATCACATAATCCAGCTCGACGCCCATTTTTTCAAGCCCTTCAGCTTGGGCGATGGTGCGAGGGAAACCGTCCAGCAAATAGCCGTTATTACAATCACTCTGAGCAATGCGTTCTTTGATCAAGCCCAAAATAATGTCATCGGATACCAAGCCGCCAGCATCCATCACTTTTTTAGCTTCGATGCCCAGCGGTGTGCCTTCGCGAACTGCGGCCCGCAGCATGTCGCCGGTGGAAATCTGCGGGATGGCAAATTTTTCGGTGATGAACTGGGCTTGTGTGCCTTTACCCGAACCAGGGCTTCCTAACAGGATGATACGCATAGCTTTTAACTCCCGAGCATCGATGCGGCTTTTGGCCGTCTGAATTGATAGTTTGGTGTCCGCGGCGGATCAGGCTACGGAAGCCGTTAAAAAACCGGGCATTTTAGCGCAAACCTCATAGGAATGCCGTTAAATGTTGGTTTTTGGCTCTTGTTTCAATATGCAGGTGTCTCTGTTGGGGCGAGGGCTTTTGTTTTAAAGGGTAGCAAGATGTCACGGTGACGACACCTTAAACGACAAAGGCCATAAATTAAGCTGTTCTGGCGGTTTAATTCTCCTCGCGTTCTCTTCGTCAGAGGCTGTCGTAAAAGTCCCCTCTCCTCGCGGGAGAGGGCTGGGGTGAGGGGAATATATAATGTAAACAGCTGATTTATATGCCCTCATCCTAACCTTCTCCCGGTGGGAGAAGGAACTGTTTCGACTTTTACGACAGACTCCGTCAGGAGAGGGCGCGAATCCTCGGCGATTTACGTTTATAGTTGAGTATTCTGCAGACTATGTCGACTAAGCAACGCAAATTCCGCCAGCGACACTGATTCTGCACGTAAATTCGCATCAATTCCCAGATCCTCTATTGCTTGTTCGCTAATAAAATTTTTTAAAGAATTGCGGATGGTTTTACGACGTTGACAAAATGCCTGGGTGACCAGTTGGCTGAATTGTTTAAAGTCGGCAATGTCAACCGGCGGTTTCTGATGTGGAGCCAAGCGCACAATCGCTGACATGACCTTAGGCGCTGGATCGAAGCTTTCCGGCGGCACGTCGAACAACCATTCGGTTTCGCAAAAATATTGCATCATCACGCTGAGTCGACCATATTTTTTACTGCCCGGTTCGGCGCAAATTCGGTCCACGACTTCTTTTTGCAGCATGAAATGCATGTCCTCCACGAAACGGGTGGTTTCCAGTAAATGAAACATCAGCGGCGTAGAAATGTTGTAAGGCAGATTACCGATGACGCGTAATTTCTCTCCGGTTTGGACGAGCGTGTTAAAGTCGAATTTCAGTGCGTCGGCACTATGGATAGTAATGCGGTTATTGCCGGCAAATTGCTTTTGCAGGCGGGCGACCAGATCGCGATCCAGCTCAACCACATCCAATTTAACTGCACTGCCCAGCAAGGGCTGAGTCAATGCGCCTAGTCCGGGGCCAATTTCCACCCAATGTTCACCGGCTTGCGGATGCGCGTGTGCCAGTATGTTGTCGATGACACTGTTGTCGTGCAGAAAGTTTTGGCCGAAGCGTTTACGAGCTTGATGGGTCATGGTGTGTTTGTGTGGGTTGAAATCATGTCCAGTGCGGTATGCAAGGCAAACTGCAAACTGCCCAAGCTGGCTTTACCAGTGCCGGCTAATTCCAATGCTGTCCCGTGATCGACCGAGGTGCGGATGATGGGTAAGCCAAGGGTAATGTTCACAGCCTGTCCGAAGCCTTTGTGTTTTAAAACCGGCAGACCCTGATCATGATACATGGCTAATACCGCATCGGCGCTTTCCAGGTATTTGGGGGTGAACAAGGTATCGGCAGGCAGTGGGCCTTGTAAATCCAGGCCGACGAGACGTAACTGTTGCAATACGGGCTCTATGGTGTCAATTTCTTCATGCCCTAAATGACCGTTTTCGCCCGCATGCGGGTTTAAGCCGCACACCAGTATTCGGGGGTGGGCTATGCCAAAACGCTGGCGCAAATCGGCATGCAAAATGTTGATCACTTCAGTCAATGACGATTGGTTAATGGCGGCGCTGACTTGTGACAACGGTAAATGGGTGGTTACCAGCGCGACCCGCAAGCCGGGCGTTGCCAACATCATCACCGGTATGCCGCCAGTGATTTCGGCAATGAATTCGGTGTGACCGCTAAATGGGATGCCAGCGTCGTTGATGATGCCTTTATGTACCGGTGCGGTGACTATGGCGTCAAAATCACCCTGCATGCAGCCGAGTGTGGCTTGGTAGATGGTTTCCAAAACATACGAGCTGTTAGCTGCATTGAGTTGGCCGCAATTGACGGGGGCTGCCAAATGCACAGGTAGAACCGTCAAATGTCCCGGTGGGCAATGTTTACCGGGTTGGGTTTTATCGAACAGCTGAAGGGTGAGAGGTAGATCAAGCTGTTGGGCGCGCTGTTTCAGTAGTACGGGATCGGCAATTGCAACGAGTTGACAGTTTTGACGGGTTTGTGCAAGTTGTATGCATAAATCCGGACCAATACCGGCGGGTTCTCCCGGTGTTAAGGCAATACGAGTGATGCTCATGGCTTTTGTAGTGTCATGAAAATACGAGGCACACAGTAAAGCAGAGTGCTGAGGCTGTTAAACAGGGTTGTGTTCCTGGCAGATTTTCTCGCTGTCGTTGTGGGTGAGCACTTCCTGAGTGAGTTGGCAGAAAAACTGGCCGTCTTTTTCGCTAAAGTTGCGGCAAGTTTTACAGACACCAAACGATTGCGACTGGTTTGCTTTTTGTAAAGCAGTCAATGCTTGCTGAAACACATTGGCGTCAGTCACAGCCGGGCCCGCGCCGCGCAAAATGTCTGTAGCGCTGTGGAATAAATTGGACGGTCTGGCCTGTTTTAATACGTCTTCGCCATCAGGTAGCAATCTTAAGTGGATAACGCGCTTGTCGTTGGTGTCCTGCGTCTTTGAAATAAAGCCTTTTTTTTCCAGAATAATCAGCGATTGGGAGACGGTGCCGCGGGTCATCCCCAGATAATTGGCGACCGCTGCAGGGGTATTGCTGTATTTGTTGCAACGAGACAAATAATTCAACACTTGAAAATGAACAGGTTGCAAGCCCAGCTCCGTGCATTTTTTACGCTCTTCTGAGCGTATCAGCGCGGTCATGCATTCGATGAGTTCGTAGATATCGGTCTGTGACATGACGTTCATTCTATCATTGCTCCAGGGGTTGACAACAGTCTGGCTTGAGCTGTTTAATATCGATTCGAAATTTTATAACATTCGGCCTTGAGTCAACCAGAAATTCTTCCATGTTGTCCGCAAAAAAACGGATTATGGTTTAATAGTTTTGTGTTGGCTCTTTTTTTAACTCGCGGATGACAGGCATTCATAATGAAAAAAACAATGACAAATCGACTGAATCAATCCCTACTCGCGGTTTCGATCGCAACGCTGTTGTCATCCGGAGTGGCAATGGCAAAGTCCGACAACATGCACCAGCTGTATCAAGATAATTGTGCCAGCTGCCATGGTTCCGATCATGGTGGTTATCTGGCGCCTGCTTTGAATGCGGAGACCCTGAAAGGCCGCAGCCCGACCGCACTGCGTACGATTGTGATGGCCGGCAGCTTTGATACCCTGATGCCTCCGTTCTATGGCAAATTGTCCGACGACGACATTCGTGGTGTGATTAAACATTTGCAAGAAACGCCAAAGCAACCCAATCCAGCCTGGACCATCGACGATATGAAAAAGTCGCTGAAGGTCTATGTCAAAGACGAAACCACTTTACCTGCCAAGCCTACCTTTCAAATCGACGATAAATTCGAAAATCTGATCGGCGTTGCTGCGCGTGGTAAGTATGGTCGTGGTGAAGGTGCCAAAGCGATTTTTATTAATAGTTCCACCCATCAAAAAGTCGGTGAAATCCCGACGGGTACCGCGGCTCACATCATTGATTTCAACCCGGCCAATCCACGCTGGGCTTATGTGAAAACCGATACGGCCGAAATTTTCAAGGTTGATCTTTACTCCATGAAGGCGGTGCGCAGTATCAAAACCGGTTGGAACGGCCCTGGCATGGGAGTTTCACGTGACGGTAAATACATCATGGCCGGCTCGTTTGTACCGCACAATGCGGTGATTCTGGATGCCGATACTTTGGAGCCGCTAAAAACCTTTGAACTGGAAGGTATCGATCCTGACGGCAAACAGGTTTCATCGGATTCCGGGATGATCATCGGCACCCCGTATGCAGACATTTTTGCGATTGCGTTGGAAAACGCCGGACAGGTTTGGGTGATTGATTTGAATAAGGAAGGTTTCCCGGTCACTAAAATCGAAAAGGTGGGTCGGCATTTGCATGATGCCTTCCTGACGCACGGCGGCAAAAAATTGATGATCGCATCCTATGACGATAGCATCGTCGCGGCCATCGATCTGGAAAAACGCGAAATCATCAAAAAACTGGAAGCCGGTTGCGTACCGCACGTGGGCGGCGGTTCGGCAGTTAAAGTCGATGGTCGCACTTTGGGCTTTGGTACCAACTTTGGCGATTGCGATAAAACCGTGGTCAGCGTTTGGGATTTGGACAAAATGGAAGTGGTTAAACAAATACCGGTTTCCGGCGGCACCGAATCACCAGCTGCACATGCCAATGCACCTTACGTGGCAGTTGACATCATCAGCAAAGACAGACGCGCTCGCACGGTACAGCTGATTGATAAGAAAACCCTGGAAGTGGTTAAAACCCTGGATGTCGGCGGCCATGCTTACTTCCCGGAGTACAGTGCAGATGGCAAATTTTTGTACATTTCTGCAGGTTACAATGGCGACGAAGTGGTGGTTTATGATTCCAACACCCTGCAAAAAGTGGCTAGCGTACCGATGGAAAGCCCGGCAGGTATCTTTTCGCGTGGTCGGGTGAAATACATGACCCGCGGTTTGTCACCTGACGAAATGGAGCAAGGCAAATGAGCGTCAAATTATCCTTGATACTGCTGAGCGGCCTGCTGGCCGCAGGCTCCAGTCAGGCTGCGAGTCTGTATGCCGGACAATCGAAAGCGGCGGCTGTGTGTTCGCAGTGCCACGGCATTCGTAATCCGAGCGCCGACGCGCCTTTTCCGCCTTTAGCCGGTCGGGATGTCGAATATCTGAAAACGGCCATCAAGCAATATCGTGACAAGACCCGTAAATCGGACATCATGAACGCGATTGCCGGCTCGTTGAACGACAACGAAATCAACGACATTGCCAACTATTACGGCGGCCTCAAGCCTTGAGACTATGTTTTAGTGGGGTAATACTCCTGCTGAGTACGGTTGCCGTTGCAGATGAATTATCGCCGCAACGGCAACAGGAGCTTAGTAACCTGTTGAAACATGATTGCGGTTCTTGTCACGGCCTGCCGCCGAAAGGGGGCTTGGGTCCGTCCTTGATGCCTGATGCTTTGGTCGACAAAAATGATGCGGTATTGATGGATGCGATTCAAAACGGCAGAGCCGGAACAGCCATGCCGCCCTGGAAGCAATTTATCAGTGTCGAGGAAACGCGGTGGTTGATTGGGCAATTGCGACAACTGTATTAGCCGTAACGACCTCTGTTAGCGGGGTAAAATTGCTGAAACTGGAATCTTCGAGAGGCAGGGTATGTCTACTATCACGCAATTATCGCAATTGGATTTAAATGGCCGATATTCCTATGCGGATTATCTGGATTGGCGATTGACAGAAACCGTCGAGCTTATCAAAGGCAAAATCAGTTTGATGAGCCCGGCACCGAGTCTGGATCACCAACGCACTTCGACGCGTCTTACCGGAATTCTGTATGCGTATTTCAAGAAAATGCCCTGCCAATTGTTTGCCGCACCGTTCGATGTGCGTCTTTATGATTGCCGTAAATCGGCAGTTGCCAATCAGGATATTTACACGGTGGTGCAGCCCGATTTATGTGTGATTTGCGATGCCGACAAGCTCGACCCGCGCGGTTGTCTGGGAGCGCCGGACTGGATTATCGAAATTTTGTCAAAAGGCAACTCCAAGAAGGAAATGCAGACCAAATACCAGTTGTATCGGGAAAGCGGGGTCAAAGAATATTGGATTGTCTATCCGTTCGAGCAAGCGGTTCATCAGTTTGTGCTTGACGAGAATCAGGATCAGTATCGGTTGCTGAACATGTTTTCCGGTGAAGATATAGCTTCGCCTTATCTGTTTCCGGACTGTGCTATTGATTTACAAGAGGTGTTTTCGGAATGAGTGTGGAGTGTTTGCTGTGAAAGTATTGCTTGCCTGGGTTTGTGTGGCTTTATTGGGGGCGTCTGCCGCTAACGCCGATCTTCGCGCCACCGGCGACCTCGGTGTGGTCATCGAACGTGAAACCGGTAGCGTGCAAATCGTCAATACCAGCAAACCGGCCATGTTAAGCCGCATCGAAGGTTTGGGGGATTTGTCGCATGCGTCCGTAGTGTTTTCCCGCGATCAACGCTATGCCTTTGTATTTGGTCGCGACGGTGGCTTGAGCAAACTGGATTTATTGCAAGACAAAATCGACAAACGCATATTGCAGGCGGGTAATAGCATTGGCGGGGCGATTAGCCAGGATGGCAAAATTATTGCTGTGTCCAATTACACCCCTGGCGGCGTGAAACTGTTTGATGCCGAGACACTGGAGCAACTGGCTGATATTCCGGCCATGTATGGCGATGAAAACAAATTGTCCAAAGTGGTCGGTCTGGTCGATGCGCCGGGACAGCGCTTTGTTTGCAGCTTGTTCGAGGGCAATGAAATCTGGTTGATTGATGCCAAAAATCCGCGCCAACCCATCGTCAAAAAATTTAAAGACATTGGTAAGCAACCTTACGATGCCTTGCTGAGTGCCGATGGTCATTATTATGCGGCGGGCCTGTTCGGTGAAAAGGGCTTGGCCTTGCTGGATTTGTGGGAACCTGAAAAAGGTGTTGAACATATCCTGGAAGATTACGGCAAGGACGATGAGCAGTTACCGGTCTACAAAATGCCGCATCTGGAAGGCTGGACTATGGCGAGCGATTGGTTGTTCGTGCCGGCGATGGGTCAGCACGAGGTGTTGGTGATCGATAAACGCGATTGGGAACTGGTCAAACGCATACCCGTGGCCGGTCAGCCGGTATTTGTCAGCGGCAGACCGGATGGTCGACAAATCTGGGTGAATTTTGCCTTTCCGGACAACCAGACGGTGCAGGTGATAGATGTCAAAGATTTCAATGTGGTGAAAACCTTGCAGCCCGGCAAAGCCGTTTTACATATGGAATTCAGTCCGCGTGGCGAGTCGGTGTGGCTGGCGGTGCGCGATGAAGATCGGTTGATGATTTACGACACCGAAACCTTCTTGGAAACCGGCCGTTTGCCGGCACAAAAACCCAGCGGCATTTTCTTTAGCGACCGCGCCAATCGCATAGGCTGGTAAACATGCTGGCGCCGTTGCACAAACACCTGCTCAACGATTATCAGCAGGACTTCCCCCTCAGCCCCACGCCGTATCGTGATATTGCCGATCAACTGGGCGTGTCTGAAGATGAGGTGCTGGCGGCGTTTAAGAGTTTATCTGAACAACACATGATCAGTCGCATTGGCCCGGTGATTGCGCCCAACAGCATTGGCTGCAGTGCACTGGTGGCGATGGCGGTGCCGGAAGCGGATTTGGCGCGGGTGGCGGAACAGATCAGCGAGTACCCCGAAGTCAATCATAATTATGAGCGGGAAAACCGGTTTAATTTGTGGTTTGTGGCAGTGGCCGATGATGAACATCAGTTGCAGCAGGTGATCGCCGACATAGAAATCAAAACAGGCTATACAGCCATGTTGCTACCCATGTTGGCGGACTATTTCATTAATCTGGGCTTTGAGTTGAATCTGCATGATTGATGCCGTCGATTATCAATTGATTGCTGCGGTGCAGAAGGGTTTGCCGATTGCGGCCCGGCCCTATGCGGTGGTGGCTGAGCGCTTGTCTTTGGATGAGCAGGAAGTGATTGAACGCTTGAGCCGGCTTAAATCGCAAGGTTTGATCAAGCGCTGGGGGGTGGTGGTCAAACACCGGCAACTGGGGTATCGGGCCAATGCCATGATTGTGATGAATGTGCCGGATGAGCGCGTGGCGGAAATCGGCGCAAAGGTGAGCCAGCAAGCCTGCGTGAATCTATGTTATCAACGCCCGAGCCAAGGCGATACTTGGCCCTACAATTTATACTGCATGATTCACGGTAAAAGCCGCGAGGTGGTGTTGCAGCAGTGGCAGGAGTTGCAACAAGTTTGCGATTTGGCCGATTACGCTTTTGAGGTGCTATTCAGCCGTCGCTGTTTCAAACAGCGTGGCGCGTTATATCGACATAATCAAGCGCAGGATGTTTTACATGGATGACATCGATAGAACCATCATCAATCATCTTCAGCAAGGCTTTCCGATTTGTCCATCGCCTTATCGTCAAGTCGCTGAAACCTTGGCTATCAGCGAAGCGGATTTAATTGAACGTCTGAAACAGTTGCTTGAGCAAGGTATCCTGTCGCGATTTGGTCCCATGTATCATGCCGAACAAATGGGTGGCGCCTTGACACTGGCCGCGTTAAAAGTGCCCGAACCGCGTTTTGATGAAGTCACCGAGATCGTCAATAGCTTCCCGGAAGTGGCGCACAATTATGCTCGAAGCCATGCCTTGAATATGTGGTTTGTCTTGGCTACTGAGCAGCCGGAGCAGGTGCAAAACGTGATTCAGGCTATCGAGCAGCAAACCGGCTTGCCGGTTTATAACATGCCGAAAATTCAGGAATACTATGTCGGTCTGCAATTGGATGTGTAAACCATGAGCCTGGATGTAATTGATCGACAAATCATTCAAGCGACTCAAGCCGGCTTGCCGTTAGTAACTGAGCCGTACCAAGCCGTTGCAGAGCAATTGGGATTGACTACAGAAGACGTCATGCAACGCATGCAAGCCATGCAGGATAACGGTGTGATCAGGCGTATCGCCGCCGTGCCCAATCATTACAAGATCGGTTATCGTTTTAATGGTATGACGGTTTGGGATGTGGACGATCAGCAGGTCGACATGTTGGGCCGGCGCGTGGCCGAGTTGTCATTTGTCAGTCATTGTTATCAACGCCCCAGACATTTGCCGGAATGGCCGTATAACCTGTTTGCCATGGTACATGGCAAAACCGAACAGGACGCCGAACAACAAGCAGCGATCATAGCCGAGTTGTTGGGTGACTCCAGTTGTCAGCATCAAGTGCTTTACAGCACTAAAATCCTCAAAAAAACCGGCTTACGCATCGCAGGTTAATATGTTCAGACTCAGTCAATTCATGCGTGAGGTATTGCACCCCACGCCATTATCCCAACCGCGCAAACCATCCGGCCCGGTGGTGATCTGGAACTTGATCCGCCGCTGTAACCTGACCTGCAAGCATTGCTATACCACCTCGGCCGACATCAACTTTCCAGGCGAACTGACCACGCCGGAAATCTACACGGTGATGGACGACCTAAAAGCTTTCAAAGTGCCGGTGTTGATTCTGTCAGGCGGCGAGCCGTTGCTGCATCCGGATATTTTTGATATTTCCCAGCGCGCCCGGGATATGGGGTTTTATGTGGCCTTATCCAGCAACGGTACACTGATCAATGACGGGAACATCGAGCAAATCGCCGCCATTGATTACCAATATATCGGTGTCAGTCTGGATGGGATAGGCCAAACTCATGACACCTTTCGTCAAAAACAAGGCTCGTTCGATGCGTCGCTGGCTGGCATCCGTTTATGCCGCGAGCATGGCATCAAAGCTGGCGTGCGCTTTACCTTGACCCAGGACAATGCCCACGACTTTGATGGTTTATTGCAATTGATGGACGATGAAGACATCGACAAGTTTTACCTGTCACATCTGAATTACGGCGGCCGTGGCAATAAAAACCGTAAGGATGATGCCGAATTTCAATTGACCCGCAAGGTGATGGATGTCTTGATTGAAAAGTCTTTGACATGGGAGAAGCAAGGCTTACATCGCGAAGTGGTCACCGGCAACAATGATGCCGATGCTGTATATTTTTTACATTGGGTCAAACGCCGCTTCCCCGAACGCGCGGAACATATCCAGGCCAAATTGCAACAATGGGGAGGCAATGCCTCTGGCGTCAATGTCGCCAACATAGATAATCTCGGCAACGTGCATCCCGATACCTTCTGGTGGCACTATGGCTTGGGCAATGTCCGCAGCCGACCGTTTTCCGAAATCTGGCAGGATGTGTCTGATCCTTTGATGGCAGGCTTGAAAGCATCACCCCGGCCATTAAAAGGCCGCTGCGGCGAATGTCATTATCAAAGCATTTGTAACGGCAACACCCGCGTCCGCGCGCAACAAATGACCGGCGATTTTTGGGCTGAGGATCCGGGGTGTTATTTGGATGATGAAGAAATAGTCCTGGTCGACCCGGCATAGCCACACTGTTTGTATAGACAGGGAAGTGGTTTGTGGTGAAAGGCTTTAGGACTTCGTTACAAAACTCCTTCCCCCTTCGAAAAAAGGGGGAGAGCGAAGCGAGATGGCCGAGGGGGTGTTAAAACAACATCTCCCAACCCCTTTAGTTTGCCCCGACCTTATTGGCATCCAGCATTTTGTCAAACGTCTGTTCCAGGTTGCGGCAAAACAGATCGGTTTTAAACAGCGGATAGGTTTTTTGATTTTCCAGCAGTTTGGTTTTAATGCTTGCCAACAAGGCACTGTCCAACGCCAGTTTCAAAGCCAATGCCTCGTATTCCTCCAGCGAATGGGTAATCAGCTCCGGCATGCCAATCGCCTGCAACAAACTAGCGGCGACCCGGCCCGAAAAGGTGTTGCCGAGATACGTCACCACCGGCAATCCCACCCGCAAGCAATCGCTGGCGGTGGTATGGGCGTTGTAGGGACTGGTATCCAAAAACATATCCGCTAGACGGTAGCGTGCCAGATGGTCTTCCACCAAGGGTATGCGGGTGGCAAAAATCAGACGATCAGGATCCACGCCGCGCTGTTCGGCTTCCCGGCGCAAGTTGTGTTGTGCCGGTTCATTTAATTTCATCAACCACAACACACTGCCCGGCACTTTTTCCAGTAAACGCATCCAGACATCGAACATCGGCGGATTGATTTTGTAATCGTGATTAAACGAACAAAACACCACGCCGGTTTCCGGTAGGCCCATTTTCGCTTTGGTTGGTGTGCGTTCGGCGATGTTCAGGTTGGAGTCGGTCGGCAAATAGGCATCCGGCAGGTAGGCGACTTTTTCGCTGTAAAACGCCTGATGCTCCTCGGGGATGACCACTCGGTCGGCCAGAATGTAATCAAAGTAATCCACCCCCAGCGACCCCGGATAGCCTAAGTAATTGACCTGCACAGGCGCCGGGCGGTAAGCAAATACATCGGTGCGGGAATCGGCGGTATAACCGGCCAAATCCACCAGAATATCCACTTCCAGGCTGCGAATCAGCTCGGCGATTTCCCAGGATTTTTTGCTGCGCACATCGATGAATTGACTAAACGCGGTTTCAAAGCGCTTACGCAAACTGCCCTTGTCATCGATGCCCAACGAAATGGCGATGGTCTCGAATCTGGATTTATCATGATGCTCGATCACGCCGGCCATCAAATGCCCCACTGGATGCTCGCGAAAATCCGGCGATACATAAGCCAACCGAATTTTGTCGTGTTGGTAATTCTCGCCTTGCCATAAATGTTTGTTACGAGCGGGAAACATGTGCGCGGCAAAAATTTTCACGCATTGCAACAAGTCATCGGGTGAATTGGAAAACGACATGAACGGCAAGGTTTTGCAAACCCTTTGTCCAGCGTGTACGCCATGTTCGATGGACTCACGGCTTTCCTTAAAACGGCGCCAGTCGCAGCAATGTTGTTCGGCATGCAACAGTAAGCCTTGGCCGTATTCAAATTCCGGGTTTACTTCCAGCAAGCGTTCAAACAGCGGAATGGCCGTATCGAATTTGTTCATTTCGGTCAGGATAATGCCTTGACCGGCCAAAGCCTTGTCGGAGTTGGGATTGATTTTTAACACCTCGGCAAAACTTTCCAGTGCTTTGACATGCTGTTTTACTTCGTAATACAGATTGCTGCGATTGATCATTGCGCTTTCGTAATTCGGATCAACAGCCACCGCCTGTTCATAACTGACCAGCGATTCGTCAAAACGTCCCAAGGCTTGTAACACCACGGCTTCCACGAAAAAAGCCGGCGCATAATTTTGGCCTGTGGCAATGGCCTTACGAATCCAGTCCAAGGCTTCGTTATGCTCTTCCTGCTGCGAAGCCAGCACCGCCAGCGAATATAGGGCTGCAAAATTAGTCGGTTGTAAGTCCAAAACTTCTTTAAATAAGCGTTTTGCTTCTGTCGCATCGCCGCTATTCTGATGTTCCAAGGCTTTTAAGGTGGTTTGCTGGATTTGGGCGGCATCCACCACGGACAATTCCGCTACCGTTGCAGGTGGTTCCGGTTTAACGGCTGTTTCCGTTAGCGCTTGCGGTGGGTTGTGTAAAACTTCCGTTAGATGCGATAAGGACAAGGTGTCGACAGCCAGTTGGCCGGCAATGCTGGCTTGTGCGGCTGACAGGATAGTGGCGGGTAGCGCATCAGTCGATAATTTGTAGGCCAGCACATTAAGGCAGACAGGTGAGCCAAAAGGCGCATAGGCTGCGGTATCGGTAAAACCTTCAAAGTTGTCCACCCGTTGTATAAAGCCAAAACCGGCAGCGGCCAGACAATCGGACAGCCATTCAAAACTCAGGCCGCAACGATTGAAATCGAATTGATCACGTTGTCCGCCGAAAAGCATGCGCATGACCTGCAGGCGGTCGCTCTTATTCAGATGAGGGCTCAAATACAGCTTGCACAAGGCGTCCAAATCCGGCGCCGAAATCAATAATTGTCCGCTCGGTACTAAAACCCGATGCAAGCCTTGCAAGACGGACAGTAATTGCTGGGGCTCGACTTGTTGCAGAATCTGCGCGGCATACAACTTGGCGCAACTGGCATCGGCAAAGTGGGATAGATTGCGGATATCGCCGCTGTAATCGACCTCGGGCCCAGTCTGCAGATGTAAGCGTTGCCAGCCATTCAAGCGGGCTTCGCCGCCGATTTGTAGATTAATTAAACTGCTCATGATGGTCGGTAGGGTGAGGGTAGATAAATCTAAAAACTCAGTCGAGCATATCAAAACCCGTTCGCCCTGAGCCAGTCGAAGGGACGGGTTTTGGTATGCTCACCCAATGGGTTTGGCGTGTGGAAACCGCTCAGGGTTCGATAGGCTCACCACGAGCGGATCCCCACACGCCTTAACTGATTTTTTTTAGGATAAAGCGTTTCCTGAAATATAAAGATCAATTAGCTTAGGATATGGTCATAAATAACTTCCCGGAATTCTGCTTATTCCGAATCACACGATTCTTGCTCCCCTCTTTGATAAAGAGGGGTTGGGGGAGATTTTTTAATAAATCCCCCTC
>PERU01000014.1 GCA_002928965.1 Methylomonas sp.
AATGCGTCGCTCCTACTTCAACTTTCATTGGCCGGGGTGATTTCGAGTTTTCATGAGCGTTGGGGTGTGCTTCAATCAGGGTTGCGAAGGCCTTTCACATCCATGAGAACTGGATACCGGCAATCCCTGCTGGTAAGACGGCTTAAATAATGGTATTGAACTTAGGGGTAGGGTGGTCAAACTTAACAAAAGAACTGTGTCACGCCTACAAAACCCCGGCTTTTAATGGTTGGAGTGATTGCCATACCTTCACGATCGTTAGGTTAACTATTGTTGCTGCTCAAGCCAAGTTCAATCAGCTATCATGTCGATGACGTGCTGGTTTTTTGTTGGCATCGCCCGCAGTTATGCCAAAGGGGCAAACTGTATTCTCGGTCTATTTTTCGCAAATTGCTGTTTAATCTTGCCCTATGACAAAACTGAGTGATTATTTCGAATATAAGACCGATGCGGAGGGCAATCGTTATGTGGCTGTGTCCATTCGCGGTTTGCTGCTGCTTCGATTACCGGCAACCAACAAAGGCACAGCCTTCACCTTGCAGGAGCGCATGGAACTGGGCCTTGATGGTTTGTTGCCATCCCGTATCACCAGCCTCGAAGATCAAGTTGATCGACTGTATTTCAGTTATCAGAAACAGTTAAACGATATTTCCAAGTACCAGTTCTTAAGAGCTATTCAAGATCGCTCGGAAGTACTGTTTTATGCCTTATTGGAACGGCATCTGGAAGAAATGGTGCCGATTGTCTATACCCCAACCATAGGTTTGGCGGTGCAGCAATTCAGTTCGTTATACAGAACCTCGCGAGGTTTGACGCTATCGGCCAATAATATCGATCGCACCGAAACCATCCTAAAAAACTACCACCTTAATGATGTACGCATGATCGTGGTGACCGACGCGTCGGCGATATTGGGTATTGGCGATCAAGGCATGGGCGGCTTGTCGATTTGCATAGGTAAACTGGCCTTGTATACCGTCGGTGGCGGTTTGTGTCCGTTTCAAGCTTTACCGATTAATCTGGATGTCGGCACCAATCGCCAGGAATTATTGGGGGATCCGCATTATCTGGGCGTGGCCGAAAAGCGCCTGCAGGATCAGGCCTATTTTGAGTTGGTGGACAAGTTGGTCAGTGCGGTTAAACGCACTTGGCCCAAGGCCGTTATCCAATGGGAAGATTTCACCAAGGATGTAGCGTTTGATGTGTTAAGTCGCTATCGGGAGCAACTGCCCTGTTTTAACGACGATATTCAGGGCACCGGCGCGATGGCATTGGCAGGTTTACTCATAGCCTGTCGCAAACGCGGCGAAACACTGGCGCAGCAAAGCGTGGTGTTAGTCGGTGCCGGAGCGGGTGGGATAGGCGTAGCCAGCACCATTAAAGCTGGGATGTTGGCAGCGGGATTGACCGAAGCTGAAGCGCATAGCCGGATTTTTGTAGTCGATGTCTATGGACTCATGATCGAGGAGATGACTACTGAGCACTACAAACAGTCTTTGGCGCACAGTAAAGCGGTTTATCAGAACTGGGAATGTCAAGCCGAGGGTATCCCCGGTCTGTTGGATGTCGTCAGCAATGTGAAACCCAGCGTGTTGATTGGTTTGTCCGGTGCAGCAGGTATCTTCAACGAAGCCATCATTACCCGTATGGCCCAGAATCACACGCAGCCGATCATACTTCCGTTATCGAATCCCACTGCCAATTGCGAAGCCACGCCGGAAGACATCATAAATTGGAGCCACGGGCGAGCGATTGTCGCCACCGGCAGCCCGTTTCCGGATGTGGTCTATCAAGGTAAAACTTACCCGATCGGTCAGGGCAACAATGCCTTTATCTTTCCCGGCTTGGGTTTGGCGGCTGTGTTGGGAGAATGTCACCGAATCAGTGATGCCATGGTACTGGAGTCGGCATATGCCTTGGCCGATTACATTCATGAGTTCGGTGCTGAGGAGCACATCTATCCGCCGATCAAAGATTTGAAGGAAATCAGTAATTTTGTGGCGACTCGTGTGCTGGTCAAGGCGCTTGAAGATGGTTCTTCCAAACGGGAGGATTTGCTAGGCATGGATCTGAAAAATTATGTCAATTCAAATGTCTGGAATGCCCAATATTTGCCGGTTAAATACGAGGACTGAGCGGCACGATCCGCATTGGCAGAAGTTGTGTTGTTTAAGCGGGAGTAAAAAGTCGATAACTCTGTGAATTACTTTGAATTTGTACTTTGGTGCAACGGTTGAATGATGAATAAAAAGGCATACTGTCAGCCAATCTAAACCAAATTACTGCAGAGGGTACTATGCAATCCAAGTTTTTTTTCGCTGTCAGCTTTATTTTGCTTGCTGGAAGTGCATCAAGCGCATATGCGAATGGTGGACCAAAAAACAATGGAAGCACGTCGTTTACGTTAGATTCGACTTCATTCTTTGGGGGCTTAGAGGATAATGATTTGGACAGTCTGCTGGTTTCAGCGTCAGGAAATATCACCGGTAATCTTCAAAATGGAAACATCCCGATAGGCTGGAGTGTGTTGGTCAATGGCAGCGTTTCCGGTTACTCTACCGACGTGTTTCAGATAAATCAGTCAGCCGAGGGAGAGGGCACTTTTTCAGTTTTGGATGCCAATATTTGGCAGAATTATTCCAATATTGCTATAGGTTTAAAAGCAGGCAATGCTTATTCAATCTTTGAACTTGAGCAATTTGCCAGTGCGGGTGAGTGGTTTTCATCGCCTGCAAAAAATCTTTCCCACTTCATGATTTATGGTATAGCCGCAGAGCAAACCCCAACCGTGCCGCTGCCTTCCGCATTCTGGTTTTTGGGATCCGGTTTACTGGGTTTGTTAGTTATGGGACGTAATAAACCAACTGCTAATGTTTAAGGATGCCGCTAGAAATAACGTCTCCCTGACGAAGCATGGACGCGGTAATACCGGTTCTCTCTGCGCCAAACCTTTGATCTTAAAAAGAGCAGTTGAGATGTGTTTTGGGCCGTTCATGCTGAGCAACGTCTAAGCATGGACTTCCCACAACAACCTCGCCCGTTGGAGGTTGTCGTAAAAGTTAAATTCAGCCCAATCTACCTTTTACGACGTTCTCCGTTGGGTGAAATATTTTTGACGAAGTCTTTATTTAACTTTGATATTCCCTGCATGTAAGCCGCATTCCTTCTTGGTGGCTTCCTCCCACCACCAGCGGCCTGCGCGTTCGTGCTGATTAGGCAATACCGGACGTGTGCAAGGTTCACAGCCTATGCTGATATAGCCATTTTTATGTAGCTCGTTAAACGGTACTTGATAGGCTTCGATGTAATCCCATACCTGTGCAGACGACCAGTTGAGCAGTGGGTTGAACTTGATCAGTTGCTTGTCGGGGCCGGAAAAGCCGGCATCATGTTGCACTTCAGGAATGTCAGCGCGGGTATCCAGGCTTTGATCCTTACGCTGCCCGGTGATCCAGGCATCCATAGTCGCCAATTTGCGGCGCAGCGGCTCCACTTTGCGGATACCGCAGCATTGTTGATGGCCGTCATCATAAAAACTGAACAAGCCTTTTTCCTTCACAAATGCATCCAACGGCAGGCGATCCGGGCTTAATACCTCGATGTCGATTTGATAATGCTTGCGCACTTGTTCGATGAATCGATAGGTTTCAGGGTGTAAACGGCCTGTATCCAACGAGAATACCTGAATATCTTTGCGGATTTGCAGAGCCATGTCGATCAACACCACATCTTCCGCGCCGCTGAAGGAAATGGCGATGTTATCAAAGTGGGCCAGCGCGGTTTTTAAAATGCTGCGGGGATTTTTACCCTGCAGTTCGGTTTGAACGTTTGCGAGATCGAATGTGGTCATGATTGCGAAAAATAACGGGTCAGAAAATCGTCAAAAGAAAGTGTGTCTGCGGCTTCAATTGCAGCTTGTTTCTGCAACGATGAAGTAGCCATGTCGACAAATTGCTGGTGCACCTGTGAATCCAGGGGCTGATTCATGAAATAGTGTTTATGCAAAGCGGAGGTATTGCTGGCAAAACAGCCAAATTCCTGAGTGTTATGTTTCATGCAGGCCAAGATATGTGCCGAAGGCGTTAACGCAGGATTGTCGACCATGGCTTGCTGTTGCTGTAGGGCCAATTGATAGGGTTTGTCCAGGCTGCCTTGATCCAGTAAAGCGCAAATGGGTTGCATGGCGTCCAGAATTTCATGCGCCCAAGTCTGCAAGTTTATCGGTTCGCCATTTTTACTTAACAGCAAGCCGGGTTTGCGACCTTGGTTGGCAACCAGCAATTGATTGCTGTTGTTGATTTGCAATTCTTCTGGAGCTTGCGGCGGACTATCGTGCAGTAAACAACTCAGTAAAAAGGCTTCGATAAATCGAGCTGTGCTTTCTTCTATGCCAATCGGGTTGAATAGATTCAAATCCAGCGAACGCATTTCCACGTACATTACCCCGCGGCGTTTTAATGCTAGCGTCGGTTTCTCACCGGATTCGGCGATTTGCTTGGGACGCATGGTGCTGTAAAACTCGTTTTCGATTTGCAGGATATTCCCATTTAACTGCTGATAGTCGCCATCCATTTTCACCCCGATCGCTTGGTAATCAGGGTAGGGGGTGTTGATGGCAGCGCTGAGGCTGTCGACATAACCATCCAGCGAGTTGTAGTCGATTTTCAGTCCCGCCTGATTTTTGCTTTTGTAACCTATATCGCTCATTCTTAGAGAGGTTGCGTAAGGGTGGTACAGCGTATGCGGGTCAAATTCCTCAAATTCCGCCATTAAATGCGGGCGGCTTTTGAAGAAGCTTTTGCAAATCGCCGGCGAGGCACCGAACAGGTACAACATTAGCCAGCCTTGACGCTGGAAGTTGCGGATCAATCCAAAATAACCATCAGCCACAAAATTTTGCAAGGAACCCGAATTCCCCGCTTGACGGTGCAGCATCGGCCACAGCGCCTGCGGCACAGAATAATTGAAATGGATGCCGGCAATAGCCTGCATGGTGCGGCCATAGCGGTGCCATAAGCCTTTTCGGTAGACATGCTTCATTTTGCCGACGTTGGAGCTGCCATATTCGGCAATCGGCACACTCAAATCCCCATCAATGCCGCAAGGCATGCTGGTGGCCAACAGCATTTCTTCACCGAGTTGCGGATACACAAACTGATGAATCTGATGCATATAACTCAGGGTTTGTTTGATGTCGGCGAACGGCGGGGTGATGAACTCCAAAAGTGCTTCCGAATAATCGGTAGTGATATACGGGTGCGTCAGTGCAGAACCCAGGGCTTGAGGATGCGGGGTTTGCGATATGACGCCACGGCGATTGATACGCAGACTTTCTTTTTCAATCCCCTTTAAGCCTAATTGCAGCAAATGCTGCAGGTTATTGTCGATCAGTGACTGTAATCGTTTAGGTAGAGCGTGGTGTTGACTATTCATGATTACCATAAGAGTGGCATGAGCAGCACAGCGGTGCTGATATAATCGCCGCATTATATAAGGTCACACCATTTTGCAGAAACAATATCCCGCCCACAATTCAGATGATGCAGCCTTGGTCGGTCACGACAGCTTGCCTCCCGTAACACCTTTACGGCCCGATGCCTTGCAGGTGTTGCGCACGGTATTTGGTTATGACAGCTTTCGTGGTCAGCAACAGGCGATCATCCAGCAGTTGATTTCCAGACAGGATGTGCTGGTCTTGATGCCAACCGGCGGCGGCAAGTCCTTGTGTTATCAGATTCCGGCTTTGGTCATGGACGGTGTTGGCGTTGTGATCTCGCCTTTGATCGCTTTGATGCAGGATCAGGTCAGCGCCTTGCATCAAGTCGGGGTGAGAGCAGCTTTTTTGAATTCTACCTTATCGTTGGAGCAAGTGCGTGACACCGAGCAACGCTTGTTGAACGGTGAGCTGGATTTGTTGTACATCGCACCGGAAAGGCTCAGTAACAGCCGCACCCAAGCTTTGTTTGGCCGCTGCAAAATTGC
Organism: Methylomonas sp.; assembly: GCA_002928965.1. Taxonomy (GTDB): domain Bacteria; phylum Pseudomonadota; class Gammaproteobacteria; order Methylococcales; family Methylomonadaceae; genus Methylomonas. Next base: position 5,983 of record PERU01000014.1, read on the forward strand.
CTTGTTTGCCATTGACGAAGCGCATTGCGTATCCCAATGGGGGCATGATTTTCGGGCTGATTATCTGTTGTTGTCGATATTGCATCAACAATTTCCGCAGGTACCACGTATTGCTTTGACTGCCACTGCAGATGAGCGAACTCGACAGGAAATTATTAATCGACTGGCACTGGAAAATGCCCAGGTGTTTATCAGTGGCTTTGATCGACCCAATATCCGTTACCGGATTGTACTAAAAGACAATGCCCGGCAGCAGTTGTTGAGCTTTATTCGCGCCGAGCATGCCGGTGATACCGGGATTGTGTATTGTCTGTCGCGTAAAAAAGTGGAAGACACCGCCGAGTGGCTCAATCAAAAAGGCTTGCGGGCTTTGCCATACCATGCCGGCATGAGCAATGAATTGCGGCAGAAAAATCAGCATCAGTTTTTGATGGAAGATGGTTTGATCATAGTCGCTACCATCGCCTTTGGTATGGGCATAGACAAGCCCAACGTGCGTTTCGTGGCGCATCTGGATTTACCGAAAAGCATCGAATCGTATTATCAGGAAACCGGTCGGGCAGGGCGTGACGGTTTGCCGGCCAATGCCTGGATGGCCTATGGTTTGCAGGATGTGTTGACTTTGCGGCAAATGCTGGGTTCATCCAATGCTGACGAAGCGCATAAGCGCATTGAATATCACAAACTGGATGCGATGCTGGCGTTATGTGAGATGGTTAGTTGTAGGCGTCAGGCTTTGTTGGCGTATTTCGGCGACGTACAAGGATGTAGTAGTGCCGCGGGAGGCAGGAGGCCGGGAGCGGTCGACGTACAGGGATGTAGTAGTGCCGCGGGAGGCAGGAAGCCGGGAGCGACCGATATATTGGAACAAGGTTGTGGTAATTGCGATACCTGCCTGGAGCCTGTGGAAACCTGGGATGGCAGCGTGGCTGCACAACAAGCGTTGTCGTGTATTTATCGTACCGGTCAACGCTTCGGGGTCACTTATTTGATAGATGTGCTGCTGGGCAAAAACGACGAGCGTATCAGGCAATTTGGCCACGACAAGCAATCGACCTTTGGCATTGGCAAGTCTTTGGATGAAAAACAGTGGCGTTCGGTGTTTCGGCAATTGGTGGCGAAATCGCTGGTGGAAATCGATTTGGATGGCCATGGCAGTTTGAAATTAACCGAAACGTGTCGACCGGTATTACGCGGCGAACAGACATTAATGCTGCGCAAAGATGTGCAGGTAACAAAAGCCAGGCGTGATAAGTACGATAAGCGCCAATCAGCCGTCGGCGCAGACAGCGCATTGTGGAATGCACTGCGTGCCAAACGCCGAGAATTGGCCGATGAGCAGGATGTGCCCCCATACGTGATTTTCCATGATGCGACGTTGATGATGATGGTGGAGCGTAGGCCGCGTAATCATCAACAGTTGAGCCTGATTTCCGGTATCGGTCAGCGTAAACTGGATTTATATGGCGATGAATTTCTGGCCGTGCTGGCAGCGTTTGACGATGACGTGCAGACATCGGCTAACGATACTATCACCGCTACCTTGGAGCTGTTTAAGCTGGGTTTGGGTATAGAGCAAGTCGTGCAACAGCGCGGCTTAAAATCGGATACGGTGTATTCGCATTTGGCTAAAGGGCTGGAAATTGGCGCAGTGCGCTTTGAAGATGTGCTGGATTTATTGGCATTGCAGGATGTGTCGGCTCAAGAAATTGGTGAAATTGAAGCGGTTTTGCTGTCCATGCCTGAGGCACAGCGCAATGCATTAAAGCCGGTTTATGAGCATTTTGGCAGGGCTTATCAGTACGGTTTGCTACGCTGTGTGCGAGCGGCTTTGCAATGGCGACTTAAATAAGGCAGTCGCTGACATTCGTGAACTGATAGGGGGTTTTCAGGCAGTGATCCAGCCATTTTTGCAGAAAGTAATTCAAGCGCCATTTATATTCCTGAATCTCAAGCGCCCGTCCCGGATTTTGATAAACCCTGTCCACGGCTGGACGGTCGTTATCCCGAATCACTTCAGCCAATTGTGCGTCCAGATACACGCGGATTTTCACGGCAGGGGCTATCAATTCAGAGAGTTGTTGTTTGAAGCAGTGGCTCAATTCGATCGTCAATGTGTAAGGGTTGCGTTCCAGAATTGACAGATGCAAGGCAGGGCTCTCGTCGGTATGGCCAATCGCTGTTTTGTCCAGCGCCCTCAGATTCGGTATCAGTCTGAATAACTTGCGGTAGTTTGATTCGCAGATTTTTTCCAGGCACAGCGAGGTGTTGACGGGTCTGAGTTGACTCATATCAGTCCTCCCGATAACAGGCGTGAGCGCTGGCAGTTTCCCAAAGCACCACTTGCTCAACATTCAAGCCTTGCTGCTTTAAATGTTGATAAATCATTTTGCTTAATACTTCAGCGGTCGGATGTTCATCGATGGCTAAAAATCGTTCGTTATTGGCAATCAGAGCCGGGATGATGGGGTCGTTTTTATGTAACAGGAAGTTATGATCAAGATGCTGGTCTACAAACGATTCCACGGCGTCACGTACATCGGCAAAGTCACAAACCATACCCTGTTCATTTAGTTGTTCGCTTTTGATGGAAATGCTGGCTTTGACGCTATGGCCGTGCAGGTTGCGGCATTTACCGGGATGATTCATCAATCGGTGACCGTAACAAAAATAGACTTCCTTGGTGATAACAAACATGATTTATTTCATCCCTGGGCTTTAATTACGGGTATTTATTTACCTTTGATGGTTTTAATGACAGCAGCAATTTCAAATTGACTGTCATCACGTTTGGTGCTGCGAACGACTTCGATAAACGCTGTCATCGGTGGAGTAATGTTGGATTTTGGCACGATACTGACTTCAAGGGCCAAGCCGGGTTCAAATATCTGATCAGTCAAAAAAGAGATACCGGCACCGCTCAGACTCGTACACCGTCCCGTATGAAGTTCGTTGGAATTGGGTAATTTGTATGTGATATCGCAGTCAACTTCCATACGAATGTAATCGCGTTTTTCATCATGTGACAGCATCAGCTTCCTCCGACGTTAACAAAAGTGTTTATGCAAAATACAACGGACAAAAGTTTACTATAAAAACCAAACCCCTGTTAGGCCAATCGGAGTGAACCAATACTCAGATATCAGGGGCATTATTGAGTCTGACTATCGTTAACGAATTGTGTAGAATCAGCCTATTTATAAGTTATATTTTAGAGTGCAAAGGTATAAGCATGAGTAAATCCATCGTTCTGACCGGTATAACCACGACAGGTACGCCGCATTTGGGAAATTATGCCGGGGCCATTCGCCCGGCAATTAATGCCAGCAAGGATGAACAGGTCAGACCGTTTTATTTTTTGGCTGATTACCATGCCTTAATCAAATGCAATGAGCCGGCAAGGGTCAAACAATCCAGTCTGGAAATTGCAGCCACTTGGCTGGCTTTGGGGCTGGATACCGAAAATGCGGTGTTTTATCGGCAATCGGATGTACCGGAAATTTTGGAGCTGACCTGGATGCTGACCTGCGTGACAGCCAAAGGTTTGATGAACCGGGCGCATGCTTATAAAGCGGCTGTACAGGAAAATGAAGAAGCTGCCGGAACCGACCCTGATAAAGGCATTACCATGGGTTTATTCAGTTACCCGATCCTGATGGCGGCAGATATTTTGATGTTCAATGCCAACAAGGTGCCGGTGGGCAAGGATCAGATTCAGCACATTGAAATGGCCCGCGATATTGCCAGCCGCTTCAATCATATTTACGGTGAACATTTTGTGTTGCCGGAAGCCGTGCTGGACGATAATGCCGCCACGTTATTGGGTCTGGATGGTCGTAAAATGAGTAAAAGCTATAACAACACCATACCCTTGTTCGAACCCGAAAAGAAATTGCGCAAGCTTATCAATAAAATCAAAACTAATTCCCTGGAACCGGGCGAACCCAAAGAAACGGATGGCTGCACATTGTTTGGGATTTATCAGGCTTTTGCCAATGTGCATGAAGTGGAGGCGATTCGTCAACGCTATGCAGAAGGCATTGGTTGGGGGGAGATGAAAAAGGTGTTGTTCGAAAAGATCAATGATGAAATTACCCCGGCGCGCGAACGTTATGAGGCTTTGCTGCAAGCCCCAGAGCATATCGAACAGCAATTGCGGCAAGGGGCTGAGAAGGCACGTGACATCACCCGGCCATTTATCCAGCAACTACGAGAATCGGTGGGAATTTCCCCGATAGTTGGCTAGGAGTCTGTCCGAGAATAGAGAACCTGCTGCGGAAAATCCTTTTTGGCCAGATTTCCAGCTCATTTTCGTTAAATAGCACCACTATTCGCCTCAAATGATCAAAAAATCTGACTCAAAATGGCTTTCCCTCGCGACGATTCCTATTCTCGGACAGGCTCCTAGCGGCTGTAATTATTTTTGGATTTTGTTATGAAACGTTTCGTTAGTCTGGCTTTATGTACATATTTCAGTTTTAGCTGGGCTGATGAATTTAAGCTGGAGTTTTCTAGAGATATTATTGATGCCACGCAAAATCAACGTGATGCATTTGAAACACCTGCCTCATCAATGGCTTTCAAATCCAATAACCCTCGGCCCACTCCATCTTTGCCTCCCATTGAAAGTGAGTCTCGCTCAGTTGATTTAGAGCCTCCCGAGAAAACGCAGATGGGTTCGGCTGGGTATAAACCTGCTTTACGTTCATCGCGAGCCGATTCTTCGCGATCAACCAACCAATTTACGCCATTACCCGTTTCGTCAGGCAACGTATTTGCAAGCTTTACCAAGCAAAGCCTGCAGAACCCTGAGCGAACCCAAAATAATCTGGGCGTATATGATGAATTGCATGACGAATTCAAACTTATGGTTGGCGATGAAATGTATAACAGGATGGCTTGGTCGTATGAAGGGGTTAAGCAACTGGATAGCTGGGTGTCTGCTACATTAACTCAGTTAAGTCAAGGCGGATCAGTCCATGTTGGCTTGAATGATCAGGTTATCGCAAATTTCACAGCAGCACGGCAAGCATTCATACCCGGTCAAAATGTCAAATCGTTGGAAGATAGTCATGCAGATGCTTTAAAAATGCCTGAATATGCGGCCCGATATGGTATTGATCAGGCCACGATAACGGCTAATTTTGAGAACCAGAGTAAATTTCTGGTAGTACTTAAATATCTGAGCCTATCTAATCTTGGCTACGCAATATTGATGATTGTTACACTGGTTTATGGCGGAAAATTCTTTAAGTTTTTGATAAAGCAGCGTTAATGCTGTTTTGATTTTCAGGCGGGCTTGATCGTTTGCTGTGGAAAACAATTTTTTCTGTTGGGAAATACAAATACCTCAGACCCACAAACTATTAGGGACGTGCTGATAAATCGACTTCGCCTCTTCTGCAAAGGCGGGTGACCGGAAACACCAAAAGCCGATAGTATTGCCTGTGCGGGAACGACAATTTATTCTGCGCTATTTGATTTTTCCCCTTCAGCGTCTACTTTAAGAACAGTCGTTGCTGATTAATGTGCTGTGTCAGCTAATTGAAAGGCAGTTCCGTAAATCGTGATTATGGCATAGAGCCTTCGGGGCACAAGTGGATTGCCGAAATCCAGATGTGTATGGATACTTCGAAACTTACCATCCATGGTTCTCGATTCTCGGACAGGCTTCTAGGACAAACTCCTAGGTTTTGGGTTGTTTTTGATCAAAACCTTATCAGTCAGGTAATCAAGTTACCTTCAGTTGTTTTTGGGAAAGATCATGAAAATTTTGCAAGCGATTTTTTGGGTGTGCTTGTTTGAACTGAGTGGAAAATTGGTTCTGGCTTCAGAAGCCAGTCTGCCTGATGTTCTGGAGCGTATCAAACCTTCAGTGGTAGCCGTTGGCACGTTCATGCCCACCAGAAATCCGCGAGCAATATTTCTTGGAACCGGTTTTGCCATTGGTGATGGGCGTAAAATCATCACCAATGCGCACGTTGTCGGTAAGGAACTGGATGCGGCTCATCTGGAACGATTTGCAGTGTTTTATCGGCAAGGCCAGGCTGAATACATGCAATTGGCCGATTTGACTAAAACGGATGAACAGCATGACCTGGCATTATTGAATTTGCCCGAAGGGAAATTGCCCGCGCTGGAAATAGGCGATTCCGGAAAAGTCAGGGAGGGCGAATTATTCGCTTTTACCGGTTATCCTATGGGGATGGTGTTAGGTTTATACCCAGTTACTCATCGCAGTATTATTTCTGCTATTTCGCCAAATGCGATACCTGTGATAGCCAGCAGGCAATTAAACGTCAACATGTTAAAGAAACTTGGTGCACCGTTTGATGTTTTCCAACTGGATGCTACTGCTTATCCCGGCAATAGTGGCAGTCCTTTGTATCAGATTGATACCGGAAAAGTCATAGGCATCATCAATAAAGTCTTTGTGCAAGGCAGTAAGGAAAATGCCATCACAAATCCTAGCGGAATTTCTTACGCCATACCCGCAGAACATATCAAACCTCTGTTATAGCATTCGTCAAACACGCCAAAATCCAAAACGGAATTACCAGCATGATCAGAATTTTTAGACACTATATTTCGACCGCTTATTTAGGCCTGATGGCACTGGAATGGTTAGTGTTTTATTTATCCATGCATTGGGGGGCGGCAGTCAGGTTTCTGTATACCTCATCTTGGTATACCCAACAACAGATGATTATGGCTTCATTGGTCTATTCAGCCGTGTTTGTACTGTGTTGCTCTTCGATTGGTTTGTACCGTAAAACCCTGGATAAAGAGGAATACAATCTGCTGGAAAGAATCAACTACAGTTTTGTGGTGGCTATTTTTTCATTAGTGCTGATTTATTACATCGTGCCGGAATTGATGTTGGCGCGTAGCGTTTTAATCTCTGCGATTATATTTTCGTTTATTGGCATTTTGTTGACCCGATATTTTTTCTATCGCTTTGTCAATCTGGATAATTTAAAACGCAAAGTACTGGTCATCGGTTGTGGTGAAAAGGCCAGCCATTTGGAAGACGTCAATTCCAGCTTTGTTTACCGGGGCTTTGAAATTGTCGGCTATATCGCCTTGGATGACGAACCGGTCGAAGTGGCACAAACTATCTCATTAAGTGAAGAAATGACCTTATTCGCTGTGGTTAAACAGCACAGTGTTGATGAAATTGTCATCGCCGTCGATGATCGGCGGAAAAAGTTACCCGTTGATGAGCTGTTGGACATCAAAATGTCAGGCGTGGTCGTCATGGATTTGCAAACCTTTTATGAAAGAGAGCAGCGTCTGGTGTATCTGGAAGCCTTGAGTCCCAGTTGGCTGGTATTTTCGGATGGCTTTGTCAATAATGGACTGAGGCCGATAGTCAAGCGTGGCTTTGATGTCATTGCCAGTGTGCTCCTGCTGAGTGTCAGTTGGTGGATCATGTTGTTTACTGCATTAGCCATTTATCTGGAAAGTGGTTTTGGTGCGCCGGTTTTGTATCGTCAAACCCGGGTTGGTTATCGCAACAAACCCTTCAAAGTGATCAAATTCAGAAGTATGCGGCTGGATGCCGAGAAAAATGGCGCCCAATTTGCGAGTCAGGTAGATGACAGAGTCACTAAGGTCGGCAAAGTCATTCGTAAATTTCGGATTGATGAATTGCCGCAGTTATTCAATGTGTTCAAGGGGGATATGAGTTTCGTCGGCCCGCGTCCTGAACGCCCTGAATTTGTTGATGGATTTATCAAAACCATCCCTTATTATGCAGAACGTCATCGAGTTAAGCCCGGCATTACCGGCTGGGCGCAATTGTGTTATCCCTACGGCGCCAGTGAACAAGACACTTGGCACAAACTGGAGTACGACTTGTACTACGTCAAAAATTACAGTCTATTCCTGGATTTGACCATCATGATGAGCACAGTGGAAGTAGTATTGTGGGGTAAAGGCGCACGCTAATCGGTTTGTTATGAAAGCCATCGTGGAAACCCTGGGCTGAAAGCTGTTTTTCTGATCCAACATTCCAGGAAAATAGGTTTTGTTAAATATTGGCATTTTCCGGAGGTGTTTTTGAAACGATCGTTTTACGACCTGAATTATTCTGATTTGGATGCGGTTATCAAACAAAATAATTTAAACCCGTCAGTCGCGGCAGTGCTTTTTAATTGGCATTACAAGAAAAAAGAAAATACGCAATGCCGTGACAATATTTCAAAATCCTCATTGGATTTTTTTGAACAACATTTTGATTTTTCGCTACCTGAAATCGATACGGTTCAGGAGTCAAAAAAAGATCGAACCGTAAAGTTTCTTTTCAAACTCAAAGATAACCATAAAATTGAAACTGTCCTGATTCCATTTAACAACAAATATTCCATTTGCCTTTCATCTCAGGTTGGCTGTGCAATGAATTGTTCTTTTTGTTTTACCGGAGAACAAGGACTTAAACGGAATTTGGCTACCAGTGAAATTATTGGTCAGTTTCTAAAGGCTTGGCGTTGGTTGGCAACGAATAGGCCTGGAGAAGAACGGATTTTGAATGTTGTTTTTATGGGACAAGGCGAGCCATTGCATAATTTTGATGCCGTCAAAAAAGCCTGTGAAATTTTTCTATCGCAACATGGAACCTCAGTTGGCGTTCAAAAAATTACCGTTTCGACTGCGGGTTATGTACCTGGACTTAAAAGATGGAGTCAGGAAATACCTGGAGTCAATCTTGCGCTATCGCTGCATTCACCCTTTGCAGAAAAGCGTAATGAACTGATCCCCATTAATAGAAAATATCCATTAGATGAGGTGTTGTCTTATATTGACAAGATACCTTTGAATAAAAAGCAATTTATTACCTATGAATATATTTTAATAAAAGATTTTAACGACTCACCAGATGATGCAAAAAAATTAGGCATGCTACTAACGGGTAAAAGTGCTTATATAAACCTGATACCCTTTAACGAATTTCCAGGTGCGCGTTACGAGCGTCCGGAGTCGGATAAAGTCGAACAGTTTAAAGCTATTTTAGATACTTTTAGAATCCCGACTTTAACAAGAGGCGTTAAAGGTGATGATGTGTTAGCCGCCTGCGGACAACTGAATTCTAGAAATGAAATAACCATCAAAACCAATTGAATGATTCAACGTTTAAAGCCGTCGTTACAAAGCATTAAGGTTAATTCAACTTTGTCATATTTTAAAACTGCCGTCATGCTCGCCAGAAAGTGGGCATCCGTGTTGTTTGTCTGGCAACCTGTCATAGTGCGGTCATATTAATTTGATTACATATCGCGATTGAAGAGCAGCCGGCTGTCGGCATCGTTCCCACTTCTTAGGCGACCGCGGTGTCGACAAATGATGTCTCTAAAATACCTACTCGTACTATTATCACTGTTATTGGGCATGGCGGTTTACCACCTTGAAATGCCCAATCTCAGCGACATTTTGCAAAACAAACAAGCCATCAGCGTTTTCATTGAAAGCCATTACGCTTTTTCAGTAGTCATGTTCTTTCTGATGTGCGTGGTGTTCATCAATTCGCCAATACCCATGGCGGCAGTTATGAAAATTCTGTCCGGCTACTTCTTTGGCTTTTACACGGGTGCTTTTTACAATATTCTGGCTACCTTGGTGGCCTGCTTAGTGGGATTTTTTCTGAGTCGCCACGTGTTCAAAACCCAATTCGAACGACTGTTCTATGCGCGATTGGAGAGGATAGAGCACGAGATCGAGCGAAACGGTTTGTATTATTTCCTCAGCTTGCGGATTGTCCTGGTGGTGCCATGTTTTTTGATCAACATCAGCGCCGGCCTATCCAGGCTTTCGTTCCGGGATTATTTTCTCAGTACCTTTTTGGGCGTTTTGCCGGCGTCGTTGATTTACGCTAACGGTGGCCAGCAATTGGAGCATATTCGAAGCACATCTGAATTATTTGAGTGGGGTACCATAGTATCGCTGACTTTGATGGCTACAATCAGTTTACTTCCAATCTGGATCGGTCCAAGAAATCGATTTCCAAGTTGAGTGAGGCAGGCAGGTCACTGCCAGCATATTCTTACCCGCTAAGCCGACGGTCTGACTATTTGACAAATGGGGCAAATCGATAAATTAATGTAGTTGCGTCTGGCTTAGTTCTAATTTGTCTACAGTTTCGGGCTGCTTTCGTCATTCCTGCATACCCTCCGGAGCGCCAGTGGATTGCCTGAATCCCCAGGTCTCATGGATGGATTGAAGCTTCCCAGCGAGCATGTGTGCGTTTTTAAATATGACAAAGTAGAATAAGAAGAAGATACAAATTGCGTGGCGCTTTATTACGCAGCAACCATAGTAAACCCTGAACTATACAATATATATCTTTAGACCTAAGGACTCTTTTTGTGTATAGATCGTTAATCAATTGGTGCTTAAATTTTTATAAAAAAATTATAGGATATGCATTAACCTGAATATGTGTAATCATTTTTTTCAATCCAAAGTCTCATCCTTTTTTCGGGGTTCGTCCAAGTCATGTTACGAAAAATACTGATTGCCAACCGCGGTGAAATCGCCGTTCGTATTATCCGGGCATGTGCCGAAATGGGCATTCGCTCGGTAGCCATTTATTCAGAAGCGGATCGCTTTGCTCTGCATGTGAAGAAGGCCGATGAATCCTATTGTATCGGCAGTGAACCGGTAGCAGGCTATCTGAATATTTATGCCTTGGTGAATCTCGCGGCTGCGACCGGTTGCGATGCCATACATCCCGGCTATGGCTTTTTGTCTGAAAACGCATTGTTTGCGAAAGCCTGCAAAGAACGTGGTTTGATTTTCATCGGCCCTGAAGCGGAGGTGATACACCGCATGGGCGATAAAACGGAAGCCCGGAAAACCATGATAGCGGCCGGTATTCCGGTAACGCCGGGATCTAACGGCAATCTCGAATCGGTCGAGGAAGCATTGACAGTGGCCGAATCGATCGGTTATCCGGTCATGCTGAAAGCGACCTCCGGCGGTGGCGGAAGGGGAATACGTCGCTGCGATAATGCAGATGAACTCCAGCGAAATTATGGCCGGGTCATTTCTGAAGCAACCAAAGCGTTCGGCAGCGCCGATGTGTTCCTCGAAAAATGCATCGTTAATCCTAAGCACATTGAAGTTCAAGTGCTGGCCGATCATCACGGTAATGCGATTCACCTGTACGAACGCGACTGCTCAATACAGCGCCGTAATCAAAAATTAATCGAAATCGCCCCTTCGCCGCAGCTTGATGAAGCCCAGCGTCAGTATATCGGCGGCTTGGCTGTCATTGCGGCAAAATCGGTCGGTTATACCAATGCCGGTACCGTTGAATTCCTGCTCGACAACAATGACCGCTTTTACTTCATGGAAATGAATACGCGCGTACAGGTCGAGCACACCATCACCGAAACCGTGACCGGCGTTGATATTGTCGAAGAACAAATCCGCATCGCAGCCGGCTTGCCGTTGCGTTTCAAACAGCACGAAATCGTCCGGCGTGGCTATGCGATTCAATTCCGGATCAATGCCGAAGACCCCAAAAACGGGTTCTTACCCAGTTTCGGCAAGATAACCCGCTATTACGCCCCCGGCGGACCGGGTGTTCGCACAGACACCGCCATTTATACAGGTTATGAAATTCCGCCGTATTACGACTCCATGGTCGCCAAACTCATTGTCAATGCATTAACCTGGGAAGATGTGCTTCAGCGTGGTGAACGAGCGCTTAAAGATATGGGGCTTTTCGGTATTAAGTCGACAATCCCGTATTATCTGCAGATCCTCAAGCATCCAGAATTCCGGGCGGGCTATTTCAATACCGGCTTCGTCGAAAAACACAATGACTTGATCAATTATTCCAACAAGCCTCGTCCGGAAGTACTCGCCAGCGTGATAGCCGCTGCGATGGCGTCTCATACCGGCTTGTGATTCTTATGCGCTTCCCGAAAATACCGGAAAGACAAAAGGGTCATGGCAATGTTTATGTAAGTGCCGTGGACATTAGCTCGTGGGCAGTTCATGCGCTAAGGATAGGGTCTTAAATGACTTCCCGGAATTGGGCTTCTTCCGAAGCGCACGATTAATTCGCGCTTCTTTGGTATAGAGGGCTGGGGGTGGTTTTAATAAATCCCCCTCGATCCGACCTTTTCAAGGGGGATGTTATTTATAGCGAAATCATTACGCTGAAAGTCATCGTGTGAACGATGCCAGTCGCGAACCGAAGGTCATGGAATCGCGATTGGCATCGCTCCTACCCCCCAACGTTCATTGACTGGGGTGATTTCGAGTTTTCATGATCGTTAGGCAAACATCGACACCGTTTTTATAATTCATCCATTAACCGCCAACAGGGTTTTACAGGAAAAAAGATGCCAAAAGTTCATATTACCGATGTGATTTTACGCGATGCCCATCAGTCGTTGATCGCGACTCGACTCCGCACAGAAGACATGTTGCCGGCCTGCGCGATGCTTGACAATATCGGCTTCTGGTCGCTCGAGTGCTGGGGTGGCGCGACTTTCGACGCCTGCTTGAGATTTCTGAAAGAAGACCCGTGGGAACGACTCAGCACTTTGAAAGCTGCGTTGCCGAACACTCGCCTGCAAATGTTGTTGCGCGGGCAAAATTTACTTGGTTACCGCCATTATTCGGACGACGTGGTCAAAGCATTCATTGAACGCGCCGCTGCCAACGGTATGGACGTTTTCCGCATTTTTGACGCATTGAACGATGTCCGCAACCTTCAAACTGCAATTGAAGTCACGCTGGCAACCGGAAAGCACGCCCAGGGCACAATCTGTTATACAACCAGCCCGGTTCACGATGTCGCCAGTTTTGTCACTTTGGCAAAACACCTCGAAAATTTGGGCTGTCATTCGATTGCGATCAAGGATATGGCAGGCCTATTAACACCTTACGCAACGTCCGAGCTCGTCAAAGCGCTCAAGGATGCGGTCGATTTACCTCTGCATCTGCATTGCCACGCCACATCCGGTTTGTCCGAAATGTGTCAATTGAAGGCGATCGAAGCCGGCTGTGATCATATCGATACGGCCTTGTCCTCTTGGTCCGGCGGCACCAGTCATCCGCCCACTGAAAGTTTGGTAACGGCCCTGAAAGGCACCGAGTACGACACGGAACTGGATTTGGACCAACTTCAAGAGGTCAATACCTATTTCGCCGAAGTACGTAAAAAATATCGCCGTTTTGAGAGTGAGTTCACCGGCATCGATACCCGTGTGCATATCTATCAAGTGCCAGGCGGCATGATCTCGAATCTCGCGAATCAGTTACGCGAACGCAACGCCCTTGATCGGATGGAGGAGGTCTATAAAGAAATCCCCGAAGTACGAAAAGACTTGGGTTATCCGCCATTGGTTACGCCGACCTCACAAATTGTCGGTACCCAGGCGGTACTGAACGTGCTAACCGGCAAACGCTACGAAACCATTACCAACGAGGTGAAACGTTACCTGCAAGGCGGCTATGGCAAGGCCCCCTCAGCAGTCAACGAGTCTTTGCAAAGAAAAGCGATTGGCTCGGAAGAGCCTATCGATTGCCGGCCAGCGGATCTTCTGAAACCTGAATTCGAGCACTTGCGAACGGAAATCGGCCACTTGGCACTGAACGACGAAGATGTGCTCAGTTATGCCATGTTTCCTGAAGTCGGTAAGCAATTTCTCGAACAACGTTCGAGCGATAACTTGGTGCCTGAACCGCTCGAAACTGACATGCCGGTTGCGAATGCCATCCAAAAAGCACCGACCGAATTCAATGTCGCGTTGCATGGCGAATCCTATCATGTGAAAGTCACCGGAGCGGGCCCCAAAAATCAAAGCTTACGCCACTTTTATTTTATGGTCGACGGCGTGCCGGAAGAAATAGTCGTGGAAACACTCGATGAAATCGTTCTGGATGGCGGCACACAAGGCGCAGTAAAAAGCACGATATCCAGCAAGCGCCGCCGCCCGTCTGCGGAAGGCGATGTTACCGTCAGCATGCCGTGCAACATCCTCGATGTTTTGGTTAAAGTTGGTCAACAAGTCATTGCAGGTCAATCTGTTTTGGTCACCGAAGCAATGAAAATGGAAACCGAAATTACCGCACCGATTTCAGGTACCGTGAAAGCCGTCCACGTTGTCAAAGGCGAACCCGCTAATCCGGATGAAGTCTTGATCGAAATCGCGGCGGATTAGGAACATGACCAACGTGATTTGGCCATTCAGACCAATGTCTGGCCCAACTGGCGTACATCCAGCCAAATCACTTTGCCATGCTGTTTATTCACCTCAGCGACCATATGTGCGGTTCCCCCCGGACTCTCGCTACCGCCGCCATCCCATAAACAGATAAACACCAGTTTTTCAGGCCCATAGGCCATGGCGCTGGTGAGTAGCCACAGATTGCAGCGTTCGTAAGCATTCAAGTCAGCAGGCAGAGGTCCTAGTTCTGCCGGCGCCGCTAAAGGCGGGTGGGCTAAGGTTTGTTTGATCGTTTGGTAACGGTGCAGCCAGTCGCCTGCCACAGTGGTCACCGAGTTTTGGATGAACTCGGTTTCTGTAAATGGCTGCAGTAGTTGTAACTTGACGCCGCGTTGCAGGCAGGCTTCGGCAAACAAAATATCACCACCGCAGGCACCCTGGGTTAGAGCCAAATCGTTCGGCCCGGCTTGTAATTCGTTCAGGGTGGTTGATATACGTTCTGCAGCAGCAACGGCATTTTCGGCAGGGAATCGGGGCGGATTACGGCCTTGAGCATCTATCATGTGGCCGCTGAATAACAGCACCCGGCTGGGTTGCCAATGATTTTGGTTTTGATGAACACGGGGGTAAGAGGCGGGTTTGATGCTCATGGTTTTGTGTTTTGAATTTGGCGATTGCTTGAATGGGCTAAACAACTGCAGGGGGAAGGATATGGTTGCCGATTTTAAGGGCTATACACAGTGGCATACAAGTCATCCAATTCTTGAACAGAACTGCCTGTCCAGCGTTTGACCAAAGGCTGAATGGCTTGCGGGTGTTTTTGGCAGATTAATTGCGCCGCAGCAGGCACCAAGTCCAATAGTTCGCGGTCGCGGGCCAGATCGGCGATTTTGAATTGAATTTGTCCGGTTTGGCGGGTGCCGATGATCTCACCGGGGCCACGTAATTCAAGATCTTTTTCGGCAATCACAAAGCCGTCGTTACTTTCCCGCAGGATCCCCAAACGTTGTTTTCCGGCCAGAGACAGCGGAGACTGATATAACAAAAGGCAATAACTATCGATGCTGCCGCGGCCGACGCGACCACGTAGCTGATGCAATTGCGACAGGCCCAGTCGTTCAGGATTTTCAATGATCATCAGGCCGGCATTGGGCACGTCGACACCCACTTCGATGACGGTGGTGGCGACCAGTAAATCGCATTGGCCTTGTTTAAACGCCTGCATCGCGGCATCTTTATCGGCAGCTTTCATCCTGCCGTGCACCAGACCGATACGCACATCCGGCAGCAGTTGTTGCAAAGTTTGGGCGGTTTTTTCAGCGGCTTCACATTGCAATTGTTCGGATTCTTCAATCAGCGTGCAGACCCAATAGGCTTGGCGTTTTTGATCCACCCAGTGCTGGATGCGGGCGATGATGTCTTCCCGCCGTTCGGACGGAATCACACTGGTGGTGACCGGTTTGCGGCCCGGCGGCAACTCGTCGATGATGGAAATGTCCAGATCGGCGTATTGCAGCATGGCCAGCGTGCGGGGAATGGGCGTGGCTGTCATCACCAATTGATGTGGCACTTTGCCGGTGGTTTGGCCTTTGGCGCGTAATGCCAAGCGTTGCTGCACGCCAAAGCGATGCTGTTCGTCAATGATGACCAAGCCCAGATTGTGAAAATTGACGCTGTCCTGAAATAAGGCATGGGTGCCGATCACCAGTCCTGCCTGACCAGTCTCCAGTGCTGCCAAAGTGCTGGTGCGGGTTTTGCCCTTGATTTGACCACTGAGGAATAATACCTGGGTTTCGGTGTGGGCAAACCAGTGCGTGAAATTACGAAAATGCTGCTCAGCCAACAATTCAGTCGGGGCCATTAGGGCCACCTGAAAGTCGGAGGCCAGGGCGGTTAAAGCGGCAATTGCCGCAACCAGGGTTTTACCGGAACCGACATCGCCCTGCACCAAACGCAGCATCGGTCGAGCTTGGCTGCAATCGGCTTCGATTTCGTTAATCACCCGCAATTGCGCATGGGTGAGTTGAAACGGCAGTTGAGCCAGAAAAGTGTGTTTGGCCCCAGTATTGACTTTGAAGGCTGGTGCCTGCCAGGTCTTGTAATGCTGTTTACCTGACAATAGTGCCAGATGGTGAGCCAGAAATTCTTCAAAAGCCAGCCGTTTTAACGCCGGTAATTCGCCTTCGGCCAAGGCTATGCTCGATAAGCTGGCCGGTGGATTATGCAGGGTCTGGAGGGCTTCGCCAAGGCTGGGGTAGTTGTGTTGTTGCAAGATGCTTGCGGGGAGCCAGTCGTGGAGCAGATTGTTGTCGCCCAGGTACAGTGCCAATGCTTGTTTGATGGCTTTGCGCAAAATACCTTGCCCCAAGCCTTCGGTCAGCGGATAAACAGGCGTTAGTGTGGTGTCGGTAGGATCGTCGCCGGCGTGGAGCACTCGGTATTCGGGATGAATCATTTCCAGGCCGTGAAAGCCTTGGCGAATGTCTCCGAAGCAACTCAACATCACGCCGGGTTTGAGTTGCTGGATTTGTTGTACCGAAAAATGAAAAAACCGTAATGCCAACAAACCGCTAGCGTCGCTGATGCGGCAAATCACGCTGTTACGGCCGTTTTGTGAAAGGTCGGTGTACTCGACACTGCCACACACCAGCACGTTCATGCCGGGCAGTAAACTGGAAATGGGGTAAATTCGGGTTCTGTCCTGATAGCGCTGCGGCAGATGAAACAGTAAATCCTGTACGGTATGGATGCCGAGTTTGTGCAGGCGGGCGGCGGTTTGAGAACCGATGCCGGTCAATTGGTTGACGGGCAGTTGGGCCGGTTCTCGCAGGGTCATTTTGAACGGTGTTGGCAGTCAAAGTGCCTGAACAAATCAATAATAGGGTTGACGCAATACCATGACAGCATCCATTTCCACGCCAACGCCTTTAGGTAATGCAGCCACGCCTACTGCGGCTCGGGCAGGGTAGGGTTGGGTGAAGTATTTGGCCATGATTTCATTGACGATCGGAAAATCGCCCAAATCCGTCAAATACACATTTAATTTGACGATGTCGGAAAAGTCCCCGCCAGCCGCTTCGGTAACCGCTTTCAGGTTGTCGAATACCCGGTGGATTTGCACGGCAATGTCACCTTCCACGACTTGCATGGTTTGTGGATCCAAGGGGATTTGGCCGGATAAATAGACGGTATCGTCAACTTTGATGGCTTGCGAATAGGTGCCGATGGCCTGTGGCGCCAATGGCGTGGAAATGACAGTTTTTTGGATGCTCATGCTTTGATACGAGTGATTTTTAAAACAATGGATAGTTTTTTCAATTTGCGGATGATATTGGCCAAATGCACCCGGTCACGAACTGCCAGCGTTAATAAGTCGACGGACACTCTGTCATCCTGGCTGACCACATTGATGTTTTCGATGTTGGAATCCATGAATGAAATAGTCGAGGCGATGGTAGCCAATGAACCGCGCTGGTTTAACAGTTCGATGCGGATTTCAGCGGGGAATTCGCCGGAAGCTTCCGGGCTCCATTCCACGTCCAGCCAGGTGGTTTGTTTTTTTCTGACTTCATTGCTGTTACGGCACTCGTGATGATGCACCACGATACCTTTGCCGGGATTAAAAAAGCCAATAATGGAATCGCCGGGTATCGGGCGGCAGCACTTGGCCAAACTGACTACCATGCCTTCGGTGCCTTTGATGATCAACGGCGATTTATGGCGGGGTTCGTGATCATCGAGCTTTACCGCCAGATTATGATCGGTTTGAATGATACGTTTGGCCACCAAAAATGGCATGCGATTACCCAAGCCAATGTCTTCCAGTAAATCGTTCATGGAATGCTTTTTCAAACTGTGCAACAGCTGCACGATTTGGGCGTCGTCGACTTTATCCAGCTGAATATTCAGCGAATGCAATTCTTTTTCCAGCAACCGCTTACCGAGATTGATGGCTTCTTGCTGGTTGAAGTTTTTCAGATAGGCGCGAATGCAACTACGGGCTTTGGCGGTGGTGACATAATTCAGCCACAACGGATTGGGTCTGGCCCAGGTGGCGGTGATGACTTCCACTGTCATGCCGTTTTCAAGTTTGGTTTGCAGCGGCACCAGTTTTTTGTCGATGCGGGCGGAAATACAGGCGTTGCCGACGTCGGTGTGCACCATGTAGGCAAAGTCGACGATGGTGGCACCGCGCGGCAGTTTGATGATCTTGCCTTTGGGAGTGAATACAAACACTTCCTGCGGGAACAGGTCGACTTTCAGGTTATCGATAAACTCCAGCGAATCGCCGGCGGATTTTTGGATTTCCAGTAAATCGCGAAGCCATTCGTTGGCGCGGGCCTGGATGGTTTTGCTTTTCTCGTTGTCCGATTTGTACAGCCAATGCGCGGCGATGCCGGATTCGGATAAGCGATGCATTTCATGGGTGCGAATCTGAATCTCAATCGGCACCCCATAAGGACCGATCAGTATTGTGTGTAAAGATTGGTAGCCGTTGGCTTTGGGCAGGGCTATGTAATCCTTAAAGCGGCCCGGAATGGGTTTGAACAGGTTGTGGACACAGCCCAGCGCCCGATAACAATCATCAACCTGATTGCAATAAATTCGGAAGGCGTACACATCGAATACATCTGAAAAGGAAATCTTTTTATTCAGCATTTTTTGATAAATGCTGGCGATGTTTTTTTCGCGACCGGCAACCGTACAATCCAGACAGGTTTCCTTGAGCCGATTTTGGATGGCACTTTGGATGGTGTCGACTATTTCCTTGCGGTTGCCGCGCGATTTTTTTACGGCATTATTGATGGCCGTGTAGCGATTGGGATGAAGTGCCTTAAAGCCCAGTGATTCCAGTTGATGGCGGATGTCATTCATACCCAGCCGATTGGCAATCGGGGCGTAAATTTCCAGTGTCTCTTTGGCAATGCGACGCTTTTTATCCATTGGCATATTGCCCATGGTCTGCATGTTATGCAGCCTGTCAGCCAGTTTGACGACAATGACACGCAGGTCCTGCGCCATGGCCAGAAACATTTTGCGGACGTTTTCAGCCTGTGCCTCTGCACGGGAACGGCTGTCGATTTTGGACAGTTTGGTGACGCCGTCCACCAATTCAGCCACTTCCTGACCAAATTCTTCAGCCAGTTGGGCTTTGCTGACAGGGGTGTCTTCTATGACGTCATGCAGGATGGCAGCCATGATGCCGTGAGCATCCATGTGCATGCCGGCCAGGGTGATGGCGACCGAAACCGGATGGCAAATATAGGCTTCGCCGCTTTTGCGGAATTGTCCGGAATGAGCATCCGCGCCAAAGTGATAGGCGCGGATGATGGTATTGATGTGGTCTTGATCGAGATAGCCGCGCAGAATCTCGCAGAGCTGGTGAAGCAGTTTTTCTTCAGGTTGCTCTACTTCGAATAAAGGTGGCGGGGTGGCTGTCTCGGTCATGCCTAAAATCAGCCAATTTCCAGATGCGTATCGGAGACATGGCCGCCGCGATGCAGACGGTCAATGTTTTCTTCATTGACAAAGCCTGCGGCAATTTCGCGCAAAGCCAGAACGGTATCTTTATCCTTGCCTCGTGGTACAAATTCATCGGCACCTTTTTCAAGCTGTCTGGCGCGTTTGCCTGCCAAAATAACCAGTTTGAAACGGTTTTCAACATTTTCTAAACAATCTTCAACGGTAACACGTGCCATTATTTGAGCCTTTTTTGGAGTGGATAACGAATCTAGCTGAGTTGGCTTGAGAGGCCAATAGCGGTGAGAAACTATTATAATGGAATTGGGGGCTTGGAAGCGAATTGTCAAGACTGACGAGAAGGAATGCGACAGGTAATAAAAAGCCCGCATGAAGCGGGCTCGTCCTTATATTGTTTTTATTGTGTCGGACGTTCTACCGAGATGGCAGTTTAGTCAAGCAGTTACTGTTGTTATTATTATGCGCCTTGGCTACAGACTGCTTCCCTCCCCTCAAAGACTTGGCCTGTTTTAAGGCCGCTGCACTCCTATAAGGTGACCAGAGTCTATGTGAAAAAAAAAGTGATGTCCATCAAAAAAATAAGTTTTTTATTAAATTTAGTTTCGCCTCGAAATTAACTTTTTGAAACAATCGCTTGGATACATTATTTTTCGCTAATGTACTGATTAACGCTTCTTTTTCATCTCTTCCAGTTCGCTTAAAAAGAAGTTCAAGCGATCATCCAGAATGGCTTGCATTTGATAGTTGAGATTTTTTTCTTGTTTGGCTAAACGGATTTGCATGATGGCATCTTCGGTTTGGCCGCTGGCAAAATAATATTCCGCCATAAATCGATGCGACTCGGCAGGCTGTTTAAGGGCAGCGTGTATTTGTGCCAGGGTTTCAAAATAAAAAGGCTGGTCTTTTTGTGAGTTAGACAGGCTGAGCAGGACTTGTCTGGCTTGCTGAATTTTGTCGTTTTTTAATAGACAGCGGGTGTATTCGATTTTGATGGCGTCGTTATTTGGAAAGCTTTGCGAGGCTTGGGCAAACAATTGATTAGCTTTATCAAACTGGTGGTTATCCATGGCAGTGCGCGCCAAAGCGGCAATATATTGTGGCTGATTAGGATATTGACTGGCCAGTTGCTGAAAAATTTCGCTGGCTGACTGGTACTCCAGATGCTTTAAATGCACCAAACCAATGCCGTAGCGCGCTACCGCACGTTGTTCTGTCGTTCCTTGTTGTTCAAGCCCGGCAAAATGCTTTAGAGCCGCTTCTTTGTCGTGCGTGTTCAGTACATACAATTTGGCTTTGGTCAACGAATAAGCCATTGAATCCGGGTATTGCCGATATGGGTAGGACTCTGCCCGGCCACGGGTGTCGGCAATTCGGCTTTCGGAAACCGGGTGAGTTCTGAGAAACTCGGGTACGCCCTTGCCGTAGAAGCGGGTAGATTGTTGCAGACGTTCAAAGAAGGTCGGCATGCTGCGGGGGTCGAAACTGGATTCAGCCAGGGTTTGCATGCCAACCCGATCGGCCTCTTTCTCATTGTCACGGGTAAAATTGATCTGAAATTGAATGCTGCCGGCTTGCACGGCCATCAAAGCCGCCTGACCCATCCGAGGTGACTGGGTGCCGATCAAAATGGCCGCCAAAGTCGCGGCAACGGTGGGGATGGACATTTTGCTGGCTGCTTCGATTTGTCGGTACAAATGGCGCTGGGTGACGTGACCGATCTCATGCGCCATGACCGAAGCCAGTTCGCTTTCCGCTTCGGTGAGTAAAATTAATCCGGAATTCACCCCGATATAACCGCCGGGACCGGCAAAGGCGTTGATATTGGGATCCATCACCACGAAAAAATGGAACGGCGTGGAAGGATTGTCGCTATTGGCGGCTAATTGCCGGCCAATATTCTGGATGTATTGTTGAATCTCAAGATCCTGACTGATTTCGGCATGCGAATGTAAATTCCGAAAAAAAGCTGCGCCGAACTCCTGTTCCTCGATAGGAGAAATCAAGGTGCCTGACGAATCACCCATATCCGGCAACTGGAGTTTTTCAATTTCAATAGCGCCAGGATGCGCAGGCAGCAAGGTCAGACTTAGAGCGACTGAAGCGACTGATAAGCGTTTAAATTTCATGATAATTCGGACATTAGCAGCATCAATTAGGGGTTCTTACTGAGTCGTGTAACCTGGAAAGTCGGCATCAGCGTGATATGCTGACACGCATTCGATTATAAGTGATTTAGCTAAAACGCCTTACATAGTCATGAAATATGTCATTCAAATCAACAGCAGTCCTTACGCCTCCCGCACCGGCTTGATTGCTTACCGGTTTATACAAGCCGCATTGCTGCAAAATCACCAGATTCTGCAGGTGTTTTTTTATCAGGAAGGTATCCAGCATGCCTGCAGATACGCCTTGCCGCCGGATGATGAAATCAATATCAGTCGGCTATGGTCCAAATTGGCTGGCGAACATCCCATCGATTTATTGGTTTGCATTTCTGCGGCACAGCGGCGCGGATTGTTGTGTGCAGACGAGGTACGCCGACAAGGTTTGGCAGACGATTATTTAGCCGAGGGTTTTCGGATAGGCGGTCTGGGGCAATGGCTGGACGCCAGTTTGAAAGCTGACCGTTGCCTGGTCTTTGGATAATAACGATGAAAGACTATTTGTTTGTGATGCGAGGTTTACCGCATATGTCCAGCCATGTTCAGGAAACCCTGGATCAAATGCTCACCACGGCAGCCTTCGATCAGACGGTGTCGGTGCTGTTTGTCGATGATGGCGTTTTGCAATTGAAATCTGGACAACATCCGCAGCATGCAGGCCTGAAAAATACCGCAGCCATTTTTCAGGTATTGGCATTGTATGGGATCAACGAGCTGTTTGTGGAAGCAGAGTCTCTCGCCAGCCGAGGTTTGACGTTGAATGAGCTGATTTTGCCGGTTCAGCCTATTGCACGGGCTGAAGTAAACGCATTACTGCAGCGACATGCCATCATTATTCCTGGATAAAGGGTTTAAATTTGCTTGTTAGTTAAGATCATCGGCTAAAATCAACCCACGGAATCACTGGCTGGATAGAGGCTATGGCAGAGGAATATCAAGAAAAAAGGCGTTATTTTCGTGTAAACGACACCATTAGTCTGATGTACAAGACGATTGATGCGCAGCATATTCAAAAACACAGTTATGTATCGAATGACATCTTGAGCAGTTGCAGTCTGGCAACAGCGCTGGAAGTTTTAAATCAAGAAGCTGCTGCCATGGTGCCGCGGCTGGAAAAACGCGATCCGGATTTGTTCGAATATCTGAAGCTGCTGGATGCCAAGATTAACCTGATTGCCCAGAGCTTGCATCTGCAACAGGATGGATTTACCGAAGAAGACAAACGGGAAGTGAATCTGAGCGCTGATGGCGTAGCGTTTTCCAATGGCTATGCCATACAGGTGGGCAGCTTGCTGGAATTACACATGCTACTGAGTTCCTGTCTGGCGCTGATTACCGTATATGCCAGAGTCGTGCAGTGTAAGGATACGCCTGGACAACCGTTTGAAATCGCCGTTGAATATATCAATCTTAAAGAAGACGATCGTGAATTGTTGATCAAGCATGTCATCAAAAAGCAGATGCAGCAGTTGCGTGAAAAAAATGCCCATCCCTAGGTAATTGTTGTTTCCCTGAAAAATTGACATGTTGATGCCGGATACCCTCAAGCAATTGCTCACGCTTCTGGCCGATGGGCGTTTTCATTCCGGCACCGAATTGGCGCAGGCATTGGCTATCAGCCGAACGGCAGTCTGGAAGCATTTGCAAAGTCTGGATCAGTTTGGGCTGACCTTGGTCGCCGTGAGCGGCAAAGGTTACACGTTGCAATACCCTCTGCAATTGCTTGATCAGCAGTGCATTCATGCGCAGTTGACGCCAGATGTACAAGCCTTGCTCACTCAGTTGGAAATTCAGCCCATTATCGATTCGACCAGCGCGTATCTCATGGCGCTTGCTCAGCAATCGGCTGCGACAGGGCGGGTGTGTCTGGCGGAATATCAAACAGCCGGTAAAGGTCGGCGTGGTCGCAGTTGGGTGTCTCCTTTTGGGCATAACATCTATTTGTCTTTGCTTTGGCGTTATCAAAACGGGCCGGGCGCCTTGGTCGGTCTAAGTTTGGCGATAGGGGTTGCCGTGGTGCGGGCTTTAACGATGGCGGGTGTGGAAGACCTGGGTTTGAAGTGGCCCAACGACATTTATTGGCGCGGTCGAAAACTGGCCGGCATTTTGATTGAAGTCTCCGGTGAAAGCAGTGGTCCATGTCATGCAGTGATCGGGCTTGGGTTGAATGTGTATCTGCCGCCGCAGCAGGCAGAGTCGATTGAGCAGGCCTGGGTCGACCTCAAGCAGATCATGGGTGAGGCAGTCATGCAGCGACGCAATGCTTTGGTAGCCATGTTGCTGAATGAAATTGTGCCGGTCGTGGCCGATTTTGAAAACCAGGGTTTGCCAAGTATCGTGACAGAATGGCGACGCTTTGATTGTATGCGGGGCAAGCAGGCAACATTATTCATAGGTGAACTCAGCTTTACCGGCACAGTGCTTGGCATTGATGACCAAGGCTTGTTACTTCTGGAAGAATCGACGGGCAAGACAAGCGCTTTTGCTTCCGGCGAAGTCAGTTTCAGGGCAACATGAATTTATTGATCGATATGGGCAATACCCGTCTGAAATGGTTGCTTGCCGACGATGGCCGGTTTGAAACATTAAACGCCGTGGATTACCGGCAGACAGATTGTTTAATGGCTTTGCAACAGGCATGGCAAGCTATCAAAACACCTGAAATTATCGCCATTGCCTCTGTTTCCAACCAACAGCTGTTGAATGAGGTTAAACAGCTTTGCCTGTGTTTGTGGCCGTTGGCCCCAATACGCTTACCGCAATCGACAGCGGTGGCATATGGAATAAAAAACGCCTATACCCAACCGGAAAAGTTGGGCATCGACCGATGGCTGGCACTAATCGCCGCCCATCATCACCATTCGGGGAACGTCTGTATCGTCGATTGCGGCACGGCTATTACTGTTGATGGGCTGCAGGCCGATGGTGTGCATACGGGCGGTTTGATTTGCCCCGGCTTGAGGTTGATGAAGCAGGCGTTAGCCGGCAATACTGCGGCTCTGGATTTTTCCAATCAGCCGTTTGCTGTGCAACTAGAAACAAAAACCGAAGCGGCGATTGCCAATGGGGTTTTGCTGGCCGCTATCGGCTTGATCGAACAAGCCATGCAAAAACTCGGTTCTGATTATCAACTTGTGTTAACCGGCGGCGATGCGGACATACTGGCTCGTGGATTAAACAGACCCAGTATTGTGGATGATTATTTGATATTCAAGGGCTTGTCGCTGTTTTGTCAGGGAGATTCGGCTGCATGAAAGCCTTGTTTTATCTGCTGTGTGTTTTGAATCTAAGCATGCTGCTTTGGGCGCTTCGAGACGGCCGATTTGAACCGGTTATAGTTGAGCAATTGCCTGAAACCAGCATACTGACCGTAGAGGAATATGCACGGGCTAAACGCGGCGCTGAAATCGATAAGCGTATTCAAACAAACCTTGCGAATTGGCGGCAAATCGAAATCGAACACATGTTGGCGGATTTGCGTGACGAACACTGGTCATTGTCCCCGGTTCAACCCAAAAACCCACCCAAGCCGCAAGCGGTCAAAGCCGAAGCAAAAAAACCTGTGCTCCCGGTAATTGTAAACAAGTGTTTTGAAACCGGGCCGTTTGACGACGAAGCCAGTCTCAAAAAGTGGCTGGATCAAAAAGCCTTAGTCAGCAAGCAAATCGTGCAAAGAGAGCTGATTACCAATACCGATTTTCAGGTGTATTTTGCTGCGGCTAAAACCCCGGAACAGGCACGACTGAACAAGTCGATGTTAAATGCCAAGGGTATTCAGGATATTTGGACCATTCCCGATGGGGATAACAAAGGTGGTTTTTCACTGGGGGTTTTTGTTGATAAACAGCGTGCCTTGCTATTCAAATCCCAGTTGGAAGGGCAGGGCATTCATGCCGAGATCAAACAACGCCAAAAAACCAAAGCCCAGTGGTTTGTAAAGGTTATGTTGGATAAAACCCAGGTCGGAAAATATGAGTCCAAGACGCTCAAGCTGTCGGCTTGCCCTGGTCACTGATTCAGGATCAGGCTCCTAGGAGCCTGTCCGAGAATAGAGAACCTGCAGCAGAAAAGCGCCTAGACAAGGGGACGCGCATGCAAACTCAGATCAATTATTCTGGGTCAGTTTTTTTTACTAAATTATACTTGCACGTGTTGCGCTGATTACCAAGAAATCCAGTAGGTTTTTCTGATATGGTCAAAGGCCTTTTTATTCCGCTTCAAATTGATCAGCCATTATTCATGACAGATAATTCCAAATACAACACGGTTGGTCAGTTCGACTCGAAGCGGCGCCTGCTTCGGCAGCAAACCCAAGCGCATCATCAGCGCTTGAACCAACATGCCTTGTTAAAAGGGCTGCTAAGCCGGGATTTTTCGCTTGCTCAATATCAGCAGATTTTGTGGGCGTATGCCGAGCTATATCAAATCATCGAGGAACAGATTGAACTGTATCTGGCACAGCATCCCACTGCGTTTGATTATACGCAAAGACGCAAGTCCCATTGGCTAACAGAGGATTTGGCCTACTTCTCGGAGACGTATCCGGGTGTAAAGCAGAACGGAAAATTCGGATGTAGTTTCCCCTACATAAACTCAGTAGGACAGCTATTCGGTATTTTGTATGTCATCGAAGGCTCGACACTGGGTGGCCAGCAAATTGCCAAAGCACTGGTAAGCTATCATCAACTGACCCCAGAACGCGGTGCCCGCTTTTTTTATGGTTACGGCAATCAATCCTCGTTGCTGTGGGAAACATTTTTGCATGATTTAGAAACAGCACTGCAGGAAGAGTATGAATATGTCCGGGCTGCAAAGGCTGCCCAGCAGACATTTGAGGCGTTTCTGGCTGTTTTAGATCAGAGTGTTTCACGATCCGTTGTTGAATAACCCCCCATTCAAATGAACCAACATACCGAACACGATCTTGCAGAGGCTCTGCGTCATTGCGAGGCTGAACCCATCCACCAGATTTCGGCCATTCAGGCCCATGGCTTACTGTTGGTGATTAGTATCGATGTGCCAAGAACGATCCTGCAAGCTAGCGATAATCTGCAGCAGTTTTTTGCCCACTCTGCGCAAACGATGATAGGCGCACCACTACACCATCTGCTGGATTCGGAAGCCCTGTTAAAACTCGAACAAGTGCTCGAAAATACCCGAGGCAGCGAAGCAGTCTCCGGCGTCATCCATATCGAAACCGCCCTGGGCAAGCAAGACTTTCAGCTAAGAGCGTTTCTCAGCGACGATATGTACGTGCTGGAATTCACATTGGAAGACGACCTGACCCAGCATGAAAACCTGCAGGATTTGTTAAGCCTGATGCAACTGGGCATAACCAGTTCCGAACTGGACATCGGCATTGATGGCTATTTTGAGCAAATAGCCTCTATCTTGCAGACACTGACTGGCTACGATCGCGTGATGGTTTACCGCTTCGACAGCAACTGGGATGGCGAGGTAATCGCGGAAAGCCGTCGGCACTATGCAGAATCCTATATGGGTTTGCACTTTCCGGCTGGTGATATTCCACCACAAGCCCGCCAACTTTATACCCTGAATCTGATCCGCCATGTGGCGGATATTTCTGTCAGCCCGGTTTCGGTGATACCACCCCATAATCCACGCACCGGCCAGCCACTGGACATGACCTACGCCAGTTTGCGCAGCTTTTCGCCTGTGCATGTCCAGTATTTGAACAACATGGGTGTCAGGGCCTCGATGTCAATTTCCTTATTGCAAAACGGTCGCTTGTGGGGATTGATCACCTGCCACCACTTGACAGCCAAACGCCTGTCCAGTGCCTTAAAAGAGGCCTGCGCACTCTTGGGGCGCATGGTTTCGATCAAACTGACAGCCATTGAGGCATATGAACAGCGGTCTCTGGTAAATAAATCCGCCTACCTCACCGGTCAATTGCTCAAATTCATCAGCACGGATTCCGAAGCTGTTTTGATGGAACGGCTGTTGCCCAAGTTATTGAATCTTTTTGAAGCCAGCGGCGTTGTGCTGAGGGTTGAAGGCAATCTTTATGTTTTGGGGGATTGTCCGTCAGAATCCAGCCTGGACGAGTTGATCAGTTGGATAGGCAATCATGCCGAAACCGGGGTTTTCTGCACCGAACAATTGTCGGCGATTTACCCGAAAGCTGACAGCGCATTACCAGCCGGTATTTTGGCCACACCGATCAGTAAGGACATGCGTAACTGCATACTCTGGTTACGTATGGAAAAACCAAAAACCGTTACATGGGCCGGCAAAGCCGAAAAGCTGATCTATTCCGACGAGCAGGGCTTGTTGCGTCTTTCCCCCCGCCAATCATTCGCCACCTGGAGCGAAGCTTGGCAAGGTCGCAGTTCTCCCTGGCTTGCTGTCGAGCAGGGCATAGCCTATCCTCTGGCGGTCGCATTGACTGAAAGCCTGTCGCAAAAAAGTCAAATGGACCAAGTGCTGGCAAAACAAAAGCTGGCCGAAGCGGAATTGCGTCTTGCCGCCAGTGCCTTTGAATCGCAGGAAGGCATGCTTGTAACCAATCCCCAGGGTATCATCCTGCGGGTGAATACCGCCTTTGTAAACGCAACCGGTTATCAGGCCGATGAATGCATCGGCAAAAATCCGAGTTTGTTGAAATCCGGTCGACACGATCAGGCGTTTTATCGCGACATGTGGCACAAAATATTGGCTGATGGCGTCTGGAAAGGCGAGATTTGGAATAGACACAAAAATGGCGATATTTATGTGCAACATCTCACCATTACTGCGGTAAAAGATGCTGATGACCAAGTTAGACACTTTGTTGGCAGTTATCTGGATATCAGCGAAACCAAAGCGGCTCAGGCAGAAATAGAGCGTCTGGCTTTTTATGACCCCTTGACCGGCTTGCCCAACCGCCGTTATTTGCTGGATCGACTCAAACCCGCACTGGCATCCAGCGCTCGCAGTGGCATATACGGTGCGGTACTCTTCATTGACCTGGATAATTTCAAAACCCTCAACGATACTTTGGGCCACGACCAGGGTGATGTATTGCTGAAGCAGGTGGCCAGTCGATTGACAGGCTGTATTCGCGAAGTTGACACCTTGGCCCGGTTGGGTGGCGATGAATTTATCATCATGCTGGAAAATCTGGCTGAAAATGCCCTGGATAGCGCTGCCTTGACCGAAATTGTCGCGCATAAAATCATCGCCACACTCAGTCAGCCCTACCAGTTAGCCGGTCTAACCTTCATCAGTACACCCAGCATCGGTGCGACCTTGTTCAATGATCAGCAAACCGTAGCTGAACAATTGTTGAAGGAAGCGGATATTGCCATGTATGAAGCCAAAAAG
This sequence comes from Methylomonas sp., assembly GCA_002928965.1. GTDB lineage: Bacteria > Pseudomonadota > Gammaproteobacteria > Methylococcales > Methylomonadaceae > Methylomonas. The sequence goes on from PERU01000014.1 coordinate 35,135, forward strand.
GCCGGACGAAATACCGTGCGGTTCTTTGATCCGAACATGCAAAAGGTGATTTTGGCCAGAGCGGCCTTGGAAGCGGATTTACGCCTGGCCATCAGTGATCAGCAATTTGTATTGTATTACCAGTTGCAAATCGATCAACAACACTGCGTGATTGGCGCAGAAGTGCTCATCCGCTGGTTACATCCGCAATCCGGTTTAATCTCACCCCTGACATTTATTCCTCTGGCTGAAGAAACTGGCTTGATTGTACCGATAGGTGAATGGGTGCTGGAAATGGTATGCCGGCAAATCAGTCTCTGGCAAAACGACCCATTACTCAGCAAATTGGAAATTGCTGTTAATGTCAGTCCCAGGCAGTTTCGTCAGACAAATTTTGTGGAGAACCTGCAGGGCCTGCTAACAACATACCAGATCAACCCGTTACGGCTAAAACTGGAATTGACCGAAAACATACTGGTGGAAGACATAGAAGCAGTGGTTATCATCATGAACCAGCTTAAACAACTGGGTATCAAGTTTTCCCTGGACGACTTTGGCACCGGCTATTCTTCATTGCAATATTTAAAGCGACTGCCGTTGGACCAGCTGAAAATCGACCGCTCCTTCGTGCAGGATATGGAGTTTGACGGCAATGACCAAGCCATTGTGCGCACCATCATCGCCATGGCGCTGGCGCTGGATCTTAACGTCATCGCCGAAGGCGTGGAATCGTTACGGCAAAAGGAATTACTGAAAAATTACGGCTGTGGAAACTTTCAAGGCTTTTTATTCAGTCACCCGCTGCCTGTTGACGCTTTTGAACACTTGGTCAAAAGCTTATGATGACCGCATCCATGGCTGACTTGAACAGAAAAAGCAATTTGAACAGAACGCGCCAGCCAATGAACGTTGCAGCAACGCCAGTCCCGATTCCATAGCTTCGGTTCGTGACTCGTGTCGCTGCCACGATGACTGTCAGAGTAAATAACCTTTAGCGGCAAATTTCAAGCTAGGAGCCTGTCCGAGAATTGGAATCGTCCATCAACCGCTACAAAGAAGTGGTGTATGAGCAAGTCGAGCATCTGCCACCCAGGGAAATATTGGCGAAATTGGCGCAGTTGGAGGAGGAAATCCAGGCGGGGATGAAGGTGCTTGAGGGGATGTTGGCTTCGGCTCCGCTCAGCCCAAGAGTTTCAGATGGTTCGATTTTGCTCAGCCCAAGAGTTTCAGATGGTTCGATTTTGCTCAGCCCAAGAGTTTCAGATGATTCGATTTTGCTCAGTCCAAGAGTTTCAGATGGTTCGATTTTGCTCAGCCCAAGAGTTTCAGATGATTCGATTTTGCTCAGTCCAAGAGTTTCAGATGGTTCGATTTTGCTCAGCCCAAGAGTTTCAGATGGTTCGATTTTGCTCAGCCCAAGAGTTTCAGATGATTCAATTTCCCTCAATCACCAAGAGACCAGCGCTCCCTGAGCGGAGTCGAAGGGAGCTACGATGCCCTACATGTACATTTTAGAATGCTCAGATGGCAGCTATTACACAGGCAGTACCTGGGATTTGGAGCGCCGTCTTTGGGAACACCAGAATAGCCTGGGAGCCAAACACACCGCCAAGCGTTTACCGGTTAAGCTGGTTTATTGCGAGGAATGCGAGCGAGTTGAAGACGCTTACATTCGAGAAAAACAGATACAGGGGTGGAGTCGCAAGAAAAAACAGGCATTGATGGCGGGTGATACTAATATGCTACATCAACTGGCGGAATGTAGGAATCAGAGTCATAGCCGTAACGTTGGCTTCGGCTCCGCTCAGCCGACGGATTTGTCGTCACCAAAAATCCCAAACCGTTCCCTGAGCGGAGTCGAAGGGAGCGGACTTGTACTGAGCGAAGCCGAAGTAGTCGAAGGGAGCGGACTTGTACTGAGCGAAGCCGAAGTAGTCGAAGGGAGCGGACTTGTACTGAGCGAAGCCGAAGTAGTCGAAGGGAACATTTCAAACAAAGGCACGGATAGGTCGAACGAATGAGTTAGAAAAGTGTAACACTGGGCGAAGTATGCGATTTCAAATACGGCAAAAGCTTACCTGATGCCAAACGCCGTGGTGGCTCTGTGGCGGTATTTGGATCGAATGGCATTGTAGGTCAGCACGATAAAGCTAAAACATCTGGCCAGGCGATAATCATTGGCCGAAAAGGCTCTCTAGGCGAAGTCAATTTTTCTGATGCAGCATGCTGGCCTATCGACACAACTTATTTTGTTGATGAAACGGCAACAAACGCCGATTTGAAATGGTTGTCATACCGTCTAAAAGGGCTTGGTTTAACTCGACTAAACAAATCCGCTGCCGTGCCTGGATTGAATCGTGAAGACGCTTACCGCCAACGCCTTTTGTTAGCCCTGAATCTGTCCGCGACCGCATCCGCGAAATCGCTCTCAGCCATATCAGGACCATCTGAGTGCGTTGATTCACAAACCGAGTTTTCAGCAATTGGTCGGCGAGGCGCTATTTACCAAGGTCAAGTTGATTAAGGATTTGGGTAATCTGGCGGTGCATAGCAGTCGCAAAATTTCTGCAACCGATGCCGTTACCGCTATCGTGGTGTATAAGCCGCAGGTTGCTAGGCAATCGCTGATTAAATCGTCATTCCCGCGAAGACGGGAATCCATATCTTTGATTTATATGGGCTCCCGCCTTCGCGGGATTTTTGTTCATACCCTCTGGGGTACAAGTGGCTCAACATCGCTCGGCAACCGCTCCTGCGTTGCTCTAACGCCTGCATCCATGCAGTTTATCACTAACGGAATCAAACACTTACCGTTTCCTGAGCCCTTCAGCTACGCTCAGGAGAGCCCTGTCGTAGGATTTAATCAGCGCTGTCTTAGATCACTCAATACAGACTGAGTACCCTACCAGAGTAGGGTGTCGGAACGTTAGGGAGGTTTGTTAACATGTATTTCGAACTCCACTATTGGGTCGACAATTTGAAGAGGAATTTATAATGAAAATCAGTCTGAAATGCCTTGTGCTAGGCTTAATTCTGCCGGTATTGCCGGCTCACGCCAGTGTTATGTATACGCTGGTGGATCTAATGCCGGATAACACGTCAATCAGCTCGGGAGCTATTTCGATTAGTGATGCCGGGCATGTTCTGGGTTTTACAGGCACTGGTGACAGTTTTGTTTACAAAAACAATAGTGTGAGCTGGTTGTCTGTACCCCGATATACCAGTGTTACCGGGATTAATTCAAGCGGTGTGGTGGTTGGCAATTCCGGTGGGCGTGGCATAGTGCACAGCAATGGCAGCACCCAAATAATCGGCGGTTTCAGTGGCAGTCCATTTTCCAGTCTGGCCTATGGGATCAATGATGCCGGGCAGGTAGTCGGCAGCGCATGGAATACTCAAGGAAATCAGCGAGCCACTATTGCCAGCAATGGAAGCTTGACTGATTTGGGCGCTTTGAATGGTGGTGGCTGGAGTGCGGGTAATGCCATCAACAATAGTGGTCAGGTGACCGGTGAGAGTCAAACGCCCAATGGTGGTCGCGCTTTTATCACTCGTAATGGTCAAATGGTGGATCTGGGCGCATTTGCCTGGGGCGTTAGCAGAGGCTATGCCATCAATGATTTGGGTCAAGTGGCAGGCACGTCCCATGTAACCAATAATGAAAAGCACGCGTTCATTACCACAGTTGATGATCAAATGATTGATATTGGCCTGCCCGGTTACACAAGCGAGGCATTTGGGCTAAATAACGCCGGACAAGCCGTTGGATATTTTAGCGATAATTTCGCTGGGGAGAACAAACGAGCGTTTGTTACCATCAATGGCGTGATGACCGACCTGAATACGTTAATTGCAGCGGAAATCGGCTGGACGCTGATAACGGCTCACGACATCAATAATAGCGGGCAAATTGTTGGGGTGGGTATTGCCGCGAATGGCGTTGTGCGCGGGTTTCTATTAAATCCAGTGGCTTCTGTGCCATTACCCGCTTCCTTCTGGTTGTTCGGCTCGGTGTTGCTGGGTTGTGTTGCGCGACGTATGCAGATTTGATTCAGACGCCAGATCACTGAAGGCGGCTCGCGACTGGACAGGTTTCTGGGATAACCGCCTAACGATTCAAAGCGGCTGGTGTTATCGGCAGGCGAATGCAGACAGGTAAGCCTAGCTGCTAAGAGTGTTGGAAATCCGAGAGGGTTTGTTAAGATGTAATTATTTTGCATGTTTTTGTGCACCTGATTATGTTCTCAGCCAACAGCGCTAAAACCGGTCTGGTGTGGGCTAATGACGATAACGAGGGTTTATTGACGTGACAAACAGGATGAGTGCGCTGGTGATAGACGATCATCCATTATCGGCCAGCGGCATTGCGGACTTTTTAATGTCCCATTGCGGCTTTGATGCAGCGCGGCCACTGTCTGACATTGCCGAGTTTTGGGCGGCCCTGGATACTGTTCACCCGCCGTCGTTGGCCGTGGTGGATTTCTGGTTACCCGGCGGTGCATCGCTGGGATTGTTGGAGGCTTTGAAGCAGCAATACCCTGCCACTCGCTTGTTAGCCATCAGCGCCGATGACGACGCGGCGGTACTGGACAAGGTGCGCATAGCAGGGGCAGACGGTTTTTTGCATAAACAGGAGTCGCCGGAGGTGTTTGGTCGGGCTGTGGCCGCACTGTTGCAGGGAGCCACTTGGTTTCACGGTGGCGTAAAGTTGGCGGGGCGCGAGTTACCAAATAAGGAGTTGCCGGTCACTGTCGCCGAGCTGGGATTAACCACCCGCCAAGGTCAGGTGCTGGCAATGATGTTAAAGGGTTTGCCCAACAAACGTATTGCTCTGAATTTGTCGCTATCCGAGCAAACCGTCAAGGAGCATGTGACCGGTATCCTGGAGCGGCTGGGTGCGCGTAATCGCATAGAAGTGATTACCCGCTTGCGTGGCCGCAAACTAGAAGACTGATGAGCCGATCGATAAGTCAGGGATCCGGCAGTGCGACGTCATTGCGTTTTGCAGACATCAGTCCCAGCGGGCAGGCACGCTTGCTGGATATGACCCATAACCGCTTGATTTATGGCATCAGCATTATTCCCTTTGTGGGTCTGCCCTTCGTTTATTGGAAATATCAGCTCGATCAAAATGCATGGGGATTGTTGTTTTGGACCCTGTCTTACTGCATCGGAATTCTGGCTGTACGCTTGCAGCAGCGGCAATATCTGAAAGACCGCGTTAACCTTGAGCCTGCAGTGGCAGTCACGAAGTGGCTGCCGATTATTCTGAAAATGGCCCTGGTCCATGGTGCAGGCTTGGCTGGCTTGGTGCTGATCGTAGCCGGGCGCGTCCCCTTCGAATTTAGTTTGTTGCTCTACATGAGTTTGGCGGCGATCATGGCGGCCAATGCTACCCATCAATCGCCAGTATTTAGCGCGTTTCAGCGGTTTTTCGGCGCTGCATGGGGTGGTTGTACACTGTTGACCCCTTGGGCATTTCCCGCACATTGGCATCTGGTTTTGCCCTTATGCCTGACCTACATTTTGTCGATCCACAGGCACTCTTCAATTGCCCACGGCTTTTTTATGCAACAGATAAAGTTGGAAGAAGATAGCGCCAAGTTGGCCGAAAACTATCGGCTTGCCAAGGACGAAGCCGAAGCGGCGTTGCGCGCCAAAAACCAATTCCTTACCACCGCCAGCCACGACCTGCGCCAGCCGGTGCATGCCATGGGCTTTCTGATCGAATCCATTTCCCGGCGCAACCAGGAGCCGGCGCTGCAACCGGCCTTGCAAGATTTGAAGCAAAGCGTGCAATCGATTACCCAGATGTTCAATTCGCTGCTGGATTTATCCAGAATCGAGTTGGGTGCTCAGCCGGTGAATCTGCAGACAGTGGCGCTGGACCCGCTGATGAACGATGTCGCCACCCTGTTTCGGGAAGAGGCGCACTCACGGCAACTCGAGATCAGAATTAGGTTGAGCGGCGGTCGGGCGCTGGTCACCGCCGACGCCATGTTACTGCGCCAATCCATGATCAACCTGATGCAAAATGCCTTGCGCTATACGCAAAGGGGTGGAGTGCTGATGGCCGTCAGACGCCGGGGTGGCTGCTGGCAATTTGAGGTGTGGGATACCGGAGTCGGTATCGCCGAAGACGACCAGCAACGCATTTATTCGCCATTCTTTCGACCGGAACATGCCTGGCGTATTGACAATGCCGGTCACGGTTTGGGCTTGGCGGTGGTGGCGCGTTGCGCGGATTTAATGGGTGCCAGCCAGGGTTTAAGTTCGCGGGAAGGGCGCGGCTCGCGTTTCTGGTTGCGATTGCCCGCCGCGCAACGCACCGAACGGCGATCGGCAGCGCGCGAGCCAACCTTGGCAGCGACTGAGCGGAGCATCGCTTTGAGTGGCCGTTGCCTGATCATCGACGACGAGCCACAAGTACGCAGTGCCTGGCTTGCTTTGCTCAGTTCGTGGGGTGTGGACGCTGCGTGCGTGGCATCCGCCAACGAAGCGCTGGCCTTGCTTGATGCCGGCTTCCTGCCTCACGCGATCTTTTGCGACCAGCGTTTGCGCTCCGGCGAGAGCGGCTTCGAGTTGTTGCAAGCCTTGCTGGAACGCTGTCCGGATGCTGCCGGGGCGATGATCAGCGGTGAGTTTGATTCGCCAGCTCTGGCGCAAGCCGAGCAGGAGGGGTATTTGGTGTTGCACAAGCCCTTGGATCCGGAGGCGCTTTATGCTCTGCTATCACGGCTTTTGTCGCTTCCGGACAACGACCTGTCATAACGATTCAGCCTCTGCAACGTCTATCATCCAAAAGTCTCAGCGTGCGGCGTTTATGGTTTCGTGGCGCTGCGCTGACTGTCACTCTCCCTGGATAATACAGTCTGATGTTCCAGCTAATTCCGCAGTGCGCATCCTCAGAAGTCGTCATTTGACGTAGCGTCTGGCGCTCGTGTGGATTGCCGGAATCCGATCCGCACTACCCGAATAGGTTTGATACCTGACTTTGTAATCAGGATTCAATGGGGACGCTTTACCTTGGAAAAATCAGTCGAGTACTCCAGATCCGGTTCCTGCCAGGTCCAGCCAGACGTTGGAATGTTCTCTCAATGACTGTGGGGGAAAACTCCGTACGCGCTCTATAAAGCGCGAACGGAGTTCACTCAAGCTAACTGATCTTTTTAAGATAAACGTAAAAAACCGGGATCGTCGATAAACGCATGATGCGTGGCAATCCCGGCCCGTTAATTTATGCCAAAACGTTTGCTTTTCTGCGTCCCGTAACAATCATGCCCAGTAAAGCACTACCCATAAACCAAACAGCGGAGGGTAAAGGCACTATGGCCGGCAGATCATCTGATACTACTGAGGGGCTGATATCAAAGCCGTATAAAAAATGCGAGTTTTCGAACGCTCCGCCATCGCTGAAAATCAACATGTTGGCATCTGAACCCAAATTGACGTTACCTACTTCAGAACTCCAGTTACCTTGGGATAGGAAACCAATTTGAAAATTGTTGGAACCTAGCAAAGTACCTGATGCTGCCGCATGGCTGATCGTGTAATTTGAACCGCTTTGGACAAAGGCAATTTCACCTATGCCGTTAAAGGTCAAAACCGGTGCTGCGATACTGAGATCGGCTGTGTCTTCAAAAATACCGAAAGTATCGTTAAAGGAAGGAAACGCAAATCCTAATGGATTGATTGATATTAAATTGATGTCGCCATCATTCGGTGCCCAAACACCAGCAGAACTGGCAGTCGAGATAGCAAACAGGGAAACGCCCAATACTTGTTTTAATGATGTATTTATTTTCATGGATTAGCCTTTGTGTGATTGACATTAATTAACAGCCATCCGGATTGGCCTATAGTCCCCGCCACGGGTATAGCTGCTGCGATACCCGTGTTAACAGAGATTTGTGGTGGGGAATTACGGCAGTTGCCTTGGCTGTAATTCCCTGAAGATTCGCTGAGTAGATCGATTCCGCTGATTCCCTCAAGGGCATACATCCGGATCGATAGAAGGATTTAATCAGGCTCCTGGAACTATGTTTAAAACTGCGCCCCGGAGCCTGTCCGAGAAAGACTGATGATCGGGACGATTTGAGACATTGTTACTCTGAAAGTCATAGTGGGAGCGACGCCTTCGTCGCTCCTGCCCTAACTTTCATCGACCGGGGTGATTTCGAGTTTTCGTGATCGTTTGGATGTTGATGTTATGGTGCCACGCCGTAAAATTGATTGAGACCTTCACGTTGTAAATCCCAGCTATCGGAACTATCCGGCCAATGTTTTTTGTCAAACCCTGGTGCTGTTTTTAAGGTGGTTTTATCCATGTTGAGAGCATAATTGCGCCGGTCGACCGACCAGTGCAGCGCTTGCCAGGGGATGGCGAACAACTTGTTGCCCATGCCCATGGCGCCGCCGAAAGTTACTACGGCATACACAACCTGACCATTATCCGGGTTTAACACTAGGTCTTTGATTTCCCCGAGTTTGTCGCCATTGGGGTTTTTAACGGCAGTGCCAATAATTTTGCTGGCTCGGCTCACTTGCTGCATTAATTGATTGGATTTTTGCTCACTTTCGCTAGCCTGCTTTTCATCGACTTGTATCAACTCATTGGGGTTTTCTGTTGCATAAGCGGCATTCAGACAGGCAATGCTCATGATCGTGGCAATTTTTAATCCGGCCTTATTTGTTACGGGTATTTGTTTTGGACTGAGCTTGTTGAAGACCAGGGCGGAACCCCCTTCGACACGCTCAGTACCCACATGGGCAGTATTTAAAGGCCGGGTTAATTTTAGGATAGGTGTGGTTTTCATAGTGTTCTCCGTTGGACTTGTCAGTAGAGCCCAACATGATGTGTAGTTTGATCGGTAGGTTCACTTTATCTAAATCCGCGGGCGCTGTCGGTTCGTTAGCAAACATAGATTTTCCTAGCTCGGTCCTCCACCGACAGGGTTGTTATCGAATCGCTTCTGGTATGGATAAGGCAGATCGCTCGCTCATTTATCTAGCTTTTAATCTATGTGCGCTGCCGTACCGACCCGGCGATGCAGAGTGCGTATGGTTCTAATCTGGCGTTGAAATAGCTTCCACGCTGTATTTGAAATCCAATAATTTCGGGAGATAGGTTATGAATAAAGATCAAGTGAAAGGTCGCGTTGAAGAAGCCAAAGGCAAAATCAAAGAAGTAGCCGGCAAAATACTGGACGACGAAACTATGGAAGTGGAAGGCACTCTGCAAAAAAATGTTGGTAAAGCGCAGGCGGGATTTGGCAATCTCAAAGAAGACATTAAGAGCACTAAATAGACACGTGTTGTCCCATACTAACTGACGGAACTGATGATGAAACCAAATACCATAAAACTATTAATCCTGCCCTTTAATACCGCTCGCCCTCATACCCGTTTAGGTAAAGAGCCTGTCGAAGGGTCTGCAATCGGCTTTGACAAACGCAGTCATAACGGTAAGACACTGACAAATAAGCTCGGGTTAATCAATAGCCTATGGGCTGCAGTCGCTCTATCCCTGGTTTCCCTGGGTGCGTTTGCCGCAGACAGCCACATGACACAATCGATCAAACATGCAGAAGCCGCTGTTAAAGCATCCGATGCCAAGGCAATAACCGAGCATGCAGAAACGGCTAAAAGCCATGTGGTAATCAGTGAAGAGCATTTAAAAGCCAGTGTGACCAGCCTGGATTTGGCAATCGAGCATGGCAAACAAGGGCACGCTGATTTAGCCAAAAAAGCCGCAGAAGAGGCGGTAACGCACCTGAAAGCGGCGCAATAAAAAACCAGTAAAGCTTGCGTGCTGGCCTAAAAAACCAGCACTCAGTGGGTTCGACGCCGGCTATTAACCCGGTCTTAGGATAACCTGTCCGCCTATATGCCCCTTTGAGTAAAAGCCCGGCTAAGGATATGAGCGACAATAATTTCCCTGTTTCGGCTGATAAGGATCTTCCCGTCCGTCCTGAACCTCTCGAGGTATGGACTCGGAAATACCGGCGCTCGCCGCGCCAACCCGATCATGCTTCGACTTTGCTCTGCACGAACGGGTTGACGGGAACAGTTGTTCGGGACGTTATTTTTGACGAAGTCCTAAGGACATGACAAACGGGCCTCGACAAGTTCAGCCATAACGGCATACCAATTAAAAATAAGGCCGTGTTAATAGTTCACTACACGCGTCTTCCTGTCCTCATCGCCATCCATTTGGCGAGCGTATTCGGAGCAAACACATGTTTCAAACAATTCTGATTTTATTGATCGTCCTCTGGTTGCTGGGGCTGGTTTCCTCTTACACGCTAGGAGGCTTTATTCATCTGCTACTGGTGGTTGCGGTCATCATGATTCTGTTAAGGGTGATTCGGGGTCGATCGGCGCTTTGAATCGCAATCACTGCCGGCCTTAAATGCCGTTCGCCCTGCGTTCTACGTTGTTCTATTTACAAACTACCCTCATGCTCGCCGGGAAGCGGGCTGCAATGTGCTGTTTAGGCCGGATGGCATCCGTAGCAGGTTCTTTATTCTCGGACAGGCTGCTAGGCTCCATGAATGGTTCGAAACTCGCCATCCATGGTTACTTGGATACCCCCGTTTCCCGGCGGGTATGACGGTTTTTCTTCTAATCTGACAAAGAATTAATCGGGCTTTTCTTCAGCAAGATAGAACGACCTGATCATCCAGAGTAGCGGTAAAGCCGTGTGTAGCAAGCTGACGAAATTCATCAGTGTCATCAGCGGCGTTGTTTTTTTGGCAGGGGTAGATCCGTTGGCTTTCGATGACTGGGTATGAGTAAGTTCGCCGATGATGAACCCGCTTCCGCCAGCCAGCCATAGGCTGGCCGCTGAAGTTATATGCCGGTGGAAGCTGTTGATCAGTTTTGCGGCGGCGGCATCAAGCCGGCGTTGTCTAAGGTGTAATTGCCGCTCGGCATGCTTGATTTGCGTGTTTAATGAAATGAGTTTAAGACCAGTGGTATCAGACGAAATTGCATTCACCTCGGCCTACCCGTGTCTTGAGGCGTAGGCGCGGGCGTGAGGCTGCGAAGCAGGGCCGGAAATGCTAGATAACGACTTTTATGACGAATCACTGCAGCAAGCATCAACACCAGCAGTAAATTGCCGGCAACGGCAAGCAGGATGACGCTACTTGCTGCAATGCCGTTTTCGAGCATCCCCAATACAGCGGCGGCCACTAATCCCAGCCATGCAGTATTCAACAGCACGGCTATCAGGATGCCTGCCACCAGCATATCCACCAGACTCAAACCCGCCCGTTGCGATTCCAGTGCCGCGAGCTGCAAGCGATCATGACCTAAACCTCTTAGCTCAAGCCATAACGCGTGCGCATCATTCAGCAGACCGGCTTCGCCAGACGAGGTCGAATCTGCAGGATCAGTACTAGATGTCTGGTCTGGTGGCATCGCGTGCTAACGAAGGCTTAAGAGCCGGCTCATCATAAATCCGGCAGCAACCGCCATCCCCAATGCGGCGATCGGATTGTCGCGGACATAGCTTTGGCAATTTTTCATCATGCGCTGCTCGGCGGATTTCAGTTGCTGGCTTTTTTCCTCCAGAGCATCGGCTGCCAGATTGGTCGCACTGGTGATTTTATCGACCGCTTCGTGTGCAAAGTGGCTGGTTTTATCGATAGTTTCCATCATGACCTCCCGGGTTATTTAAGACGCATATCGTTTTTGACTGAATCCACGCCTTTGACTTTGCGAGCTACTTCGATAGCTGTATTGATGTCGGCCTGGGTGCTGACAAAGCCGCTTAATTGCACAACGCCTTTAAAGGTTTCCACATTGATCTGGCCGGATCTTAAGTTGGGTTCATCAAATAACATGGCTTTGACCTTGGTGGTGATGACACTGTCGTCGACGTATTCACCGGTGCCTTCGTGCTTGTTTGTTGAGGCACAACCCGCAGCAGTGAGTAATGTTGTAGCCACAATCAATGCGGCGAATGTTTGGCTAAGTAGTTTCATAATGTAGTCTCTTAAATTGGATCGTTCGATAAACTGATCTTAGCTTTTGGTATTGGCAAAGCGTTTGTCGAACCGGGGATGGACTCTGTCAGAGAATCCATAAAGTGGTGTTTTCTCCGGAACAAGCGTTAGCTCAGTCTGGACAGGGAATTGCTAAATAGATCAGTTCCGCTAAAACCCCAGGGGGAATATGCGGTTCGACAAGCACCGGGTAACTGCTCCTGCCTTGCTCCAGCGCCTGCATCCTTGTAGTTGCTCACGAACGCTATCGATTACCTACCGTTCATATTCATAAGGGCATGAATCCTCAGCTTGTCGCAGGATTTAATCAGCGATTCCTTAGCTAACACTCTAGCTATAAAACGATCCAGGGTCCGTTCGCTAACGAACATACTGGTAACAGGCCTCATTTCACAGGCACGTTTTGAATTGCTAGTGCCGTCAATAAATTCAATCGCTATGTGGGCTAGCGCACCGACACCGGGTTTCTGTTGCGGTTAAGCTACATTTGACAGTTTGTTACAACATGCCGCGCGTATTCATCGGTCAGGAATACATGTGCAGGCAGGTTCTTCTGGGTCCAGCAAAACGATAGAGTCGCGGATGGATCGATTTTTTAGTTTAAATTTAAGGTAAGCAACATGCTTAAACAAAAACAGTGTGTCATCGTATCGTTGGTAGGATTGGGTTTCTTACCGTTGGCTCAGGCAATCGAACAACCGGTTGATAATCGGTGGTATGTGGCACCTTTCGCTTCATATATTGATACAGGCGGCGATCGACGCGCCAGCGATGGCTGGGGTGGTGGTGTCGGTGTCGGTAAGATGATTGATCAACACTTTAATGTCGAACTCAGAGGCTTTTATCAAGGCTTCGGCGGTGATAATGGCCCTTGGGATTTGGCTGGCGGTACCGCGGACGTGCAGTATTACTTGTTCCGCGACAAATTTTCACCCTATGTAGTAGTCGGTTTAGGTGGGATGAACACTTGTGCGGCTGCCGACTGCGGAGTGGGTCTCATCGGTGAAGCCGGTGTCGGTGCCAGTTATGAGATTAGCGATCATTTGTTAATCCGCAGCGATGTGCGTTACCGCTATAACAATAATCTCAATGCTCAGGTTCAAAGCGGCACCGATGAATTTCACGATATGACAGTTAACCTCGGAGTGGTCATTCCATTTGGGGAAAAACCAAAGTACGTGGCTAAATCTGAAACCCGCATGCCCTTGGCGCCTGCAGCGCCGGTTGCGGTAGTGGCGAAGACCGATTGCAGTCAGCTCGATGGGGATGCCGATGGCGTCAACGACTGTCTGGATAAATGCCCCGGAACCGTCAAGGGAGCTATGGTAAATGACAAAGGCTGCGCGGTCAGGCTAGTACTGAAAGGCCAGCACTTCAAATACGATTCTGCGGAACTGGGTTTAAATGCCAAAGAACTGCTGGATGGCATTGCAAAAGATTTAATCGCCTTTCCACAGAAAAATGAAATTGAAGTGCAGGGGCATGCCAGCAGTGAAGGTGCTGATTCCTACAACTTGTCGCTTTCAAATCGCCGGGCACATTCTGTGGTTGAGTATCTGAAAATGAAAGGCGTCAAAAACAAGTTATCCGCCAAAGGTTACGGCGAAACTCAGCCTATCGCAGATAACGCGACTGAAGCCGGAAAATCGGAAAATCGGCGGGTGGAGTTGATCTGGATTGAAGACTGATGTGTTATTGAGCCAAAGTCGGTTCTAATTTTAATTTGTCAGATTCGGGCAGGTTTCTATAGGGCATAAGGGGATTGCCGGAGCCGAAGACCGCGAAGCAAATCCAGGTTTCATGCAGAAATAACCTATAGAAGTGTTCGGCGTAGCTGCGAATGAATTCGCACCTACGCCGAACTTGTTTCTCACATATTTCAACGCTTCCCGGCGGTCATCAGGGCAGTTTTTGAATATGACACAGTTCAGAACTAAGGTTCTTTGATAACACCCAAAGCCTGCTTTCATAGCAGGCTTTTTCGTATGTGCGCAGTATTGTCACTGCCCCCTCAACAGCACAACTTTGCGTCGATTGATCATTACCGTCAAGGGTACCGTGGGAGCGATGCCAGTCGCAAAACGAAGCTCATGGAATCGCGCCCGACTCATGTTCTGAGCCCCCGTACCCGCCGGGTACATTAAAAATCCCGCTCACTCTTCGCCAGCTCCGGCTCAGGATTTATGCCCTAAAAGCCAGGAAGCTGATTACATATCCCCGTCGCTCCCGCGAAGGCGGGAGCCCCGATAAATCAAAGAGATGAGTTCACGCCTTTGCGGCTGCGACGATTTATTCAGCGTTTCTCTATGTGTGTTTGCGTACCGACTGGTCAGCAGTATGACTTTAGAGTGTTTCCAATGCATAGACTGAATGGGTACTCAACAGGGTTACAACCAGTGGCTCCAGGGCGTGTCAGGATTGGGCAACACTGGCAGTACTTGTTGAGCCTTTCGCCAAAAATTACCGCCCCCTTTGGAGGCTGTCGTAAAAGTTGAAACAGTTCCTTCTCCCACCGGGAGAAGGTTAGGGCATATAAATCAGCTGTTTGCATTATATATTCCCCTCACCCCAGCCCTCTCCCGCAAGGAGAGGGGGCTTTTACGACAGCCCCCTTTGAAAAAGAGGGCGAGCGAGAAGGGCGATTTAACCCAATAGACCGTGCGCAGGTAAGACCCGAATTTCTGGACGTTATTTGCAACCAAACACTTAAGGTCGCCGCATGGCTTTGAATCAGGCGATAAGAATTCCTTGAAACCATCCCAATCTAATCGAGCTGAAAAATGGTCAAAATCCACGCTGCCAGATTTGGTGATGATGCCTTGAATCTAATCGGTGAAAACAGCAAGGTGACTAAAACCGTCAAGGCAATCCGATCCATCAATGCCGATTATGTGCCACCCATAATCGGCATTGGTGCTTCTGCCGGAGGCCTGGAAGCCCTTGAGCAGTTTTTTGCCAAGGTTCCGGCGGCCTGTGGCGTGGCTTTTGTGGTGATTCAGCACCTTGATCCCGATCAGCAGATTATGCTCCCGGAATTATTGCAGCTGGTCACGCCGTTGATTGTGTCTCTGGCTGGCGATCGCATGAAAGCCTTGCCCAATAGGGTTTATGTGATTCCGCCCAATAAGGAAATGTCAATAGTACACGGCAAACTGCACGTATTGGAACCTGTTGCGCCCAGAGGTCTGCGATTGCCAATTGATGGGTTTTTACAGGCTTTGGCAGATGATCAGCATGAACGAGCGATCGGGGTGATTTTGTCCGGTATGGGTTCGGATGGTACTTTGGGACTGCGGGCCATCAAAGAAAATGCCGGATTGGCTGTGGTGCAATCGCCAAACTCAGCGCAGTTTGATGCTATGCCACGCAGCGCCATAGACGCAGGCTTGGCCGATTTCGTCGCCGCGCCGCAGGAGCTCTGGGGGAAAATACAGGCTTTTCTCAATCATAGCCCGCGTGGTTTGCATGCCGTGTCGGACAATAGGCTGACCTTGAAAAATCAAAGCGCTTTGGAGCAAATCATTACCTTGCTGCGCGAGCGTACCGGCAACGATTTTACCCTCTACAAAAACAATACTATTTATCGCCGCATCGAACGTCGCATGGGGCTGCATCAAATCGATGCGATTGACCACTATGTAGTTTATCTGCGCGAAAATCTTCAGGAACAGGATTTGTTATTTAAGGAACTGTTGATAGGTGTCACCAGTTTTTTTCGGGATCCGGAAATCTGGGCGTCGTTAAAGAACAACGTTATTCCGGTTCTGTTGGCTGAATACCCGGCAGGGAAGAAACTAAGGGCCTGGGTGTCAGCGTGTTCGACTGGCGAGGAAGCTTACTCGCTGGCCGTTCTGTTCAAGGAAGCATTAGCGCAAAGCAAATGTCAGCAACCGTTTAAGTTGCAAATCTTTGCTACCGATCTGGATCAAGATGCCATCGATAAAGCCCGGCAAGGGTTGTATTCTGCCAGTATTAGCCGCGACATGTCCGAGGAGAGACTTAGCCGGTATTTTGTTGTCGACGGCAATGGCTATCGCATCAAAAAAGACATACGGGATATGGTGATCTTTGCACTGCATAACGTCATCATGGATCCCCCTTTTACCAAGCTGGATATACTGTGTTGCCGCAATTTGTTGATTTACCTAAGTCCGGAATTGCAGAAAAAACTGATTTTGCTATTTCACTATTCGCTGACAAACCACGGCATCCTGTTGCTTGGTAATGCTGAAACGGTAGGTGGTTTCAGTCACTTATTCAGTGCGATCGATACTACATCCCGGCTTTACCGTCGAATCATCAGTCCTTTTGCGGCGAATGTCGATTTTCCGACCAAGTATTTTCCTGACACCTCCAAGGTTGAAATCGTTGAAATAAAACAGTCTGTCATTAATCTGCAAACCTTAGCCGATCAGTTGTTGTTGCAACATTACGCACCGGCCGCAGTGTTAGTGAATGCCGATGGCGACATTCTTTATATCAGTGGCCGGACCGGCAAGTATTTGGAACCGGCGGCCGGTAAGGCCAATTGGAATATACATGCCATGGCCCGCGAGGGACTGCAGTTTGAACTGATCTCTGCGCTAAAAAAAGCCCACAATCATCCCGAAGCCGAGCGTGTGTCGGGTCTGACAGTATTGACCGATGGCGGCAGCCAAACGTTTAACCTATTGGTTCAGGTCGTTGATAAACCAGACGCCTTAAAAGGTATGGTGATGGTGATGTTTACCGATGTGGCTGCGGCCATTGCGGGTGAAACATCAGGTCAATCGCCCAACGCCACCCAGACATTACTGCGGGCCGAACGGCTGCAGGCTTTGGACGATCTACACGCCTTACGTGAGGAGATGCAGCGATCGCAAGAGGAGCTTCAATCCGCCAATGAAGAGTTGCAATCCACTAATGAGGAATTGCAGTCCGCCAATGAGGAATTGACCACCTCCAAGGAAGAAATGCATTCGCTTAACGAGGAATTGCAAACTTTGAATGCCGAATTGCAAGTCAAGCTGGAGGATCTGTCGCGAGTCAATAACGATATGGATAACCTGCTGAACAGCATGGAAATCGCTACGGTATTCCTGGATGGTTTACTTAATATCCGCCGTTTCACTAGCCACATATGCCGGTTATTCAAGCTGATCCCTGCTGACGTTGGCAGACCCTTATCCGATATCGTCACCCATCTGAAATATCCTGAGCTACAGCATGATGTTCAAGACGTCATGCGTACCTTGGTGATTATCGAGAAACAGGTCAAAGCGAATGACGGACGCTGGTTTAAAGTGCGCATCATGCCGTACCGCACTCAGAATAATTTGATAGATGGCGTGGTCATTACCTTTATCGATAACTCCGAAACCAAGCAGTTGCAAACCGAATTAGGGAGCAGCCATGAAAAATCGGAATGATACGATTTGCACCAAAGCTGAACTCCGCCACCGTGCCGAATTGCAGCTTGCCGAAATAGCGGAGCATAAATCCACACAATCACAAGATCGATTGCTGCATGAGTTACAGGTGCATCAGATCGAGCTGGAAATGCAGAACGAAGCCTTGCGGGAGGCAGCGGTCAGCGCCGAACAAGCCTTGGAGCACTATGCGGAATTGTTCGATTTTGCGCCAATCGCCTACTTTACCCTGGTGAATGATGGCAGCATTCAGCAAACTAATTTCAACGGCGAGCAGTTGTTGGGGCTGGAGCGCAGCAAGATTATCGGACGACAGTTTGCTCATTTCGTTGCGGACGATCATCGGCCATTGTTCAATCGATTTCTGAAAGATGTGTTTACCCATGACGGTAAACAGCGGTGTGAAATTATTTTTGCATCAAGCGAAAAAAACCACTGGCTGGCTATCGATGCCATTGCCGACAGCAAAGGGGTAACCTGTCTGGTGGCGATGGTCGATATCAGCACGCATAAACGTAACGAGCAAGAACTGCAGCTGGCTGCGACCGTTTATCTGGCGATTGAAGAAGCCATTATGGTGTCTGATAACAACAATCAGGTTATCGCGATTAACCCGGCGTTTACCAAACTCACCGGTTATTCCAGTGCAGAAGCGGTCGGACAGCCGACATCGTTACTAAAATCCAGTCGCCAGGATGAGGCTTTTTTTCAATCGATCTGGCAATCTCTGAATCAAACCGGACAATGGCAAGGCGAGATATGGAACAGGCGTAAAAATGGTGAGGAGTTTCTAGCCCGCCTGTCTATCAGTACCGTGTATGGTCAGGATGGTCAGCCGATCAGACGGGTAGGGATGTCGTCTGACATCACCGAACAACGAAAATCCGAAGAAATCATTCGCAGACAAGCCAATATCGATCCGCTGACCGGATTGCCGAATCGGCGGCTGTTTTTGGACAGATTGCAGCGGGCCATCAATAAATCCCACCGCGGGCATCAAAAACTGGCGTTGATGTTTCTGGATCTGGATCATTTCAAAGACATCAACGATACCCTGGGACACGACATGGGTGATCGATTGCTGCAAGAAACCACTCAGCGTTTAAGCAGTTGCATCCGCGAAACCGATACCCTGGCTCGACCGGGAGGCGACGAATTTACCTTGATCATGGGCGAGCTAAACGAACTCAACAGTATCGAGCGGGTGGCTCAAGCCATGCTGAAAGCCATGACCAAGCCATTCCAGTTGAAAAATGAACGCTGCTACGTGTCGGTCAGCATTGGCATAGCGCTGTATCCCGACGATGCCGATAACCTGGAAGGCTTGTTAAAAAAAGCCGATCAAGCCATGTATGCAGCTAAAAATCTTGGCCGAAGTCGATTTTGCTACTTTACCCCGGCCATGCAGCAGGCAGCAGAAAATCGTTTATGGCTGACCAACGATTTGCGTCATGCCCTGGCTGATCGACAGATCTGGGTGGCTTATCAACCCATTGTGGAATTGGCGACGGGTGAGATTCGTAAGGCAGAGGCGCTGGTCCGATGGCAGCATCCTATTCGTGGCTTGATCAATCCCGATGAATTTATTCCCATTGCCGAAGAAACCGGCCTGATTACCGAAATAGGTACATGGGTGTTTCATCAGGTTGCTGAACAAGTATCCAGTTGGCGCATGCACCATCACGCCCAGTTTCAAATCAGTATCAATAAATCGCCTGCGCAGTTTCACAATAACAGCGACAAAATGCTGGATTGGTTTGAGCATTTAAAACGTTTGGATTTGCCGGGTGGCTGTATTGCGGTGGAAATTACTGAAGGACTTTTACTGGATGGGTCAAGGACTGTGTCTGACAAACTGCTGGCATTCAAAGATGCCGGCATGCAGACCTCGTTGGATGATTTTGGAACAGGCTATTCGTCGTTATCCTATCTCAAAAAATACCATATCGATTTCTTAAAAATAGACCGGGATTTTGTTTCCAACTTGCGAACCGGTTCAACCGATATGGCCTTATGTGAAGCGATTATCCAGATGGCGCATGTATTGGGCATGAAGGTGATTGCCGAAGGCGTAGAAACCGAGGAACAACTCGCTTTGTTGCTAAAAGCCGGCTGTGATTACGGGCAAGGTTATTTGTTCTCGAAACCGGTCACGGCAAAGGAATTCGAAAAGCTGTTAACCCAGATTTAATAGCCATTTTTAAAAAATCTGGTCACTCTTCAGCGCCCATTGATTGTTATGAGTTCAGGCAAACACGATTAGGTGTAGGGGGCGAATTCATTCGCCCATTGGCGGGTATCGAAGCCCGCGGGTCGAAAAAATTCGCCCCTAAAACGGACGCTGAATAGTGACAAAATCGTTTTCCAGCAACCGAAATATCGCCTCATATCAGTTCAGTGAACGTCGGCTGGCATGTGTTCGCCAACGAACCGACAGCGCCTTTGGTATTCGTTAAAGTCGACTTGAGTTTGCTGAACCGCATCGGGCGGTCAACCAAACCAGAAAGATACCAATCTTTTTAATAAGCTGGAGAAACAGATGAAAACAATAACGTCCATCCTGACAGTGTCATTGCTGAGTGCTGTGTTTGTCGGCCCAGCCTTCGCTGACGATGTAAAAGAGAAAACACAAGACCTTCTGGAAAAACAAGAAGAACTCAATACAAAACAACAAGAGGTCAAAGAAAAGCAGATTGAACTCAATCAAGCCAATAAAGAAGTATCAATTGAACGTGCGCAGGAGGCCAATAAGTCCATGCAGCAGGTCAGTCGATCCAGCAAGATTACCGGCGCCAAAGTAAAAAATACCACGGGCGAAAATCTCGGTGACATCAAAGACTTGGTGATTGACCCTTCGAATGGTCAAGTAGTCTATGCAGTGGTTTCTTTCGGCGGTGTCATGGGCATGGGAAACAAGTTATTTGCCATTCCCTGGAGAGCGCTGCACTGGACAAGTCCCAAGGACTATTACGTGCTTGATTTAGATAAAGACACCTTAAAAAATGCACCGGGGTTTGACAAAAAACATTGGCCAGCAAACTCAGAAAAATGGGAAGAACAACGCCAAGCATTGGGTCAGTTTTATCGCGTAACACCCTGATTCTTTTTCAGATTTCCTCTCCGCCTTACCGAAGACCGTCATTCCGGCAGACCCTCTGGAACACAAGTGGGTTGCCGGAATCCAGGCTGTTGATGTATCAAGAATTCTGCCTTCGCCAGAGCGAAAAAATCGATTTGTTCAGCGCTTCCCTACTAGATAACGAGACTGCTAATGCGGCTTGATAAATTTATCCTTAAAAATCTCGAAGGTATCCTGCAAGAGTGGGAAGACTTTGCTGTAGATTACCTTTCGGACGCGGACGGCATGAATAAGCATCAGTTGCGCGATCACCTCCGTGACATGCTAATCACCATTGCCGCTGATCTGGCTCGTCCTCAGTCCGCCAAAGATCAAAGCCAAAAGGCGAAGGGTCAACAAGCCTCTGATGGTTCCGATACAGCTGCAACAACCCATGGTTCAGAACGTTTAGCGGCAGGTTTCAGCCTGAATTCCACCGTCTCAGAATTCCGTGCTCTTCGTGCCAGTGTGACCAGACTGTGGATAAAGAAAAATGCCATGCAGGTTAATTCCGAAACGGACTTGGGTGATCTGGTCCGCTTCAACGAGGCCATTGATCAGGCTATCACCGAATCAGTGGTCGGTTACTCGACAGAAAAAGAATATGACTCCCGCATGTACGAGACCATTTTGACGTCTTGTCCCGATCTGATTTTTAGCTTCAATCTTCAGGGCAGATTTGTGTATGCCAATAAACAGCTGAAGGATTTATTCGGCCTGAGGATGGAACAGATGGCAGGAAAAAATTACTACGATTTGAATTTGCCGATTGCGGCAGAGCTACAGGGACAAATTGAACAGGTCATCCGTTCCAAAGAGTCCGTCAGCCGGGAAGCGCCCTATACACCAAACGCGGGAAAAATGCTCTGGCACGACTATGTATTTACACCTGTATTCAACAAGGCAGGTGACGTAGAGTCAGTGGTCTGCATTGGGCACGACGTGACCGATCGCAGAGCGTCAGAACACAAGAACTGGACTAAGGCCAACTACGATGACTTAACCGGACTGCCCAATCGAAGCTTTTTTACCAATCGATTGGAAGAATATGTCAAACATTCTCACCGCTCCGGTGCATCGATTGCATTGTTGTTTATCGACCTGGATTATTTCAAGGAAATCAATGATCGATTCGGCCATGAGGCTGGGGATAGTTTGTTAAAGCAAACGGCAGCACGTATTCAATCCTGTGTTCGGGAAAGCGACACCGCAGCGCGTCTGGGGGGCGATGAATTTATCGTGATCCTGAAGAACTTGCAAAACCCGGGTCACGTTGACATCGTCGCAGAAAAAATTCGGCAACGGTTGGTTGAACCTTTCGACCTTGGCAACCATACCATTCAAATCTCGGCCAGTATTGGCGTTTCGCTTTCTCCGCAGGATACGACCTTTGCCAACGAATTGATTAATCATGCGGATTCGGCAATGTATGCCTCGAAAAACAAAGGGCGCAATCAGGTTACCTTTTACACCCGATCAGATACATCGAATGGACTACGTGTGGACCATAGCGTTGCCGTCAAGACCAACGCCACTTAAATGGTAACGGCCTAACGTGGCGTTTTTCATGGCTTATCCGGGTTATAAAGATCAATCAGCCAAGTCAAAAACCAGCATCTCGGCATACCCTCTGTGGCACAAGTGGATTGCCGAGATCCAGAAGCCATGGATGGCGAGCGCCGGGTTTGTGGTCTGGATTCGCTTCGCGGCCTGCGGTTAGCGTCACCATACCTCACGCCTGGTAATGCGCACAATTTCCTGAGCGATATGTTCCGGTGACAGGATAAAATCGATGCACCCACTTGCAATCGCTGTTTCCGGCATGTCCGGCTGACTGGCGGTATCAAGCTTCTGAGCAATGGTAATACCGCCGACCTCTTTAATGCCGCAAAGCGCCTCAGCGCCATCACCATCAAAGCCGGAGACAATCACAGCAATCAGCTGACCGCCCCAGTGCTTGGTCAATGAGCGGAGAAAGACCGTGATGACATCCGGCCAGCCACGCGGCTTCGAGATTGGCTTCAAGCGAAACTGCCCACCGGTGATATGCAAATCCCGATTGGCTGGAATGATGTATACCCGATTGGGTTCAATCAGCAAGCTTTCCGTGATCAGTTCAACCGGCATGCGGGTGTAGCTCGGCAGCACTTCATGCAGCAGGGTCGGCATCTTGGTGATGTGATTGACAATCACAATAGCTGCACCTAGATCAACCGGTAGATTTTTTAATAACCGAATGTAAGCGTCTAGCCCGCCCGCCGAACCGCCCACACAGACGACAGGAAAATCGTTCACTGAAGCACCTTTCCATTCAGTCCAATGCGGTCTTTCAGCCCAGAGCTGGTTGTTAAATGAATAGCTGCGAATATCTCGAGTTTCATGCGCGCCTCTTTAAATTTCAGTAAACCGGCATCCTATACCCAGCCAATCATCACAACCGTTCGCCAGGGAACATTAGCCTGTTTTAGCCTATGCCCATGATATGTTCGTCGTCGTACAGACCGACATTGACACGTGGATGTATAGTCAAACCTAAACCGGAAAACCACCGGCAAACAACCAGGAAATGATTATGGACACCTTAGATAAAGCATCTCACTACGCACACGACACCTTCGACAAGATTGCCCAGGCGGCGAACCAGACAGCAGAAACGCTGGGAGAAAAAAGCGAAGAGCTACTGAATGCCGAGCGAAAGTTGATGAAGAGCACTCGCCATGTTGTTCGCGACAATCCCATCACTGCATTGGGTATCGCGGCCACTGCCGGTTTTCTGCTAAGCCGCTTGCTGACTCACGGTCGTTAAGGATTTCGCTACAAATAACGTCCCCCTTTGAAAAAGGGGGATCGAGGGGGATTTATTAAAAAATCTCCCCAACCCCTCTTTATCAAAGAGGGGAGCAAGAATCGTGTGATTCGGAATAAGCAGAATTCCGGGAAGTTATTTATGACCATATCCTAAATCGACAAACGCCGTCAGGTCGGCTTGCTCCAATAATCTTAAAACAGTCTGATATTGTTGTTATGACACACCCGCGTTCCTGCATGCGGGTGTGTTGATGAATCAAATGTGAGTCAACAATGCAATCAAAATGATGATTGGAATTGGGATGCCCAGTAATAACAATAGCAGTGAGCGCATGATTTACCTCCTAATGCGGAATGATGTAAGGCTTGATCAGACTAGCCATTAGCTGAAAGCAGCACTTTCGGCAGGCAACACCCTGTCACGCTGTTTTCCACCCAATGTAGCCGACAGACTCGCCACAAAAGCGCCTAACAATAACGCTACAACCGTCCATAGCGTTGAATATGCCGTTGTCTTGCGTGTTTGATTGACCAGTTGTTTAGCTTGTTGCGCTGCCTGTATGTTTTCGATATGCGCCTTATCAAACACACCCGCAACCCGCTTTTCAGCGTCTGCTGTGGCAAGGCCAGTCTGTCTGGTAATCATTTGCGCCAGATAGCGTTGATCTTCCGCTGGCAAGCCATTCGCGCGTAAACCGCTGGCAAAGATTCGACTCGCTTCCAGCCATACCAGACTGTAGTCCTGCTCGATCGTCAGCGTAGGCAATTCATCAAACCGAAAAAGAGAATCGATCCAATAGCCTAGCCTGTCATCGCTACCTCCTGGATGCCCTGCGGAAATCGTCGGTATTGCAGGTGCAATAGAACTGGGCGAACCCAATCGGTCAGTTGTCTGTTGGCCGATCACATCCGATGCCGATGTGGTGTTGGTTGAGACACCGATGGACACAATATTGCCGACCACAGAACCTAATAACGCAGCCGTTAGCAGCGATGCCACGGCCCACGCCAGCAAGCCATGGGCCGTATCACGAAAGTAGACCTCATCGCTATGCACACCGACCCATCGAATCCGAAGTCGGCCTGACAAATAACCACCCATACCGGACGCGGCAATATGCGTGAAGGTAAGCCAAACAATGGATGAGATGCCTACCGTAGTTGTAGTAATCCCCTGATAAGACCAAGGTGAAATCGCCGATAACCCCAATCCGACCCCTAAGATCAGCAAGAGTAAAGACAGTGCAGCGGCCGCAGCGGCGCCGGCAAAAATCGAGCCCCACGATACCCCGGATGTCTTACAGTCCGACGTGACGTCCAAAACGGTTTGTGCTGTTGTTGCCATGATTACCTCCTGATTACAAATTGACGATGACCTATTCCCAATAAGGAGAGCGCTGGTAGTATTTGTAGACATCGCGATTCCATTGTTCATTGTCCATCGAAGGCCAATGATCCGCATCAAAGCCAGGTGCTTTTTCCAATCGTTCCTTGGATACATCTAGGACATAGTGATTTTTCGACAAGTTGTACTCAAAGGCGCTAAACGGAATGGCAAATAGCTTTTCGCCGAGGCCTAGAAAACCGCCGAAGGATACGACAGCATAGGCGACTCTCCCGGTTCCGGGGTCGATAACCACCTCTTTGATGTCACCAAGGCTATCCCCTTTGGGGTTGGCCACAGAGGTGCCGATGATGCTCGAGGCTTTCACGGGCGAGTTTGAAAATTGATGTTGATGACTCATATGAATTCTCCGGTTGGGTTGATTGAAATCAGTAATTCAGCAGTATCGCGGCTCGGTTTTGAAAAGAATTTCCGAATCAGCCTGCAAAAATTACTGTCATCAGCTTAGGTGGAAGAGGGCGGCAATACGGTACGGTAACGCACACAACCCCAGGATATGGCTACAAATATCTTGCCTGTAGCATCGCTCCCACAATGACTTTCATCGTCATCTTCCAACAATCTGAGTTTGGGCAGCCAAACAATTCCTCTTCAATGTGTGGCACCACACCGACTCTGAGACGATTTTCCTGGACACTCGATTGCAGCCTAATGGTTTTAAACAGCCTGTTTGAACGCAAACCTAACTCAATAAACAGACTGACATGCAACCCGCGATGACGTGGCGACTTTGCGGGGGCCGGTTAAAAATGAAGCCGTAAACATTAAACGGCAAGCTATCACCAAGCCAACAGCTGGTGTGATGCAGGTAAATACGGATCTTGAAAATAAAGCGCCGTTAAGGCTCAGGATTTCGCCAAAAGTAACGTCCCCCCCTTTGAAAAAGGTGGATTGAGAGGATTTATTTGAAGCATCTCCACTAGCCTTTTTCAAAGAGGGGCGAGAAAACCGTGCTTTGGCAAGACCAGAATGTCTGCAAGTTATCTGTAACCAAATTTTAGGAGAACGACATGAGTAAAGCAGTTTTTTGTATCGCCCAAAACACCGATCAGGCAGAAAGCATTGTTAATCAGCTGAATGCAGCGGGTTTTTCGCACAGTGATATTTCCGTTTTGTTTCCCGACAAATCCTCTACCCAGGATTTTGCGTATGAAAAGCATACCAAATCTCCGGAAGGGGCCGCCGTTGGAGGAACAGTGGGGTTCGGCACAGGCGGTGTGTTCGGTTTGTTAGCCGGAATTGGTGCTTTGGCCATTCCCGGCGTGGGTCCCTTTATCGCCGCAGGACCCATTATGGGGGCCTTGAGCGGGGCAGCATTGGGCGCTGCCGCTGGAAGTTTGACGGGGGCCTTAATCGGACTGGGTATTCCGGAGTATGAGGCCAAACGCTATGAAGGCAAAATCAAGGGAGGCAATGCTTTGATTTCTGTCCATACGACCAGCAGCGAAGCGGTTGATGAGGCGAAAAATATCTTTGAGGAGGCTCATGCCGAGGATATTGCCTCGACTGAAGAAGCGACAGTATAAGCTTGATGCTGCGATT
The DNA here is from genome assembly GCA_002928965.1 of Methylomonas sp. GTDB lineage: Bacteria > Pseudomonadota > Gammaproteobacteria > Methylococcales > Methylomonadaceae > Methylomonas. Next base: position 61,406 of record PERU01000014.1, read on the forward strand.
GCATGTCATCAAAAAAATAATCACCTAGGAGCTTTATTATGCACAACATAGACACACTCAACACATTTCTGAAAGACGAATTGGCTGCAACAGAAACTTATCAACAGGCGCAGGACAAACTCCGAGAAGATGTCGGACTGGGCGAGGCGGAAGATCTTAGGCCTATTTATGAAGATCATAAAGAGGCCGTTTCCAGTCTGCAGGCGCTCATCAGCCGACTGGGAGGAACCCCTTGCGAGGATTCAGGCGCCTGGGGCACTTGGGCGAAAATAATCCAGGGAAGCGCAAATCTGCTGGGTAAAGATACGGCACTAAAATCGTTACAGAGCGGAGAAAAAAGTGGCGCAGACGCTTATCAGGAAGCTTTGCAGGAGAATGAACTGTCTTCAGAAATCCGCTCTTTGATTGAAACCAAGTTGCTGCCTGCTCAACAAGCGCATATTCGAGTCTTGGATAGGCTGTTGGCTGTCGAAGCTGAATAGTTTTTCATCCTGACAGTTATGAAAGCGCTGCATCACCCCAGCCAATGAATGTTGGGGGGAGCGACGCGAGAAGCGATTCGATGGCTTTCGGTTCGCGACTCGCGTCGCCTCCACGATGACACTCAGAGTAATGCTCATGAAAGCTCGGCATCACCGCCGCAAATGAAGCCTCGCTTATTTCCAGTACCAGCCTGTAAGGCATGTTGCCAGTGGCGTATCAGAGTAAGTCCGCAGCGTTTAAATGACGTCAGCGTCAGCTCACATTGATTCGCGTCGGCTTCATCCAACCATGACCCAAAACACCAGGATTCCGCCAGCCCTGGCTGAACAACCCCAAAAGCAACCTGCTTGGCACAGTCTCTCCGCCGAGGATGCGTTGACACAACTCGCTTCCACAGCAGCAGGACTGACCACACAAGAAGCAGCCATTCGACTTGACGCCAACGGCCCCAATGCGCTGAAGGAAGGCAAGCGCATCAGTCCACTACGAATTTTCCTCGACCAGTTCAAGAGCCTGATCATCTGGATTCTGATTGTGGCGGGTGTTGTCTCCGGCCTGTTGGGCGAAATGCTGGATGCCAGCGCCATCCTCGCTATTGTCATCCTCAACGCTGTCATTGGTTTTTACCAGGAATTCAACGCGGAAAAATCCATCTCGGCGCTGAAGAAAATGACCGCACCCCAAGCCAAGGTATGGCGCGATGGAAACGTTCTATCGATTGCAGCCTCGGGTATCGTTACTGGCGACATTCTGGCACTGGAAGCCGGTGACCTGATCGCCGCCGATGCCCGGCTGTTGCAAGCCGCCTCGCTCAAATGCATAGAAGCAGCGCTGACCGGTGAATCGGTGGCAGTCATGAAGCAGCCAGAAACCTTAGCGCAAGCTGAGGTCCCGCTGGCCGATCGAGAGAATATGGTGTTTATGGGCACCAGTGTTGCCACCGGGACCGGACTAGCCGTGGTTGTCGCCACAGCAATGCAGACCGAGTTGGGCCGTATCGCCGGTTTGATTGCCAAAGCGGGTGAGGAGGAACAGACCCCGCTGGAGAAAAAGCTTGAGTCTTTCGGACAGATACTGGTCTGGACCGCATTGGGTGTGGTCGCATTATTGTTCGGTTTGGGCGTGCTGCGCGGCACGGACTGGTTCGAGTTATTCATGACCTCGGTGAGTCTCGCCGTGGCCGCCGTGCCTGAAGGGCTGCCGGCCGTGGTCACGGTGGCGTTGTCGCTTGGGGTAGTGCGCATGTCCCGCCGTCATGCCCTGATGCGCAGACTGTCAGCCGTCGAGACCCTGGGTTCGACTAACGTTATCTGCACCGACAAGACCGGCACCTTGACCGTCGGCCAAATGACCGTGCGCGCACTTTTCGTGGCTGGGCAGCATTATGCGGTCAGCGGCGAAGGTTACGGACCGGAAGGCGAAGTGCTGATCGAGGGCAAGCCGATCGATGACGAACATGCACCGGCATTGCTGGAATTGGCGACCGTGATGCTCGCTTGCAATAACGCCCACCTATCCCAAGAAAAGGAGACCTGGACAGTAATTGGCGACCCCACTGAAGGGGCATTATTGGTGGGCGGTACCAAAGCGGGCGGTGACCCGGAACGCATCGAGCGCGAGATGCCCAAACAGCATGAAATTCCGTTCGATTCCGATCGTAAACTCAGCACGGTTATCCGCAGGTTGCCGGATGGCCAATGGCGCGCCTTCATCAATGGCGCGCCGGATGTGTTATTGCAGCGCTGCACCCACCTTTACACCAAGGCCGGTGTGCGGCCCTTGACGGATGAGGATCGTCAGACCATTCTGGCGCAAAATACCGCGATGGCCCAACAAGCCCTGCGCGTACTCAGTTCGGCCTATCGCGACCTGGACGGTACCGCCAATGCCGACATCACGGCAGACGCCGTGGAGCGCGATCTGGTGTTCGTGGGGTTGTCGGGCATGGTTGATCCCCCGCGTCAAGAAGCCAAGCAGGCCATCGCCAAATGTCACGCCGCGGGCATCCGCGTGGTGATGATTACCGGCGACCATCCGCACACCGCGACAGCCATTGCTCGGGAACTCGGCATTGCTGCCGGTGATGACACAGCTATCGCCGGTATCGAATTGGACCAGTTGTCCGATGACGAACTCCGGCAACGTGTACCTCAAATCGCCGTGTACGCCCGCGTCACCGCCGAGCACAAATTACGCATCATTCGTGCGTGGAAAGCCAATGATGCGGTGGTGGCGATGACCGGTGACGGGGTCAACGATGCGCCGGCCATCAAGGGTGCCGACATCGGTATCGCTATGGGTATAGCCGGTACGGAAGTCACCAAACAGGCGGCGGACATGATCATCACGGACGACAATTTCGCGTCCATCGTCGCTGCTGTCGAAGAGGGGCGCGGTATTTACGACAATATCCGCAAGACCTTGCAATACTTGTTGGCGGGCAACAGCGGCGAATTGTTGCTGATGACTGTTTGCGTGGCCGTGGGCCTACCGACGCCGTTGTTGCCGATACATCTGTTGTGGATCAATCTGGTCACCGACGGCTTGCCCGCACTCTGTTTGGCCACCGATCCCATCGATCCCGAGGTGATGCAGCGCCAACCGCGTCCACGCTCCGAGCGTATCACCACACCCAACTTTCTCCGCACCATGGGTTTCACCGGCTTACTTACGGCAAGTGTGGCATTCGCGGTTTACGTCTATCTCCTGAAAACCGAAACCACGGAAATCGCACGCACCTATGCTTTTGCCGCGCTGGTGTTCGCCGAACTATTGCGAGCCTTCGGTGCCCGAAGCGAAACCAAGCCGGTCTGGCGCATCTCGCTGTTCACGAATCTCAACCTGTTGCTGGTGGTTAGCGTTTCGTTCGGTTTGCAAGTATGGAGTCAGCATAACCAGATGCTGGGGCGCTTCCTGAAAACCTCAGCCGTGCCGTTCGAAGATTGTGTGCTGCTGGTTGCGTTGGGGGCTATTCCGTTGCTGGTAATGGAGGTGGTGAAGCTGGTACGGCAGGCTCAACTGCCGATCAAGGCCACGCCGAACATAGCTAACCCGCAGTTCAGTCTGAGCAGCAGTCGAGGTTGGCGCCTAGCCAGCCTAGCCGTGAATAATTTTTCTAAGATCAACGGGGCTCAGTCGGCGGCGGCGTTTGCCCACTATGCATTCTTCTCGCTGTTTCCTTTAATCGTTCTCATCGTCACCCTGGCTTCGGCGTTTATCGACCGAGAGCAGGCCGGCGAAGTGGTGATTGCCTTCATTGAAAACTACGTGCCTATAACCGGCGAAATGCAGCGCTACATTTTCGGTACCATTTCCGGCGTGATTAAAGCGCGGGGTCAGGCCGGTACTATTGCCTTCCTGATGCTGATTTGGGCGGCCATGGGCTTTTTTGCCACTCTGATTCGGGCCACTAACCAAGCCTGGGGCACTGAAACCGCCAACTGGTGGCGGCTACCCTTCAAAAGCTTTGGGTTTCTGGTGATGTTGGTTAGTTTGGTCTTACTGGGCGTCGCGCTGCCCGTGTTGGTGAAAATGGCCCGAAATTGGCTGTTTCCACTCAGTGATTTCAGCGCCTGGCTGTATGCCTTAGGCAGTTATTTTCTGGCGTCGCTGGTCGTGTTTCTCAGTTTGAGCCTGTTTTTCCGGTTGGCGCCCAATCGACCCACTCGCTTTGCGGAAGTCTGGATGTCGGCACTGTGCGCGACGGCATTATTGCAGTCGGCGGAAAGCGTGTTCCTGATCTATCTGAACGATTTCGCCACCTTAAACGCCGTTTACGGTGCCTTCGGCGGCATCATGGCCTTATTGCTGTGGATTTATTTCTCCGGATGCATCTTTATCTTCGGCGCCTGCCTGTGCGCCGCTCAGGCCGAAAGCCGATCCGTGCAGATAAAGGTCGATACATAAGCCCTATTTCAAAAGCATGGGATAGGGATGTGCTCCGGCTAGGTGCATGCGCCAGCCTACCTGGCTGGATATATGTCCCGTTATGCCAAAGGCAGGCATAGGTTATGCCGACTGCATTAGGTGCATCGGCCATGGAGTTTCCTTGATTGATGCGCTTCGTGCCTCAGCACATCCTACGCAAATATATAGTTAGCGCACGTTACCGCGTTGTTTTTATTCAAAATAGGTGCTTTTTAAGCTCCAAAGCTTCAATGTACCGGTTGAGATCATCAAATTCAGGATACCTTTCGATGGCATCATTACCCATCAGAGCAAATCCCATCAACACTGTCTCAGATACCATGCCGGGCATTTGATCGACTGTCTCTAGATGCGCCTCATGCAGTTGTCGAAGAAGATTCTGAGCAGTGACAGTGTTTTTGCAATCTGTAGCAATCATCACAATGATGCTGACAATCGCATGCATGATTATGATAAAGGAAGGGATTCCTAAGCCTTGAATTACCCAAAATCCAGAAAAGATTATAGCGATGTAATCCAAGGCAGACCGATCGATTGATTGATGGCAATGGCGTAGCCCAAGTGACCTTAAACGTTTAACGTGTTTGTCAAGGTACGGAGCAACAGCGGCCCAATAATCTTTATAAATCGAGATTTCCCTGAAAACGTCTTGGCTTAGACCTGGCTGCGAAGGCCCCGAATCAACGGAATGCCACGTTAATTCCCCGGACCAATTACGTTTTAATTGGATGTGATCATCGATATAGAGCTGAGCGATCGCAAGATAGACCAATCGACCTTGTCCACCTGAAAGCACAGCTATCTCCTCGAGACTCAGTTGCGATGGTGCTATAGGCACCGCTTGGTCATCCGACGAGATAGCCGAGTCTCGTGTTCGACACAGTACCAGTACAATTAAAACTAAGCAGAATAGTCCAATATAGGTGATTGAATCTGTAATACTCAACGTGGACACTGCTTTGTCTAAAGTTGAGTCTGTAATATATAAATCCATCAATACCTCTAATTCAATAGCTCGTAGCGTGCAGTGAGGTAACGAACCGCGCGGGACACATTTAAATCATTTCGCCGTCGGCTCTGCTTGATAAGCCACACCAAAACGTTCGGCCAATCTCGCCAAGCGCCTGTCTAACGTCCACAACTTTGCGCCGGGCGTGATCAAAACCGAGGCCAGCAACTGCAAATCAATTAGCCCGCAACCCAAGCCATATAGCGCTTCCCGCTCGATAAATTCGTCCACTTCCTGCAAACCGGCTTGATTGCAGCGCCTTAATTGGCGGAGGTTATTCAGGGTTTGGGCTCTCGGCGCGGGTGGCGTACCGCAGGCTAATTCGGCAATGATCAGCGGGTGAATCAACGCCGAATCGGAAATAAGCAAGCCGACCAAGTCTTCGTGTCGATTTTTGAAATGGTCAACCCAAACCGAGGTATCGACCAATATCATGCAGACGGTTCGGTTTGGCCGCGTTCTCGGGGAATATCGGCCATCTCCGGCAGAGTTCCGCCCAAGGCAGCCAAGCGTTTAGCAGCCTGGATTCGGACGAAGGTTTTCATTGCCTCCCGGAAGATTTCGGTTTTATCCATGTCCGGATCGGCCATTTCCAGGGCTTTTTGGTACAACGCATCGTCTATGGTGACAGTGGTTCTCATAGTGTTTTCTCGGCATCAATTCTGATGATGTACTGTATCAAAAAATGAGCTCATGGGATTGTGCTAAAAACAGGCACCGCATGCCAATACAGAAGACGGGGTCTCGAATTAAGAATTGCTGTCCTGCCTGACGACCTCAGTTACTCTGCTGGGATACAGGGCCGCAGGATCTGCTGAACAGCGTGAAGCGCATCGTTCGCGATTGGTGCGGTTCGTAAACTCACCACACCCTACGCCTACGGCTGCCTTGGCACCCCGATAGGATGCGGTTTGAATCACTTAAACAAACTGGGTTGCCCTGTATTATTAACGGACATTAGTAACGATTTAAAAAGTTTAATCGCTTCTTTTAAAGAAGCCTCGGCAGCTACTGAATCACCGTTCTTAATTTGACGGCGCGCATTTTTAAGTGCGTTGGAACCGCGTTCTTTTTTTGCTTCAACCGAACACCTGCCCAAGATGTCGCTGGCAGAGCTCCGCGTGGCATCAATATAATTTTGTGCCTCATCCAGCTTATCCTCAGTCACCGCTTTCAATGCCGCTTCAAGGTTAACAATGGCATCATTAGTCGCTTCCGTCGTCAACGCAATTTGAGGTTCTGTAACTGCTGCAACAGGGTTCGCAGCGCCAAAAAACAGCACTAAATAACCGACAAGCACGTATTTTTTTAATCTAATGTTCATGTTCTTACCTTTTTTGTGTTGTTGTTTTCATACTTAGAAATAACGGGCATAAAGTCAAGCATAAGGAACCGGTCTTGCAGAGCAATCTTGCTTGGTAGCGGCCATACGTTAAAGATTCTGCTACTGGCCGGTCCACGTCACAGGTGGATTTCATCGTAATACGAGGGTGCGGTTTTTCACAAATTTTGTCACCCGACAGGAGATGAAAACGCAGGATGGATTCATTCAATGGCTTGAATTTACTGTGTGTTCTCAGCGTTCTCTTCGTGGTTAATTCTGATGTTTGGACTGAAGCAAATTGGGCTTAGGTTTCGCTGGATTTGCTTGCATGTTGCTCGCGTTCATTCAATTCGATGTATTTACCCAGTTTTTTATCCATTTTGGTGGTGTGCATGGCAAACCAGTCAAACATGTAAACCACCACCGCATCCAGATCGATACGGTCAGTGGTATAGGCATGGATGCGCTCGTCCAGGAGGGCGAGTAATTCAGCATGCTTTTGTTGATGTTCGGGATAATCCGGATAGCCGACTCTCAACATCAGATTCTCTTCACTGAAAAAATGAAAGTCGGCGTATTTTTTTACCTCGTTTAGCAATCGCAGGCACCAGATTTTTGGCTCGTTGGTCTCAGATGCCAGAGAAACGCTACGAATCAAATCCAGAAATACCTGGTGTTCATGATCGATACGCAAGTGACCCACTTCAAAACGTTTGTCCCATTGAATATCGATTGTCATGACGGTGCTCCGGATACGTGCGATGTTGTACCTAAGGTTTGACGGATTGGTATGGACCTAATGGATCCGCGCCTAAGGTGCCGACCAGCGTTTTCAAATAGTCCGGACTTTTTAGCCTGTCCAGTTTTTGCGCGGCCTGTTGGCGGCGCTGTTGCAGAGGTAAATCGGCTGCTGTCGCGGTTTTATGCTGAGCGTCATGCAGCTGTTTATCCAGATAGGCAACATGGCGCTCCCAAAGGTCAATGTCTCGCATTTGTTTGATGTGCAAACGCTCCGCATACCAGTCGGAGTTCAGTAAATATTCCCGGCTAAACATGGCGCGTATGTCAGGATGATGTGCATCCATTCCCTGATAATGGCCTTCGGCCATAATATGTAGCAAGGCAAATAAAGGCGGGCAGGCATCGTCTATACTGCCATCGTCAATATACCGCTGGGCAACCCGTTGCTGTGTCTCTACGATGTTGTTGACGCCGTCGACGAATACCTCCAGATTCTGCAATTCAGGCTGCAAAATTTCTTCAGTAAACACTGCAAAGGGATTGTCAAAAATTTTTCCCATCAAACCATGCACAAAATGGCTGGTAATCCGATAACCCAGGCGACTGGCCAGGACAATTTTGCCGTTATGTTCAAAATCGTTTAACGGTTCCAGATAGCCTTGTTTCAGCAGAAACTCAGCTTGGCGTTCTTCGCGCGACAACCGCGACCAAATTTCCGGAATCAATAAACTGATGTCATGGTCGACCCGAATGTCCGGGCCGATATGACCCGCTGAACTGGAAAAGCCCGAATAGCCGGTCAGGATAAAGGACACCAGCGCATTGTTAAGGTCAGCGGTTGGTCTAAGGGCATTGAAAGGACCTTTGGTCAGCGCGCCTTCGCTACCCGCGCCGGTGGTGGATGGCGACTTACCTGTCAGCGAACAGATAAAGTCCATAAACAATTCCGGCAAATCCTGATAATGAATCGGATTGTATACAGACAAAGCACGAATGGGTCCATCGGGTGGATTATTTCGACGTCCCGTCAATACTGCATCCACTGGGTGCAAGAGTGGGTCGTGCAAGGGGATTTTACGATGCAGTCGCGCGCCAATTTCTGCTACGTATTTGCGCATTGGCCTGATCACATCCACGCGGGTTTCCAGGTAACGCGGGTTTTTGGAGGGTTTGCCGTCGACAATGCGTGGATGCGCCGATGACACCACATAAGGCGTCTTTTGCTGATAGGCTTCGGCCAAAAACGTGCGCATCGGATCGGTAAAGTTGGAGAACGTCATCACGTCTTCAACGACTTCGGCTAGTTTTTCAGGATTCAGCGGCTCGAAGTTAGCCATGAAGTTGCCCTGTGCCGACATGTTGGCTTCAGTTTGCTTGTCGTAACCTGGGATGATGGCGTCGTCCGGGCGCTGGAACAGTCTATATTCGCAGTTACGGACCAGCTTGACGCTATGATCTTGCGGATCTAACGAGAGCCAGGGCTTGATAGCTTTGACCGGCACCACCACCGAAGCGCTGATGTCATCTTCCATCTGTACCTTTTCACAGGCCAGATAATCCTGACGAACTTTAAATGTTCGCCAGCCGCCTTCCAGATCAAAACCAACCCGTAAATACGTGGCGACGATTTTGCGTTGATCCAGTTTTAATTCATGGCCGGGCGCACCATCGATAATGTCCACGGATAAATGGTCCCGCCATTGATTGCCCCATTCGCTTCGATAAAAGCGTTTGATCAAAAACACCAACGCCAGAATATTGGGTGGAATGGATTTCAGCCAGGCATTGAACTGAGCATTATAGGTGGGCGAGGGGGACATCAGTTTAATCACCGAACCCAAGCTGCGTTCAGCGCTGAGCAAGGGTCGGCTTTTGCCGGTGTTATGCGTGGTTAAAAAACGCTCTGTGTAGTCTTTGTCGAAAATTTCCTGAACCCGATCCAAATCGCGTTGCAGGTCATCCACAAACAAGGGGCCGTAAATTACCGCATCTTCGATGGATTTGGAAATCTCGGATTTACCGCCTCCGGATACCGTACAGGGCTTATGACAGAAAGTGCCTTCGGGGCGAGTACCGATCAAGCGCCAGGAAGGTGCGCCGGGATGTTTGCACATCTTGATCTTGTAACCGTTAGGCTGAATGTAAATCTTGCCGGGTTGCAGGCGAATGCTATGGCTTTGGCCATTTTTGAGCCAAGTGATTTTCTGGCTGTTTAGATTCATGCGCAAGTCTTGCGGCACATAGATAATGTCGGGAAACTGCTTGTCAATCGCGTAGCCTTCTGACTGCACCTCCATGATGGCACCGTAGTGATAAGCCATCTCATCGAAATCGTAACCGGCTTCTCGGGTCATGCTACCCAAGCCGAATTCGTCACCATGATTGATGCGCTCAAAAGCCAGTGCGCCCCCGGCATGTTCTTCCTCGGTCAAACCGAACAGGTTGGCAGCGTAACTGATTTGGGTTTTAACTTCTTTTTTGCAATAGCCGTAATAATTGTCCGCCAGCATGGTGACAATCACGCCTGATGCATCGCGGGCGCACAGTTTAAATGCCTGACCATTGTTATACAGCTCGTCTTCCTGCTGCCAGCACATGCCATCGATGCGTTCTCGTTCGGTAGCGTTATCCCAGTGTGGCAAGCCCACATCTATTTTGCGCAGTTTGGTGAGATGCGGTGCCAAAATTACGCAGCCGCTATGGCCGCTCCAGTGCTCTATGTCCAGGGCGGCATCGCATTCCGGCAGGGCCGGGTTGCCGCCATTGCCGAAGATGCTTTCCACAAAATCCAAGTTGCTGACCAGATTGCCGGGCGCGAAAAAGCGGATTTCCATGGACTTTTCCGCTTCCATGCCAGGAATCTCCGGACAAACAACGGGCCGCAGTAACAACGAAGCAAACATGCGGGCAGGTTGCGGTTGATTGGCGGTGAACGGCACGATCATCATGTCTGCTGGCGGTTTTAAGGCCTGTTCCAGCATCTTGGCGAAAGCAATTTTAGGTACCTGTTTTTTATCGCCTGGAACAGGCAAGCCACCATCGGCTATATGAAAAGAGCCTTCGGTGGTGCGGCGGTCGCTGGCCGGGTTATGCAATACGCCTTGTTTGATGCGATAACTGGAAACGATTTCCGATTTGAATTCGTCAGCACCCAGCGGCAAAGACAATTCGCGGGCTACACCATGTTTATCCAATTCGAAGGTCATGGTCGGCAGGCTGGGGACTTTATCCAGGCCCAGGTCGCCCAAATAACGATCCAGAAAATTTTGAATGCGACGGTCGGCTGGGTAAAGCGAAGAGCCGGATAACAGGCGATTTTTTTCCAGATAGCTGTTCAGTAAATCCTGCGCTGTATCCATGAAAGCTGCTGAATCCGCATCGCTACAGATGGGTTGGCCGCAGGAGGCCAGTTTAAGATTGATGTATAGATGCAGCTGTCGTTTGATACCCTGCTGATCCTGATTTTCCTGTCCAATACCCAGTGCCCTTAGCTTGTTCATAGTGACCCCATGTTTCGTTGGTAGATGGCTGCATCATATAGCAAATTCAAGGATTCAGGCATAGTCTGTTTCGTTCTGATGGGAGTGATTGGGATGAAAATAAAATAAGGCATATGCCATATCATTGTGTGTGAAATGACTTATTTTCATCGATTGATTTTAGGGTAAAACATATTAAAGCCTTGTTATTTAATTATTAACATTACTCGGTCCGGGAATTGCTTAATTTTTGGGTTACTGTTTTTGTTAAATATCCCGGTTTGAAGAATGCCCAGTGCCTTTGTCGATCATCATCAAGTAGCCGTATTGTTTCGCGATCACCGCGAAAGCATCATGAATTTCCTGCTGCAAAAAGTGCGTTGCCCGGATACGGCTCAGGATTTGAGTCAGGAGACTTATTTGCGCCTGCTGCGGCAAGGTGCCATACCCCATGCCGACAATTTAACCGGCTATTTGTATAAAACCGCAGAACGACTGGCGATTGATTTTCTGCGCTACGACAAACGTATCAGTAACTACCTATCGCCTTTAGATGACTCCTTGGAATGGGAGTGTCCCAAACCGCACCCTGAAACCATGACAATGTTGCGCCAACAATGCGAGTTGTTATTAGACGCCATAGCAGCGCTGCCTACGCAATGCCGGCACGTGTTTCTATTACGAAAAATCGATGAATTAAGCTACGCACAGATTGCCGATAAATTGGCAATTTCTGAAAAAACCGTGCAAAGGCATCTGGTAAAGGCCATGCTGCATTGTCATCGTCGTTTAGGCTTGGTGCCGGCCTGAGATGAAAGCTGCATCTTTTGCATTCAGTGAGCGCAGTTTCGAGCAGGCGGTTACTTGGTTTGTGTCCTTGCAAAGCCAGGACTGCGATCAGCAACAGCACGAAAAATTTCAGCGCTGGCTGAATAAGCATCCGTCGCATGCCCAAGCCTATGCCGAGGCGGAAAAGCTTTGGCTGGATCTTAACCCAATAAAAAACACTGTTATTCCAGAGCTGGATGTGGCTCGTGAAGGGCGATCCCGAGCAGTTCGGATTAGCAAAAGTAGTGGTTTTGCCTTGCTGTTGGCTGTTGCGTTGGGCATGGGATGGTGGTTGGACTATCGGGTCGTGCCCGAGATTCATATCACTGAGATTGGTCAGCGGCGGTCTGTTAGATTGGCTGATGGCTCCAGCATTGAAATCAATGCAGCCAGTCGCTTGTCAAGTCGAATCACATGGTGTCGCCGCCAAATGGTTTTACTCGAAGGCGAGGCCTTGTTTACTGTGGCGCATGAACCGCTAAGGCCTTTTACGGTGCAGGCCGATAAGTTGCAGATTCGGGATATTGGCACACGTTTCAATGTGCAATATCAGGCAAAAACGGTGCGGGTTTCTGTGCTGGAAGGGGCGGTGGAGCTTAAGCAAAATCATGCTTGGCTCGGTTACAGCTTGAAGGCCGGCGAGAGTCGGCGCTTGGATCAATTCGGTTATCTGCAACCAATAGAAAAAATACAGCCCGCTGAGCAAGCCGCTTGGGTTGATGGCAAACTGATTTTTGATCATACGCCACTGTCGGAAGTGGTTGCAGAGATGGAGCGCCATCATCCGGTGCATTTCAAATTTGCCGATGCAAGCTTAGCCACTCAAACCCTATCCGGCAGTTTTAACCTTGCCGATCTACAACCGTTTTTACGCGCAGTGGAAGCCACGTTGCCGGTGCGGGTAAGGCGGCAAAAACAGGTTATCGAGTTATCGAGGCGCGAAGACTAAGCGGGTTGTCTGAAGCTATCGATGCTGCTGCATTGCCGTTTTATGATGGTCGATATCGAAGTGGACGACACTCCGGAGCCTTAAGAACAGGCGGACACTTAAAAGAAAGCAGCTGTTTGTTTTGGGTTGTTACCGATTTTGAACAAGCAGATTCCAACCCAAAGAAGCCAGCGGCCTTATATTTTAAGTGACTTCAATTGAATGGATAACGGCCTCTAGTTTACCGTGCTTGCCTGAAAGATCTGATTTCAATATTTTCTTCGATCCTGTTCAAAATCCTCATTTTGTCAGGTCGCCGTTGGTATATCGATGAATAATGGAGCCAATCAGCGATTGGTATGGAAAGTGTCCAAGGCTATCGGATTGATGTCACCCCGGATGGTGAGCACAAAAATGCTGTCGCCATCACCTGGCACCGTCAAGCACCCAGTGCAGAAAAAGACCGTCAGCGTGGCATTGACTGTCTACGCAGCAACATGCCGGATTGGTCAGAAGAGCAGTTAGGAGCCTGTCCGAGAATAGAGAATCTGCTACGGAAAAGCCCTTGTGGCCAGATTCCCCGCTCATTTTCGTTAAATGGCGCCACTATTCGCCTCAAATGATCAAAAAATCTGACTCAAAATAGCTTTCCCTCGCGACGATTCCTATTCTCGGACAGACTCCTAGGCGTTATTAGCTTGGCCACTCGTCGAGCCAAAAACCGCATAAGCTGCATGTGAAACTGTGACTTTTCAACATCCAGTTTCACAGCTCGAAAATAATTGTCCAGTTTGAGCAAGCTCCATCGTTATTAAGTTATGGCAGGCAGTAAGTCTGCCTTAGACTTAAAAAATAATGGAGATAAGCATGAGTGTTAGAGATAAGTCAGGCGTAGCTATCAAAAAACTGCGTCGCAGCCAGTCGCTTTTAGCCATGATGATGGTGACCGCTATGGAGCTTGCTTCTGCGGAACAGGCTGCTATCGATTTTGATATTCCAGCTCAGCCGCTGGCGGCTGCCCTGGATAGCTTGGCAAAATCCAGCAATACCAAACTGATTTACGCCGATTCCCTCGTGCAAAATCTGCAAGCCGATGCGCTGAAAGGCAAGTTGACTGTGCAACAGGCTTTGCAAAAGCTGTTGACCAAAAACAATCTGCAATACGAGCAAGTGGGTGATGGCGTTATTGCCGTTAAAAAAGTTTCTGCTGCCAAAGCTAAAACAGTCAAGGATGATTCGGTGTTTGAACTGGGTGAGGTTTCGGTGACTGATCAACAGGAAGGCGGCAAATTGACCAGTCGTGATATTGCTACCTCAGTGGATGTGATGTATGCCGATAAAATTGCCGATCAAAACGTCCTCAACGCCTATGATCTTTACCACCGAATGCCGGGCGTGCAGATTACTCAATATGGTCAAGGTATTACTACGGGTAAGTTGTCGTTTCGCGGTTTTAACGGCGAAGGCCGGGTGAATGCCGTTAAGCTTTTGATAGATGGTATCCCCAGCAATAGCAATACCGGCAATATGGAGTTTATTGATTCATTGTTTCCTTTGGACATCGAGTCAATCGAGGTGGTCAGAGGGACCAATGACCCGCGTTACGGATTGCATGCCATAGCCGGTAGTACCAATATCACCACGTCTGAGGGTGGTAGTTATGTGAAAGGCCGTGTCAGTTATGGCAGTTTTAATACCCACGAGGTTCAATCAGGCTTGGGATACGAGAAAGATGGTTTTAGCCAAAACTATGCGATTTCTTACCGTGCCAGCGATGGTTATCGGGAACATAGCGATAGCGAGAAAAACAGTTTCTCCGGTAAATGGGCATTCACGCCGGATAATAAAAAATTTAAGGTCGGTTTAAGTGTGCGTTGGAGTGATGCCAATGCCGAAGAGCCCGGTTATTTGACCTATCAGGAACAATTGCTCAGCCAGACTCGGTCGTTGGCAAGAAATGCTACCGATGGCGGTAAACGGCAAATGGGGCAGGTCAGCACCTATTTGGATGTTAATCTGACCGACGAATTATTTTGGTCAACCAAAGCGTATAGCAGTAACTGGAAAGACGAGCGGTTTGTCAAATTTGAGCCGGCTTTTCAACAAACTGAACGCCAACGAGATGAAACGCAATACGGGGCCATGACCTCATTGACTTATCACCCTGAAATCAATTGGCTGGATGATTTTTCTTTGGAAACGGGTTTTGATTTTCAGCAACAAGAGAATCAGTATCAGCAGTACAGAACTATTGATAGGGTGCGTTCCAGACTGGTCGGTGGCGTGCCAACTTTTAATCCATCAACTTACACAAGAAATGATGAAAGCTGGGGTTTTTTGAACTATGGCGGCTACGTTCAAGCCGTAATCAAACCTACCCGTTGGTTGAAGATTACTCCCGGTTATCGGGCTGATGCTATCGATAGCGATGGTTTGATCAATCGCGCTACCGGCACCGCTGTGCATTTTCCGGTTAACGACTATGGCATGATCCACCAGCCTAAAATTGGTGCAGTGATTACGCCGATCGATGGTTACAGTCTTTATGGTAACTGGGGGCGTACTTTCCAGATAGGTTTGGGGGCAGCAACGTTTAGAAATGCGCAGGCTGCCAGTTTAAGGCCTTCCATTAATGACGGCTGGGAAGTCGGGGTTAAATTACAGCCGGTTGATTGGGTGGAAGGGCGTATTGCTTACTGGCAGCAGATTGCAAGCAACGAAGTCAGTCGAAACTTGAATTCAAACGATGCTACCTACCTAGGATCAACCTCGCGGCAAGGTGTGGATGTTGAAGTAAAAGTAAATCCTGTAGAGGCGGTTAGCGTTTGGGCGGCCTATTCGTTGCAAGAGGCTAAAATCAAAGAAGCGGGTGTTTTTGTGGTCGATAATTATGAATATCGGGTAGGCAACAGTATCGTTAATACGCCCAATTATTTGTTTTCGGCAGGAATTGATTACCAAATTACTCCTGCTTTAAAGTCATCTTTATGGACGTCCGGACAGGGCAATGTATTTGTTGATCAAGCCAATGCTGCTGGTGAATATGGCGAATATGCGTTGCTAAACCTGGATTTGGGTTATCAAGTAACCAAGCATGTTGACGTGCAATTTCAAGCCAAAAACCTGACCAACACCCAGAGGGATTATGTCTGGTATGACGAAACCTATATCGGTGCAAATCGCCAGCCCTTGTTTTCGCCCGCAGACGGCATTGCATTTTACGGTGCCGTTAACATGAGATACGACTTGTAGGAGGGCATATATGGTGGCCCGAACTAAAAACTCCCGACAATGGTGGCTGACCATCCATCTTTATCTGGGGTTGAGTCTGGGACTGCTGGTTGCCATGGTTGGTATTACCGGCAGTCTACTGGTGTTTTACGTGGAGTTGGACGAATTTCTTAATCCTGATTTGGTGGTTGGAGAATCATCCACTCCGCGTTTGTCATATCAACAGCTATTCGATGCGATTCGGCAGTCTGAGCCGCAACGGCAGCGGGGCTGGCGGCTGGAAATCCCCCAAAACCCAGAGCGCATGCTGACTGCCCGTTATTACAAACCGCAGGAAACCGAGCACATGGGCTTTGCGCCGTTATTGGTTTCGGTTAATCCTTACTCGGGTGAGGTCGTGAAAAAACGCTTTTGGGGCGATTTTGCCATGACCTGGATTTATGATCTGCATTACACGCTGCTGCTGGCACATACCGGCAAGATCATTATGTCGATTGTCGGTGGCTTACTGTTGTTGTCACTGCTCAGCGGAGTGTATTTGTGGTGGCCACGGCCGGGTAAATGGAGCGGGGCACTGACCATCAAGCCCAAGTCCAGCAGACAGCGCTTTATTTACGATTTACATAAGGTGTCCGGAGTGTATGGATTGGTGGTGATGCTGGTGTTGACTTTTTCCGGTATTTTTTTGGAAATACCGGAATACGCCAATCCCATCATCGGTTTTTTTTCACCGTTGGAAGAGCCGCCCAAGCCACAATCACTGCCACCACTGGCAACAAAATCAATCATTAGCATCGATCAGGCGGTCAGCATAGCGCAGACGGTTTTTCCAGAAGCCGAGTTACGCTGGATAGAAACCCCACATGATGCACAAGGCAGTTTTCGCATCAATCTTCTTCAAGCCGGTGAAGTCAGTCGACGCTTTCCCAAAACCAATGTCTGGATTGATCAGTATTCGGGTGATATTTTGAAAGTGCATAACCCGATCGAATTTAGCGCTGGCGATACCTTCGTTCATTGGCTGCACCCCTTACACTCTGGCGAAGCCTTTGACATGCCGGGCAGGCTGTTGGTGTTATTGACAGGCTTGAGCTGTCCGCTGTTATTTGTCACAGGCGTGATGCGCTGGCAACAAAAGCGTCAAGCTCAGAGTCGGCGTATACCAAGCAATGGAAAAAATCGATCTGCCTGTTGATGTTTTTCTACCCGCTTACCTGCGGATTTATGGTCTAAAATCTGTCATGTAAATAAACCACGGAACGACAGATGAGCGATTTATACGGCCCACAGCACCGCGCCTTGCAAGAGGATTTTGATTCTATCGCTTTAGCGGATCGGGTCGACGCATTGATCGTTACTCCGGACGTGGCCCCAGAACAGCAAGGCTTTATCGAGTCGCGGGATTTTTTCTTTTTAACCAGCATCGATCACCGTGGCTATCCCACCTGCTCTTATAAAGGTGGCGACATAGGCTTGGTCAAAGTGGTTGATAGTCAGACGCTGGCATTTCCGATTTATGACGGTAACGGCATGTTTTTGTCGACCGGCAATATTGTCGGCAATGCCAAGGTCGGTTTGCTTTTTATCGATTTTGAAACACCGCATCGGGTTCGAGTACATGGTGATGCCTGCCTTGATCGAAGCGATGAGTTAATGGCGGCATATCCTGAAGCCAAGCTGATAATTAGAGTGAATATCACAGAAATATTCATCAATTGCCCACGTTATATTCACCGCTATCAACGTATTGCATCGTCCAAATATGTGCCAAAATCAGGGCAAACCACGCCCGATCCGCAATGGAAACGCATTGATCTGTTGCAGGACAGTTTGTCGGCGCAAGATCAATTGATTGCCGACCGCAACGGAGGCCTGATTACCATTGAGGAATATGGCGAGATGGTTATCAAAGGCGAAGGCTAGTTTTTGCGGTGATCGATCCTCTCAGTTCTGTTTAATATTCATATCCAATACATCTATATGTCACACGATAATTCCACGAAAGCCATTGCCTATGCGTTTGCTGCCAATTTAGGTATTGCCATTAGTAAAACCGGTGCCGCCATGTGGACCGGATCAGGTTCGTTATTGGCGGAAGCCATTCATTCCTTTGCCGATTGCGGGAATCAGGTGTTGTTGTTTATTGGCATGCGTCGAGCCGTAAAGTCGGCAACCGACAAGCACCCGATGGGCTTTGGTCGGGAGTCTTATATCTGGTCAATGATGGTGGCGATTACGTTGTTTTCTGTCGGCGGTCTGTTTTCCGTATATGAGGGTTTTTTACGCTTGGGTGAGCATCACGCTGTTGAAAATGCCGCAGTGGCTTTAGTGATTTTACTGATTGCAGTAGTGCTGGAGTTTTTTTCGTTAAAGGGGGCTTTGAATGTGCTGGCAGACGAAAAAGGTCAGCGCAGTTTGTGGCAATGGTTCAAAGAAACCCATTCCAGCGAATTGATGGTGGTGGTGGGCGAAGACTTGGCGGCATTGTTGGGCTTGGTCATTGCGGCTTTGATGCTGGGATTGACCATGGTCACTGGCAATTCGGTTTACGATGCCGTCGGCTCTATATTGATCGGTGTGTTGCTGGTGATAGTCGCTGTTTTGATAGGCCGGGAAGTGCACGCATTGTTGCTGGGTGAAACCGATGTTCAGGTGCGTGCCTCTGTCAGAGCGTATTTGCAACAGCAAACCGAAGTTGTGCAAGTCTTGAATGTCTGGGCCATTAACCATGGTAGACAAGTGATGGTGGCTGTTAAAGCAGAGCTTTTGCCAAATCTATCGGTAGCCGATGCAGTGGTGGTCATCAATAAAATGGAACAACAGATCAAGTCCACACACAATCGAGTGAATTGGGTCTTTTTTGAAATCGATAATTCTGATTAAATGCACTATCAAATATTTAGGTCATTTATCTGCAGAGAATTATCCCATTGAATATTGCCGTCAAGACAAAGCTCAATTTATTAATCCTTACCTTTTTGCTGTTTGGCACGTTTCCCGTATCAGCCCGTTATGCGGCTATCGTGATAGATGCCGATAGCGGTCGGGTAGTGCATGAAGTGGAAGCCACTCATCGCTGGTATCCGGCTTCCTTGACTAAAGTCATGACGATTTATATGACCTTTGCAGCCATCGAAGCGGGTCGTTTGAGTTTGCGCGATACCTTAACCGTATCCGGGCATGCTGCGCGTCAGCCCACGTCCAAACTGGGTTTACTTAAGGGTCAAACCATTAATGTCGAGCAAGCCATCATGGCCGTCACCACCCGTTCCGCCAATGACGCTGCGGTGGTTTTGGCGGAAAGGTTGGGCGGTTCGGAATCTTACTTTGCTTCCATGATGACGCAACAGGCGCAAAGCATGGGTATGTATAACAGTTCATTTCAGAATGCCAGCGGTTTGCCAGATGAAGGTCAAATCAGTAGCGCGCGGGATTTGGCTTTGTTGTCTGCAGCGCTGATACGCGATTTTCCTCAGTATTATCGTTACTTTGGCGCCACCGAATTTGCCTACAAAGGCCGGGTGATGCCCAATACCAACAAAATTTTAAAAACCTATCCTGATGCGGACGGCTTGAAAACTGGTTTTACCTGCGGTTCAGGCTATAACCTGATCGCCTCTGCCAAACGCGGCGGTCATCGTTTGATCGGTGTGCTGTTAGGTGCCCACAGCAGTGCCGAGCGCTTTAACCAAATGGCCAATTTGCTGGATTTAGGTTTCGAAAAATCTCAGGCGGGTGCGTTGGGTTTACCGGTTTCACAATTGCACGATACCAATTACGAGCGGCCACCATTCCAACTCTCCACAAATCGCTGCGCCGGTAGTGCGGAGCATATGGGCGCAGACTCCGGTTCTGGCAGTCATGAAGCCATTCATATTAAACCCAACAAATCCACGCGTATCAGCGAGAGTCAAGTTACTAAAACCACAAACAAAACCGCCGCCAAATCCCTTAAACGCACTACTGCCAGAGATAGTTGGGCTATCATGCTGGGTGATCATGCCCGAAAAACTGATGCGGATATTAGCTTGAAACAGGCGCGTTTTGCTCTGGGGCCGGCTGCTAAAAATGGTCAACCGCAAATCGTGCAAATCAAATACAAAAGTAAACCGCGCTGGCGCTCTGAATGGATTAATCTGGATCAGGCTGAGGCAAGAAATTTTTGTAAAAAGCTTAGAAACAAAGGCCGGGATTGCACGTTGCTGCCGGGCTAGTTAATAGTGCGGCGGTCTTTCGTCGATAATGCCGGGATTATGTTCTGCCATTGCCAGACTCTTGATTTTGTCGTGCAATAACTTGCAGGTCTCTTCCAACTTGCCGATCTGTTTTTGCTGGTCGGCAACCACGCCGTTCAACGCCTGTATCAGGTCTTCCTGGTAAGCCTGTTTGATTTCCAATTCGATAATCCTTGCTTCGCTCATGATATGAATTTAATGAGTGGGTGAGCTGAATATTGTAATGGAAATTACACCGCAAATTTTGTCTGCCTGTTTACATCCTTCCTACAAACTCCGCTATGATAACCCCACAATCAACAACAGCGAGGATGCGACGATGACAACGATCACTGATCCGGTCATAGGCCGTTGGTATAAGGACTTTGAAAACAATCTGACTTTCAAAGTGGTAGCAATAGACGGAAAAGATGAAACCATCGGTGTGCAGTACGCCAATGGCGATTTGGGCGAATACGATAATGACGCGTGGTATGCCTCGACGTTTGACTACATAGAAGATCCGGAAGATTGGAGCGCTCCATTCGATGATTTGGAGCCGGACGATCTAGGGTACACCGACCCCGATCGACATGCTAGACCGGATCAGGAAGATTTGGATATCAGCAATTTTTTGGATTGAGTAGCTTATATGAAAATGACCCCGCAACAATTTTTGGACTGGGAATCCAAAAGTATTACTCTGCTGGCCATGTCCGGTGCTGGCAAAACCACCTTATCCAGCAAATTGCCGCGCGATAAATGGTTTCATTATTCCGGTGACTATCGAATCGGCACCAAATACCTGGAAGAGCCGATTCTGGACAATATCAAACAGCAGGCAATGGGCGTACCGTTCTTGCGGGATTTGTTAAAGTCCGATTCGATTTATATCTGCAGCAATATTACGGTCGAAAATCTGGCTCCAGTTTCCAGCTTTTTAGGCAAAATCGGCGATCCGGCCAAAGGCGGATTATCCCTGGCCGAATTCAAGCGTCGGCAGGCGTTACATCACAAAGCCGAAATTGCCGCCATGAACGACGTACCGGACTTTATCCATAAAGCCGAAGCTATTTACGGCTACAAACACTTCATCAACGATGCCGGTGGCAGCGTCTGCGAACTGGATTGTCCTGAGGTATTGGAAAATTTGGCCCAACATACCTTGATTGTCTATATCAGGATTCCGCCCGCGCTGGAACAAACCATCATTGATCGTGCCAAAAAAGAACCTAAGCCGCTGTATTATCGTCCGGAATTCGTTGACGAAAAATTGACTGCCTTCATGCAGGAACGTGGTTTCAAGTCAACGGATCAAATCGACCCGGATGATTTCGTCTGTTGGGTATTCCCTGAATTATTCAAAGCCAGGGTGCCGCGTTACGAAGCCATTGCCAAACAGTACGGCTATACCGTTGATGGTGATGAAGTGGCCAAGGTGAAAACTGAAGACGACTTTATGCAATTGATCGCGCAAGCCATTGCGGGTCAGCAAGCTTGAGCGGGTTGTTGTCATGCCGTTAGTCGCCCACACCAATTTACCAACTTTTCTGCGTCTGCAGGATGAAGGGGAAGAAATTCTCACTCCTGATCGGGCCAGCCATCAGAGTATCCGCGAGTTACACATCGGCTTGCTGAATATCATGCCGGATGCCGCGCTGGAAGCCACCGAACGGCAGTTTTTTCGTCTGGTGGGTGCCTGTAATCAAATCGCTCAATTTCATGTGCATCCTTTCACCATAGACGGATTGGAGCGTAATCCGGCAGCTTTGGAGCATATTGCCAAATATTACGAAAGCTTTGAGCAAATCAAGCAGGACGGTCTGGATGCGCTGATTATCAGTGGTGCCAATGTTACCCATGATCATTTGCAGGATGAGTCGTTCTGGCAACCTTTGACGGAGGTGTTTGAGTGGTCCAAGCAACATGTCACGTCCACATTGTGTTCCTGTCTGGCCACCCATGCCCTGATTCAGCATTGTTATGGCGTTGAACGCACCCGTTTACCCGATAAACGCTGGGGGGTGTTTTCGCACAAGGTGGTGGATAGACGGCATCCGTTGATGGCAGAAATTAACACCCGATTCGACGTGCCACACTCCCGCTATAACGAGATTTTTCAGGCCGATATGGAAACACATGGCTTGAACGTCCTGGTGAGCAGCGAAGAAGCGGGTGTGCATCTGGCGACCAGTCCGGACGGTTTTCGGATCGTATTTTTCCAGGGACACCCGGAATATGACGACATCAGTCTGCTGAAAGAATACAAGCGGGAAGTGCTGCGATTTTACAATGGCGAACGTAGCGATTATCCACCATTTCCGGATCATTATTTCAATGCCGGGATTCAGCAATTGTTGGCTGACTATGCAGCGCATGTTCAACAGGCCAAACTGTCAGGTGAGCCTATTGAACGCATGCCGGAAGACAAGATTATCCAGCATCTGGATATTACTTGGCGCGACTCGGCCAAAGCTGTGTTCAATAACTGGCTGGGCAAGGTCTATCAAATTACTAACGAAGATCGACGGCTGCCGTTCATGGACGGTATCGATCCTGAAAATCCGTTGGGGTTGTAAATGCATACAGCGTTTCTGCAGCAGGCTGTGACACTCGCTTGCGACAATGTCGCCAACGGCGGCGGCCCGTTTGGTGCTTTGATTGTAAAAGATGGTCGGGTGATTGCCCGTAGCGGAAATCGTGTGACATCGAGTCTCGATCCTACTGCGCACGCCGAAATCATGGCGATACGTTCGGCCTGTCAGTATCTGGCAGACTTTCAATTGACAGACTGCATCCTCTACACCAGCTGTGAACCCTGTCCGATGTGCCTTGGGGCAATTTATTGGGCACGTCTGCAAGCGGTTTATTTCGCCTGTAACCGATTCGACGCCGCTGCGGCCGGCTTTGATGATAGTTTTATTTACGACGAAATACCCAAACCACCATCTGATAGAAGCATTCTCATGCGCCATATGCAACTGGCAGATGCCGGTTCCCCTTTTGATGCCTGGAACCGGCTGTCAGATAAAACGCGTTATTAACTGATGCTGGGCGCAACTGGGGCGATTAGTCCTGGCCGCGGCTGGATGTTTGCGATGCAGTATGGCGATGGCTTCCATGCGGGATTAACCTATCCCTCAATGTAGACGGCGAACCTTGTATTAGGGATTACCTTAGCTTTTGAACAAAATTGCCAATAACAGACATAGCGGCGGAATATCGTCAGGCCTTGCCAAACAAATCTGTATGTCTTTAAGTGGTGTGTTACCCGGCATTGGTGGGCTTGCCGTTAGTATCAAAGCTCAGGGTGGTCAATTCGTCCTCTCCCCTTAGGCTCTAAGTCTAACCAAGCCAAACCGTTCCGGATAACTGTGAATTTGCGCTCAAAATCATCAATACAAAACTGCGGCAGTAAACCGAGGTGTAAAAGTTTTTTAAAGCAAGGTGCTACTGTTTTTAATGGGGCATTATTTGCAGTGAGCAGTCACTAATTCTTTCCAGTTGGTTGTGAAAGATTGAGATTTACTGCTTGCCTTTGGCTTCCAAGTTTCATCAATTCGCGTGGTTGCAATGGCAATGCCTTTAGGAAAACGCTGATTGATTTGATCAACGGTTTTCATCAACAATCTGTTTTCCTCTGGTAAGTTGTTGTGAGTAAAGTCAAAGAGTTCTGTTTGTCCTGGTGAAGTTTCCGAACGAATTTGACTGAGTTGAACACCACATTTGTAGTAACTGTAGTTGGGTTTATAAATGGCTGAGAGCATTCGATCAACAATACCCAGGATCACCCGTGTATCTTGAGTAGGGAACGCTAGTTTCCTACTGGCCGAACGCTGATATTGCGGTTCGTGCTCAGCAAAGATATTGGTTCTGATAAAAATTGTGACGTAACCTGCGACCGAATTTTGCTGTCTGAGTTTCTCGGCTGCTCTACTGACAAACTCTGCCATGGCACTAAAAAGATCATGGTAGTGAAGTAAGCGACGACCAAAACTGCGAGAGCAGACGATTTGCTGCTTGTCCGGTGCTATTTCCTCCAGTTCCAGGCAGGCGATCCCGTTCAATTCCAACACCGTGCGGGCTACTACGATATTGAATTGCTCCTGGATGCGTTGGGTGGGCTGGGTTGCCAAATCCCATACGGTATAAATGCCTAGCTGATTTAATTTGGTGGTTGTGCGCGAGCCGATGCCCCACACCTCACCGACCGGCACGATCTTCATCAATTTTATTCTGCGTGCCGAATCCGATAAATCCAGCACACCACCAGTCTTTTTCCATTTTTTGGCCGCGAAATTCGCTAGTTTGGCCAGTGTTTTGGTAGGTCCCATGCCGATACAGACTGGAATGCCAGTGGCGCGAAAAACGGCCTTTTTGATGCGTTGACCATACGCTATCGGATCTTGGCGGCAGGGGTAAACCCCGGTTAAATCCAGAAAAGCCTCGTCGATGGAATACACTTCCAGACTGGGAGCGAACGCTTCCAATGTAGACATCACACGCGCCGACATATCGGCGTATAGTGCGTAGTTGGATGAAAACAGCTTAATATGATGCTGCTCGACCCGTTGTTGAATCTGGAACAGCGGAACACCCATTTTTATCCCTAAGTCTTTTACTTCCTGTGAACGTGAAACGACGCACCCATCGTTATTACTGAGCACGACTTCGGGTCGGTCAACCAGGTCAGGTCGGAAAACCCGCTCGCACGACACATAGAAATTATTGCAATCGACCAGGGCTAACAGTGGCTGCATTACAAGGCATGGATAACATTGGTCACCACGCCCCACACCACCATATCCAGCTCGTCATAAATGGAGATGTCCGAATAGGCAGGATTTTCTGCTTTTAGTTTCCATTGACCGTTCTCACACTGTAGACGCTTCACCGTCATCTCACCATTCAATGCACAAATGACAATTTTCCCTGGCACTGGTTCGATACATCGATCAACTACCAGGATGTCATTGGGATGAATGCCTGCGCCCAGCATCGACTCGCCTTGTGCCCGAACGAAGTAGGTTGCAGATGGGTGTTGAATTAGTAATTCGTGTAAATCCAGAGTTTTATCAACGTAATCTGAAGCAGGGGAAGGGAAGCCAGCAGAAACTTTCCCGGCGAATAAGGGTAACTTCGCTCTTGATAAGGGAAATCTCGGCTTGTAGATGGATAGTTGGTTATTGAAAACTAAACGAGCTTCTTGGTTACTGATCTTGAAAGGCAAATTTGGCATAAAAAACTGTTGGGTAGATTACACGAAGCAATAGCCTACCATCTAAATGCATATTGTTCTATATTTGTTCTCATTTGCGTGTAAGGCTGGATATCACGCTCAAAGTTGTCTGTATAAAATCCATTTAGATAAATAATGGTGCAAACTGGGCTTTTACATCAGGCGTGTGTTCACTTAATAGTCCAAATTGGGTTCAAAAATGGATCATTCCTTTTCTGATTGGCAACCCTTGAAATGCTTTTGAGTCCCGTCTTACAGATGGCTTTTGCACGTCATCAAAAAAACCATTGATGTCTGCCTGAAAAATTTCATTGATTGGCTTGTTTCCAATCAGCTCAACAAGAATGGGAATTTTGGTTTGTTGATTGTTTTCGATATGGGGGTTAAGTAAATCAGCCAGGGAGCAAGCATCTGAGTACCGAAAACTGCTCAAGCAAGGTCTGAATCCTCTGGTGTAAAAACGGAAAATTGAACGCGAGCTGCACTTGTCCGTCGCCAAATCAATGACATTTGCAGAATGATAGTGAAACATTTTATAAATTCATCAACGATCGTCTGCCGATCGCTGAGTAATCCAAAGCGCCTTGATGGCGCAAACCGATAGACCGCGCGAGTAGAGTTTCGAAAGGCGGTGTTGCCGTTGCGCGTTAGTAGCGAGGGTAGCGATACTTCCCGACGCACACGCTGCCTAGTGGCGTGAAGCAAGGACTCCGGCCAGGTCGGGATGAACATGCTCGAAAAAACCGCCAAGCTGACCTTGGCCAGCAAACAGCTCGCCGACGAAATTGCCGACATGCGCGGTCTCTACTGCTTTGGGCTTTATCCTTGTCGCGACAAACGCGGCTTCGGCAATATCACGGAACAGTTCAAACATCCCGCCGCCTTCGCGATCAATTTTACGGGCAAATCGCTTTGGGCGCCGCTTAGAATAAACACTTCTGCGGCCATGTCAGTCTCCTTGATGAATTACCGCGATAGCCCCATCTCGCGCACTTTCGCTTCGCATCACCCTATTGGTCACATTGCGCGGCAGGGGTCATATAATTTATTCATGCAGCAATCGCTTCCCAAAAGCTCAACGTACCGTGACGTGAGGTCGATGCCAGTCGCTTGGCGTTTTTGCGAGGCGACCAAGCAAGCTGCTCCACGCGACTGTCAAGTTGCGCCTCCAACGCGGGGGTCGAGTCACCCACCTGATTCCAGAATGCAATTTTTCCTGCTCTGCACCCAGTAGCCAACATCTGGCCGCTGTTGGCAATATCAATTGCGCAAATAGCCTCTTGGTGGAAATCAACAGTGACAGGGGGTTTGCCCTCCGGACCTTTTTTGTCAAACGACCAAAGAATAAGTTGCGAACTGCCCCCCGTCAGCAACCAGCGGCTATTTTTGCTCCAACTAAGTTGCACCGGTTTATACGGAAAGCCAGACATCATGGCATCACTCAGCTTGGGCAGACGCCAGAAATGAACTGAATTGTCCTGACAGCCGGCTGCAATAACCTGTGCATCCGGACTCCAGTTAAGGCTTAACAATGAACCCTTCCACTTCAGCGCCTGAGGTCGGCTGTTCCGATCAAGTACATTGTAAACTTTGATTCCACCATAGCCTGCAGCCGCCAACTGGGCACCCTTGGGACGCCAGCATAGCGCGCCGACCGTACCACCAGGAAAGGTGTACTCTCCCTCGCGGGTTCCGTCGAGTGTCAGCAAGTGTATTTTTTTTCCGCACGCTGCAGCCAGTTGTGCACCGTCCGGTCGCCAGCTCAGGTGTTCTATCCAGTTGTTGGCAGGATCTTCAGTGAGAGGTATGTCAATAAGAAGCGCGCAGGAATGGTCAGGAGCGACATGCCAAAGGCGCACGTGGCCGTCCTGTCCACTACTGGCTAGCAGAGGTAATCTGGGATGCCAGCACAGGGCAAGTGCGCCATTTTCATGGGCAAGCCATTCCGTATGCTGGGCACCAGTTTCACCATCAACAAGATGGACCACACCACTTGTCGTGACAGCAGCCAGCCAACTTCCACAGGATGACCAGCCCATATCTGCTGAAGATTCACTTAGCACCATCTGGGACAACAAGCGTGCATTGGGCAGACCCTTCGCGATCAGCTGAGGCATTGTTTAAGCGCTCCTTCCAGGTAGTCACGATTGAGGTTGCGACCTATGAACACCAGACGATTGCCGGGCACCTCATCTCCCCATAGGGCACCAGGGATATTATCAAAGAGCATATGTACGCCTTGAAAAACCATGCGCCTGTCGTCGCCCTTTATGGCCAGAATGCCCTTCATGCGGAACAGGTCGGCGCCGTCTGTGCGCAACAGAACAGATAGCCAAGCATCGAACTTTTCGGGATCAAGGCTGCCCTCAAATTCGAATGCGACTGAACTGACCGCGTCGTCATGTATGTGACCTGCATTAAAGAAGTGCTCGTCCACCGGCTCGCACACGTGCTCGTTTACATCGTAAAGACGAGTGTCGAACTCCTCGGGCGTATGCTGGGTAAACAGGGCATACATGCCATCCGCAGGTACTTGCAGGTGCAGCGTGCTGGCTGTTGCCAATTGCAATTTCCAGTGAATGTCACCCGCAGTAATGAGATCGCCATTGCCAGCCATGTGCGCAGGCTGTGCAAAATGGCGGAACACCTTTTCGGCGAGACCAGTCAGGCTGGTCGGCCGTGCCTCGTCGACGCGCGTCCACAGCGCTGACATATCCGGGTCGGGCCCGGTGTCAAGCGCAAGGGTGTGCTCGCCCGCCTTTAAATTGAATAGACCGCCCCACTCGAAAGGATACTCAGGCTCCAGAAACGCAGGGTTGGTTTCCAGCGCACGACCAAGATCGAATCCGCCGATGTCAAGCACCTTGTCAAGCGGTGCATTTGCCATGTTCGCCAGGATAATCTGCGCCAATTTGTTCATGTCGCGCAGTCGGGCTTGCAGAGAGCTCAGTGCCTTCTGATCAACAAGATCAGTTTTGTTCAGAACGATCATATCTGCGAAGGCGATCTGAGCCATGACCTCGTCGCTGTCGTCAAGATGTTGATTCACGTGACCGGCATCGACCAGAGTGATTATGCCATCCAGATAAAATTCATCCTTGATGTCGTCATCAACAAAAAACGTTTGTGCGACTGGGCCCGGATCAGCCATGCCCGTTGTTTCCAACACAATACGGTCGAATTTGTCCCTGCGACGAGCAAGGTTACCCAGAATTCTGATCAAATCGCCTCGCACAGTACAGCAGATACAACCATTGTTCATTTCGAATATTTCTTCATCAGCGTTGATCACCAGTTCATGGTCAATGCCGATTTCACCAAACTCGTTTTCAATGACGGCAATGCGTTGCCCGTGTTTTTCGGTCAGTATTCTGTTTAACAATGTCGTCTTGCCGCTGCCGAGAAAGCCGGTTAAGACGGTGACGGGAATGCGATGATCTGGCATGGGTAGCTCCCAAAAGTGAGTAACAGCAGTGAGTTTTAATTAACGTAACAGTTCTTCCAGCCAAAATTTTGTCTGCATGCAGTTCCCATACCGGACATTCAACTGGGTCACTGGGTACCTTACCTATTGAAATTGGATAGTGATCTTGGCCGGTTATGGCCGTTCACAGACGACCGGAACACTAAAAATACGTTCACAACCAGGGACTGCTTTACAAATAATCGGTTGGCCTTTATTCAGGCCTCAATTCCCCATGTAATGTTATGTTGTTGTGTCGTTTCACTCATAAATAAGTGTTCGTCACTTTTGAGGGTAATTGCGACGGATAAATTCTGGAGCTTCAACTATTATTAAAATGTTATAACATATCTTTAATTTGTGATTCCAGCTATCAATTTTTTAGAGTCACAACCAGCAACGATGCAAAGTTTCAGATTCATATTATCAGCTGCCTAGACAGCTACCGTTAAGTACTTGAATTGAATCAGCAGTTTCATTGTTTACGGTAAAATGTGTATGGCGCTCCCTCCGATAAAGATCCAGTTGGAATTTACCTACATCGATGCACGTTTTCTCATTTTTGTTTGTCATAGTGTTCCTTACTTGCTAAATTCGGGCTCGAAGCCCATTCGACTGTTCGAAATAAAAATCGGGCCAGAGAAGCATACAGGCTTGTTTACGGTATCAAAGTACCTGGCGCGCATCGGACTAATCCTCCGGTAACTAGTTACTGGTGACCACGGGCTTCACTTTAGCAAAGAATAAATTTTGAAAAACAGGGATATGAAACCATACAAGCCACTCAGGTAGACGCCTGAGCTGAACCGTTATAACTTGGTGAAAGTACAGATATCTAGACAAATAACGGGATCAGATACAAAGTATTGGTATTTATCTTAACGAGCCTTGGCATAAACAATTATGACAAACCGACTGCCCCAGAAAGCCTCCTCGACTATATCGATGCTCCAGGATCTTGCGAAGTTGGCAAACTACTCTCTCATGGACACGCTCAACTGTGACCCTGACGCGACAAAAAACGGTGACGACCACGCGCCCCGACAAGTCTTTACGGGACATTATGTCCCCGTCAAGCCGACTCCAATCATAGACCCTGAGTATGTAGCTCACAGCAAAAACTTTTTTTCCGAGCTTGGCTTTGCCGACAGCATGGCAGAGTCCTCCGATTTCGTCCGCATGTTCTCCGGCGACATCTCTCAGGTTCCAGAGCCGATGCGCAAGGTCGGTTGGGCGACTGGGTACGCACTTTCCATCTATGGCACTGAATACATTCAGCAGTGTCCGTTCCAAACTGGCAACGGATATGGAGACGGTCGTGCAATTTCTGTGCTTGAGGCCGTCATCAATGGTCGACGCTGGGAGATGCAGCTGAAAGGTGGCGGCCGCACGCCATATTGCCGCGGCGCAGACGGTCGCGCTGTCTTGCGGTCGAGTATCCGCGAGTTCTTGGCTCAGGAGCACATGCACGCACTGGGCGTGCCGACATCGCGGTCTTTGAGTTTGTACGTTTCCAAAACGGAGAAGGTAAAGCGACCATGGTACTCGGAGGGTTCGCGCTCGGAGAATCCTGACATGCTTATATCTGAGGCTGTCGCCATATCGACACGTGTCGCGCCGTCGTTCATTCGCGTCGGCCAACTTGAACTTTTCGCTCGCCGTACCCGTAAAAACGAACACCCGAAAGCGCTGGAAGAACTGGAGAAGATTGTGCTGCACTTGATTGATCGTGAGTACGCTGACGTGGTCAATAAGCAATTCATAACTCCCGATAAATTGGTGTTGCTGGCACGCGAGTTTCGTAGCCGTCTGACGTCACTGGTGGCGAACTGGATCCGCGTCGGCTTCTGCCAGGGTAACTTCAACAGCGACAACTGTGCAGTCGGTGGTTTTACACTTGATTATGGCCCCTTCGGCTTTTGCGATGTGTTTAACCCCCAATATCAGCCTTGGACGGGAGGCGGTCATCACTTTTCGTTCATGAATCAACCAAGCGCAGCGCAACGCAATTTCGATATGTTTTGTTCGTCGTTGCGGCCGTTGCTGGCATCGCATCAGGACTATTTGCTAAAGCTCGACGAGATTCAAAGTGGATTCTCGAAAGTTATGGACGCGCAAATGGAAAAGATGTGGGCCGCCAAGCTGGGTCTTAGTGCTTTGACAACAGCGTCTGATAAGGCACTTTGCAGCGCACTAATCAGCGAGCTAGGAACACTCATGATGCAAACGCCTGTCGATTACACTATTTTCTTCCGCGAGCTCTCGTCGGTACCCGACGACATTCGCCCACTCAAGAAAAGCTTCTACAATGACGCGGGGCATGATACTACCTCCAAAGAGATAGATAAGCGTTGGGCAGCGTGGCTCGCGAAATGGAAAACACTTCTCAGCGGTTCCAGTGAGGAAACTTCTAGGCAGATGAAGCTTGTAAACCCAAAGTACATTTTGCGAGAGTGGTTTGTTGTGCCGGCATATCAGCAAGCAGCTGTGGGAAATTATGCTCTAATTCGAGAACTTCAGGACGTGATGACGCAGCCCTATGAAGAGCAGTCGAAGGACGTGGAAGATAAATACTATAGGTTGAAACCGCCTGAGTTCTTTGAGGTGGGTGGATTGTCCCACCTTAGTTGCTCGTCGTGATTCGTTGGAATTGAAAAAGTAGTGCCAGATACGAATGGCAATTACTTAAGCTTCTTCGGATGCCCATATTTTTTCACGTGTTCCCTCGCCTGACCTCTTGGCACACTGCCATTGAATTCCGATTCCTGAAAGCAGCCGTTCGTCACTGAGTCCATCCGACCCATTCTTGACGGTCGCGTTTCTCCATAGCGGCCAGTCAGCCAAATCCAGATTTTGGAAACTGGCGGACTGCAAAGCAGCCGCTGGCGACCTCTACCAACCGGCCAATTGCGGACCTCCGTGTTGTATGCGTCAGCGACAGCAGTTGAGTCAATAGCTGCCTGTTGGTTAAATCTATCGATATAGATGCTTGATTGGGCAGCAAGACCTGGTGCTTTTTTTGGATAATTCGACAGATGCGCCTAACGGCAGCATACTATAAATCATCGCAACTTATTTC
>PERU01000015.1 GCA_002928965.1 Methylomonas sp.
TTTGCTTAAAGGGAGGCAGGCTGATCAGAGGTGGATTTTCTGAGTGAAACAACAACTCGCATCACGATGCTTCAGTAGCCGCACCAGATGATAAAGGCGTAAACTAAGTCGTCAAGTCTATGTTGGATTCGCGACAGCAATTCGCCAGGTGTTGGAGTCAACGCAATGGCGAATTGTTGTTACCGCTCCGAGAACTCGGGTTAATTACAGGCAGCACCACGTGGCTTGGTGAACAAAGTAACCAGTTTCCGAGAGTCGGCAATGTTGACCTTGCCGTCGCCATTCAAATCATAAACCAGAGGCTTAGAACCTGATTTAGTAACAACAGCCATAAGTGTGCTCAGATCAGATTGATCAACACAACTATCGCCATTGAAATCGCCAACAGAAGGGGACGATAAAACGTCCAGTTTCCAAGCAAGGATGTCGTGGCTGTTAAACCGAGCACCTGTTCCAGCTGTGAAACCGAAGAAAGCTTCTTTGCCGAACTGTGAAGCCAAATCCACAGTAGTGGAAATAGCAGGAATCGCAGGTTTACTATCTGCTGTGCTTATATAGACCTTCAAGCTTTTACTTACCCCTATATAATCGATCCAAACATAACGTGAAGCGCCATTGTTAAGTAAAAACTCAGGACGATTCAAAGCCTGATGCTGATCAACCTTAACGTTGAGTATCAAGCCAACATGATTACCATCAAGATCACGAGCTCCTTGAAAAGTATCAAACTCAATCGCCACGCTGGGAGAAATAGGGCTAACTGGGTTGCCATTAGAGTTGTTTATCCCAAAACCTAAGCCCTCCCCACTATTGCCAACAGCTGAGGCACCGCGTGGATCGTTGTGGATTACAAAAGCCAAGCCGTCTGCACCATTCTCGTTATCTGTTGCTCCGTTATTGGGACGGGAACCGCCGATCTGAAAAGTGAAATGGGTATGAAAAGTTGAATTTGGCCCCAAATTGAAAGGCATTGGAAAAAAGGCGCTTCCAGATTGACTGTCCAGATCGGGCGTTAGCTGTATTAAATTATTCGATCTTTGAGCAGCGCCATTAAGCTTTAATTGGTCGCTTCCAGAAAAGTCAGGGTAAGAAAATCCGACTAAATCCGCACGAATAATATTCGTTTTTGCTGAGGAAGAATTGTTAGGGTCTGTGCGCAAGTCAACGGCAAACGCCACAGAGTTACCATCAATGGCATCATGAAATAGATCTAACCCCATTATGATTGAACCGTTTGGAAGATTCCTTTTATCAAATACTTTGACCGTTTCTCGTTGTGAACCAGCAAGGCTCAAGTAGATGCCTGGATTGTCTCTAGTAACAGCAGCATCAGCAGAAAATGCAACATTTGCGTGATTGATTGCCGGAAAGTAAGAAAAATTTCCGAATAAGCTTGTACCGTCTGGCATTAGGGTACTTGAATCGACTACTTTTTCAAGCGTGTTTGGAGCGTCTCCTGTATAGATGCCTTGAAAATCATTTCCATAGGTATTAAAAGCTACTTTGCCCCTATGTATGGCAGGCGAGTATTGAAATGAATAATAGTTAAAGTTAATCGTGGGTACCCTACCTGGAACGGGAGTAAAAGCATCCGCCACGGCTTTAAGCGCTCCTCCTTTATAAGTATAGACACCCCCTTGATATGACAGGATACCAAGACTAGGTCCGAATCCAATGAATGCAATACTATCTCCATCAATCGATGGGAATAACCCAAAGCTAGTAAAACGACTATCGTATTGAGGCGGCAATGGAGGAACAATCGTTCTCGGAATAATAGTTTCTGCGTTTGCAATCACATCGAGTGTCCGGGGTATGCTGGTATTACTCCGGTAAATGCCTTGTTGGTCCGAAACACCACTGCCATTAAAAACAATTTGCCCTTTGCTCAATGACGCGCCTGAAAAAGATGAAAAACTCCCGCTCCCACCGGGAATTGGAACACCCGTATCCACAATCGTGTCGATATCTTGTCCATTCCACAGGAAGATTCCATTGTGATTTTGAATATTTGGAATGTACTCATTGATCGTACCGACATATGCTACTTGACCATTCTCTAAATACGGTTCGGAAACATCTGAAAAATATCCAGAATTATCGGGAGAACCTACGATAGGGATAAGGTTAGAGCTATCTCCCAGATAAATTCCGGGATATAACGATGGGAGGATTGATCCAAAACGAGGGAATCTACTTTTAAATGCTATTTTTCCATTGTGAAGAGAAGGTCGAATACTCGCTAAGCCATCATCTGATGCGGTATCACCTATTTCTGCAATGGTATTAAATTTCCATGATAACTGTGCTTGAGCTGTGGCAAATCCGCTTCCTGCAATACCCCAAAACAATAGTAAATTATTGAATAGTTTTCGTATCGTTCTATAGTTTTTATTATTCGTTTCCAATCTAGGGGGGGTGCAGAAAAATAAAAAAATCAAACCAATCCCCAAAAGCAAAACCACCGGCGGTTCTGGAATCTTAACTGTAGCCTCTGGATTAACACCAGTAATCAATTCATTCCCAAAATCATCACTTAGCACGACATTTGCCGTTGAGAAGTTGATGGATGATCCTGATGCTAAGGTGTGACCATAGGGCAAATAGAACGCCAGGGTAGCTAGTCTAAAACTGTCGCTTTGCAAAGCAGACAATTCAACAGTGTCTAATAAGGATACTTTGTTAAAACTAAATAGCCCTGATCCTATCTGTGAAATGTCGTCCCCAACTAGGGCTTCACCTGCATCCACATCACCGAGGCCAAAACCCCAAGTGTAAACGCCGCTGCCAGCAGGGTGGAATTGTAATTGCGGGTTGAACAATACATCCATGCTGAATGCGCCCAACAGTGAGTTGCTACCTCCGGATTGCAGACCGGATACATTGACATCGATATATAAATTTTCTCCCGAGTGAATTTTAGTGCTGTCAGGAATCAGGCTAATAATTGGCATTGCTGCAACCTGCCCGGAAAGGCCAAGCAGCAACAATGATATAAGTCCAAGCTGTTTCATAAAATATCTCCAGTTTTTGAGATGTGGTTCGTTAAATTGAGTTTTTCTGTCCTTGTTACGGTAAATCGTTATCATCTGTAAAAATATCCCCTGACCATGGGGGGGTAAGTTGATTCTGTAAAAACCAAGGCAGAATTTTCGCATTCAGAAAACTGGATCCAAGCGCATGAAGCAGCCGCAAATCATCAGCTATATTCACCAATTATGCCGTCTTGGACTCGGTGGGCAGGTGATCATGCCGGAGTTGGTTAAGGCCTTGCACGATTTGCTGCCTTCTCAAATCAACTGTTTTTTGTACACTGACAAAAAGGGCCAGTTGACCAATCTCTATTCGGAAAGGCCTTCTTCATTTCAATCTGGGGTAATGAGTCAATATAAAAGCTCTCTTGTCCGCTGTTTAACCTGCCCATTGCATAAAATCCATTGTGCCGGCTTCCCTGAAGTGAAGTTATTTCCCGCTGTATGGAAACCTTTCAACCACCATTTTCTGTTGAATACGCCAATAATAGGTTCGGAAGGGGTATTGGGTTCGATGCAGCTTTATCGATGTGCCCAACAAGATCAAGCATTCACTTTGGCTGAACAGTATCAACTCAAACTATTGAGTGCCGATATCGCCTTAGGGGTACAAGGCAACCGTAATCAGAGAGGTTCCTTCGTTGAAAACGGCGATAGAGCAATGGTGGTCTGTGACAGAGGTGGTAAGGTGCTATCGATGAGTCGGCTCGCTGAAGAACTGCTGTTTCTGGCAAGTCATGCTTCGGTGACTCCAGACGAATGGCAATTCTGTAGTTATGATCAACAGACGGCAGCATTGATCGGCAAATTGTGCCAAAAACTGACGCACGGCAATTCGTTGCGCGAGACTGCAAAGCTTCCGCCCAGTGTGTTGCAAAATAATTGGGGAAAATTTTCAATTCAGGTATTTTACTTGGAACCCTATAATTCAAAGCGGCAACCACTGATAGGCATTTCCTTGGAACGTCAAGTCCCGCTGGCATTGCGTCTGGCTGAAGCCATTCATGCCTTGCCTTTGTCGTCGCGGCAAAAACAGGTCTGCCAGCTTTTAACTTACGGTTGTTCGAATCAGGAGATTGCCGCCCGCCTGCAACTGAGTCCATATACAATCGCTGATCATGTGAAAGCGATCTATGAAAAACTGGAGGTTCATCATCGGGAGGGATTGCTGGACAAATTGAAAGCTTACACACGAATAGAGCCAGTGATTTTAAACGTTTCACCGATAGAGAGGGTATAGGCGTTGCCAGTTAAATATAAAGCTCAGTGGATTAATATTGTTAACGCTGGTTTGCTGGGCTTGTTGATAAATCGTTGCTCGATTTTAGCTGTGTAACGAATGAATTCATCCTGTGAAAATTCTATCCGCAGCCAATTGACCAAATTTATGCATGCACTGACAATTGCAGGCTGCATCCGCTATCCGCCATTTTCATGAATAACATCATTCACGATCTTATCCTTACAGCCACCGGCGCAAAAGTTGCCAACCGATTGGAAGTGATTCAGCGTCTGTGGAGCGGTTACGGCGAAATCGTCCGCTATGGTTTGACGGGTTGCGATAGCGACAGTGTTGTGGTTAAACATGTAAAGTTGGCCGGGCAGGGGAGCCACCCGTGCGGCTGGAACACGGATTTGTCTCACCAGCGCAAATTGCGTTCCTATCAGGTTGAGATGGCTTGGTATAGTCAATGGGGCGGTTATTGCGATGAGCATTGCCGGGTGCCGGTTTGCTTGAATAGCGCTGCGATTGATGAAGATGTGCTGATGCTGTTGGAGGATCTGGATGCCGCGGGGTTTTCCCAGCGTCGTTCACGTGTCAGCGCCTCTGAACTGCATGCCTGTTTAAACTGGCTGGCGAATTTTCATGCCACCTTTCTTGGTCAGCAACCCAACGGATTATGGCCGACAGGCACTTATTGGCATTTGCAAACCCGCCCTGACGAGTGGCAGGCCTTGCAGGATCATGCGTTAAAAAACGCCGCCTTCGCAATTGACCAAACATTGCGTGATTGCCGCTATCAAACCTTTGTGCATGGTGATGCCAAATTGGCCAACTTTTGCTTTTCCGCTGACGGGAGTCGGGTTGCGGCAGTGGATTTTCAATATGTCGGCGGCGGATGCGGGATCAAGGATGTGGCGTATTTTATCGACAGTTGTCTGCCCTTGGCGGAATGTGAACGACAGGAAACTCGTTTGCTGGATGTGTATTTTCAGGCGTTGAAACACGCCCTGAATCGCAAACAACCATCGATTGATGCCACCGTCGTCGAACAGGAGTGGCGAGCGCTTTATCCGGTGGCATGGACAGATTTTCATCGATTTTTGAAAGGCTGGAGTGCTGGTCATTGGCCCAGCGATAGTTACAGTGAACGCGTGGCCCGTCGGGTGATTACGCAATTACAAAAATAACACCTTAAGCTGAACCTATGCGCCTATCTGAAAATGATTTGTATCTACTGGCACAATGCGCCATTTCTGCCGCATGTCAGGCCGGGCATGTGATTGCCGATTATTCGCAGCGTGCGGTGTCAGTAAACACCAAAATGACCGGCAGCAGTCTGGCGGCTCAAGTGGTGACCGAGGTAGATCATTTGAGTCAGGCCATTATTTTGCAAGTGCTAAGTCCTGTCTGTGAACGATATGATTTGGCTGTGTTATCTGAAGAAGCGCCAGACGATCAGCAGCGGCTGCATAAGGACTTTTTTTGGAGCATAGACCCTTTGGACGGCACCTTGCCGTTTATTGAATCGGTGCCGGGTTATTCTGTAGCCATTGCTTTGGTTTCCAGGGAAGGCTTGCCCTTGATTGGTGTGGTGTACGATCCCTTGACCCAAACGCTGTTTCATAGCATCAAAGGCCAGGGTGCGTGGCGCAATCAGCAGGTATTAAAGGCTATGACAAGAATGCCAGTGGGGGAGGGAACCTTGACCTTCATCACCGATAAAAGTTTTGCCGATGATGGTTTATATCAGACCACTGTGTTGGAGTTGGAACACCTTGCTCTGGCGCTGGGGTATGCATGCGCTGAATTGAAATTGCAAGGCGGTGCGGCGATGAACGCCTGTCAGGTACTGACTAACACACCGGCTTGTTATTTCAAGTTTCCCAAGCCGCAATTGGGCGGCGGCAGCGTGTGGGATTATGCGGCGACCAGTTGCCTATTCCAGGAGGCCGGTGCGCCGGTCAGCGATATTTATGGTCACCCGCTAGTGTTAAATCCAGTTGGGTCGCTGGTTATGAATC
The DNA here is from genome assembly GCA_002928965.1 of Methylomonas sp. Lineage (GTDB taxonomy): Bacteria > Pseudomonadota > Gammaproteobacteria > Methylococcales > Methylomonadaceae > Methylomonas. The sequence goes on from PERU01000015.1 coordinate 6,279, forward strand.
ATTGCGGCGTGCTGTATGGCTCGGACCAGACCATTGCAAACAAAATGATAACTTTGTACCAAACGCTGACGGCCAGAAAGATGACTTAACGGTATGAACTGGCTTCGCGGCGCAGAGCATCCAGTTCGCGTTCATGATGGTACAGATTATCCCGAAGGCGATCGCGTTTACGATCCAAATCTCTGATGTTATCTCGAATTCGGAGCTGGTCTTTTTCGGATAGTTTTTTATCGTACAGATCACGTTCTTTGCCGGCGAGATCGTTATCTAGTCTGTCCAGTTCAGCCCGGTCCTTTTGCAAGGCAAAGGCGGTGGCATGATAGTGTGCAAACATGCCGTCAATGGACGGTGGGCACACATGGTGATAGGGTTTGCCGCTTAAGCCGATTTCGAAGGCATTATCCAGACGGCAATAATCCTGCAAGCCCTGTTCGCGGCCGGACAGATAAGCCTCCTGATTCACCGGAATACCAAATTCCATGCAGGCTTTTTGATGTTCATGGAGACGGCTGCTAGGTTCGCCTGTGCGGCCATCGTTTAGTCCAAGGCTGGCCCAGTCCCCACGCGAACAGTCTTCCCTGCTCAGCGTGGCGCAGCCAGCAACCAGTAATACACCCAATAAACTCAATAAGCGCAGCATGGCATAACGTAAAACAATTAGCTTTTCAAAGAAATCGTCTCGATACGGTTATCGGTGTCGATAGAGATTTTATCTTCCAGTGCCAGCCAGCCGATACTGCGCTGGATGATTTTTTCCTCTTCATCCAACGCTGCCAGTAATTTGGCCACCGAGGTAGCACCGTTTTCAGATAAATAGTGCCAAATGCTGCCTGCAGTCAAGCCAACCCGTTCTGCCATGGCCAATTCGGGTTCTGCCGCTGGAGCTGGTTTGGTTTTCGCAGCCTGAGGTTTTTTCGGGGCAGTTGTAGCAGATGTGGGTTTTTTAGGGGCAACTTCAGCTACTGCAGCAGGGGTAACGGGGGCTGATTGGGTTTCCACTGCTACAACCTCCGATTTTTTGGCGGCGGGTTTAGCAGTGCTGGTTTTTTTGGGAGCGGCTTTGGGTGCTGGAGTTGAAACCGCTTCGGTTTTGGTCGCTGTCGCGGGTTTTTCTGCAGGGGTTTTGGTGTTTTTCATAGTTAAATAACCGGGTAGTTAAGTTCAGAAATCAGTATAAACCATGTAAAAGCAGGTTTTTCAATGCTTTTACATAAAAATTGGCTTTTTAAGTGCATCTGAGAAATTGCTGTGGTAATTGGCTTCAGCCGAATATAACCCGCTCAATCTCCGGTAATGCCTGACGCATATGTTCAAAACTATGCGATCCGCCCTCAAATGTTAAAACATCGGCGATGGCTTGATACTTCTCCAAGGTTGCTGCCGAATCCAGCAGTTCATCGGCCATATCCAGCAAAACAGTTCTGTTTAACAAGCGCTTGCTGGCGGCGATTTCTTGTTCAAACTGCTGATATTGCTCACAGTGTGGTTGTTGCCAGTCGTAGGCTTGGCCGGTTTCATAATTTGCTGTTACGCCAATAAACTGCGGCAGCAATGCGCTAGGCGAGTTGACCGGATTGATCATGATGGCTTTACTACCGGTTTTCATGGCCAGATATTCGCTGGCAAACCCGCCCATGGATGAACCCATGAAAAATACTTCGTGGCCTTGATCCAGATATTGATTCCATGCGAACAGCCTATCTTCTACAAGATTCTGGAAATCTCGGTAATCCACGTTGGGTGTATGAAATTCAATGCCTTTTTCCGCGCAAAATGCCTGCATCACCAAAAGCTTGTCTTTGCTGATCAGCAAGTTGCCGTTCAAGTCCAGAGACGCGGAATTGAAGCCGTGCAGGTAAATAATGGTTTTTTTATTCATAAGTTTATCGCTGTGGATTGGACGGATAACGCGCTTGCATGAAGTCCAACGCCGATTTAGCCAGATCATCCGAGTCATCCCACAGATTGCGCCAGACGCACAAGGTATTGGATAGCTTGGGATCCACGACTTTGGAAGAAAACGATTCGAAGGTAATCGGGCCTTGATAATCGATTTTCTTCAGGGCATTGAAAAAGCTATCGAAGTTGACGTTGCCTGTGCCCAGATAGCCGCGATGGCTTTCACCGACATGCACATAACCCAGTCGATCTTTTGCCGCCAGCACGGATGTCTCCATACCGTCCTCTTCGATATTCATGTGGTAAGTATCCAGGTGTAAAAAGGCGTTGGGGCGATTGACCTCGTCCAGAAACGCCAAGCCTTCCAGTCCGGTATTCATGATGTTGGTTTCGTAGCGGTTGACCACTTCAAGATCGATATTGATGCCTTTATCAGCGGCATAATCTGCCAGACGCTGCATGGCCGCCACAGCATTGGCCCGGTTTTCTTTCGATGCCGGGCCGGGATATTTCCCGAGTGCGCAATAAATTACCCCGCATAATTCGCTGCCGCCCAGTGCATACAGTACATCGGTGGCTTTGCGGAGCAATTCGTCGCCTTTGGCGATAACCGTCTGATTGGTGCTGGTGACGTCGGTACTGGCGGACAGGCCCAGTGAGGCATGGGCGCGTAAATTAAATTCCTGCAGCAAATCTTTGGTTAACGCCACATCGATTTGCCACGGGTCCAGCAGGGCAATTTCGATGTAGTCATAGCCTGCGCTGGCCGCGCCACGAATGGCTTTGCGGGCACCTTCCGGCGTCCAGTCGCCGGACCAAACCAGCGCATGGCCGCCGTATTCCAGCGATTTTTTAAATGACATAACGTGACTCCTTGGGTTGATTGTCAAAGCGTACTGTAGCGATTTTGGTGTTTGTCAGGCAATTAAAATCACGCTTAGGTGTTTTCTCAATAGTCTGTTAAAGCATTGGTATGCTCAAGCGGTGAGCTACTCAAATAAATACGCTTTAAAACAGGTAAGATAAGCCATGCCTACCCAAAAACTCAGTCAATCCAAGCCTCCCACATCACCCGTTTCTTTTAAGGATTTATGGCCCTTTTTACGGCCATATCGATTAAAAATCGCACTGGCGTTTTTGCTGCTGTGTCTGGGGTCTGCCACCATTTTGCTGGTGCCGTTGGCGTTTCGGGATTTGATCGATTTTGGGTTTGGACAACAGCAAAAGACTCAAACCGGTTTGTTGGGTTCAATGAGTCTAAATGATCGATTTATCGTTTTGTTTGGTCTGGCCGTATTGTGGGCGCTGGCCATATCGCTGCGCTATTACACGGTCAGCTGGGTAGGCGAGCGGGTGACGGCGGATATGCGCAGAGCGGTGTATGCAAGAGTCTTGGCGCAATCGCCGCAGTTTTTCGAGACCTTGCAAACCGGCGAAGTATTGTCGCGGTTGACGGGTGACACCACGCTGATACAAACCGTCATCGGCAGCTCTGTGTCGATGGCATTGCGCAGTTTGATTCAGTTTACGGGTGGTATGGCCATGTTGGCACTTACCAGCAGCTATCTGTTTTCGATTAACCTGGGCTTGATGATGTTACTGACACTGCCGATTTTGGCTATCGGTCGCAAGGTCAAAAAGCTGTCGCGGGAATCGCAGGACAAAATTGCCGATACCGCTGCACTGGCAGGGGAAATTCTGAATGCGGTGCCAACCGTGCAAGCCTTTACTCAGGAGCAACGGGAAATTGAGCGCTTTGCAGAACGGGCTGAAATCAGTTTTTTGACCGCCATTCGCCGTACCCGGTTTCGGGCTGTGTTGACTGTGTTGATGATCAGCGCAGTTATGGGTTCGATCATTTTCGTTTTGTGGCTGGGTGCCAATCAGGTCAATGCCGGTCTGATGAGCGGTGGGCAACTGGCATCGTTTGTGTTGTACGCCATGATGGTGGCCGGTGCAACCAGTACGCTGGCGGAAGTCTGGGGTGACATGATGCGGGCGTCGGGAGCGGCTGAACGGTTACTGGAATTATTGCAGGCGCAACCCAATGTTGTGGAAACCACTGTGCCGCAGGTTCTACCTGATTCTGCTGCGGCAGGCATACAATTTGAACGGGTCAGTTTTCATTACCCATCACGCTTACAAATTGCGGCGCTGGACGACATTAGTCTGCAGATTGCTGATGGCGAAATCATTGCCTTGGTTGGGCCTTCCGGAGCAGGCAAGACCACCTTGTTTCAATTATTACTGCGTTTTTATGATGTCACCGACGGCATGATTCGCTTGAACGGGCAAGACATCAGACAGTTATCATTAGATGATTTGCGCCGGCAAATCGCCATCGTGCCACAGGACCCGGTGATTTTTTCGGCGAATGTATTGGAGAATATCCGCTACGGCAGGCCTTCAGCCAGTGATGACGAAGTGATAGCGGCAGCTAAATCCGCGCATGTGGAAGAGTTTGTGCATCGGCTGCCGGACGCTTATCAGACGTTTTTGGGCGAACGCGGGACGCGTTTATCGGGCGGGCAACGGCAGCGAATTGCCATTGCCAGAGCTATTTTGAAAAATGCGCCGTTATTGTTGCTGGATGAAGCCACCAGCGCGCTGGATGCCGAGTCTGAAATTTTGGTGCAAGCCGGCTTGAATGTAGCCATGCAGGGTCGGACCACACTCATCATCGCCCATCGACTGGCGACCGTAAAAAAGGTGGATCGGATTATTGTTTTTGAAAACGGGCGAATCGTGGAAACCGGTTCCCCTGAAGATCTAAGGCAGCAGAGCGGGCTTTATGCACGTCTTGCCAGTCTGCAATTTGAAGAGTGATTAGCTCAATATCAGTCATGCAAGCAGTAGTACTTAAAAATGGAGCATTACATTGTCAGGACATTGCCAAGCCTTTAGCTGCGGCTGGTGAAGCATTGATTCACTTGAGGCTGGCAGGGATTTGCGCAACGGACCTGGAATTGGTGAAAGGCTATGCCGGTTTTACCGGTGTGTTGGGTCATGAATTTGTGGGCGAGGTGGTCGCTGTTGATAAACCCCATCAGCATTGGCTGCATCAAAGGGTGGTTGGTTCTATCAACCTCGGCTGTAGACAGTGCTTGGTTTGCCTGAATGACGGGCCTGAGCATTGTCCAAATCGTAAAGTGTTGGGTATCCGTGGGCAGCAAGGTGTGTTTGCCGACTATTTCACGCTGCCGGTGACTAATCTATACGCCGTACCCGACTCAATTACCGATGAAACCGCCGTTTTTGCCGAGCCTTTGGCGGCAGCACTGCGGGTGGTCAAACAATTGCAAGCCGTATCGGTTGCCAATATAGCAGTCATCGGGCCGGGCCGATTGGGGTTATTGATTGCCAAAGTGTTGGCCGTTGCCGGATACCAGGTCCAGGTTTTGGGGCGATCGGCCAAGTCTTTGGTTTTGCCGAAACAATGGCAACTCAACACTGATTTGATAGATAAGGTTGCGGATAATCAATTTGATTGCGTGGTGGATGCCAGCGGTCAGGCTGATGGGTTTCGGCAGGCGTTAAGAATCATCAGGCCACGCGGCATACTTATTTTAAAAAGCACCTTTGCTGCCGCTGAACCGGTCGATTTAAGTAAAATTGTGGTGGCTGAATTGCAGGTGATGGGTTCGCGCTGCGGTTCTTTTGCTGATGCTTTAGCGCTGATGACGCAGCAGGTGATTCCTTTTGAAACCTTGATCGACGCACGTTATGCGCTGTGCGATGGCGAAGCGGCTCTTGCATTCGCCAGTCGACCAGGCGTCAGAAAAGTCCTGTTAAGGCCTTGAGTCTCAACTGAGGCAAAAGAGCTCAATCGTTAGCGATGCCGAATGGAATATGCACCATTGGGATGTCGCCGGCCGCGGATTCCAGATGACTTTTTTGATCGTCAAAGTAAATATGTGGCCGCAAAGTCGATAGGATGCGTTCTTTTTTCATGCCACCTAAAAAGAAGGTTTCGTTGGCACTGACCCCCCAATGTTCCAGCGTGGTGATGACCCGTTCATGCGAGGGCGCGCTGCGGGCCGTGACAATCGCGGTACGGATGATGCGCTGATAGGTGCGGTTTTTTTCTTGCTCGCTGTCTTCGAGTGCTTGCAGATAAGAGAGCTTTTTAAACAAATCTGCCAATGGGCCTGGGTTATGCGGGATGTGGGAGTGGTTGGTTTCGTGCTGCCAAAATTCAGGTAAGTCGTTGCGCTGGTACACCGTTTCAGATTCATCGTCGGCAATCACGCCATCAAAATCAAAGGCAATCACTAACTCTTCGGTATCGGTAATATCCACCACTTTGCTGGGCAATACCGTGCCAGCCGGAAAACCTTTGGCAATGGCATTTTTGACGTCCTCCTCGTTAGCCGACAGAAACAGCGATGCGTTGAAGGCCGGTATGTAGTGGTAAGGTGACTTGCCTTCGGTGAAGGCCGCCCGACTGATGGTCAAACCATAATGGGCAATGGAACGAAACACACGTTGCCCGGTCACTGCCGAATTACGGGAAAGCAACACCACTTCCACCGGTGCCTGGGCTGGAAAATGCGTGTTGATATTCAAAAACCGTCGAATAAACGGAAAAGCCACGCCTTTCTCAAGCACTTGATCCAGATGCTCGGTTTGAAAAGCTTTATAAGCGGCTGGACCTTTTTGGCTGAAAACCGCCTGAGATTCTGATAAATCGAATAAGGCACTGGATGACACGGCAATCACCAGTTTTTGTTCAATGGGATAGGGCATGACTTAGCTGGTCGCGTTTATAGGTTTGGATCGATAATACGCTACTCGAAGAATTGACAAAGAGGAATCGGGTGAGATGCTTCATATTAACGCCTCTATATACCCCTTTTTCAAGGGGCGATGTCGTAAGAGCAAGGTTGGGCTTGGCACGGCAAATTACAATAAAATCAGAATGATGGGCTTCATTGGATTCATCTCGGCTTACCTTTTCGACAGTCTCCAAGGAAGGGAGTTATTTTGGGCCAAATCCTAAAGAATTTACTTAACGATGGGTATTGGTGGATAAATCCCACATTGGCAGGAAAATGCCCAAGGCCAGACCCAATACCATCACGCCTATGATGACGATCAAAAACGGTTCAATGGCGCTGGAGAGGTTTTTCAACTCCACATCGATTTCGCCTTCGTAAAAATCCGCCACTTCTTCAAGCATTTCGGCAATATTGCCGGATTCTTCGCCGACCATGATCATTTGAATCACCAACGGCGGAAACAGGCCAATACTTCTGGCCATGCGGCTGATACTGTCGCCTTTTTCAATGCCGACCTGCATTTTGTGCAGCATGGAACCGATGTAATCATTGCCCACCGCCTGCGCCACAATCGAAATGCCCTGAATCAGCGGTACGCCGGCAGTGAGTATCATGGCAAACGAGCGTGAGAAGCGTTCCATGGTAGCGCGTTCGATAATGCTGCCAATCACCGGAATTTTTAACAAGGCTTTATGCCATTGCAATCTGCCATCCTTGGAGGCCAGATATTTGCTGATCAGTATCGCCATAATCAGCAGGCCGCCCAACAGATGTGGCCAGTACTGCAGCATAAAATCTGAAATGCCCATTAACAGTCGGGTTTGCCAGGGCAATTCGGCGCCCATTTTGTCGAATACGCCTTTAAAGGCAGGAATTACATAAATGTTCACGATCACCATCGCGACACTAATGGCAAAAATCACCATGGTCGGATAACGCAGGGCCGATTTGACGCGGGTTTGGGTTTCCTTTTCCCGTTCCAGATAGTGACCGATCTGCTGAAATGCGCGCTCCAGTCCGCCGGTGGTTTCGCCGACACTGATGATGCTGAGTAATAAAACGGGAAATATCTGTTGGTATTGCGACATGGATTGCGATAAGGATTGCCCTGATTCCAGCTTACGGGCCGTGCCAATTAAGGCCTGCTTTAAGGCCAGATTACGGCTGGTATCGGCCAGACTGTTAATTGCTCTGATCAAGGGAACGCCGGCTTTGGTCAGGCTGTACATTTGCCGGCTGAACAGCATCAAATCATTGATGCTCAGTTGCCGGTGGGCTTGCCAAAGCACAAAGGTATTCAGCAGGTCATCGTTTTTTTCAACCGAAGCCTCAATGCTGATAGGCGTCAATCCTCGGTTAAGCAAAGTTTGTGCGGCTTGTCTGCTGTTTTCGGCTTCTAGGCTGTTACTGACCAGTTTGCCGGCGCTATTACGGGCTTTATAGCTGAATGATGCCATTTTACAGTTCCGAGATTCGCATCACTTCGTTCAAGGTGGTGGAACCTTGTTTTACCAGTTCCAATGCGTGTTCGGTAAAACTCTTGAAGTTTGGGGTGCTGCGGGCGGCGGTGACAAAACCGGCCGAGTCGTTTCGCCGCAAGGCATCCAGGGTTTCGTGGCCCATCTCCAGTAATTCGTACACGCCTATACGACCATGATAGCCAATATTATTGCAATGCTGGCAACCAACCCCTTGTTTAAAGGCAATGTTCGCGGCTTGCAGGTTAAAGGTTTGTTCTAGCCAGATACTTTGATTTTCATCAATCGTCATGGGCTCCGCGCAGCGGTCGCAAATTTTCCGCACCAGTCGTTGGGCGATAATGACTTTCAATGAACTGGCCAGAATGTAGCCTTCTATACCCATATCCAGCAAGCGGGTGGCGGTTTCCACCGCACCGTTGGTATGCAGGGTAGAGAACACCAAATGCCCGGTGATTGAGGCGCGAACGGCAATTTCCGCCGTTTCGCGGTCGCGAATCTCGCCCACCAGAATCACATCCGGGTCTTGTCGCAAAGCCGAACGTAAGACGCTGGCAAAGGTCAGGCCGATTTTTTCATTGATTTGGGCTTGATTGATGCGTGGCAGGCTGTATTCAACCGGATCTTCCGCTGTAATGATTTTGGTTTGCGGATGATTGACTGCAGACAGGGCCGCATACAGGGTAGTGGTTTTACCGCTACCGGTTGGTCCGGTGACCAAAATCAAACCATGCGGATTGCTGATTTGGGCTTTAAAACGCTGCAACACGTCGGCCGGCATGCCGATTACCTGTAAATCCAGCAGGCCTTTGGATTGATCGAGTATCCGCATGACCACCGATTCACCGTTTTGAATTGGCAAAGTGGATAAACGCACATCCAGATTTTTGTTCTTGACCCGTATCGAAAAGCGTCCGTCCTGCGGTAGACGTTTTTCGGAAATATTCAGACCACACATCAGCTTTAAACGTACCACCAATGCGGGGGCAATGTTGATGCTATCCAGAACGTGTTCATTTAGCACGCCATCGATACGCTGGCGGATGCGCAGTACTTTTTCGTCCGGTTCGATGTGAATATCCGAGGCGTTGGTTTGTACGGCGTCTTCAAAAATCGATTGCAGCAATTTCACCACCGGTGCGTCGGTGACTTCGGCATTACTGAGTAGATTATTGAAATCGAAGTTATTTTCAGATAGTTCGTCACTGAGTTGTTCGGCAAGGTTGCTGATTTCTTCGGTGCGACGATAGGCTTGGTCGATGGTGTTAAGTAAGTCCGATTCGCGCACTACCGCCTGACGAATGCGTTTTTTCAGCACGCGGCTGATTTCATCCAATCCCATCAAATCGGTTGGATCGGCCATGGCCAGCAATACGTCGTTGGCATTACTTTCCAGTAGCATGACCCGAAAACGCCGAGCCAGGTTTTCGGGTAATTCCTTACAGACTTCCGGTTTGCGTTTGTATTGTGCAATGTCCAGAAACGGAATTTGCAACTGACGCGATAGAAAATTAAGCAGATCGGTTTCACTGATGAAGTGCAGATCGATCAGGGTTCGCCCCAGTTTACGACCGGTTTTTTTCTGCTCGCTTAAGGCGTTCATCAGCTGATCGTGGCTGATGATGCGGTTTTGGACCAGTAGGTCGCCGATGCGGATTTTTTTTTGCGGTTCCATAAGCTTTAACGGGTCAGGGCGCTGAGTCGTTGGTTAATATAGTCGACAACCTGCGTGTTCAGGGTGTTTTTTGCCAAAGCCTCTTGATAGGCTTGTTGTGCGCTATCGTTTTGTTGCAATTTGTCTGCGCAAATGCCTAATCCCAGCCAATTTTCGGCCTTCTCCGGTTGTAGCTGAGTGAGTTTTTGATACACCGTCTGGGCTTGAATAAATTGTTGCTGCTGTTGATGGCTAGCGGCCAGTAAAGCGAGATAATGCGGGTCATTGATCCGAAAACTGTCGACGCGTTCCAGCGTCTCGATGGCAGCGGCAAAATTTTTCTGCTGCACGTGATAATGGGCCAAGGTGGTGATAAAGCCCAAGTTGTCCGGAAACCAACCGAGACTCTCATCCAGAAATTGTTTTAGCGCCAGATTGGCGTGTTCCTGCACCAGAATTTGCAATAGTTGTTGGCGTGCAGCCAGATGTCGGGGATCGAGTTGCAACACTTCTTTCAAGGTTTCCTGACGCATCATACGTGAGGCGTTAGTACTGCTTTGGCGATACAGCTTTTCCGCTTGCTGCTGTGGACGGTTGATTGATGGGGGTTTGGCTGTTTTGGGTGTTGCTGCAACTGCAGGTTTGCTATCGATTAACCCGACGTTATCTGTCACGGGTTTTAGGTTCGGGCTGAGCTTGTCGTAACTCATTCCGGCTTTTGCTTCGACAGGATGATCAGTATCGAAGGGCTGTGTGGATAACGTGGGGGCCTCAGTGGCAGCAAGCTTTGGATTTGCCGTTGGCATCGCCAGATGTTGCGGTTCATGCGAGGCCTGAGGGTAGGGGGTGTTTGTTGCAGCGGCAGGCTGTTCGGTGGGTGCGGCTTCGTTAGTCACCCACTGAGGTTGCAGAGGTTCAGGTGCCGCAGCAACAAGCGGTGTTTGTAACGGTTCTGCTGGTTTGACCGCAGGACTGCTCATGGCCGACTGTGAAGACGCCGGGAGGGCTGGTGATGTTTGCTGTGTTTGCCAAAATAGCCAACCTGCTGCTGTGAGGAACAATAGGCTTGCCAGCCACCGGCCAGCCTGTCGGCGGGGTTGGGGTTTGATCGGTGAAATTTGAATATCCAGCGGCTGAGCTTGGTTAATGCTGGGGGTTTGCTGATTGCGTTGCTCCAGATCGCGCAACATTTGGTTGATCAGGCTCATAGTGGTAATTCAAGGTAAAAATACAAATACAGGCTGCAGCTCAACAAGGTCAGCCAGATGAAAAGGCTTTTAAAATTCCTCATTGCCCATGGTGTGCGGGTGGCGTCGGTGTCCTGTGCAGCCAGCCAGACCTGAAACCAGCCGACGCGGCTCAGGCCTTTGCCGTAGGCGGCCAGCATGGCTTTATGTGCCAAAATGTTCAATAAACGCGGAATGCCCTGGCTGTAACGATGCAAAGCCAGAATGCTGAGTTTGGATAACAGATCGGTATGGGTATTTCCGGCAATCCGTAACCGATGCAATACATATTCCCTGACTTGATCCCGATTGAGCGGTTTCAGTGCGTAACTAAAGGTAATACGTTGGCGTAGTTGTCGAATCGATTTTTGCTGTAGCAATGGGTCTAGTTCATCCTGACCGAACAATACGATTTGCAGCAGCTTTTGCTTTTCAGTTTCCAGATTGGTTAACAGCCTTAGGGTTTCCAACGTTTCCAGCGGCATGGCCTGGGCTTCGTCGATAATCAGAATGATTTTTTTGCCTTGATTAGCGGCATTCAATAAAAAGTCATTGATCAAAGGCAGGATGCGGCTGGGCTCACAACCCGTCGGAAAGGAAATGCCCAATTCATCGGCGATGGCTTGTTGTAAACCGGCTGGGGTTAGATGTGGATTTGGAAGATAGGCGGTGACGAAGGGCGCTGGGAGTTCATTCAGCAGCTTTCGGCATAATAAGGTTTTACCTGCGCCCACAGGCCCTGTGATTTTGATGAAACCTTCGCCACTTTTCAGGGCAATCAGCAGTACATTGAGTGCTTCCCGGTGGCTGGGCAAATCGCAGAAAAACTCTGTATCAGGTGTCAGTTTGAAGGGTGGCTGGCTAAGGCCGAAGTGCTGTTGATACATACAAGTCAATGGTAATGAGCAAATGCCGGACAGGTTATTTCCATAATTGCTTTCTTTCCAACTGTTCCATGCGGTCCCGACCTTCCTGTAGCGGTGCTTCCCAGTCTTGGTTGCTTTCGATGATGGTGGGTTTTAGCAGGATGACCAATTCTGACTTGCGACCATTGCCGGTATTTTCCCGGAAAACGTTACCCAGATAAGGAATACGGGATAAAAAACCTACCCCACTTTTGTCTTCCTTGCGGTCTTCCTGCATCAAACCGCCGATCACGATGATCTGGCCGCTTTCGGCATGCACGATGCTGTCGGATTCGCGCACGGTGTTGAGGGCCATGGGTATGCTGCCTTCTTGAGCGTTGATGGTAAATTCCTTGACCTGATTTTCCACCCGGGTGATAGAGGGATGGATATGTAAGGTGACTTTATTGTTGTCAGCAATTTGCGGGGTGACATCCAGCGCAATCCCTGAGAAAAATGGCGTCCAGGTAATGTCCTGAGTGACTGTGTTGGTGGCGCTACCACCGGTCAGAATATTGTTGGAGGATACATCGGTGATGAAATATTCATCCTGACCCACCTTGATTACCGCTTTCTGGTTGTTCAGAGTGGAAATACGTGGACTGGACAGAATGTTGGTTTTGCCTTGGCGTTCCATCAATGAAACAAAGGCATAGAAATCGCCGATATTACCGCTGACGGTAAATACCTGCGCGGCGGCGACTGGAAGGGGATTGCTAGTCATCAAAAAAGCATTGGCGCCGTCTCGGACCAAGCTTGCCCAGTTAACGCCATCCTGATGCTCGTCATTTAACTCAATTTCCAGGATTTTGGCTTCTATTACTACCTGGCGACCCAGTTGATTTTGAGTGCTGGCGATGAGCTTTTCCACTTCCCGCATCTGGCTGGGATTAGCCTTCACCACCACAATGCCGGTCTGTTTATTCAAAACCACTTTGGTGCCGGTCAGGGGATTCTGCAATTCCTCGGCATTGCTAACCGCAGGGCTGGCATCCACCACGGCGGATAGTGACTGACGCAATTCATCCCAAAAATCGGTTTTGGACGTGGTATTGATCCAACTGCCGGAGGTTGCGGTGTTTTGATTGTTGTTGGGATTGAAGGTGTTGCCGGACATACCGGTTTGCGTACCTGGATTGATCTGATTCAAGCCGCCGCCGGAGCGTCTGTTGCCGTTGTTGATTTGTCCGGATGAGACGCGGGTGTTTGAACTGCCTTCACGCATTAAATCGATGCGATCGATCTTGAAAATCTTGGTTTGCAGCGTCGCAGGGTAAATGATGTAGCCAATGTCGGTTTTGTTGTAATCGTAGCCATAGACCTTTTGCACGGCGCTTAAAACCTGTGGAATGGTGACATTTTTTAATTCCAGTGAAATGCGCCCACTCACATCAGGGTGTACCACCATGTTTTCCTGACTGTCTACGACCAGACTCATGAAAAACTCGCGGGCTTCTACGTCATGTACCGAAATATTGAACCCGCTGGGAGCAGTAGCCAAAGGTGTACTCAGCATCTCAGGGTTGAAGTCCGGAATCAAGGCTGCACTGACCGCAGGCGGGGGATTGACTTGAGCAGGTGTCGAGTTCATGGGCGCTGGCGGAAAGGTTTTGTCCGTGATAGGTGTCCGCTGCGAGGTGGATGTACTGCTGCAGGCCGACACGATTATCAAGCCGACAGTAAATAAAGCGGAGTGTAAGTATATAGGCATCATTTCAACGGCTTTTTAACGGAAGGTACAAGATAAAGTTTTTTAATGCTGCCTTGTTGCTGGATAAGCACATGGCCGGGCGCAATTTTTAACACGCGGGTGGCATCGTTCAGATAATCGCCGGTTGTGACGATCATGCCGTTGATGATGGCCTGTTTGCGGGTTTCGGTTATGAGTATTTCTGATAAATTCAGTACCAAATCAGAATTAACAGGGCTTGCGGGTGTGCCACTACTAAAGTTGCCGGGAGTGGTCGGGTCCCGCCAATCTGCAAGCGCAGGCCCGGCTATTAGCAGAAAAAGCATTAGATAAACAAAGTTAAACACCGAGCCAGTCCTGTTCAAAACTTAAGGTATATACCTGAATACGCGTTTCAGCTTGCGGATAGGCTTTGACGTTGTAGTCGATGCTATCCCAATGAATGCGCCAAGGCAGATTTTCCAGTGCTTTCAGATAATTCAAGGTGCTGAAATAATCACCCTGTAAGGTCAGATTCATTGAATGGCGGTAAACCCAGGTTTGCTGGCTGTCGTCGCCAAAGCTGCCGGGGGGCAGGGTTTCCAATTTAAGCAGCTGGAGATTGCCATGTTGTTTCAACATGTCGCGTAGTGCAGAGGCCATCAGGTGCGAAGGTACGAAGCGTTTTTCACCAATGTTAAGCTGCTGTTTGAGGTTGTTCAGCGAATGTTGTAAGGCGCTGAGGCTTTGGCTGGTTTGTAGATTAGGATCGTGACCGCCGGATTTTTCAAGTTCGTTAGCCGCTGCCTGTTGATTACCCAGCAAGTGCTCAAGTTGTTTGATCTCGGTATTCAGGCGCTGCTGGTCCTGCAATAGCGGCTGGTAAAAAAAATGATCCCAGCTACCCCAGACAACCAGCAGCAAGGTGCCGACTACCATGCGCTGCTCACGGACGGTCAGTGACGTAAAGCGCTGAGTAAATTTCTCCGTGTTACTTTGCGTCATGACTATCTGCTTCAGGTTTGAGGTTTGAGCTGACACTGAAATCGGTTTGAGTGTCATTATTCGGGTTTTTTTGAATCAACAATCTGGCGAAATGGCGGCCTTGGAAGGCTTTGCTGTGTTGCAGGCGTTGCAATAATGCGGGGATTTGTTCAGATTTGAAAGTGCTGCCCTGCAGGCTGATGTGGTGACTTTCGCTGTCAAACTGAATCCGTGTCAACCAAACATTGGCATCGGCTTGATCGGCCAGTGCGGTTAAATAGCGCGAAAATCCTAGTACCTGATCGGATTGGTCTTCGGTTAACAACGCCACAATCTGCTGCAAACTTTGGTAGCGTTGCTGGGTTTGCTGTAATGCCAGTTGCAGGGTTGTATCAGGTGTTTGGCTGGGAAAGCGGGCTTGTATTTCCTGCAAGCGTGCCGAAGCTGCCTGTAATTCTTGTTGCAGTTGTTGGTGGCGGGATATTTGTGCTGAATGATTGCTGTAATTGATGACGCTGATCGTTAGCAAGACCACACAAACAACTATGCTGGTTAAAAAGTAAGGGTTCTTGAGTAACTGATTATCACCATGACTGCTGTGTCGGAGCAGGTTGACTTGTTGAATCATCTGGGAGTTTCCAGGTAACGGCGTAAGCTGGCACCTACGCAAGGTCCGCAGAGGTTTTGGGTGGTGTCGGTCAACAAAATGTCACTTTCGATAATGGCGGAAAGATCCATGGCCCGGGCGGTAATTCCATAATTGATGTTCAGAAAATTGATGATGTTGTAAGAGTCGTTGGGCATCAATAACATCGCCAGGCTGTTGATAGGGGGTATATCGTAAAAATGCTCGACATAATCAAGAGACCGCTGGATTTCCAAGGCAAGATTATTTTGCTCCAGTTGTTGTTGATCCAGGTCGTCTGTCAGTAAACCCTGTGTTAAACGGGCGTAACCATGATCGATCTTGCGCGACAGAAAAATCGAATCGTTTTTTTGAATGATGATGCGACCGCTATGTTGCTGTAAATGCAAAACGGCAATGCCTTGCTGGTTCTCGGGCAGCAAGGTAGCCAGATTACGCAGTGCGGTTTCCTGTATATCAATCACCTTGACGGCTAAACCGGCTTCTTTGCATAACAGACTCAAGCTATCGATAAGTTGCATCGAGCAAGCCACAACTTCCAGCATGGCAGGGGAGTTTGGCCGATTGGAGAGGGGGAGCGGATAAAAATCCAGCGCCGTCTGGTCAATCGGGAAATCCAGTACGTCGGCAACTCGCCAGCCTATTGCTTGCTTGAGTTCCTCTGCCGGCACTTGGGGAGCCTCTATGCTGATCGTGCGATATTGATCCGGCGCAAGCAGAATATGGCAATCATACATTTCCAGATGATGGGTTTTAATCAGTGATTGGAGTTGTTGCGGGCGTTGTTGTTCATTTGCAGCGACGAAATCGCAATGAACAAGTTGGGGTCTATCATTTTCCCCGTAACGGCATACGGCAACACCAAATCCATGTGCATAAAAGCTGATAGCGACAATGCCGGGGGCTACAGTTGGTTTGCGAAGTAATTTTTGCAGGAGTCGCACTGAGAATGGTTTCCGCGGAAAGTAGTGTAGTAAGTTTATTATAAAACCAAGCTATGTCTAGGTTTTGCAACGAAACAGCCATGAAATTTAATGAAAAAAATTTAACTGTGTTAAATGACACGATTTTATATGGGCATATCCCTTAAAGTGTAAATTTAAATGGCAAGTCGGTTAAAAATTTATTTCAAATACATGTGTTTAGAGCTTGGCATTTATCCTGCATGAGTTTAGGGGTATTTTATCTTCGATGAGGTTAACCGATGACACAAGAATTAATGTCTCCAGACTATGCAGCTGCAGCGCAACAAATCAATACAGGCGCTTTGATGTTAGGTGCCGGATTAGCCTTGACATCAATGATATTGGTTCCAGCGCTGGCTATGCGTTTGGGGTTGAGCAGTAGTTTAACTGGTGCACTTCGAATTGCTTTAATGAAAGCATCAAGCCGGGCAGTCGCCAAGCCTGTTGTTATCGTGGATCAACAGCGGTTGTTGCGTTAGGGATACAAACAAAATAACTCATGCAAGAGCTCAATGTAGGTGCGGATTTATCCGCACAGTGCGAATGATTTGACACCTACATCTGACAAATTTGTTTTATGCGTATTGCCGTGAAAGTCATCGGAGCGATGCCATTCGCGAACCGAAGGTCATGGAATCGTGACTTTTCATGGGTCGAGATGGGCTTCGACAATCCAACTCCGAAGGCAATACCTGTTAATCTTGCCAATGCGTGCCGAAGAAATCACGATTTACTGGAGTGTGCCTTCAGAACTGACTGAAACACCTTAATCAGGATTAATTTTGGGGTGATTTATTGTTTTGAAATGCCAGAAAGTTATAATGCCTGCTGTAATAGTTGGTTTTTTTGAAAAGTCTGATTGATAATGACCATGAGCGAAAAACAAAAACAGTGTGATCTTTGCGGTCTGGATGTAGAGGTGGATGGTTTTGAACTTAAAACCACCGAAGGCGATAAACGTTTTTGTTGCGAGGGTTGTAAAGGCATTTATCAAATGCTGCACGAAGATCAGGTCCTGTCAGAAACATCCAATAGCGACAAAAACTAATTTAGGCATATAAGGATTCAAGCTATGGCGCATAAACACGATCCCAAAGACCCTTCGATGGCCAAGCAGGTTATGGCAGGTACTTTAGCAACCGCAACAGTCAACACCGGAGGAAAACTTATGAGCAAAGCAAGCAAACATCCATTGCTGGTTTTCGGTCTAGGTATGGTAGCTGGTTATTTTGTGTACAAATACCGTAAGGACATTATTGCCAGCGCTACCCGAACCATTGATGCAGGTAAGGATTTTGTGCTGCATCAAAAAGAAAATCTGGAAGACATAGTTGCTGAGGCAAAAGAAGCCAAATAATGGTATAGCTCGTCAATGTATTGATTGGGTTAAGGTTTAATTGAGACGGGCGTCCCTGGCAGTCAGGTTCGCCCGTTTTGCTTTTTAAGATACTGGTATGTCCATTCAAAAAGAATTCGTAGTTCGTTATCGTAGTGAAGGCCATGTGCGGTTTCAGATACCGTCACGCGCTACCCAGGCAGACATTGCTCAACGTATTACTGATAACGTTCAGGCAATACGGGGTGTGTATGACGTCAGACTCTTTCGAAACGCCAAAAAACTGGTGATTCGTTACCATGAGCCTGATTGTGCTTTTATCGAGTTGGCAAAGCAGTTATCTGCATCACTTGCCGAACTGGAACAACAGGGCTGGTTTAACCATCAGGCTTTAGTGAGCGCGTCCGTAAAATCCCGATTAGGCCTTAAAGAACGATTCAAAGCCAGCAGAATCAATCGATGGTTTGGTAGCAAAATCACCGCAGCCAAGGAAACCGCCCAAGCAGCAAAAGTGCTGGGTAAGTTGAGTAGCAAAGGCCCGAAAGCCTTATTCAGGGACCCTGAAAAAGCGGTTACTGATTTTTTGACGGATATTTTGGTGATGTATCTGATCAAAATACACTGGACGCGCATTACCCAGCAATGGCTGGTTAAGCCGATTGTGCATCGCTATGAATGGATGGCAACGTTTTACATGTTTTATTTATTGGTGCGTTCGCGTCGACCCAAGTAAATTTTCGGGCAACTGTCGCATTGGGCGACCTTAACTGGCTGAGAGATATTTATGGATTCAGAAACTCCCTCCTTCAAACATTTTCAGGTTCAGCATGAACTGGAAAATCGTATTCGCATCATTACCCCGGTGCTGAAAAACGATTCTGAGCGTGGCTATATCTTTGAGATATTGCTAAAAAAACGCCCTGAAATTAGCAGTGTCAGATCGGTATTTGATATTGGCTCGGTAGCCATCGATTTTGATAGCAGCCGATTGCCGAAAAAGAATTTATTGATCATGCTGGATGCCGTTCTGGGTAATATCGCCCAGAAACAGCCAATGCTGAAAAAAGATAAGAAAAAATCCTTCGAAGGCCCGGTACAAGACATCGATCTGGCCGTTGAAGGTATGAGTTGTGCCTCCTGTGCATTGCTGATCGAAATGGTGTTAAACCGAGATGATCGGGTTAAATCTGCCAGTGTCAATTTCGCCACGCAAACGGTGAATGTGCAGGGTCAGTTGAGTAAAAATGATGTGGTCGAGCAAATTGAAAAGCTGGGTTACAGCGCCTTAATGGTGGATACCTTATCGCAAAGAAAGAGACTCATCGAAAAGGAGCAACACCGAATTGACGCAGCCCGGCGTCGGTTTGTATGGGCAGGGCTATTGACCATGCCCGTGGTCGGAGTGGCGATGGCAATGAATACGTCGCGCTGGGCGAAGTGGCTACAGTTTGCTTTAACGACCCAAGTCGTGTTTGGCACCGGCAGCCAGTTTTTCAGCAAAGCTTATCGCCTGTCCAAGCAACGTGCCGCCAACATGGATACTTTAATTGCATTGGGTGTCGGTTCCGCTTATGGCTACAGCATTCCGGCCATGTTCCGTCGTCGTGGGCATGTCTATTTTGAAGCCGCAGCTGCCATTATCACCTTCGTGTTATTGGGGCGTTTTTTAGAAGAACGTGCCAAAGGTAAAGCCGGTGAAGCAATCCGTAAATTGGTTGATTTGCAGCCGCAAACAGCCACCTTATTAAAACAGGGTCAGGAAATTGTGCTGGATGTTGACGAGGTGCAGGTAGGCGATGTCATGCTGGTGCGTCCCGGTGAGCGGATTCCGACTGACGGCAAGGTGATATTCGGTTTGTCTACTGTCGATGAAGCCATGGTTACCGGAGAAAGTATGCCGGTAGTGAAAACAGTCGGCCACTCGGTTATTGGTGGCTGTGTCAACGGTAATGGTGTTTTGCACGTTGAAACCACTGCGGTTGGTATGGATACCGTGCTGGCTGGCATCGTACATATGGTCGATCAGGCACAAGCTGCCAAACTGCCTATTCAAAAACAGGTCGATAAGATTTCGGCCGTGTTCGTGCCATCAGTCATGGCGGTTTCCAGTGCCACATTGCTCAGTTGGTTGTTGGTGGGCGCACCCTTTTCAGTTGCCTTCGGTAATGCCATCACCGTGCTATTGATTGCTTGTCCTTGTGCTTTGGGTTTGGCTACACCGGCAGCGATTATGGTCGGTACCGGTCAGGCGGCTAAAAAAGGTGTGTACATTCGCAACGGCGAAAGTCTGGAAGTGGCCAGTAAACTCAGCGCGATTGTGTTTGATAAAACCGGCACCATCACCGAAGGCAAGCCTAAAGTCAGTGAAATCTTCAATCTCAGCGGCCTGGACAACAGTAAATTGTTAATGTTGGCGGCAGCAGCCGAGCATGCTTCCGAACATTTCTTGGGTAAGGCCATTGTCGAGTATGCGCGCGAGCAGGCTATCGAACTACCGGAATGCAGCTACTTTTACAGCGAAACCGGTCGCGGCATTCGCGCTGAAGTGGCGGGCGCCAAATTGTTATTGGGTAATCGGGACTGGCTGGAAAGTCAACAAATCGACTGTGTTAGTCTGGATCAACCCGCGGACCTATTTGCCGTGCAAGGTAAAACCCCGGTTTATATGGCGATAGATGGTAAGGCGGCGGCAATTTTTGCTATCGCGGATAATCCGCGCCGGGAAGCGGCTGCCGCTATCGAGCGCTTGCACACGTTGGGTATCAAGACCTTGATGGTCACTGGCGACACTGAAAAAACCGCCTACTACATTGCAGACAAAGTGGGCATTGCCGATGTGGTGGCCAACGCCAAGCCGGATGAAAAATTGCAAATTATCCAGCAATTGCAAGCCGAGGGTTTTCTGGTGGGCATGATTGGCGACGGTATCAACGACGCGCCGGCGTTGGCAGCTGCCAATGTCGGTTTTGCGATTGGCAGCGGTACCGATGTGGCGATTGAATCGGCTGATTTGACCTTGGTGCAGGGTGACATTTCCAAAGTCACCGAAACTATCGAGTTGAGTGCCTTCACCATCCGGGTGATCAAACAAAATCTGTTTTGGGCGTTTGGCTATAACACTATTGCCATTCCAGTTGCTGCGTTGGGTAAATTAAATCCCATGATTGCCTCGGCGGCGATGGCGTTGAGCTCTGTATCCGTGATCGTCAATTCCTTGAGGTTGAGTAAATAAATGGACAATACAATGGCAGGTATGGATCATTCCGGACATCTTGCCGGACACATGGATCATGGCATGCATGGCATGGCAGAAATCGCCGCAGCGACGGGCTTTGATTATTCATTGGCGTTTGTTGCGGGATTTTTGGGGAGTGGGCACTGTCTGGGGATGTGCGGTGCACTGGTGTCCGGCTATTTCATGAAAGCCGGCAAAAACAAAAGTTACTTGCCGTATTTTGCTTACCAATTTACCCGCATCAGTGTCTATACTGTGGTCGGTGTGCTGGCGGCGGCATTGGGTGTGGTGCTGGTATCCAGTGGCATGTTCGGCAAGATTCAGAGCGTTTTGCAAATGCTGATCGGTGGAGTGGTCATCTTCCTGGCATTAGGTATCTTGGGCTGGATTCCATTTCAAGGTTCCATTCGTCTGATTCCCATGGGCGTATTGCGTAAAGGTTACGCGACGGCCAGTCAAAAAGGCCCCATTATCGGTGCGATGATTGCCGGTTTTTTAAATGGTCTGATGCCGTGCCCGCTGACCTTCGCCATGGCGGTTAAAGCCACCAGTGCTACCAGCTTGATTGAAGGCGGTGCATTGATGTTGGCGTTTGGAGCGGGCACTTTGCCGATGATGCTGTTTATCAGTGTTGCTTTTGGCAAAATGAGTGCCAAACTGCGCGGCTTGATGTTGAAATCGGCGGCTTTTATTATGATGTTCATGGGGTTGAACACTATCCATAAAGGCTTGAGTTTTTATCTGGATGAAGATTTTAGACACACCACCTTTTTAGTGATGGTCAAAAGCTATCTGGATGCTTTTGAAGTGTTTATTTGGCAGATCATGGATTACATCGCCAGCATGATCAATGTCATTCAAGCCATGTAACAATCCAATTGATATAGACAATGGCTAATATTTTGGTGGTTGGGTTAGGTGACATTGGTTTTCCGGTAGCACTGGCTTTACATGAACGGGGTCATCAAGTGACGGGTTTAAAAAGACAGCCAGCGGCATTCTCGGCGCCTTTTCCGGTCTTGTTGGCTGATATTGGTCAGCCGGATAGCTTGCGCAGCTTGTCGACAGATTATGAATTGCTGTTGTTCATTGTCTCGCCCGGCGGCCGGCAAGTTGAGTCCTATCAGGCGGTGTTTTATGAGGGTTTGAAAAACCTGCTGAGGCATTTTGCCAAAGCCGAGCAGTCGCCAACCTGTCTGATGGTGTCATCGACCAGTGTTTATGGTCAGAATCGGGGCGAATGGGTCGATGAAAGCAGTGAAACCAGACCTCTGTCGGCTACCGCGCAATGGCTGTTGGCCGCCGAGCAGTTGTTATACGATGCTGATCAAAAACACTGCGTAGTCCGCTTTTCAGGCATTTATGGCCCGGGTCGTGATTGGCTGATAAGACGTGCTGCGACTGCCGAACCGATCCAGCGCCAGCCTCCCAGTTACACCAACCGTATTCATCAACAGGATTGCGTGGCGGTTTTGTTGTTTATCAGCAATAAGTTGTTGGCAGGCGAACCGGTTCAGTCCTGCTATCTAGCCAGCGATAACGACCCTGCACCGCTTTGGGATGTTATGAGCTGGATTGCCGATCAGTACCACTATTTGGCACCGATAGCACGGAGTGATACGGCAGATGCCCCTCAAAACAAGCGCTGTCGTAACGACAGATTGACTGCACTGGGCTATACCTTTCAGTTCTCAAGTTACAAAGATGGTTATCTAAATCCCGCCGATTGAGCCGTTGTTCTAAATCCAGTCAATTCAAGGCAAGCTTCTGAAAAATAAGAAATAATCTGTATTAAATTCAGACTATCTACATGTTTATCCACAGTTATTGGGGATAAATTCCCTGAAACCCAATTTTTATAGGGATAACTGTTTGGGTTTAGTCAATTCACATCTTCTGACATAGCTTGGCTAAAAACGAATCAAGTTGAATTAACCATATGAATTTAAACATATAAAAGTTTTAGTTATCAGCTTTATGACAGCTTTATCCACAACGATTGTGGATAAAGCGTGATTGACTTAAACAGATTTCAAGGTAGTTTCTAGCTGATATTTGGCTTGAAAATGCCTGTGTACTAATAATGTATAAATGTTTTACTTGAATTCAATTTATTGTTTATAAAAATAAATTCCTTACTTGTCTCAAGTTGCTGACATGTTTATCCACAGTTTTTGTGGATAACCTATTTAAAAATAATATCTTTGTTGAAAAAAACCTCTTTGTTACATTTACCTTCTTGCTAATTTTGATGAATCTTCATGTCGAAAAAGACTAACACAGCCGATTTTCAGCGATCCGCCGATGCACCTGTGTTGCCTACACATACCGTCAGTTTTATTTGGTATTGTTTGCGGCGTTTCCGCAGTCTGATAGGTTTGATGCTGATTCTGGAAACCGGACAGGCAGCGGGCAGTATTTTGGTGCCTTATGCCATCAAGGCCTTGATGGACGCAGTAGCCGCTCAACCTGATGTGACTGTGTTGTGGGAGACATTCAAACAACCATTGTTATTACTGATTGGCTTGAATGTCGCGGAAATTTTATTCAGTCGGGGCAGTGGCGCGGTACTGATCATCATCGGTCCGCGGTTACGGCAACGCACCAGTCAGTTGTTGTATGCCTATCTGCAACAGCACTCACCACGCTATTTTGGCAACCATTTTGCGGGTAGTTTGGCTCACCGGATCAGCGAAACCGCCATCAGCGTCAATCACACCACTTGGTCGGTACTCTGCGATTTCTGGCCGATTTCTGTGACTTTTATGGTCTCGGTCACGCTGTTACTGCAGGTGCATCGTGGGCTAGGCGGTTTCGTGGCCGGCTGGATGTTTTTGTATGTTGCTTTGTCCTATTGGTTGGCTACCCGCTGTCAGCCGTATGCGCAAAATTACGCAGCCACTCGCAGTCTGGTGAACGGCAAAATCGTTGATGCAGTCAGTAATATGCTGAATGCCAAGCTGTTTGCCCGGCTGGACTTTGAGCGCGAATATCTGGATGGTTTTCTGGAAACGGAAGTCCAGCAAGGTCGGAGGACCTTTTGGTATATGGAGCGGGTTCGCTGGTTTCAGTTTACCGCGGCCGCCATTCTTAAAATCGGTACCATTGGCTATGCTTTGCAACTCTGGCGTTTGGGTGAGATCAGTGTGGGTGATTTTGCCATGAGTACCGGTCTGGCGCTGTTGGTGATCGGTGATGCCCGCAATTTGACCCGGCGTTTTCTGGAGTTTTTTGAATATGTCGGCAATGTTGCCAATGGCGTGGATACCATCGTCAAACCGCATGACATTATCGATGCACCTGATGCACAACCTTTAAATATCAAAGCCGGGCGGATTGAATTTCAAAATGTCTGCTTTGCCTATGAGCCGGGGCGTCCGGTATTCAAAAATCTCAATATCAGTATAGAGTCGGGGCAGCGGGTGGGCTTGGTAGGCTTTTCCGGCTCTGGCAAATCCACGTTTGTCAGTCTGATTTTGCGTAACTACGAGCCGCAGTCCGGGCGGATTTTGATTGATGGTCAGGATATCTTGCAAGCCACTCAAGATTCGTTGCACGAGCAGGTGAGTTTGATCCCGCAGGATCCCAGTCTGTTTCACCGCAGCCTGAAAGATAACATTGCCTACGGTCGCCTGCATGCTAACGCTGCGGACATTCAGACAGCTACCAAACTGGCACATGCTGATCACTTTATCGACGCGATGCCGGAGGGTTATGACTCGTTAGTTGGCGAGCGTGGTGTCAAACTCTCCGGCGGTCAGCGGCAGCGTATCGCCATTGCCAGGGTGATGCTAAAAGATGCGCCGATTTTAATTCTGGATGAGGCTACTTCCAGCCTGGATTCAGTCACCGAAAAAGCCATACAGGAAAATCTGGATAGGGTCATGGGCAAAAAGACAGTGATTGCAGTGGCGCACCGTCTATCAACTATTGCCCATCTGGATCGCATCCTGGTATTTGACAAAGGTTGCATCGTCGAAGACGGTAACCATGATGACTTGTTGGCTAAACAAGGTTTCTATTACCAGTTATGGACCATGCAGGCAGGGGGATTTTTGCCGGATGAACGGGATTAAAAGATGAAGCAACCTGTCTGCCAAGGAGCGTTGATAGGTTGCCTGTCGGGTTTACATCAATGGCAATAGCTGATCCAGCAGTTTGCCGTTAGTGGCTAAAATCTGTTTTGGAAATATGCCGGGATTGCCTTTGAAGTCAGTCAGAGTGCCGCCGGCTTCCATCACCACCAATGCACCACCTGCGACATCATACAGATTCAATTCCTGCTCCCAAAACGCATCCACCTGACCATCAGCTACGGTGCATAAATCCAGTGCAGCAGAACCCAGTCTGCGCTGGCCGGTGGTAGCCTGAGCGATGCGGGCAAAACGAACTAGATTGTTGTCATCCAGGTATTGTCGCAAACAGGCGAAGCCAGTGGAGACCATGCTGGCCGCCAGACTGGTTTCGTCGGACACACGGATCTGTTTGCCGTTTTTCCAGGCGCCTTTACCTTTTTCGGCGCAGTAATAATCATCCAGGGCAGGGCCATAGACGGCACCCATGAGCAATTCACCATCAATTTCCAGCGCCACACTGACGCCCCAAAAATATTGGCCTTTAGAAAACGAATGGGTGCCATCAATCGGATCGACGATCCAGCGACTGCTTTGATTGGCGGTTTGGCCGCTTTCTTCCCCCCAAAAGCCGTATTCCGGGCATTGTTGATGCAAGGCGTCTTTAAGGTAATTTTCGACGGCCACGTCAGCGTCGGTGACCAGATCGCGGGCGCTTTTTTTGTTGACGGCCAGATTAGGCAGGTCATTGAAGTAGTTCATCGCTACCTCACCGGCGGCGCGAACGATGGTTTCTAGATTTTCCAGCGTAATGGGCATAGGCTCTCTCAAGTTTCAAGGCATGCAAGCCGGCTGAACATCAGCCGGCTTGCCAAACAAAAGTCTATTTTACCCCGCAATCCTGCAGATTACAGATTACAGATTACAGATTGTGGTAGCCGGTTTCTTCGTGCAATACGATATCCAGACCTTGCTGTTCTTCATCTTCCAAAACGCGTAGCCCAATGAAAAGATCAATCAATTTCAGCAAGCCATAGCTGAAAACAGCGCTCCAAACAGCTGTGACCAACACAGCCAGCGCTTGAACGCCGACTTGATCCAGCATACTGACACCGTTCAGGCCCAGCCCACCCAGACTCTCAGCGGCAAATACTCCGGTCAGAATGGAGCCGACGCAACCGCCCACACCATGCACAGGAAACACGTCCAGCGAGTCGTCGATTTTCAGCACCCGTTTGATGTATTGTGTGGAAATAAAACACACGCCGCCAGCGACAGTGCCAATCACGAAGCCGCCGATAGGGCCGACAAATCCTGAGGCTGGGGTAATGGTGCCCAGTCCTGCCACCATGCCGGTCACGATGCCCAGTACGCTGGGCTTGCCGAAGCGCAGCCATTCAATTGTCATCCAGGTTAAGGAGCCGGCTGCGGCGGCAATGTGCGTAACAACAATGGCCATGCCGGCATGGCCGTCTGAAGTCAGGGCGCTGCCCCCGTTGAAACCAAACCAGCCAAACCACAGCATGCCGGCGCCGGTAACAACCATGCTCATGTTATGCGGGGGCATGGCAATATTCGGAAAGCCGCGTCTGCGGCCCAAAACCAAGGCGGATACCAGCGCGGCAACGCCGGCGTTGACATGAATCACAATGCCGCCGGCAAAATCTTTGGCACCCATTTCGGCCAGCCAGCCACCGCCCCAGATCCAGTGGCAGATTGGCATATACACTACAATCAGCCATAAGCCACTGAACCAGAGCATGGCGGAGAATTTCATGCGTTCCGCAAAACCACCGACTATTAGGGCAGGGGTGATGATGGCGAAGGTCATCTGGAACATGAAATAAACGGTTTCCGGAATGTCGCCAATCAGATTATCTGTGCTCATATCGGGCAAAAAGACTTTGCTGGCACCGCCGAGAATTTTCTGCCAATCCCCGCCATCGGTAAATATAAAGCTGTAAACCCCAGCCAACCACAGCAAGGAAACCAGACAGGTGATGGCAAAGCACTGCATCATTACGGATAGGACGTTCTTGCTGCGCACCAGGCCACCGTAAAACAGTGATAAACCCGGTATGGTCATGAATAGAACCAGTGCTGTCGAGGTTAAAACCCAGGCAGTGTTGGCTTGGTTGAGTTGCTCAGCGAATGCACATTCAGGCAGCAGCAATAGTGCGGCCCATGCTAATTTTTTATTATTTGAAGTCATGAGTGTGTACTAATTTTTATTATTTGCCTTATCGTTAATTTAAGCCAACATCTTCACAGCAAAACGCCCCTACTGCAGCTGCAGATAGAGGCGATTTATAGAAGCCGAGCTTAAATCAGCTAGGCTTTATATCGCATCTTCGCCAGTTTCCCCGGTTCTGATGCGGATGATTTGTTCAAGAGACGTGACAAATATTTTGCCATCG
This sequence comes from Methylomonas sp., assembly GCA_002928965.1. Taxonomy (GTDB): domain Bacteria; phylum Pseudomonadota; class Gammaproteobacteria; order Methylococcales; family Methylomonadaceae; genus Methylomonas. The sequence goes on from PERU01000015.1 coordinate 33,544, forward strand.
CCGATCTTGCCTGTATTGGCGGCCTTGACAATGGCCTCCACTGCTTTATCGACGACAGTTTCTGCCACAGCTATTTCCAGCTTTACCTTGGGTAGAAAATCCACCACGTACTCTGCACCACGGTAGAGTTCGGTATGGCCTTTTTGTCTGCCGAATCCTTTTACTTCGGTAGCTGTAACCCCGGATACCCCAATTTCGGACAAGGCTTCTCGCACATCGTCCAGCTTAAAAGGTTTAATAATTGCAGTGATTAGTTTCATACTTTTCCCAAGTGATTAGTTATAACGATGTTCTTCATGGATGCATGATAAAGAATTCTACTAAAACCTACAATTTGACTGATTAAGGTGATTCTCGATTCTCTATACCGCAAACGCAAAAAGGGCGGCCATTGCAGGCCACCCACATCTGTTTTATTGGTTTATGAGACTAACTTACTGGTTATAAGCCGATTCACCATGAGCGCTAATATCTAGACCTTGACGCTCGTCGGCTTCTTCAACACGCAGTCCAACCATCATGTCGGCGATTTTGAACGCAATGAAAGAAACAAAGCCAGACCAGATAATGGCTATTGCTACCCCCCAGGATTGGCTGACAAACTGAGTAACCATATCGTAATCAGCCACTGCATTACTGACATAATCCCATACGCCTGAGCCACCCAAAGCCGGGCTGGCAACCACTGCAGTACCCAGTGCGCCGACGATACCGCCTATGCCGTGTACGCCAAAAGCATCTAAAGAATCGTCATAGCCAAGGATGTGTTTCAGGCGGGTAACAGACCAGAAGCAGACTGCACCCACCACCAGGCCCAGGAATATCGAGCCCATTGGACCAGCCCAGCCACAGGCTGGTGTAATTGCCACCAAGCCAGCTACTGCACCTGAAGTTGCACCCAACATGCTGGGTTTACCACGTACCATCCATTCCACAGATAACCACGATAAGGTAGCGGCAGCTGTGGCAAGTAAGGTATTGACGAATACCAATGCAGCCAAGCCATTCGCTTCAAGATTGGAGCCTGCGTTAAAACCAAACCAGCCCACCCACAACAGTGATGCGCCAATCATGTTCATGGTCAGGCTATGAGGTGCGATAAATTCTTTGCCATAGCCAATGCGTTTACCAATCATCAAGCAGCCCACTAAGCCAGCAATACCGGCATTGATGTGAACCACGGTACCGCCCGCGAAATCCAGGGCACCTTTTTGGAATAGGAAACCAGCTGTCGCACCTGCTGCTTCTGCAGCAGTCGCATCGGTGTATGCGTCCGGTCCTGACCAGTACCACACCATGTGAGCCATGGGCAGATAGCAAAAGCTGAACCAGATAACGGTAAACACCAGAACTGCTGAAAACTTAACTCTTTCCGCAAACGCACCAATGATGAGCGCGGGTGTGATGCCGGAGAAGGTCAGCTGAAAAGCCACATAAATGTATTCTGGAATATAGATGCCTTTGCTGAAGGTGGCCGCCATTGAATCCGGGGTTATTCCACTTAAAAAGGCTTTACTGAATCCACCGAAAAACGCGTTACCTTCCGTGAATGCCACGCTGTAACCATAGGTAGCCCACAAAATAGCGGTCAATGAAAAAATAACAAATACTTGCAACATGACCGACAGCATATTCTTGGCGCGTACCATACCGCCGTAAAATAATGCCAAGCCAGGGATGACCATCAAAATGACCAGGATTGTGGCCACTATCATCCAGGCGGTATCGCCTTTGTTTACAGTGGGTTCTGCTACTTCTTGAGCCAAAGCAAATTCAGAAAAACCAAACAGCACTAGTAGCACTGAGCTTAATAAAAGTCGTTTCATAATCGAGTCCTCTTTAAGATTAAAGTGCTTCTTCGCCGGATTCGCCGGTTCTGATTCTTACAACCTGTTCCAGATTGGTTACAAAAATTTTCCCATCACCGATTTTGCCGGTATTAGCTACCTTCACAATCGCCTGCACTGCCTGCTCGACCAAACTGTCCGATACAGCGACCTCAATTTTGGCTTTGGGGAGAAAGTCCACGACATATTCAGCACCCCGATATAACTCGGTGTGGCCTTTTTGGCGACCGAAGCCTTTGACTTCTGTTACCGTTACACCGGATACACCTATATCAGATAATGCTTCTCGCACGTCGTCGAGCTTGAATGGCTTAACAACCGCTGTTATTAATTTCATAAAGGAACCTCTTTTCATGAGTTAGTAAAGTCACATTTCACCTAAAGCATAATGTGTGCCATTATTTAAATTAATGAAATTAAAAGGGTTTTTGCTGAAGGAAATCATAAAGCCAGCTTGTTTGCACAGTTATGGTGCGTATTGTTTGAAATCGCACCATTCACATGCGTTATCGTGATGATATGTGCAAAATTCACAACAATTTGTATTAAATTACGCAGAAAACAACAGGTCGTGTTGCTTTATTTTTGGTGCAAAAATGAGTAAATCGCCCTGTTTTGGAGCAAAAATTGTTTAAGATAGGGTTGTATCTTATTGATTTTAAATGAGTTGGAGTTGGCCCGTAAAATGCATGCAATAAAGTCAGTGGTAACTTATTTACAGTGAGGAAAAAATCATGAACAAAATGATTAAAAGAGATCAGTCATTACGAGCTTGCATCATCGCTATATTGTCTATGAGTGCTGTTCAGGCCAGTGCTGATGATTGGACCCAGGCTTCCGGCTTGTTGGGTGCAATTGGCGCGGATCCCAACGAAGCCAAATTCATGAAGGATCACAATCTGAAAGTCGGTGGCTGGCTTAACACCAGTGTCGGCGCTAACTTTAATGCCGACCATGACCAATTCAATGGCCCTGTGACGTTTAATGACAGGTCAGGTGAATTCCATATGAATCAACTGTACCTGTATCTGCAAAAAGCTATCACTGTCAGCGGAGACTCGTTTGATATAGGCGGGCGTGCAGACTTCATGTATGGCTCAGACGCTATTTTCACTCAAGCGTACGGTAACCCTTCGTTTGATCCGTCTACAGGTAATGCGACGGGTGGTCGTGGAGACTGGGATTTATATTTGTCCGGGGACCGTTTCTACAATGTCGCCCTTCCGCAAGCATATGCTGAAATCAACTTACCTGTTGGAAACGGTGTGGCTGTGAAATTGGGCCATTTTTACACCCCAATCGGTTATGAAGTGGTTACCGCACCGGATAACTTCTTCGTCACCAAACCCTACACCATGCAATACGGCGAGCCATTCACCCATACTGGTATGCTGGCTAGCTACACCGTCAACCCTAACTGGGCAATATCTGCTGGCGCTGTCACAGGTAGCGGCACAGGCGGCTGGGATGGCAACTTCAATAAAAATGTCGGCAACTGGTCATTTTTGGGCGGCGTAACCTGGACCAGCGATAATGCAGGCACCTCGTTAGCGGTTACGTCAACCGCAGGAGAACAGTCAGAAACTAATAGTTCTAAATGGGCTATGTACAGCATCGTTGGTAAACATAACTTTACCGACAAATTGCACTACATCATTCAACATGATCACGGCTTTGCTGACAATGTGGTAACCGGCAATGCCTCCGCCGCAGCTGGGGCTGTAGCGACCCAAAATGCAAGCTGGTATGGCATTAACCAATACCTTATTTACGATGTTAACGACAAGCTTTCAGCAGGTCTTCGTGCAGAATGGTTCCGAGACAATAATGGCTTTAGAGTTAACGGTCCAGGACGCTGCGTTGCTGGAGCACAACCAGTTGGTAACACTACTTGCGGAGATGCGTGGGGCGGTTACTATGGCGACAACCCAGCATTTTTATCACAAGGCAGCGGCTACTACGCACTCACAGCAGGTCTGTCCTACAAACCTGCTAAATGGCTAAACCTACGTCCAAACATCCGTTGGGATCACAGCGACCAAATCAAAGCGTTTGCCGGTGGCAACAGCCAAGACCAAGTCCTGTTTACTGCTGACGCTGTAATCGTCTTCTAAATTACGAAAACCACAGCAATTTAGGCATCAAATAAACATGCCTCAGGTGCCTCACCTGGAGCATGTTTTGTTATAGCTCTTTCCGATATTTGATGATATTGTTAGCGCCGTTTTAGCTTCTATACCAAAACAACTATAACCTACGGAGACCCTCACTAATGTCAGTAGATAACGTACTAAAAATGATTCAAGAAAACGACATTAAATTTGTCGATTTTCGTTTTTGCGACACTCGCGGAAAAGAACAACACGTTACTTTCCCAGCGCATACTATTGATGAAGATACCTTTGAAGAAGGTAACATGTTCGACGGCTCATCAGTTGCAGGCTGGAAACACATCAACGAATCCGACATGATTTTGATGCCGGATGCGAGCAGCGCCAAAATTGATCCTTTCTTTGATGACAAAACCTTAATCTTGCGTTGCGATATCATCGAGCCTAAAGATATGCAAGGTTACGGTCGCGATCCACGCTCTATCGCCAAACGCGCCGAAGCTTACTTGCAATCAACCGGCATAGCTGACACAGCTTTCTTTGGTCCTGAAAACGAATTCTTTATTTTCGACGATGTCCGCTGGAACAGTGACATCGGCAGCAGCTCTTACAAAATTGATTCTGAAGAAGCTGGCTGGAACTCCGAAAAAGCCTACGAAAACGGCAACATTGGTCACCGTCCAGGCATCAAAGGCGGTTATTTTCCAGTGCCACCAGTCGATTCTTTCCAAGACATGCGCTCTGCAATGTGTTTAGTATTGGAAGAAGTTGGCCAAACTGTTGAAGTACATCACCACGAAGTAGCAACTGCTGGCCAATGCGAAATCGGCGTTAAATTTAATACTTTGGTTAAAAAAGCGGACGAAGTATTGGAACTGAAATACGTTGTAGCCAACATCGCTCACGCCTATGGCAAAACAGCGACTTTCATGCCAAAACCTCTGGTTGGCGATAACGGCAGCGGTATGCACGTTCACCAATCACTAGCCAAAAACGGCGTAAATCTGTTTACTGGTGATTTGTACGGCGGCTTGTCTGAAACCGCTCTGTACTACATCGGCGGTATCATCAAACATGCTAAAGCATTGAACGCTATCACCAACGCATCAACCAATAGCTACAAACGTCTGGTTCCTGGCTTTGAAGCGCCGGTAATGCTGGCTTATTCTGCCCGTAACCGTTCTGCGTCTATCCGTATTCCTTATGTGACTAACCCAAAAGGTCGTCGTATCGAAGTACGTTTCCCTGACTCAACCGCTAACCCATACTTGGCTTTTGCTGCCATGTTGATGGCGGGCTTGGACGGCATCCAAAACAAAATCCATCCTGGTGAAGCGATGGACAAAGACCTGTATGATTTACCACCTGAAGAAGAAAAAGCTATTCCACAAGTGGCTTTCTCTTTAGATGAAGCTCTGGCAGCTCTGGATGCAGACCGCGAGTTCTTGACTCGTGGCGGCGTTTTCACCGACGACGCTATCGATGGCTACATTGCGCTGAAACAACAAGACGTGACCCGTCTGCGCATGAGCACTCACCCTGTCGAGTTCGATATGTATTACAGCCTCTAACAGTTAAGCCTGTTTCAGACAGGCCCGCACTGTCCTAAAACCCCGCAAGTTATCTGACTTAGCGGGGTTTTTTATGTCCTAAGCATTCCCATCAAAACCCATTGAAGCCCGGTATTTTTGCCCCCTATATTGCCCCTATTTCGTTGACAGTGTAGAAGCCCCAAAAAATAGGGGGCAAAAGTGGCGCTAACCGATACAGAAATCAAGAAGTTAAAGGCAACCGGCAAGGAATATCAAAAAGCTGATTCTAAGGGGCTTGTTTTGGTCGTTCGTGCCAAAAGCGAAAAGTTTTGGCGGTGCGAACTTCGATTAAATGGCGATAAATTCAGATACGGATACGGCAACTAACCAGAAACCACCCTCGGCAGGTGTCTGGATTGTGCGGCTTCAGCCTGGAGTTCAATGAATCCATTAAAATTCAATGCATTATAATTGACTGATAAATTGAAGTTGTCTTGATGCGTCTATGGTTTCGGATGGTTATCGGCTCTGTTAATGCCTGAAAGAAGAATTCTTCTCGAATCGAATGGGTTGGCACAAGCTCTTCTGTCTCAACTAAAACGGGTAGATGCAGATGTTTTTTATCCATAACATCACTCCCAAATAGCGTGATGAGCTTTTTGAATTCCCACCACCTCAGTGATTCAGATTGGGATAAAAACGAAGGCGATTACGTCGTTGTTATACTTGTCTACCGTTTTAAATTCTCTATATCCCTTGCTAACAGCTACACCGAGTACATAATTCCTGCCGGAGTACTTGATTAAGGATGAACTGGTTTCTCCATTTCTTAATTTGAGGTATACATCATCAACAGGCAATTTCTCGCCAACTCTATGGCTGATGTTGTTTTCGATACTCAGAATATTCGCTTTGCGATCGGTAAACGCCGCAAAGCTATTGGTGATTGGGGAGCCATCAGCGTTCTTCGGCAAAATTTCAGCCAGCATCGCGGAAAATTGCGGTTCGCTGTCAAATACGATTCCAATACCACCGATAACTTTATGCGTATCGTCCAGCGCAACGATAGCGGCGTTATAAATATAGGTTGGGCGATTACCGTACAGTGCGCTCGGCAGAAAGTTCGAGACACTGTAACACTGGCTGTCGGCTTCCCGTAAAGCATCGCGAAAGCCAGTGGAGTCTTCCGCTTGCGTGCCGACAATCATGGCCTCTCGCGGGTTAGATACGGCCAGTATTTCGCCACGCAGGTCATACAAATACAGGTTTGTGTAGACCGTGTACAAGTTGTTAATGTAAGTAAGGATCGCACTGAACTGACGCTTGTCAGTCTCTGAAATGTCAGGATTTCCCAGATGACGTCTAAATGCAGAAGTCAGTGCCCACCAGCGGCAATCATTGGCGCGCTCATAAAGATTACGATCCATGATGTCTACCGCCAATGACGCCAGGAAGCCTGCGTTATTCAGATGAGACGACAATACCGTGACCTCTTGCAAGCTGGTAACTGAACTGGTGAAGATGTGGGTAATGTCTGCGCCCACTTGTTTGATGGCTTCCAATACCGGCATAAATTCAGCAGCATTTTTGCGCGCCGAAGCAATTTGTCCATTTAAAACCAGCAAACCAAGGTCGGCATTGATGTCGGATGAGGCTTGACGAATTTCTCTGAGTTCTTGCGGGAAATAGTCGGATTCATCAATGATCTCGGCATATTGATGATTGTCTGAAGCGGATGCTTCTTGCTTAAAAGCTGTTTCTAAACGGTTTAACATCTGTCCGCGCCAACCTAGGCCGTAAAATCCTTGATAGCCTTGGGTGTCTCTGATGTTGACAATATATTCTTGTTGCTGAAATCTGATCAATGCAGTGTCTGATGCGTAATTTACTCTGCTGGTCAATGGCATAACGTCTTCGTTACTGCTGGCAATAACGCATCCTTCTGCATCGGTGATGCAAATAACTTTATGATCCCCCTGGCACAACAGATTGGCAAATATGCCTTGCATTTCATCATCAAACCGGAAGCATAAACACAGAACACCCAGTATGCGGGAGTGTTTTTGGTCGGTTTCGGTGATTTTGCAGGAGTAAATCAGTGAGTGGCGTCTATCTGCCTGCAGTTCGCTATGTCTGAAAGTTTCCAGGTAAGGTTGATCAGATAACATCGTATCAGTGATCAAAGGGTCGCTTGACATTGTGATTTGATTATTGGGGTCCAGATGAGCTTTGACTCGTCCCTGGGTGTCAAAAATAATGATTTCATCGTAAACACTGTACTTTTTGACATATTCGCGCAGCCTGTTTTCAATGAATTTGACTTGCTCGGTTGTTGCTTGAGGTTGGTTGAGAAAAACCCGAATATCATCATCAGTAGCCAGGAAGCCAACATCTGCGGTGCGTTCAAAGAGGTTGCGGATCAATAGGTCAATTGCTACCTGTGCTCTGGAGGTGTTGTCGAGTACCAGCTTTTGCAGATTTTCACGTAACAAACTGCAGGTTAGTTTCATCTGAAGCTCACCGAACTTGCTTTGGGTGCGATGCATGTCGTCCAGAATGGTCGAAGCCACATTGTGACTGTTGATTTTTCCGATGAGCGTGATTTTTCCCCACCAATCATTCAATTGAGCCAATCGGGCTTCAAAGCTTTTAACTTCCTCCATATTGGCTAGTAGTTTTCTTGAGTGGTTTTTGATCAAGTGGTTCATGAGGAGTTCGTCCGTTGATTCAAGAAAACTATTTAAAGTTTGCCAAGCAGCGACCTAAATACAAGGCAATCCTTAAATTAAAGCAAAAATTACACCAATTTAATCTTGAAGGATTATAAGCGGCCACAGGCAGGATGGTTGGATTTCATTTTCCCCAATTAGGGGCGGTATTGCCCTGTTATGGTGCGTTTAATCGGCTATAGAGTCAATTTACTTTTACAGCTTCAGTCTGGATACATGGCAAATAAGGCCTTCGCTCTATTGCCGGCAGACAGCTTTTTTGATACATGGGGCGGCGAGCGCTTACACTGAAATCACGGATACCAAACACTAAAGTCTCGTTTATTTTTTTGCTTGCCGTTAATTAAACAGGGGATCAAATCGCTGGGTTGCTGTAATTATTGACTAGACTATTCTTACCTAGGCACGATAAATGCTGTCTTGACTTACTAGAGCTTTGTATGGATTACCGTGAACATAAAGCGAAGGAACAGATTGAACCTGTATACCAAAACACTCCCGCCTAACCTGACCCGTCTATTGCAGGATAGAGAGCGCATGCTCAGAACCTTGATCAGTAATCTGAAAGGAATGGTTTACTGTTGCCTGTTGGATGCTGACTGGACCATGATCTATGTCAGTGACGGCTGTTTGTCTTTAACCGGTTATAAACCGGAAGATTTACTGTTTAACCATGTCATTTCATATGAAAATCTGACCTTTGCAGAAGACCGGGAATGGGTTAGAAAGGTGATTGAGGATGCTGCGTATTCCAGTCGCCACTATGATCTGGAATACCAAATAACCCATGCAAACGGTGAGATTCGCTGGGTTCATGAGAGTGGTCTGCCCTTATTTAATGAAGATCAGGAATTGGTCGCGCTAGAAGGGTTTATTCAGGATATTACCCAGCGTAAGCGGAGCGAGCAGTTGGCACGCGATGCAGAGGCACGTTATCGGTCTATATTTGAAAATGCAATCGAAGGTATTTATCAGACCTCGCCCGCCGGCCAATACCTGGATTTTAATCCGGCTTTAGCGAGGATTTACGGTTACGAATCGATACAGGATTTATCCAATAGCGTTTCCGATATTCAGTGTCAGATTTACGTAGATCCTGGAAAACGTGCGGAATACATGGCGATTATGGAAAGCCGGGGTCAGGTGCAAAACTTTGAAGCACAGGTTTACAAAAAAAATGGCGATATTATCTGGATTACCGAAAACGCAAGAGAGGTGAGGGATTCCGACGGTCAATTGCTGTTTTACGAGGGCACGGTCGAGGATATTTCCGAACGAAAATATTATCAGGAACAAATCGAATATCAGGCGACCCATGACAGCCTGACCGGGTTGCTCAACCGCACTATGCTGGCTGATCGTTTGGAGCAATCCATGCATTTTGCTGACCGGCATCAGCACATCGTTGCCATTGCATTTCTCGATCTCGATCATTTCAAGCTTATCAATGACAGCATGGGTCATCAAATTGGTGACGGGATATTGATGATCATCGCAGAGCGGCTTTCCGAATGTGTTCGGGATTCCGACAGCATAGTCAGGTTGGGCGGGGATGAGTTTGTGCTATTGCTGACATGCTTAGCAAAAATTGAAGATATTACTCATACCATGCGCAGAATATTGGCTGCAGTATCTTTGCCTTGCATGGTCGATGATCTCGAGTTTTTGGTTTCCTGCAGTATAGGCATCAGTGTTTACCCGGATGATGGTCGCGACGTGAATACTCTGTTAAAACATGCCGATTCGGCCATGTATAAGGCAAAGCAGTCCGGGCGCAATAACTTTCAGTTGTACACACAGGAACTGAATCAGGCCTTGACCGAAAGGATAGAAATTGAATATCGGCTACGCAACGCTATTGACAATGAAGAATTCTTACTGCACTTTCAACCCAAAATTTCACTGGTTACAGGAAAAATATGTGGGGCCGAGGCACTGATTCGCTGGCAACCCAGCGAAGGTCCATTGATTTCGCCGCTGAGTTTTATCCCCGTTGCAGAGGAGACAGGCCAAATCGAATTCATTGGTCGCTGGGTTTTGATTAATGCCTGCCGTGCCGCCAGTCAAATCAAGGCTTTGTTGGGGCGACCGCTATCGGTTGCCGTTAATGTTTCGCCTCGGCAATTTCGGCACTGCGATTTGGTTAGTACTGTCGAACGGATCATTCTGGATACGCAGGTTGATCCTGCTTATTTGGAATTGGAAATCACCGAATCCAGTTTGGTGCATGACACGCCGGCCTTTATCAAAACTCTGCACGATTTAAAAGCATTGGGCGTCACTCTGGCGATCGATGACTTTGGAACCGGGTATTCCAGTATGGCTTACCTTAAAGATTTTCCAGTGGATCGGTTAAAAATAGATATGGCATTTGTCAGTAATCTGGAAAACGAGCCGGCCAATGTGGCTATCCTCAAAGCCATTATCGCTTTGGGCCACAGCCTGGATCTTAAAGTGGTCGCTGAAGGTGTCGAGACAGCTTACCAACAGGCATTTTTGCATGGGATTGGCTGCGACGAGATGCAAGGTTATTATTTTAGCAAGCCATTGCCTCTAGCTGAGTTTTTAAAGCTCTTGCAAAATTAGTGTTTCAGGGGTGGCAGGTAATTACGCTGAAAGTCATAGTGGGAGCGACGCATTCGTCGCGACAAGGGCGTCGCTCCCACAGAAAATTTTCATTTGCCGGGGTGATGCCGAGCTTTCATGAACGTTAGGATTTACTTTTGACTGCTTTAAGCCAAATCGGAATTCAATCGATAGGCTGCAAATCAATGGTTTGCCTGTCCTGACTACAGGACTGGGCAAGCCACTTGCGCCCAATGGAGTCTGTCGTAAAAGTCGAAACAGTTCCTTCTCCCACCGGGAGAAGGTTAGGATGAGGGCATATAAATCAGCTGTTTACATTATATCTTCCCCTCACCCCAGCCCTCTCCCGCGAGGAGAGGGGACTTTTACGACAGCCTCTAATGAAGGATGTCATAAAAGTTAAATTCAGCCCAACTTACCTTTTACGATAGCCTCCAATGGAATAGGTCGCGATGACTCTGCTTGGCTGAGCCTGAGGTAAGGCTTGCTTTTGAAGCCCAATCAAACCCGATCCAGCTTGGCATAAGCCAACATCAGCCATTTGATGCCGGCATTCCGGAAATTCACCTGCACCCGTTCTTGATCACCGTCGCCTTCGGTTTGCAACACTACGCCTTCGCCGAATTTTTCATGTCTGACCGATTGCCCCAGTCGGTATTTACCGGTTTTGGTATTCAGGCTGCCCAATTCGCTGCCGCTGTCGGCAACAGCTCGACTGATGTTGGCGCGCATGCGGATTTCCTGTAACGATTCGGGCGGAATTTCCCGTAAAAACCGGGAAGGCCGTGGGTAGCTGTCTTTGCCGTAAAGCCGACGGGATTCGGCATGAGTCAAATACAATTGCTCCATGGCGCGGGTGATGCCGACATAGCACAGGCGTCTTTCTTCCTGCAGGCGACCGGCGTCGTCAGTGGATTGTTGGGAGGGGAATAAGCCTTCTTCCAAGCCCACTAAAAATACCAGTTTAAACTCCAGGCCTTTGGCCGAATGCAGCGTCATCAGTTGCACGCAGTCTTCATCAACTTCGGCTTGCATATCGCCGGCTTCCAGGGCGGCATGGGTTAAAAACATGTCCAGTTCGCTGAGGTTTTCATCATTCTGGCTGTCGTAGTCAAACAGCCGGGCGGCGTTGACCAGCTCTTCCAGGTTTTCCACCCGAGTTTCGCCTTTATCCTGTTTTTCTTTTTGATACAGTTCGATCAGCCCGCTTTTTTCGACCACTAATTTAACGGTGTCATACAAAGCCAAATCCTGGGTATCTGCACCCAGTTGCAAAATCAATTGTAAAAAGCCTTTCAACGCTGTGCTGGCGCGGGGCGGCAACCGGTTTTCGTTGAGCATGGTTTCAGAGGCTTGCCACAAAGACAGGCTTTGTTCACGGGCCAGCACCCGCATATCGTCCAGGGTTTTGGCGCCGATGCCACGGGTTGGGGTGTTTACGACCCGTTCAAAAGAGGCATCGTCATCGTGGTGACTGGCCAGTCGCAGGTAGGCGAGGGCGTTTTTGATTTCCATGCGTTCGAAAAAGCGCAAACCGCCGTACACCCGATACGGAATACCGGTAGTCATCAAGCGTTCTTCAAATTGGCGGGATTGGGCATTGGAGCGGTATAAAATCGCCGCATCGCTACGCAAGCCGCCGTCTTTCACCCATTGGCGGATTTTTTCCACCACAAAGTAGGCTTCGTCCTGCTCATTGAACGCCGTGTAAAGGGAAATATGCTGACCATCGCCGGCTTCTGTCCACAATTCCTTGCCCATGCGGCTGTCGTTGTTGGCGATCAATACATTGGCGGCTTTTAAAATGTGGCCGGTGGAGCGGTAGTTTTGCTCCAGGCGGATGACTTGATGATCCGGATAATGTGTCTGGAAGGCGAAGATATTTTCGATTTTGGCGCCGCGCCAGCCGTAAATGGATTGATCGTCGTCGCCGACCACGAACAGATTGTTATTTCCATCGGTCAACAGCCGCAGCCAGGCATATTGAATGGTATTGGTGTCCTGAAATTCGTCGACATGCACCTGTTGGAAGCGCTGTTTATAAAAGTTTAACAAGTCGTCGTTATCGCGCAGCAACTCGTGGGCGCGCAGCAGCAGTTCGGCAAAATCCACCAAACCTGAACGGTCGCAGAGATCTTCATAGGCTTTGTACAGCAGCTGCATCTGCCGTTGATAGAAATCACCACTATCCTGCATATGACGGGCGCGGATGCCTTCTTCCTTTTGGGCGTTGATGAACCATTGCACCTGTTTGGGCGGCCATTTGCTGTCATCGACATTCATGGCTTTCAGCAGGCGTTTGACGATGCGTAACTGATCGTCGCTGTCCATCACCTGAAAATTATCCGGCAGTTTGGCTTGTTTGGCATGTTGCCGTAATAAGCGATGGGCCAAGCCATGAAACGTGCCGATCCACATCGAGCGGGCGGAGATTTCCAACAATTCTTCCACCCGGCTGCGCATTTCGTTAGCAGCCTTGTTGGTGAATGTCACCGCCAGAATGTGCTGGGGGGAAATCTGATTAATTTTGATATGCCAGGCAATGCGATGCACCAGCACACGGGTTTTGCCGCTACCGGCACCGGCCAGCACCAGCAGCGCTTGTTTGGGCGCTGAAACAGCTTGGCGTTGAGCGTCGTTTAACGGGGTAATGATTGAGGAGACATCCATTTTTTGTTTGCAGATTTTAGTGAGCTGTGTATATTTGCCGACTGGTTTGAAGGGAAAGACTTAACGTTGGGATAATAAAAATATTAAATAGAGAGGGTCGGAAAATGAATTTTGATTATAAACGCATGACCAAATTTGAGCATAACATCGGCGCTAAAGATAAGAAGATCCGGCTGATATCCGGCGTGATCTTGCTGGCGGTATCTTTGTTCACAGCCAAGATTTTATTGCTTTTAGTAGGCATGATACTGGTTGCCACCAGTTATTTCGGCTGGTGTCCGGCTTATTCCGGCTTGGGCAAAACTACGTTGTGTGCTGATGGTGTTATCGAGGATACCCCTGCAGACACGGGTTCAGACTCAGAAACGCATTAAAAAAAATGCTGATCTGAATCCATCCATAGGGCGGATTCAGATCAGGTGTTATTCATCTTTTCTGTATTCGCCTTCGATAACATCCTGATCCTGGCGTTGAGGTTGATGGAAAGCGCCGCCGGATGCTCCCGCCAACAAGTGATTTTCTAAAATGTATTGGGCTATTTTTCGACGTAAACTCGGAATCAGACAGGCGAAGCCCAGCATGTCGGTAAAAAAACCGGGGGTCAGTAGCAATGCGCCGCCAACCAGGATAATTGGCCCCTCGATCATTTCATAGGCAGGAATGCTGCCTTGGGCCAGATTGCTCTGAAAACGCTGCCAAGTGGCAAACCCCTGTTGCCTTAGCAACCATGCACCCAAAACTGCGGTAAACACCACCAGAATGACGGTCGGAAACACGCCAATCAAACCACCCATCTGCAGTAGGACGTAAATCTCCAGAAAAGGTATGGCAAGAACGCAGAGAAACAAGATTTGCATGGGTTTCATATGACGGTTTTAAATAGCAGATTTCAATGTGCGCAGTTTAACCGATTTGCTTAAACGGATTGCGGCTTTAGATTTTTTTCAAGTACCTGGGAGTCTGTCCGAGAATAGGAATCGTCGCGAGGGAAAGCTATTTTGAGTCAGATTTAGAATATTGCCGGATTTACAGGATAATAGCGTAATGCCCCATTTAATATATTGTACCTGTCCGGATATGCTGGTAGCCCAGCGTATTGCCCGGTATTTGATTGCTGAAAAGTTGGCCGCCTGTGTGAATATCTTGCCGGGCGTGCAGTCTGTGTACGAATGGCAAGGCCTGATTGAAACCGCGCAGGAACATTTGCTGTTGATTAAAAGTCCACAACGAAATTATCCTGAAATCGAGGCTGCGATTAAATCGCTGCATCCTTATCAACTACCTGAAATTATTGCCGTAGCCATTGAGCGCGGTTCTGACGAGTACTTAACATGGATCGACACATCGCCGTCTACCCCTTGATTTTTTTATGTGTGCTGAGTCTGTTTGGTCAGTCGGCAGTCGCTTTATCCGATGCGGAAATCTTGCCTGCAGAACACGTGTTTCGGCTGAGTGCTACCGGGCAATCGCCGCAACAGGTTCGCCTGGAATGGCAAATCGAGCCGGGTTATCACCTATATAGCGACAAAACTAAAGTCGAATCACAAACGCCCGACATTCGGCTCGGTGACATCCGGTTACCGGAGGGCGCGGTGGAGCATGATGAAATTTTTGGTGAGACCCGTGTTTACCGCAAGCAACTGAAGATCGATGTACCATTGATCAATCCGCAGCATCAAGCGCAGGTCAAACTGCTGGTTAAGTATCAAGGGTGTGCTGACAAGGGCGTTTGTTATCCGCCACAAAAAATATTGCTGGATGTAAGTCTGCCTGTGGCATCTTCAGCTGATAGTTCGAGTGCAGCCAATCAATTTTTAGGGGGATTGAAAAAGCTGACCCCCCAACTGTTTCAAGATGAGTTGTTGCCACCCGATCAGGCTTTTCGGTTTTTTGCCTCGGTCAAGGATGAACATACCTTGAATGTCAGTTGGATGATTGCCGATGGCTATTATCTATACAAGAACAAACTGGCATTGAATCTTGCCGAGTCCGGTCATACCCAGTTGGCCAGTTTGCCGTTGCCGGTTGGCGAGGCTCATCTTGATGAAGAGTTTGGGCAGGTGGAAATCTATAGACACGAATTGAGTCTGGATGTGCCGCTACAGCGCCAATCAACGGAAGCGGAAACGCTGGCGCTAACCGCAAAATTTCAAGGCTGCGCCGACCGCGGTGTCTGTTATCCACCCATGACGACCAAACTGAGCCTGGATCTGCCTGCGGCCAAGTCGCTACAACCTCTAGCTTTAGTCACCGAAGCCAAACCGTCGGCAGCATTGTCCGAGCATGATCAAATTGTTGATGCTTTGAAACAGGATAGTTTGGCGTTAACGTTATTAAGTTTTTTCGGTTTTGGGTTGCTGCTGGCGCATACGCCGTGCGTGTTTCCGATGATACCGATTTTGTCCGGGATTATTGTCGGGCACGGCCACCACATCAGTACTCGCAAGGCGTTTTTGCTATCTGCCAGTTTCGTGTTTGCTTCGGCTTTGATGTATACCGTGTTTGGCATACTGGCAGCCTTGTTTGGCAGTAATTTGCAGGCGACTTTTCAAGAACCGTGGGTGATCGCCAGTTTTGCTGGTTTGTTTGTATTGCTGTCGTTGTCTATGTTTGGCTTTTACGATTTGCAATTGCCGTCTGCTTTGCAATCCAGGCTTCATCATTCCAGTGACCAGCATCGGGATGGCTCCTATTGGGGAGCGGGCATTATGGGTGCGTTGTCGTCATTGATAGTCGGGCCTTGCGTGGCTGCGCCGTTGGCTGCAGCGCTGATTTACATCGGCCAGACCGGTGATGTGGTGTTGGGCGGTGCCGCGCTGTTTGTGATGGGGTTGGGTATGGGTGTGCCGTTGTTGGTGGTGGGTGCCTCTGCCGGTAAATTGCTGCCCAAAGCAGGTGGCTGGATGTCTGCTACCAAAGCGGTTTTTGGTGTGATTATGCTGGCGGTGGCTGCGTGGATGCTCTCGCGAATTTTACCGCCGGCGGTGACCATGATTTTAACGGCCATGTTGTTGATCATTCCGGCGATCTACATGAATGCTATCGAGCCGCTGCCGCAACCGGCATCGGGCTGGCAAAAGTTATGGAAAGGCTTGGGTTTGATGATGCTGGTATTCGGCGTGATGCAATTGATTGGTTTGAGCGCTGGCAATACCAACCCCTTACAGCCTTTGGTTGGTTTGGGTGGTGGTGATGTGCAGGCCAAAACCGGTATCGAGTTTGAACGTATCCATTCAGTCGCTGAGCTTGAGCAAAAGCTGCAACAGGCCAAAGCCAATCAGCAATGGGTGATGCTGGATTTCTATGCCGACTGGTGTGTGTCCTGCAAAGAAATGGAAATGTATACGTTTACCGACCCGCAGGTTAAGCAGCAGTTGAAAAATTTTGTGTTGATACAGGCGGATGTAACCGAAAACAACGCAGACGCTACCGCTTTGTTGAAACATTTCAATCTGGTGGGGCCACCGGGTATTGTTTTTTATGCGCCGGATGGGCAGGAACGCAGCGGCAACCGGATCATAGGTTATCAGGATGCAACCACTTTTCTTAACTCGTTAAGGCAGTTATGAAAATCAATCTGATTGTGGCCCTGTTTGCCGTTATGGCATTGGCTGCAGGAGTTTTTTTACAGCAATCTCACCACGATAATGTCGCCACGGAGCATGTCAGGCTGCAATTGGATTTCAGTTTTCCGGATAGTAACGGCCAACTGCAATCGGTATCCCAATGGCAAGGCAGGATTTTAGTGATCAATTTCTGGGGGACTTGGTGTCCGCCGTGTTTGAAAGAAATGCCTGAGTTCATTCAGTGGCAGCAGGCTTATCAAGCTGACAACGTGCAATTTGTCGGTATTGCCATTGATGATCAACAATCAGTCACAAATTACCTGAAAACCCTTCCAATCAATTACCCCATATTGATAGCCGGTGATGAAGGTAGTCGGTTATCACAGCAATTAGGCAACATTATTAATGCCGTGCCATTCACCGTTATCGTCAATCAGGCCGGGCAAATCGTACACAGGCAACCCGGAGAATTGAGCAAACAACAGTTTTTGGATGTGCTGCAGCCGCTGCTGGGTAAAAATCAGTAAGCGCTTAAAACGCTAAAAAATAATGGTTTATCTGGACAAAAACCTACAAATTAGGCAGAATTCCCTCCTTTTTAAAATTCCTGGCATAAAGCAACTGCATGGCGACAATTACCGTCCTAAACGGCCCCAATTTGAATCTATTAGGTGTTCGGGAACCCGGTTTGTATGGCAATAAAACCTTGCTGGATATTCAGAAAAGTTTGCAGGAACAGGCTGCTGAATTAGGTCATGGATTACACTTTTTTCAGAGTAATGCCGAGCACGTGATAATTGATCAAATCCATCAGGCTTATCAGCAGGGTGTGGATTTCATCATTATCAATCCAGCGGCATTTACTCATACCAGCGTGGCGATTCGGGATGCCTTGCTGGCCACCAAAATTGCATTCATTGAAGTACATTTGTCCAATGTGCATGCCCGCGAAGCCTTCAGGCGGCATTCTTATTTTTCAGATATAGCTGTTGGTGTTATCTGTGGTTTGGGTGCGCGCGGTTACGAACTGGCCTTACAGGCCGCTCATCAGATCTTACAAGAGAGAACTCAGAACAATGGATATTAGAAAAATAAAAAAACTTATCGATTTGATCGAAGAATCCGATATTGCTGAGATAGAAATTAGCGAAGGGGAAGAATCGGTTCGCATCAGCCGTTACTCGGCGGCGGCTCCTGTGCAATACGCAGCGCCTGTTGCAGCACCTGCACCGGCAGCGGCACCAGTGTCTCCTGCCGCCGCACCGGTTGAAGAAAAAATCAGCGGTCACGTGGTTAAATCGCCAATGGTGGGTACCTTTTATCGTTCAGCGTCCCCTGGTTCACCTTTTTTTGTTGAAGTAGGGCAGTCAGTGTCAGCAGGTCAAACCCTGTGCATTATCGAAGCGATGAAAATTCTGAATCAGATTGAAGCCGATAAGTCTGGCAAGATCAAACAAATCCTGGTTGAAAACGCCCATCCGGTTGAATACGGTCAGCCTTTATTCATCATTGAATAATTGGACAGGGGACAACTATGTTTGAAAAAATTGTTATCGCCAATCGAGGCGAAATTGCGCTGCGTGTGTTGCGTGCCTGTCGCGAATTAGGCATTAAAACCGTTGCAGTATTTTCCGAGGCGGATCGTGACTTAAAACACGTACGTCTGGCCGATGAAGCTGTGTGTATCGGTCCGGCTGCATCTGCGCAAAGCTATTTAAATATTCCGGCGATTATCAGTGCTGCTGAAGTCACCGATGCGCAAGCCATTCATCCCGGTTATGGCTTTTTGTCTGAAAATGCCGACTTTTCTGAAAAAGTCAGTCAAAGTGGTTTTGTGTTTATCGGCCCAAAACCGGAAACCATTCGTATGATGGGCGATAAAATTTCCGCTAAAAATGCCATGATCGAAGCCGGTATTCCTTGTGTACCAGGCAATGGCGATCCTTTGGGGACAGACGACGCCGTTAATTTGCGAATGGCTAAAAAAATCGGTTATCCGGTCATTATCAAAGCCGCCGGTGGCGGTGGTGGTCGTGGCATGCGGGTGGTGCATACTGAAGCGGCTTTGGTTAACTCGATTGAATTGACCAAAGCCGAAGCCATGTCTGCATTCGGCAATGGTACGGTCTACATGGAAAAATTCCTGGAAGACCCTCGCCATATCGAGTTCCAAGTTATGGCTGATTCACACGGTAACGCCATTCATCTGGGCGAGCGCGATTGCTCGATGCAACGCCGTCACCAAAAAGTGGTTGAAGAAGCGCCGGCACCCGGAATCACTGCTGAACAACGCAAGTTTATGGGCGAACGTTGTGCGCGTGCCTGTGTGGAAATTGGTTATTTGGGCGCTGGGACTTTTGAGTTTTTATACGAAAAAGGCGAGTTTTACTTTATTGAAATGAATACCCGGGTTCAGGTTGAGCATCCGGTGACTGAAATGATTACCGGCTTTGATATTGTCAAAGAGCAGTTGCGGATTGCTGCAGGCTTGCCGTTGTCTGTTACTCAAGAACAGGTGCGTTTTACAGGGCATGCCATCGAATGTCGCTTGAATGCAGAAGACCCGAAAACCTTCATGCCCAGCCCTGGATTGATCGATCAATTCCATATGCCTGGCGGTCCGGGTATTCGCTGCGAAACGCATATTTACAACGGTTACAAGGTACCGCCCTATTACGATTCCATGATCGGTAAGCTGATCGCGCACGGTGATGATCGTGATAGCGCCATTGCCCGCATGAAAACGGCCCTCAGTGAAATGGTGATCGACGGTATTAAAACCAACATCCCCTTGCAGCAAAGCATTATGGCCGATTCGGCATTTGCCGCTGGCAGTCAAAACATTCACTACCTGGAAAAGAAACTGGGTATTCATTAAATAAAGTGTGGATGCGCGTCAGGTATGACGCGTATTACCTTATGTTTTCTTAAATCAATCTATGGCATGGCATCAGCTTTCCGTGGTAACTGACGAGCAAACCGCTCCGGAGTTGTCGGATTATTTCAGTGAATTGGGTGCGGTTTCTGTAACCTACAGTGACGCCGAGGACGAACCGGTTTACGAGCCGGCAATCGATCAAACTCAAATTTGGAGCAATACCCGGGTAACGGCATTGTTTGAACTGGATAGCGATCCTGATATTGTGCAAACCCTGGTGGTTAATCAGTTTGTCGGCCAGCCTTTAGTGCAATGGCAAGCGGAACTGATACAGGATCAGGCCTGGGAGAGAGCCTGGATGGAACATTTTCAGCCCATGCAGTTTGCCGGCAAACTATGGGTGTGTCCCAGCGGTCAGGAAGTCCATGAACCCAATCAGGTCTGCATGACCTTGGATCCTGGCTTGGCCTTTGGCACCGGCACACATCCTACCACTGCACTTTGCCTGGAATGGCTGGCGGGGCATGATTTAACCGATAAGGTGGTCATCGATTATGGTTGCGGCTCCGGCATATTGGCGGTTGCCGCTCTGTTACTGGCTGCCAAACATGCGCACGGTGTGGATATTGATCCGCAGGCCTTGACAGCAACTGAATATAACGCCGAGAAAAATCAGGTATTGGGTCGTATCAGTTATTACCTGCCGGAACAGTTTAGTGTGCAGCCTGCCGACATCGTCGTGGCCAACATACTAGCCAAGCCGTTGATTGAATTAGCCGAACCGATTACAGCCTTGGTCAAACCCGGCGGTCAACTGATTCTTTCCGGTATTTTGAATGAGCAGGCAGAGTCAGTTGCCCAGGCTTATCAAGCGCAAGGTCTCAATGTGGCAGCGCCGGTGAGTCGGGAAGATTGGTGTCGTCTGGATGCCGAGAAGCCGCAATAACCATGTTCAGCCGCTGCCCACATTGCGACGCACAGCAAGCGGTAACGACTCAGCAATTAAGCAACAGCCGTGGCTTGCTGCCGTGTCTGGTGTGCGGGCAGATATTTGATGCCTTGCCCAGTTTGACCGAACAAGCAGACGAGGCCGTTCAGACTCAAACAACAGACTTTGATTTTTCCAGCCCGGTCAAGCCCCTTTCGGTTTGGCGTTGGCGGTTAACTAATGGCCTGTTGGTGTTAGCGTTGCTTATTCAAGTAGGTTATTTCGAAGCCGAGCGTCTGCTCCAGCAGCCTAGACTGCATGGAGTCCTAACGCAAATTTGCCAGACTCTTGGCTGTCAGGTGTCAGCCTACAACCATACTGAAGACTGGTCAGTGTCACATAGCGACTTGCAAGCCCATCTTGACAATCGCTACCTAGTAACTGCCGCGCTGACTAATCAGTCTGATCTGCCGCACAGTTTGCCAGCCTTAAAATTGACGCTCACTGACTATCAAGGTCAACCTATAGCAAAGCGCATTTTTGCACCACAAGCCTTTAGTCAAATAACCACGTTACCCGCCAATCAAACCACTCAGATTCGTTTGCCATTGGTGGTCTCCGTCGCAGACATCGGCGGTTTTACTCTTACTGTGATGTAACCCATGAGTTATCCCGAGTTATTCCTGAAAAAGCACGAAGACAAGCGCCTGCGCCAAGGGCATTTATGGGTGTTTAGCAATGAAATCGACAGCAAACGCAGCCCCCTGGAACAGTTTGCCGCCGGCGATTTAGTCGTGATCAATGACAGTGCCGGCAAAGCCTTGGGGATTGCTTATGTGAATCCCAACGCCTTGATTTGCGCACGTTTGTTAACACGTAAACCCAACAGCAGCATTGGCGAAAAGTTTTTTAAAACCCGTTTATCTCAAGCTTTGGCTTTACGGCAGAGACTATTCGACCAGCCGTTTTATCGGCTGGTGTTTGGCGAAAGCGACGGGTTACCCGGCTTGGTGATCGATCGATACGATTCCGTTCTGTCCGTGCAAATCACCACGGCAGGTATGGAAGTACACAAACAATTATTGGTGAACGTGCTGATTGAATTGATTCAGCCCAGTGCTATTTTGCTAAAAAACGATAACAGTCAGCGTCAGTTGGAAAATCTGTCGTTGGAGGCAGAGTTGGCCTATGGTGAGTTACCGGACACATTACTGATCGAAGAAAATAACGCACGGTTTTTGATCAATGTTGCCGACGGCCAGAAAACCGGCTGGTTTTACGATCATCGTTGCAGTCGGGCACAATTCGCTGGCTGGTCCAAAGACCTGAAAGTACTGGATCTATTCAGCTACGCCGGTGCTTGGGGTATCACCGCTGCCGTGGCGGGTGCTGCCGAGGTGACGTGTGTGGATAGTTCCGAGTCAGCATTGACCTTAGCGACTGAAAGCGCAGTATTAAATGGCGTGCAGGATAAAATGCATTTCGAGCGTAACGATGTTTTTGAATACCTCAAACAAGCCAGAGAACAAAATCTGCATTTTGACGCCATCGTGCTGGACCCGCCGGCTTTGATCAAGCGCAAGAAAGATTACAAAGCCGGTTATGAAGCCTATCGACGTCTCAATCATTTGGCTTTGCAAGTGCTCTCCAATGATGGGGTTTTAGTGTCTGCGTCCTGTTCTCATCACTTGAGTCGTGCTGATTTGCACGAAATTCTGCGTTCCTCTGCACGGCATATCGATCGGCATCTGGTATTTTTTGCCGGAGGTGGTCAAGGTCCGGATCATCCTATTTTGCCGGCCATGCCGGAAACTGAATACCTGAAAACCTTTTTCTGTGCAGTTTCCAGTCGAATTTAAGCCTTAGCATGAAGAAAAAATATCAACTCTGCGACCTTTGCGAACAACCGGTTAAGGTCGAAGGCTTTAGTCTGGTTAAACCCAACGGCGTGAAGAAATTTTGCTGCGAAGGCTGCTTACGTATCTTTCAATTGCTCGATCCCGAGCAGAACTCAACCCCTGAAAACCTGGAGAAAATTTCATGACTACACAGAGCGGTACCAAAGCCTGCGCATCTTGCAGCGATCGCGTCCATATCGGTTGCAACCATAAAAAGCGTCCAGTCATAGCTCGCGCTATTGGTCTGTTGTTTATTTACCTGCCGATTCTGACTTTGCCGTTCGTGTTTATCAGTGCCTATCTGACCTACTTCAGCTTGATTTTGGTCGGAGCAGAAGACGTTAAAAAATATCGGGATTTTCTGCCGGATCGTGCCAGCCACCGTTACAGTATGAAAGATCAGATTGTCATGGATGGTTCGTTCAAACTGAGCATGGCGCAGTCCAGGTTGTTCTGGATTTTAAATTGCACTTGGTATTGCCCCTCCAGTGTGGGCTTGTTTGAGTGGCATGCCTACATGGTGAAAGTGGTAGAAAACTGGTGGTGCCCGTTTGGTCACAGCCGTAAAGACAGCTACACCGATGGCGCGATTGATCAATCTTTCTGGCACATTTATCCGGAAGAAAAAGCCAAATTGACCGAAGAAGATAAAAATAATCCGATCTTTACAGAAGATGCGGATAAAACTGGCGAATAGTCAGGCATTGGCCGTGATTTGCCACGCTTTTTTGGTTGCAAATAACGTGCAGAAATTCTGAGCTTACCTAAGCGCGGTTTAGGAGCCTGTCCGAGAATAGGGAACCTGCTACGGAAAAGCCCTTTTGGCCAGATTTACCGCTCATTTTCGTTAAATAGCACCGCTATTCGCCTCAAATGATCAACAAATCTGACTCAAAATGGCTTTCCCTCGCGACGATTCCTATTCTCGGACAAGCTCCTAGTCTCCCGTCTTTGAAAAGGCTGGCGTTATTTTTGGCGAAATCCTAACGCATTTTTTTTGGGTTGGGTAAAACTGCTCACCCTTCCATACTGGGCAGAAATGACCTCAAGGTCACAGTGTTTTGATTGTTTTGCAGATCAAGCTTACAGAAGCCTGCTGTATAAACTGCCAATTCATGGTTCTTGTTTGGCGCGGTAAGAAGATGCGCCGCTTCGGCTGGATACAGCCGAAGCGGGCAGGGCAATTTAGGCTTTAGCCAATTCCGCGCGCATTTCGTCGATCACGGCTTTGTAGTCGGGTTTGCCGAAAATGGCTGAACCGGCTACGAAAGTGTCCGCACCCGCTGCTTTGATTTCCCGGATGTTGGCAGTGTTGACGCCGCCGTCGATTTCCAGGCGGATGTTGAAGCCGCTGTCGTCGATGATTTGTCTGGCCTGACGCAGTTTGGGTAATGCAGACGGCAGGAAGGATTGGCCACCGAAGCCTGGATTCACCGACATCAATAAAATCATGTCCACTTTGTCCAGTACATGTTCCAGATAAGTCAATGGTGTAGCAGGGTTGAATACCAAACCGGATTTGCAGCCCAGGTCTCTGATCATTTGCAATGAACGATCGATGTGTCTGGAGGCTTCCGGATGGAATGTAATGTAAGTCGCACCGGCTTTGGCAAAATCCGGAATGATGCGGTCGACGGGTTCTACCATCAAATGCACGTCGATATCTGCGGTGACGCCGTGTTTACGTAACGCTTCACAAACCAATGGGCCGATAGTCAGGTTCGGCACGAAATGGTTATCCATGACGTCAAAATGCACGATGTCCGCGCCGGCATTTAAAACATTCACCACTTCTTCGCCCAAACGTGCGAAATCGGCGGAGAGAATGGAAGGTGCAATTAAATTGTCAGCCATTGTCTGATCCTCGTTGGTTTGAAAAATCAGCCATTATACGTGGTTTCGGGGGATAGTCTAAACCCCGTTGCTGAAGGCCGGATCTCGATACAGATCAGCCGTTGCACGTGATGAGGCCGATTGTTACTGGCTGGCTTGATAGCGGTTGACAAATTGCTCGAAAGCCTTGGCGTCCAGTGCTTTGCTGGTGTAATAGCCCTGATAATAATCGCAGTGTCGGCTGCGCAAAAAAGCCATTTGTTCGGCGGTTTCCACGCCTTCGGCTATCACTTGCATGCGCAAATTTTTGGCCATCGCTATGATGGTGGCGGTAATTTCCATATCGTCGGTATCTTTTGGAATATCATCAATAAAGCTTTTATCGATTTTCAATACATCCAGTGGAAAGGCTTTCAGATAAGCCAGGGATGAATAGCCGGTACCGAAGTCATCGATAGCCAAATGCACGCCAAATGCGTGCAGACGATTTAAAATATCGATGGCTTCCTTTTCGCGTTTCATCAGTGCGCTTTCGGTAAGCTCCAATTCCAGATAGCGTGCCGGAAAGCCGGTTTCAGCCAATGTTTGCATGACAATTTCGCAAATATCATTATGTAAAAACTGTTGCGGTGACAGGTTTACCGCGATGCGTATCGGCTGATAGCCTTGGTCCAGCCACTGTTTGCCCTGGCGGCAGGCTTCTTTCAGCACCCAACTGCCAATCAGATTGATTAAACCGGTTTCTTCAGCGATGGGTATAAATTTGTTGGGTAGGATTAGCTCACCTGCGGTGGTTTGCCAGCGCAGCAATGCTTCAGCGCCGATGATTTCACCGGTGGCGATTTTGAATTGCGGTTGATAAAACACCCGTAATTCATTTTTCGCGATAGCTTGCCGTAACTTAAATTCGACTTGGATTCGCTCGCGGGCGGCGATGGTCAGATCTTCGGAAAAGTATTTAAAACAGTTACGGCCCTCGTTCTTGGCTAAATACAAGGCGGTATCGGCATGTTGGAGCAATTCGGGCGGGGTTGTGCCATGGTCGGGAAATAAGGCGATGCCGATACTGACGCCGACTCTGACTTCATTGCCGGTTGACAGTATCCAGGAATCATTGATGGCTGTGATAATTTCGCTGGCAACACGAGCTGCCGATTCCGGATGTGCCATTTCTTCCAGCAAAACCACAAATTCATCCCCGCCCAAACGGCAAACGGTATCAGCCGCTCTTAGTCTTGCAGACAGTCTGCCGGCCACCAGTTGCAATAAATCGTCACCCGCCAAATGACCGAGGCTGTCATTGATGTCCTTGAAGCGATCCAGATCCATCATCAAAACCGCCAGGGGTTTGTCTTGACGTTGGGCTTGATCAATGCTGTGTTGCATGCGAGACATCAACAAGACGCGATTCGGTAGTTTGGTCAATGGGTCGTGATGGGCTAAAAACTCCAATTCCTGCTCGGAGGCTTTGAGATTGGAAATATCGGCAAACACCGCCACGAAATGGTTGATATCGCCTGATGGTTCTTTTACTGTACTGATGCTCAATAGTTCCGGATACACCTCGCCATTCTTGCGGCGGTTCCAGATTTCCCCTTGCCAATGGCCGGTAGTGGTAATGTCTTCCCACATGGCGCAATAAAAATCCTGCCCATGTCGGCCCGAGCGAAGCAGACTGGCCGATTGACCCACAGATTCAAACTGACTGTAACCGGTAATTTCGCTGAAAGCCCGATTAACGCGTTGAATGCGGCCTTGGGCATCGGTAATCATCACCCCTTCGCGGGTGGTTTCGAATACCGCAGCCGAAAGGCGTAAATGGTCTTCGTTACGTTTGATTTCGGTAATGTCGGTGACAGTCCCGATGTAGCCCAGCAGGTTGCCATTGCCGTCGTATTCAGCCGAGGCGCGGCAGACCACCCAATGCACCGGACCGTTTCGGTGTTGAAAACGAAACTGACTATTGAAAGGGGTATGAGTGTTGAGGGTTAATTTCCATTCGTCGGACACTCGCTGCTGGTCATCGATATAAATCGCATCTTTCCAGCGGTTTTCCCGCACATCTTCATCGGACATGCCGGTGATAGGCTGCCAACGTTGGTTGACATACTCGCAGTGGCCTTTGGCATCGGTCTTAAAAATACCCACCGGCGCTAAACGTGCCAGTGTTTCGAACAGGGTTTCACTTTGTTGCAGAGCAATTTCAGCGTGTTTACGTGAGGTTATGTCGTGCAGGCCGATCACGTAAGCGGGGGCATTTTCCCATTCAAAAGGCGCAGAGCGCATTTCAGCCCAGGCAAAGCCACTGGGTCTGATCAGGTTGATGTCTTGCGGTAAGTTGGTGCCGGTGGTGATTGGAATTGCCAGCGATTGGCCGACGATGTTAGGCCGTTCCAATAATAATTCTGCGCTGCGATTGGCATATAGAACAATGCCCTGCAAATCGACCACCAAAATTCCATCAGTGATGGTATCCAGTATTAAACTCAGTCGTTGCAGGGTATCAGACATCGATTTTGATGTTCATTAAATAATGATGGTTTGTACACCGGTACCGTTGGTTTGTGTGCTGATTGCTGCCATCACGGATGACATGCGCGACAAGTCACCCAATAATTTTAAAACCGGCTCCGGAATATCGCGTACCAGCATCGGAGTGGCAAATATTTCCTTTTCCAGCGCTTTTTCCGGCATGCCCAATACTTCAATCACATCGAATACCCAATGCCCCGGCTCATAAATGCCGGCCAACAAGGCGCTGATTTGCTCCACCATACGGCGTGTTTCCTGATTCAAGGACACTACATACAAGGTGAGTACCAATTTGTGGTGATTGGCGCGTCTGGCTTCTTGGGTTTTGGCCACATCCACGACTTGGGCGATATTGCGGATTTGGGCGGCGGAGAGCGGTTTGCTGGCCAACTCAAAATTCAAGCCTTCGTCATGCGCATTCTTGAGTTGACCCATAAACTCGGCGGCAAAAGCGGTGACAATGTAGATATTCAGGTCTTGATCAATGGCCTTCAGCCGGCGAAGCGTTTCAACCCCGTCTATGCCGGGCATGCGAAGGTCCAGAAAAATCAGATCGGGACGACTCTGTTTGACCATTTCAATGCCATCCAGGCCGTTTTCAGCTTCTCTGACAGCATAGCCTTCTTCTTCCAGAATCAGTTTGAACGCTCCTCTGACAGCGGGATCATCGTCTATGACCAAAATAGTGCTCAACATGATTGTTTACTCTTCATAAAATCAGACAATAGAGGGTAATTATCCAGTGAATGTGCCGATTTAGCTATCAGAAATATGAAAACTCAGGCGAATGTGGCAGCCTGCGTTTACCGGGCTTTCCAGGTTAATTGAGCCGCCGCAATCCTGAATCAGCCGACGTGTTACCGATAAGCCCAAGCCAGTACCTTTACCCGGTGCCTTAGTGGTAAAAAATGGATCGAACATGCGTGATTGAATCTCCTGGCTGACCCCTGGACCATTGTCGATGATGGATACTTCCAGGATATTGTTGATGATCGCAGTGGTGATGCGTATTTCTGGCGATTCAGTATCGCTGAGCGCATCGCGGGCATTGATCAGCAAGTTCACTAAAATCTGTTGCAGGCTTTCAGCCGAGCAACTGATTTCAGGCAGGTTGGTCGGAATATCTGTGTTGAGGGTGATGGCGTATTTACGCAGTTCGCCTTCCAGCAACAGCAGGGTTTGTTCCAATACATCGTT
Source organism: Methylomonas sp. (assembly GCA_002928965.1). GTDB lineage: Bacteria > Pseudomonadota > Gammaproteobacteria > Methylococcales > Methylomonadaceae > Methylomonas. The sequence goes on from PERU01000015.1 coordinate 61,851, forward strand.
GAAGGCGCAATGCCCCACGCTGACCGTTTTATTCCGCATGAACACCAGCATATTGGACACGATTTTTTTGATTCGCAAAATTTGTTGCAAGGCTTGCTCAAGAATCTGTTTGGATTTGGCATCCTCGGTACGATCGGCTACAAATTCCACGAAATTCATCACCCCCATCAGCGGATTATTGATTTCATGGGCTACGCCGCCGACCAGAGTGCCTATGGCGGACAGTTTTTCCATTTGCAGCATATGCTCCTGATTTTCTTGTAATTGCAGGTAAGCCAGTCGGGTCTGTTCCAATAACTGGGCATTTTCCAGAGAAATAGACGCTTGCGCCGTCAATAATTCGGTCATGCTGATCTTTTCCGGAGTGAATACACCTTCCGATAATCGATTCTCCAAATACAGCAAGCCAAAAAATTCGGATTGTTTGATGATGGGCAGGCACAGAACCGAGCGTAGTTTTAAGGTTTGCACTTCCGGCGCATTTTGAAAATCCCCTTGGTTCATGGCATCGTGCAACACCACTTTGACCTGGGTGCGTTGCACAAAATTGACGATGGCGCGACAAATGCCACGGACTTGGTCCAAGGGATAGGCTTGAGATTGCAGGGCTTGCTTTTTACCCACATGATGTTCGGCAGCGATCTGTAATTCATCACCCTGTTTGATTAACAGATAACCGTGTTGGGCTGCGGAGCTTTCCAATACCACAGCCATGATTTTGCGCATCAATTGACTCAAGTCGATTTCGGCGGACAGTGCCAATGCCGATTTCATCAGGTAACTGATGTCCATGCTGGGCAAGGTTTCATGGGAAATCGGGCTTCTAGTGCTGCGAGTTGCGGTTTCTCGGCCCACATAAGGATGGCGTTCCTGCAGTAGATTGTTTTTGGCATCCGCGCGACATACACGATAGTGTCTGCGGGCCTCGCCATAATACAGTTCGGCGTCGCCGAGCCGATGTTGGCTTAATAAATCGGCCAGTGCTTCGTAAATATGGCCGGTTAATAAGCCATAGTTTTCGGCTTGAGCCAGCGCTACTGCATCGAGATATAAATTTCGTGCCTCCCGCAAGTAACCCTGCTTGGCAGCGATTTCCGCATGAATCAGCGCCACATAGGGCTTCAATAACGGTCCAAGTTTGGCCCAGATTTCCAGTTTGTCCAGCAAGGGATTGATTTCAATATCAATCTCCGGCCAATCCAGTTGTTCAGGCTGGCGAAGGCGATTGAGTATTTTAAATGCATACCAGAGCCGCTTCAGCACATTGTCAGTCAAGCCATGCAGGTAATGTTCCACTTGTTGCAGAGACTGATCGGCTTTTTGATAGTTGCCCATAAAATATTCGGCAAAGCCCAGCAAGGCAAAATAACTGCCTGAAGCTGCAACATAATTGTTATTTGCCCAATTTTGCAATGTTGCAGTCATGTTCACTGGCTGATAATCCAGTTTCATGGGTTGTACCCAGCCGGCTAAAACTGCTTCTGCAAGCCCCACTGAAAACGACAATTGATTTTTGCGGGAAAACTGCAGGCACTCCTCTGCGGTTTCTTCTACCCAGCGCAGATTTTTACCTTGTATCAATAAGTTCCACATCAAAGGTCCATAAGACAAGCCGGCATTGTATAAGTCACCGCAATTTTTGCCGCACTGAATCGCTTTATGTGCATAGTCGACAATCGCGGACGGGTGGCTGCGACTGTGCATATTGCACCAGATAATGCCGTTCATGCCACGCGTCGCACCAAAGGTATTCGGATATTTGGCGCATAAGTCGTGAGCTAGATCCTCATATTTAAAGGCCTGAGTAAACTGACCGCCTTCCCCCAGGTTAAGGCCCATGATGGAAAACGAATAAATCACCGATTCGTCCATGCCGCCTTCCAGGCAATGCAGGGTGGATTGAGCGGCGGAAAGGTATAACTGCGGGACCAGTCCACACATGTATAAATCGGGAATCAATTCGCTATAAATTGCCAGCTCGATTTTGCTTTTACGCTCCTGGGTAAACGGCATGGTCAGTATGCTATGCCAGACATCGCCTTGCTGACCGATGTGTTCCATGGCAGTCTGCATGCGCTGATTGGCTAAATCGGCATGTTCGGGGATGGATTTGTCAAAGTAGGCCAGACCGCGATTGGCAGTGAGGATGGCCTGTTTGAAGTTGCCGAATGAGGATAATGACGTGGTTTGATCTGCCAGGGCTTCGGCTTTGTCCAGATCACTGATGGCGTGTTCGATCAGTCGGTTCAGTAATTTTTCCGACCGTTCGTAACGACCACACATCAGATGGGTTTTGGCCAAGCGTTGATAGATTTTAAAGCTGAATTCGTAGGCATTGCTCCAGCAGTCATCGGGTAAATAATCGTGAGCGGCCAGGAAAAAATCATTGGCGGCTTCGCCGGCCAACGCATCCAGGGCTTTGTTGCCGGCGTGATAATTGATGTCGGCCAGTAGATAACGGGTTTTGGTATCCAGATGATCCGGACAGCCTTGATTCAGGTGGGTGGCAATGGTAAATACATTCTCCAGGCTTTCCAGTGCCGTATCGGTCGGCACAGCGTGTAATAAGCGGTTGCCTATACGCCAGTGTAGGGTTGGTCTGATGTGTGCCTCAATCTGACGTAAAACCGCTTCCTGGACTTTATCGTGCACAAACTGTAGATCGGTTTTGTTTTCCAGCATTAAGCTCAAACTTAGCACCGGTTTGAGTACTTCGAATAGCTGATCGATACGCATATCCACTACCAACGCCACATCTTCGATGCTGAACCGGTTGCCCATGCAGGCGCAGTGATTGAGGATATGCAGGGTGTCCACCGGCAGTTTTCTGACCTTGGTATTGAACAGTTCCACCACGCTGGCGGGCATTTGCGTGTCGCGAATTCGTTGCATATCCCAGGTCCAGTGCAGATTGGCATCGGTGCTGAGCAGTCCTTCGTTATAAAGCCAGGCCAGACTTTCACTGACAAATAATGGATTGCCTTCTGTCAGTGTCGAGATGAAGTCGGCCAGATGGTCGGTAGTGGTTAATTCTGCATCCAGAATATAAGCCACCATGGCATGGCAGTCTGGTTTGCTCAGAGCCTCCAGGCGTATCTCGCTCAATGGACCGCCGCTTTCCTGAACGCTACGGATCAGTTTTGCCAATGGGTGAGCGGTATCCACTTCATTGTGTCGATAGGCGCCGATGAAAAATAGAAAAGGGTGTTCATCGTGAGCGGCAAACAGACTTTGCAAAAAATCGAAGGTGGCACTGTCGCACCATTGCAAATCATCAATAAAGACGACCAACGGATTGTTTTCACTGGCCAAACAAGCCAGAAATCGTCCGAATAAATTATTGAACCTATGGCGGGATTCCACCGGTGGTAACGAAGTCGGCTCCGGCTGTCTGCCAATGATGAATTCCAACTCCGGCACCACGTCGATAATCACACCACCGTTATTTTCAACGGCTTCTAAAATCAGGTTTCGCCAGTGGGCGACCTGATCGTTGCTTTCCGTCAGAAAGGTGCGGATCAGATTGCGTAAGGCTTGAATCAATGAACTGTAAGGAATGTTTTTTTGATATTGATCGAATTTGCCCGAGGTAAAGTAACCCCGGTTTTTGACCAGTGGCTTTTGCAACTCCTGTATCAAGCGGGTTTTACCGATACCCGACCAGCCAGAAATAAATATCGAACGAAACCGCCCCTGCATGACTTGATTATAATCTTGATGAATTAAGGCGGTTTCGGGTTGTCGCCCCACCAGTTTGGAAATGAAAATTACCCGACGGCTGCGGTCATGCTGACAGAGGATAAAAGGGGAGATGCTAGTGGTTTGGGTAAACTCTTCCTGACAGCGCAGCAAATCCGCCAATAAACCGGAGGCACTTTGATAACGCTTTTCCGGCTGCTTCATGATCAGTTTGGCCACGATGCCTGCCAGCGTAGTAGGGATTTTAGGGTTGATGCGATCGACAGTAGGGGATTCTTCGGCCAGATGGGAATGAATTAATTCCAGTGGATCGGGCGAAAAGAACGGTAGTTGCCCGCTGAGCAGTTCATAAAATACGATGCCCAGGGAGTATAAATCGGTTGAAAAATCCACTCGGTAGTTGATGCGACCGGTTTGTTCCGGCGAAGTATACGCCAGCGTATTGCGGACAAATTCCGGATCATAGATGAAATGACTGACATCCCGAATATCCAGCGGCGTAATGAAATCCGTCAAACGCAAGCTGAGGCTGTCCGGTTTGATCAAAATATTATTTGGCTTTATGCCCCCATGGGTGATGCCGGCATCGTGAATGGTTTGCAGCGTATCGGCCAAGCCGCAAGCCAGGACGAAAAAATCGTTAAGGTTCACAGAGGGTTGCAGTCTGGCCCAATGCTTTAGCGTTTGACCATCAAACCAGGGTTGCACTATGAAATGATGATCTTCACTGCTCTCCAGAGCTAATGGCGTACAAACGCGCGGATCATGCAGCACTTTTAATCGTTCGATTTTTTGACGCAAGTGTCGGGATTGATCTTCCCAGCTGGAGATCAGTTTCAAGCATTTGATGACCAAAGGGTAATCTTCTACATGCTTATGAAAGCCTTTAAAGACAATGGCTTGCAGGCTCTCGCCCAGTTTTTGGGTCAAGACGTAGCTGTTTAAGCGCGGTGCTGCCTGTAGTGAAGTGTCTTTAGCTGTGGCATTAATCATTTGTTATTCCTAACGCGGCCATAGCGGCTGTGTTGCAATAGTAGTTTGGTTTTAGAGGTAAAACCAGCGCAGCCACTGTTTTATAATCCTGCTATTTAATAACGGCTCAGGAGAATCCATGGCTGCCACCCCTTCCAATATGTTGCCTTTAGGTATTCCGGCACCGGCGTTTGAGTTGCCCGATACCGTAACGGGAAAAAACTTTACCTTAAATGAGCTGAAAGGCCAGCAGGGCACAGTGGTGATGTTTATCTGCAATCACTGTCCCTATGTGTTGCATATCAGGCAGCAATTGATTGATATTGCCAAGCATTATGCCGGTCTGGGCATTTCGACGATTGCGATAAGTTCAAACGATATTCAAAATTATCCGCAAGACGCCCCGGACAAAATGCGCGACTTAATGGCTGAGTGGGGCAATCCTTTTGCGGCGTATTTGTATGACGAAACCCAAGCAGTAGCCAAAGCCTATCAAGCGGCCTGCACACCGGATATATATCTGTTTGATGCCAATCTGGCGTGTGTGTACCGTGGCCGTTTGGATGGCGCGACACCCAGTAATAATGAGCCGTTGACCGGGGCTGACTTGCGAAATGCGTTGGATAATTTACTGGCTGGTCAGTCGATCAATCCCGAGCAAATTCCCAGTATTGGCTGCAATATCAAATGGAAGCAGGTGCAATGATGGGATTTTGGACTGGAGGTAAAATGCAATGCAGCGTCACATTGCTATTGTTGTTGAACGGTTGCGCCACGACACCAAAACCTGACCAACCCCCGACAGCCAACCGCTTGCATCATGTGGTGGTGGTTTGGCTGAAACAAACCGGCGATGCTGCCGTCAGGCAGCACTATATCGAAGGCAGTCAACCCATCGCCAAATTACCGGGGGTGGTGTCTTATGAATTGGGCACTCCGGCAGCGATTAAACGCCGCAATAGCCGCGCGGCGGATGAATCGTATGATGTCGCTATAGACAGCGTGTTTGAAAGCCAGCAAGCCTATGAGGCTTTTTTGAAAAACCCGGAATATGTGCGGATTGCTCATGAGGTATTACGACCGATGGTGGAAAAATATCAGGTGTATGACTTTATCGTACCTTGATACCAAACAAGGCATACAAACCGGGGTTTGTATGCCTTGAGCGTTAATTTTAAGGTTTTAAACGGTATAGGTCGTCGAAGCGGTTTTACCGCCGTGACCGGTCCAGTCGGTATGGAAAAACTCGCCCCTGGGCTTGTCGGTTCGTTCGTAGGAATGGGCGCCGAAATAATCCCGTTGCGCTTGCAACAAATTAGCCGGTAAACGTTCGGTACGGTAGCCGTCGAAATACGCCAGTGCTGAGGAGAAAGCCGGGGTTGGGATACCCAGTTTAATTCCTAAAATCACCGCTTCCCGCCAACCGGCCTCTGCCTTTTTCATGGCATCGATAAAGAAATCCGCCAGCAACAGGTTTTCCAGATCAGGGTTTTGGTTATAGGCCTGTTTGATGTCGTTCAAGAACTGGCTGCGGATGATACAGCCGCCACGCCACATCAAGGCAATATCGCCATAATTCAAGGTCAGGTTATATTCTTTGGAGGCTTCGCGCATCAACCGAAAGCCTTGTGCATAGGAAATGATTTTGGACGCATACAAGGCATGACGCACGGCTTCAATCATTGCAGCTTTATCGCCGTTGAAACTGTGCTTGGCTTTTGGCAAGGCTTTGGCGGCTCTGACCCGCTCGTCTTTTTGGGCAGACAGGCAGCGGGCAAACACTGATTCGCCGATCAAGGTCAGCGGAATCCCCAAATCCAGCGCATTGATACCGGTCCATTTGCCGGTGCCCTTTTGGCCGGCGGTATCCAGAATGCTGTCGACCAGTGGCTGGCCGTTGTCTTCTTTATAGGCCAGAATATTCGCAGTAATTTCAATCAAATACGAGCTGAGTTCGCCTTGATTCCACTCGGCAAAAATCGCTTGCATTTCGTCAGTGCTCAAACCCAGACCTTCGGACAGTAATTGATAGGCTTCGCAGATTAACTGCATGTCGCCGTACTCGATGCCGTTATGCACCATCTTTACATAGTGACCGGCGCCATTATCCCCGACCCACTCACAGCAAGGGTCACCGTCGACATGCGCGCTAATGGCTTGAAAAATCGGTTTGACAGTCGGCCAAGCCGCTTTGTTGCCACCGGGCATGATGGACGGCCCGTGACGAGCGCCTTCTTCGCCACCGGATACGCCGGTGCCGATATACAACAGACCTTTGTCAGTGAGGTATTGGGTGCGGCGATTGGTATCGGTAAATAGCGAGTTGCCGCCGTCGATGATGATGTCGCCGGCGGATAACAATGGCAATAAATCTTCGATGTATTGATCGACCACCGAGCCGGCTTTGACCATCAGCATCACTTTACGCGGGGCTTCCAGGCTGTCGACCAGTTCTTGCAACGAATAGGTGCCAACTACTTGAGTGTCCTTGGCCGGCCCTTCCAGAAACTCATCGACTTTGCTGGTAGTACGGTTATAAACTGCCACTTTGAAACCGTGGTCGTTCATGTTCAAAACCAGATTTTGACCCATCACGGCCAGTCCGATTAATCCAATATTTGCTTTCATGTATGCCTTCTGTATGCGTTGTTTATGACAGGCATTTTAACACGGCTAACCAATCAGGATTGACTCGGCGTGCTTGGATCCACTTTGCGAGCGGGTAACATACGCGTCAGGGTATTGTCACGCTGCTTGAAGTGGTGAACCAGCGCAGCCATTGCATGCAGGCCAATCAGGAAGTAGCCTATTTCGCCGATGGTGGCGTGGATTTCTTTTAAGGATTTACCCAACTCCTTGTTTTCTTCGATCAAAGCCGGCAACTCGAAACCATAAAAGGGGATGATTTTGCCGCCCGCACTTAAGGTTAACCAGCCTAATACCGGCATGATCAGCATAAACAGATACAAAGTCAGATGCGCCAGTTTCGCCGTCAATTGTTGCCATGCGGGTGGTTCCGGCAAGATTGCCGGCGTGTGGCCCATCAGACGGGCCGCAATGCGTGGCAACACCAACAACAAAACCGTCAAACCCAGCATGAAATGCACGGCTTTCATCGCTTCGCGCGGATCGCTGCCTTTGGGGAATAATTCGCGCAATTCCATAAAGGCATAAACGCCGACCATTAAAATGAACATTAGCCAGTGTAAAGCGATAGTGACAGATGAATAACGGGCGTCTGTATCTGGGTACATGTTGGCTTCCAGTGAGTCGAATTGAAACTTGAAGTTTTCCGGCCAAAATCAATGTAGGTTGGGCTGAATGCAATGAAGCCCAACGGTTTGAATTGTTGGGCTTCGCTATGCTCAGCCCAACCTACGCGTGACTGTTTCCAAATCTGGCTATTTTTTTAACGCAGCCGCTACTGCAGCACGACGGGTAATCTCGGCCCAATCGCCTGCATCCACTAATTCAGCTGGCGCCATCCAGGAGCCGCCGACGCAGGCAACATTACTCAATGACAGATAGTCCGGCGCGTTTTTGGGATTGACACCGCCGGTGGGGCAGAAGGTCACTTGTGGCAATGGACCGCCGATGGATTTCAGCATCGGAATGCCGCCGGCGGCTTCAGCAGGGAAGAATTTCATGGCGGTGATGCCCTTTTCCAGCAAACGCATCACTTCGCTGGGAGTAATGACGCCGGGCAGGGTAGGGATGCCGCTGCTCAGGGCTGCATCCAGCAGGCTGGGTGTGACACCGGGGCTGACGATGAACTCCGCGCCTGCCGCTATGGCTTGATCCAGGGTTTGGGTGTTGATGATGGTACCGGCGCCCACGATCGCCCCTGGAACTTCGGCTTTGATGCGACGGATACATTCCAGCGCGACAGGTGTGCGCAGTGTGATTTCCAATGCTTTTAGTCCTCCCTCAACCAGTGCGCGGGCCAGTGGCACGGCTTGTTCGATTTGGTTGATAACCATAACGGGCATCACGGGGGAGGTGTTCATTACGTCATTTATTGATACGGTCATAGTAATTTCCAAAATTGTAGGTTGGGTTAGCGTAGCGTAACCCAACGTTTATGGCTTGATCTGTTGGGTTACGCTGCGCTAACCCAACCTACATAATTATTGTTAATCGACAAAAAACAAGTTGGTGGCGCCGGTTTCCGCTGTCGATGCATGCGCGCGCATGGCGCCAAACAATTCCCGACCCATGCCGAAATGGTGGCCGGTGGCATGGTTGGGTTCGGCGACACGGGCTTCAAACTCTGCAGGGTCGACCTGTACGTTGACTTCGCCGGTCTGTGTATTCAGTGCGATGATGTCGCCATCTCGGACTTTGGCCAGTGGACCACCATCGATACATTCCGGCCACATGTGAATCGCTGACGGCACTTTGCCGGACGCGCCGGACATGCGACCGTCAGTAATCAATGCGACATGGAAACCTCTGTCCTGCAATACCCCCAAGATGGGGGTTAATTTGTGCAATTCGGGCATGCCGTTGGCTTTTGGGCCTTGGAATCGCAACACTACAATCAGGTCTTTTTCCATTTCGCCGCGTTTGAAAGCAGCGACTACATCCAGCTGATCATCAAACACCATCGCTGGTGCTGTGACCACTTGATGCTTTTCAGCGACAGCCGATATTTTGGAAACGCCACGGCCCAGATTGCCATGCATTACATGCAGACCACCGCCGGCTGCGAAGGGGTGTTCGACACTGGCGATGATGTCCGGGTCCAGCGAACGGGTAGGGCCTTCAACCCAGTGCAACTGACCATTTTCCAGGGTTGGCACCTGGCTGTATTGCGCCATACCGCGTTGATCGCCAACGCTTAGAACGTCGCCATGCAACAGGCCATGTTCCAGCAACTCTTTAATCAACAAACTCATGCCGCCGGCTGCCTGGAATTGATTCACGTCAGCCGGTCCATTCGGATAAATTTTGGTCAGTAACGGAATGGCTTTGGACAGGTTGTCGAAATCGTCCCAGTTGATGATGATACCTGCCGCGCGTGCAATGGCGATCAAATGGATGGTGTGATTGGTGGAGCCGCCGGTGGACAATAAGCCGACAATCGCATTGACGATGGCTTTTTCGTTGATGATGTGGGCGATGGGGCGATAATCGTCACCATGCGCGGTAAATTTCAAAACTTGTCTGGCCGCTGCCTTGGTCAGCTCATCACGCATTGGGGTGTACGGGTTGACAAACGATGCACCGGGCAAGTGCAGCCCCATAATTTCCACCATCATCTGGTTGCTGTTGGCCGTGCCATAAAAGGTACAGGTGCCTGGGCTGTGATAAGACTTGGATTCCGATTCCAAAAGCTCTTTTTCGCCAATTTTGCCCTCGGCGAACTTTTGCCGGGCGCGGGATTTTTCCTTGTTGGAGATGCCGGTGGTCATCGGGCCTGCCGGCACAAAAACAGCGGGCAAATGCCCGAAACTCAAAGCACCAATCAACAGACCAGGGACGATTTTGTCACAGACGCCCAGGTACAATGCCGCATCGAACATGTTGTGACTTAAACCGATGGCGGTGGACATTGCGATGACGTCACGGCTGAACAACGACAACTCCATGCCGGGCATGCCTTGGGTGACACCATCGCACATGGCTGGCACGCCACCGGCGAATTGCGCCACGCCGCCAGCCTCGCGGACGGCTTGTTTGATCAATGCCGGATAGTGTTGAAACGGTTCGTGGGCAGACAGCATATCGTTATAAGACGAGATAATGCCGACGTTGGGTTTAACAGAATTTGACAGTTCGTCCTTTTCAATCGCAGAGCAAACGGCAAAACCATGCGCCAGATTGGCGCAGGGCAGTTGGGTCCGTTGCGGGCCGCTGGCGATGGCTGCGTCGATGCGCGCCAGATAAGCGCTACGGTTATCGCGGCTGCGGTCAATGATTTGTTGGGTAACTTTTTCGAGTACGGGATGCATTCAGGCTGTCTCCAGAGGGGGTCAAGTGTGGGACATGATAAAAACTGTCAAAGTGTGTCAGGTAAGTCAAGCTGCTGTTCATCAGGTTGAAACGCCACTGCTTCGGTATTTTGGGTTGCAGTATCGGCAGTCAAATCTTCCAGTCCGGTAATGGCTAAATCGGGTTCTGGGATGGCGGTTGCCGCCATAGTGAGCGGGTCGGATTGCGTTTGCAAAAACAGTAACGGGATGATGGACAAACACAATAAACTGAAGGCCAGCATGGCCTGCTTGGGCCAATCTGCATTGGCTTGGTGAACGCTGTGCTGGATGATTTTTTTCCAGGGCTTTTCATCCAGCCAGTTCAATAATTGCGCGGTCAACAACATCAAGCCTAAGCCAGCAATATTGACCCAGGCACTGTCGACTAAACCGGCATTGCTGCCGTTTAAAATTACCCCACCCAGAAAGGATAAACAGGTGCCCAAAATAAAAATGGGCAGTGATTGTTGGCCCATGGCGATGACTGGTTTTAGCCAACGATTTTGCAGATGATGAGCGTGTTTACGCATCATTCCGCCGACCAGATAAGCCATTGCCAAAAAGTGCAGATAGCGCAATATGCCAAGATGGCTTTTATTGAGTAACGGCTCATAGTGTTCACGGAAACTGGCAAACCAGGGCAATTGGTTATAGCCGAACGGGTTTTCCAATGGATAGCAAAAAACTACATAGGCCAAGCATACACTGCCCAAGCTACGACTGAAGGCAGGAATCGGGAGCCAGCCACTGCCAAAGGCAAATCCGGTGAAAAAAACCAATTGCCAGCAGAAAGGATTGAAGTACCAAGGTCTTGTGCTTGTTGGGTCGGCGGGTAACTCCCAGCCCAAATACCAAGCCGCAAGGTAAAGCGACACAGAGAACCCCAGTGCTAGCAGGGTATGGATGCGCGACAATCCCCATACCATCGGTAGCCATAGCATGATCACCAGATACATTGGCAGGATGTCGATGAAGTTGGGCACATATCGCAGGCTGACCAGTGCTAAAAGGGCTGCCTGAGTGTGGTCGAAAAAATAGCGCAGATTATCCAGTTGCCATTGCGCGCTGTTCTCATCCCATGAGGTCACGATGACCAGCAGAGTGCTCATCAACAAAAACAACATCAAATGAGCGAGGTAAATCTGACTGCAACGAAACAGAACTCTGACCGATCCCAAACTCAACCCTGCCTGCTTAAAACTGCGGCCAAAGGCGATAGCGGCGGCGAAACCGGACAAAAAAACGAAGGTTTCAGCGGCATCGCTGGGGCCTAGTCGGGATGGGGTGTAATCAAACCAAGGATTGAAGGGCATGTGATTGATAAAAATAATCATCAAAGCCAAGCCACGAAAGAAATCCAACTGCAGATTGCGTGGGGCTGCTGGGCGGGTATCCGGTTTCATAAAATGTCCCGATAGAGGCTTGTGCAGGATATTGGCGTGTACCACTTCATACCACGCTGAAATCTGGTGAAAAAAAACGGCTGACAATGATTATATTCAAAATATGCAGCCGGTTGAGATGGGTGGATCAAGGTACCCAGTACAGTTCGACAGGGACTTGCTCTTGATGCAGCAGGGCGCGGATTGGCATGTCTTCGATTGCTCCGGGTTTTTGTGCCGCATTGAACACAGCCAGTTTATCCTCGCCGGTGAACAAGATGATGATGCGATCGGTTTTCATCAGGCCGGATAGGGTCATCGTCAATCGCTCGGTATTGGGTCCGGTGACTTCGGTTTGATTAGCCATAATGGCGGCGGTCAGATTGTCATTATCCGCTTTCAAAGCATCCGCCAGACCTTTAGCATGGGGGAAAAGTGAGGCAGTATGTCCATCTGGCCCCATGCCGACGATAGCCAGACTGAAGGGTTGCGGTAATTTGGCGTACAGGCTTTCTGTTTCCGCCTGTCCTGCAGTTGCGGTTTTAGACGCATTTTTCATGCCGATGAATTCGGCGGATTTGGCGTTATTGATCAACAGTGTGCGTTTAATCAGCGCTGCGTTGCTGGCGGTATGGTCTTCATCTACCCAGCGTTCATCCACCAAAGCTACTTTAATTTTTTTCCAGTTCAGTTCGGTTTTGGACAAAGCTTCGTACAAAGGTCCTGGCGTGCTGCCGCCGGAAACCAGCAGTGTTGCCGTGCCGTGTTTGCTGAGTGCTTCCGACAACACATCCTGACACTCCGCTACCAAGGCGTTAAATAAATGATGGTGTTGTTCAAAAAAGAATTCTTTAACCATAATCGTTATTCTCTCAATAAGGATGGTGTTTGTTATTCTTCCCAGGCTCGCCCGTCGCGGGCCAGCAGGGCAACCGATGCTACAGGTCCCCAGTTACCCGCCGGGTAAGGTTTGGGCGGTGTGTGATTATGTTGCCAAGCATCCTGAATGGAGTCCACCCAGGTCCAGGCTTGCTCGATTTCTTCACGGCTTAAAAACAGGGTCGGATTCCCGCGCAGGGCTTCCAGAATCAGTTTTTCGTAGCCGCCGAAAATGCGACTTTTTTTGAAGGTTTCAGAAAAGCTCAAATCCAGTTTGGTTTGTTGTAATTTGATATTGCCATCTATACCCGGCACTTTGTTCAACATCATCACATCCACGCCTTCATTCGGTTGCAGATGGATAACCAGTTTATTGGCAGGCAGTTCGTGAAAACTGTCTTTGAAAATGTTGTGCGGCAGGTTTTTAAAGTTCACCACGATTTCGGTGCGCTTGTTGGGCATGCGTTTGCCGGTGCGCATGTAAACGGGTACACCTGCCCAGCGCCAGTTGTCGATGTCCACTCGAATCGCCACAAAACTCTCGGTGGTGCTTTCGGTATTGGCGCCTTGTTCTTCCAGATAACCGGGTACGGCGTTGCCTTTGATATAACCAGCGGTATATTGGCCGCGCACCGTCTTTTCATCGACATTACGCGAAGTAATGGGCCGCAGAGCCTTCAATAATTTGATTTTTTCCATGTGGATGCTTTCTGCCGACAAATCCGCAGGTGGCTCCATGGTGACGAAGGTCAGGATTTGCAACAAGTGGTTCTGCAGCATATCGCGCAATTGGCCAGTCTTGTCGAAATAGTCCCAGCGGCCTTCGATACCAATATCTTCACCGACAGTAATCTGAATGTGATCGATATTGTTATGGTTCCAACTGGTGTAGAAAAGGGAATTGGCGAAACGTAGCGCGAGCAGGTTTAGAACGGTTTCCTTGCCCAGATAATGATCGATTCGGTAAACATGGTCCTCATGAAACACGTTGGCTACTACGTCATTGATCTCTTTGGAGGTTTTCAGGTCATGGCCGATCGGTTTTTCCATGACGATGCGAGACTCGGCGTTCAATACGCCGCAGCTATGCAGACCTTGGCAGATATTTTTAAATAACATCGGCGAGACGGCGAAATAGTTAACCATCACCCGTTGGTTCCCATCAACGGCTGCATTCAGTTGTTTGTATTGCTCGGGTTGGGTGAGGTCAATTTTCAGATAAGACAGTCGCTGTGAAAAACGCTGCCAAATGTCATCGTTGATAGTGTTGCTTAAATTGGCCTGTAAGCTGTTATGGGCAATTTCAACGAAACTGGTGCTGGTTTCATCCAGTCTGTCGACACCGATGATGCGGGTGTCGGCTTCAATCAGGTTGTGTTTTTCCAAACGATATAATGAAATCAGTAGTTTACGCTTGGATAAGTCGCCTAGCGCACCGAAAATTACCAAGTCGCAAGGTTTAAAATTAGAGTTTTTGGTCATGTCTTTAGTGTCGGAACGAAAAATTTTACGCGTTTCCAGCAGTGGTTACCGCCTGTCTATGGCGATAAAAAGCCAGCTATTATAGTGCCCGCAGGCCTTGATAAACAAGGCACCGTCGAGCAGGTAGCCGATTATTTTCGATTCTACCGGCTTGTCGACTATTTAGGAAAACGTTTCTGTAGTGTAACGATACACGTTTAGCTGGCTTGACCAATAATCAGCAGATAAACCGGCCTTTTGTTTTAGATGCCGTAAAAACAGGCTCGGATCAGGCAGTTGTTCCCAAACCGAGGGTAAAAAAGTGCCTCGCCGATAGCCTTCCTGCAGAATCAAGCCGTCAATACCGGGTTTTAATTGAGCTATCAAGTCCTGTTCCGAGCTGAAATGCATGGCTTTGGCTGGACTTAAAATGGAAATATGTAAATCAAGATCGGCAAGTTCGTTGGCAGATATTCCAGGAAAACGCGGATCGCGAAAGGCGGCGGCAAAGGCATTTTCGGCGATGTCCTTAACCAAAGGCCGTTGCGCTTCCAGCATACCGATACAACCCCTCAACTGGCCATGACGTTCCAGCGTGACAAAGCTGGCGGCTTTGTTTGTTAATTCGGGCGGATAAGCACTTAAATCAATCGGTAACGGTTGACCGGTTTGTATGCCCTGCTGAATTGACGCACGCGCAAGTGTCAGAAAGATCGTTTTGTGTTCATCATTCAACAACATAAGCGCCATATCCCACCACTCGATATTTATCGCCAGCGGTATCGCCGGAATTTCTGAGATCGATGGTCTTGATGTGCAGCGATTTTTCCTGCGCAAGCTTTAGCAAGCCGCTGATCGGCAACTTTCCGCAGGCCGATTCAGTGGATAAGCGTTGATATTGCAACGTTTCGATCAGCACGCTGGTGTGCTTATCCATGGCTTGCGCAGTAGCGTAACCGTGATAATGACTTAAATCAGAGCTGATCACGATCAGGGTTTCATCGCCGCCCCATAATGTCGCCAGGACTTGGCTGACTTGATGCGGACTGGCGTCGCCGGTCACAATGGGGACCAGTTTGAAGTGACTCAGGGTTTGTTGCAAGAACGGTAATTGCACTTCCAAGCTATGTTCCTGAGCATGGGCTTGCTCCAGATAACCTACAAACGGCAAATCTCGCAGTTGTTCTATAGCGGTTTTATCGACAGGAATAACACCAAGCGGGGTGCTGAAGGTATCGGCATGGCTGACCGCAAGGCCTTTAAATGCCACCCGATGTGATGGGCCGATCAACACAACCCGGCTAATACTGTCCCTGACTGACTTTAATCGAGCGTAGGCGCTAGCGGCAATGGATCCTGAATAAATATAACCGGCATGCGGCACGATCATAGCTTTGGGTGCCGGCGAGGTGGGCTGGCTTTGTTCCAGAAAGGCTTGCAGCATGTCAGTCAACAGAGCGGGATTAGCCGGATAAAAACTACCGGAAACAGCGGGTTCTCTATTCATTACCTCTGACTCCTTCAGAAAATAGCGGCACATTGATGTATACCGTTCTGTGCTGCTATGGTACAACAAAGCCTGGAGTTTTCGGGCAAATTTTCGGATATTTTGTTTTTGGATCAATTGTTTAACTTAAAGTCGGATCGGCAGGCAGGTGTACATGACGACCTTTATCACAGCGGATACGGTGACTACCCGCTATTGGCATGCACTAGCCGATGGCCGGCTGCAATGTGATCTGTGTCCACGATTTTGCAAATTACATGAGGGGCAGCGCGGTTTGTGTTTTGTCAGGCAACACCTGCTCCAGCAAATCGTCATGACCAGTTATGGTCGCTCCAGCGGTTTTGCCATCGATCCCATCGAGAAAAAGCCGCTCAACCATTTTTTACCCGGCACGCCGATTTTTTCGTTTGGTACCGCTGGCTGTAATCTGGCCTGTAAATTCTGCCAGAACTGGGACATCAGCAAATCGCGGGAAATGGACACTTTAATGAGTCGGGCAGCACCGGATGCCATTGCCAAAGTCGCTTTGCAACACGGCTGTAGTAGCGTGGCTTATACCTACAACGACCCCGTAATCTTTCATGAATATGCCGTCGATACCGCGCAGGCTTGCCGCGAGCTGGGATTGAAATCGGTGGCAGTGAGTGCCGGTTACGTATGCGCCGAACCGAGAGCGGAGTTTTATGACTGGATGGATGCGGCGAACATTGATTTAAAGGCCTTCAGCGAAGATTATTATTTCAAAATCACCGGCGGCCATTTACAGCCGGTTTTGGAGACTTTGCAGTATTTAAAGCATGAAACCCAGGTTTGGCTGGAATTGACTACGCTGATCATTCCCGGCGAAAACGATTCAGACGCGGAAATCGAAGCCATGACCCAATGGGTGGTTGAGCACCTCGGGCCGGATGTGCCTATGCATTTCACAGCGTTCCACCCGGATTGGAAAATGACCGACAAACCGCGCACCCAGGCAAACTCTTTACTGAAAGCACGGGCAATTGCACTTAAAAATGGCGTGCGACATGCCTATGTCGGTAACGTGCATGACAAAGCAGCCGACAGCACGTATTGCTCTCATTGTGGTGGATTGCTGATTGGTCGGGATTGGTATGTGCTGTCTGACTGGAATCTGGATACAGCAGGATGTTGTAAATTTTGTGGAACAGCCTGTGCGGGGCATTTTGACGCACTGCCGGGCAGGTGGGGAGCCAAACGCCAGTCAGTGAGTATGGGTTTTTGATTTTGGTTAGCTCGTCGAATACCAGAAACCAAAGCCGGTTCAACGCACTGAAACACCTGGGACGCAACGCAAGAATCAAACCATCAAATCCACAATGGAGTAGGTGCTCATAGCTCTGACCACTTGAATTTATCAGCACTTACTTTTAATCTCGGCGTCGTTACTCTCAATAATCGGACAAGACCCAGTTGAACACGACAGCTTCTTCAGGAAGATTAGCTTCCATAGATATATTGCGCGGCTTGGTGATGGTGATCATGACCTTGGATCATACCCGCGATTTTTTCAGCGATGCGCATTTCAAACCCACCGACCTGGATAAAACCAACGTAGCTTTATTTTTGACTCGCTGGATCACGCATTTCTGTGCCCCGGTATTTGTATTTTTGGCCGGCAGCAGTGCTTACCTGTGGTATTGCAGGCGCGGAACCGATGCGCCGATCAGCGGGTTTTTGTTTAAGCGCGGCATGTTGTTACTGGTGTTGACATTGACTATGGAAGCGTGGTCATGGAATTTTAGCAACGACTTTCGACATATCGACGGCGGCGTGTTGTGGGCGATAGCTTGGTCAATGATTGTCATGGCGGGTTTGGTCAAACTGCCGCTGCGTTGGAATCTGGTGTTGGGTGGCTTGATGATAGTCTCGCATAATGCCTTTGATGGTATTTCTCCAGCGAACTTGGGCTGGTTTGGGCCATGGTGGTCAGTGCTGCATACCGGCGATGATGTGGTATTTGCGGAGGGTTGGTTACTCAATCCATATTATCCGTTACTGCCCTGGATAGGTGTGATGGCCGTAGGCTTTGGTTTTGGGCATTGGATGAACGACAGCCAATGGCGCACACAACCGCGCCTGTTGGCGCTGGGTTTTAGCTTGATAGTGGCGTTTATCGGGTTGCGATTCAGTAATGTGTATGGCGATCCCGATCCCTGGCAGACTTATTCTGATCCGGTTTTTACCATTCTGTCGTTCATCAATTGCCACAAATATCCGCCGTCCTTGTTGTATTTACTGATGACTTTGGGGCCGGCCTTGTTGGTGTTAGCCGTGCTGCAAGGGCAGTCCACGCCACGCTTTGAAGTGTTGCAATTATTCGGCAGAACGCCATTGTTCTATTATTTGCTGCATTTATATCTGATCCATGGTCTGGCGGTACTGTTAGCCGCAATCACCGACGGCCCCGTATCAGCGATTATGGGTGGGGGTATTTGGTCGCCCGAACTACCGAAAGACTATGGTTATGGTTTACCTGTGGTGTATGCAATATGGCTTCTGGTGGTGCTGATTTTGTACCCGGTTTGCCTGGGGTTTGAACGCCTTAAAACTGCAAAACCGCATTGGCGTTGGCTTAACTATCTGTAAATACGCGACTTTGCTTCTACAAATTAAGGTGCGTGTCAATATGCCGCATTTCTAATATTAGAAAGACTGGATAGACTATAGGCATTGCACAGTTGTTCCATGTAATAACATCCCCCTTCAAATCCGGCTTTGAGCCGGATTTTTTTTATGCAAAGGTTATAACTGAGCAGATTAGGCTGCGCCGAATCTAAGTTACGCAGTTAACCACGAAGACTTTCAAGGCCTTAAATCAGGGTTCATTCAATGTCATGACTTTAATTCATGGGCTGAGTTTTCTTTGTGTTCGGTATATTACCTATGACTTTGGACATTTAGCGATTAAAACAGGCCGCTAATCACTCCATCATCACTGATATCAATGCGTTCTGCGGCCGGTGATTTCGGCAGGCCGGGCATGGTCATCATGTCACCGGCAATGGCGACGATGAAGCCGGCACCATTGGCTAGGCGCACTTCGCTGATTTCCACGTTATGCCCGGATGGCGCGCCTTTGGTATTGGGGTTGGTGGAAAAGGACATTTGAGTTTTGGCCATGCAGATCGGGAAATGGCCATAGTTGGCTTGTAAGGCTTTGATTTCCGACTGCACTTTCGGGCTGGCGCTGATGCTGATGGCACCATACAGCTTGGTGGCGATGGCTTCGATTTTTTGCCACAGCGGCAGTTCGGCATCGTAGGCAAAACTGAATGCCGGTTCGCGGTTGTCGACAACGTTTAATACGGCTTTGGCCAATTGTTCCGCACCTGCGCCGCCATGAGCCCAATGTTTGGATACCACACAGGTCGCGCCCAAAGCCTGACATTTTTGCTGCAGCAAAGCAATTTCAGCATCAGTATCGAAACTGAAATGATTGATGCACACCACGCAAGGCAAGCCGAAGTGGTTTTGAATATTGTTGAAATGGCGTTCCAGGTTGGCAAAGCCTTTGTCCAGTGCGCCCAAATTTTCCTGATTGAGGTCGTCTTTGGTCACCCCACCGTGATATTTTAACGCCCGCACGGTTGCTACCAGCACCACCGCAGACGGTTTCAAACCGGACATGCGGCATTTGATATTGATGAATTTTTCTGCACCCAGATCAGCGCCAAAGCCGGCTTCGGTAACGGCATAATCGGCCAGTTTCAAGGCGGTTTGGGTGGCGGTTACGGTGTTGCAGCCATGGGCGATATTGGCAAACGGGCCACCGTGAATGATGGCCAGATTGTTTTCCAGGGTTTGCACCAGATTGGGTTTGATGGCGTCTTTCAAAATGGCAGCCATCGCGCCGTGAGCTTTTAGATCTTGAGCAAATACCGGGGTGACTTTGTCGGATTTATAGCCAATCACAATACGGCCCAGACGCTCTTTCAAATCTGAGCGACTGGTGGCCAGACACAAAATCGCCATCACTTCGGAGGCGACCACAATATCAAAGCCATCCTCGCGCAGATAACCGTTGGCCGGACCACCCTGGCCAATGGTGATTTTGCGCAAGGCGCGGTCGTTCATATCAATCACGCGTTTCCATTGGATGCGGCGTGGGTCGATGTCCAGCGCATTGCCATGATTGATGTGATTATCAATTAAGGCTGACAACAAATTGTGCGCGACACCAACAGCATGAAAATCGCCGGTGAAATGCAGGTTAATGTCCTCCATGGGTACTACTTGCGAATAACCGCCGCCCGCAGCACCTCCTTTCACGCCAAAACACGGACCCAAAGACGGTTCGCGTAAGCACATAATGGATTTTTTGCCTAATCGGTTCAGCGCATCGCCCAAGCCGACGGTGGTGGTGGTTTTGCCTTCGCCGGCTGGTGTCGGGCTGATGGCGGTGACCAGGATTAACTTGCCATCGGTTTTATCGGTCAGACTGTTGACATATTCCAGCGAGATTTTGGCTTTGTAGTGGCCATAAGGATCGAGGTGCTCAGCAGGAATGCCGAATTTTTCCGCGGCCAATTCGATAATCGGCCGCATCTTGGCCTGTTGAGCAATTTCAATGTCTGACATGCATGACTCCATGGAGAATTTAAATGAATTTAACTAGTAATCTGGCCCTTAAGTGCCGTTAGCACTGAGTGCTGTCGTAAAGCGCGACGCATAAGGCTTCGACAAGTTCAGCCCGAACGGGATAACAGCAAAAAACCGGGCCGGGTTGATAAACGAAAATTTGCCGGGTATTTTAGCGGGTAAGTCGCTTAAATGCTGTGTTTTGCAGCATTTGCAGCGAATAACACCGGTACTGTGTGGCTGTTCCAGGGTTGGTAATGCAGCATCACGTTTTGGAACAACGCGGAATTGATGAACGCGTTTAGCCACTGTTGCAGAGCAGGGTAGGGAGCGCTTGCAAACCAATCGGCATCGACCGCGGCAAATTGCCGAACAAACGGCGCAATCGCAGCATCCGCCAGATTAAAAGATGAGCCAAAAAGGTAAGGACTTCGCTGCAGGCACTGTTCGAGTTGATTCAGAAAAACTTCGGCCTGTTGCCGGTAATATTCAGGTGTATGCTCGGGGTAGCGATCGGCGTATTTGTAGCGGTCCAGATAATATTTAAATTCGCCATCGTTATTGTGGATCAGGCTCTGCGCGCTTGGGTTTTGCATGATGCCGATCCAGTTGGCAGGGTCGCTTTGCTGAATGGCCCAATGCATGATGTCCAAACTTTCTTCAATGACTTGGCTGTCCGGTAATACCAAAACCGGCACCGTGCCTTTGGGCGAGGCGGTCAATAATTCTATGGGTTTATGGCGTAACACCACTTCGCGTAGTTCTACAGTGACGCCGGCATAGGCAATCGCCAAGCGGGCGCGCATCGCATAAGGGCAGCGGCGGAAGCTGTATAAAGCCGGATATGGGGTGTGCTCGGTCATAAATATTAAATATAGCGTTGGGTGCGATGGGTTTAAATTCGATTGCTTAGCCGCAATGCCGGTGATAAGGTTCGCAGCACTTGCTATAAGTGCTGTTTTAGGCAACCTATCACTTTTTAGTTATGACTGACATTACCGGCATACTGCTGGCTGCTGGTTCCAGTCGGCGGTTTGGTGCAGATAAATTAACCCAAGTTTTGCCCAATGGCGAGTGGGTAGCTGTGCGCGCCTGTCAAAATTTAATGGCTGGTGTGGATAAAGTAATGGCTGTGGTGCGTCCGGGCAATAGTGATTTAGTAGCTGCGTTACAGGCGGTCGGTGCCGAGGTGGTGATTTGTCCGCACGCGGAACAGGGGATGGGTGTCAGTTTGGCATTTGGCGTGCGCGCTGCGCAAGATGCGGATGCTTGGTTGGTGGCATTGGCCGATATGCCTTGGCTTTTACCCGCCACAATAGTCACACTGTGCGATAGCCTGCGATCCGGTGCATCGTTGGTGGCGCCACAGTGGCAGCAGCGTCGGGGGCATCCGGTCGGTTTTGCCAAAACTTGGGGGGTAGAATTAATGAATTTATCGGGCGACATGGGCGCTAAAAATCTGCTACAGGCTCATCAGGCTGATTTGCATCTGCTGGCGTGTGCTGATCCCGGTATATTCAAAGACATCGATACCACAGCAGATTTACAGACATCAATTCAAGCCGATTAACAGTGATTTTAGAGATTTTAGAACGCCAACTGGCTTTGCATCGATCCCGCCAAAGTTACGCGCTGGCTACTGTGGTTGAGATATTAGGTTCTTCATCCGCCAAACCGGCTGCCAAAGCCTTGATTGATCAAAATGGACGGATTCTGGCCGGCTGGGTGGGTGGTGGCTGTGCACAAGCCATGGTGGCACAGGCCGCGTTGGATTGTTTTGCAAGCGGAGAACCCTGTGTGATCGACATCGATTTAACCGATGAAATTTTTGGTGCCGGCATGCCCTGTGGCGGCAGTATGCGGGTGTATGTGGAACCGGTACTGCCCAAACCGATGCTTTGGCTGGCGGGACATGGGCGGATTATCGAAAGCCTGTGCGAATTTGCCGATCGACTGGGATTTGCAGTGTCAGTGATCGATCCGCAAGCTCAACTCGCTAGTTTTCCGCTGGCTTGCAGTGTGATCAGAAATGATAGCCAGTACCAACAATTGCAACCGCAAGCCGGGGATTTTGTGGTGATTGCCACCCATCACAAGGGTGATTACGCAGCATTGACGCAGGCTTTACAATCCGAGGCTTTTTACATTGCCTTGGTGTCTAGTCGAAAGCGCTCCCAACTCGTACTCAATCGACTCGCCGGTGAAGGCATGACAGACGCCAGTTTAGCTAGAGTGCGAGCGCCTGCCGGTTTGAATCTGGCCGCCAAACTGCCGGAAGAAATCGCCTTGTCGATAATCAGCGAGATGGTCATGCTCAGACGTGGCGGTAATGGTGAACCGATGAGCGAACTAATAACCCGGCCTTAAAATACCGTTCGCCGTTATGCCCTTGGGTGCTAAAGCCTGTCGAAGGATGCGCCAAATCAGGCTTAGACAATCTCACCCCGAACGGAGCATTAGTAACTGTAGGGCCGGGTTAATATGAGCACGCAGCGCACCAAAATTTGATTCTTTGTGGTAAAAATCAGCAACAGTGTAAATTTGTAAATCGGTGGGAGAAACCTCGATGATCAGCTTAAACATCAACGGCGCGATGCGTCAGATTGACCTGCCGGGCGACACGCCTTTGTTATGGGCGTTACGTGACGGATTGGGTTTAACCGGCGCCAAATACGGCTGCGGTATCGCCTTGTGCGGCGCCTGCACCGTGCATGTCGATGGCGAACCGTTGTTGGCATGCGTGACGCCGATTGCAGATGTGGTGGGCAAGCGAATTGTCACCATTGAAGCCATCGATCAGGATCCTACGGGTCAAAAGGTACAGACAGCTTGGTTGAATCTGGATGTACCGCAATGCGGGTACTGTCAGCCGGGGCAGATCATGGCCGCCACAGCCTTGTTAAAACACAACCAGGCACCCACCGATGCCGATATTGACAAGGCCATGAGCCGAAATATCTGCCGCTGCGGCACCTATCCACGCATTCGCGCCGCCATCAAGCAAGTGGCCACGGAGGTCAAATCATGAATATGCCTGAAATGCCTACCGAGATTGCCAGCGCCACTGACGAGAACTTGAGCATTATCAACGTCAGTCGTCGCAGCTTTTTAAAAGACATGGCCTTGACTGGTTTTGTGCTGGCGGCCGGTTTTCCATCCCTGCTGATTGCCGCAGAATCTGCCCAACCGAAAAAATACGGCGCCGACGCCATGCCACACGGCTGGGTGGATAATCCACTGGTATTCGTGGCCATTGCCGAAGACGGCACGGTGACGATTGTCTGCCATCGTTCGGAAATGGGGCAGGGCATACGCACCAGTCTGCCGATGGTGGTCGCCGATGAAATGGAAGCCAACTGGCTGCACGTTAAAGTCGAGCAAGCGCCCGGCGATGAAGTGAAGTATGGCAATCAGGACACCGACGGTTCGCGCAGCATGCGGCATTATTTCATGCCGATGCGACGGGTCGGCGCGGCGGCCCGGCAGATGTTGGAAACCGCAGCAGCACAACATTGGCAGGTACCGGTCAGCGAAGTGAAGGCCGAATTGCATCAGGTAGTGCATGTGAAAAGCGGTAAAACCCTGAGTTTTGGCGAATTGGCCAAGGCAGCAGCCAAATTACCGGTGCCGGACCGAGACAGTTTACGATTGAAACAGCCGGCGGAGTTTCGCTATATCGGCAAAGGCTGGCTGAAAATCATCGATGGCCAAAATATTGTCTCCGGCAAAGCCCAATATGGCATCGATACCCGTTTGCCCGACATGCTGTATGCCGTGGTGGCCAGACCGCCGGTACTGGGTGGTAAGGTTATTAAATATGATGCTAAACAGGCGTTGAAAGTACCGGGGGTGGTTAAGGTCGTTGAATTAAAAAGCAGCCCATTACCGGCTGATTTCAATCCACTGGGCGGCGTTGCTGTCATAGCTCGTAATACCTGGGCGGCGATTCAAGGTCGCAAGGCCTTGAACATAGATTGGGATCATGGTCCGCATGCTGTTTACGATTCCGACGCTTACAAAGCCGAGCTGGAAGCCGCCGTGCGCCAACCCGGCAAAGTGGTGCGTAACGAAGGCGATGTGGACGCCGCATTCAAAACGGCGCAGAAACAAATCACTGCCGAATATTACGCCCCACACTTGGCGCAAGCCCCAATGGAGCCGCCAGCCGCCACTGCACGTATCGTCAAAGGTCATTGCGAGGTATGGACTTGTACGCAGGCGCCGCAAGTGTCGCGGGAGCGGGTGGCCAAATGGCTGAAATTGCCGGAGGACAAGGTCACCGTTCACGTAACGTTGCTGGGGGGCGGCTTCGGGCGAAAATCCAAGCCGGATTACGTCATCGAAGCGGCGCTGCTGTCGCAAGCTATGCACGGCCAGCCGGTGAAAGTCACCTGGACTCGGGAAGATGATTTACACCACGCTTATTTTCATACCGTGTCGCTTGAACGATTGGAAGCCGGACTGGATGCCGACGGCAAGCCCTTGACTTGGCTGCATCGCAGCGCGGCGCCCAGTATTGCCTCGACCTTTGGTCCCGATAGCAAACATCAGATGCCTGTGGAATTGGGCATGGGCGTGATTAACGTGCCGTTCGCCATTCCGAATATCCGCATTGAAAACCCTGAGGCCGAAGCGCACACCCGTATCGGCTGGTTTCGTTCGGTGTCCAATATTCCACGGGCGTTTGCGGTGCAATCGTTTGTGGCCGAGTTGGCCGCCGCCGCAGGCCGTGACCATAAAGACTATTTATTGGACTTGTTGGGCGCGGACAGAAAAATCGATCCGGGCAGTTTGAGTGATGTCTGGAATCACGGTGAGTCGCCGCAACTGTATCCTGTCGATACCGGTCGTTTGCGTCGAGTGATTGACGTTGTCACCCGAGAATCTGGCTGGGGTCGTGCGTTACCAGCCGGGCGTGGGTTGGGCTTGGCCGCGCATTACAGCTTCCTGACCTATGTGGGCGTGGTAGTGGAAGTGGTAGTCGATGAAGCCGGTAAACTGAGCATTCCTCGGGTTGACATTGCTATAGATTGCGGTGCGCAAGTCAATCCGGAGCGGATTCGTTCACAAATGGAAGGTGCCTGTATCATGGGCGTCAGTCTGGCCACGCTGGGTGAAATCAGTTTCAAAAACGGTGCTGTGCAGCAGGATAATTTCCACGCCTATCAATTAACCCGCATGGACGATGCACCTCGCGACATTCGAGTGCATTTGCTGCCATCTGCTGAATACGATGCCCCGCTGGGTGGCGTAGGCGAACCCGCTGTGCCGCCGATTGCCCCCGCTTTATGCAATGCAATTTTTGCCGCTACCGGCCAACGTATCCGCCAGTTACCGATTAAGGAGCAGCTACGCAAGGATTGAAAGTGATGGCTTAGGCTTATTTCCCAGGCCTAAACTATATCGTCGTTCCCACGCATGCCTTGTGTCCCAGAGGGTTTTCACGGAAGCGCCGCAATCCATTTGATCAACGCTTTCCTTGCTAAACTGTGTATCAATAACTACATTGGTCAGGCGTTTGATTTACTCCGGCCAAGATCTGCCGGAATATCATCTTTGCGGTGCGGCTGTAAGCGAGCAGATTACTGTGATTGAAATGGATGGCAATCCAGCTTTGATTGGGGTTTTAATGCCAAATTCAAAACGCGGCCAGCCTAAAGCATCTTTTATCACCGCATGATTTCTTCAAGCACCTGCTGTAGATCGAACAGATGAGTTTTGAGCGTGTCCCAGCTCGTAG
>PERU01000016.1 GCA_002928965.1 Methylomonas sp.
CTTAACACTTGTAAAATAAATATCAAATAGACTTTTATTTACACGGTGGAATGCGGGTTTGCGGGCATGGTCGAAAGTGTAAAATAATGTATACATTATTTACGTTTGTTTGCGGTTTGTTTTGGAATAGTGCCTTAATTATTACCCCTATATTACCCATAAAAATTTTTAAGTAATTGAAATTAATAATAAATACACTTAATAGTCAATTAAGTAATCTTTCAAGCGCTCTCTTAGCCGGGTAATCTGCTGTTCAGCGACTTGCCCACTATACGCGCAGGCAGGGAATTTACCCCAGATCGTTCCCGGCCAGGCAATGTCCGTCTGATAGCGTGCCACATGATGTATATGCAACTGTGGCACCAGATTACCGATGGCGGCGATATTCAATTTATCCGGTTGATACAGTTCAACCAATGTTCTTGCCAATAAACACGACTCGTCCAGCAATTGCTGTCTATCATTGGGTGTTAATTCGTAAATTTCTTTAATGCCCTTGCGTTGTGGCACCAAAATGAACCATGGATATTGGTTGTCGTTCATCAGCAATATCTGCGATAGGACAAAGTGGCCCGCCGAGAAACAATCCTGTTGTAGACGGGGATGTAGCTGAAATGGGTTCATGACGTAAGACTCATTGGTAAAAAACAAAATGTGCGGATCATGTCATCATGCAGTTGATTAATAAGACAGCTTTTGCATAATAGCTGCCAATAATAATAACAATAAAGGTCGTGTCATGTCGGCTCAGAGTATCGTTTTCCCGCAACAGGTTCGTGACCCAAAATTGCCGGTTTCCTTTCGATTTTTGCTGAGCTTATATGGCATTGTTCCGTTCTGCTTGCTGGTGATTTGGCTAGATCAGTTCGGTTTTCATCATGCGCTTCGCGACATATTGCCCAGTAGTCCCACGCATTTTTTACTTTTTCAAGTTTTGTTCGGCACGCCCCATATCATCGCCAGTAATCTGCTGCTGTTTAGCCATACCGATTACCTCAGTACCTTTAAAAATAAACTGATCGGTATGACGCTATTTATAGCGGTGTTTTTCGGGATAGGCAGCTTATTCATTCCGTATCGGGTCTTGTACATCATCAGTGCCTGCTGGACGGTGTATCACGTGTTGAAACAACAGCACGGCATTGCCAAAGCAGTATGCCGATTGCCCAACTGGGCGTTTTACCTGCAACTTTGGCTGAGCATCAGCGCCGGTATCTTTATTTATATGGGGATTTTTTTAAAAAACAGTCTCGAGCAGGGTGAAGCGGCACTGGTATTGCAAATAGCTACTGTGTTGACGCTGGCCTTGGTTATATCCACAGTGGTTTGTCAAAAGCACGTTCACAGTAAACTGGGAGTGATTTTTTTGTGGGCGAATACTTTACTGGTAGTGGTGAGTTTGTTTGTTTATAGCCAGCACTATTATTTTTTAGCGATTTTGATGCCGCGTCTGGTGCACGACATGACCGCCTACAGTTTTTATGTCAGTCATGATGTCAATCGTCATGGCGAGGCGCCGCAAAACGGTTTGTTCAGATTGGCGGCCCGTTTTCACGTGCCGGTTGGGTTAGTATTGCCGCTATTGTCGTTTTTGTTGACCTATCTGTTGCAGGCATATGGCGATGATTGGGTAAATTACATTCTGCAAACGCTGTTTTCCACACAGATTTACAAAGCGGTAACCCTGGGATTAATAGGCTATCTGGCTTTGATGCATTATTACACCGAGTCGTTTGTCTGGGCGGCAGGTTCGCCGCTCAGACGCTACATTCGCTTTAGTGGCTTGTAAACGGAATTTTTATCAATCCAGCGTATAGCCGATTTTAATGGTGACCTGCCAGTGAGCAACCTTGGCATTGTCGATATAGCCGCGGGTTTCCAGTACTTCAAACCAGCGCATGTTTTTGATGGTTTGGCCGGCTTTAGCAACCGCATTTTCAATGGCAGCATCACTGCTGACGGTAGATGATCCAGTCAGTTCGATTTTTTGATAGACGTGGTCGGTCATGATATTTCCTTTTTAAAAGTTAAAACAATAGTTGATAAGCGCGAGCCGCTGCTTCCGGCTCATGGTCAAAAATTCCTCCTATCACCGCCAATAAGTCTGCGCCGGCCGCCAGCAACTGTCCAGCATTTTCAGGCAAAATGCCGCCGATGGCGACAATCGGCACGCTGAGTTGTTGTGTTGCTGCCTGCAAGGTGGTGATTTCAGCGGGTGCCGCCAGCGGCTTGGTGCCTGAAGGGAAAAAGCGGCCAAAGGCCACATAATCCGCACCGTGTTCTGCCGCGGAACAGGCCTTGGCCACATCGTTATAACACGATATGCCGATGATGGCATCTGCGCCTAAACGGCGCCTGGCTTCGCCAATATCAACGTCATCACGTCCCAAATGAACGCCATCTGCCCCCACTGCCAGCGCCAACTCGACGCTGTCATTGATAAGCAATGGCACTTGATAGCTATGACAGAGCGTTAATAACCGACTGGCTAGTAAAGCCGCATTAATGGGGTATTTGTCCCGATATTGCACAACGACCGCGCCACCTTTCAAAGCCGCTTCCACGTCCTGCAAAACCTGCTCGATACGTCTATGGTCGGGTTGGGTGATGGCGTACAAGCCGCGAACTGGGAATTTCATGCATCCATCCAGAACAAACGATGCGGGTTAAATTGACCGCGACCGGGTTGATAAGCAGCGGCCAAAGCATGCCATGTATAGTCCTGCGCCTCATTGACTGCTGTAAACACATCCAGACCTTGAGCCATTAGGGCGGCGCAGGCACTGGCCAATGTGCAACCTGAGCCATGATAATGCTGAGGTAGACGTTCCCAGCTAAAGGTTTCGCTCAAGTCATCAGGCATGAACAGGCAGTTATTGACGTGCTCGGAGTCTTCATGCGTGCCGGTGATCAATACATATTCTGCTCCTTTTGCCTGTAGATTCGCGCCGCATTCGGGTAATTTCTCGCAGCCAGACAATCGCCTCGCTTCCGGGCTGTTAGGCGTGAGCAGCGTAGTTAACGGCAACAACCTTTCTATAAGCGTATCGATCAACTGTTGTCCTGCCAGTTCTGTGCCGCCGCCAGCCGCCAGAACAGGATCCAACACCACTGGAATGTCGGGGCATTGCTGCAGGATTTGGCTAATGACCCTAGCAGTTTCATGGTGGCCGATCAGACCAATTTTAATCGCGGCGATGTTGAAATCGCTGAGCAATGTCTCTGCCTGGCTCAAAATATCACTCGGTTTTTGCGGAATCAGCTTTTTGACGTTACGGCTGTCCTGCTCGGTCAACGTTGTGATGATGCTAGCAGGATGGCAGTTGTGGCTGAGGATGGTTTCGATGTCGGCTTGCACACCGGCTCCTCCGCTGGGATCATGGCCGGAAAAACATAAGACGATAGGGCGGGTGGGTTTCATTTTTCGACTCCGTTCAACAGTTGCAGAAATTCCTGTTCATTGATAATCACAACCCCCTTGTCGCGGGCGGCAGTGAGCTTATTGGCGCCGACATTGTCACCGGCCACCAGATAATCGGTTTTGGCAGACACCGAATTGCCGACTTTGGCCCCTTTGGTTTTGGCTTGTTTGCTTAATTCGTCGCGGCTGCCGCTGTGTAAGGTACCAGTGAACACCAAGGCTTTACCCGCTAATGGGTGGCTGCTATCGGTTAGATCACGCTGGCTGGTTTGGATATTGAAACCTAGAGTCATCAATTGATCGAACAGCGGTTTGATGTTGGCAAAGCCTTCAGTGATGACTGCAGCGGTCTTTTCTGCAAAGCCTTCAATGACGATAATGTCAGCTTCGTTGAGCTTGAAAATATCTTCGAGGCGATAGTGTGCGAGTAGTCTTTCACAATTGCCCAAGCCCATGCGGAATACTCCAAATGCCGCCAAAAACCGCCAGTCTTCCACCGTTTCGCTGCGGCTGCGGTGTAATTGTTCGAGCAAGTTTTGTGATTGTTTTGGGCCAAAACCCATACTTTCGAATTGTTCTGCGCTTAGCGCATAAATGGCATCGACCCGGCGAATGCCAAATTCGTATAGTTTTTTGATACTGGCCGCACCAAAGCCATCATTGTTTTTAAGCACACGAAAAAAGTGTTCCATGCTGTTGCTGATTTGCGCCGGGCAGTTCAGATTGTTCGGGCATAGCAAATAGTCGTTATCCCAGATCAAACTGTGACCACAACTGGGGCATTGCTCAGGGACTTGCGGCGTTGCAGGTCGCAACACTTGCTCGATTTTGGGAATCACTTCGCCCGAGCGCGCCAATTGAATCAGCGCGCCGGGGCCTATGCCTTTATCGAGGACCATTTTGTAATGATGAGCTGTGGCTCTGGAGAGCAGGGCGCCGCTGAGCCTGACCGGTTCCAGTTCTGCAACCGGGGTAATTCGCCCGGAACGTGAGGTTTGCGGCGTGACGCTCAGTACCTGCACTTCGGCGGTTTGCAGGTTTTCCTTATAAGCCAGTTGCCAGCGATGGTGATGGCGGGTAGCGCCCATGAAGCTTTTCAATTCTTCATCGACGATTTCCAGAATCACGCCATCGACATCGAAATCCAGTGCATGCCAGATGTGTTTGATGATATTTTCAAAGTCGCTTATCAGGGTTTGCCAGGTGCCGCTCCAATGCGGTAGCAAGGTAAAGGGATAAAACACGGCGGCATGATCCCGGATGGCTTGTTCTGCATGGGCATCCAATTGTTTTTCTTTGATTACGCTGGCTTGAAAATTACGGGCGTTGTCGAAAACATCGGCTAATTTTTCATCGAAATAACTGCGGGATACCACGATTTCACCCGGACCCAGGCCGCGTTTGCCTTGATTAGCCACTTGCAGGCCTCGCTCGAATACCCGGGAAATATCCTGACCTTTACGGCCATCGCCACGTGTATATAGCATTTGCCCGTCATCATATGCCGCGTAACCATCCAGTTTAGGCGTGACTTTAAATAGCAATTCGGCAAAGATTTTGTCCAGTTCCGCAGCGGCTTTTTCGATGCGTCCCGCCCAGCGCTGGACATCATCCAGGCTGTAAGCTTTATCGGTTGATAACATGGTGACAGGCAAATCCACGGTCTTTCCGGCAAATGCCGGTTCCGGTTCTACGGTTTGAAGTAGTGGATGCTCAGGGTGGCGGTTTTTAAGCTCAGCCAGATACGCAAAATCATAATCCGCATCGCTGATAAGCGGCTCGCCACCGCGATACAAGGCATTGGCTATTTCGAGAAAACATATCAGTTCATGGTCATTGGCAGACTGAATCAATTCGGGATTTTGGCAAAGCTGACAAAAACGATCTTCGTTGAGTGCATCGAATTGCAGGGCTGCTTGTGAAACAAGTTGTTTCTGGCTGGGTGTGAGCATGATAAGTCGGGCAATAAAACAATCAGGTCCGAATTATAAACGCATAAAAAAAGGGCGGGAGAGAAAACTCAGCCGCCCAGGAGACCTATCTTTCAAGAGGATCATGTTAACGCCGGGAAGTTGTTAACATGGAATTTATTGTAGACGCCACCGATTATGAAATTTTGATATGAATCAATATTTATCGAAAATACATCATGAATTATCCTGCTTATAAAGATCAATCAGCTAAGACAAAAAAGCGTCATCTTGGCATACCTTCTGGGGCACAAGGGGATTGCCGAGATCCAGAAGTCATGACGAGCGCCTAACACATCCTGGTGGTCTGGATTTTGGCAATCCCGGACAGACGTTGTTGCTGAAGCATCTTTATAATCAGGTAAATGTTTGGGCTTGACAGACTTTGCATAGCCCATGAATTTCGATGGTTTTGCGTTGAGCCCTGAAACTGGCTTCCTGCATTTCACTGGCTAGAGCAATAAATACATTGTTTGCAGAGCGCTCTTCGACGTTGTGACAGACACTGCAGATCAATAATAATTGATCGTGAAATGTACCGGAATTTCGGCAACCTACAAAGGCGTTCAAGCTTTCAACCCGATGAATCAGGCCCTGCTCTAGTAAAAAATCCAAAGCACGATAGACTGTAGCTGGCTTGGCCGCATCGTTAATGGGACGAATCAAATCCAGTAAATCATAAG
This sequence comes from Methylomonas sp., assembly GCA_002928965.1. Classification (GTDB taxonomy): domain Bacteria; phylum Pseudomonadota; class Gammaproteobacteria; order Methylococcales; family Methylomonadaceae; genus Methylomonas. The sequence goes on from PERU01000016.1 coordinate 6,075, forward strand.
CTTTAACGGCTTTATGACTATTCCAAATCAACTCCAAAATTTTGTGGCGGATGGGGGTTAATTGCACGCCTCGACTCATACATAAATCTTCTGCAGTCGAAATGGCTTTTCTAATGCACTGATTGTGGTCGTGCTCTATGGCTAAGTTATTGGCTTTGACGTTGTTTGTCATAAAAGGGTGATCTTGTTCATCAATTACCTCAAAAAACGGATTTATAGTGCAGCTAACAAAAGACGGGTTGGGTTTTAATTGGGCGTTAACGAGAAAATTTCGTTAAACATCGGATAATTGCTTGATATTTATTATAATCAATCAGAAGAAGATCGCATTGTTAAATTGCATCAGAAAGGGAGCTTTAAATGGCTAATAGAAACAGTTTCTGTCTTGGGTCAGGTTCCTGGGGTTTTGAATGAAAGCGACCAGCTTTCTGATTTTTGCCTTTGTTTGGCTGATGCTGATTGGTTTGTCTTTCTATTATCAAGTTGAAGACGATAAAAAATATGCCAATAAGATTGCCTATCGACAAGCGGAGATGTTTTTTGAGCATATCGTGTTGATTCGGCAATGGAATGCCTTGCATGGCGGCGTCTATGTGCCAGTAACCGAAAAAAGTCCGCCCAATCCCTACTTAAAAATGCCAGAAAGGGATTTGGTGACCACCGAAGGTAAGCAACTCACTATGATTAACCCGGCTTACATGACCCGCCAACTGGCGGAGATGCAAGAAGGGCGCTCAGGAATTCAGTTTCATATCACCAGCTTGAATCCGCTGCGAGCCGAGAATAAGGCTGACGAATGGGAAACCAAGGCCTTACAAGCTTTCAATGAGGGCCAAACTTCATACAAAGAGCTTGCCAATATTGATGAACAACCCTACTTTCGATACATGGCTCCTTTGTTACTGGAACCCGCCTGCCTGAAGTGCCACAACGAGCCAGGGCAAAAAGCCGGTGATATCCGAGGGGGTATCAGTGTCAGCATTCCAAGTTCAAGTATTGATGATTTGGCTGCGGAGAGGCTGGCATGGTTAAAAAATTCTCACTTGTTAGTTCTGGCAATCGGCTTAATGGCCTTGTTAGTAGCGCATTGGGCGCAAGCCAAGTTGAGTCGTAGATTAAGCAAGGCGCAAAGCCATTTGCAATTGGCTTATCTGGATTCGCTGACGCTATTGCCAAATCGTCGCTATTACGACGCCTTTGTCAGACGAGAATGGAAGCGCGCCACCCGTCATCATTATCCGTTATCGATGATCATGATCGACATCGATTTTTTCAAGGCGTATAACGATAACTTGGGACATGTGGAAGGCGATCAATGTTTGAGGCAAGTCGCCCGAACCTTAAGACGCTATTTCAGACGTTCGGGTGATTTGATTGCCCGATACGGCGGAGAAGAATTTTGTGTGGTTGCGGCGTGTGATTCTTTGCAAATCATTCAGTTGGCTGATATTTTGCGGATGGCTGTCGAGAGTATGAAATTACCGCATCCGGATTCTAAAATTTCGCCTTATGTCACCATCAGTCTAGGTGTGGCGACATTGATCCCCAGAGAAAGTGTGGAGTTTGGGGATTTGTTACTGCATGCGGATAGGGCGTTATACGAAGCTAAAAATTCCGGTAGAAATCGGGTTGCCAAATATACAGGTTAGACGCTGACCTATTTAAAGCCGTTGGGATTTTGAGTCTGCCAGCGCCATACGTCTTCCATCATTTGTTTTAAATCTCTTTCCGCTGTCCAATTCAATTTTTCCCGGGCCAACTTGGGGTCAGCATAGCAGGCAGCCACATCACCGGGGCGTCTGGGGGTGATTTGGTAGGGCACGTCTTGTCCGGTTACGTGGCTAAAGGTGTTAACCATGTCTAAAACGCTATAGCCATTGCCGGTACCAAGATTAAAGGATTCACAAACCCCTTCTGTTTCAGATTTAGTCAGTAAATATTCCAGTGCCTTGATATGCCCATGAGCAAGATCAACCACATGAATGTAGTCACGCACCCCAGTACCGTCATGGGTGGCGTAGTCGTTTCCGAATACCGATAATACCGGCAGCTTGCCTATCGCAACTTGGGATAAATAGGGCATCAAATTGTTGGGAATGCCATTGGGGTCTTCGCCGATCAAGCCACTGCTATGCGCACCGATAGGATTGAAATAGCGCAAAATAGCCATTTTCCAGGGGTGCTCTTGTTTATTAATGGCATCTGCAGCGCTGGTATCCCGGAGGATTTCCTCAATAAACAGCTTGGTACGTCCATAAGGATTGGTGGCTTGTAATGGAAAACTTTCAGTGATCGGTACAGCGTGTGGGTCGCCATAGACAGTGGCAGAAGAACTGAACACCAGATTTTTGACGCGGTGTTCCGCCATTATTTCCAGCAAAACCAATGTGCTGTTGATGTTGTTTTGATAATAGCTGAGCGGTTGTTGACACGATTCACCGACGGCTTTTAGGCCCGCGAAATGGATGACCGCGTCGATGGGATATTCTTCAAAGACTTGGTTTAGTGAGGCAGCCGTTGTGACGTCAATCTGGTGAAATCTGATCGGCTTACCGGTGATTTTTTCCACTCGGCGAACTGACTCGAATTTGCTGTTACTCAGGTTATCGACAATGACGACATCAAAGCCATTATTTACCAGTTCTACGCAGGTATGGCTACCAATATAACCAGCACCGCCGGTCACTAGAATCGTGTTTGTCATGGCTTAATCCTTGTTAGCGTTCGAGTATGTCCAGACCTGCTTCATCAGAAGGGATGCGGGCCTGGCTTGAATTAGGGTCTCGCTGCAAGCTGGCAAAATCAAATAACCCCGTATCGGCCATTTGTGAGGGTGCAATATTTTGCAAACTGGCAAAAATGGTTTCGATACGACCAGGGAATTGTTTATCCCAGCCATTCAGCATCTGCTTCATCGCCTTGCGTTGTAGGTTTTCCTGTGAGCCGCATAAGTTGCAAGGAATGATCGGGAATTTTTTGAAGGCTGCAAATCGGTTGATGTCTTTCTCACGGCAGTAGGCCAGTGGGCGAATGACAATGTTTTGCTTATCATCGCTGAGCAATTTCGGCGGCATGGCTTTCAGTTTGCCGGCATAGAACATGTTCAGAAAAAAAGTTTCGATAATATCGTCACGATGATGGCCTAGGGCAATTTTGGTGATGTTATGTTCTTTGGCAAAGCCGTACAAGGTGCCGCGACGAAGTCTGGAGCATAAGCTGCAGGTAGTCTTGCCTTCAGGAATGATGCTTTTGACGATACTATACGTATCATGCTCGATGATGTGAAACGGCACACCGATAGCTTTCAGATATTCCGGAAGTACATGTTCAGGAAATCCTGGCTGTTTTTGATCCAGATTGACTGCAATGATATCGAAATCGATAGGTGCGGTTTTCTGCAGATTCAGCAGAATATCCAGCATGGTGTAAGAGTCCTTGCCACCGGACAGGCACACCATCACCTTGTCACCCTGTTCGATCATATTGAAGTCGGCGATGGCTTCGCCTACACAACGGCGCAGGCGTTTCTGCAGTTTATTGAATTGGGTGCGGGATTTTTGTTCTAAGTCAGACATTACAGAAAATAAATAGCCAAGGCGGGAATGAATGCCTTGGCTAAACGATTAGCCATTAAAACGCTGGAAAATCAGCGTGGCGTTAGTGCCGCCAAAGCCGAAACTATTAGACATAATGGTATTCAACGTCACGTTCTCCTGAAAGCTGCGGACGATAGGAATGCCTGTGGCCAGTGGATCCAGGTCGTTGATGTTGGCGGAAGCGCTGAGGAAATTTTCCTGCATCATCAATAAGGAATAGATGGCCTCATTAACGCCGGCTGCACCCAGGGCGTGACCAGTGAGTGATTTAGTTGAGCTGACTGCTGGTACGCTATCGTTGCCAAAAACTGTGCGCAAGGCTTCCAGTTCACGGGTGTCTCCAACCGGCGTACTGGTGCCGTGAGCATTGATATAATCAATTTTGTCATTGACAGTGGACATGGCTTGTTGCATGCAGCGCACAGCACCCTCGCCGGAGGGTTGTACCATGTCATAGCCATCGGACGTTGCGCCATAACCCACTAGTTCAGCGTAAATTTTGGCACCTCGGGCTTTGGCATGTTCCAGTTCTTCTATGACCAGCACGCCGCCGCCACCGGAAATCACAAAACCGTCACGAGTCTCGTCATAAGGTCTGGATGCTGTGGCTGGTGCGTCGTTATATTTGGACGACAGAGCACCCATGGCATCAAACAACACCGACATGGTCCAGTGTAATTCTTCACCGCCACCGGCAAAAACCACGTCTTGCTTGTTAAGTTGAATCAATTCCATGGCATGACCAATGCAATGCGCACTGGTGGCGCAAGCCGAGCTAATGCTGTAGTTGACGCCTTTGATTTTGAACGGTGTGGCCAAGCATGCGGTATTGGTGCTGGACATGGTGCGCGGCACCATGTATGGACCAACTTTTTTGATACCTTTGGAGCGAAGAATATCCGCTGCTTCAACAAGGTTGGAGGTAGAGGGTCCACCGGAACCCATTACCAAACCTGTTCGGAAATTTGAGACTTGATCGTCTTCCAGTCCGGAATCGGCAATAGCCTGTTCCATGGCCAGATAGTTGTAAGCCGCGCCGTCACCCATGAATCGCTTGATTTTCCGATCAATGACCTCATCCAGATCCAGGTTGATGGGGCCATGGACATGGCTTCTAAATCCCATCTCTTTGTAAACGTCCGCATGCACGATACCTGAGCGGCCATTCTTGAGAGAATCGACGACTTCATCCCGAGTGTTGCCGATGCTGGAGACTATTCCCAATCCTGTTACAACTGCGCGTCTCATCGACAGGCCCTTAAAAATCTTGAGTTGAAGTAAACAGACCAACCCTTAAGTCAGTCGCCTCGTATATTTGTTTGCCGTCAACTTCCATGGTGGCATCGGCAATGCCCATCACCAACTTACGCAAAATCACCCGTTTCAGATCGATTTTGTAAGTCACTTTTTTAGCTGTGGGTAACACTTGGCCAGTGAATTTAACTTCTCCGCAACCTAAAGCACGGCCTTTACCAGGGCCACCCATCCAGCATAGATAAAAACCGACCAATTGCCACATGGCATCCAGCCCCAGACAACCCGGCATAACAGGATCCCCTTGAAAATGGCAATCAAAAAACCATAAGTCGGGGGTAATATCGAGTTCAGCAATGATTTCGCCCTTACCGTATTTGCCACCTTCATCCGACATGTGCACAATGCGGTCCATCATCAACATAGGGGGTAGAGGAAGTTGCGCGTTTTTGGGGCCGTATAATTCACCGCGCCCAGACATCAATAATTCATCGCGCGTGAAACTGTGCTGTTTCTCCATTTTTGATATTTACCTGCTACGTATAAGCTGAAAATTGCGGCCATTATCCAATAAGCCTGTCAAAAAATCAGCTCAATTTTTTTAGCACAATGGAACCCCACAACAAATGCGGGGTTTAGAGAGGGTGCGTCATTAGAATGATGGAGTATTGATAGGGTTTTTTTTCGCTCTATCACTACAAATCTAACCTTGTCTACGAATGATATCTTTCGCACTTTAAATTGAGGCGTATCTGTTCTCCAGCCCCTTTTCTAAAGAAGGGAGAGTAATTCGTGCTTTGGTAATACCAGAATCTCTGGACGCTATTTGCAACCAAATCTTTAGGCTATTATTTATTCACACCCATGTTGCACCATCGCAGCCATTTAGATTGCTGGAAACAGACATTTCAGCTCGAGTTTTGAGATTCTGTAAGGCAATGCGGATAATTTTATTGCGTTTGGTTTATTTGTAGGTTCAGACAGTTCAGACTCAAATCGAGTCGCCAATATCTGATCGGCTGGTATGCTCTGTCTAAACGTATGCTTCCAAGGCCTCGCCATGCCAACCGCCAAACCACCCAGGCTAAATCCAAACAAACTGTTGCTGAGCAAATGGACTGCCGTTGCGCCGCAACACAAGGAAAAGCACTTTATCGTCAGTAAATTACTGCTGCCAGATGACCCGGACGCGCCGCTGGAAATGATCGAACTGGAGGCGGTGTTTAGCAAACGAACGCAAATCATGCCGTGGCGGGATTTGCGCGATATCGAGATCTGGCGCCAGGGCTGGCTTTAAACGATGAGCCATCACCTGGTCTGGTTTAAGCGCGACCTGCGGGTGCATGACCATGCGCAGCTGCTGCACGCCAGCCGCAACGGACCGGTACTATGCTTGTTTATCATCGAACCCAGCCTTTGGCGGCAGCCGATGCCGCCACGCAACACTATCAGTTTTTACGCGAAAGCCTGCTTGATTTGGATGCTGCCTTGCGCAAACGCGGCGGCGGTTTGCGTATTGAAGTCGGTGAGGCAGTGGACGTGTTGGAACGGCTTTGGCAAGAATCCACATTCTCGGCTTTGTATTCGCACCAGGAAACCGGCAACTGGCCGAGCTTTCAGCGCGATCTGGCGGTACAACGCTTGTGCCGGTCGCATAGCTTAAAGTGGCATGAATTTGCACAATTCGGCGTGGTGCGGCGTTTGCAAAATCGCAACGTCTGGCAAGCGAACTGGGAAGCATTGATGGCCAAGCCGTGTCTTGATCCCCCGACGGCCCTTGGCTAGCACCACCGCATCCGCCCATACTCCCCGCGCCACACCCCCTTAGGCTTAGTCCAACCCGACCCACCGCTGCGTCAAAGAGGCGGTCGCCGCCAACAAACAAGCCCGCGACCACGATCCGCAAGGGTATTTTGTCAGACATTGGCGGCCGGCCTTACGCCGGGTGCCGCCGGAATGGTTGTTCGAACCGTGGCGGATGCCGTTAAAACTGCAACAGCAATGCGGCGTCACTGTCGGTGTCGATATTGCGCTTTCAGGTTCAGCATGTTGAGTACCAGTCTCCTGGCGAATGGCGACAAGTTGATCCTAACGAACATGAACACTCGAAATTACCCCAGTCAATGACTTTCACAGTAACGAGTCATGGTTTTTCCACGCCTCCTTTTCTTCAGTTGACGTGTTTTTTGTCGAAGTCCTACGTGCCAGCAAAGCCTACAGGATCTTTAGGTATTGAAATTGCTTAAATTGATTTCGTTATCGCCAACTGCGAACATATACCTGCAATTCTCCCTTCAGATACATTAGGAAAACAACCATGAAAGTTCGATGTTTGCTGCTTATCTTCATAGTGCTGATGCAGGCGTGTGCTGAAAACCATAGTGCCCAGTCGGGCGCAGTGAAGGCAATAGTCGTTAGCCCGAATACTGAGCAAAAGGCATGCGCCGATACCTCAAAACCCGATCGGGATTGCTCTAAAACGGTTTCTGCCACTTTTTCCAGGCAAGGTAAGCTTTGGTTGGCGTGGGTGCAAAACGAGCATGTTTTCGTGCAATCATCTCCGGACAAAGGCATGACTTATTCCGCTCCGGTGATGGTTAATTTAAAGCCTGAGCCAGTCATTGCCCATGACGAATATCGTCCCAAAATCCAGCTGGATAACCAGGATAATATTTATCTGACCTGGACACGTAGTCTGGAAAAACGCCATACCGGCCATATCCGCTTCAGTCGTTCGCTGGATGGCGGAATGACTTTTTCTGAACCCGTTACCGTTAACGATAATTTGGAGGAGATCAGTCATCGCTTCGATAGTTTGGTTGTTGGTGATAATGGCGAAATATTCGTCGCGTGGCTGGATGCTCGCGACAAGGTCAAAGCCACTGCAACCGGTGAAGAGTATTTGGGTACCGCGTTATATTACGCTTGGTCCGATAACCGGGGTGACAGTTTTAATGCCAATAAACTTGCTGCTGCTCATACTTGCGAATGCTGCAGGCTTGGAACGGCAATCGATAACGATAACCTGCCGATTGTGGTTTGGAGACATGTGTTTCCCGGCGGTATTCGCGACCATGCACTGCAGAAATTTACCGATTGGAATCAACCCGGTGAGGTAAGGCGGTTAGGCAACGAGAACTGGAAAATCGATGCCTGTCCGCACCATGGTCCCGCTTTGGCTGTGGGGGAAGACGGTAGCTACCATGCCACTTGGTTTAGCGCAGAAGAATCAAAATCCGGTTTGTTTTATGCGCACTCTAAAGACCGGGGCTTAAGCTTTTCGCCCGCTATGCACTTTGGCGGAAAGAGTGCCAAGCATCCGCATGTTGCGGTTAAAGGGCAGCAGGTGGCGATTGCTTGGCAGGAATTCGATGGCAGCAATACCTCGATCAATTTGTTGCTGTCTTTTGATGGCGGTAATCATTGGTCCGCACCAAAACAAATCGGTCAAACCGCAGAAACTGCCGATTACGCTTTTTTGCTGGCCGGAAATGACGGGATTTATTTATCTTGGCAGACTCATCAGGGTTTTAGATTTAAAGCTATTAGCCAGCTTTAATGGGTGTGCAGTTATTTAACGTAGTTTAATAAGTTATGTTGGCGACACTATGCGATACGTTTAACAGATTTAGTTTTTGAAGCCATCGTTTGCGACCTAAGTAGCGCCAGATTACTGAGTGATTGCGTGATATGGCGCACTAGTAAAGAAAAAGTAGGTTAAATAACATAAAAAATTATGAATGCTTAGCGGATATTAGCCAATTTTAAAAAAATGAAGGAGTTAAGTTATTGTAAATAAAAAGCAATCGCATTGCGGCCTAATCTTTGCTCAGTGTAGGGGCAATCTCAGCAGTCCTTCTGAACGATTCTTGCTGAGAAAGAATTCACTAATTTAGGAAACACCGTACATGCATAAGAAAAATAAAATAACGTCGGCCATCATGTTACTGCCGGGCGTCATCTTATCCCCGGCAAGTGTTATTGCTGCGCCTCCAAGCGATACCGGAACGATTAAGCTGGAGGCGGTAGAAGTGACTTCTACCGAAGGTCAGTTGTTTCCCAAAACAGCAAAGGCAACCCCAACTTACGAAGTGCAAATTAAAGAAGTTGACAAATTCATCAATGCCACCACCGTGGAAGACTATCTCAGGTTTTCGCCTTCTCTGAATGTCCGTAAGCGCTATATTGGTGACCCTAACGGTTCATTGGGCATGCGTGGTTCCAATGTGTTTCAAACCGCGCATACCATGGTATTTGCCGATGGCATGCCTCTGCATAACCCTCTTCGCACAACCTTCAATGGCGCGCCCCGGTGGTCAATGGTTGCGCCTTCTGAAGTTGAATCGGCCGATGTGCTTTATGGGCCGTTTTCCGCGCAGTATGGTGGTAACTCCTTTGGTGGCGTGGTGAATCTGAATACTCGTATGCCGGACAAGTTTGAAGCCCATCTGGATGCCATGGGCATGTTTCAAACTATGCAACGCGGCGGACGTAACGATACGTTGACCGGTTATAAAACCAATATTTCAGCAGGTAATCGTTTCGATAAATTCAGCATTTTCGGGTTTTATAACCGCCTGGAAAATGAAGGTCAGCCGATGACGCCGCGTACCACGGCTTTATCTGGTGTGGGAGGAACAGCAGTGAATGGGCCGTTTAACGAGTCGCAGCCTAATACATCGCCGGGCATTTACTATGGCGACGATGGCCTAGCCAGAACCACAACCGACTTGTTTAAAGTCAAAATGGGCTACGACTTTACGCCGGATTTGCAGGGGCGTTTTACCGTGGCCTACGAGGAGCGTCTCAGCGAAACCAACGATCCGCTGAGTTTGTTGAAAGATGCATCGGGCAATACGCTTTGGGGAGGGGCGAACGCGGCAACAGGTGCTAGTGCAAACACCACTTACAACTTGGCCGGCAGGAGGTTTATAGTGCCGGGCTCGGCTTTCAATGTCTCAGAATCCGAGCGCCAGACCATCAATTTAGGCATGGGCTTAAAAGGCAAAATATCCAACGATTGGAGTATCGATACCAACGCCAGTTATTACGATGCGTTTCGTGATAAATCCGTGTCGTCTTCACTAAATCCTGCTCATCCTTTAAATCAAAATAAAGGCCAAGTTAACGATGTCGATGCTTGGTGGGCCAATTACGATCTGAAACTGTCTAACGATAATTTCCTGAATAACAAAGATTTGTCGTTTATGGGGGGTTATCAGTTCAATCATGCCTCCTTGAACAACAAGACCTTCAATAGCAATAATTACACAGAGGGTTCACGGGCGGGTATTACAAATAATAGCGGCGGCTCCACCCAAACCAATAGCGTTTTTTCTCAATTGGAATGGCGGTTTTTACAAGACTGGGCCGTGATGGCTGGTGCCCGTGTTGATAACTGGCAAACGATTGATGGGCATGTCTACGATTACACTCTGACAAACGCTGCGCTTCGTGAACAAAATTATGCTGACCGCGACGCTACTCGGATTTCTCCGAAAGCCTCCTTGGAATTCTCTCCCGATTTATGGACGTTCAGATACTCGTTCTCCAAAGCGTATCGTTTTCCAATAGCTGAGGAAATGTTCCTGAGTAACTCGCGTTTCAATAGCACTTCGGTTTCATATCCTGGCCTAGGGCCGGAAAACGGTTATTTCCATAACTTTATGATGCAGTACGATATTTCGCGCGGTTTTATCCGAGCCAATTTTTTCTACGATTTGATTAACGATGAAATTGCCAATACTGTGCAAAACTTCGGCAACGTTGCTGTCACAACCTTCCAACCGATTGGCAAGACCGAAACCATCGGGGTTGATTTGACCTTTCAGCAGAACCAGTTGTTTGGTATTCCGCTCGATTTCATGGTGAATGGTACATTCATGAATAAGCAAATCGTCGAAAATAGTCGAAATACTGCATTGGTAGGTAATGAATGGGACAGGATACCCAAGTTGCAGGTGAATACCTCGGCAACCTACCATATTCTGCCGGTTTGGGATTTTGCCGCTTCAGTGCGCTATCGTAGCGATGTGTTTCAACGCTTGGACAACAGCGATACCCAATCCAACGTGTTCGGCGGCACCGACGAATACACTTTTGTCGATCTAAAAACCAATTACCAGCTGCCGACCTACCATAATTTGCGGAGTACTCTTTCGGTTGGTATCGATAATGTGTTAAATCAAAATGTCTACGAAAACCATCCATTACCACAAAGAACTTACTTTGTGAAAGCCTCTTTTGATTATTAATCGATTGTACGCTCTGCATAACGATCACGAGGTGAATGCATAGCCCCTCTGGGAATGAAGGGCAGTATGGTGGGAGCGACGTCGTCTTCGTTGTGAAGATGGCGTCGATTACCATATGACCTACCCTGAGTATTAATCGGAAATGGTGAATTAGGAGGACTATTCAGCGCAAAAGCCTATAAATAGTTTTTAATGTCCTTCTGTAGCATATTGGGCGACGTCATGGACGGATAGCGTTTAATGACTGCACCATTTCGATCTACTAAAAACTTAGTGAAATTCCATTTGATTGACTGTGTCCCTAAAACACCCGGCGCAGCTGATTTCAAATAATTGAATAGCGGATGGGCGGACTGGCCGTTAACTTGGATTTTTTCAAATAAAGGAAAACTGATGCCGTAATGGGTATCGCAAAAGCCCGCGATTTCCTGGCTGGTGCCAGGTTCTTGCTGTCCAAACTGGTTGCAGGGGAAACCTAAAACCGTAAAACCTTGATTTCGATAGGTTTGATACAGGTTTTCCAGGCCCGCGTATTGAGGGGTAAAGCCGCATCTGCTGGCGGTATTGATGATCAATAATAGTTGGCCTTTGTAGCGATCCAAAGAAATCGTCTCGCCGTTGATAGTGTTGACGCTGTAAGAATAAATAGTATCCATTGTCGTTTTATGCGGTTTGCGCTAATGGAGTGGTTGCCCTGAAAAACGTTTTGAAATAGGGCATGAAACTGGCTGTAATAGGAATCGAATAAAAGCAGTACATGGCTGCGGCTTCACCAGTGGAAACGCCAAATACCCATTGCGGCATGAACAGGGTCATTAATGCCCCAAAGCAGTGATAAGAGGCTATTTTCCAGTTATCTTTCCAGATAAAGCCGCTCCAGGCTAATGCAAACAATGACCCATGTGTGACGAACAATCCAAAGGCGGCTGGTATGGCGTAGCCGATATGGTAAATACCCATGTAAAGGCAGGCGACCATGTTGCCGATGAAATTAGGTTGAAGGCCAAATAATTGCCATTCTTTAGGCAAAAACGTGCAGACTAAAAACAGTGAGCTGAGTGTCGCGCCCAGAATGGTGGCTTTTCTTAAGGCCAGTGGGTCGCTGGAATACGTGGCGAGAGCTGGCATGATGGCGAAGGCCTGTAATGCAATGTGATAAGTCGATAATTCACTGAGCAATAAGTTGGTGCCATAGCCGCATTGATCGGCTACCGGGTAAGCAAAATATTGAATCAGTTCCATTAACGAAAAATGAAAAATGGCAAAGGCGCGGGCGAGACGTACCCAGAAAGGTTCGGTTTTATCCAGAAACGTCACGCTGGATGCGGCAAAGCCGAGCAGTCCAAGGCCTAAAGACATATTTGCACTAAAACACATTGTTAATCCGTCCGTATGGCTAATAACTTGCTGCAAGGTGCCGGAGCTTCCCTATGTAACCCTTGCGGCAGGTTGGATAAAAAAATTACTAAAACCGTGCAATGTAAGTTTGCATGACAGTTTTCCGACCGGAAATTTTATCAAACTCTGCAGGGTTTCAGTCAAAACAACTTTATATGGCTATAAAGCTGGCAGTATCAAAGGTCTGCCAAGCGTTTTTGCATGTCAGCCAAATCAAATACCCCGATTTTTTGCATAACGATAAGCCCATTTCTATCGATGACAAAACTGGTGGGCGTTAATTTCACATCGCCAAAACGTTGAGCCAAACTGCCGCTGGGGTCTAGTGCGACTGCGTAAGGTAGTTGTTTGGCTGTTGACATTGCCAGGACCTGATTGGGTGGATCGTAATCCATGGCTACTGCAACAATGGTTAAGCCCTCTGGGCTGAATTGCTGGTGCAGTTTGATCAGATGTGGGATTTCTTCGATACAGCCTGGGCAGTCTGTGGCCCAGAAAGTCACCAAAACTGGTCTGCCTTTTAAATCGATCAGGTCAATGCTGTCGCCTTTAATGGTTTTAAAGGTAACGTTTGGCGCTGTCAGCATGGTTTGGGTTTGCCAAAACCAGGCGCCAGCTATTACTAAGCTGACTAACGACAGTATTAAGATAGAGTTTTTGATGCGCATGAAATATGTGGTGAGAAAATGAATCTGCTGTGGTTGCTTACGGCGATAATCGTAAAGCTGCTAAAATGCTCATCTTATCCAATAATCTCTAATCATGATGATGAAAAAGATACTGATTTCCGACAAACTCGCAGACGATGGCATCAATTTTTTGAATGAGCAGGAAGGCATTCAAATTCATATCCAGACCGGCTTAAGTGAAGAAGCCTTGTGCGAGATTATTCCAGATTACGATGCCTTGCTGATTCGAAGTGATACCCAAGTGACAGCACAGGTTTTGAAAGCAGCGACTAAATTAAAAGTAGTCGGTCGTGCCGGCATCGGCGTCGATAACGTGGATCTTGCCGTGGCGATGGAACAAGGCATTATCGTCATGAACACCCCGGACGCCAATGCCACCACCACGGCGGAATTGGCCATCGCGCATATGTTTTCATTAAGTCGCAATCTGCCGATAGCCAATCAGTCAATTCGGGAAGGTAAATGGGAGCGCTCCAAGTTAATGGGCGCGGAAGTGACGCATAAAACGTTGGCGATTCTCGGGTTCGGCACCATTGGTCGGATTGTCGCGCAACGCGGGCGCGGATTGGGTATGCGGGTCATTGCCTATGATCCGTTTGTGGCTCCGGAAATTTTTGAAAATTGTGGCGCGCAGATGGTTGATCTGGATACTTTGCTGAGGCAGGCGGATTATCTGACCTTGCACTGCCCATTACTGGAAAAAACCCGCAATATCATCGGCGCCGAGCAATTGGCGATCATGAAAAAATCAGCTCGATTGATCAACTGCGCGCGGGGTGGGTTGGTTGATGAAGCGGCGCTGTATCAAGCATTGAAAGCAAACCAGATTGCTGGTGCCGCGCTGGATGTGTATGAGCAGGAGCCGCCGAAGGATTCGCCGTTATTGACTTTGGATAACGTGGTGTTTACCCCTCATTTGGGAGCATCGACCAAAGAAGCTCAAGTGGCTGTTAGCGTGGAAATCGCCCGGCAGGTGGTCAAATATCTGCAGACGGGTGAAGCCATCAATGCCTTGAATTTGCCGCGATTATCCGCAGATGAATTGAAACAGGCGCAACCGTTTATGGATTTGGCGCGTACCTTGGGTAAGGTTTTATTAGGTTTAATTGATCAACCCATTCAAAAGTTGGAAGTGGCGGTTTTTGGCAAGGCTTCACAAGGTAAAATCCGGCCTATCTCTAATGAAGCCATGATCGGTTTACTGTCCGGACAATTTTCTACACCGGTTAATCGGGTGAACGTAGAAAATATTGCCAAGCGCCAGGGTATTACTTTGGTCGAATCACAAACCGAAGAAGCAGAAGGTTATCAATCGCTGATTCAAATTACCGGACATTGCGCAGATAAAAGTGTGTCTTTGGCGGGAACTTTGCTGGGTGACCATCACCCGCGACTGGTGGGTATTAATCATTTCGAAATCGAAGTGGTGCCGGAAGGCGTGTTGGTTGTGACGCGTCACGATGACAAGCCCGGGGTTATTGCTGCCATCAGTTCTGTTTTAGGTATGTCCAATATCAACATCACTCGGATGCAGGTCAGCGTGGCGGATGATGATCAATTGGCGATGATGGTTATCGGTGTCTCCGAACCTTTGAATGAACACATTTTGAAGGCGGTTTGCGATGTGTCGGCGGTGCATACGGCAAGGCAGATTGTATTATGAGTTTTGAGGTGGTTTGCTTTGATTGCGATAGCACCTTAAGTCGCGTCGAGGGTATAGACGAGTTGGCCAGACGCAATGGTTTATTCGATCAAGTGGCGGCATTGACTGATGCGGCCATGAATGGTGAATTGGCATTGGAAGAGGTCTATGGAAAGCGTCTGGATATGATCAAGCCGGACAAAGCCGCTATGGCTTGGTTGGCAGATTTGTATATTGCCGAAATGGTGGACGGCGTCTTGGAAACCATCAAAACTTTGCAGGATAACGGCAAGCTGATTCATATCATTAGCGGAGGCTTGCGGCAGGCTATTTTGCCCTTGGCTGCATTGCTGGGCATTCCGGAAGAACAGGTGCATGCTGTCGATGTTGAATTTGACGAGCAAGGTCAATATTTGGATTACGCGCATCATTCGCCTTTGGCTGTCAGTGGCGGCAAGGCACGTATATGTCGACGCTTGAGAATGCGTCATTCTTCATTGGTCATGATAGGTGACGGTAAAACGGATTTGGAAGCCAAATTGGCAGGTGCCTACATGATCGGTTTTGGTGGCGTGGTTAAGCGGCCTTTGGTACAAGAACAGGCGGATTTGTTTATTGCAGATGATTCTTTGGCGGCAATACTGCCTTATGTGTTGTAGTACAGCTCGAAAAGCCGCTATCACCATGATAAAATTAAACTTTTTAAAGCGTTAGAGAGAAACAATGGCAGGGCATAGTAAGTGGGCCAATATCAAACACCGCAAAGGTGCGCAAGATGCCAAACGCGGCAAAATTTTTACTAAATTGATACGGGAAATAACGGTCGCAGCAAAAGGCTCCGGGGGTGGCGATCCTACCAATAATCCCAGCTTGCGCACGGCGATTGACAAAGCGCTGGGTGCCAACATGAAGCGCGATACCATTGATAACACCATCAAAAAAGCCACGGGTACATTGGATGGTGTGACTTACGAAGAAGTCCGCTACGAAGGCTATGGTCCGGGTGGAACAGCGGTAATGGTGAATTGTTTGACCGACAATCGCAATCGTACCGTGGCCGATGTCAGACATGCCTTTTCCAAGCATGGCGGAAATCTGGGTACAGACGGTTCGGTAGCGTATCAATTTCGCAAAGTAGGCATCATTAGTTATAGCAACGAAGTGGACGAAGATGCAGTGATGGAAGCGGCTCTGGAAGCCGGTGCCGAAGATGTGGTTAGCAATGATGATGGATCGATTGATGTTTTTACCTCGCCTGAAGAATATATGAATGTCAAGGAAGCCTTGGTTTCCGCTGGTTTTGAGCCTGACAATGCAGAAGTCACCATGCATGCGGATGTTAAAACCGAGTTGGATGCTGATGCGGCTGAAAAAATGTTGAAGTTAATCGATCGACTGGAAGATCTGGACGATGTCCAGGAAGTGTATACCAATGCCAACATCAGCGATGACATCATGGATGTTATGGACAATGCCTAAAATAGGTGTTTTTGCTTTGTCAGTTTTAGTCAATTGAGCAGAATCCTCGGGATAGATCCCGGTTCGCGCCTTACCGGTTACGGTGTGTTGGAAATCACCCCGCGGGGAATCCGTTATGTGGCGAGTGGCTGCATCCGGGTAAAGGCAGAGGATTTCCCCGCTCGCCTCAAACAGATATTCGACGGTGTCACCGAGATTATTGATCTTTATCAGCCCAATCAAATGGCCATAGAGCAGGTGTTTATGCACAAAAATGCCGATTCTGCGCTGAAGTTGGGTCAGGCGCGCGGCGCGGCCATTTGCGCGACGTTAAATCAGGATTTGCCGGTATTTGAATATGCCGCCCGACAGGTTAAACAGGCTTTGGTAGGCAAGGGTAATGCAGAGAAGCAGCAAGTGCAGCATATGGTGAAGATCTTGTTAGCCATTCAGGGTGACATGCAAATTGATGCCAGCGATGCCTTGGCTATTGGGCTTTGTCATCATCACTATCAACAAACGGCGCAACGTATTCAGCGAGCGGTATCGTGATCGGTTTTTTACGCGGAAAATTGATTCAAAAATCCCCGCCGCAATTATTATTGGATGTGCAGGGTGTTGGTTATGAAGTCGAAGCGCCGATGACCACCTTTTACGATTTACCGGCCTTAGGTGAGGAAGTCAAATTACATACGCATCTGGTGGTGCGGGAAGATGCACATATTCTGTTTGGCTTTGCCAGTGAAACCGAGCGCATGCTATTCAGGCTGTTGATCAAAGTCAACGGCGTTGGTCCCAAATTGGCGTTGACGGTTTTGTCCGGGCAAAGTGTGGATGACTTTTATCGCTGCGTGAATGATAACGACGTGAAAGGTTTGGTGCGTTTGCCGGGTGTGGGTCAAAAAACAGCCGAGCGCTTAATCATAGAAATGCGTGGTCGTTTACCGGAGTTAAGTTCTGCAAATAATGTCAAAGGCACAGCAAGTTCGCCGCAATTGCTGGGCAACAGTCCCAAGCAGGAAGCGATTACCGCTTTATGTGCATTGGGTTACAAACCGCCAGACGCTGCCAGAATGGTGCAGGCTATCGATACTGAAGCCAAAAGCTGTGAAGATATTATTCGCATGGCCCTCAGAGGCGCAATTAGATGATTGAAAGCGATCGTTTGATCACCGCGCAGGGCATAAACGATGAAGAACGGCTGGATAGAGCCATTCGTCCCAAGCGACTGAAGGATTATGTGGGCCAAAAGGAATTATGCCTACAGATGGAAATCTTCATTCAAGCCGCTGTATCGCGAGCTGAGGCCTTGGATCATGTGCTGATTTTTGGTCCGCCCGGTTTGGGTAAAACCACTTTGGCCAATATTGTCGCTGCAGAAATGAATGTCAATATTCGCCAAACTTCAGGGCCAGTGTTGGACAAGGCAGGTGATTTGGCTGCATTGCTGACAAATCTGCAGGCACACGACGTGTTGTTCATCGATGAAATCCATAGGCTCAGTCCGGCTGTAGAGGAAGTGCTATATCCGGCTATGGAAGACTACCAGATTGATATTATAATAGGCGAAGGCCCGGCTGCTCGATCGATAAAATTGGATTTGCCGCCTTTTACATTGGTGGGAGCAACCACGCGGGCAGGACTCTTGACATCACCGTTGCGAGATCGGTTTGGCATAGTGCAGCGCCTGGAGTTTTACAGCATTGACGAACTCTCGACTATCGTCAGACGCTCTGCCGGTTTGCTTGGAATAGGCATGGATGGTGATGGCGCCGATGAAATTGCTTGTCGATCCAGAGGTACGCCCAGGATTGCCAATCGTTTGTTACGGCGGGTGCGGGATTTTGCCGAGGTAAAAGGCAATGGCACCATAACCCGTGATTGTGCGCAGCAGGCGCTGGAAATGTTGAAAATCGATCAGCATGGATTTGATATGCTGGATCGTAAGCTATTGATGGCCATGATAGACCATTTTCAGGGGGGGCCGGTTGGGCTGGATACATTGGCAGCCGCGATAAGCGAAGAACGTGGCACAGTCGAGGATGTACTGGAGCCGTATTTATTGCAACAGGGCTTTATTATGCGCACTCCGCGAGGTCGGGTTGTAACTCATAAGGCTTACAGTCATTTTGGTCTGAAGCCACCTCAGCAACAGTCAGGTACAGAAGATATTTTTGAGAGTTGAAACAATTGCAGTCTGTGAAAGAATTTAGTTGGCCAGTTAGGGTGTATTACGAAGATACCGATGCCGGTGGTGTGGTGTTTTATGCCAATTATTTAAAATTCTTTGAACGCGCCAGAACTGAAATGCTGCGCAGTTATGGTTTTGAACAGGATCGGTTGCTTGAGCAAGATAATGTAATATTTGTAGTGCGTTCAGTTACTATCGATTATTTGAAACCTGCCAGATTTAACGAGCAAGTGCTTGTTAATGCTAAAATTATTGAAAATAAAAAAACCACCCTCACATTCGAGCAAACAGTCACTCGTCAACATGATTTGTTATGTAGCGGTAAAGTGCGCATAGCCTGCCTTGATGCGCAAAGCATGAAACCCACACTTATCCCTGTTGCCATTTTGGAGCAATTAAACCAGTGAACACCGATTTATCCATCCTGCATTTGGTCAAAGAGGCCAGTTTTGTTGTTCAATTTGTAATGTTTATTTTGCTGTCGGCATCGGTTGCATCCTGGACATTTATTTTTACCAAACGTAAAGAACTCAGTCAGGCAATCTCGATAACCGATGATTTTGAAGATGAATTCTGGTCAGGTGTTGGTTTGGCCGAGCTGTATAAAAAAATGTCCGCAGATCGTTTCGAGCCGGAAGGTATCGAAAAAATCTTTTTGGCGGGTTATCGTGAATTCGCGCGTATGCGACAGAAAGGCGATGTAGAGCCTGCGGTTCAGGTTGAAAGCGCCCAACGTGCGATGCGTATTGAATTATCCAGAGAACTGGATCGTTTGGATGAAACCTTGCCGTTTCTGGCCACAGTTGGATCAACCAGTCCTTACATTGGTTTGTTTGGTACTGTGTGGGGCATCATGAATTCATTCCGGGCCTTGGGTGAAATTAAAAATGCTACGTTGGCAAATGTCGCTCCCGGTATCTCCGAAGCGTTAATTGCTACCGCAATCGGCTTATTTGCCGCAATTCCTGCGGTTATCGCCTATAACCGCTTCTCCACCCGTCTGGATAGATTGGCCGGACGTTATGAACTGTTTATTGATGAGTTTGTGGTGTTATTGCAAAGACAGGCGCACAGCAAATGAATGTAGGCGGCAATAACCGCAGATCGCGGAAAAAACGCGGCCCGATGGCCGAAATTAACGTCGTCCCTTATATTGACGTTACCTTTGTATTGCTGATGATTTTTATGATCACCGCGCCTTTGGTGCAAACCGGTGTCGAGGTTGACTTGCCGGAAGCCGAAGCAGAGTCGGTGGATTTGCAAGATCAAACGCCGGTGATTGTCTCCATTAGAAAGGATGGCACGTTCTACGTCGATATTGGCAATGGCGACGAAGAAGCTGATACGCCGGTTGATGTTGAAACTGTTAAAAGCCGTGTTGCCACTGTATTCAAAAACAATCCCAAAGCGCAATTGTATGTGCGGGGTGACCATGAAGTGGATTATGGCAGCATCGTCAAAGTCATGGTGGAACTGAAAAAAACCGGCGCCCCAAAAGTGGGATTGATGACTGCGCCACCTCCCGAAAAATAAGTTCGATATTACATGCAAAAATTCGGTACTTCATTTGGGCTGGCGTTAGCGCTGCATATCACTATATTGCTACTATTTGGTTTGAGCTTTGCGTCGGATCCGGAGCAGGCGCAATCTCAAGCAGCACCCGAAATCATAGAAGCCACCATCCTGGATGGTGCCGATATTCAGGCGGAAGCGGATAGGCTGCAAAAAGCTGAAATGGCCAATCAACAAGCCCAGCAACGTCAGCATGAACAACAGGAAAAGGCCGAAAAAGCCGAGCAACAGGCAAAAGAACAGGCTAGAAAACAAAAGTTGCTGGATGAGAGAAAAGCCTTGGAACTGGCTGAAAAGCAGAAACAGCAAGCCTTGGAAGAACAAAAAAAGCAGGAACAATTAGCAATTCAGCGTAAGCAGGAACAGGAGAAGCTGCAAGAGGCAAAAGAAAAGCGCTTGCAGGAAGAAGCAAAAGCCAAGCAAGTAGCCGAACAGCAAAAACAGCTTGAAGCGAACAAATTGGCGCAAGAGAAAAAACAGCAGGAACAAAAGGCTCTGGAGCAGAAGAAACTGCAAGAGCAAAAAGCAGCTGAAGAAAAACAAATAGCAGAAACAAAAGCGAAGGCAGAACAGCAAAAACAGGCAACAGAACAAAAAGCTAAAGCTGAGGCCGAAAAACAGGCGGCAGTCGCGGCGGATAAAGCAAAAAAACAGGCAGAAACCGAGGCCAAACAGAAAGTCGAAAAAGAAAAGCTGTTAGCGGCGCAACGCGCTGAAAAAATTAAGCAGGAAACCGCTGAAAAGTTGGAAAAAGAACAGCAAGCTAAACAGGCTGCCGCCCAAGCTGAAAAGGCACGTCAGCAAGAGGCTGCCGCAGCTAAAGCCGAACAAGCCAAAAAACAGGCTGCCGAAGCAAATGCAAAGGCAGAAAAAGAAAAACGATTGGCTGCAGAATCAGCTGAAAAAGAACGTCAGGTTGCTGCAGCAAAAGCTAAGGCAGATCAGGAAAAACAGCAAGCAGCAGCTGAAGCCAAGGCCAAAGCGGATAAAGAAAAACAATTAGCTGCGGAAAAGGCTGAGAAAGACCGACAAGCCAAATTATCCGCTGAAAAGGCCGAAAAAGACCGTCAGGCTGCGGAAACTGCCAAGGCAAAGGCGGCTGCAGATGCCAAAGCCAAGGCTGATGCGGAAGCAAAGTCCAGAGCGGAAGCTGATGCCAAAGCAAAAGCCGAGAAAGAACGTTTAGCCGCTGAAGCGGCTGCCAAGGCTAAAGTAGAGCAAGAAAGGCAAGCGGCGGAAGCCGCAGCAGCAAGAGCCGAACAGGAAAGACAGGCTGCAGCAGCGGCTTCCGCTAAAGCTGCCGCAGATAAACAGGCGGTTGATTCTGTTAAACAGCTTATCGCTCGCAGGGTGGAAGGTGCGTGGACTCGGCCAATGAATGCAACGCAAGGTTTGAGATGTACAATTCAGGTAAAATTGCTTGCAACCGGCGAGGTCATGGATGCGAGGGTAGTGAGTAGTAGTGGTGACGATATTTTCGATCGTTCAGCCGAAAATGCGGTCAGAAAAGCCTCTCCTTTACCGGTCCCTGAGGATAAGGCGTTGTTTAACCAAGAGTTTAGGGTTTTCTCTTTTGTATTTAAACCGGAATAATTAGCACGGAACCAACACATGAGTTTAGTAACCAGAATTGTCTTCTTTAGTTTGTTTGTCACGCTGCTTTCGGTGGCTCAAGCGGAAGGTTTGACTATTGAAATCACCAAAGGCTCGCAAACTGCTGTGCCAATAGCGATTGTGCCTTTTGGCCAACAAGGTGCAATCGGTAACGTGAAACTGTCCGATGTGATCAGTTCTGACTTGGGTGGCAGCGGGTTTTTCAAAGCCTTGGCCGAAGAGGATATGCTGACCAAGCCGACCGAGCCAGAAAAAGTCAATTTTAGGGATTGGCAGGCCTTGGGTCAGGATTACATGGTTGTCGGTCAAGTGCAGGGCAATGGTGGAAGTTTTAACCTCCAGTTTCATTTGTTCAATGTGCATAATGGTCAACTGCTGATGGGCTATAAAATGACCGTCGGCCAGCATGAATTACGCCGTGCAGCCCATCACATCAGCGATTTGATCTATGAAAAACTGACCGGGCGCAAAGGGGCTTTTAATACCCGCATAGCCTATGTCACCACCAGTTCGCGTGGTAATGGCAAGCAATTCATGTTGCAAGTGGCGGACGCCGATGGATATAACCCTAGAACCATTGCAGAATCGCCAGAACCCATCATGGCCCCTACTTGGTCACCAGATGGGTCACGAATAGCCTATGTTTCATTTCATACCAAACGTTCCGAGATTTTTGTACAAACTTTGGCCACTGGGCAACGTGAAAGTGTGTCGTCTTTTCCCGGTATCAACGGCGCCCCCGCTTTTTCGCCGGACGGTAACCGCTTAGCCATCACCTTGTCTAAAGATGGCAGTCCGGATGTGTATGTATTAAATTTGAGTAATCGGGGCTTAACCCGATTGACAGCCGGTTTATCCATCGACACCGAGCCAGCTTGGTCGCCGGATGGCAGCACCATTGTGTTTACCTCTGATCAAGGGGGTAAGCCTCAGCTTTATACAGTGCCCAGCTCAGGCGGTAAAGCCACGCGCTTGACCTTCCAAGGCGATTATAATGCCAGGGGACGCTTTTCAGCCGATGGCAGAAGCTTGGCGATGGTTAACGGTAACGGTGGTAGATACCGGATCGCTGTCATGGATATGGCTTCACGTACTGTGAATGTGTTGAGTGAAGGCAATCTGGACGAGTCGCCCAGCTTTGCACCAAATGGCAGTATGATTTTGTTTGCGGCTAATAAGGGCGGTAGATCGGTTTTATCTGTTGTGTCCACCGATGGTGCGATGCAACAAAAACTGGATTTTCAAAGCGGCGGTGTGCGTGAGCCAGCTTGGGCACCTTGATAGCTAATCATAATTTTTTTGTTTGACTTTAAATTTTTGGAGAATATGTATGAAATTTAATAAAACCTATTTGGTTTTGGCAATGATGGCGGTTATGGCTACGGGGTGTAGTTCAACGGAAGAAGAGGGCGCCTTGGCAGACGGCAGTCAAGCGGGTACCGATGCATCCACCAGCGGTTATAACGATGGATCAATGTCCGGCAGTCAGTTTGGTTCGGGTAGTGGTTATAACTCGGGATCTGGTATGGCTTCGAATTTGGGTCCTGAGTTCAGCGATCCTAACAATCCTTTATCAAAACAAACCATTTACTTCGAACTGGATAGCAGCCAAGTCAAACAAGAATACGTGTCTGTAGTTGCCGCGCATGCGCAATATTTGGCTTCACATCCTAACCAGCATGTCATATTGAGCGGGCACGCTGATGAAAGAGGCTCAAGCGAATACAACATCGCTTTGGGTGAGCAACGTGCTAAATCTGTTGAACGTATGATGCGTTCGCAGGGTGTTACCGGTGGTCAATTGGAAGTCGTCAGCTATGGAGAAGAAAAGCCGGCTGTATCAGGTAGTGGTGAATCCGCGTGGTCAATGAACCGCCGTGTTGAAGTAGGCTATCAATGAGAAAAACTGCACTTTTGATGATGTGTGCTGGCTTGGGTGTTGGTACCCTGGCTGGCGCTGCACCTGTCAATGATTCCGGATATCAGGGGAATGTGAGCTATGGGGCGCCCGCTGCGGGTACTGATAGCGCCATCTTTGAAATGCTGGGCAGGCTGGAGCAGTTGCAATCAGAAGTGCAGCAATTAAGAGGCATGGTGGAAGAGCAGTCGCAAACCATTGCGGATTTGGAGCGTAAACAAACTCACATGTATTCGGATCTGGATGACCGGATTCAGTTGTTGAGTTCACCGGGTCAAGCAGCCGGGGTTGCTGCGCCGGTAGTCGCTGCAGCCAGCGCGAGTCAGGATCAGGCTGCAGTAGCCCAGGCTCCAGTTCCGACGCCTGCAGCAACAGCATCTCCCCCGCCCGTGGTGATTGCCTCGCCAGCTGTTGTGGCTCCTGCGTCACCTGCGCCAATTGCTGATACCAAGCAGCCTGAACCACCACAATCGGTAGTTGTAAAAGCTAGCGAAAAGGAGCGTTATCAGGAAGCCTATGAAACGTTGAGAAATGGTCATAATGCCAAAGCCATTCAAATGTTTGAAGGCTTGCAAGCCGACCATCCAAAAGGTGAGCTAAGCGATAACACCCAATATTGGTTGGGCGAAGCCTATAAAATCAATCGTGAACATGACAAGGCGCGCGCGGCATTTAACAAAGTGGTCAGTCAGTATCCCAACAGCGCTAAAGTGCCGGATGCCTTGTTAAAATTGGGTTATATTGAATTCGACCAACAGAATTTAGCCAAGGCGCGTGATTATTTTTCACGCATCACAACCAGTTACCCAGAGACGACGGCTGCGCACTTGGCTAGCAAAAAACTGGCTCAAATGCCGCAGTAAGATAGCGAATGGATTTATCGCTGCGCATTACCGAAATTTTCTATTCCTTACAGGGTGAAACCAACACGGTAGGCCTGCCTACTGTGTTCATTCGTTTGACAGGTTGTCCGTTGCGCTGTAGTTATTGTGATACTGCCTATGCTTTTACCGGTGGCGAGAAACAAACCCTGCAAAACATCATTCAAAAAGTAAAAAGCTACTCTACTACCTATGTAACCGTCACAGGCGGCGAACCTTTGGCGCAGCCAGCCTGCAATGCATTGATGGTTGAGTTGTTGAACGCAGGCTATCAAGTTTCACTGGAAACCAGTGGTGCTTTGGATGTTTCCGGCGTTGATTCACGCGTGGTCAAGGTAATGGATCTTAAAACCCCCAGTTCGGCGGAAATGCAGCGTAATCTTTACACGAATGTCGAATATCTGAACGCGCATGATCAAGTCAAATTTGTCATTGCCGATGATGCTGATTACCAATGGTCAAAGCAGCAACTCACTGAACATGCGTTGACACAACGATGCCAAGTCTTGTTTTCTCCAGTGATGGGCGTCATGTCGCCAACCGCGTTGGCCGATAAAATTCTGGCTGATCAATTACCGGTCCGTTTTCAAATTCAATTGCACAAATATCTTTGGGATGATGTACGAGGAAAATAAGCTTAAGACCGCAAATGGCGGTCAGCAAAAAAATGCCATTATTTTGTTGTCGGGAGGATTGGATTCCATCACCGTTTTGGCGCATGCCAGACAGCAAGGTTATGGCTGCTATGCTTTGAGCTTTAATTACGGGCAAAGGCACAATGCCGAATTGGTAGCAGCGAAGAAAATTGCTGAAAAGTATCAGGTTTTGGAGCATAAAATACTCCAGTTAGGCTTGGATAGCATTGGTGGTTCTGCATTGACTGATGACCATATTGCGGTCCCGCAGTCTCCGCAAACAGGCATTCCTGTAACGTATGTACCGGCTCGCAATACAATTTTTTTGTCTTTGGCTTTAGGCTGGGCAGAAGTGCTGGGTGTTTCGGACGTATTTATGGGGGTTAACGCAGTAGACTATTCGGGGTATCCTGACTGTCGCCCGGAGTTTATTAAGGCCTTTCAAGTCATGGCTAATCTGGCTACAAAAGCGGCAGTAGAAGGCCATGAAATCAGGATTCACACCCCGCTGATCAATTTGAGTAAAGCCGAAATTATTGAACTTGGCCTAACGCTAGGTGTGGATTATGCCACCACCGTTTCCTGTTATTCGGCTGATGTCCAGGGTAAGGCATGTGGGCGTTGCGATGCTTGTCGCCTACGTCAAGCAGGATTTGCTGAATTGGGGGTTGCTGATCCAACCTGTTATCAATAACGCAATTTTGAGTTAAACAATGCAAGGATCTGGGTTGTAGTTTATGCTAACTATTCTATGACACTGCACCGTTCACCGAGAGTCCAGTATTATGCATGTGAGCCAACATAAATCTCAGTTTGTCGCCGTTGCGTCGATTGCCGCAGAGTTAAGTGCTGTAATGGAGGTTGCAAAAGAAATTTCCCTCGCAGCGGCCAATGCCAAAGCCATTGCTTTCAGAGCAGGGGAAAAAGCTAAGGGATTTCAACCGATTACTGATTTTATTAATGAACTGGCAAAAGAAACCATCGAGCTGGTCAATAATATCAACGAACACGCTCTTAAATTGTATCGCTTGACTGTTATCGAATATCGGATGTCAGAAGCTTGCAGACGTTTTGAATCCGTAGCAGTGCGTTCTGCAAACGCCACTTACGCGACCACACTTAAACAATCTTTAGACAATGCCCGGCAGCGTCGGAATGATTGTCAACGACAATTTGCCCGGCACGTTTCGGAATTGTTGGCGCAGCTGGCGGATGTGATGCATCCGGCCAGAGCTGCGCGAGTGATTGCCGCCAACTCGCGTATTGAAGCGTCCCAGGCCGGAGAATATCTCCAAAGCTTACAAGCTGTGGCAGAGAGCGTAGACAATGCAGCACAAATCATCCACGACAAGGTGCACAAATGTCGCAGCGCCTTAAGTGTGATCAATACTGACGAGTAATTCTCGGCTCATCGAAAATTAAGTAAAGAGGCGAAGTCATCCATGAAAATGACCAAAATTTATGAGGGTAACTATCAGTGGATCATGTATGGTCGCGACCCGAATAAACCCGATAAAATTATCGACACCAATCAATATGTAGTGCGCACGGCTAATCGTTGTCTGTTGATCGATCCCGGTGGGGTTGAGCTGTTTGCTCCCATGCTGGCTGCGGTATTGCATCATGCGCCGGTGGATGAAATTACTGATTTGTTCGCCTCACACCAGGACCCGGATATTATTTCTTCATTAGGTTTATGGGATCAGGCGTTGCCACATGCCAAGTTGCATGCAGCTGGCTTATGGGAAGGTTTTTTACGTCATTTTGGTTGCGATAGCATTCAGTATGTGCCGATTCAGGATAACGGTGGCGTAATTAATTTAGGTAGTGTTGAATTGCAAATTATTCCAGCCCACTATCTACATTCATCAGCAAATTTCAATATTTATGACCCGCAGGCTAAAATTTTGTTTTCGGGTGACATTGGCGCAGCATTGGAATCACCGGATGCGCCGGTATTTGTGGATAATTTTGATGCCCATATCGAGAAAATGCGTTATTTCCATCAGCGCTGGATGCCGTCCAATCAAGCTAAACGGGCTTGGGTTGAGCGAGTGCGCAGTCTGGATATTGATATTCTTGCACCCCAGCATGGCCGCATGTTTAAAGGAAATGACGTGAAGCGGTTTTTGGATTGGTTTGAGTCGCTACAAGTTGGGATTGCCGTATAAAACATACATTTACCGTCAATAGAAGGTATAATCCCGCAAAATTGAGCCTCCGTCGCAAGATGGGGGCTTTTTGTTAGAGAGCAGTTGGAGTATCTCATCAAGCATGGCGCAAAAACTTTATATACAAACTAACGGCTGTCAGATGAACGAGTACGATTCCGACAAAATGCGGGATGTACTGATGGCCTCACACGGAATGGAGTTGACCGACATTCCTGAACAGGCGGACGTTTTATTGCTGAACACTTGTTCAATTCGTGAAAAAGCCCAGGAAAAAGTTTTTTCCGCCGTTGGGCGCTGGAAGAAAATCAAAGATAAACGGCCTGATGTCATTATTGGCGTGGGGGGCTGCGTAGCCAGCCAGGAAGGCGATGCGATCCAAAAGCGTGCGCCGTATGTGGATATTGTTTTCGGGCCTCAAACCTTGCATCGCTTGCCGGAGTTATTGAATAAAGCACGCAGTGGTGACAAGCATGTGGTGGATATTTCCTTCCCGGAAATCGAAAAATTCGACAATTTGCCGGAAGCACGTGCAGAAGGTCCTAAAGCCTTTGTTTCGGTGATGGAAGGCTGCAGCAAGTATTGCACCTATTGTGTTGTACCTTATACGCGTGGTGAAGAAGTCAGTCGACCGCTGAACGATGTGATAGCCGAGATTGAAAACTTGGCCAGACAGGGTGTAAGAGAAATCAATCTGCTGGGTCAAAATGTCAACGCATACCGTGGTGAAATGGAAGATGGGGATATTGCCAGTTTTGCATTTTTGCTGCATTGCGTAGCGGCAGTTGACGGTATTGATCGTATCCGTTTCACCACCTCCCATCCCTTGGAATTTACCGACGACATCATTGATGCCTATGCGGAGATTCCACAATTGGTTAATCACCTGCATCTGCCAGTTCAAAGCGGCAGTAACCGGATTTTGGCAGAAATGAAACGTGGTCATCAGCGCGAAGATTACTTGGAAATTATGCGTAAAATCAAGGCTGTACGTCCAGGTATTTCCTTATCATCCGATTTCATCATTGGCTTTCCCGGCGAAACTGATCAAGACTTCCAGGATACGATGGCTTTGATCGAAGACGTTGGTTTTGATTTTTCCTACAGTTTCATCTTTAGCGCCAGACCGGGTACGCCAGCCGCCAATTATCCTGATGATGTCAGTATGGCTGTCAAAGAACAGCGCTTGCAGCAATTAAAGGGGCGCCTCAACGACATGTTCATGGCCATTTCCGAATCAATGATAGGCACGGTGCAAAGTATTTTGGTCGAAGGTGTATCCAAGAAAAACCCATTGCATCTGACTGGGCGCAGCGAGAATAATCGGGTGGTGAATTTTGCCGCTCATCCGCGTTTGATTGGGCAATTTGTGGACGTACTGATAACTGAAGCGCTACCGAACTCATTACGTGGACGCATGGTCGAATCATCTGTCGATAAAGTGTTACAAAATATCCCGTTGGACAAAATAAAGGTTGCGTGTTGACAGTCGTTCAATTCTCCCAGGAAATCACCCTGCTACCTGCTGACAATCACCGTTTGTCGAATTTTTGTGGGCAGCTTGATATTCATTTGCGGCAAATCGAACAGCGATTGCAGGTCGATATCGCCAATCGGAGTAATCATTTTAAAATCACCGGTGTGGCAGAAGCAGTTAAAGCCACCTGCGCGGTGATGCACAAATTATTTGAATTGGCAGGCAAGGAAGAAATAACCCCGGAGCAAGTTCATTTGAGCCTGCAGGATGCCAGCATCGATCAATTGTTGAAGGCTGAATCCAGCACCTTCAAGCCGGATGTGGTTGCTATAAAAACCAAGCGTGGCGTGATCAAGGGTAGAGGCGAGAATCAGCAGGATTATTTGCGTAAAATTGTCACTCACGATATCAACTTTGGGGTGGGGCCTGCGGGTACCGGCAAGACTTTCCTGGCAGTCGCTTGCGCGGTTGAAGCTTTGCAAAATGAGACCGTAAGACGCATTATTTTGGTTAGACCGGCGGTAGAAGCTGGTGAAAAATTGGGTTTTTTGCCGGGTGACATGGCTCAAAAAGTCGATCCCTACTTGCGGCCTTTATATGATGCACTGTATGACATGTTGGGTTTTGAGCGGGTGGAAAAACTGCTGGAGAAAAATGTTATCGAAGTGGCGCCGCTAGCGTTTATGCGCGGTCGAACTTTGAATGATTCATTTATCATTCTGGATGAGGCGCAAAATACCACCACCGAGCAGATTAAAATGTTTTTGACCAGGGTGGGCTTTGGTTCAACGGCGGTGATAACCGGCGACGTGACGCAAATCGATTTGCCCAGTGAGAAAATGTCCGGCCTCAAGCATGTATTGAAAGTCTTAAAAGACGTGGAAGGGATTAGTTTTACCTTTTTTGGTGTCAGAGATGTGGTCAGGCATCCTTTAGTGCAACGTATTGTGGCCGCATACGACCTTTACGAGCAGGCACAAAGCGATAAGTCATGAATTATCTGGATATACAAATTGCTACCACTGCCAGTGATTGTCCCAGTGAGCAGCAGTTTCAACGTTGGATAGACACGGTTTTGAGCGATGCGGCTCAGGACTCGGAAGTGGTGATTCGCTTGGTAGACCTAATCGAAAGTACTGAACTCAATCAACGATATAGACACAAAATCGGCCCGACCAATATACTCAGTTTCCCTTTTGAAGCACCTGATGGCATTGAGATGGATTTACTGGGTGATCTGGTGATCTGTGCACCGCTGATTGCTGAAGAAGCCCTGCAGCAACAAAAAGTCCTTGAACATCACTGGGCGCATATTACGATACACGGTATATTGCATTTACTGGGCTATGACCATATTGAGGATGCTGAAGCCGAAGAGATGGAAGCCCTGGAAATTAAGTTTTTGAACATGTTGAATATAGCTAACCCCTATCAGGAAGTGAGTGCGCAATGAGCGACGGTAATCCCCCGAGTAGTCAGTCCCATCAGAAAAGTTTGCTGGAACGTATCAGCCATTTTCTGACTGGGGAGCCACAAGACCAGGAAGATTTACTGGAAATTCTCAGAGAATCCGAAGAAAAGCACCTGCTGGATTCTGATTCTCTGGCCATGATAGAAGGCGTGATGCAGGTGTCCGAAATGCGGGTCAGAGACATCATGATCCCACGTTCGCAAATGGTGGTTGTCAATCGGGATGCCGAACTGGAAACCATATTTCCATTAGTGATCGAATTTGCCCATTCGCGTTTCCCCGTCATTGAAGAAGACCGCAGCAAAGTGGTCGGTGTTTTGTTGGTGAAGGATTTACTGGCTCACACCCTGCAACAAAACAAATCCCTGAAGGTTGAAGACATCATGCGGCCTATGAGCGTGGTGCCGGAAAGCAAGCGGCTGAATGTCTTGCTGAAAGAGTTTCGCACAGAGCGTAACCATATGGCGATTGTGGTTGACGAATACGGCAATTCTGCCGGTTTGGTGACCATAGAAGATGTACTGGAACAAATCGTGGGTGCGATTGAAGATGAGCACGATGAAGACGAAACCCAGGACTATATATCGCAACGTAGTGAACGCGAATTTATTGTCAGCGCATTGACACCAATTGCCGATTTTAATGAATATTTCTCAGCCGATCTTGAGGATGGCGAATGCGATACTGTAGGTGGCTTGATTCTGCAGCGTTTGGAACATTTCCCTAAAAAAGGTGAAAAAGTCGATATTGATGATTTTATATTTGAAGTGTTGCGAGCGGATAACCGGCGAGTGCATTTACTAAGGCTTAGGCTCAAGTAGATTTGTTGATGGGCATTTAAAAACACCGGTGATGACCGGTGTTTTTGTTTGCAGACAAGTCAAACCTTAGTCGGCAAGATCAATCTTGATTAAGGTGTAGGTGTCTTGATTGCGGGTTGAGTGATTTAAACCACTAAAACCATGGCGTTCCGATTGCTGGGTTTGTATTGTGCCGCCAAGTTGCACCCATTCGCCCAAGCGAGCACGTATAGTCGATTGAATGGACTGGGTTTCAATACTGGCACGATTCAGAAAGCGATCAGACCAGGGGGCAATGTCGATAATGACGTCCTGGTTGCCGATCAGTCTTGGAATGGCTGCAAAACCACTGCCAGCTTGCTGCATGTGCGGACTGGATGCAACACCCGGGTAGCCATAGCCAAAGTCGTAAACCGTCACGTTCTCTATGGGTCTGGTGGTGCTTGCCTGAATATGGGCAGGTTGACCTTCCAGGGTGCGTAGTTGTTGCATGCTGCGATGATTGTCACTGTCTCGGGTATTTCCGGTCATGCCTTGCATGCGGATCGCTTGGCTGGAAGCCTGAATGGCAACTTCTGCATTGAGCTGTTCGGCGCTTTTAATGCTGTTGTTTAAAACAGAGATGATCAGATTATGTTGGCGGCTATCCAGTTGTTGAATCAGTCCGCGTATGGTTTCCAAGCGTTCAGGCCGACTTTTGAGAATTAAATCGAAGCCGTTACCGGTTAAAGCTTCACCGGGTTCCAATAGGGGTGTTAATAGACCTTGGACTTCTCCAGCGGATCGATTTTGTAAGCGAATCACTTCAATCAGACTGTCTTCGGCAAATACGCATTGCTGGAAGAGCAGCGCACAAACCCAACTTGAAAGAAGCCGTCTGGGGGCTTTCCGTAGTGGCTGATCTGCATGAGGCATTAAGCAGATCAGCCCTTTCGAAATAGCGCGTTTAGATGGCACGATAAAGTGCCAAATATTGATTCGCACTGTTTTCCCAGGAGAAATCCTTGCCCATGGCATTGCGTTGTAATTTTTGCCAGAGTGGTCGATTGGCATGCAAAACCAGTGCGCGTTTGATGGTTTCCATCAGTGCTCCTGGAACCGCTTCAGAAAACACAAAGCCGCTGGCCGTGCCGTCCTGAATGGTGTCGGGCAATGCGTCAACCACGGTATCGGCCAGACCACCGGTTTTACGCACAATGGGTAGGGTCCCATAACGCTGGCTGTACATTTGATTTAAGCCACAAGGTTCAAAACGCGATGGCATTAAAAACATGTCAGCACCGGCTTCAATTTGATGCGCTAAATTTTCATCATAGCCAATGGTTATGGAGAATTTATCCGGATATAAACGGGCGAAATCCTGCAAACGTACCTGGATACTGGTATCACCACTGCCCAATAGTGCGAACTGCAGCGGCATCTTGGCCATTTCTTTCAAACAATTCAGTACCAAATCGATGCCTTTCTGATCAACCAGTCGGCCAATCAAACCAAATAATGGTAGATCAGCTGAAACGGGCAACCCCAGTCTGGCTTGCAAGGCTGTTTTGTTGAGAACCTTTTTGTTGAGCGTCCGCACGGTATAGGTTTGAGCGATTTTTTGGTCGGATTCCGGATTCCAGACCGTCAAATCGATGCCATTGATAATCCCGGACAAGGTGTGCTGACGATGTGCCAATAAACCTTCCAGTCCATAACCGAACTCCGGCGTCTGAATTTCTTGTGCATAAGTAGGACTGACCGTGGTAATCCAGTCGGAAAAACTCAAGCCACCTTTAATAAACGACAACATGCCGTGATATTCCAGACCATCAGGATGCCAAAGCTGGCCCGGTAAATTCAGTTGGGTATAGGCGCTGCTGGGAAAAACACCTTGGTAAGCCATGTTGTGGATGGTAAATACTGTAGCGGGTCTGTTTTCTTCCAAGGATAGCAAAGCAGGTACCAAGCCGGTTTGCCAGTCGTTGCAATGCACCACATCAGGCTTCCAATCCAGATATGCTCTGTTCATGGCCACTTCAGTCACAATGCGACAGAACAGTGCAAAACGATCACCGATATCCGGCCAGGGATTGCCACTCTCATCGTTGTAAGGATTGCCCGGCTGATTGAATAGCGCTGGAAAATCGACCAGCCAGACAATCACCTCGCTATCCGGTAAATGGGTTTCCAGTAAATTGACATCCGCGTTGTTGACTCTGACCGTACACAGATAGCGCCCAGGCTCACAGTTCTTGATGGACTGGTAATTAGGCATAATGATGCGCACATCCTGGCCCAAACTGGTCAAGGCAATCGGTAAACTGCCGGCGACATCTGCGAGGCCGCCGGTTTTGATTAAGGGATGCGTTTCGCTGCTAGCGAATAGAATTTTTTTCATAGTAAAAACAGATCATTGCTTGACAAATTTTCAGCGGATTAAGCCAAATCCATAAGGCAGCGGTTAGCATCATTCAAGATGCACACTGCCCGTTTTCGGTTTCATTGACTCTTTTTAAATTTATCCCGGTTACAATTTCAGAATAATGCCAGCCAAGGGCGGTAGGGTCACAGTAATGGAATGCCCCATATTCATCCAGGGCTGTGGCTCGGAATGGACGTGGCCATTACCAAGGTTGCTGCCATCGTAATACTCAGAGTCAGAATTGAAAATTTCATGATAAACACCTTCCCTCGGTACGCCAATCCGATAGTTTTCGCGGGGTACCGGCGTGAAGTTCAAAATGACAATCAAATCCTCGTTGGCTGATTTACGGCGATAACTGATGATGGATTGCTGGTAATCGTGGCAATCTATCCATTCGAAGCCTTGATGATCGAAATCGTACTGATAAAGCGCAGAATGATTTTGATAAAGGTGATTCAAATCTTTCACCAGCGTTTGCACACCGCGGTGATGCGCATAGTCAAGCACGTACCAGTCCAGGTCCCGATTGACACTCCATTCAGTGCCCTGGGCAAATTCACAGCCCATGAACAACAGTTTTTTGCCAGGATAGGTGAACATCAGCGTGTATAACAAGCGCAGATTGGCAAAGCGTTGCCACTCGTCGCCGGGCATTTTGTTTAGCAGAGACCCTTTGCCATGGACCACTTCATCGTGCGAAAACGGAAGTACGAAATTTTCGGTGAACGCATACAACAAGCCAAACGTTAAAGAATCATGGTGGTAGGAGCGGTGTACGGGTTGTTCCTGCATGTAATGCAGGATGTCGTGCATCCAGCCCATGTTCCATTTCATCGAAAAGCCCAGGCCGCCGGTCCAGGTAGGGCGGGTGACTTGCGGCCAGGAGGTTGATTCCTCAGCCATGATGACGGTGCCTGGGTGTTGTTCATGGGTAACGGCGTTCATTTGTCTTAAAAAATCAATAGCTTCCAGATTTTCATTGCCGCCATACATATTGGGTATCCAGTCATTGGCTTCGCGCGAATAATCCAGATATAGCATGGAAGCCACTGCATCTACACGCAGACCGTCCAGGTGAAATTCTTCCAGCCAGAAAAAAGCGCTGGAGAGCAGGAAGTTTTTGACTTCATTCCGGCTGTAATTGTAAATCAGAGTGCCCCAGTCCCGGTGTTCGCCTTTGCGCGGGTCTTCATGCTCATATAATGGGGTGCCGTCGAAACGGCCCAGGGCAAAGCTGTCTTTGGGGAAATGGGCGGGTACCCAGTCCAGGATCACCCCAATATCATTTTGATGGCAGTAATCGACGAAATAACGAAAATCATCCGGCGTGCCGTGGCGACTGGTAGGGGCAAAATAACCCGTGGTTTGATAGCCCCAGGATAAGTCCAGCGGGTGTTCAGTAATCGGCAATAACTCGATATGGGTAAAGCCCAGGGTTTTGACGTAATTAACCAGTTTGTTGGCCAATTCGCGGTAGTTCAGGAAGTTTCCACGGCTGTCACGTTGCCACGAGCCGAGATGTACCTCGTAAATTGACATGGGTTGGTGTAACCAGTCATGGCTTGGACGTTTTTCCATCCATTCAGTATCTTGCCAACTATAAGCATCTTCCTGAACGATAATGGCGGCAGTTTGCGGACGGAATTCAAATTGTTGGCCATAGGGGTCGGTTTTAACCAGAACCTGACCGGTATGATGGTTACGAATTTCAAATTTATACAGACAACCTACGTCCAGTCCGGGTACAAACAATTCCCAAATGCCACAACCGCCCAGGTTGCGCATCGGATGGCTACGACCATCCCAGCGGTTGAAATCCCCGATGATGCTGACGCGCTCGGCATTGGGTGCCCAAACCGAGAAATAAACCCCTTCCACACCATCCATCGTGTGCAGATGACCACCCAGTTTTTGGTAAATATGCCAATGACGGCCTTCACCAAATAAATGTTGATCAAATTCGGATAGTACAGGTCCAAACGTGTAAGGATCTTGATCGCAATGATTGTGACCGTCTTTGTCGGTCCAGAAAAGTTCATAATGGTCAGCGATCTCGATAGTGGCAGGCGGGTAATATTCAAACAGGTCCGACCCGGGGATGCGCTGCATTGCAGGACCTTTTTCACCAATACTGACGGTTTCCGCATACGGTAAGAAAGCACGAATCACGCTTTTTCCATTAACGGTGTGACGCCCTAAAACCGAAAAAGGATCATGATGCTTGGCTTCGATAATTCTAATCAAGTCAGAATCAAGCGGGGTTGGTTGGCTTGGTTTGGTCATTTTGCAATGCCTCAGTTATAGTTAAGTACGTTTTAAACGGGGATAGCAATCTTAATGGATGATGGGATTACAACATTAGAACGCTTTGGGTTTTTACTTTTTGGTCAAGAGTAACGATAATGGGCCTGCGCGGCAAGTGGAAGTAAAAACAAATCTGCCGAAATCTGTTTGCCAGTTGAGTTTCGGCAGTAAAAATCGTTTATTTTGGAGAAAAAAATA
The DNA here is from genome assembly GCA_002928965.1 of Methylomonas sp. Classification (GTDB taxonomy): domain Bacteria; phylum Pseudomonadota; class Gammaproteobacteria; order Methylococcales; family Methylomonadaceae; genus Methylomonas. The sequence continues at coordinate 42,005 of PERU01000016.1, forward strand.
ATGTCAGTCGTCAATACACAGCAATCGCAGAGACGGATTAACGAATTAACCCGCAATACTATCGCCTTGATTCTGGCTGGTGGTCGCGGTTCCAGACTCAAGCAAATGACCGACTGGCGTGCCAAGCCCGCCGTGCCGTTTGGCGGCAAGTTTCGTATTATCGATTTTCCATTGTCCAACTGTATCAATTCCGATATTCGCAAGATCGGCATCCTGACGCAATACAAGGCGGATTCGCTGATTCGACACATTCAGCAAGGCTGGGGATTTTTGCGGGGCGAGTTTGGCGAATACGTCGATTTAATGCCTGCCCAGCAGCGTCATGACGAGCATTCCTGGTACCAAGGTACAGCTGATGCGGTTTTTCAAAATATCGACATCTTGCGGGCTCGTAATCCTGAATTTGTATTGGTGCTGGCGGGCGACCATATTTACAAAATGGATTATGCGGCCATGCTGGCTGATCATGTGGCCAATAAAGCCGATCTGACCATTGGCTGTATTGAAGTGCCTTTGGAAGACGCTAAGGCGTTTGGTGTGATGGACGTGGATGATAATCGTCGTGTCAGGGCATTTGTGGAAAAACCGGAAAATCCACCTTTGATGCCGGGTCGCGAAAATACCGCTTTGGCTTCAATGGGGATTTATGTTTTCAATGCCGGCTTTTTGTTTGAACAACTGATCAAAGATGCTGACACCAAAGACTCCAGTCGCGATTTTGGTAAGGACATTATTCCGGCAGTCATTGACAAGTACCGTGTCAATGCCTATCCATTTCTGGACTTACAAAGCGGTCAGCAAAGCTACTGGCGCGATGTGGGGACCATTGATGCTTACTGGGCTGCCAATATGGAGTTGATCGGGGTTAAGCCTGACTTGAATCTGTATGACAACACTTGGCCGATTTGGACGCATCAGGCGCAAACACCGCCGGCCAAATTTGTGTTTGATGATGACGATAGGCGTGGGCAGGCTATCGATTCGATGGTCTCGGGTGGTTGCGTGATTTCAGGTGCGACGGTGCGGCACTCGTTGTTGTTTTCCCAAGTCAGGGTGAATTCTTATAGCGAAGTCAAAGATTCGGTGATTTTGCCTGAGGTAAATATCGCCCGTCATTGTCGAATCACCAAAGCCATTATCGAAAAAGCCTGTCAAGTACCGGAAGGTACAGTGATCGGTGAGGACAGAGCTGAGGATGAAAAACGGTTTGAAGTCAGTGAAGGAGGCGTAGTGCTCGTGACAGCAGAAATGCTGGGACAAAGACGGCATTATGTCAGATAAACCCTTGCGGTTGGTGCTGTGTTGGCACATGCACCAACCCGAGTACAGGGACTTGGAGACAGGTGAGTTCAAGTTGCCTTGGACTTACCTGCATGTGATTAAAGATTATGTCGATATGGTGGCGCATCTGGAAGCTGTTCCGGATGCCAAGGCAGTGGTCAATTTTGCGCCTATTCTGTTGGAACAAATCGAAGATTATTCCAATCAAGTCAACAGTTTTCTGCGTGACAGAGTTCTAATCAAGGATCCACTGTTGGCAGCGTTGGTGGAACCCTGCCTTCCCGCCAATACCGAATATCGATTGAAGCTGTTGCATGATTGCCGAAAGGCCAATCGTGAACGGCAGATTCATCGCTATCCGCTGTTTCGTAAACTCACCGAAATGGCCGAATGGATCCAGGAGCACCCTGATGCGGTCAATTATCTCAACGACCAATTTATAGTTGATGTGTTGGTTTGGTACCATCTGGCCTGGATGGGCGAAACCGTCAAATTGACTGATGCGCGAGTCCAGCGACTGATTGAACAGGGCAGTCAGTTTTCATGCGATGACAGGATTGAATTGCTGGAGATTATTCGTGACTTACTCTCCAAAGTACTTCACCGTTATAAAGCCTTGGCCATCAAGGGTCGAATTGAATTGTCAGTCACTCCTTATGCGCATCCTATTATGCCGTTGATGCTAAATATGCAGAGTGCTTCAGAAGCCATGCCTGATGTGAAATTACCTGAATTGGAGCATTATCCTGGCGGTGAGGAGCGGGTGAAATGGCAGCTACAGAAAGGGCTGGAGACCTTCAGGCATTTTTTCGGTTTCGAACCCGAGGGGTGCTGGCCTTCTGAAGGTAGTGTGAGCGACGCCACCTTGAAAGTATTATCAGATTTTGGTTTCAAGTGGGCGGCCAGTGGTGGCAATGTGTTGCATAACAGTCTGCATGCTGCCGATATGGCAACCAATGAATCGGTTTATTTTCCTTTTCTATTGCAGTCAACTGAGATTGCCTGTTTCTTTCGCGACGACGGCTTGTCAGATTTGATCGGCTTTGAATATTCCAAGTGGCATGCTGACGATGCGGTAGCTGATTTGATAAAGCACTTGGAAAATATTGCAGATTTTTCCAAAACCCAGTCTGTTGTATCGATTATCATGGATGGTGAAAATGCATGGGAATATTTTCCTGAAAATGGCTATCATTTTCTGCGTGCTTTATATCAGCGTCTGGCTGAGCATCCCGATATCGAGTTAACGACTTTTTCTGAATGCTTGAAGCAAAATGTATCGATAAAGCCTTTGCCAACCTTGGTGGCAGGTAGCTGGGTCTACGGTACATTCTCAACCTGGATCGGTGATGTTGATAAAAATTATGGCTGGGATATGCTGGGTGATGTTAAAAAAGCCTTTGATAGATCTGTCGAATCTGGCAGGCTCTCAGAAGCAGTTTTGGCAATCGCAGAGAAACAACTGGCGGTTTGCGAAGGTTCTGATTGGTTTTGGTGGTTTGGAGACTACAACCCCGGCGAAGCTGTCAGTGATTTTGAACAACAATATCGACTGAATCTGACCAATCTGTATCGGTTGTTAGGTGAAGACCCGCCAGCGTATCTGGCGTTGTCTTTCACGCAAGGTAGTGGTGCCCCTGCAATGGGCGGTGCCATGAGGCGTGGTAATATAATTTAAAACAAATAATGGAACGTATGAGTGCTCTCTTAAATAAACGCCGTGCCGGGGTATTGCTGCATATAAGCTCGTTACCCGGTAGAGGTGAATGCGGTGATATGGGCAAAGAGGCATTTAATTTCATCAATTTTTTGCACGATGTGGGCGTCACGGTTTGGCAGACGTTGCCTTTGGGCATGCCGCATGGCGATGGATCGCCTTACCAGTGTCTTTCTGCACATGCGGGCAATCCTGCTTTTATCAGTATCGATTGGCTTGATGAAAAGGGCTGGTTGCCTTCCGCGGAAAATTGTACGGAATGTCATGGTGGTCATGCGTTTTTAAAGAGTTGTCTGATTGGCAAAGCCTTTTATGGATTCCAATCAAAAGCGGCTAAAGTTGATCAGCAAGATTTCAAAGCCTTTTGTAAAGACAAAGCAGATTGGCTGGATGACTTTGCCTTGTTTATTGCTTTGCGGAATGTGTTTGGGCATAAATGCTGGAATCAATGGCCGGAGGCTTTGAAACAAAGGCGACCGCAAGCCCTCAGAGAATCGCGGGAGCTATTGAAGTCGGCGATTGACTCCATCAAGTTTGAGCAATACGTTTTCTTCAGGCAGTGGCATGAATTAAAAAGTTATGCCAGTCAAAAGGGTATTTTATTATTTGGTGATATTCCTATTTTTGTGTCTTATGACAGTGCCGATGTATGGGCTAATCGAGAGGTTTTTAAACTAAATAAAGATGGCGATATGGATGTTGTTGCAGGTGTGCCACCGGACTACTTTTCTGAATATGGTCAGCGCTGGGGTAACCCTCACTACGATTGGACGTACTTGCGGAAAAGTGATTATCGTTGGTGGGTTGATCGGATAAAAAGTCAGAATGACATGTTCGATATTCTTAGGATCGACCATTTCCGTGGCTTGGAGGCGGCATGGGAGATTCCTGCCAGCGAAGACACTGCCATCAATGGTCAATGGGTTAAAGCACCGGGGGCGGAACTTCTAAAGGCCATACAGAATGATTTTCCTGCTTTGGCATTAATTGCTGAAGATTTAGGCATTATTACTGATGAAGTCGAAGCGCTTAGAGATGACTTTAACCTGCCGGGGATGAAAATTTTGCAGTTCGCGTTTGATGGTCATTCGGACAATCCGTATTTACCGATGAACTTTGACCATAATAGCGTCGCTTATACCGGGACTCATGATAATGACACCACTCTAGGCTGGTTTGAAGGCTTAAATGATGCTGATAAACAGCGGGTATATGATTATCTGGGCTGGTCTGCCTTACCCATGCCTGATGCACTGATACACGCGACTTTAGCTTCCCCAGCTAATTTGGCGGTGATTCCTATGCAGGATATTCTGCGCTTGGGTTCAGCGTATAGGATGAATACACCGGGTACCACAGAAGGTAATTGGCGCTGGCGTTTTGATTGGTCGCAATTGTCCGAAGAAAACGCAGGTCGATTTGCCCACTTCGTTGGGTTGTTCGGTAGGCACAGCTAATTAGCCAAATATAAAGGTGTTGCTTAAACATCTTTAATCAGGTGAACCTTTTACCGCCTCATAGCGCCTGTGAATATCCCGGTACTTGCCATTATTGCAACCCTGTTGATATTGCTGACATTGTTGTGGCGGCGCTGGCGGCGTAGCGTGCGTGCCGACTATATTCGTACCTATGCCTATCCGCCGGCGCTTTATGAAAAGCTCCGTAAGCGGCGACCGGAATTGGCGATGAAGGATTGCCAATTGGTGGGGCGAGCTTTGCGGCAGTTTTTCCTGGCTTACTTGCAGGGTGGTTGCCGTTATGTATCGATGCCATCGCAAGTCACAGACGACCTCTGGCATGAGCTTATTCTATACACTCGCCATTACGATAACTTCTGTAAAAAAGCCTTTGGCGGCTTTCTGCATCATACTCCGGCGGTGGTATTAAGCCGAGATAAACAAAACAACAGTGGTCTGCGCCGCATCTGGTGGCTGACCTGCCGTGAAGAAAGCATTGATCCCCGGCAACCCAGTCGTCTGCCGCTGCTGTTTGCTATCGACAAAAAACTCAACATTACCGACGGCTTTGTCTACCTGCCGGATTGCCGGGGCATACGACGCAGCGACGACAGCGGTTCAAGTACCCCATTCTGCGGCGGCGATTTTTCCAGTTCTGATTTCGACGGCTCAACCGATGGATTCGGCGACTGGTCCGATAGCGGCGACAGTAGTGACGGCTGCGGTGGCGGCTGTGGAGGGGATTGATTTGGTGGTGGGCTTTTGGACGTTAACCCATTTGCAGGCTGCAAACAGGCAAATAAGCAGTCATGGGGAATCCTGCTTGCATCAAGAAACTGGCTTTTTCGGCTGTCGGCATGTTAAAGGTTCGACACCCGCCCGTCATGCAGCGAGTATATGAGGCCTACGGAATCAGAGTGTTGCTATAACATCTTTAAAATTAGAACATCAGTTGAGTATTCCAAATCTCCTGCGTTCAGTTGAAGGGTGGCCTGGGGGTGATCAAAGCTTATCACCCCGGCCAATGAACTTGGGGAGAACCGCACTGTATTCATGATCGCTAGAGTGAATGGCAACGTGCGAATGATCTCTGTAAGGCTGAATTTCGACAATCTCTTTCGAAATGGCGAGGAACGACCATGGCATAAAAAAGCCGGCGTTTCAAAGCAAACGCCGGCTTTTGGGTTGATTGGTCAGTGCCTGTCATGGTTAAGAAAGCGCTGATTCAATCCATAGTCAAGCTATGGTGAATGGTAAATTACTGATTCCGTTGGTGTGGTGAGCTTGTTGACGGATGTACGGAATCGATTAAATCAGCCTTACCTTAATAAACATCCCGTACATAACGTTTGTCTTTTTTCAGCTGATTGACATATTCAGCAGCTGCTGTTGCCGATTTGTTGCCATGAATACGGATGACATCCAACAAGGCTTGATCCACGTCCTTGGCCATCCGATAAGCATCGCCGCAGACAAAGAAGTAGCCGCCTTGCTCCAGCCAGGCAAACAATTCCGCACCGTTTTCCAGCATGCGGTCTTGTACATAGACTTTTTCAGCTTGATCGCGGGAAAAGGCTAAATCCAGTTTGGTCAGCAGGCCACTGGCTTGCATAGCTTCAATTTCTTCACGATAGATAAAATCGGTGGCGGCATTGCGGTCGCCAAAAAACAGCCAGTTTTTACCGGTCGCTTTGCGGAATTCGCGTTCCTGCAGGAAGGCCCGGAAAGGCGCGATACCCGTGCCGGGGCCAACCATGATCATGGGTAAGGTGTCGTCGTTAGGGACACGGAAGTTATTGTTGGGGGTGAAGAAAATCCTAACCTCGGTGTCTTCGTTGACCAAATCCGCCAGATAGGTAGAGCAGACGCCTTTATGCTGACGGCCATGGGCGTCATAACGGACACTGGCGACCGTCAAATGCACGCTGTCCGGGTATTTTTTACCACTGGATGAGATGGAGTAAGCACGATGTTGCAGCGGCTTCAGCAGGCTCAAGAATTCGGCTGCCGATAACTCTGCCCCAGGGAATTGCAGCAACAAATCCAGGGTGTCCCGGCCCCACAAATAATCATTCAATTTGTCTTTTTCGCCAGCATTCAACAAGGCGTTCAGTTCTTGATCCCCAGAGCGTTTGGCAATTTCTTCCAAGAACTCTTTGCTGGGCAATTTAATTTCAAAGTGAGTGCGCAAGGCTTCGGATAAAGGCATCAGTTCGCCGTTGACAGGCACTTCTTCATTACCGCTACAGCCCAAGGCATTCAAAATATCAGCAACCAATTGCGGACAGTTGCTGGGTATGACGCACATGGCGTCGCCCGCTTCATAGTTTAATCCGGAGCCGGCAATCGAAATTTCGTAATGACGGGTTTCTTTGGATGAATCCAGTGCAGTTACAATCCGATTCACCTGCAGTTTGGCTGGAAATGGGTTTTTGCGGTTGTAAGCGGATTTTGCCGGTTGCGCAGCGGTGTCAATTACTGCGATGGTTTCAGCGCCTTCGGCCATTAGCGGCACAACTTCGCTGATCCATTGTTCGGCAGGCGCTTCAAAATCTACATCGCAATCAACCCTGTCAAACACGCGGTTTGCACCCAGTTCCTGCAGGCGATTATCCCAGTCGATGCCGGCCTGACAGAACAAGTCATAACTGGTGTCGCCCAGTGCCAATACCGAGTAATTCAGGTTTTCCAACCTGGGGGCAGCGTCGCTGTTGGCCGCCTCCCAAAGCATTTCGGCATTGTCAGGCATCGCGCCTTCGCCGTATGTGCTGGTGATAATGAGTAAATAGTCCATTTTGGTTAACTGACCAACCTCGATTTCATCCATGCTTTTGACCACAGGCAGCAAGCCATGACTTTTAGCGCTGGCAGCAGCATCGTTGGCAAGCGATTCAGAATTACCGGTCTGGCTGCCATATAAAATATGCAAAATACGCGCATTGGCTTGGTTGACGCTTCCAGCGTTATGCAGCATATGACTGTGCATGCCGGCAAAGAAGCCGCTCAGCCAGGCGCGTTGTGTATCACTATAGGGTGCGTTTAGCGGGATAAAAGGTGCTTTCATTTATGTACCATCTTGGGATTGCCTAGAGCAATCCAGTCAAAATTTTTGATTACCGTACGAGCATTTCGGGGGTGAGTTTAACTCACCCCACGATTTAAAGCCTTAGGCAGCTTGATTTTCTAGCATGTCTTTGAGGATTGCCAAACTTTCCAGGCTTGCCAGGTTTTTATCGATGGAGGGAACCCCTGCAAGCGCCTGACGGTTCAGGTTGTCTTGCTCGATAATCCAGGCGGTGGAGCCAATGGAATAAATGCTTTGTACATCGCGCAACATCAGCGTGGTTTTATAGTCATTCAGGCGTTTTTCTGCCATTAAGGTAGCAAGCTGAGCGTCATCATATTGGCTATAGGCCTCGCGAATATTCTTTACTAACGCATCTTGCAGTTTGCGTGGACGATCCATGATTAATCGACGGGCGTACTTGTCAACTAGGCTTTCAGAGAGCGGTTGACCGGCTTTATTAAGCTGGTCCTTGGCAATCTGTTGGGCTTTATCGATTACAGCATAGCTGTTGATCAGCTTTAAGGTAAGTTCGCCGTCAATATTCCCATAACCTGGGATGGCACCATCAAACAAGGTGGTGTCGTTTGTATAAGCCTGCTTGATTTGATTGATTTGTTTTTGGGCGTAAGCGACAGACAATTCTTCAATCATGGCTTTGCGGTCCATGGTTTGGCTGAGGAACTCGGCTGTTTGGGTTCTGTTCAGCCACAACGGCAATGCAAATTTGAAGTGCTGGCGTTCGTGGGTCCAGTTACTCAGAATCGATTTGGCTTTTACAGAACCGGTGTGCTCAATGTGCTGTTCCAGCATGTACAAAATAAATTGTTCATGGCTGGCGGCAACAGCGTTTTCTTCGCTGAGGCCGTGCAAACTGACCGATGTTTTGTCATACAAATCCAATAGACGGTTTTCAGGATCGTATTGATAGGCATTGCCGCCGGACATACCGGTGCAGAAGCCTTTGCCAAAGCCACCCAGATTTAATACCGCGCCGTTGATCATGTATTCGCAGGCAAAATCACCTACGCCTTCCACTACGGCCATCGCGCCGGAGTTACGCACCGCAAAGCGGTCGCCGGCCTCGCCATTGATAAAGGTTTTGCCGCCGGTAGCGCCGAATAGTGCAAAGTTTCCGATCAAGACGTTCTCGCCGGGCAGATTGGAGCCGCCGCCGGGTGACTTGATAACGATAGTGCCACCGCAAGCGGTTTTACCAACACCGTCGTTACAGGTGCCAGTATGTTCCATGCGCATGCCGTCGTTATTAAAGGCAGCATAACTTTGGCCAGCAGAACCATGGGTTCGGACGATGATGGTGTCATCGGCCAGATAGCGACGACCATGTTGATTGGTATAAATGATGTTGCTGGCAGCGATTTGTTCGGCATTCAGTTCATATTGCAGCAAGCGTTCCAGATCAACTGCAGTTTGACCGCCAACAGTTTTGTTGCGGTTGTTCAGCTTGAATTCGTTGCCTTCGACAATGACTTGTTTTTGGCCGAGTTCGAACAACGCAGGTTTGACTTTGGCAAAGATTTTGTCGTCAATGGCAAAGTCTTTTTCCAGATAGATCGGTTTCTGGATTTTAATTTCCTGAACTTCTGCCAATAGCTTCTGCAGGTGAATCTGACCAACCATGTTGGAATGATTGATTAAATGCAGTAGTTCGGTTTTGCCACGCACTTCCTGCAGACTGCTGTAACCCAGATCAGCCAGGATCTCACGTACTTCATGGGCCAGATTCATGAAAAACTGCGCCAGAATGCGTGGGTCGCCCTTGAACTCTTCATGGGCGGTGGTCAAACCGGCAGGGCAGCGGATGTTGCAGTTTTTGGCCATCACACAACGCAGCATCATCAACGCGGTAGTGCCAAACTCGAACGAGTCGCCGCCCAAAATAGCTGATTTCACTACATCGACCCCATTTTGGTGGGCGGCGCTGCAACGCAGGACGATTTTGTCGCGTAGGCCATTAACAGCCAAGGCTTGGTGTACTTCGGCGATGCCGATTTCCGGAGAACGTCCGGTATTTTTTAAACTGGTGACTGCAGCAGCCCCGGTACCGCCCGTATTGCCGGCCACATTGATGACATCAGCACCGGCTTTAGCCACGCCAACCGCGATAGTGCCGATACCTTCCGATGAGACCAGTTTAACTACCACTTTAACCCGCGCGGCTTTGGCATCATGAATCAACTGACCCAAATCTTCTATGGAGTAGGTATCGTGATGCGGTGGTGGGCTGACTAGCTCCACTTTTGGCGTACCGCCACGCAAGGCAGCGATTTCCACGGATACTTTGGGGGCCGGTAATTGGCCACCTTCGCCGGGCTTGGCGCCTTGACCTATTTTGATTTCGATTTCTTCAATCGTCGGGTCAGCCAGATAACCTGCCCAAACCCCAAAACGACCGGAGGCGAACTGTTTGATTTTGCTGGATCGTAAAGTGGCAAACCGGCTGGAATGTTCACCACCCTCACCGGAGTTGCTTTTGGCGCCAGCAATGTTGGTGCCTTGCGCCACCGCCTCGTGCGCTTCCGCCAGCAATGCACCATGGCTCATCGCGCCTGAAGCAAAAGTTGGGGTGATCTGATGCGCGGGTTGGACCTGGTCCAGACTGATACTGCTGCGGGCAGTACGAATGTTGTTCAGGTAGTGAAAAATAACGCTGTCGCTGTCATTAACGCGTACATTGATAGCGTCATTTTCAATCGACAGGCCGAACTCTTTATTGTCAAAGCGGGCTTTTAGGTGTTCCGCCAATTGTTCCAGGCGGGCTTTGCTATTGTCATTGCCGAGTCGCAAGCTGAATACCACCGCATTGGATTTTTCTACTTGCAGGCCACGCACCAGAAAATTATTATTGCCCTGCAAATTTTGACTGCCAAGCGTGCGATCAAAATCGGCTTTGCTACTGGCTGCAGAAATATCCACCGGAAAATCCATCACGTCACGCAGGGCCGCAGGCCGGGTGGCACGTTCCTCGGTTAAATTGTGCGTGAAGCTGCGATAGGCTGGGGTAATGCCAAATGCATCGATTTGTTCCGGTGTGCGTTTTTCGTAACCAAAATCCAGATAGGCGGTATCGCTGGCAGCAGGCGCTTGTTGCTTCGGTATGTACATGATCGCTTCATCGGTCATGTTGATGTATTCCCGAACTGCCGTATTGCCGAATGTGTGTCCGGCGCCTTCGTTACGTTCCTTGAACAAACCCAGGAAAGGAATATCGTTTTCGGTTTTTACGGACAGCGCTTTGTGATGCCATTCGGTGGAGCTGGCAGCTATGTCGGCATAACGCACGCCACCGACAGAGGCATTGATGTTGGGGAAATAAATCTGCAACTTGGGTTCATCGGTATCCAGATAGTTGGATTCGAAAAACTCGCCACCGATATAGCTTTCCGCGGTGCACAGGCCAAATTTGCCCATGGTTTTCATCAGTGATTTTTCGACGCCTTTTTGGAAGTTATACAAAGCTTTTTGGCGTGCGGCTTGATCGGCATATTCGGTCATGACCCGATTATGTACGCTGAGCGGACAAATGGCTGAGGCACCGAAACCCAGGATGGTTGCGACATCATGCGGACTTGAGGCTTGGCCTGTTTCCATGATCAGCGATGAATTGAAGCGTAAGCCATGCTTGACCATATGCTGGTTGGCTGCAGCAACCATCATGATGGCCGGAATTGCGGCCTTGGCTTTGCTGATATTGGCATCACTTAAAATGATGATGCCGATGTTGTTACGGGCCGCATCTTCAACCTGCTGGCAAACGTTTTGCATTGCCAATTCAAGAGATGTTTCGTTTTGAACAGCGTTTTCAAAATCCGGTGTGTATAGAGTATCCAGCGTGATGGTTTTTACATGCGATTGTCTGCGGATTTGTTCCAGCTGGGTGCGCTGCAAAATCGGTGAATCTATCATCAGCTGCTTGCTGTGACTCGGGGCAAAAGTGGGTTTGGCGCCCAGTGCTACCCGCAAGGTCATGCCATCGCTTTCACGCAGTGAATCCAGTGGTGGATTGGTGACTTGCGCAAAACGTTGGCTAAAATAACGCGACATGCCACCTTCAGCGGCGCTCAGCGCATTCGGCGTTAGGCCGTAGCCCATGGCGGATACTTTTTCCAGGCCGGTTTGCAGGATGGGATCCAGCAGGAATTTAAAGCTTTCCTGATTTAGGGAATAGGCGGTGTGACGTTGGTCGATATTCAGTTCGTGATCGTTACCCAGTTCAGAAAAATCAACTTTTTGTAGCGCGCTGATATGGATACAGCGTTCAGCCAGCATGGTTTTGTAATCTTTTTCCTGAGCAAGTTTTTCCAATACCTGATGGCTATCGTAAGACTGCCCGGTGCTGTGATCGAAATACAGCATGCCGCCGGCTTCGATACGGCCACGTTTCAAAACCTGCTCCGCAGGAAAATCGATTTGACCGGCTTCTGACATGACTGCCAGATATTCTGCGGTTTCAACCGAGCGCAACGGGCGCAGTCCCAAACGGTCCAGGCGGGCGCCTACCCGGATGCCATCGTTGAAAATCAGGGCGGCAGGGCCGTCATTTTTCTCTTCGTACAGGCTGAAATACTCCAGCATCGCCCGGACGTCAGCAGAGAGGGTTGGATCGTTTTCCCAGGCTGGCGGCATCATGGCCAGGATGGCAGTGACTATGTCCAGTTCGTCTTCGTTGATACGGCGGGTCAGGGTTTGGTCGAGACGGCCTGAGTCTGATTGTCCGCAGGGAAATACAATATGTTTGTTGTTTTGTCTGGCGATGGCGTTTTCGCTGAGACGATTCTTTTTATCCGTGTTCAACTCGCCGTTATGCGCCATATACCGAAAAGGCTGGGCCATCATGGTGGCCGGGGCTGTGTTGGTTGAAAAACGGGTATGGAAAAACAGGGTGTTGATTTCATGATCTTTATCATACAGATCAACGAAATATGGGATTACTTCAAATGAGTTTAATCGGCCTTTATAGACTTGAGTGCGCGAACTCATCGACAGTGGGTAAAAGCCGCGCAACTCGGGACGACTGAAACCATCGACTTCAATCGTCAGCAAGGCTTTTTGAATGTGATGTTCAAAATCGTCATGACTGGCATTTTTTAGCGCAGCAGGACGACCAAAAATGAGTTGCTTGATTGGCAGCTGCGCTTTGACGGATGCTTCGTTCAATACTGATTTATCTACAGTAACTTCGCGCCATTTGATAATCGGCAGGTTGAATTCTGCCAAGTGAGCTTCAACCAGCTGTGTCGCTGCCGAGTCATAATGGGCGTGATCTTCCGGAAAAAAGAAATTGGCCACGCCAAATTGGCCGGTTTCTAACGTTTCATCACCGGTGATTTTGCGGAAAAACTTCAATGACAGGTCGATATTGACACCCGCGCCATCGCCAATCCCTTCGGCGCTCATGCCGCCGCGATGTGGGATGGTGCATAACGCTTCGTGCGACTTGACCAAAAGATCGTGGGTCTGTTTGCTGTCCTTGCGGGTTATAAAGCCTACACCGCAACTGTCCTGGGATAAATCGGCGTCGTAAAGCGTATGCACTGCATTTTTTTTCTGGGCGGTATTAATCATTGCTATCCAGATCCTGTCTTGCTAAATCAAATGCGTTGCCGGGCATTTATGGCATTGTCGGCAACCCTGTTTATGGTTTTTCTGTCTGCCGCGTGGTAGAGTCTTTGAAAGCGGCAAAAAACGTATAGTTTTGTTTTAAATTTCAGTTAGTGAAACTTTCCAATCATATCATGAGGCGGCTTTCCTGTCATTTCATCCCTGTGCGAAAAATGACGGAAATTAACCTCTGAACCTTGATTTTAATACTCTGTGATAAATATGAAGCAAGAATTTGATGTGGTAATTGTGGGTGGCGGTATGGTCGGGGCTGCGGTCGCCTGTTGCCTGGGTAACTCTGGATTAAATGTGGCAGTTATTGAGGCGCAGGTGTCGGAAAACTTTACACCTGATCAGGTGCATGATCTTCGGGTATCAGCGCTCAGTATTGCATCCAGAAATATCCTGGAAACGGTAGGCGCTTGGCAGGGGGTTGTGTCCAGGCGTTTTTGTCCTTTTAAGCGCATGCGGGTCTGGGAAACTGCTGGCGATACAACCTTTAACAGTAACGATATTCGTTATCCAGAGCTTGGCTATATCGTCGAAAACCGCATTACACAATTAGCATTGCTGGAGCGCTTGGCAGGCTTCGATAACATCACCTTATTGATGCCGCAAACTATCAGTAAAATTCATTATAGTGGGCAGGGTAGTGAGTTGGTTCTGGCTGATGGTGCTGTTTTGCATGCCAAATTGTTGGTGGCTGCTGATGGTGGAGGGTCGAGGGTCAGGCAATCAGTGGGTTTGGGTGTAACCAGCTGGGATTACAACCAGCATGCACTGGTCATTTATGTTGAAACAGCCTATCCGCAACAGGATATTACCTGGCAGCGCTTTGTACCCAGCGGACCGCAAGCCTTTTTGCCGCTGACTGGCAATTACGGTTCGCTGGTTTGGTATCAGTCCCCAGATGAAGTGCGTCGTTTGCAAGGTTTGCCTTACGAAGCTTTAAAAACTGAGCTTATAGCTGCGTTTCCAGACTGTCTGGGTGAAATTACACAGATATTGGGCGTGGCCAGTTTCCCATTGAAGCGTCAGCATGCGCAAAGCTATGTCAAGCAAGGGGTGGCTTTGGTTGGCGATGCGGCGCATATGATCAATCCCTTGGCTGGACAAGGTGTCAATATCGGCTTATTGGATGCCGCTGCGCTGGCCGAGGTATTGGTTGATGCGCATGCAAAAGGCCAAAATATCGCTGACCTGGCGGTCTTAAAGCGGTATGAATCGATGCGCCGCACTGAAAATCTGAAAATGATGACGCTGATGGATGTGTTTTATAAGTCGTTTAGCAACGACATTTTGCCGGTTAAGCTACTTAGAAACCTTGGCTTGGGCTTGGCACAACGACTGACTCCGGTGCGGAATAAGGTGATGAAGGCGGCGATGGGGTTGGAGGGGCGGTTGCCGAGGTTGGCGAGGGGTGAGGCGCTGTAAACAACACCTTAACCACATCAGCCGTTCTGGCGAGGTTAAGGTGTTGTTTAGCTTGAGATAGTCGGTTTATTGCTGTTTTTTGCGTAATTGTTGAGCGGCGAATCCAAGAAGACCGATGCCTAATAATGCTACTGAACTGGGTTCTGGTACAGGCAGGCCGGGGATTTGGCTGTCTGGTTGTTTGCCTGCTCTTGCGTACAAGCCATTGTGCGATAATTTTTTGTCTACTATTAAATTATATTCGCCGTCTGTTGAAAACGGGTTGTTAGTTAGCAAAAAGTTATCGAAGAAAAAGTAGGCAATGCCTGCGTCTGAATTAACATTCCCTGCTTTAAATGAAAACACTAAGTCAATGTAGTAAGGCAGGTTGGGTGCGTTGATAGTGTCAGGATCGCTCCAGCTTAAAGTAAACGTATTCAGGCCTGCATCAATTCCCATGTCGGTAATAGACAAATTCAATGACGAGCCTAATGCATTGAAACTGCCTGAGTCATCCGCATCGCCAGGGTTTTGGGTGTCATTGGTTCTAAAGACTTGTTGAAAAATATCGGTGCCATAAATAGGGCTATTGAAAGCCGTAATAGCATTTAAATTATTGAGTTCAGCAGTTGGATTCCCGCTAGCCCCATAACCTGAGCATGCAGTCGCTGAAAATCCCCCTAAATAAACTTCTGTTACAGCACAGTTGGCTGCGTAAGCGCCGCTACTTGTTAAAGCGCCCATAGTAAGCAGAATTGTTTTTGTTAAATGATTCATTCCCCCCCCCTTCTTCATTTTAAAATAAATCAAGTTCTTACAAGCAATTTTTGCGCCGCCTTAAATTTTTTCTGATAAATAATAGGAATATTGGCTCCATTAAAGGCTTGGCGGTGCCTTCTTGATGAACTTTTCGTTGCTATGGATTTTTAGTGGGTATTTAATCGTAATCAAGGGGTATGGGTGTAAGAAAACCTGACAGTTTCAGGAGGGGGTAAGGTTTGGAAATTGAATGATAGGGCTTGCTAATATTAATACAAAGCTATGATTTATATATAAAAAAATCATGATTTAAAGCTGATTTCGTTTTTTGATGCTGCAGATTTGCATTGTAAAAAAAACTGACACTTGTGTGGTTGTGTGTTATGAGGCTACTTTAAAACTCGTTTCGATTGAATTATGGCTTATGTTGATGGAATGACATATGACGTCAGTTTTTATTGCATAAATACCGCATCATGGCGTTTCGAATGCGGTGTTTGTCTTCTTCCTCGGTTATGGGCAGATTATTCTGGTCTGTCACATAAAACATATCCTCAGCCCTGCTTCCTATGGTGGTGATTTTGGCGTCGTGTAGTTGAATGTCCAATTCATTAAAGGCTTTGCCTATGGTGGATAACAGGCCTGCGTGATCGGTCGTGATCAATTCAATGATGGTGTGCTTGTTTGATGGGGTGTCCAAAAACGTGACACTGGTTTCAATCGGGAAATGTTTGGCTTGCCGGGATTGTTTGTGGATGTTTTTGGAGATCTTCACCTGTTTGGCGATCAAGCCTTGTCGCAAGCTGTCGCAAATATGAATTTCCCGATACAGATCGTTAATGGCTTCACCGGACTGTTCCAGGACCTGAAAGCTGTTTAACACGTATTGGTCTTCGGTGGTGATGATGCGGGCATCCAAAATGGTTAGTCCTAGATGGTCCAGCGTTGCCGTACAAATCGAGAATATCTGTGCCTCGTTGCGGGTATAGATGAAAATTTCGGCACTACCGCGTTCGGTTTGCGGGCGAAGCAATACCAACGGAAGCTCTTGCGGTTTGGAGGCTGCAATGGCGATGGTGTGCCAAGCTATTTCATCGGGCGAGTAGCGCAGAAAATAATCCTCACTCAAATGTTGCCAGGATTTTGAAATGGCTGACTTATTTATGCCAAGTTTGAGTAACTCCCGGTTGGCTTCTTTTTTGTTTTCCTTGATACGTTCAGAGCGGGCGACCGGATTTTGCAGGCCGCGATGAAGCGCTCTGTGAGTGGCGATATACAGGTCTTTTAACAGCGAATCTTTCCAGGCATTCCACAAGCTTGGATTGGTGGCCCTGATGTCAGCTACTGTCAGTAGATACAGGTAATTGAGGTATTGAATGCTGCCTACAATTAGAGCAAAGGTATGGATTACATCCGGGTCGCTGATGTCTTTGCGCTGCGCTGTCATCGACATTAACAAGTGGTTGCGAACCAGCCAGGTAATCAGTTTGGTGTCTTGTTTGGATAAGTCGTGCTGTTCACAAAAATCCTGAGCAATTGTTTCGCCTAATGTCGAGTGGTCGCCGCCCCGGCCTTTGGCAATATCATGAAAAAGAGCCGCTATGTAAAGGATGTCCGGCTTTGGCGTCAGTAGAAAGATGTTGTTGCAGAACGGTAATTCCTGGCTGTGTTTATCCAGGGCGAAA
Source organism: Methylomonas sp. (assembly GCA_002928965.1). Lineage (GTDB taxonomy): Bacteria > Pseudomonadota > Gammaproteobacteria > Methylococcales > Methylomonadaceae > Methylomonas. Next base: position 59,003 of record PERU01000016.1, read on the forward strand.
CGTCTTAAATTGCGTATGACAAAAAGTGTGTGCTCATCGACCGTATAAATGTGGAACAAGTCGTATTGCATACGGGCCACGATGTTGGCGAAATCCGGCAGATAGGCGGCCAGCACGCCATAGCGATTCATGCGTTTCAGTTGATGGGTAATGCCGCGGGGTTGTCTGAGAATTTCAATAAATAAACGATTGGCTTGTTTGTTACGGCGAAACTTATCGTCGATTAAATCAAGGCTTTTACGAATCAATCGGATGGTGCCGGCGCGGATGCCTTTCAATGATGGTGATTGCTGCAGAAGCAGGAATATTTCCAGGATTGCCAATGGATTTTTTTGAAACACGTTGTCATGGCTAACTTCCAAATAACCGGCAATTGACGAAAAATTGCCGGTAATCGGAATGGGTGTCAAGGTTTCATGGCTGCTGATCAAGCGTTCATTCAGTAATTGCAGCAACATTTCGTTGAGGCGTTCTATATCCACTACAGTTTTAAAGAAAAACTGCATGAATTGCTCGACGTCGGGGTTGTTCTCGTTGTCGGTGTAACCAAACAAAGCCGCCATTTCCCGCTGGTGGTCAAACAACAGGCGATCTTCACAGCGGTTAGTTAAGGTATGCAGGGCAAAGCGCAAACGCCAGAGTATGTCGCGAGCGGTGATCAGTTTGTCATATTCAGCACCGGGCAAAAAACCGTATTTGATCAGTTCCCGCAGCGACTGGGCATTGTAATGATGCTTAAAAACCCAGCTGATGACCTGAATGTCTCTGAGACCGCCTGGGCCTTCTTTGATGTTGGGTTCGAGGTTGTAGGCGGTGTCATGGAATTTGCTGTAGCGTTGTTCCTGTTCACTCATTTTGGCCAGGAAAAAGCGTTCCGAAGACCAAAGTTGCGTGTTGATGATTTGTTTGGACAGCTTGTCGAATAATTCACCATTCCCTGTAATCAGGCGCATTTCCAGCAGGCTGGTGAAAATGGTTTGGTCTTGCAGTGCAAAAGCAACGCATTCGTTAGTGAAACAAGTTCTAAGGCCGGGTTTTAAGCCAATATCCCACAAAAAATTGCTGAACGCCGATAGGCCGTCCTGGATCTTATCGGTAAAGTCCTGATTTAAAACAATCAGAATGTCTATGTCGGAATGGGGGAACAATTCACTGCGGCCGTAGCCGCCTGTGGCGATCAGGGATTGATGAGCTGATTCTTCGGCTAAAAAATGCTTCCAGCAGGCGGATAACAGATTGTCGATGAAATCAGCTTTTTCGTTTAACAGGCTGGTGGGTGACTGTTGCGGGTGAAAGCGTTGTTTTAGCTGAGCGTTTTCATGCGCAATAGAACGCTTGATTGCTGCTATGGGGTTTGTTTGCAGAAAACCTTCGGCAAACTCGGCTTCGGTAAAGAAATGCTCTGTCACCGCTCTTCCTGGCGCAAAGTCAAAACCTCGTAACCCGTCTCAGTTACTAAAATGGTATGTTCCCATTGGGCGGACAGGCTGCGGTCTTTGGTAACTGCAGTCCATCCGTCTGAAAGGATTTTCATGTGGCGTTTGCCGATATTGATCATGGGCTCAATGGTAAAAATCATGCCGGGCTTGATTTCGCTGCCTTCGCCGCGTTTGCCGAAGTGCATGACGTGAGGCTCTTCGTGAAACTTGGCGCCTATGCCGTGACCGCAAAATTCTCTGACGACTGAATAGCGATTGCTTTCGGCGTGTTGTTGAATGGCATAGCCAATATCGCCAAAATGCGCGCCGGGTTTGACTTGCTCAATGCCCAGAAACAGGCATTGACGAGTAATCTCAACCAGTCGTCTGGCATGTTGGCTGACATCACCTACGCAAAACATTTTGCTGGTATCCCCATGATAATCGTCTTTGATGACAGTGATGTCAACGTTCACAATGTCCCCACTTTTAAGCTTTTTGTCGCTCGGTATACCATGACATATTTGGTGATTGACGGATGTGCAAATCGATTTCGGAAAGCCACGGTAGTTTAAAGGTGCAGGAATGGCCTGTTGCTCGTTGATGATGTAATCATGGCAGATTTGGTTGAGTTCATCGGTAGTTACGCCCACCACAACGTGCGGGGCAATCATCTCTAAAACGTCGGCTGCGAGTTTGCAGGCAACCCGCATTTTGGCGATTTCGTCAGGAGTTTTTATAACTATGCTCATCAGAGAGGCTTGGGTGAGTTTAGGTTAAAAGGCGCGGAATTCGTAGGGATTGCACCGGTTCATATGGGCAGTCTATCAGACTTGGTATTGTTGTGAAATTGTAATCATGGTATAAAGTGAAGTTCACTATGTTTAATACTCACGTCTGTCGACACGATTGATGGGGTGCTGGTTGGTTTTTAAAAAGCAATTGGTCATCAGTCGGGACAGTTCGGAGGCGCAACCCAACGCCGAATAATCGGCAAAATCTTAGGAGAAATAAATGGCAGCAGTGTCAATGCGTCAAATGCTAGAAGCGGGTGTTCACTTTGGACACCAAACTCGTTACTGGAACCCGAAAATGGCATCTTACTTGTTCGGTGCCCGTAACAAAATCCATATTATCGATTTGGAACAAACGCTTCCATTGTTTAATGACGCCATGAACTACCTGGGTCAAATGACCGCCAACAAAGGCACCATCCTGTTTGTTGGTACAAAAAAAGCGGCGCGTAAAGCGGTAGCGGAAGAAGCAAAACGTTGTGGCATGCCTTATGTCAACCATCGCTGGTTGGGTGGTATGTTGACCAACTTCAAAACCATCAAAAAATCCATTAACCGTCTTAAAGAGCTGGAAGCGATGAAAGCTGACGGTACTTTACACCAACGTTTCAGCAAAAAAGAAGCTTTGGGTATGGAGCGCGAACTGGAAAAACTGGAACGCAGCTTGGGTGGTATTAAAGACATGCGCGGCACACCTGACGCGATTTTTGTGCTGGATGTTGGCTACGAAAAAAATGCCATCATGGAAGCCAGAAAATTGGGTATCCCGGTTATTGGTGTAGTTGACTCCAACAACTCACCTGAAAATGTTGATTACGTCATTCCTGGTAACGACGACTCTATTCGTGCTGTAACACTGTATTGCCAAAGTGCATCTGCTTCCGTATTGGAAGCCAAAGCCCTGCGTATGGATGCCGGCAGCAAATCTGATGAGTTCGTTGAGGAAGTTGTAGCGGAAGCGTAAGTTTTTGCCGTTCGGTGCTACTCATCGGACACATTCACTGCTGAATTCATTCAGCAGTGAATTTTAAGAATTTTAAACGCCTCCTTTGTGAGGCGTTTTTTTAGTTAATAAACTTGAGGAAAAAATATGAGTATCAGTGCGGCTATGGTGAAAGAACTGCGTGAACGTACAGGTTCTGGCATGATGGAATGTAAAAAAGCTCTGGTTGAAACCAATGGCGACATGGAGTTGGCCATCGAGAACATGCGTAAATCCGGTTTGGCTAAAGCTGACAAAAAATCTGGCCGTATCGCTGCGGAAGGCGTTATCGGTGTCAAGGTATCTGACGACAATAAAACCGTGGTTATGGTTGACGTGAACTGTGAAACCGATTTTGTTGCCAAAGGTGATGATTTTACTGGTTTTGCCAGCGAAGTGGTTGATGCCGTATTGGCAGGTAATGCCGATAGCGAAGAACAAGTTCAAGCCTTGGCATTGTCCAGTGGTCAAACCATTGATGAAACCCGCCGTGCGTTGATCGCCAAAATTGGTGAAAACATCACTGTCAGACGCGCTCAAAAATTTACTACCGTTGATGGCGGACAGGCTTGCTATTTACACGGTAGCAAAATCGGCGTAATCGTCGAGTTGGCAAAAGCCGATGCGGAATTGGGCAAGGATATTGCCATGCACATTGCTGCCAGCAAGCCTGTCTGCGTCTCTGCTGACCAAGTGTCGCCTGAAATCATCGAAAAAGAGAAAGAGATATTTTTGGCGCAACAGGAAGAAAAAATCAAAGGTAAACCTGCGGATATCGTTGAAAAAATGGTGTCCGGACGGGTTAACAAATTCTTGGCGGAAATCACCTTGCAAGGTCAAGCGTTCATTAAAGACGATAGCAAAACCATCGCTCAATTGTTGAAAGAAAAAGGTAACGAAGTGGTGCGTTTCGCCCGTTTTGAAGTCGGCGAAGGTATTGAAAAGAAAGAAGAAGATTTTGCTGCTGAAGTTATGGCGCAAGTCAGAGGCTAAGCCCTGTTAAAAACCCGGTTTTAACCGGGTTTTTTCTGTTTTGCATTGTTCGCTTAAACCCATCAACCCTGGATACTTCGATTATGAGTCAGACCATTTGTAAGAGAATTTTACTTAAATTGAGCGGTGAAGCACTGATGAGCGAAAAGGGCGGCAGCATTGACCCCGAAATCGTGCATCGCTTGGCGCAGGAAGTGAAAGACCTGTGTGACGCCGGGATTCAAGTCGGTCTGGTGATTGGTGGCGGTAATATTCTGCGCGGTGCGGAAAAAGCGTCCGATGGTTTGAATAGAGTCACTAGCGACCAGATGGGCATGTTGGCTACCGTAATCAATGCATTGGCCATGCAGGACGCTCTGGAATATCTGGGTCAGCAAGTTCGGGTTATGACAGCCTTGAAAATCAATCAGGTTTGTGAAGATTACATTCGCCGTCGAGCTGTCAGGCATCTGGAAAAAGGTCGCGTGACTATCTTTGCGGCTGGCACTGGCAATCCATTTTTTACTACCGATACTGCAGCCAGTTTGCGCGCCATAGAAATTGATGCGGAATTAATGATCAAGGCTACCAAAGTCAAAGGTGTTTATTCGGCAGATCCAAACAAAGTAGCCGATGCTGTGTTTTATCCCCGTCTCACTTATGACGAAGCGATTGACCAGCGTCTGAACGTCATGGACACCACCGCCTTGGTACTGTGTCGGGATAATAATCTGCCCATGCGGGTAATGAATATTTTTGAGCCGGGAGCAGTCATGCGCCTGATGCGTGGAGAAGATATCGGCTCTCTCATCGTGAGGAATTAAAATGATCAGTGATATTCAACAAGATGCCGCAGCGCGAATGGCAAAAAGCATTGAAGCGTTGCAAAAGGCTTTTACCAAAATCAGAACAGGCCGTGCCCATCCCAGTTTGCTGGATCAGATTAACGTCAGTTACTACGGTTCGGATTCGCCCTTGTCTCAAGTAGCCAATGTGTCTGTCGAAGATGCCAGAACCTTAAAAGTTGTGCCATGGGAAAAAGGCATGATACAAGCGATTGAAAAAGCTATCATGTCATCCGGTTTGGGCTTAAACCCTGCAACCCAGGGCACAGTGATTCGGATTCCCTTACCTGCCTTGACCGAAGAGCGTCGTCGCGATTTGGTTAAAATCGTTAAAAACGAAGCAGAGCAGGGTAGAGTGGCGATTCGGAATATTCGCCGTGATGCCAATGCCGCCATCAAGGATGCTTTGAAAGAAAAACTGATTTCGGAAGATGATGCGCGTCAAGGTGAAGAAAAGGTTCAGAAACTGACCGATCAGTACATAAAAGAAGTGGAAAAGCATCTTGAAGAAAAAGAAGCCGATCTGCTGTCGATGTAGATTAACCGGGACAATACATGTCAGATGCGCTTGGTAGCAAAGTAATCGTCAATGGTGTGAACCCAAAACATATTGCCATCATCATGGATGGCAATGGTCGTTGGGCGCAAAAACGTATGATGCCCAGAATCATGGGGCACCATGCGGGGGTTAAAGCGGTCAGAAAAATTGTCGAATATTGCGCCAAGGAACACATCGAGGTGTTGTCGCTGTTTGCGTTTAGCAGTGAAAACTGGCGTCGGCCTAAAGATGAAGTCAGTTTGCTGATGGAATTATTCATGAGCACCCTGCAGTCTCAGGTTGATAAGCTGGATAAAAATAATATTCGTTTGAGAATCATTGGTGACAAATCGGCTTTTCCAGAGAAATTGCAGGATAAAATTAGCGCAGCGGAAGCCCAAACAGCCAACAATACCGGTTTGACATTGGTGATTGCTGCCAACTATGGCGGACGCTGGGATATTGCCCAAGCGGTGCAGAATATTGTGGCAGGGATCAAGACCGGTGCCATTGCAGAACAGGCCATCAATGAAGAGCTGATCGATCAGTATCTGGTTACGGCGGATTTGCCTGAACCGGATTTGTTCATTCGATCGGGTGGTGAAGAGCGGGTCAGCAACTTTTTACTGTGGCAATTGGCGTATACCGAGTTTTTCTTTACCGATGTACTGTGGCCGGATTTTGATCAGGCTATGATGCAACGCGCAATCGATAGTTTTAAAGGCAGACAAAGACGCTTTGGACACACCGGGGAACAAATCATCGACAAACGTATGCTTTAAGCACTTTCCATAACCACAATAAATATAAAGTAACCTTATGTTAGTACAACGCATCCTGACTGCTTCGGTGCTGGCCACCGTCGTTATAGTGGCAGTGTTTCAATTGCCGGCCATGTATTTTTCTTTGTTTATCGCTGTCGTTACCTTGTTAGGTGCCTGGGAATGGTTGTCGATGACCGGCGTTGATAGCATGAAGAAAAAAATCGTATTTTATTTGGCGCTGATTTTACCCATGTTGGGAGTGACCTATTGGACGGTATTTTTGGAATTATTGGGCGAAGCCATGGAATGGCCTGAAATCAAGGATTATTCCGATGCCCTGGAATGGTTTGTGATTGCGCCGGTTTTTTTCTGGATACTGGCGATGATCGTCATCAGGCAGTCGGAAGCGCTGTTATTGAAAACAGAATTCAAACCCCGCGTCATAGCGTTTGCCGGCTGGTTGGTATTGTTATCTGCCTGGATGTTCCTGAGTAAGTTGAGAGCCTATTATGGTCCCGGTATGGTGCTGTATTTTCTGATTTTAATTTGGGCGGCAGACATCAGCGCCTACTTTGTAGGCAAAAAATGGGGCAAGGATAAATTGGCGCCCAATATCAGTCCGGGTAAAACCGTGCAAGGTATGTACGGTGCGTTAGGTTCGGCAGTGATGTGTGGCATTGGTTTTCATATCTACGGCAGAATGTCCTCGACTGAAGAATCCTCCGAAGCGCAAGACGGTATGCTGCGTTTCTTGGATGAGCTGGTATTTGTGGATATGTTGGTACTGTCTGTCTTTACCGTGCTGGTATCCATTTACGGTGACTTGTTTTTCAGTTTGTTCAAGCGTCGCGGCGGCGTCAAGGATAGCAGCAACCTGCTGCCCGGCCATGGCGGAATATTGGACCGAGTGGATAGCATCATTGCTGCTGCGCCGTTTTACTATGCGGGTATTGTGTTAATTGGTCGGATCTTCTATTCATGAAAGGTATTTGCATTCTCGGAGCTACCGGCTCGATTGGTGTCAGCACACTGGATGTGGTGGCCCGCCACCCAGATAAATACAAAGTTATTGCGCTGACAGCCAACAGTAATACCGATGTATTGTATGAGCAATGCTTGGCTCATCATCCCGAATATGCTGTGGTAGTGATGGACAGTAAAGTGGAAGCGTTCAAGCAACGTATTGCTGCGTCTCCTGTGGCTGACATTAAAGTCTTATCGGGTTCAGATGCCCTGACCACCGTTGCCACATTAGACAGCGTAGATGCTGTGATGGCCGCTATCGTGGGTGCTGCTGGTTTGTTACCTACTTTGGCAGCCGCCAAAAAGGGCAAAACGGTGTTGTTGGCCAATAAAGAAGCCTTGGTCATGTCCGGTCAAATTTTCATGCAAGCCGTGAAGGATTCCGGTGCGGTGCTATTGCCGATTGATAGTGAGCATAATGCGATTTTTCAATGCATGCCCGCAGGATACACCCCAGGCCATACAGCCAAGCAAGCTCGGCGGATTTTATTGACAGCTTCCGGTGGGCCCTTCCGCAAAACGCCTATAGAAACATTATCGGATATGACACCGGATCAAGCAGTGGCGCATCCCAAATGGGATATGGGACGGAAGATTTCAGTCGATTCCGCTACCATGATGAATAAAGGGCTGGAACTGATTGAAGCCTGTTTGTTGTTCAACATGGACCCGGATCAGATTCAGGTGGTGATTCATCCGCAAAGCATCATTCATTCGATGGTCGACTATGTGGATGGCTCTGTTTTGGCGCAAATGGGTAATCCCGATATGCGCACACCCATTGCGCATGCGATGGCTTGGCCCGAGCGGTTTGATTCCGGCGTCGCACCTCTGGATATTTTCGAAGTCGGCCACATGGATTTTGAAAAACCCGATTTACAACGATTCCCCTGCCTGAGGCTGGCCTATGAAGCCATCAAAGCCGGAGGCATCATGCCTACCGTATTGAATGCTGCCAACGAAATAGCCGTGGAAGCCTTCTTGAATGAAGATGTGAAATTTACCGACATTGCCATTATTATCGAGCGCAGCATGGCTCAGTTTAAACCGGATAATGCCGATACTCTGGCGTTGGTTTTGCAAGCCGACCATGACGCACGCTTGGTCGCCAAGTCAGTCATTCAAACGCTGGCTGCATAATGGAAACCTTGCATACCCTGTTTTACTTTACGGTAGCCATTGCAGTATTGGTGGCTTTTCACGAGTTGGGTCATTTTTGGGTGGCACGCAAAACAGGGGTCAAAGTCATTCGGTTTTCGATTGGTTTTGGTAAAAAATTATGCTCTTTTCAAAAATCACCTAATGACACCGAGTTTGTCATCGCAGCTATTCCGTTGGGTGGTTACGTGAAAATGGTCGACGAGCGGGAAGGTGAGGTGCTACCTGCTGATTTGCCGTTTGCCTTCAATAGACAGTCAGTGGCAGTTAGAACAGCCATAGTTGCTGCAGGTCCAATTTTTAATTTGATCTTGGCGGTGAGTTTGTTCTGGGTGGTGTTGGTGGTGGGTGAAACCGGTATGAAGCCCATCGTGGGTGACATAGTGACAGGTACTTTAGCTGCTGAAGCCGGGTTTCAAGCGGGCGATGAAATTACCAGCGTCAATCAAAAACTGACTCCAACCTGGATGATGGCCTTGGATGAATTGTTTTCATCGGCGATTGATGGTGAGCGCAGCATCGTGATTGATGTTAAAACCCCGGATGGACAACCACAATTTCGGGTGGTTGCGCTTACGGATGAGGATGTTAAAAGTCCTGAAAAACTGAATGAACGTCTGGGCTTGAAGCCTTTTATGCCGGTCATCAAGCCGGTGATTGGTAAGTTGATTGAGGAAGGGGCAGCCGCGCAATCCGGTTTGCAGTCCGGAGACATCATCATTAGTGCCGATGGGCAACTCATTGATGACTGGCAACAATGGGTCGATTACGTCAAAGCCAAGCCGGATGTTGAAATCAATGTTGCTTTTGAGAGAAATGAAGTGCTTAGCACTTTAAAACTGACGCCCAGAAAAGAAGTCCAGGCCGATGGTTCTGAAATTGGCAAAATTGGTGCTGGCGTTTACATTTCCCAAGCGTTGAAAGACAGTTTGCAAGTCGAATATTCCTTGTCGCCTATGGAAGCTATTCCGGCTGCATTTGAAAAAACCTGGTTTTACGCTTTTAGCACTGTAAAAATGATAGGTAAAATGTTTATCGGTTCTGCATCAGTTGATAATTTGAGTGGTCCTATCAGCATTGCCCAATATGCCGGCCAGTCTGCGGAAATGGGCTTTACCGCGTTTTTAAAATTCTTGGGTCTGGTCAGTGTCAGTTTGGGCGTGTTGAACTTGTTGCCAGTTCCGGTACTGGATGGCGGACATTTGGTGTTTTACGCGATAGAAATGCTTAAAGGCAGCCCGGTATCCGAGCGTATTCAGCTTTATTTTCAGCAAATCGGTATGTTTTTGTTGATGTCGTTAATGGCATTGGCGGTATTTTTGGACTTAGGGCGTTTGTTTTAATAATCCTGAACAAATGCTGTAGTACTCTGTCCAAACTGTTCTCTTTCTAACTTTCCATAGACCATTTTTATGAAAAAACTTACTGCTATCATACTGGCATCGGCCGCATTGTTGATGACCAATACAGGGTTTGCCGATGAAGCCGCCGTCAAAAAAGCCTTGGCCGAATTCATGCCCGGTTCCAGTGTGGATTCAATCAAAGCCTCCGAGGTTAAGGGTTTGTATGAAGTGGTAACCGGTGGCAACATTTTTTATGCCTCTGAAGATGGCCGTTATTTGATTCAAGGCCAGTTATTTGATGCGGTTGCCAAGAAAAACATCACTGAAAACAAATTGGCTGACGTGAGAAAAGCGGCTTTGGAAAAAGTCGGTGAGAAGAAAATGATTATCTTCAAACCGGAAGCCTCTAAACATGTGGTGTCTGTGTTTACCGATATTGACTGCGGCTACTGCCGTAAATTACATTCTGAAATCGATCAATATCTGGCGCAGGGCATCACCGTGCGCTACTTATTCTTCCCCAGAGCCGGTAAAGGTTCGGATTCTTACTCAAAGGCCGTTTCCGTTTGGTGTGCAGCCGATAATCAAAAAGCCTTGACCGCGGCCAAAAAAGGCGAATCTTTGGATAAAAAAACCTGTGATAACCCGATTGATGAGCATATGGCTTTGGGTGAAGCATTTGGTATGAGCGGTACGCCAATGATCATCACAGAAAAAGGCAATGTGTTGCCGGGTTATGTGCCTGCCGCGCAACTGGCCAAAATTTTAGCCAGCGAATAAACGCATAATCGGTTCAGGTTGGTTATTTTGCTGATAACCAACCGAAGTACACAAACCACACAAAGGATTACAGAGGATAATTTTTAGGGTTGATTGCCCCAATCCGATGAAATCAATCGTCTGATTTTTCTTTGTGTTTTCTGCGTTCTTGTTAGTGAAATGCTTGTTTGTATCGCCAGCCAGAACGCATCATTAAAAATACTATTTCCAGTCTTTCAGCATTTTTTTCAAACGATACAATTCATCCAAAGCCTGACGTGGGCTAAGATTATCAGGATTTATTTGTTCCAACAGCACTACAGCCGGATGACATTCGCGGCTGGTAAACAAATCAAACTGATTCACTTCACTGTGGCTTTGCTGCTCGATGTAAGCCGTGTTTTCCAATTGTTGTAGCTTGTGCTTGGCATTATTAATCACCAATTGCGGCACACCCGCCAATGCAGCCACTTGCAGACCGTAACTCTGACTGGCTGGGCCATCTTTGACTGCATGCAGGAAGATAATCTTGTCGCCATGTTCCATCGCGTCCAGATGCACATTGTGGATGCCGGATTGTTCTTCAGCCAGCGAGGTCAATTCAAAATAATGCGTGGCAAACAGGGTATAGGCGCGGGTTTGCCGGGCCAGATAATCCGCACAGGCCCAAGCCAACGACAAACCATCGAAGGTGCTGGTACCGCGGCCAATTTCATCCATCAAAATCAGACTGTTGCTGGTGGCGTTATGCAGAATATTGGCGGTTTCCGACATTTCCACCATGAAGGTGGATCGACCGCTGGACAAATCATCCGAGGCGCCGATACGGGTGAAAATTTTATCAATCGGTCCGCAGCGAAGCGATTGGGCCGGCACGTAACAACCAATATGCGCCAACAGCACAATGAGCGCCGCCTGCCGCATGTAAGTCGATTTACCACCCATGTTAGGGCCGGTAATCACCAACATCCGTCGTTGATCGGAAAACTCCAGATCATTGGCGACAAAGGGCATGCTGGACAATTGTTCGACGACCAAATGTCGGCCACCGATGATATCGATGCCGGGATTGTGATCTAACTGCGGTTGCGACAGATTCAGTTTTTCCGCACGTTCGGCAAAATTCACCAATACATCCAGTTCGGCTAAAGCATCGGCGCTTCGTTGCAGATCCTGTAGCGAATGACCCAAGGTATTCAGTAGTTCGTCATAAAGCGCTTTCTCAAAGGTCAGTGATTTTTCGCGAGCGCTGAGGACTTTATCTTCAAAATTTTTGAGTTCAGCTGTGATGTAGCGCTCGGCGCCTTTTAAGGTTTGTTTGCGGGTGTAATGCGCCGGTACCTTGTCAGCCTGGGCATTGGATATTTCGATGTAATATCCGTGCACCCGATTGTAATTGACCTTTAAATTGGGAATGCCTGCACTTTCGCGTTCACGCAGTTCCATATCAATCAAAAACTGATCAGCGTTTTGGCTGAGATTGCGCAATTCGTCCAATTCCGGATGATAGCCTGGAGCGATGACGCCGCCATCGCGGATCAGTACCGGTGGATTATCGATGATGGCCTGATGTAACAAGGCTAACATGTCCGGCTGTTCGCGTAACGCATGGCGCAATTGTTCCAGATGGGGATTGTCGCTATCGGCCAACAGGATTTGTAAAGTCGGCAATACCGCCAAAGTATTTCTCAGAACCAGAAGGTCCCGAGGACGGGCAGACTTCAGGGCAATGCGGGAGCTGATCCGTTCAATATCGCCTACTTGGCGTAAGCTGGCTTGTAACTCCTGGTACAACTGATTGTTCAGCAAACTGCTGACGCAGGCATATCGACCGTTAATAACCGCATGATCCCGCAATGGCCGATGAATCCAGCGCCTCAGGCAGCGACCACCCATGGCAGTGAGGGTTTTATCCAGTACGCCTAACAGGGTGAATTGCATTTGACCGCTGGGATGACTGTCCAGCTCCAGATTGCGACGGCTGGCCGCATCCAGACTGATGCTGTCATCGCAATCTTCCACACGAATGCCTTGAATGTGGGGTAGGGCGGTTTGTTGCGTATCGCGGACATATTGCAATAAACATCCCGCAGCACAAATGGCTGAGGGCAAATGTTCGCAGCCAAAGCCCTTTAAATCATGGCTGTTGAATTGTTTGAGAATTAATTGTCGACAACTGTCCGGATCAAAATGCCAAGGGGGGCGTTTGCATAAACCGCGGCGTTCTTTTAGGGCAGTTGGTAAGCCGGTATCTTCGCTGTACAGCAATTCAGCGGGATTCAAACGTTCAATTTCACTCAGTAACTGCGTTTCGCTATCTACTTGTTGCAACACAAATTTGCCGCTGCCTACATCCAGCGAGGCCAAACCATAATGCGTGCCAACTATCGCCAAGGCGACCAATAAATTGTCCTTACGATCTTCCAGCAGTGCCTCGTCCGTGACTGTGCCAGGGGTGACGATGCGCACCACTTTGCGTTCCACCGGACCTTTGGATTTAGCCGGGTCGCCGATTTGCTCGCAAACGGCTATCGATTCGCCTTGTTTCAGCAATCGGGCGATGTAATTTTCAGCGGCATGATAAGGGATGCCGGCCATCGGAATCGGCTGACCGCCCGAGTGGCCGCGTGCTGTCAGAGTAATATCCAACAACTGCGCGGCTTTTTTGGCATCGTCGTAAAACAACTCATAAAAATCGCCCATGCGATAAAAAACCAGTGTGTCGGGATGTTGGGCTTTGATACCCAAGTATTGCACCATCATGGGCGTATGGGTTGTGCCGTCTTGCTTGCTGTCTGGTTTGCTATGGCTATTCATTATCTGTGAATGACGAGTATTAAGTTTGCGCGCGCTTTATCGCTAGTACAGAAAGCAGCCTCTAGGGCTATTATTCCCAAGTTGAAACCTGAAACTATTCATTGAGGTAGGGTGATAATGCGCAATCTATCGAGGCTATTGTCGCTTGGGACGCGGTGAAAAACCAGCCTGATTCGTATAGCGATCAGCAGCGTTCAGTGAATCCAGGCAGATTAAGCAGGATTGTGAGGAAAATATATCTTTCGAACTTCAAATTTCGGCGGATCTGTTCCCTCGTCTTTTGTGAGAGGGCAAGGGGATCAAAAAAATGAAGTTTGAAGTGAGATAGCTATATGCAAGTGCTTTGAACAGCAGTTCGGCTTAAACGCAATAAATGCGGGATTGTTTGGCATAAAAAAAGCCTCTAGCTTGAGCAGGCTAGAGGCTATCGAGTATGCAGTCCGAGACAGGCACTGCTTGACTTACGAGGAGCACACACAAAAATCATAGGCAGTAAAGCTTCGCCAACATTCAAATTACCGGTCAAAGCAGACGCTGATAATTACACCGTCGAGACTATAATCTCGTTCTGTTTGAATCCGGTTTTAGCGAGGTACGGCTTCACTATATACCTCTGTGATTGATTTACAATCTGGTGTTTGTTGTTTTGTTAATTTCATATTATGAAACAATAAACAATGGCTTTCACCCACTTTTACTGCTTAAATAGCAAGATTTTCCAATGCCAAACATTCTGATCATTTACTCAAGCAAAGACGGGCAAACCTTGAAGATTTGCCAAGCCCTGCAAAGCGATATTGAGCAACACGGCAATCCAGTGAGCTTGGTTTCAATCGCTAATGCCGAGCAGCTGGACTTAGCTAACTTTGACAAAATTGTGATTGGTGCCAGCATTCATTATGGTCGTCATCATCCAGATATTCTTGCTTTTATAAACCGCAATCAGACCGTACTGGATAGTAAACCTAACGCCTTTTTTTCCGTTAACGTGGTGGCACGCAAGCCCCAAAAGAGTCAGCCGGATACCAATCCCTATCTAAAGAAATTTCTTAAGCGCATTGCCTGGAAACCAAAGCAGCTGGCCGTATTTGCAGGAAAAATTGATTACCCAAGTTACAACAGGCTGGATCGGACAGTGATTCGACTGATTATGTGGCTGACCAAGGGCCCCACTGATCCTAATGCTATTGTTGAATTTACGGATTGGGATCAAGTCCGGTCTTTTGCAAAAATCATTTCTGAAATGTAAGGAAGATTGTAATGATCCAGGAAATCCTCGATTTTGGGTTTGATGAGATTGATGCATCATTCTGGTCGGCGCAAAGTGCTGTATTCGATCAGCTGATACCCGCATAGACATTCAATTTTGGGCAGAACATTAACCCCGACAGAAATTGAATTTTTAAAAAATCCTGGTTCTAGTGTTAAGTTACCAATGTTGGCTGCCGAACCGATCAGGACCACTAATCTCAAATAAGCTATGCGTCATACAGGCGGGATTTTAGATTTGATTTTGGGTAAATCAAAACTTGGCTTAGGTCTTTGTGCCACCGAACTTCAGATCCCATTACCAATAGTTTCGGGAAGTCACTATTGAAATGATAGGCTGCCATAACTAATCATTTGCTTCAATTGGGTTTCCATGCAAAAAAATACCCCTTATATTCTTTTTCTGATATTAGTGTTGTTAGTGACGGTATCTTTTTTCCTGTTGATTAAAGATTTTTTATTAGCCTGTTTTTGGGCCATCATTCTGGCGGTAGTTTTTCATCCTGTTTATCAGTGGATAAAGCGGTATTTTAGAAACTCGGAAATATTGCCGTTGTTATTGACCATGATGATGATTATTCTGGTTTTTGTGCTGCCTTTGTTGACCATCACCTTAATGATAACGGAGGAAAGCACAACCTATTATCAAAAAATACAAAGTGGGGAAATAAATCCTCAAGTTTATCTTCAAGATACTCTCGCGCTGCTTTTGCCCATATTCAATAAGTTTTCACATATGGAAGCATTAAGCATTGAGCAGATAAGTACCTCAGCAGGGAATGCCTTTACCCAAGCCGTAAAATATACAGCCCAGCAACTTCCTGCTTTGACCCAAAACCTATTAAATCTGATCGTGCAAGTTTCCTTGGCTTTCTACATTCTGTTTTTTCTATTACGGGATGGCCAACAATTGATAAGAAAACTCATATCCTTAATCCCGATAGGTGACAGGATTGAAATGGAATTATTTGAACGTTTCACCAGTGTGGCTCGCGCGACTGTCAAAGGTGGGTTATTAGTCGCTGTCATTCAGGGTAGTATCGGGGGCTTATTATTTTGGTTCGTAGGCATTCCAGCTGCATTTTTATGGGGTATGTTAATGATAGTTTTATCGTTGTTACCTATAGGCAGTGCGTTAATTTGGGCTCCTGCCTCGGTGATATTATTTTTACAAGGACAAACTTTAAATGCGGCTATGGTTTTGGCAGTCGGTGCTTTAGTCATTGGCATGATTGATAATTTTCTGCGGCCACGGCTAATAGGTAAAGACAGTAAAATGTCAGATTATCTAGTATTGGTGTCTACTCTGGGTGGACTAACCTGGTTTTCCTTAACAGGATTTGTACTAGGCCCCATTATTGCAGCTTTATTTATTACCTGTTGGGAGATCATGGGAAAGGAAAGTCAGGCAAGTAACCGTAAATAATTTATTTCTGTTGAATTCGACTCACCTTATCTAGAATTGGCCGTCATCACGCCCGCCGGTCGGTTGTATAACGTGGCAAAGCTTTTCATCGTTGGGTTTCCAGATTTAATCGATGGCGGCAATGGCAATACCTTTGGGAAGCGTCGGTAGAACTCGTCATCGTCAACGGTTTGCACCAAAAGTCGGTTTTCGTTGGGCAGTTGCTGACCTACCTCAGTGCGTTGAGGGTTGCAGCCCTTTCCGAAATCACCCCGGCCACAATGAAAGTTGGGGAGCGATGCGAGTCGCGATTCCATGACCTTCGGTTCGCGACTGGCATCGATCCTGCGATGACTTTCATAGTAACGCAAAGGGTAAGGAATGATCATGAAATAACCTATATAAGTGTTCGGCGTAGGTGCGGATTTATCCGCACAATGCGAATGAATTCGCACCTACATCTGACGAACTTATTCCTAAGTCTCGCAAATTGTCTTCCGGCATACCATTCATGGCACTGGATGCCCGCATTCCAGCGAGCATGACGGCGTTTTGGGTTATGCTGAAGTATCTTGCTAATCAGGTGATTGTTAGGTTAAGTGTTAATTCGGCTTTGTCAGCCATTGATTGATTTCTTGCAGGTTATCTTCATTGATAGAGCCGATGGCTTTCAGGAAACGCACCCGGTTGGTGATGTACTGATACTTGGATTTGGATAATTCGCGTTTGGCCTTAAATTCCAGTTGTTGCGCCCGCAATAAATCGGCGACTGTTTCAACACCATACCGTAAACCGCTTTGCATGGCTTCACGGGATTTGCCTGCGGAATTCAAGGCTTTTTCGGAAGCAGTCACCTGTCTGGCATTGGCATTGGAACTGGTGAATGCATCGCTGGTTTCTTTGATCAAGGCGCGAATTTTGGATTCGTTTTCCTCATGAGCAATAGCCAAGCGGCTTTGTGCTTCAAACATGCGATGGGTAGTGGTGCCGCCGGTAAAAATGGGTACATTGACGTTAATGGCGGCTACCTGAGTCTGGGTATGATTGGTTCTGGCGCTTTGGAAGCCGGTATCTGTATCAAAATAATTGAGCTGCAGATCCACCACCGGCAGGTATCTGGATTTTTGTACAGCCACATTATCACTGGCTGCTTCAATTGCGCTTTGTTGAGCAGCGATAATTGGATTTTGACTTTTGGCTACGTCGATCCAGTCATCCAGATTGCCGTCCAGTTCGTTATATTCGATGCCTTCCTTGAGTTTGTCGAAATGCTCGATATTAGAATTGGTTAGCTCTTTAAGGGCTTGTTTGACAATGATCAATTTGCTTTCAGCTCCAATCAAATCGGCGTTCAGTTGATCCAGTCGTGCTTCGGCTTCGTAAACATCCGTGATTTTGATCATCTGTTTGGCGAATTGCTTTTTGATTTGCTCGAGTTCGCTCTCGGTGGCTTGTTTTTCGGCCCGGATCAAATTTAACTGATCATCAGCATCCAGCACCGCGAAATAACGTTCAACCACACTAAAAATCAGTCCATGTTTTGCGTCGAGCAGCTCTGAAGTAAATTGGTTTTCAACCTGTTGTGCCCGCTTCCAGTCCCAAAACTTGGCAAAGTCGATCAGGCTTTGCGTCAAAGACACAAAATAGCGGGTACCTCTGTAATTTTGATCGGGCAGTGTTTCAATGGCCTGTTGATTATTTGACCAGTTTGCCGTGCCGCTGATTTGCGGCAGCATTTGCCCCAGCGCCTGACCTTTTAGGGCATTTCCGACTTCAACCTTCAATTCGGCGGTTCTCAGTTGTGGGTCTGCCGCCAAGGCTTGATTGTAAACGCTGAGCAAATCTTCAGCATAAACAGGACAGCTTAAAACCATAGAAAATACTGCTATGTGCTTGAGATTCGGCATAAATCAATCCTCAATAAATGCGCGGGCAAAGGCATTGCTGATAGGTTTGGTGAGATATTCAAACAAGGTGCGCTCACCGGTTTTGATCAGCACTTCTACGGGCATGCCGGGGACTAATTCTAGATGTTTCATTTTTTCGTAACTTTCCGGAGTCATTTCCACTTGGGCAAGATAGTAGGGGGTACCGGATTTTTCTTCGATCAAACGGTCGGCAGACAAATTGATGACTTTACCTTCAATAACGGGGGTTAAGGCTTGCTTAAACGCGGTAAAGCGCACTTCGGCAAGCAGGCCAATGTTGACCCTGTCGATGTCCAGCGGGTTTACCTGGGCCTCTACAATTAATTCTTCTTTTTGCGGCACAATGTCCAGGATGGGGTGGCCGGGTAAAATAACGCCGCCCAGGGTGTGTACCGCCAAGCCCATGATTCGCCCGGAAACAGGTGCCTTGATATCGATACGCACCACTTTGTCTTTTGTGGCGGTCATACGTTGGGTAACGTCATACAGCTCCGATTGCACTTCGCTCAATTTGGCGGTGACTTCTTCTTGAAGTTTCTTTTCCAGCTGAAGAATTTCTAGTTTGGTCTCGCCAATCTGGATTTGCGCAGAGGCAATTTCAGAGCTGAGTGCGGAAATTTCGCCATTATTGTCGGTGAAATTTCTTTCGACATCCCGCAAACGTTGCTTGTCGGCAAAGCCTTCCGCCAATAATTCTCTGAGGTCTTTAGCTTCCTCTTGATAGGAGCTGACCAATTCCTGTTTGCTTTTACGTTGTCCTGATAAGCCGGAGATTTTGGAATTCAGTTGTCCCACTCGTTGGGTGAGTACTGACATTTCACCTTCATGGGCATTTTTACGTGCCGTAAATAGCTGATCTTCGGTTTTGCGTGCTTCCTGGATGCGCAGATCGGATACTTCGTTCAATGATTCCGGGTAAGCTATGGCCGGTTTGCCATCCCGTTCGGCCTCCAGACGCGCGACCTGGGCGGTGAGGGCAATGTACTGGCCGCGGGCGATTTCCAGTTGCGCCTTGTTCTCCGTGCCATCAAGCGTTAGAAGTAAATCGCCTTCCGTGACAATGTCGCCATCCTTGACCAGCAACTGACTGACGATGCCGCCATCCAGGTGTTGCACAGTTTTGCGGTGGGATTTGACGGTGACAAAACCAGTTGCCAGTGCTGCGCCATCGATTGGAGCCAGCACAGACCAGAGTCCAAAAATCCCCAGTGTCGAGATCAAGACTATCAGGCCGAATATGCGTATCTGTTTGTCATCGATCAATTCATTTAACGACCGATTGTCGGTTGCATTTTTTGGGGTCATGATTTGATTGGATTAGTTTTTACGAGCAGCATCAGCGTTAATTGCGGGCTGGGCTTGTTTTTGTAGATGCGCGATGACTTGATCTTTCGGACCGTATACTGCCAACTGACCATCGTTTAGAACCAGTAGTTTGTCGACTTTGGTCAAAATGGTTTGGCGATGTGATACCAAAATCACCGTAGTGTGCTTTTGTTTCAATCGTTGCAAGGCATTGCTCAAAGCCAGTTCGCCTTGTTCGTCCAGATTGGAGTTGGGTTCATCCAACACCACCAGTACCGGGTTACCATATAGCGCTCTTGCCAAACCGATACGTTGGCGTTGTCCGCCGGATAAAGTGCCGCCACTGGCACCAATCAGGGTGTCGTAGCCTTCCGGGAGACGTAAAATCAAGTCATGGACATCGGCCATTTGGGCTGCCTGGATAACTTCTTCAGGATCAACCTCACCGAAGCGGGCAATGTTTTCGCTGATGCTGCCCTCAAATAACTCAATATCCTGCGGTAAATAGCCAATGTAAGGACCTAATTCATCGCGATTCCAGGCCACAATATCGGCACCATCCAAACGAATTTTACCGGCCGCTGCGGGCCAAATGCCTAATGCTGCGCGGGCAAAGGTGGATTTACCTGCACCGCTGGGACCTATCACACCGACAATATCACCGGCTTCTATCGCTAGACTGATGCCGCGCAAGGCCGGTATTTTAGAACCCGGCGGGATGACCTGTGCTTCTTCAAAGCGAATTTGTCCTTTTGGCGGCGGCAAGCGCATTTGCTCTTGTTGAGCAGGCATCTGGGTCAAAACGTCATTGAGTCGTTGATATTGACCACGCGCATTAACAAAACCTTTCCAGGTCGCAATCATCAAATCAATAGGAGCGAGGGCGCGGCCTAATAAAATGGATCCGGCAATCATCATGCCGGGTGAAATTTCCCGTTCAATAACCAAATACGCACCGACAGCCAATATCAAAGACTGGGAGGTTAAGCGCACCACTTTGGATGCCGCAGCTATCAAGCCGGCTCGGGAGCTGGCGGTGGATTGTAAAATCAGCACCTTATGAGTGGTTTCCAGCCAACGTTTACGCACGTTGCTGAGCATACCCATGGATTCAATCACTTCGGCGTTTCGCAAGTGACGATTGATCAAGCCGCGTCCGGCCATCGCCGTGGTGTTGGCTTCTGCCAGGGTTTTGGCGGTGGCGAGTTCGTTGGCAATGGCCAGTATCACCAATAAAATTGAGGTCGCCACCGAAAACCAGCCATATAAAGGATGGAATACAAACATCAGGGCGATATAAATAGGTAGCCAAGGTGCGTCGAAAAACGCGAATAAACCATTGCCGGTCATAAATTGGCGCAGGGCGGTCAAGTCATCCAGTGCTTGTGAATTGGCACGTTGACCGCCTGAATACAAGGATTGCTTATAAGCGACCTCGAACACCCGTTGGTTAAGTACGATTTCCAAACGCGCACTGACGCGGATTAAAATCTGCGAACGTACCCACTCCATAATGCTCATGGTGATAAATAGCAGCACCAATATCAGTGTCAGCATTAACAACGTCGATTGATTACCGGTGGGTACGACCCGGTCGTATACTTGCAGCATGTACAGGGACGGTGCCAACATCAGTATGTTGATCACCATACTGAAGCCGGCTGCAGACCAGAATGCACTTCGACATTCCAGTAAGGCGAGTTCCAGGTCGGTTTTGTTTATTGGCTTCATTCCATTTAGTGCATGTGAAGAGGTTAAAAGTGTATTGCTACTTACCCGTGTTGGTTGAGCAGTGAGGTAATGCAAACACATTAAGTGTATCAGGCTTCGTATTTTCTGCTGTTCAAAAAAATAGGGGCATTACGCCCCTAGATTGTTTAAAGCCTTACCGCTTGGTAGCACTCAATAATTAATCTGTCATGGTTATATCAAGAACGACAAAGTGTTACCGGTTTATCTTGACTTAGCGCCACAGTTTCAAGCTTGCAGCGTATTTTTCATGCCTTTACGAGCAATGATTAACAGGCTGCAACCCAAAAGCAGCAAAACAAGCGTGTTGGGTTCCGGAATCGTTTGGTTTCTGCTGCCTTCCAGGCTGAAGGCCATGTCAACACCAGAGTTTTCGACACTCCAGTCAGGATCTTTAACAATGGTGTTGCCGTTACCTGGATTACCATATAACCAAAACCAATTGGATAAGCCAGCATTTTGAATTGATAGAAAATAATCGCCAGCAAGTAACTGCAACGGATTGTTTAAAATCAATTCATAGCGGTAATACTCTTCCTGGTTTATATTAAAAAGTTCTGTTGGGGCAGACACAAAACCGCTTAAAGCTGAAGCAGGGTAATTAGAAAGGTCGTTAAAAAGTTTGACTTCAAATGGATCTGCATCTGGATCAACATAAGTGCCCCACCAGACAATCGATTGAATATTTACGTGAGCAACGCTGAAATCGTCGCCATTGATTTGTCCTGAAGAAATATCGGATTGAAACCCATCTATTATCGGATCAACAACAGGCGCTTGTTGGTATAGCACTGCTGCCGCGGTTGAGACATTAGCTGCTAACGCTAATGAAAGGATTATTAATCCTCTGAAAATATTATTTAAAGGTTTCGATTGTGTATTCATTGTTTGACTCCTGTTGGAAATTGCCTAATTCAGATGAATTTTATTAAGCAATTTTTGATCCAAAAAATAAATTATTGATTTATAATGAATAATTTATGTCATTTGAAATGTGGTGTAAAGAAAAGCGACATGTACCAAAGGACAGGGTTGAGTTTTTTCAACCCTGTCCAGATTTGAGCAACCTCTGAACTATGCAGGTGCTACCCCAACAAATGGCACCAGTTCAAACTCAATATTATCAACTAAGTAATCGCTGCCATGCAGGCTACCGGAAACATAAGGTGCTGTAGCGAATTGACCGCTGTCGTTATTGTAAGCCCCAAATACGAAATTATTATTCGCATCGTAACTCCCCGTCGTCAGCACTACGGCATCAAAAGCAGTATTGCTTTCCAGAACCACCAGCTTATTGCCATTAGCATTATCGGCAGTAAATACAACTTCCTTCACCAGCAGACCGGCACTATCGAATGCCTGCAAACGCCCCGCTTCATTGTAGTTTGAGGTATTGCCATCATCGTCAGTAAAGAATTGGGTCAGATTGACCTTAACCTTGTTGGCTGATTGATCCAGTTCAAAACGTAAAGCTTCTTTGCCTTGAATTTCCTGTTGAATGCTACTGGTAGCGGCATTTCTTCCACTAACCCCTAAGTCACCATTCCACAGATCACCACCAGCTAAGGAAGTGGTGCTGAGTGCATTGAATTTCACTCCAGTCCATGTTTCACCTGTATTGGTGTAATCACCTTTATGGCTAATGCTGACTTGATCATCGGTCCAGAATGGCGCCCAAACATTTGGATTCGATAGGGTTGGCCTTCCAACCGCATCACCCAGACGAATGATCTCGGGTTGAACCGCTGGATTGACCAGCAGGGCTTTTCCGGTCATATCGAATGTACCATCTTCATCCACCAAACTGACGACAATTGAATAATTACCGACATTGGCATAGGTATGATTGACATTACCGCTCAAAGCCGATACTTCAAGCGCGGTCAGGACTTGCGCTGCCGAGCCATCGCCCCAGTTGATACTGTAGCTAGTGACGGTATCTGCGCCAGGATCGGTTACGCTTCCCAAAGTGAGGGTATAAGGCGAGTCTTCAATCACTTGGTTCGCACCGCTGACTGTCATCACAGGCGCCACGTTGTTCACCGTGACCACTTTGGATTCAGTCGAGTTAGCGCCATACTGGTCGGAAACCGTGACCTGGATGGTGCGGTCGGTAGCGTTGTTGGGTCCATCCGCATCATCGGCAAACACATGAGACACATTGCCGCTTAAATTAGCCAATTCCAGAGCGGTGAGTGATTGCACTGCAGAACCATCGCCCCAATTGATGCTGTAAGACAGCGTATCGCTGGACTCGACCGGATCGGAACCTATCAGATTGAGCGTGTAATTACTTCCTTCACTGATTGTGCTGACACCGGAGAGTAAAACGGATGGCAGTTCGTTGACGACATTGATGTTCACTGTACCGGTATCGAAACCGCCAAAGCCATCGCCCACTGTGTAGGTAAAGCTGGTTGCGCCAGTGAATCCGGCATTAGGCGTGAAGGAGAAACTGCCATTGGTCTGTGCCTCAAGCGTGCCTTGCAAGCCTGTGACGTTGACCGATAAGACATTGAGTGAATCGCCATCGGCATCGGTGTCGCCCTCCAGTATGCCCGGTGCTGCAATAGTCAACACTTGACCTGGACGTGTCGTGTAAGACTCATCATCAGCTACCGGTGCGTTGTTGCCACCGCCGGCTGCATCTACAACCACCGACTTGCTGCCTGCATTCGCAAACGTACCATCCTCATCAATCAGCGTGACGCTGATAGCGAAATTGCCGGGGTTGGCATAGATATGAGTGACATTACCGCTCAAAGCCGATACCTCAGCTGCGGTCAGAACTTGCGCCGCCGAGCCA
>PERU01000017.1 GCA_002928965.1 Methylomonas sp.
GATTCATACCCAACGTGACAAGGCGACACGTATTGTCCGTTTTCGCCGTGCAAGTTTAAGAGAACGGGAGGCTTATTGTGTCTGGCTCAAAAACGAATACGATGACACGCAATGAGGTGTTGGCGGCTTTCAAATCCACCGGGAAGGCTTGGCAATCCCGCATGAATGATGCACTGAAAGAATGGCTGGAGCAGCTCCGGCTATTTGAATTTATGTCATTAAAGGAGCATAACTATTCAGCGCAGAGCGCAAATGCCTCACCAGTAGAAGGCTGTCGTAAAAGTTAAATGTAGGTTGGGCTGAGCACGGTGAAGCCCAACAAAATCATGCTGTTGGGCTTCATTGCATTCAGCCCAACCTACCTTTGTGACGGCAACTTACGGGAGAGAGAGTTGGGTATAATTCTCGGGTTTCCAGGCTGTGTGGTGTAATATTGCCGGAAGCTAGGTCTCTTGGATGGATTGAATCCTGCCATTCATGGCGCTGGATGCCCGCTTCCCGGTGGGCATGACGGCAGTTTTTAAATTAGTAAGTTTTGGATGTGTCGGATAGGTTTCTCGGCATCAACGTCGGCCTGAAAAGCCGTGTTACTGGATTGAGTAATGGAATTATTTTTAAGTTTTGTCTTGTCGACCTTGATAAGTGTTTTGTTGATGCCGGTGTTGATTAAATCGGCTAAACATCTTGGTATGCTGGACGAGCCGGATGAACGCAAAGTTCATATTAAAGCCATTCCGCGCTGTGGCGGTTTGGGGTTGTCGTTTGCCACCTTATTCACTATTTTAATTCTCGCGCCTTTTAATCCGCCTTATAGTAGTTTGCTGATTGGTGGGTCGATTATTGTGTTTTTTGGTATTTTGGATGACATATTTAACCTGAATTATAAATGGAAGTTTTTTGGGCAATTTATTGCTGTTATCTTTGTTTTATATCAGGGTATTTATTTAAAATGCCTGCCCTTTGCCGGTCTGAATGACGCGTCTTTATGGGTTGCTTATCCACTGAGTTTTATCTTTGTCGTGGGCGTGACCAACGCGGTTAATTTGTCCGATGGTCTGGATGGTTTGGCTGCCGGTATTATGTTGATGACGTTGGCGAGCGTGGCGTTTTTTGCGGATTTTGTTGGCGGCAAGGACTTGGCGTTAGTTGCCTTGGCACTGATCGGCGGCATTTTGGGGTTTTTACGCTTTAACAGTCATCCGGCTGTGGTGTTTATGGGCGACACCGGCAGTCAGTTTATCGGTTTTATGGCGGCGTTTTTGTGTATTTATCTGGTCGAAAATGTCTATGTCACCCTCAATCCAGCCCTGCCTTTGCTGCTGCTGGGCTTGCCGGTACTGGATACCTTGATGGTGATGAGTCAGCGGATTTACATCGGCAAGTCGCCGTTCTCGCCGGATAAACGTCACATTCATCATCGATTGTTGGCTTTGGGCTTCAGTCATGCGGAAGCCGTCTCCTGCATTTATGCCTTGCAATCTTTGTTTTTGCTGGCGGCATTTTTGTTGCGCTATCAAAGCGATTTCGCCGTGCTGGGCGTGTATCTGCTGATTTGCGGGACTATTCTGGCACTGTTTATGGTGGCGAAACAGCTTGGGTGGCGACTGCGACTGGAACACGACCCTGCGGATCGGCGTCGAGGCGTGCTGCGGCGTTTTAAATGGTTGTATTGGGGTTGCCGGCTGTACATCGAGTTTGCGTTGATCTTGTTCATCTGGGTGATGATTTATGCCATGTACAAGTCATTTAGCTTTTTTTCCGAACTGGAACCGGTTTTTCTGGCGAGTTTTGCGGCGACTGTGTTGCTGATGTTGTTGCTTAAAATGCCAATGTTAAATGCGTTAATTAAATTGTGTGTCTATATTACGGCGACTTTTTCAGGTTTTATATTAACTTCGGATCATTTTAATCTGCAGTTTATTGATTGGATTGTATTTAGTTATTTAATTGGGTTGATGGCGGTAATATTTATTGGCATACGGGTGACGCGCCGCAATATATTTTCATTTTCCACTCAGGACTTATTGATTTCTTTGTTTGCTGTGGCGGCAGTGTTTTTATCTGAAACGCCGTTTCCGGTTAACTTTTTATTTAAGTTGCTCTGTCTGGCTTATGCCGTTGAATATTTGTTCAATTTCCAATTAAGAGCCTACAGAACGTTAAAAATATCAGCCTTAATTGCCGGCAGCATGGTATTTGTTATTTTATTGCGTGGCTATGATGTGCGTTCCGATTTAATATCACCCGTTGAGAATTCGCCTTATTCTGCGATAGTGAATTGAGTCTTATAGAGTCAGACGTTTTCTGACAATCGCAATCAGCAGACCCTCACGCCATCTGCTTTTTGAGGATTAACTCTAGGAGCCTGTCCGAGAATAGAGAATCTGTTACGGAAAAGCCCTTGTGGCCAGATTCCCCGCTCATTTTCGTTAAGGATTCCGTCAGAAATAACTTCCGTTTATGGTACCCATGCTTTGCGTCACTGCCATTAAGTTAGGCCGTCATACCGGCAGGGATTGCCGGTATCCAGTTCACAGGGATGGGAAAGACCTTCGCCATCCTTGGCTTCTGGGTTCCGGCAATCCCCTTGTGCCCCAGAGGGTATGCCGGAACGACGTGTCCGGAGTTGCGGGAAATTATTTTCAACCAAATCCTAAATAGCGGCACTATTCGCCTCAAATGATCAAAAAATCTGACTCAAAATAGCTTTCCCTCGCGACGATTCCTCTTCTCGGACAGGCTCCTAGTGGTCAGATTTCAGGTTTCAGATTAGGAATGATCATGAAATAACCTTTACAAGTGTTCGGCGTAGGTGAGGATTTATCCGCACAATGCGAGTGAATTCGCACCTACCGTTGCAGAACTTGTTTCTCACATATTCCTTATCGAAGGTTGTCATTACGGCATACCCTCTGCGGCGCAAGTGAATTGCCGGACCCCGGCTCATGGTAGCTTAGAAACTCGCCATCCATGACAATGGATACGCGATTCCGGCAGGTATGACAGTCTTTCTTCCAATCTGACAAAGAATTAAAGGCTATGTCAAAAATAACTTCCCGAGCGGGATTTTTCCTTCACCCAGCGGGTGCTTGTAGGGTGGGTTGTCCATGCTTCGATATGGTTCTGCACGAACGGCCCACAATAAACATCAACTGCTCTTTTTGTACCATGCCTGTCTATGAGGCAAAGCCAGTGGTCTTTGCTCCCGCTTGCGCGGGAGCATCGATGCCGAGTTTATAGCTATTTACTGTGCTTTGAAACAAGCGACCTTGGCATTAGACGATCAATCGTCTGATGAAGCCGTATTTTGCACGGGTGCATTGTCGCTACGATGGCTGGTTGGTGATTCGCTATCCGTGCGTTGTTTGCGTTCGGCAAATTCACTGTCATATGGCCGAGTTTGAGGTTCGCTGACTGCTTGGATGGGTGCGGCTGACCGTTCTTGATTGTCTGCTGATTCAACAGACGTTTGTTCGGTTTTTCTTTCGCCGGCATTACGCGGGCCGCGGCGACGATTTCGACCACGACGCGCAGGGCGATCACCGTTAGGCTTTTGATTTGGTTGAGAATCATTGATCTCGGTTAATTCAACGGGTTCAGGTTGGTGGCTGATTTCAGCGCTGGCTGTTGCCGTTGCATTGGCTTCGGGTGTAGCGTTGGGGTTGCCATTGCGTTTGTTATTGTTTCGGCGGTTGTTGTTACGGCCACCGCCCGCAGACCGATCACGATCTCTGCGGTTGTTACGTCCTGATTTAGGCTGCCTGCTTTCAGTGCTTTTTTCGCTGGTTTCAGGGGTTTCGACAGGTTTGCTTTGGCCGACCAGCCGTTGCCAGAACCGTTGAATCAGGCTGGTTGAGGTTTTTTTGTTTTGTACTGGGGCGGGCGCATCAGGTAAAAACTCCTTAACGGCCGCTTTTTCAGCCTTAGGTGCGCTTTGTTTGGCAAATTCAGGTACTGCAATATCGTCTTCTTTGATTTGCAGGTGGCTGGGTTTATCTTCCAGTCCGTCCAATGATTTGATGCGCTCAATGTCGTAAGCCGGTGTTTCAATGTGTTTGCTAGGCAACACCACAATGCTGACTTTCAGGCGTCCTTCCAGTTCTTGAATGGCTGAACGTTTTTCGTTCAGCAAGAACGTCGCGCAGTCGATGGGTAAATGAGCAATTACCCGCTCAGTCCCTTTTTTCATCGCTTCTTCTTCAATCAAACGCAGCACTGCCAATGTCACGGATTCCACGTTACGAATCGTGCCCTGGCCTTTGCAACGTGGGCAGGTCAGTTGGGTGGAGTCGCCCAATGATGGTCGCAGGCGCTGTCTGGACATTTCCATCAAGCCGAAGCGGGAGATGCGGCCAGTCTGTATCCGGGCTCTATCGATTTTCAAAGCATCACGCAAGCGGTTTTCAACTTCCCGCTGGTTTTTGTTGGACATCATGTCGATGAAGTCCACCACGAACAAGCCGCCCAAGTCGCGTAACCGCAATTGGCGGGCAATTTCGTCGGCAGCTTCCAGGTTGGTGTTCAGCGCAGTTTCCTCGATGTCGCTGCCTTTAGTGGCGCGAGCCGAGTTGATGTCGATGGAGGTCAGGGCTTCGGTGTGGTCGATGACAATCGAGCCGCCGGAGGGTAATGAGACTTCCCGCTTATAAGCCATCTCGATCTGAGTTTCGATCTGGTAGCGGCTGAACAAGGGGACGCTGTCCTGATACAGTTTGGCCTTATGCAGGTTGTGCGGCATGACCTGTTTCAGGAAGTTGTGTACCAGCTTGAATGCACCTTCCTGGTCGATGAGAATTTCGTCGATGTCGCCACGTAAATGGTCACGTAAGGCACGGATGATGACGTTGCTTTCCTGGAAAATCAGGAAAGGGGCGGTTTGTTCGTGGCTGGAACGTTCGATGGCTTCCCACAATTGCAGCAGGTAGTTCAAATCCCACTGCAGTTCTTCAGCGCTTTTGTCTGAACCGGCTGTGCGGATAATCAAACCCATGGTGTCGGGGATTTCCAGTGCGGACATGGTTTCGCGCAGTTCGCTGCGATTGTCGCCTTCGATGCGGCGGGAAATGCCGCCAGCTTTCGGATTATTGGGCATCAGCACCAAATAGGTGCCGGCCAGACTAATGTAGGTGGTTAAGGCTGCGCCTTTGTTGCCGCGTTCTTCCTTTTCGATTTGAACGACAATTTCCTGGCCTTCGCGGATGTTGGATTTGGTTGATTTGCTGTCATCGCCATCGCCGGATCGATATTCCGGGGCTATTTCCTTGAAGGGCAAAAAGCCGTGTTTTTCAGCGCCGTAATTGACGAACGCTGCCTCCAGGCTGGGCTCCACGCGGGTGATGATACCTTTGTATATGTTGGATTTCTTTTGTTCTTTTGAAGGGACTTCGATGTCAAAATCATAGAGTTTTTGACCATCTACCAATGCCACTCGCAGCTCTTCGGGCTGGGTGGCGTTGATAAGCATTCTTTTCATTAAATTATCCTTATTGTTGTTTGTATCCTACCGAAGAGGTTTAAACAGATTTGGATTCGCAGGAAAAAGCGATTTGAGGCGTCTTTTTCTATATCGTTTTTAGGCGGGCCAGGCTGACTGAAACGGCAATTGACGTTGTGTTGGTGCAGCAAAATATCGGATGAACCGAGGGCGGCGCTTGGATAGTGGGCGATCTGTTTTGTTGAGCTCTTATAGTTGGATGCAGTCGCTCATCATGGGTTGAGCGATAAAACCCGAAAAATTCATTTTGGTTGGCGAGGACGTCTAGCGTCGGGGCCATTAGGTCTTTTTCTTATACAGTCTATCCAGAGATAAACTGGCCTAATATAGCAATGTTTAACAGTGGCAGCAATTTTAAACATGGGCTGTAGATAAATTGTTATCATTTGAACCATGAAAAGCACTCCCGAACAGATCAATCCTCAAGTGCAGTGGCTTGAAATCACTGACGCCAATACCGAACAACGACTGGATAATTTTCTTATAAGCTACCTGAAAGGCGTGCCAAAAACCCGTATTTACCGTATGGTCAGAAAAGGTGAGGTGAGGGTCAATAAAGGCCGTGTGGATGTTAGTTACAAGTTGGTGTTGGGCGACATTGTCAGAATTCCTCCGGTCAGAGTGGCTGAAAAAAATGCTGACAATATCATCGTGCAGCCGACCTTGAAGTATAGTCTTGAGAACCATATCTTATTTGAAGATGATGGCTTTATCGTGCTGAACAAGCCATCCGGTTTCGCCGTGCACGGGGGCAGCGGTATCAGTTCCGGGGTGATCGAGGCATTGCGTCAAATTCGACCGCAACAGAAATTTTTGGAATTGGTGCACAGGTTGGATAAAGAGACCTCCGGTTGTCTGTTGATTGCCAAAAAGCGCTCAATATTGAAAATATTACATGAGCTGTTTCGTGGCAGTGATATCCGGAAAACCTATTTGGCTTTGCTTGTCGGCCAATTTCAACGCAAAAAACAGTTGGTTGATGTGCCCTTGCTAAAACACGCAAACAACGACCTTGAACGGATGGTGACAGTGAGTCAGGCCGGAAAATCTGCCGAAACCCTGTTCACGCGGCTACAAAAGTACCAGGATGTGACGCTGGTTCAGGCGGCGCCCAAAACCGGGCGCACCCATCAGATTCGAGTGCATGCTGCCTGGTTAGGGCACCCGATCGTTGGCGATGATCGTTATGGCGACAATGAAACCAACAAGGCGTTTAAGAAACGCGGTTACAAACGATTGTTTCTGCACGCCGAGCAGTTGCAGTTTGCTCATCCTGTCACCGGGCAGGCGTTGCATTTTACGGCGCCATTGCCTGACGATTTAAAAGCCCTGCTGGATCATGAAAAACCGCTTTGATTTAATTATTTTTGATTGGGATGGCACGCTGGTCGATTCCGTCGACTGGATTGTGCACTGCATTCAAAATGCAGCTGCGCATTATGGTTGCGAGATTCCCGAGACCCAGGCCGCAAAAGACATTATCGGTTTGAGTATAGAAAATGCCATGCAAACCTTGTTTCCCGATACGGATGCTGAAATGCGCCGTCAACTGGCTGCGCATTACGGACAGGGTTTTTTCTCTAAACAGACTGGGCCGGAAGATTTGTTTCCAGGTGTGCCGGAGATGTTGCGGTATTTGAAAGGCCAAGGTTATCGATTGGCCGTTGCCACCGGCAAGAAATCGGCAGGTCTATCCAAAGCCATTACCGGCACGGGCATAGCCGATTTATTTTGTGTCACCCGATGTTCCGACCAGACGGCTTCAAAACCCGATCCGTTGATGATCGATGAAATTGTCGCCGAGTTGGGTGTCAGCAAGCAGCGAACATTGATGGTGGGTGATTCGGTGCATGATTTGCAAATGGCGTTAAATGCGCAGGTTGCCTCGGTGGCGGTGACTTGCGGGGCACATTCTGCCGAGACATTGAAACAATACCAGCCTTTGTATTGTCTAGCCTATCCAACTGAATTAATCGATATTATTTAAGAGGTTTATCCGTGGACAATCAACAAGACCCAAACTTATCTGACCAGAATGAGTCTGGTTGGGAACAGGCCGTACTGGAAAAGCTGGCGTTTGCCGCGGTGGAGGAGCAAAAGAAAACTCGCCGCTGGGGTATTTTTTTCAAGTTTTTAACCTTTGCTTATTTGGCTGTGGCGATCGGTTTGCTGGCTTATCCTCGTTTTGAGGCAGACATCAGCACAGCAAAAGGTCATGCTGCGGTGATCGATGTCCGGGGCATGATTGCCGATGGCGAAGCCGCCAATGCCGATACCATCATTGAAGGTTTGCGGGATGCTGTAAAAGATAAAAATACCAAGGGCATTATCTTGAATATCAATTCTCCTGGCGGCAGCGCGGTGCAGTCGGCCTATGTGTATGACGAAATTCGCCGACAAAAGGTAGAGCATCCCGATATGCCAATCTATGCTGTGGTAGGTGATATGTGTGCATCTGGGGGATATTACATTGCCTCCGCTGCCGATAAAATCTATGTCAGTCAGGCCAGCCTGATCGGCTCTATCGGCGTGATCATGAATGGCTTTGGCTTTAGCAATGTACTGGAAAAGCTGGGCGTGGAGCGGCGTCTTTTAAGGGCGGGTGAGCATAAAGCTTTGCTGGACCCCTTTTCGCCAGTCAATCAGCAAGAATCTGAACATATGCAATCCTTGTTGAATCAAGTGCATCAGCAGTTCATTAATGCCGTTAAACAAGGCCGTGGCAACCGTTTGAAAGAATCGGCAGAGATGTTTTCCGGTTTGGTCTGGAATGGTGAAGATGGTGTTAAATTAGGTTTGGCGGACGATTTTGGCAGCGTGGATTCGGTTGCCAGAACGGTACTGGGTACAGAAGAAATCTTAAACTTCACCCCAAGAGAGCAATTGCTCGATCGTTTGGCCGGTAAATTTGGCGCATCATTCGCCCAAGCCATTGGCGCCACAATTAAATCCATCAATATTCAATAACGGGCTTGCCAAGACTGTGCTTTTTAAGGATAATGCGCAGGCTTAGGCGATAGCCCATGTTTTTATGGTTACTGTGTCGGTCCTCTCGCAACGATACGCTGTAAACCCCGCCAGGCCCGGAAGGGAGCAACGGTAGCAGCAGATTCGTGTGCCGGGATGTGGCTGGCATGGTAACCGCCCAAATCCCTTCCCTTTTGTTGCTAATGGCTTATCAGGTTCTTGCCAGAAAATGGCGTCCCAGCAACTTCACTCAGCTAGTCGGCCAGGAACACGTTAGCCAATCGCTGATTCATGCCTTGCAGCATGATCGTTTGCATCACGCTTATCTGTTTACCGGCACCCGCGGTGTGGGAAAAACCACCGTAGCGCGCATTTTAGCCAAAGCCATTAACTGCGAAAATCTGCAGGATAGCAATCCCTGTGGGACTTGCCCGGTTTGTGTGGATTTTGAGCAGGGCCGTTTCATGGATCTCATCGAGGTTGATGCTGCTTCCCGCACCAAAGTTGAAGACACCCGCGATTTGCTCGATAACGCCCAATACGCACCTAATCAAGGTCGCTACAAAGTCTATCTGATTGACGAAGTGCACATGCTTTCAGGGCATAGCTTCAATGCACTACTGAAAACACTGGAAGAACCGCCGCCGCACGTCAAGTTTTTACTCGCCACAACCGATCCGCACAAAATTCCGGTGACAGTGTTATCCCGCTGTTTGCAATTCAATTTAAAGCGACTATTGCCCGAGCAAATTGAACAGCAAATGGGCTTTATTTTGGGTGAGGAAAATATTGCTTTTGAATTGCCTGCCATCAAGCTTTTGGCGAGAGCCGCCGATGGCAGTATGCGCGATGGTTTGAGTTTGCTGGATCAGGCCATTGTCTATGGTAGCGGTAGCGTTAACCATGCCGATGTAACTGGTATGTTGGGCACTGTGGCGCAACAACCGATAGACGATATTCTGCGGGCCTTGGCGGCTCAAGATGCCAAAACCTTACTGGCTAAAATAGCCGATGTTGCAGAATTGACCCCGGATTTTGCCGATATTCTTAGCCAAATCTTGCGGGTATTGCATCGGGTCGCTTTGTTACAGCAAATGCCCGATTTTGTGGATCACGAGTTCGATCAAGCTTTGTTGGAAGCGTGTTCG
The DNA here is from genome assembly GCA_002928965.1 of Methylomonas sp. Lineage (GTDB taxonomy): Bacteria > Pseudomonadota > Gammaproteobacteria > Methylococcales > Methylomonadaceae > Methylomonas. Next base: position 9,610 of record PERU01000017.1, read on the forward strand.
AAAGTTCTATTGCCGGAAGATGTGCAATTGTTTTATCAAATCGGTTTGATCGGTCAGCGCGATTTGGATTTGGCGCCCGATCCACGTAGTGGGTTTGAAATGGTCATGCTCAGAATGTTGACGTTTCGACCCGGCCAAAATGAGCCAGCGACGGCCTCTCAATCCAAACCGGCCCAGCAACGAGCCGAACCGCAGCTGGGCCCTGTAACGAAAGTCGCCGTGCAATCTGCGTCAGTGCCTGAAACAGAAACCAAACCTTTAACAACGCAGGCCGAACCTTCCGTCAACCCTGAAATTGCCGGGCAAGAACACAGCTGGAATGACATCATAGCAGCGCTAAAAATCGGCGGACGCACCCGTGAGTTGGCCAATAATTGCATACTGGAAGGCATAGAGGATAATGTCTGTCGCTTATTGATAGACCCCAATTTTCAGCGGGTTGGCACTGTCGCCGAAGAAAAGCTTAGAGAAGCCCTGCAGAAATATTATGGTAAACCTTTAAAGTTGCAAATTATTCCGCAAACCGTGCAGCAGATGACCCCGGCACTGGAAATACAAAAAGCCCGTGAAGACAGGCAGCAGGCGGCAGTGGACGCCATCAACAACGACCCGAATATTCAGGATTTGAAAGAACATTTTGATGCCAGAATTTTGCCTGGCAGTATAGAACCGCTAAACTAGATTGGGAGAGACCATGAAAAACCCACTCGCTGGCATTATGCAGCAAGCTCAAAAAATGCAGGACAACTTCAAAAAAGCCCAGGAAGAACTGGAAGCCATGGAAATATTGGGCGAATCCGGAGGCGGGCTGGTGACAATTTTAATGACAGGCAAACGTGAAGTGCGCAAAGTCACTATCGACCCTTCATTGGTGGGCGACGATAAGGACATGCTGGAAGATTTGGTGGCGGCTGCCATTAACGACGCCGTGCATAAAGTCGGCAAAATGAAAAAAGAAAAAATGGCCGATGTTACGGCCGGTATGCCGTTACCGCCAGGATTTCAAATGCCGTTTTAAGCATGCAAAATCAGGGGTTGTTGAAAGACTTGATTCAAAGCCTGTGCTGTTTGCCGGGGGTGGGCCCCAAATCGGCGCAGCGCATGGCGTTTCATCTGCTGCAGCGTAATCGGGCAGGTGGCAGGCAGCTCAGCGATATACTTTCACAAGCCATGAACAACATCGGTTATTGCCGCGATTGCCGCACCCTGACCGAAGTTGAAGTCTGCGATGTATGCGCCAATCAGTTACGCGACAATGATGTGCTGTGTATTGTGGAAAGTGCGGCCGATGTGTGGGTGATTGATCAGGCGACCAGTTTTAAAGGCAAATACTTTGTGCTGCATGGTCGTTTGTCGCCTTTGGATGGTATCGGTCCGGACCAACTGGGCATCGATAAACTGGAGCAACGGCTGTCTGCGGGGGCGATTAAAGAAATTATTCTCGCCACCAATTCCACCATCGAAGGGCAGGCTACCGCCCATTTTATCGGCGAAATTGCTGCCAAATTCAATATCCGTGCCACCCGCATTGCCCACGGTATTCCAATGGGCGGCGAACTGGAGTTCATTGATAGCGGCACGCTGTCGCATGCCTTTAATGGCCGGCGGGAGTTTTGATCAAGTAGTGTATTTTGAGGCTTCCGGGTTTCCTGGTGGCGTTTGTCAATCAATCGGTCTTTTTTGGGAAGGGGCCCGTGAAATTAAGAACTCAAATTTCGCTCGGTTTGGGCAGTGTAGTGGTGATATTGATGGTTACTACAGGATTGAGCAGGTCTTATCGAGAATCTTAAAAGCATAGGCAGTATTTCACCGGATGCAATTTTCAAATCCGTCAATCAGACAGGATTTCCCTGACTTGGGTGATTAGTCGACCTTTGGCCAAACGTGTTTCGAGCAATTCGTTTACCGTAATGTCGCTTGTTGACTTAATGATGGCGTTGGTGCGTTGGTGTTGCACGATGGCATAACCCCGATCCAGGGTTGCCAGGGGACTGACAGCATGTAAGGTTTGGCTGGCGGCGGCTTGCTGTTGTTTGAGTTTAGCCAGCTTGAGTTGAATAGCCCGCTGCAGGCGTTGATGAAGATAATCCAACTGTTGATGATGGCGGTTGATTTTGTCGGTGGGTTGGACATTTTTGAGTTTTTGTTGATTCAACGCCAGTTGCTGTTGAGCCTGTTGCAGGCTGTGGCTGAGGGTTTTGTGCAAACGGTGTTCCAGAGCATCCAGGTGTCGGGCATTTCGCTGTAATTTTGCGCCGGGGTGTTGCTGTTGCAGGGCTTTTTTCAGCCAGTTCAGGCGTTGTTGTTGCTGGGCCAAGTGTCGGCGCAGTTTTTCAATCAGCTGATTTTCGATAAATTTAAAACCGCCCAGCCACTCATTCTGATGCGGCACAGCATGTTCGGCGGCGGCTGATGGGGTGGCGGCGCGTAAGTCGGCTACAAAATCGGCGATGCTGAAATCCACTTCATGACCCACGCCGGAAATTACCGGAATTTGACTGGCAGCGATGGCACGGGCGACGATTTCTTCGTTAAATGCCCATAAATCTTCCAAGGAACCACCACCCCGAGCCAGCAGAATGACGTCCACTTCTGCTCGTTGATTGGCGATTTTCAGGGCTGCGGCAATTTCAAATTTGGCTTGTTCCCCCTGAACCGCCACCGGATAAATCGCTACCGGTATGGCCGGAAAGCGTCGATTTAATACCGTCAAAATGTCATGAATGGCGGCACCAGTGGCCGAGGTGATCACGCCGATTTGTCGAGGCAGCAAGGGTATGGGTTTTTTGCGGTCTTCATCGAACAAGCCTTCATTTAGCAGTTTGATTTTCAGACGTTCAAACGCTTGACGCAAAGCACCATCACCGGCCTGTTCCATTTGCTCGATCACCAATTGGTAGTCGCCGCGTGGTTCATACAAGCTGACCTGGGCATTGACCACCACCAGATCGCCATTGCCGGGTTTGAAGCCAAGCCGGTTTTGCTGGCCGCGAAACATGGCACAACGTACCTGAGCTTGAGCGTCTTTTAAGGTGAAATACCAGTGGCCGGACGAGGGCGCGCTGAAATTGGACACTTCACCTTCCACGCGCACAGTCAAAAAGTGGCTGGCCAGCAGGCGTTTGGCTTCCCGATTCAGCTGGGAGACGCTGATGGGCGTGTTTGAGCTGTTCACTGGCTAGTTTTTACGGCTAAAAAAGCCTGCAGCTGAAAACCCGGCATAAATGCTGATCACCATATATAACGCTTCCTGATTACCCAGTGCCAGATTCGCGAAGGCCGGACCGGGACAGTAGCCGGTCATGCCCCAACCGGTCCCAAATAGTGCCGCGCCAAATAGTAACGGTTTATCCAGCTGGTTTTTTGGGGTCAGATGAAATTCATTATCCAGCAGTGGTTTAGGCTGGCGGCGTATCCAGTGAAACCCCGGCATGGCAATGGTCAATGCGCCTGCCATTACCAATGCCAGACTGGGATCCCAGTTGCCGCTGATGTCCAAAAAACCCAAAACTTTATCCGGGTTGACCATTTGTGACAACGACAGGCCCAAGCCAAACACCAGCCCACTCAGCAAGGCCAAAATTAATATATTCATTCAATGGCCTAAAAAGCGTGACGTATCAGATAAACGGTCAACAAGCCGCTACTCATGAATGTCAGGGTGGCAAAAATGGAACGTCGGGAAAGCAGCGCCATGCCGCATATGCCATGACCGCTGGTACAGCCGCTACCGAGGCGGGTGCCGAAACCAACCAGAAAACCACCGCAGAGGATTAAGGATAGTGGATAGTCATGACGTAGACTGATTGATTCCGGATACAACCATTGCCAGATAGCAGCGCCAATCAGCAAACCGCTTAGAAATGCCAATCGCCATTGTCTGTTTTTACCACTGGCTGTTAACAAGCCGCTCATCATACTGCTGATACCGGCAATACGACCAATGAACCAAAATAATATCAGCGTACTGATACCAATTAACGCGCCGCCCAGCAAGGCGGAAACGGGGGTGAAATTTTGCAAGACCGCTACTCGTAAACAAAGATAAATGCTGTATTTTACGGATGTTTGTTGCGGCTTGCAGGGCGATTTCAGACAGATGTCCTCTCAAATTCAAGCGCTTGGGTTAAAATCCCTTACCAAGGTAAGTTTGTCTCGTAATTAAGGACCACTATGCACGAACATCAATTAAATAATTGGCAACATACCCATGACTTTGCCCGTATTAATCGTAAGGGGGAACTGCGCACTAAATGGGTATTGGTGCTGACATTTACGGCCATGCTGGTTGAAATCGTTGCCGGGATACGTTTTCATTCCATGGCTTTGCTGGCCGATGGCTGGCATATGGCCACCCATGTACTGGCGTTCATGATTGCCATTTTTGCGTTTCGCTATAGCCGCATTCATGAAAAGGATCAAACGTTTGCTTTTAGTCCTGCCAAAGTGAGTGTATTGGGCGGGTTTGCCAGTTCAATCGCTCTGGCGGTAGTGGCTTTGATGATGATGGCTGAGTCAGGCGAGCGGTTGATAGCCCCGCAAAGCATTCAATTTGATGAGGCGATTTTGGTGGCGGTTGCCGGGTTAGTGATTAATTTACTGAGTGCGCTACTGTTAAGCGATCATGACCACCACCATCACGGTGGGCATGATCATCACGACCATGAACACGCGCACCACCACCATCATCACCATGATCATAATTTACGGGCGGCTTATCTGCACGTGATGGCTGATGCGTTGACGTCGATTTTGGCTATAGTCGCTCTGCTGGCTGGCAAGTATTACGGCTGGAACTGGTTGGACGCCGTGATGGGGTTTATCGGTGCAGCGGTGATTCTGGTCTGGGCCTGGGGCTTGATCAAGGAAACCAGTCCGGTTTTATTGGATCAAGGCATAGATGGGCATTATCAGCAGGCTATTTTGGATACTTTGGAAGAAGACGGCGAGTGCCGGGTCAGCGATATTCATATCTGGCGAGTCAGTCCCTCGCATCACGCGGCAATTATTGTGCTGGTTACCCAATTTCCCAAATCGCCCAACTATTACAAAGCCCTGTTGGAAAGCTTTGTACATCTTGATCATGTCACTATTGAAGTGAATGGTTGTGTGGGTGAGGGGTGTAACTGAAAGAATTTAATTAGGCAGGGTGGTTGTGAGTACACCCTGAGCGATGGCGTTTGGACGGTTAAGCCAGTTTTTTAACCGCTTCGGCGACAATGTCCAACAAATCAGTGCCACCGTTATTGAGGTATTCAATAATTTCTTTGCGCATGCGCGGTTCCCAAAAATGCCTGATGTGCTGTTCGACACCCTGAATGGCAAGCTCTCTGTCCGGTTCCGATTTGAAAAAGGAACCAATGTCGTTGGCCATTTTGATTAAATTGCTTTTGTCCATGAGTTATGCGACCGATGCTTGAGAATGTTGTAAACGATGGGGGTGAGTGTAAATAACATGATTGTCGTTGCGGGCAAAGCCTATCAGGGTCAAACCGCATTCTTCCGCCAATTGAATGGCCAACCCGGTCGGAGCGGAAATGGCCGCCATCAGGGTGATGCCCGCGCTGGCAGCTTTTTGAACCATTTCGTAACTGGCGCGACTCGTCACCAATAACCAGCCTTTGTCAAAATTGCAGCCGGATTTTGCCAGCGATCCAATCAATTTATCCAGTGCATTGTGGCGACCTACATCTTCCCGAACGGTGGTGATGCCGAGTTCAGGGTCAAGCCAAGCTGCAGCATGAACCGCGCCAGTCATTAAATTGAGGGTTTGTTTACCGGGCATTTCATTGAGCGCTGCGAGCAACCGTTCGGATGACAAGATCAGACCGTTTCCCACAGGTTTGGGATGGCGAATGGCTTGTTCCAGGGTGGTGGCACCGCATAAACCACAACCGGTGCGGCCTGTCATATTACGGCCTTTGCCCTGGATTTTTTCGAAACGAGATTCTGGAATGGTTAAGCGAACTTCGACACCTTTTGATCGTTGCACTACTCTGATTGCTTCTAATTCTCCAGGATGCTGGATAATGCCTTCGGTCAAACTGAAACCCAAGGCAAAATCTTCCAGATTCAGTGGTGTGGCCAACATCACCACATGTGGATGGGTGTTGTAGACCAGTACCACCGGCACTTCCTCTGCTACGGAGTCTTGTTTGTGTTGGTGAGTCGAGCCACGCCAAACATCGAAATTGCCAGTTCGATAACTGGTCCAGCCTAACTCACTGATGACATCCATAGTAAAAAGTGAGTTTATTCCACAGCTGTAATACGATTATCCAACAGTGATTGTTGGTTGTCGGAGAAGCTGCGATATTGCTGTTGCCATTCCGATGGTTGAGCGACTTTTGCCACATGCACCGCAGTCACTTTGTACTCGGGGCAGTTGGTGGCCCAATCCGAATTATCGGTGGTGATGACGTTGGCACCGGAATGCGGGAAGTGGAAAGTGGTATACACCACACCCGGTTGCATTCTGTCTGTGATGACAGCATGCATGACGGTTTCACCAGTACGGCTTTTGACGCCTACCCAGTCGCCATCGGCAATTCCCAGCACTTCTGCATCGTGCGCATGGATTTCCAGTCGGTCTTCGTTATGCCATGCTATGTTTTCGGTACGGCGGGTTTGTGCCCCGACGTTGTATTGCGAGAGGATGCGCCCGGTAGTCAGTATCAGCGGGTATTTGCTGTTGGTGCGTTCCTGAGTTGGAATGTACTCGGTCAACATGAAACGGCCTTTACCACGAACGAATTCATCAGCATGCATGATCGGCGTACCGTTAGGATTCTCGTCATTACATGGCCATTGAATACTGCCCAGTTCGTCGATTTTCTCGTAGGTCACGCCAGCGAATTGTGGTGTCAGTTCGGCGATTTCAGCCATTATTTCCGAAGGGTGGCTGTAATTCATAGGGTAACCCAAGGCATTGGACAGGTCCTGGGTGACTTGCCAATCTTCTTTGCCAGCCAGTGGTGTCATGACTTTGCGTACCGGAGAAATGCGGCGCTCTGCGTTGGTGAAGGTGCCGTTTTTCTCCAGGAATGAAGAACCTGGTAGAAATACGTGTGCAAATTTGGCTGTTTCGTTCAGGAATAGATCCTGCACAATCAGGCATTCCAGAGCCCTTAAAGCATGATGGACGTGTTGAATGTCCGGATCGGATTGGGCAATGTCCTCACCTTGAACGTATAAGCCCTTAAATGTGCCATCGATGGCGGCTGCAAACATGTTGGGGATACGCAAGCCCGGTTCGGATTCCAGCGATACGCCCCAGGCTGATTCGAATTGGTTGCGGGTTGCGGTGTCGGAGACGTGGCGGTAGCCAACAAATTCATGCGGGAAAGACCCCATGTCGCAAGAACCTTGTACATTGTTTTGACCACGCAGTGGATTGACGCCTACACCTTCTCTGCCAATGTTTCCAGTTGCCATGGCCAAGTTGGCGATGCCGATAACTGTAGTGGATCCTTGGCTGTGTTCGGTAACACCCAAACCATAGTAAATCGAGCCATTACCACCGGTAGCATACAATCTGGCAGCAGCTCTTAAGGTTTCAGCATCGACACCGGTAATTTCTGCAACTGCTTCAGGTGAATTTTGCGGCAGGGAAACGAAGGTTTTCCATTTAGTGAACGATTCGACATCGCAACGTTCCAGGGCAAATTTTTCATCAGCCAAGCCTTCGGTGACGATCACATGAGCCAGAGCGGTTACGACAGCAACATTAGTGCCTGGGCGTAATTTCAAATGGTAATCCGCTTTGACATGTGGGCTGTTGCTGACTAGATCAATACTGCGCGGATCAACAATAATCAATTTTGCACCTTGGCGCAAACGGCGCTTCATCATTGAGCCGAAAACAGGGTGACCATCAGTCGGGTTGGCGCCAATGACCATGATCACATCAGATTCCATGACTGAATCAAACGTCTGGGTGCCGGAGGACTCACCGAATGTGTTTTTCAAGCCATATCCGGTTGGGGAATGGCAAACACGGGCGCAGGTATCAACATTATTGTTACCAAATCCAGCCCGGATCAGTTTTTGTACCAAGTAAGTTTCTTCGTTGGTACAGCGTGACGATGTGATGCCGCCAATTGAGTATTTGCCGTATTTGGTCTGAATTTGTTTCAGGCGGTCAGCCGCGAATTGTAAGGCTTCTTCCCAACTCACTTCACGCCATGCGTCGCTGATTTTTTCACGAATCATGGGTGTGGTGATGCGATCTTTGTGGGTGGCGTAACCGAAAGCAAATCGACCTTTGACGCAAGAATGGCCGTGGTTGGCTTGGCCGTTTTTATCAGGCACCATGCGTATCAGTTGTTCGCCCTTCATTTCGGCTTTGAACGAACAGCCAACCCCGCAATAGGCGCAGGTGGTGATGGTGCTGTGCTCAGGCATGCCATGATCGATAACTGCTTTTTCCATCAAAGTTGCGGTTGGGCAGGCTTGGACACACGCACCACAGGAAACGCATTCGGAATCCATGAAGGCTTGATCTTGGCCGGGTGACACATGCGATTCAAAGCCGCGACCGCCGATGGTTAGCGCGAATGTGCCTTGGGTTTCTTCGCAGGCCCGCACGCATCGCGAACAAACGATGCATTTTGACGGATCAAAACTGAAGTAAGGGTTGCTGTTGTCTTGCTCGGCATCAAGGTGGTTTTCGCCCTCGAAGCCATAACGCACTTCGCGCAGGCCAACTTCCCCAACGGTGTCTTGTAATTCGCAATTGCCATTAGCCGAACAAGTCAGGCAATCCAGCGGATGATCAGAAATATAAAGTTCTGCAATACCTTTTCTGAGCTTTGCCAGTTTTTCATTTTGGGTATGCACTTTCATGCCTTCAGCAACAGGCGTTGTGCAAGAGGCCGGGTAGCCGCGGGCGCCGTCAATTTGCACCAGACACATTCGGCAGGAGCCGAAGGGGTCGAGACTGTCGGTAGCGCAGAGTTTTGGGATTTTAATGCCAGCCTCGGCTGCAGCTCGCATTACGGAGCTTCCAGCGTTGACTGTGACTTTGTGACCGTCGATTTCCAGGGTTATTTGAGTTTTCGACGCACTGATGGGTGTGCCGTAATCGATTTCGTTATTTGCAGACATAACTTACCTCCGGTTAATCGATCAGGCTTTGGATGTTTCGATACCAAAGTCTTCAGGGAAATGATTGAGTGCGCTTAACACCGGATAAGGCGTCATCCCACCCATGGCACACAAGGAGCCACACAGCATCGTGTCGCACAAATCGCGCAGTAATTCGGTGTTCTTGGTTTTGTCGACATTGTCGATGATGCGGTCTATGACTTCGACGCCGCGAACCGAGCCTATTCGACAGGGGGTGCATTTGCCGCAGGATTCTTCAACGCAAAATTCCATGGCGTAGCGGGCCATGTCGGCTAAGTTAGTGGTGTCATCGTGTACAACCATGCCACCATGCCCCAAAACTGCGCCTATTGCCGCAAATGCCTCGTAATCCAGCGGCGTGTCAAATTGGCTTTCAGGCATGTACGCGCCTAACGGGCCACCAACCTGAACGGCGCGGATGGGTCTGCCACTGGCGGATCCACCGCAATAATCATAGAGTATTTCTCGCAAGGTCATGCCGAATGCGACTTCAAATAAACCAGGGTATTTGATGTTGCCGGCTATTTGCAACGGCAGTGTGCCGCGTGAACGGCCCATGCCGTAGTCTCGATAATAGTCACCGCCTTTGTCCATAATGATGGGTACGGAGGCGAGGGAGATGACATTGTTAACGATGGTGGGTTTGCCAAATAGACCAACAATTGCGGGTAGTGGGGGTTTGAAGCGAACCAGGCCACGTTTGCCCTCCAGGCTTTCCAATAGCGAGGTTTCCTCGCCGCAGACGTAAGCGCCGGCACCGCTGCGAACTTCCAGATGGAATGTTTTGCCGCTGCCCTGGATGTTGTCACCTAAATAACCCTGTTGATAAGCCGATTCGATGGCCTGATTCAGAGCAATTTTGGCGTGTGGGTATTCAATCCTTAAATAAATGTAACCTTGAGTAGCGCCAACCGCCAAGCCGGCAATGGTCATGCCTTCGATTAATACAAAGGGATCACCTTCCATGATCATACGATCGGAGAAAGTGCCGGAGTCACCTTCATCGGCATTGCAGACAATATATTTTTGATCTGCCGGAGCGTTTAAAACGGTATTCCATTTAATCCCTGTTGGGAACGCGGCGCCACCACGACCTCGCAATCCGGAATCTGTTACGTGCTTAACAATGTCAGCAGGTTGTAAGTTTAGGGCGTTTTTCAAGCCTTGGTAGCCATCATGTGCAATGTAGTCTTCAATGTTGACCGGATCGGTCAAGCCGACACGGGCAAAAGTCAAACGATGTTGGTTTTTGAAGAAAGGGTGTTCTTCAATATTGCCCAAGCACAGGGGATGTTGAGTGCCATCCAGAAGTCCGCCATCCAAAAGTGATGCGATGTCCTCAACCTGCACCGGGCCGTACGCTACTCGACCTTGCGCTGTTTCGACTTCAACGAGCGGCTCTAACCAGAATAAACCGCGTGAACCATTGCGAACAATTTCAACATTCAAGCCTTTGCTATCGGCCTGTTGCTTGATTGCGTTAGCGACATTGTCTGCGCCCAGTGAAAGCGCGGTTGAATCGCGAGAAATGAATAAACGGGCCATTATTTAGTACCTTTGCATGCGGCTATCAGTTGATCAAATTTTTCCGGTGTGACGCGACCATACACCTCATCGTCAACAGTTATGGATGGTGAACAAGCACAATTGCCGAGGCAATAGACAGCCTCCAGAGAAAATTGTTCATCAGGCGTTGTTTCATGAAAATCAATACCCAAGGTTTTTTTGGCATGATTTTCCAACGCTTTGCCATTCATGGCCTGACAAGATTCTGCACGGCAAATGCGAATGGTGTGTTTCCCTGGGGGGGTTGTGCGGAAATAATGATAGAAGCTGATCACACCATGCACTTCTGCTTTGGAAAGATAGAGTGCCTTGGCAATATCTTCAATGGCAGAAGGAGGAATATATCCCAGAGTATCCTGAATGCCGTGCAGAATCGGTAAAAGATTGCCGGGCATAACTTGGTGGCTATCCAGTATGTCAAGCACGATCGGTTTTTGGCTTTGGTAGTCTTGCATCATGGGCTCTGAAATGAATGATGAAATATTTAGCTGACTATTTAATCACGAATAAATGCGTTTTTGCAATGTTGGCTGATGTCTCAATCCCGCGTATTTCCTAATGATTTCCTGGTTTTTTATGCAGTTAGGGGACGGTTTCAAAAAAGGCAACAATAAATTAATCAGACGCTTTACTTTTAAATGATAATTGTTATCATTAGTACCAAGTGTTGGCAATAAGAGGTCGTTATGTACGTCTGTGTTTGTAAAGCGGTTACTGATAAGCAGGTTGTTCAAGCAATTGATCAGGGTGCATGTACCCGCAGACAGTTAATGCAATGTACGGGTGCTGGCGGTGTCTGTGGAAAATGCACTCAGAGCCTCAAGAGTTTGCTGGACGAAAAAATGTGCCAGCCTGACAATAGGCAGGCAGCGTGAAATTTTTTAGATTTCTTTAAATCGACGACATTGATAAAGCAGGATGGGGTTACCCATCCTGCTTTTTTTTAGCCTTGGTACTTTACTTGGCGTCGGGAACTGCTTCGGTCGGTGTGACTGGTTCAGCTTTCGGCGCTGTTTCAGGTGTATTTTCTGCCGGTTGGGCTGCAGGTACCGCTTCCTGCGCAGCGTCAGTTGCCGGAGTTGGCGCCGCTTCCTCGACAGCAGGTGCTGATGGCTCTGCTGGTTTCGGTTCTGGAGTCATTAAAATTTCGACATTTGCGCCTTTACGCAAATTTTCTATCATGGTTTGTGCTTTTTGACGTTGCAGCATTGGGCGAATTTGTTCTTTCACTGCGTCCAATGGGGGTGGCGTCAGGGCTCTTGATTCTTCTCTCAGTATGACGTGCCAGCCGAATTGAGTTTGCACGGGCAGTTTACTGAATTTGCCGTTTTCCAAGGCAACAACGGCTTCTGAGAAAGGCGGCACCATACGATCCGAAGTAAACCAGCCCAGGTCGCCACCTTCTGAACCCATGGGGTCGATAGAGTGTTTTTTGGCTAATGCTTTAAAATCACCGCCTTTTTCCAATTCGGCAATAATTTTTTTCGCTTCATCTTCTGTTTTGACCAAAATATGGCTGGCTTTATATTCTTCACCCATATTGGCCATTTTGGTGTCATATTCGGTTTTGATTTCTTCGTCAGTAACCGGATTCGCTTTTAAGTAATCTTGCAGCGCTGCTTGAGATAACAAGGAGTTTTTGACAGTAGTCATGCGTTCGATGACTTCAGGTGACTTATCCAGTTGTTTTTGTAGGGCTTGTTGAATCAATAATTCACGTTGAATCAATTCTTCCAATAATTGCTCTTTAGGGAAAGACTGGCCTTGGCTACGCTCACTAATTTCCTTTTCCAGGGTTTCCAAAGTTTTTTTGCTGATAAAAACGCCATTGACTGAAGCTACCGCGTCTTCCTTGCTGACGGCAGGTGCTGTGGGTGCGGCGGCATTGTTGGCCTTTTCTTCAAAGCAGCCGGGTAACAGAGTTGCGCTAGCCAGTATCAGTGGGACAAGTTTCAGTTTCATTACTTAATTTCCTTTGCTGTTTTCGGTGGGGGTTAATGCGTTGATACCAAGGGCGTGGATTTCTTCTTTCATCATGTCGCCCATGATGGCGTAAATTAATTGGTGACGTTGCACTAGGGTCTTGCCCTCGAATTGTTCGGAGACAATCGTAATATTGAAATGTCCGCCGCCCTTATTGCCGGCATGGCCTGCATGGGCGGCGCTATGGTCAATGATTTCAAGTAAATCGGGTTTGAGTACTTCTTCCAGCTTTTGTCGAATTGTTGTAGCAGTCATAGTGGGAATACTTTTTTAAAGGGTTTGACGGTAACGTGGGCATATACACCCGCGTCAAGGTAAGGATCGTTGTCAGCCCATTGTTGGGCATCGTTTAATGAATCGAATTCAGCAACCACCAAACTGCCGGTAAATCCTGCGTCACCAGGGGTTTCGCTGTCTATGGCAGGATGTGGGCCAGCCAGAATTAGTCGGCCTTGATCTTGCAAAGTCTGCAACCGTGCCAAGTGAGCAGGCCGAGTTGCGAGTCTTTTTGCCAGACTGTCTGCGATGTCTTGACTGATTATGGCGTACAGCATTACTTTTTTGTCTCCGTTTCGGGGGCATATTTATACAAAAACACCATTTGCACCACAATAAAAATCAACATCAAGCCTGGCACGCCAAAGGTTTTAAAGTTCACCCAGTCATCAGTGCTGTAATGATGCATCACATATAAGTTTAAGAAACCAATACTGATAAAAAACAGTGCCCAACTGAGGTTTAAACGTTTCCATATATGTTTGGGTAGCTCAATGCTGGCCCCCATCATGCGTTCAATAAACGGCTTTTTGCCAATGTATTGACTGGTTATAAAGGCCACGCCGAATAACCATTCGATAATGCTGAGTTTCCATTTGATAAATTGTTCATCCTGCAAATACAGTGTTGCGCCACCCATCACCAAAATCAAACCCAAGGTAATCCATTGCATGGTTTCCACTTTTCGATACATCAGCCAGTATGCCATTACCTGAATAAGCGTAGCTGCAATCACAACGGCTGTGGCTACGTAGATGTCATAAAATTTATAAGCAACAAAAAACAGGACGATCGGGAAAAATTCTAATAATGGCTTCATTTATGGCGTGTGGCGGAATGTTGGAAGGGCTGGTTAAGCGTAATAATCAACGTGGCTTATGATGTTTTCCAGTTGGGTCTGATTGAGTTGTTCGCTTGTCTGGGCATAAGCCTGTAGGGCTTTGTTACTCCGGGGGGTATTGTGTTCAAAAAAACTTCCTGGTCTGTTTAACCCTGTTTTTGTTAATGCATTTTGGATTTGTTCAGGCGTCGAGGCTTGGATTTCAGTAATATTTTCGGTGTGTCTAACGCTTACGGTAGCTTCATTTTTCGCTTGTGTTTGGTTAAGGCTATCTCGTGCCGGTCTGATATAGCCAGTTTGATGGGCGGCCAACGAAGAGCTGTGGATGCTATTCACAAGACGATTATTTACATAGTTGAAATATTGTCCAATTGTAGAATCTTTACTTGCAAATGTACATGAGGTGAAAGGCTTTACTATAAAATGCAAGCTTTACGGGAGGCATTATGCAAAATAAAACAGTTGAATTAGAGGCTGCCGCATTCAGGCAATTACTTGCTCATTTGCAGCAACATACCGAGGTTCAAAATATAGAGCTGATGATTCTGGCTGATTTTTGCCGTAACTGTTTGGCCAAATGGTATTCCGCAGCAGCCATGGAGCGTGGAATGGATATTGATTATGAACAAGCCAGAGAAGTGATTTACGGTATTCCTTACAACGAATGGAAGGATCGCTATCAAGCCGAAGCAACTGCTGAACAATTGGCTGCTTTTAACGTAAAACAAAAATTAAAATCTCCCTCATGATGGTCGATAACACATTTGATGCGATGTTTTCCGGTGTGATTGGCCAGGAATATCAAATGCTCAAACTGATTTGTCCGTTCGCGGCTGAAATGAGTCGCTTGGTGGGTGTTGAGGTTAGGGGCTATTGCCAGAGCAATATAGAGACGAAATCTGTGCTCGAATTAGGTGGGGGTACCGGTATTACGACTTTATCAATATTGTCCGCTGATGAGCGTTTACAAGTAGTAAGTGTCGATAATGAGCCTGTAATGCAAAATCAGGCGAAGCAGAGTTTGCAAGCCTGGGTAGATAGCGGTCGATTACGTTTTTCTGCCGATGACGCATTAAGCGCATTGCGAAAACTTGACCATGCCAGCGTTGATATTGTGGCCTCTGCCTACACTTTGCATAATTTTGAGGCCGATTATCGCCGGTTGGTTATCCATGAGATCTACAGGGTCTTAAAGCCCGGTGGTCAATTTATTAACGGGGATCGCTATGCTTTGGATGATATCAATACCCATACACGATGCACCCAGAAAGAAGTCGCCGGTTATTTCAAAGTCTTGATTGAAATAAACCGGCTGGATTTGTTGGAGCATTGGATTATCCATTTATTCAGTGATGAATCAGAAAACCATATTATGCGTGAGTCTATTGCTTTGATGCAGCTGACCGAAGCGGGTTTTCAGACTATTGAGTTAAAACTCAGACAGGAAGTCAACGCACTGCTGATTGCCAGAAAATGATTAATCTTTATTCGGCGATTGGTTTTGTCTACATTTTATTGCGGTTGTGGGGTTGATGATGGCTGGACCTAAAGACGGCGACAAGCAAAAGCCGCAGAATAGTTTTGCGGACGACTTGGATTCGATGCTCAATCTCGATGAAACAGCGGAACAGGAAGTAGGCTTTATTGATGATGACGATGATGATGCCATTGACAGGTTATTGGTGGGTAATGCATTTGAAACTAGTGATGATAGTCAAGTAACTGAAATCGATGATATTGATCAGCTGATTGCAAATGAGATGGAGCAGGATGCCAAGATAGTGTCTGATATTGATGAGTTTGGCGATGATGTCGACGATTTGATATCGAATATCCAGCTCAATCCCAAACAAGACCGGGTTATTGATGAAGCAGATATGTCGGCGTTGGATGACTTTGTTGTCGAGAATTCTGAAATCACCAAACTGGAATCGGTTGGCGAAATTGAAGACTTAATAGAAGATAATTTTGCCTTGTCTGAGTTGGTGATTGATTCAGATAGTAATAATGATGTATTGGAAACTATGGCTGAAATTGATGAGTTTTCTGACAACCCTGTTCAGACCAATAGCGATAACGCCAACTTTTTGTTGGCGGATTTTGATATTTCTGCCGACGATGATTTCGAACCGGACCCCATTGTAAGCGTGGCGGACCCAGCATCAGCATTGGAAGCTGAGTTAGAGCCTGATGCTGATGTAAATGAGCAATCAGTTGTAGTCGAAGCAAGTACGCCCGATTTTAATCCTGACGAATTGGAAAGCGCGGAGTCAGAACTGCTGGTGGAGTCGGTGTCAGCGGAGCCGTCAAGCACTCGTATTCAGCCAGAGCCACAAAATATCCAGCCTACAGACAATTACGCGGCTCTTATTGCCGGATTAACCAGTCAGATCCATGACTTAACCAAGAAGCACGCTCACCTTTCAAATGAATTGAAGCTTAAAGGCGACAAAGAAGCACTGGGTAACTATGCTGAAACCGTTGAATCTTTGCAGAGTGAACAAAAGAAAACCAAACGGACAATAGATGCACTGAATAATAAAAAACCGATTTCAGCCTATGTGGCGAATGGCTTGGCGGTTATTGCGTTGATTGTCGGCGGTAGCCTGGGTTATCAAGGTTTTGTCGCTAAAAACCAAGTTGACCAAGTCGTTGAATACCTGAATAAAATTCAGGCTCAGATCAATGAAGCGCCTGCTGCGAATGCGGCTGACAATCAACTGCTGCGTAATCAACTGGACGAGTTGTCCCGTGCAAGTAACGTTGCCAGCGATCAGATTGCAGCGTTGACTAAAGCCATGCAGGGCGGCGGTGATTCCGGAGTTTCCGATAAACCGAGTGGTGACATAGCTAAACAGCTTACGGAGTTGAGTAACCAGGATATGCAAATGGGAACAATTATCGAGTCCCTACAAAATAAAGTTACTGCGCTTGAAAAAGCAAGACCCGTCGCAAAAGTTGAAAAAGTCGAGCCTAAAAAGCCGGCTCCAGTAGCTGTAGACAATTGGGTAGTGAATCTGGTGGCATTCAAACAAGACTGGTATGCCAAGCGGAAAGCGGAAGAATATGCGTCCAAAGGCGTGCCGGCTCAAGTCATTAAGAGCGATGCAAAGGGGGAGGTCTGGTATAGATTGAGTGTGGATGGCTTTAAAACACAGTATGAAGCAGCGGCTTATGCAGCCAGAGTGAAAAAATCATTGAATTTGGATTCTGTTTGGGTCAGTAAAAATAAAAACTGACCGGCAATATCAGGGAAGTGGCCCTGTAATTTGAGGCTTGGAAAGTATGACAATTTTGACGTTTGAACTGTCATTTTTGACACAATGGCGCCAAACAAGCGGAATTAAAATTTGAAATCCAGGTGCGCAATTTTTTATGTGATTGATTTCAAAAATAATACAGAAAATGGCTTTGTTTATGCGGATTGGTTAATGTAACTAATCAGAAAACAAGGTGAATGCCATGGCTATTTCAAATCAAACCAATGGTGTCTATGTTGAGCGTTTAGCGTTCATCGAAGGATTAAGTCGGGAGTTTTTGGCTTTGACTGGGCGGGGTGTGTATGTGTTTTTTAATCCACTCGATCTGGATGTGTTGTTCGATAAATACCTTAGTCTGGGAATGTCGATTAGAGCCTTCGCCAGACAATGTGTCAGAAATCTAACGTAGTTTTAATCATTAAGGGACCAAGGTATGGAACACGCATTTTGGCATGAGCGTTGGCAGCAAAATCAAATCGGCTTTCATAACGAATCTGTAAACAGTCATTTGCAAAACTTTTGGTCGGCTGTACAAATTGCTCAAAACAAGCAGGTGCTTGTGCCGTTATGCGGCAAATCTAAAGACATTTTATGGTTGCTAGCCCAGGGTCATGACGTTGTGGCTGTTGAACTGAGTCCTTTGGCAGTACAGGCATTTTTTGCTGAAAATAATTTACTGCCAAAGATTGCTCAAGCAGAGCATTTTACTCTCAATCAGATTGACGGATTAGCTGTGTATTGTGGAGATTTTTTTCAGTTAACCGCAAAGCAGCTTGCCGACTGTGCTGTAGTTTGGGACAGGGCTTCTTTGGTCGCATTACCTATCGACATGCGCTCTGCCTATGCTCGTCATCTACAGCATCTGCTAACACCCGGCGCACAGATCTTATTGGTGACTTTCGATTATCCGCAAGCGGAAATGGAAGGCCCGCCGTTTTGTGTGAATGACGGCGAGGTTCGGGCGCTTTATAGTGGTTGGTGCGATATCGAGTTGCTGCACAGTGAAGATATTCTTGATCGTGAACAGCATTTTCGTGACCGCGGACTCAGCTACATGCAGGAGCAGGTCTACTTGATAACGGTGCGTTAAACTTTTTACTGCCGATAGTATTCTTTATACCAAGTCACAAACCGTTCTATGCCTTGCTCAATAGTGGTGTTGGGTTTATAGCCCACGTCACTTACCAAGGCCTCAACATCCGCATAGGTATCGGGGACATCGCCCGGTTGCAAGGGTAACAAGTTCTTTTCGGCTGTTTTGCCCAGGAACCGTTCCAACGTTTCAATATAGGCCATCAACTCAACCGGGCTTTGATTGCCAATGTTATACACTCGCCACGGTGCTTTGCTGGTGCCTGGGTCTGGATTTGCACCATTCCAATCCGGATTCGGTTGGGCATTGTGGTCCAGGGTTCGAATCACGCCCTCGACGATATCATCAATGTAGGTGAAATCCCGACGGTGTTTTCCGTAATTAAAAACGTCTATCTTTTCTCCAGCCAAAATCGCTTTAGTAAACAAAAACAACGCCATATCCGGTCTGCCCCATGGGCCATACACGGTAAAAAACCGTAAACCGGTGGTAGGTAATTGATATAAATTGCTGTAGGTGTGCGCCATCAGTTCGTTGGCTTTTTTGGACGCAGCATACAAACTCAAGGGATGATCAACATTGTCATGTACCGAAAACGGCATGGATTCATTGGCGCCATATACCGAACTGCTGGAGGCGTATACCAAGTGCTCAACTTGATTGTGCCGGCAACCTTCCAGAATGTTAATAAACCCAACAATATTGCTATCAATATAAGCATGCGGATTTTGCAGGGAATAGCGAACACCTGCCTGCGCGGCCAAGTTGACCACTTTTTGGGGTTGGTGTTTTTTAAACACCGCTTCCATACCCTCTCTGTCAGCTATGTCTATCCTGACATCGGTAAACGCAGCATGATCTTTGATTCTCGCCAATCGATCGACTTTCAGACTGACATCGTAATAGTCATTCAGATTATCGATGCCAATCACTTCATCACCGCGCTCCAGCAGTCTTAACGCTAAGTGATTGCCAATAAAGCCAGCGGTACCGGTGACCAGAATTTTCATAGCTTACAGCCTCGCATCGGTTTGATCGGCAGGGAACAGGTATTTCAGATCATAGATAATGGACTGGGCTTTACCCAAGGCGCGAATTTCCTTAATGGGCATTTCTTTGAACTCCTGGTGGGCAACGGCCAATATCATGGCGTCGTATTTACCCAGCCCAGGCTGGTTAATGGGGCGGATGGCATATTCTTCGAAAGCTTCATTGCTGTTTACCCATGGATCGTAGACGTCGACGCTGACGCCATAGGTTTTTAATTCTTCAACAATGTCAACGATGCGCGTGTTACGAATGTCGGGACAGTTTTCTTTGAAAGTCAAACCCATGATCAACACTTTGGCATCCTGAACGTGGATACGCTTTTTAAGCATTAATTTGATCAATTGGGATACTACGTAGGCTCCCATGCTGTCGTTGATACGACGGCCGGATAGAATCACTTCAGGGTTGTAGCCGATGGCTTGCGCCTTGTGAGTCAAATAGTACGGGTCAACACCAATACAATGTCCGCCTACCAAGCCAGGGCGGAAAGGCAGGAAATTCCATTTGGTGCCGGCAGCCAGTAGGACTTCTTCAGTGTCGATGCCTAGTTTATTGAAAATTAACGCCAGTTCGTTAATCAGGGCGATATTGACATCGCGTTGAGTGTTTTCGATGACTTTGGCCGCTTCGGCTACTTTGATGCTGCTGGCTTTATGAGTGCCGGCGGTGATGATGCTTTTGTAAAGCTGATCAACCTGTTCTGCAATCTCAGGTGTTGAACCGGAGGTGACTTTAAGTATGTTGGTTACCCGGTGTTGTTTATCACCTGGGTTAATGCGCTCGGGGCTATAGCCTACGTAAAAGTCCTGGTTAAATTTCAATCCGGAAATTTTCTCCAGGATCGGTACGCAAATTTCTTCGGTAGCACCTGGGTAAACAGTGGATTCATAAATCACAATATCACCGGATTTTATGACTTTACCCAACAGATCACTGGCTTTTTCCAGCGGGGTTAAGTCCGGTTGCTTATGTTCATTGATGGGCGTTGGCACCGTGACAATATAAAAATTGCAACTGGCAATATCATCAATGTTGGCGCTGTATGTGAGATGCGTTGCTTGTGATAGTTCTTCCGTACTGACTTCCAGGGTATGATCATTGCCGGATTGCAATTCGCTTATGCGGTGTTTATTGATATCAAAGCCTACGGTAGGGTAATGGCGGCCAAATTCTACTGCCAATGGCAAGCCTACATAGCCCAAGCCTATCATGCCAATTTTGATGTCATTTAACATAGCCGTTACTCCTGTTTACTTTGCTTTCAAAAGATTAAAAATTATTTTTTTGCGATGCAACCCCAAGCTGCCAGCCAAGCCTGAGATTGGTAACTGTCAGCCGTTTTTGGCAATGAACCATTCAAAACCATCATCAGCGTTTGGTTGATGATGCCAAAAAAGTAGCAGTAGGCCAGTTGTGAGTCAACCGATCTGATTTCACCTTCTTTAATACCGTTTTGAATAATGCGCTTTATTTTATTATAGGCCGCGGTATCCATTAAACTAGTCGATTCAGGCAAAAAATCTTCGGTTTTGATAAATAATAAATACTGGATGATCTCCGGCGCATCATCGGTTAACTTAAACAACAAATCCACAATTTCGCGTAATTGCTCGGAAGCCTTGCGATTTCGTCGGCGAATATCATCAATGGATATGCTAAAGCTATCCAGAATATTTTCGCGCAGTGTTTCAGCAATAGCCTGCTTGGTCTTGAAAAACTGATAAATGCCACTGGTCGTTTTAAGGCCAACAGCGTCTTTTATATCAGTCAAGGACGTGTTGAAATAACCTTTTTGGGCGAAAAGCTTTAAGGCTGCCTGTAAAACTTCGTCTTGAGTTACGGTTTTGCTGGGAGGCGTTTCTGGTTGTATTTCGATTTCTAATTCTTGTTCCATGTTTTATGTACAGCTTTACCTGCTGTTTTACTCTCTGGTATGTGCAGCATAATTATCTGCAATTATTATTATTCTGTGATGGTGGAAAAAGCGGCCATTAAATAATTAGCCATCGACCATAACGTTAAAACCGCTGACAAGTATAACAGCCAGTAGCCCATGTCATTGATGGGCAAGCCAAATAAATCGTCACGGTATAGCAGCAGACTAATGGCTGCCATTTGCGCGGTGGTCTTCCATTTACCGAGTTGTGATACTTTGACTTTGGCGCGTTGACCGATCTCTGCCATCCATTCGCGCAATGACGCAATCGTGATCTCTCTGCCAATAATGACGGCTGCTGGAATTGCCAGATAGGCACTGGCTTCAGCCTGAACTACCAATACCAAGACAAACGCTACCATTAGCTTGTCAGCAACCGGGTCCAAAAAAGCCCCAAAAGCAGTTTCCAGATTCATTTTGCGGGCCAAATAGCCGTCAAGCCAATCAGTAAAACCGGCAAATAAAAAAATAGCCGTACTGACAAGCCGGCTATATTCCCACGGCCAGTAAAACACCATCGCCAGTAAAGGGATCATGGCGATGCGGAGTAATGTCAGGTATGTGGGTAAATTAAATTTAACTGCCATCTTGAAGGTGAAAAGTGTCGTATATTCGTTGCGCTAATTGCCTGCTAATACCTTCGATAGTGGCTAAAGCATCCACGCCGGCACTGGACACACCTTGCAGACCGCCAAACTGTTTCAGCAAAAGCTGGCGTCGTTTGGGGCCAAGACCCACGATGTCTTCCAGAGCAGACTGTTTTTTTGCTTTGCCGCGGCGTAGTCGATGTCCGGTAATGGCAAATCGATGCGCTTCATCCCGAATATGCTGAATCAGTAACAATGCACTTGCGCCAGGTGTGACATCAAGCGGTTGTTCCTGATCCGGCAAAATAATTTTCTCCATGCCCGCTTTACGGTCAGGTCCTTTGGAAACGCCGACTATCATAACATTGTTTATCTTTAATTCTGCCAATGCCTTTTGTGCGGCTGCGACCTGACCTTTACCGCCGTCGATCAGCAAAATATCCGGTGCTGGATGTTCTCCTTGTTGTTGGCGTTTGAAGCGGCGTAATACCGCTTGGTGAATGGCAGCATAATCATCGCCACCGGTTACGCCTTCTATATTAAACCGTCGATAATCGGATTTAACCGGGCCATCTCGGTCAAACACAACGCAAGAGGCCACGGTTTGTTCGCCCTGAGTGTGGCTAATATCAAAGCATTCCAACCGGTTTGGCGTCTGCGGACAATTGAATTCCTGCTGTAAATTCATAAATCGCGCATACAGGCCTTGTTTGTCCGCCAGTTTGGCTGTCAAAGCACTTTCAGCATTGGTGATGCCCATTTGCAGCCATTTTTGGCGTTCCCCGCGCACATTGTGGCTAATGATTACAGCATGTTTGGCTTGGCTGCTTAATACCTCAATTAATAGCGGAGCTTCAGGTGGCGGGTGGCTGACAATCAGTTCATGTGGGACAGTTTTATCCAGATAATATTGGCTGATGAAGGCCTGTAAAATCAGGCCGGAATCATTGTCATTACCCATCTTTGGGAAAAATTGCCGGTTGCCCAGATTTTGTCCGTTACGAATAAAAAATACTTGTACACAGGCCAGATCGGCTTTGGCTGCGCAGGCAATAATATCCACATCGCCTTTTTCGCCTTCCACACAATGTTTTTCCAATACCGCGCGCAGGCGTTGGATTTGATCCCTATATACAGCCGCCTGCTCAAACTCCAGTTTTTCGGCAGCAGTTTCCATTTTACCAACCAATTGATCGATCAACTGTCCACCTTGGCCTTCCAGAAACAAGATAGTGTTTTCGACATCGGTTTGATAATCGGTTTTGCTGATCAGGCCGACACAAGGTGCTGTGCAGCGTTCGATTTGATGTTGTAAACAAGGACGAGAGCGGGCATTGAAATACGAGTCCTCACATTGGCGTACCGGAAAGATTTTTTGCAGCAGTTTTAGGGTTTCCTTAACTGCGCTGGCGCTAGGGTAGGGGCCGAAATATCGGCCTTTGCGCTTTTTGGCGCCGCGGTGATATGACAATTGCGGAAAATCGTGAAAACTGGAGATAAACACATATGGATAGCTTTTGTCATCACGCAGGCTGATGTTGTATCGCGGGCGGTGGCGCTTGATCAACTGGCTTTCAAGCAAAAGTGCTTCGCCTTCAGTGTGCGTGACAGTTACTTCGATGGTTGCGACTTTGGCTATCATTGCTACCTGTTTGGCTGAGGCAGCAGTGCTTCTAAAATAACTGGAAACCCGGTTTTTCAGGTTTTTGGCTTTGCCGATATAAATAATCTCACCCTTGGTATCCAGCATTTTGTATATGCCGGGCCGTTGGGTGAGGGTCTTTAAAAAAGCTTTGCTGTCAAAGTCTTTAATTTCGGCAGTATCGTTCACGGCTGTTGAGCGAGTATTGTCTGGATATTGGCAAATACCGCCGACAGCATGTTCATGTTCAGCCGTTTGGTTTGTACGTTATAGCGACTGCAATGATAGGAACTGATCAACGAATTGCCATCGGGTAAATCAAAAATCTGCTGATGAGCAAATTTTGCTGCATTGGCCTTTAAGCCATAGGCTCGCAATACGGAGTGGTGAGCGATGCTCCCCAATGCCAGTATTACTGCATTTTTGGGCAAGGTTTTGATTTCTGCAGCCAAATAGCTATTGCATTGCTTGATTTCATCGCCGGTAGGTTTATTTTGCGGAGGCAGGCATTTCACAGCATTAGTGATGCGACAATTGCTTAATTGCAGGCCGTCAGCTAAATGGCTGGATTCAAGTTGATTGCTAAAGCCAAAATCGTATAAAGCCTGATACAGCAGTAGGCCGGCGTAATCGCCGGTGAATGGTCGACCGGTAGCATTAGCGCCGTGCATGCCGGGAGCTAATCCGACAATTAACAATTGCGCATTTGGGTCGCCAAATGGAGCCACCGGCAAAGCATGATAGTCGGGGTGCTTTTGTTTGACATCACAAAGAAACTCCGCCAAACGCGGACATGCTTTGCACTCTAGATTAAAGTAGGTCGTATGATTCATGATGCCTGGGCTGTTTATAAACGTAGCGATTTTACCTGACACTACCAGTTTGTGGGGTATCAGCTGAAGAGCCATTGATCAATTTGGATTTTTTAACCGACAACAATGCCAGTGTAAATTTTTAGCTGAATTGTTCAAACTTCCAGGCTTAACGTAAGCGTTAGCAGGTAGGGCTATTTAAAATACTCACCAGTATTTCGCTTATTTAAAGGTTCCGTTGGAAATGGATAAAAAATTAGTCAGTATTTTAGGTGGCACAGGTCTCGTTGCACTTGCTTGGTTGGGTGGTAGTTTTTATGTAAATCAACAAACAGCGGGTGAAATTAAGGCAACGGTTCATAAAGCTGCCAGCGGTTGCAGTCTAAGAATTCAACACATTCAGCATCAGCAGTTTTTATTTTCATCAGCCGGACAATTTGAACTGCACGTGGGCCATCAATGTAATGTTGATAAAGACTTAAGAGATTTATTGGTTGCTAGAGTCGACTACAAAACGAATAGTTTGATATTGCCGAATGCTTTGACTCGGTTTGATTGGACCCTCAAGCAACTGCCGAATGAAGCAGATAATACCGATTCCTTGTTTGAATTGTCCGGAGAAGGGATAACCCGGCTAACGGGCGCTGTTTTTTCCACCATCAAATCCCAGGCTTTCTCAGGATATTTCGATGAAGGTAGTTGGCGTATGGAGCCGCTGGAAGGTGATATTGAATCATATGACAACAGTATGTTGTTTAACCTCAGAACACCGCGATTAGTCGGTCGTGGCGGTGGCGATGCTATTGATATTCAAGGCATCGGTTTACATGCCGATTTAAGCGACACTACCCTTAGCATTGGCAAAACCGACTTTACCATCGACAAAATCAGCACCAGCCAAGGATTTGGTCAAGGCTTTAGCATTACTTCTGTCACTACTCAAAATACAGATCGCCTGGATTCTCAAGTGGTGTATGCCTTGAATGCGTTCAACGCCATGGGCTATGACGGTCAGGATCTAAATCTGGAATTGGACATTAATGGCATACATGCTCCCAGTATCAAAACCTTAATGGAATTAAGCGAAGATGCCTCATCAATTCAAAATCTTACTGTAGAAGAAGACCAAAAGTTAAGATCCGCAATCCGTGAACTCATTAACCAAGGTTTAACCGTCAGCCTGGCAAAGTTGGCTGGCACTGTAAAGAGTGCTGCGGACACCAGTTCCATAGAGGGCAATTTAAAGATCGTCATCAACCCAAATTCGGCCAAAGATCAGGCTATCCAGCTGGCTAAGGTACTGGAATCCTCCGGGCAGGTCCTCTTTAAAGGTAACGTTTTGGGAGAAGAACAAAAAATTCAGCTTACCCAAATGGGTACAGCGGTTTTAACGCCAGAGGGTTTGAAGGCTAGTTATGAATACTCTGCAGGCATCTTAAAAACGAATGAGCGGGTTTTTGAACAACAAGACGTGTCTGCTGCATTGCTATCATTTGATAACTACATCAATGAGTTTTTGAACAAGCCCATCAAGGACAGTATTGCTGGTACAAGCTTTGAAGAATCAGCTGACGAAGCCGAGACTCCTGATTATTCGTCTGTGGATACACCGGAACAATTGGTCAACATGACCATCAATGGTTTTCCAACTATTGCCCCAGATGATTCCATGCTGGAAGATTCAAATGGCAATAGAGTGTATTTTCAGACCAATTCAGCTGTAGGTCATCAAATTGTCAATACCTGTAACGAAGGCAGTCTATGTTTGGTGACCGGTATGGTAGATATTGCCAAGGAGTATCATTATTTAAAGCAACTGCAATCAGTTATGCTGGCACCAGGGGCAGCAGCTGCGGTTCAGCCAGAAGTGGCATATGCGACACCGCCAGCAACTGCCGATATTCCAGCACTTGCGCAAGTATCTGTGCAGCCCAGTTTCGATTGCAATAAAGCCTCAACCAATGTCGAGAAATTAATCTGTAGTTCCAGTGATCTGGCTACTGTCGATGTACAGTTAAGTCAATTGTATAAACAATTGGTTGTCAATTCACCGGCCGCAGAAGCTATTATTGAGGATCAGAATGTTTGGTTGAAAAGCGTGCGCGGTTTCTGTGCGGATGTGGAATGTTTGAAGCTGGCGTATCAATTGCGTATTCAGCAATTGGCTCGCTATTAAAAAAACTCCTTTATCAGGGAGGGACCATAAAGGTAGATTTTTTGGGAAACAACGGTTTGATTTTGCGCCTGCCGCGTATTCAGGATAAAGGATTTGGAATTTCGGTTGTTGTTAATCTGAACAGTTGTTTTAAGACTGCTTTTGGGCTGTATTCAAGAAAAACCTGGCTGGACATGTGAGTGCGGTCTGCAAAAATGCATTATGGTTAACCCGTGTTCTTGTGTTGGGTATTGCTGAAATGTTGATTTACCTGGAATTCCAGTCAAATCATAAAAAACGCCGCCATGCCTTCAACCCCTGCGCCATGAATGTCAAGCTTAGAATTATACAAGTCTGGATTTCAGTAATTCCGTTCGAGAGAATGAATTACGGGAGCAAGCCTTTTCATTAGCTAAAACAGCTTGCTTATCAGGATATCAGTTCAAGTTATATAGTCAGCCGGGCAACTTGAAAACAGACTAAATCTGTTGATGTGGCTTCCAGGCGCTGCAATGCGGGTGCAGGGTCGAAGCGAAAAACAACTGCCAGCTGCACAAAACAAGCGCTTTTGGTATGCGCGATTTAGTGCATCGCTTTGCTTAGATTAGCGCTGCAAAAAATTCCGCAACATATCATGTCCGTGTTCAGTCAGAATCGACTCGGGGTGGAATTGCACACCTTCTATATCCAGGGTTTTATGTCTGACCCCCATGATTTCGTCGATGTTACCGGTCTCATCGCGGGTCCAGGCGGTTACTTCCAGGCAATCAGGCAAGCTGGTTTGTTCGATGACCAGAGAATGATAGCGGGTGGCGGTAAACGGGTTGTTCAAGCCTTTGAATACGCCGGCATCCTTGTGATAAACCGGTGAAGTCTTGCCGTGCATGATCTGCTTGGCGTGGATGATATTCCCGCCAAAGGCGTAGCCTATACTTTGATGCCCTAAACAGACGCCAAGAATCGGATATTTGCCGGCGTAGCGGTGGATGGTGTCCACGGAAATACCCGCTTCTTTGGGTGTGCAGGGGCCGGGGGAAATCACGATTTTGTCCGGGCGCAGACCCTCTATGTCTTCCACCGTCACTTCGTCGTTGCGCACCACCACCACTTCGGCACCGAGTTCGCCGAAATATTGCACCAGGTTGTAGGTGAACGAATCATAGTTGTCGACCATCACCAATCTGATGCCGCTCATGCTTTACCTCCGAGGCCGGCTTCGGCCATGCTGACGGCGCGGAACACCGCGCGGCCTTTGTTCATTGTTTCATCCCATTCGTTGCGCGGTATGGAATCGTAAACGATGCCGGCACCGGCCTGAATATGCAGGGTTTGATCTTTGATCACCGCCGTGCGAATTGCAATCGCCGTGTCCAGATTGCCGGACCAGGAGATATAACCGACCGCGCCGGAATAAATGCCACGCTTAACCGGTTCCAGTTCGTTGATGATTTCCATTGCCCGAATCTTCGGCGCGCCGCTGACGGTGCCTGCCGGGAAGGTCGCAGCTAAAACGTCGAAGGCATTCTTGCCGTCCTGCAATTCGCCGGTGACGTTGGAAACGATGTGCATCACATGGGAATACCGTTCGATGATCATTTTGTCGGTGAGTTTGACGCTGCCGATTTTGGCTACGCGGCCAGTGTCGTTACGGCCCAGATCGATCAGCATCAGGTGTTCGGCGATTTCTTTCGGATCGGCCAATAGTTCTTTTTCCAGGTCCAGATCCTGCTCGTGGGTTTCGCCGCGACGGCGGGTGCCAGCGATAGGTCTGACCGTGATTTCATTGTCTTCCAAACGCACCAGGATTTCTGGGGATGAGCCAACGATATGAAAATCTTCCAGATTCAGATAATACATATATGGCGATGGATTCAGGCAGCGCAGGGCGCGGTATAAATCCAGTGGGGCAGCATTGAACGGAATCGACATGCGTTGCGACAATACGACCTGCATGCAGTCGCCGTCGGTGATGTATTGTTTGGCTTTGCCTACTGCGTCTTCAAACCCCTGCTGGGTAAACCCGGATATAAAGTCCTCTTCCTGTACATGCTTAGAAGTTGTGTGCGGTTTCGGGTGAGCATGTGGTTCTCGCAGTTTTGCCACCAATCTATCCAGGCGGGCTTTGGCGTTGTGGTAGGCATTGTCCTGACTTGGGTCGGCATGGGTCAACAGCAACATTTTGCCGGAGAGGTTATCGAATACCAGCAAGTCTTGCGACACCATCAATAAAATGTCTGGCGTACCAATCGGATCAGGTTTGTTGCTGGCCTGCAGACGAGGTTCGATGTAACCGATGGTTTCATACCCGAAATAACCAACCAAACCACCATTGAAGCGAGGTAACCCGGGTACATCCGGTACGTTGTATTGTTGGCGAAATTCTTCCACCCATTGCAAGGGTTGGGCATGCTCAAAGCTTTCTGTGGCAGCACCTTCAGATTCTACATGGATGGTATGGCCAAAAATTTTGACACGGATTTTACATGGCAAACCGATGATCGAATAACGTCCCCACTGCTCGCCGCCGTGAACAGATTCGAACAGATAGGAATAGGCGCCGTCGGCCAACTTTAAAAAAGCGCTGAGCGGAGTGTCCAGATCGGCCAAAATTTCGCGGCAGACCGGGATGCGGTTGTAGCCCTGTTGGGCGTATTCGGCAAATTGGGCGGGTGTCATGCTGTAATGTCGGTTACTGTGTAGTGAGCGGGCAAGAGGTTAACTTGCGCTGCAGTGTCTGCTAAAAATGGCTGTGGATTATATCTTTTTTCGTTGCTTTCAGCTTCGTTATAAAATCGTTGAACTTTAAATGCAATGGACATAGATAATGAAATTGGTGAGCGTGCGACATGGTGGACAAACTAAAATCGGTGCGGTGGTGGGCGACAGTGTGGTGATTGCCAGCGGAAATATCGAGCATGCCGGTAGCATGATCGATTTTTTGACCAGCGGTGGTGAGGGCTTGGCGGCCATGCGAACTTTGATTGCGTCAGGTTTGTGTCGTGTGGCTTTGGCTGAGTTGGTCTTGTTGGCGCCGATTCCCAGGCCAGGCAAATTTTTGGGTGTTGGCCTCAATTATGCCGATCACATTAATGAAACCGGCCGCGACAAGCCGGAATATCCAACCTTTTTTACCAAGCAAAGTACCTGTGTAATTGGCATGGGAGACGCAATTCATGTACCGGCGGTCTCAGAAAAAGTCGATTACGAGGGCGAATTGGGCTTTGTGATCGGTAAACGCTGCAAGCAGGTATCCGTCGAAAGCGCGCATGAAATGATCGCCGGATTTACCATCTGCAATGATGTCACTGTGCGCGATTGGCAGCAGCGCACGCCAACCTGGACCCTGGGTAAATCGTTCGATACCCATGGGCCTATGGGGCCTTGGCTGGTGACGGCAGATGAAATTGCGGATCCGCATAACCTTAGTTTAAAAACCTGGGTGGATGATGGCTTGCGCCAAAACGCCAATACTGGCGAGATGTTGTTTAATTGTTATGAGCTGGTAGCGTATCTCAGTCAGGTCGTGACCTTGGAGCCGGGTGATGTAATCAGTACCGGGACGCCGGCAGGGGTGGGAGTTAGAATGACGCCGCGCGGTTATCTAAAACCGGGGCAAACGGTGCGAATTGAAATTGAAGGCATTGGTGCCTTGATAAATCCAGTGATTGATGAACCGGCAGATTTTCTGGTTACCGGCAATCGTTAAGTCGATATTAAGCAATGTTCGACAAGCTATGCTCAACCTAAATTTAAGGCAGTCAGTCTGCCAAGAGGTCATTATGAAAAGCTTGGCTTTCATTGCAATTTTATGCGGCGTGTTTTTGTCTGGTTGTGCCAGTTACGGTTATCAGCGCAGTTATGTAGGCTACGACAGTGGTTACACTTCTGGGTATGGCTATTCCTCCAGCTATCCCAGTTCGGTGTATTATCGGCAAAGCGTGGTCCCTGGCTATTCGCAGCATTATTCGCCGCCCGGCTATGGACACAATCATGGAGGAGGGCGTCGCTATGACTGGGAGCGCTCTTACGGTCGGCATGGTGATATGCAAAGGCTGGAGCGTCGACTGGATCGTCAGGAGCATGCCATTCGCCGGGGGGTGCAATCGGGGGAGTTGACGCGTCGGGAAGCAAACAGGCTGCAGCGGGATACCAACAGAATAGACCGTAATATGGATCGCGTACAGCGTGGTTCCTGGGTTCCGGAATATCGAAAACAGCGATTGGAACAAGATCTGGACCGTTCGCAACAACGCATAAGGGCATTCAAAAACAATGACCTAACTGCGGAATCACCTCGCGAGCGTCGGGGTGGCGATGGCTGGAGGCAAGAGGGCCGCAGACGCTAAGGTTTTTAAAGTTCAATCCGAATGCCAAGTTCAATAACGCGTTCCACAGGAATTTTAAAGAACGCGATGGGGCTGGCGCTGTTAATCGTTAAAAAGTTAAACAAAGCGCGTTGCCAGACGGGCATAGGATTTTTGCGACGAAAAGCCAGCCTTTCGCTGCCGATGAAAAAAGATACCGATTTTTGATCGATGTCCAGACCTTCGTGGCAGCATAATTGCAGGGCGCGCCTAACATCCTGTTCTTCATGAAAACCAAAATACAGCTTGACCCGGAAGAAATTGCCAGCGTCTCCAAACGCCCGGATTTTTACCCGATGGGCTTCGTCAACGTAAGGCTCTTCTTTGGTCACAATGGTTAGCACCACAATTTTGGAGTGCATGACATGATTATGTTCGAGATTGTGTAATAACACCTGCGGAACGCCGTGCAGGTTGCGGGCCATATAGATGGCGGTGCCCGGTACGGTAACCAAAGGGCGGCTTTTGATTTGTTCTTGTAGATCTTCAAATAAAATCCTGCGTTCTTCAAGATATTTGGCCAGCATTTCCTTGCCTCTGATCCAGGTAGTCATCACCACAAATAGCAGGGCGGCAACGATTAATGGCAACCAGCCGCCTGTAGTAATTTTCAGGCTATTGGATAGCAAAAAAATCAGGTCTACCAGTAAAAACACCACAAGAAAGCTAATGTTGGCCGGTTTGCTCCAGTGCCACAAGGTTTGTATGACGATAAATGTCAAAATCGTATCGACAATCATGGTGCCGGTAACGGCAATGCCATAGGCTGACGCCAGTGCTGAAGAACCTCTGAAGCCGATTACCAACAGAAGCACTGAGGCCATCAATAACCAGTTCACGGTCGGTAAATATAACTTGCCCAAGCCATTGAGTGAGGCATGTTGAATATCCATGCGTGGGCAATAACCCAGTTTGATGGCTTGGCGCGTTACTGAGAAGGCTCCGGATATGACGGCTTGCGAGGTGATCAGGGTGGCTAAAGCCGCCAAAATCAGTAAGGGATACTGTGACCATTCAGGCGCCATCAAATAAAATGGGTTGGCCAAAGCATCCGGATTATGGATTATCAGTGCGCCCTGACCGAAATAATTCAGCAGCAAGGCCGGAAATACATAACTAAACCAAGCCAGTCGGATTGGCTTCAAGCCAAAGTTACCCATGTCTGCATACAATGTTTCAGCGCCGGTGATAACCAGAACCACCCCGCCCATAATCACAAAGCTCTGCCAGCCCAATTCAGCCAGGAGGTGTAAGGCATATGCCGGATTAAAGGCCATCAGTACACCGGGGTATGTCATGATATTGGTTAATCCCAATACAGCCAGCACCGCAAACCAGACGGTCATGATAGGCGAGAAATAGTGGCTGAGCTGACGTCCCCCCTTGGCCTGGAATATGAATAAAGCACTGAGCAGTAATAGTGTGATGGGGACAACCAAGCTGTCAAAGCGAGGCGAGATAACCTTGATGCCTTCAATTGCGCTCAGAACCGAAATGGCTGGGGTAATGATGCTGTCTCCATAGAACAGAGATGCGCCAATCAGCCCTAGTAAAATGATAAACTGCTTGCGTTTTGGCTGAGTTCTGGAGCCTTGCAAAGCCAGTGCCATTAAAGCGATGATACCGCCTTCGCCTTTATTGTCGGCGCACATGATAAAGCTGGCGTACTTGGTCGCAACCACCAGGGTCAACGTCCAAAAGATCAGGGAAAGGACGCCCAGTATGTGAGTGACATCTGCGGGAAGCCAGCCATGGAATATTTCTTTCAAGGCATAAAGCGGGCTGGTACCAATGTCCGCAAAAACCACACCAATGGCGCTATAAGCTAAATAAGAGAAGTTCTTACGGGGCAGAGCGAGGGGAATTGCGGACATAAGGTATCTGCATTAAATGAGACAAGTGTTGAAATTATGCCACAAGTTGTATTGTATGCCGCAATTGGATTGGCAAAAAATTCACAGTAAACTGAATATGTCACATAAATTTAGTGGGTTTTCTGGACAGTATTTGCTGCTGACGAATACGTAACTTATCCCTTATAATGGTCAATTTTTTGATCAGTTTGCTTGCAACTGTTTTATGTTTTCATTCAAAAGCAACGAGGGTGCTTTGCACAACAACGATACGGCTTTATCGGGTAACTTAACCAAAGGTTCAATGTTGCTGAAATACCCAGTATTGGCAAGCTTGCTGGGTGAAGAGAAACCGCGGGACATGCTGATTTTATTGGGCATTTTGGTTTCGCTTGTTCATCTGTGGCTGTTTACGGACGTCATGAAGCCGGAACAGGAAGTAACTGAGGCTAAACCTTTGACCATGGAAGTATCCATGATCGCCATACCTGCACCTAAACAACCGATAGCTGAACCACCAAAGCCCGCGCCACCACCTGTCGAGAAAAAACCACCGGTACCGAAAAAGCCACCAACCCCGCCCAAGCCGGTAGTGCAAAAGACCAAACCACCAGCGCCTAAGCCTGTGCCGGTATCAGATGAGCCGGCGGAATTTGCTCCGTTCAAACCGTCTGAGCCTGTTGCCGCGCCTGCTCAAGCAAGCCCGCCGCCCAGTGCAGCATCCTCGTCTTCCAGTTCCAGCAGTCAGAGCAGCACTACCGCACAGACTTTTACTGAGGCAAATTTTCGAGCAAATTATGCTCATAATCCCAAGCCTGAATATCCGGCCGTTGCCCGGGGCCGTGGCTGGCAGGGCAAGGTGCTGTTGCGGGTAAAAGTATCAGCAGAAGGTTTGAGTGATGATGTCAGCGTCGAGCAATCCAGCGGCCATGACATTCTTGATGAATCTGCCGTAGAAGCAGTAAAAAAATGGCGCTTTATTCCAGCCAAACGGGGAGATACACCGGTAGCCAGTTCGGTGATCGTGCCAATTGATTTTAAATTGCGCAATTAAAACTACAATTCAGGAGACTTTTAATGCCTTTTCATGTGGAAACTGCCTTCATTATTGATGGCACTTTGTACACGCTGCTAGCGTTTTCGCTGGTGACGTGGACCTTGATTTTTTTCAAGATTTGGCAATTCGCCAAAACGAATTACTACAACAAACGTTATAGCACGTCGTTTTGGAATGCCACGGACCTTAATGCTGCGCAGCAAATCCCTGTAGAACAAGTCCGTGGCCCCAAAGCCCGTGTTGCTGCATGTGGTTTTGCCTGGCTGGCAGAGTTGAATGACCCTGTTGCCGTTGCAAGCCTTAAGTTTCGTGGTTCTCCTCAGGATTTACTGGAGCAGGCGTTGCGAAAACAGACTCAAGATGAACAACGCAGGATAGAAAGCGGATTGACCATGCTCGCCAGCATTGGCAGTACTGCGCCTTTCGTCGGATTATTTGGCACCGTAATGGGCATCATGAATGCCATGCACGACATTAGTGCCAGTGGTTCTGCCAGTCTGGACGTGGTTGCAGGCCCTATTGGCGATGCCTTGATCGCAACGGCAATAGGTATTGCGGTTGCTGTTCCTGCTGTATTGGCATACAACTTTTTTATACGCCGCGCCAAACATCATCGAGCCTCGCTCGAGCATTTTGTCGACGGTTTTTTACATATCGCTTTTGGCGACAACTCTACAAAGGAGTAGGAGTAATCGATGGGATTTAAAACGCAATCAGACGACGACGAAGCGGTTAGCGAGATTAACGTCACGCCGCTGGTGGATGTAATGTTGGTGTTAGTGATTATTTTGTTGGTCACTGCACCGTTACTTACCCAATCAGTGAACGTGGCGCTTCCCAAAACAGCATCTACCACCCCGGATATCGAGAAGCAGCCTATGCAACTCGGTATCGACGCCCAGGGCGGCGTCACACTCAACAAAAACCCGGTTGCCGATTTGGCAGCGTTAGAAACCACCCTGCAAACCGAATTGGCTGCAAACCCGGAACTGACTGTGCATGTTTACGCGGATTCAGCAGTGAATTACGGTAAAGTCGCCGAAGTGATGGCCAGTGTGCAGCATGCCGGCATTTCAAAGCTGGCATTTGTGACATTGGAAAAATAGCAAAGATTATTGATCGGCAATCTGAAATTCAATCCAGTCGGATTGCCGATTTCCCTCCAATGGCAGTAAAACACGAATGATCATCAAAGTACCGCAGTCGCCCCGACAAATAAAAGGCCTACTGTCGCGACTTTCAGAGTAAACCTGAACATTCATTCCGCTATTTAGTATCCCGCTTAGAACAATTCCACTTCCTGGTTGGATTTTTCAGCAGGGTTATTCAGATTGGACAGCGGTTTGTGAGTCAACAGCGACTGCATGCCCTCAATACGCTTGTTGAAGCGGTGATAACCGCTGGTTTCGTTTCTGTCATTGTGCAATTCCATGAAGCGCAGAAAAAACTGACTCAAGGACAGGGTTTTATCCAAAATTCTATCCATCATTTGCGTGACAATATCTTCAAATTGGACGGCCATTACACCTTCCATGGTGAGTTTATGGATTTTTTCTGTGACTTCGGTGATGTGGTGTGAATGTTCTCTGGCCGCACTGGATAGATTAATCAGTTCGGTGCTAAGGTTGTTTAGATTTTCCTGCGAGTGTTCCGCAATACTCAGGTCTATCTCGGATGCTTTTGTGACACTTTCATCTACATCCTGCATCGATTTCAAAATGGCGTTAAGCGTTTTACGGATTTCGCTGTTAAATTCACCGGTATTTCCTGCCAATTTTCGGACTTCATCTGCCACTACTGCAAAGCCACGTCCCGCTTCACCAGCGCGAGCCGCCTCTATGGCCGCATTGAGTGACAGCAGATCGGTTTGGCGAGTGATATTGGAAATGTCATTCAACATGCTATTGATGCGATCGACTTGAGTTTTCATTTGCGCGAAACTGCAGGTGATCCTTAGGCTGTTATCCTGTAATTCATGTATTTTTTGGATAAATTCGGCAATCAACAGATTGGTTTCATGAAAAAATCGTTGAATGCCGGTTTGCTCGTATGCCATTTCATCTTGCTGTTTGCCGGCCATTTGCAGTACTTCATTGATCAGGTTGACAATGGCTTCACGCTGCACAACTGACATATTTTGCAAGCCTGTCAGGCTGGCAGACAAGCTTTCAACAGACTCGCGTATGATGGTTTTGGCGTCAGAAATTTCAGCATCATAACTGTCGAACTGGGCTTTGGCATGCACCAACGCTTCGTCGGATAGGCTGTGATAGGTATTCATGACTCGATCAAGCTCGGTCATTTGATGTTGTTGCTGGTAATACCAGTTTGAACGTTGCCGATGCGACAAATAGATGCTACTGGCAATAAGCATTGCCAGTAGCAAGTAAGAATAAAAGGGCAATTCGGTGCCGGAAAATTGCAACAAACCGAAACAGACAGCCAATGAAGTTGCGAGAAAAAGTAATCTGAAATCAGTTCTTTGTGTAATTCGAATGCTCATATGTGGTATTCAAAATCATTAGGAATTTCCCAGGATTAGCTATTGCCGTGGGTAAAAGCAAACAGACTGGGACGGAAAAATGTAATCTTTTGCTTTCGAATATGCAGTATAGACAAGCTTGCTGAAATGTCTGGTTTTTTACTGAGATTAGTCTTTTACGGCGTCGCTCACAGAAAACTGCCGTTCAATTTCCGGGGCAGGGCAGCAGTGCGGTGATCGTTACTGAGGCCTGGGTTGCCGAAAACTCTCTGACTCTGTCGAAGGATGGACGCGGAAATACAGGCTCTCGCCGCGCTAAACCCTTCTTGCTTCGACTTTGCTCTCAAAAAACAGCTTTTTTATAGATATAAAATTAATTGCTTATGGGTGAGCGAAAAATTTAAAAAATCGCCTCAAACATCACCCGTTTCTTGTTAATGCCATGCACCTGAAGGGGGCTTACTTTGCTCAACAAAAACGGTTTGGCGGGAACGGTTATTCGGGAACTTATTTTTGACGAAGTCGTAAGGCCATGCAATCACAACTGGCGTTATTCCAATTTTTATTGGGTGGGATGGCGTCCAAGCGTACACGGTGGTTAGCGTGAATGACGGTAGTGCGGCTGAGCCGTTACCGGCAAAATCAGCGCGGTTTTTGGGCAATGTTTTTTTCGATGTATTCGATCATCAGGTCGGCAATGTTTTTGCCGGAGGTTTTTTCGATGCCTTCCAGGCCGGGAGAGGAATTGACCTCCATAACCAACGGTCCGCGATTGGAACGTAACAAGTCAACGCCACAGACATTCAAACCCATGATTTTAGCGGCTTGCACTGCGGTCGCCCGCTCTTGAGGTGTGAGTCGGATCAGCGTGGCGCTGCCGCCGCGATGCAGGTTGGAGCGGAACTCGCCCTCTTGCCCCTGACGTTTAATGGCCGCTACCACTTTATCGCCAATCACAAAACAGCGAATGTCGCTGCCTTTGGCTTCCTGAATAAACTCCTGCACCATGATGTTGGCATTCAAGCCCATAAAGGCCTGAATTACACTACGAGCGGCGTTGTCCGTTTCGGCCAGCACCACGCCGATACCTTGCGAACCTTCCACCAGTTTGATCACCAGTGGCGCGCCGCCTACTTCGGCAATCAAATCTTCGATGTTGTCCGGATTATGCGCAAAAGCCGTGATGGGTAAATCGATGCCTTTACGGGCCAGTAACTGGCTGGAAGCCAATTTGTCACGGGAGCGGCTGATAGCGGCGGAGTTATTGAGACAAAAGGTGTCCATGACTTCAAACTGCCTTAAAACGGCTGTGCCATAAAAGGTAATCGAAGCACCTATCCTGGGAATCACTGCGTCATAACCCAGCAGATTTTCACCCTGATAGTGAATCGAGGGTTTCATCGAGGTGATGTTCATGTAGCAATGGGTTGGGTCCAGCACGCGGGCATCATGGCCGCGTGCCATGGCCGCTTCCAGCAAGCGTACACTGGAATACAGTGTCGCATCCCTGGAGAGAATGGCGATTTTCATGGCTGAGCGCCTGTTAATTACAATTCAATATCAGAAAAGCTGGCTACTCGAGGATGAATGGCTTGAGTATCGGGCGATGGTTCCCGCGTTAACCAATAGGTGTGCATACCGGCGATGCGGGCTGCATCGAGTTCTTCTTTAATATCTGATAAAAACACAATGGCGTCGGCGGGTTGGCCGATTTGCTTGATAATGGCTTGGTAAGAAGCGGTTTCTTTTTTGCCACCGATATGGGTGTCGAAATAACCGGAAAATAATGGGGTTAAGTCGCCATATTCGGTGTGGGCGAATAACAGTTTTTGTGCATGCACCGAGCCTGAAGAATACACGTATAAATCATGACCATGGGCTTTCCAATCCCGCAGGCAGTCAACTGCATCTTTATAGATATGACCTGTAAAAGCAGCTTGCTGATAGCCATCCTCCCAGATCAAGCCCTGCAGGGATTTCAATGGGGTGATTTTTTGGTCGTTGTCTAACCAGTCAATGAATTGCGCGATTAATTGTTCAATATCGGCTTGCGGATCAGACAGTTGTCGCGCGTCGTTCAGCAAAGCGCAAATGCCGGCGTCATGCTGATGTTGGCGGACAAAATCAGCCAAATGCTGGCGAGCATACGGAAACAATACGTCTTTGACAAAAGATAAAGAGGACGTGGTGCCCTCGATGTCGGTAATGATGGCTTTGATCATAAGGTCGTCAGATAGCGATCGAAGGTTGGGAAATGTTCGGCAATTTTGTCGCCGGTAAAATCGGCCACCCAGCCATCCGCCGTGGTGAACAGGCGGATGCATTTGAAGTCCGGTGTTTCGCCCATATCAAACCAGTGTTTAGTATGGGCTGGTACGCTGATCAAATCGCCTTGCTCGCAGAGAATGGCGTAAACCTTGTCAGCGATATGCAGGTAAAACAGCCCGCGACCTTCCACAAAAAACCGCACTTCAAAGTCGCTGTGAGTGTGTTCCGAAAGAAACTTCTGCCGCATGGCGTGTCTTTCCGGGTAATCCGGTTTCAGGCTGACCACGTCCACCGATTTAAAGCCATAGTGCAGCATCAGTCTGTCGATGTCTGCTTGATAGGCATCCATCACGGATTGCACTTCAGCTTCCGAGACAAACTCGCTACTGGGTTCCCAGCGTTCGAATTGTACCCCAACAGCTTTGAGTTGTTCGGCAATCGCGGCAAAATCCCGAGTGGTGATACCTTGTTCGGGTTGATCAACGGGGTAAATGGTGAGTGCGCTCATGGTTGTTTGACTCCGTGCAGACGTATTTCACAATCGAATAAAAATTCCAGCGCTTCGAGATGGCGCAGGGTTTCAGCTACCGAGCCACCCCAGGTATAAAAACCGTGACCGGCAATGATATAAGCATGAATGTCGCCGTGGTGATCAAGATATTCGTCGACAGCTCTGGCAAGCCGAGGGATGTTTTGATCGTTGGCGAAGATGGGGATGGTAATGCGGCTGTCGTGGGTAACGATACCGGCTAATGCTTTTAACAGCTCGTAATCTTCCAGCACGATTTCGTGTTTGAACAAGCGGGCCGCCAAGGTGGCATTGATGGAATGGGGGTGCAAAATGGCGTTTACCTGCGGGTAACGCAGATACAGCGCAGTGTGCAAAAGGGTTTCTGCGGACGGTTTCTGACCATCCAGAGAAGCACCGCTTTGATCAATCAACATGATATCGTCGCGTTGCAGATGGCCTTTATGTTTGCCGGACACGGTAATGGCAATTGTGCCGTCGCTGAGTTTGGCCGAAAAGTTGCCGCTGGTGGCAGGCACCCAGCCTTTACTATCGATAAAGCGACCGGCTGCGATCAGTTCGTCGGCTCTGCTAAAGAATTCGTCAGTTTTTAAAGTCATCAAGAACGGTTTTGCGAATTGCAAAAGGGAAGAGAAAGAGTTGGCCTGTAAGCCGGGTTCTGTCGAGAACAGCCATTCATCTAGGCGTCAGATCACTCTGACGCTCAAGCAATCTACCCAGGCACCGCGCGGGCCACGCGTATGTGCCTCTATTTGATCTTGCTCCGGGTGGGGTTTTCCCTGCCACGCCTGTTACCAGCCGCGCGGTGCGCTCTTACCGCACCATTTCACCCTTACCGGGTTCCGAAAAACCAGGCGGTATATTTTCTGCGGCACTTTCCGTAGGCTCACGCCTCCCAGGCATTACCTGGCACCCTGCCCTATGGAGCCCGGACTTTCCTCCCTTTCATTTACATGAAACGGCGGCTGCTCGGCCAACTCTAATGGGGGATTATACAGAACTTCTAAACCGAAAGTTGCCGCAAAAAGCCAACAAGGCCGAATTATGGCTTTTGGCCTTCAGCGATACGCTTCTCGCGATCTTCACGAGCATGTTCCAATTTGGCGAATATCCGCAAAATATCGGTTGCAGACAAAATGCCGATCAATTTGTTTCCATCCACCACAGGCAAGGCACCTATCCGGTGTTCCGCCATCATCGCAGCAGCATCGGATAGCAAGGTGTCGGCAGTGACGGTATACACACCACGGTGCATGATATGCACCACTTTCTGGGATACCACGTGTAACTGTGTATTGTCTTTGTTGGCTTCCACGGCATTGGAATTACTCTTGGGCCCCAACGCTTTATACAAATCCCGATCAGACACAATACCCACCAATTTGCCCTTATCCACAACGGGTAGATGACGGATTTTTTCATAATGAATCAGGAAAAAAACCCGATCGATCAAATCGTTGGGTTCAACGGTAAAGACTTTGCTGGTCATCAATTCAGCGACGCGCATGGTATTCTCCTTATTAAATTAGCCGACAAGAATAAGGAAATAGCGATTGCTTGACAAGGATAAATGCTTGCGACGGATGTCTTGGCAATCTGGAATGCAGCATCGTACTGCGCGAATTCGGCGGTAATACCGTTACCGTGAACGTCCCCATGGCATAAGGCTTGATACTCTAATGACCGCTATTGATGAAACCTGAAGTAGTGCCAGGATGAACCGTTGTGGAACAGGGATATACGAGCCACCCATTAGTTATAGCCAAAAAAGCCAGCACATTGGAATTCTTCCTGTCTTGGTTGTGTGCTATGCGCATGCCTTTTAAATTTAGTCCTGACGCGTTTCAACAGCACCAGTTGGTTCCCCGTAATATCATTGACCATCCCTCCAGATGGCCACGATTTAATTGACTGAAATTCAATTGGGACAGTTCTACTTTGTCAGATTAGAAGAAAGACCGTCATACCCGCCGGGAAGCGGGTATCCAGTGTCCTGGATGGAGCTTCGAACCCTCCATGAAGCCAATCCATGCCGGAATACTAGACTTCTGTAAGGTGAAACCTGAAATCTGCCAAAGAACTAGCCGCTAATTTAAATACTGAGTGAAAATCGACTTGCCGTACAAACAGATTCCTCTCGACACGGTGGCTTGCAAACCCGAAACGGGTGGCTAATTGATTTGACAAGGCCGCCACCAATTTATTCGATACCAATACAGACTGCGTTAAAATCTCTAGCCAAAGATTGTTGGTAACGATTATAGGCTTGACGGTTAGTGAAAAAATTTTGGTGCAAAGAATTTAAAATTGATTCGATTTCTTGTGCACTGTTACGTTGCAAAATAGTTAAAAGTTTCTAGTAAATGTCCAAAAATATCGATAAATCTTGCCTGTCTAACTCAAGTGATCAAGCTATCCACGCTTTGGAACCCAATACAATCAATAACCACACTTTCTGCGTAGCGCCGATGCTAGATTGGACCGACAGGCATTGTCGGTATTTTTATCGGCTGATGTCGCGGCACGCGGTTTTGTATACGGAAATGGTCACAACTGGCGCTATTTTGCACGGTAAGCAGCAGCGGCATTTGCAGTTTAGTTTAGAAGAGCATCCGCTGGCGCTGCAATTGGGCGGTAGCAATCCGCAGGATTTGGCGGTGTGCGCACAGATTGCCCAAACCTATGGTTACGATGAGATCAATTTGAATATCGGTTGCCCGAGTGATCGGGTGCAAAACGGCCAGTTTGGGGCTTGTTTGATGGCTGAGCCGGCGTTGGTTGCAGAATGCGTGGCGGCGATGCAGCAAGTTGTGTCGATTCCGGTGACGGTGAAGTCACGGATTGGTATTGACGATCAGGATTCTTATGAAGAACTGACGCATTTTATTGCCACCGTCGCTGCCAGCGGTTGCCGTACGTTTATTGTGCATGCCCGTAAAGCCTGGTTATCGGGATTGTCCCCCAAACAAAATCGCGAGGTGCCGCCGTTACGCTTTGAGTGGGTATTTCAGCTCA
Organism: Methylomonas sp.; assembly: GCA_002928965.1. Lineage (GTDB taxonomy): Bacteria > Pseudomonadota > Gammaproteobacteria > Methylococcales > Methylomonadaceae > Methylomonas. The sequence goes on from PERU01000017.1 coordinate 51,505, forward strand.
AGCAGGATTTTCCGCAGCTTGAAATCATCATAAACGGTGGTATTACTTCTCTCCATGCGTCTGAAAAATTGTTACAACAGGTTGATGGTGTGATGTTGGGGAGAGAGGTGTATCACAACCCTTATTTGCTGAGTGAGGTGGATAGACAGCTATTTGCTGATGACTATCCGCTTAAATCCAGACAAGAGGTGATTTTGGCGTTGATTCCATACGTGAAACAGCAGTTACAACAAGGTGAGCGACTGAACAGTATCACCCGACATCTGCTGGGTTTGTTTCATGGCAGGGATGGCGCAAGGGCCTGGAGGCGGCATTTGAGCGAAAATGCCAATAAGGCCGGGGCCGATGAGCGGGTGCTGTTGCGCGCCCTAGAATTTACCTTTTGATACTGTATACTCACAGCATTTTTTACCCGGGGGTGGCGATGGAAGAGTATTTCTCCAAGATAATTGAGGCAATAGGCGAGGACGTGAATCGGGAGGGTTTACGCGATACCCCTAAACGGGCGGCCAAAGCCTTCAGGTTTTTGAATAACGGCTATGAAAAAAGTCTGGATGAGGTATTGAACGGCGCTATCTTTACCGCCGATACCGAAGACATGGTGATTGTAAAAGATATTGAGCTGTACTCTTTGTGCGAACATCACCTGTTGCCATTTATCGGTAAATGCCACATTGGTTACCTGCCGAAAGGCAAGGTTTTGGGGCTGTCCAAGTTGGCGCGGATTGTGGATATGTATGGTCGGCGCTTGCAGATTCAGGAACAATTGACCCGACAAATCGCCAAAGCGGTCGAAACAGCTATCGATGCCCGCGGGGTGGCGGTGGTGATTGAAGCCAAGCATTTGTGCATGATGATGCGTGGTGTGGAAAAACAAAATTCGGTGATGACCACTTCGGTAATGCTGGGGATTTTCCGCGAAGAAATCAGCACCCGCTCAGAATTTTTGAATTTGATTAATCGAAAATAATCGGCCAGCCAGCGCAACGTGATGGCAATGCTCTTGGTGTTGGTGGGGTCCGAATTCATAAAAGCCGTATCCTGATACGGCATCAATAAACCGGGAGGCAGCATGCAACAAAACGTATTACAAAGCTGGAATGACGATCAATGGCCTGTGGTGCGCAAAAGTCAGCCCTTGCCAACCGGGGAAGGGGTGCTGGATGCAGGCGCATTCAACACTATCGAAGTCGATGAGCTGTTCGATCACGTCAATTACGCCAGCAGCGTTGCCGGTCAGACAGTTTTATACCGTTCGCTGACCCAGCCTTTGGCTGATCTAGATGCTATTGAGGCAAAACAGGCAGCGGTTCGGGAAATACGCGATAACCCTGATGTGCGATTAAATGTAGAAAACATTGTTGCAGATGCGGCTGCCAGCGAGGATCGGTTATATCTATTGTTGTTTGGTGAGTTTTTGGGTGGATTTGGCACTGCGCGTGAACGCCATCAGATAGAAGGCTACGGTTATAAGCAATATCGGCGAGGTGTCAATGCGGTGCTGAATCTGGTTGGGGCAATTCAGAATTCCGGGCTGCCGCAGACGCCTTACTTGCAAAGTGTGTTTGACAAAATCGCTAATTTCAGCAATAGCAACGATTATTCGTTGATGGTTGGGCCGGTTTATAACAGCGAACAGGGCATACAAAGCAAGCAAGAACGCAAAAATTCTTTTTCGCCGGCTACCATCTTTAGGCCGACGTTATTCAAGCCCATGTTGATTGGTCTGATTATTGCCGCCATCTGGGGTTTGGCAAAAGTATTTCCCACTGATCTATTTCAATTTACCCGCGATGGCATATCGGTGGCTTCGGTGTTTTTCCTGCCGTTGATGCTGGCGTATATTCCGGTTATTGGTGGTTATGATCGAGATAATTGCATCATTCCGTTGCGAAATCGGTTTAGGCAATCGCAGGCGTTGGGCGAGCTACTCGATGGCTTGGGGCAACTTGACGAGCTGCTGGCATTTATCAAATATTCTGAATCTTATGGCAGTGAAACTGTGTTGCCGGAGATGCAGGCTACAGAGCGGCATGCCATGCAGTTGCTGAGCGCCAAAAATCCGGTACTGGGTAATAAAAATCCCGCCTATGTGGGTAATGATTTTGAGATGGGCGAAGATAGGCTGGTGTGTGTGACCGGGCCCAACAGCGGTGGCAAAACGGCTTTCTGCAAAACAATTACCCAAATCCAGGTATTGGCGCAAATCGGCTGTTACGTGCCGGCTCGTTTGGCCAAACTGAGTGTGGCCGACAGGATTTTCTATCAGGCGCCGGAAATCAGTCACCTCGATGATGGCGAAGGCCGCTTCGGTACTGAACTAAAACGCACCCGCGATATTTTCCTGGCAACGACATCAAAAAGTTTGTTGGTGCTTGACGAAATGGCAGAAGGCACTACCTTTGAAGAGAAAATGCAGTCATCCATTGATGTGCTGGATGGGTTTTACCGCAAGGGCAATAGTACGATTTTGATTACCCATAACCATCAACTGGTGGATGTGTTTGTCAAAAGACGTATTACCAGCCCAAAACAGGTGGAATTTGCTGATGAATTACCGACGTTTAGATTGATACCCGGTATATCGCGGGTCAGTCATGCGGATCGGGTGGCGAAGAAAATCGGCTTTTCCAAACAAGACATTGAAAATTATTTGACCAAATCGTAATGAAAATAGGTACTCCCGGCAGTTCTGTTGCAACTAAAGCCTTGTTGTTAGGTAGCGGTGAATTAGGCAAAGAAATTGCTATTTCCTTGCAACGTTACGGCGTTGAAGTGATCGCCGTTGATCGTTACGCCGATGCGCCGGCTATGCAGGTGGCTCATCGCAGTCATGTCATCGATATGACCGATGCGAATGCTGTAAAGGCCTTGATTGCTTTGGAAGCACCGAATTTGATCGTGCCGGAACTCGAGGCCATTGCCACCGATGCTTTGGCTGAAATCGAAGCCGAAGGCAATGTCAAAATCGTACCAAATGCCAGAGCCATTCAGTTGACCATGAATCGTGAGGGCATTCGTCAACTGGCTGCCGCTGAATTGGGCTTGCCGACCTCGAAATATGCCTTTGCGGAAACCTTCGAGCAATTGCAGGGTGCGGTGGATGCCGGCATAGGTTATCCCTGTTTCATCAAACCGACCATGTCATCGTCCGGCAAAGGTCAGTCTATGGTCAAAACTGCAGATAAACTTAAAGCTGCCTGGGATTATGCCAAGGCGGGCGGTCGTACCGACACCGGGAAGGTTATTGTCGAAGCCTGCATTGAGTTTGATTTTGAAATTACGTTGTTGACGGTCCGTGCTTTAAATATTGACGGCCAAGTGGAGACGCATTTTTGTCAGCCGATAGGGCACGTGCAGGAAAATGGCGATTATCGGGAGAGCTGGCAGCCACAACCGATGACTGAAAAGGCTATTGCCTTGTCGCAACACATAGCTGCTAAAGTCACCGAAGCACTGGGTGGTTTAGGTTTGTTCGGGGTTGAACTGTTTGTGCGGGGTGATCAGGTCTGGTTTAGCGAAGTCAGTCCGCGTCCGCATGATACCGGCATGGTTACCATGGTGACGCAACGACAAAGCGAGTTTGATCTGCATGCGCGGGCGATTTTAGGTTTACCGGTGTGCACCAATCAGGAAAGTACCGGCGCAAGCGCTGTTATTTTGGGGGGGGTTGCTGCCAAATCTGTGATTTATGAGGGCTTGGAGCTTGCATTATCGGTGCCCGACAGTGAAGTGCGCTTATTTGGCAAACCGGAGTCTTTTGTGACGCGGCGCATGGGCGTGGCTTTGGCGACCAGCCAGAACACACTTGCGGATGCCCGAGACAAGGCGGTCAAAGCGGCTAGTTTGATTCGCATCGTGAGCGCGAGTTAAGGTTATCGATAAGGTCAATCTGATGAAAATGCAGAAAGCGATATTACTACTGCTGGCTTTTTCATCGATGGCATCGGCTGATATTTACAAGCGAGTTGGCACGGACGGACGAGTGTATTACACCGATCGTCCGGAAAAAGGTGTGAACTTTAAGTTGATCATTCGTACGCCACCTAAAACCTACAAACATGATTTGAAATTCATGTCGGGCAATAGGCAAAAATTTCAGGAATTGATTGCCAAAGCCGCTGCCAAACATCAAATGGATCCCAAGTTATTGCACGCGGTGATACAGGCCGAGTCGGCTTACAATCCGCACGCGATTTCGTCGGCGGGTGCAGTGGGCTTGATGCAGTTGATGCCCGATACTGCAAGACGTTATGGCGTGATTGATAGGCATGATGCCGAGCAGAATGTTGACGGCGGCACGCGTTATTTGAAGGATTTGATGGGAATGTTCAATTCCAACCTGAAATTGGCTGTAGCCGGCTATAACGCAGGGGAAGGTGCCGTCATGAAATATCACTATACGGTGCCGCCTTATCCGGAAACCCAGAATTACGTTCAGCATGTGCTCAATCTTTACGGAAAAAGTTAATCATGCGATTTAAATCGGCTTCGGAGGTGGTGGCACAGGTTAGCACCCTGGTTTCTCTGCCGGATATTTATTTTCAACTGAAAGACATGATCCAAGACTCGCGTTATTCCATGGCGGATATTGGCCGAGTCATCAGTAAAGATCCTGGGCTTTCTGCGCGACTGTTGCGACTGGTGAACAGTTCTTTTTATGGTTTTCAAGCTAAAGTCGAGACACTATCGCGTGCTGTCACCATTGTCGGCAGTGATGATTTGTCAAATTTGGTGCTGGCTACTTGCGTGATGGATCGGTTTGTTAATATTCCCTCCGACCTGGAAGATATGACGGCATTTTGGATGCGGAGTGTGCATTGTGCAGTAGTCTGCAAAATGCTGGGGCAACAGAGTGCAGCATCAAATAGCGAACGTTTTTTTCTGGCGGGTTTGTTGCGCGATATTGGTGTGTTGGTCATGTATCAAGTTATGCCGATGCAGATGGCAAAAGTTTTGTTTGCGATTAATCGGGATAGACGATTATTGGCCGGGTTTGAGCAGCAAATTGTCGGTTTTACCCATGCCGATGTGGGTCGCGAATTATTACAGGTCTGGCAATTGCCTGAGTCGCTGGTTGAAATAGTGGGCTGTGGTCTGTTGCCGGATGCGGCGGTAAAGTATCGATTTGACGCGCACCTGCTCGCTCTGGCCGGGCGCTTGGTTGATGATAGGGAATTCGGTCGTTCCATCGAGCAAACTTTGGTCGGTATATCGGATGAAAGTTTGGTTGTGATGCGCTTGACACGGGAGCAAATCGAACAGGTCATGCAGCAGGCTGATGATGAATTTCATGAGATTTTTCAGCATTTGTTACCGGTATAAAACACTTGGTATCAAGGAATGGTCAAACCGAACGCTTGCAATAAATTGACGAGTTTGATCAGCGGTAAGCCAATCAGGCTATTAGGATCGTCGCCCGCAATTTTGCTGAACAAGGTGATGCCGTAGCCTTCCGATTTGAAACTGCCTGCGCAGTCAAAAGGCTGTTCTTTATCAAGATACCGGTCGATTTGTGCATCGCTAAGCGTTCTGAAATAAACTTCGCACTTATCCATATCGGTTCTGAATTCGCCGCCCTGGCTATCCAATACGCAAATGCCGGTATAAAAGCTGACTTTTTTGCCTGACTGGACTTTTAGTTGCTGAAAAGCATTGTCCCGATTGCCCGGTTTTCCCAGTAAAATATTATCTAAAGCGGCGACTTGGTCTGAGCCAATAATCAGATGATTGGGAAAGTTGTCACGAATGGCATATGCCTTTGCAATTGCTAATCTGAGTGCCATGTCCTGCGGATGCTCATTGCTGGCAGGGCTTTCGTCGACATTACTCCCGCAGCAGGCAAATTCCAGCTGCAACTTTTCCAATAACTGGCGACGGTAATTTGAGTTTGAGGCTAGGATCAGTTTTCGCATCGTGATGTTAACGTGATATGGTTGTCTGTTTGACGCAACAGTCAGTTATCTGTATGATTGTACAGTTATGTCAGACAAACTTCCCGACCTTATTGATCCTTTATTATTCGCCGAAAGGCGGAGCATACTGGCCGGCGCTCTCAATATAGCGGCGCTGGAGCGTTTGTCTGATATGGTCTTGAAGACCGATAGCGAAATTGAAGTGAATGTGCAGTTTGGCAAACAAGGCAAACGCGCCCTTATTTCAGGCAAAATCAAAGCAACGCTGGAACTGGAATGCCAATCCTGCTTGCAGGTTTTGGCATGGCCAATCGATTTGTCATTCAAACTGGGTGTGGTCTCTTCGCTACAAGAGGCAGAGCAGTTGGAGATAGACTGCGAGCCATTGATGTTTAATGGTGAGAAAGTGTCTTTGAATGAATTGATTGAAGACGAGATATTGTTGTCTTTACCAGATTACCCTAAACACGGGTATGACTGTATGCCGCAGCTGAGTTCGAAAGACCCTGATTTTGACGATAATAGTCAGACCGAAACCAATAACCCTTTTTCTGTTTTAGCCAAACTTAAAAAAACTGGAGAGTAAAAATGGCAGTACAAAAGAGCAAAGTATCGCGCTCAAGACGCGGTCAACGTCGTTCACATGATGCATTAACCAGCAAAACCCTGGCGAATGATCCGTTAACAGGTGAAGTGCATTTACGTCATCACATGACGCCCGATGGCTTTTTCAAAGGACGTCAAATCATTGCTAGCAACGATAGCATCGACGAAGAGTAAATATCGCCCGCCTGTTAGATACTGCTGATGTAGTTCAATGGCTGAGATTTCAGCGAAAAGCCTGGTTTTTCCCGGCTTTTCGTTTTTTTGCCAGTTCATTTAAACCAGTATCTGACAGTACATTTAAATTGTTAAATATCAATGAAGGCACGTTATTTTTTTACGTGTCTCCTCCTTTAAACTTCATGGGTTAGGTCCTAAGCGTGAGCTCAACTCTATCGATTGATGCTATGGGTGGGGATTTTGGTCCCCAAGTGACGGTTCCTGCGTCACTGGCCTGTTTAAGAAAAAATCCAACATTAAAATTGATCATGGTCGGCGATCAGGTAGTGCTGAATGAGCTGTTGTCTCAGGCATTAGTTGAATTTAAAGACCGAATCAGTATCCAGCATGCTTCGCAAATCGTCGAAATGGACGAACCTCCGCAAAAGGCGTTAAAAAATAAAAAAGATTCTTCGATGCGGATCGCCATTAATCTGGTCAAGGACGGTCAAGCCGATGCGTGCGTCAGTGCCGGTAACACCGGGGCCTTAATGGCGACTGCCCGCTTTGTATTGAAAATGATTCCAGGCATTGAGCGGCCGGCCATTATTTCAACTTTGCCATCGACTTTTGGGCATACCCATGTCCTGGATTTAGGCGCAAACGTTGATTCAAGTGCAGAACATCTCTATCAATTCGCCATCATGGGCGAAGAAGTGGTAAAAGCGGTTGAAAACATTGAACGTCCGCGTGTCGGTTTGTTGAATATCGGCGAAGAAGACATGAAAGGAAACGAGCAAGTCAAAGCAGCTGCCAAATTACTTGAGAACTCGGGTTTAAATTACATTGGTTACGTGGAAGGTAATTCCATCAATGCCGGCCATGTCAAAGTCGATCTGATTGTTACCGATGGCTTTGTTGGTAATGTGGCGCTCAAATCGATTGAAGGCGCCGCCAAAATGATCGCCGTCAAACTCAAAGAAACCTTTTCCCGCAACCTGTTAACCAAGTTTGCCGGGTTGATTGCGTATCCGGTTTTAAAATTATTTAAAGATAGTATCGATCCGCGACTTTATAATGGCGCCAGTTTTATCGGTTTACGCGGTTTAGTCATCAAAAGTCACGGCGGTGCCGATGCACTGGCTTTTGAAACCGCTATTCATCTGGCAGAAGTAGAGGTGGAAAAAGATGTTATTCGTAAAATCAGTGAAAAATTGCAAATTACCTTGGCTCAAAAGGAGTCTCAATGACTCTCTGGACTAATGTGATTGGTACCGGTGGATATCTACCGCCGACCATTAGAAGCAACGAAGACATTTCCACCATGGTCGAGACCTCCGATAGCTGGATTTATGAACGTACCGGCATCAAAAATCGCCGGATCGCCGGTCCGGATGAAACTGCGTCCAGTATGGCTGAAATGGCTGCAAGGCAGGCCATTGATATGGCCGGTATCGATGTCGATACCATTGATTTAATCATTGTGGCCACGGGCACGCCAGATCGAGTGTATCCCAGCACGGCCTGTCTTCTACAGGAACGTTTGGGTATTAAAAATTGCGTCGGTTTTGATGTGCAGGCGGCCTGTTCCGGTTCGGTGTTTGCGTTGAGTATTGCCGATCAATATATCAAAACCGGTTTTTGTAAAACAGTATTGGTGGTCGGTTCGGAGGTTTGCTCGCGGATCGTGGACTGGACGGATAGGGGTACGTGCATTTTGTTTGGTGATGGCGCGGGCGCCGTTCTGCTGGCGGCTTCTGATCAGCCCGGTATTTTGTCTACCCATATCCATTCCGATGGCGGCTACGAAGATTTATTGTATTGTCCCAACCCACAAGTCGCAGTTGAAGCCAGGCAAAGTGAGCCGGGTTTTATCAGTATGCGCGGCAATGAAGTCTTTAAAGTGGCGGTCAACACCTTGGGACGTATCGTCGATGAAACGTTGGAAGCCAATGGCTTGCAACACAGCGATATAGACTGGTTGGTGCCGCATCAAGCCAACACCCGCATTATTGCAGCGACGGCAAAAAAATTAGGCATGACCATGGATCAGGTGATACTGACTCTGGAAAATCAAGGTAATACCTCATCGGCTTCCCTGTTACTGGCTTTTAATGAGGGTGTGCGCGATGGCCGCATAAAAAAAGGCCAAATGGTACTGATGGAAGCGTTTGGTGCTGGGTTTACCTGGGGTTCCGCATTAATCAAATACTAAAAATAACAACTATGAACGAGCAAAACTATAATTTAGGCTTTGTATTTCCTGGGCAAGGTTCGCAATCGGTAGGCATGATGTCAGCCATGGCAACTGTTTACCCGCAGATCAAACATACTTTTGAGCAGGCTTCTGCTGTATTGGGTTTGGATTTATGGAATCTGGTCGAAAATGGTCCTGAAGGCGACTTAAATCAAACCGAAAACACCCAGCCAGCCATGTTGGCTGCCGGGGTAGCATTTTGGCGGGTTTGGTGTGAGCAATCTACAGTCCGCCCCGCCTGGATGGCTGGGCATAGCTTGGGTGAATACACCGCATTGGTTTGTTCCGGCTCGATTGCCTTTGAGGATGCGGTTCAATTGGTGGCCGAGCGTGGTCGCCTGATGCAGTCAGCGGTTCCGATGGGCGTCGGTTCGATGGCCGCTATTTTGGGATTGCAGGATCATCAGGTCGTCAATACCTGTGCCGAAGTCGCTAACGGTGAAATTGTTGCCGCTGCCAATTTTAATGCACCGGGGCAGGTGGTGATAGCAGGCGAAACCGCGGCTGTCGATAGAGCAATCGATGCCTTGAAAGCCTTGGGGGCCAAACGTGCTTTGAAATTACCGGTTAGCGTACCGTCACATTGCCGATTGATGGAAGCGGCTGCCGATACATTGAATGACATTTTGCAAAACATCAATGTTGAAATGCCTAACGTAACCCTGATTCACAATGCCGATGTCAAATCACATGGTTCTCCGGAAGTGATTCGCAATGCATTGAAAGAACAGCTGTTTAATCCAGTGCGCTGGGTGGAAGGTGTGAAATTCATGCATGAACAAGGTGTGAGTACTTTTGTAGAATGCGGTCCGGGTAAGGTGTTGATGGGCTTGAACAAGCGCATTGCGCCCGATGCTGCACACATGACTATCTTCGATCCTGACTCGTTAAATTCTGTTTTGGAGCAATTAAATGGATGCTGATAAGGGCATAAATAAAAAACTCGCTATTGTGACCGGTGCCAGTCGGGGTATTGGCCGCGCAATCGCTGAACAATTGGTGGCTGATGGTTTCTTTGTGATCGGCACTGCTACCTCGGATAGTGGCGCTGAGGCTATTTCGGCTTATCTGGCTGACAACGGCAAAGGTTACAAACTTAATGTCAGCGATGCCGTTGATATTGAGAACTTTATCAAAACCACTGGCGATACCTACGGCACACCCGCAGTGCTGGTCAACAATGCGGGTATTACCCGAGATAATTTGTTGATGCGCATGAAGGATGAGGAATGGGATGACATTATCAACACCAACCTCACGTCAATTTTCAGGATGAGTAAAGCGGTTCTGCGTGGCATGATGAAAGTGCGTTATGGTCGCATCATCAATATTTCTTCTGTTGTAGGTTCTACTGGTAATGCCGGACAAACCAATTACGCAGCAGCCAAGGCCGGTATGGTTGGCTTTGCCAAGTCCATGGCTAAAGAAGTAGGTTCAAGAGGTATTACGGTCAATACGGTAGCGCCGGGATTTATCGATACGGATATGACTAAAGAGCTGTCGGATGACATTAAAAACGCGCTGTTGGGCTCTATCGCCCTGGGTCGTTTAGGTCAGCCTGAAGAGATTGCACATGCAGTGTCTTTCCTGGCTTCCGAACAGGCTTCTTACATAACGGGCGAAACCTTACACGTCAATGGCGGTATGTACATGCCATAGTGTGTTGGGTTCTGCATAGTTCAAAAACCGGCTGCGCCATCTGGGGGTGGCCGGTTTTTTTATGCCTGATTAATGCATCACTTTATTGCGACCGGATTCTTTGGCTTGATATAGCGCATTGTCCGCCCGATTGATAAAGCTCTCCGGATCATCGTTGGATTGTAATTCAGCGATGCCGATTGAAATGGTAATTTGACGAAGCGTCAGGTTATCGGTTTTGCGTTTTAAGCGGCTTTTTTCCATTTCGATGCGAATGTTTTCTGAAATCTCTATGGCTTTTTGTTTGGGGGTTTTGGGCATGATAATCGCCAGTTCTTCCCCGCCGTATCGAGCTACATGGTGATGCTCTTCAGCATGTTTTTTCAGTAGCGAAGCGACAAATTTGATGACATTATCGCCGATGGTATGACCGTATTCGTCATTGATACCTTTGAAATGATCAATGTCCAGCATGGATAAACAGGTCACCTCGTCCCCCGATTGTTCTATCACTTCGTTCAAGGTTTGGTCAAAAGCGCGACGGTTTAATAATCCGGTCAAGCCATCGGTGACCGCCATTTGCCTGACCTGATTTAACTCGGTACGGAGCTTTTCCATCTCAAGATTGGCTTGATTCAATTGGGTCTGCATGGACTGACTGGTCACCACCAGCGCTTTGGTTTCCTGAATAATTTCCTGCAGAATCGTTTGCGAGTCTGCTATTTCGGAAGTGTTTTCCAGTAATACGGATTTTTTTTGGAAGCTATCATTGGTTTGCTCGGCTTTGCTGTGCGTTTCATTAATGGCATCAGTTGCCTGGCGTATGACTTTGTTTATTTGAGTGTGAATTTGATCAAACGATTCCAGAGACGCATTGCAGACATAATTGCCATATAGTTCAATACTGACATCACTGTCAAAAGGTTTACCTTGATTCAGCAGATTATTAACAGCAGCAGTTAAAGAGGGATTATGCTCAGTTATGTAGTCGTAAAAAATCGCGTAATTGATAGGATTGGCAGCAATTTGATGTTCATTCAGTAAGGGAAGAATCTTCTTTAAGTAACTGGTATTCAGTGAAGGTGAAAAGTCGTAAATTGGTAACAAAGTCGAATTATTTGGCATTGTCATTTCAAAGAGTCAGGCTGTTAATTACTGAGTGCGGGCATTGGTTACTGTATAGCTTACTTTTTCCAAAAATCCAGGCAGGGATCTATCTTAGATATACATGTAAGATTTTCCTGACTTCAAGCATAAGCCAAGAATGCTAAATTTCAACTTGTGCCATCAATTATCTGCAAATGATGGATTGGGGACGTTCTGAAGTAGGGTGAGTATTTTTATCAAAATATGCAAATAAAATGCGTTGTTGAGTCTTTTGATATTTAGTGAAATCCGAACATGCAGTTGAGCTCACAATCTCGGCGATGTGGGCATGCAGGGTATTTAAGTATAGGGTTAAGAACTGCTCAGTTAAAAACAAGCCGGCATAAAAAAACCGCCTGTCCTGATGGACGAAGCGGCTTGAAGGTCTTAGTCAGCCAACGTTGGCTGATTGTAATCAGGATCTTTTTGAGCGTGTAATAGTAACCAATCCAATCAGTGAACTTGCCATCAGAATAAAAGACGGTGGCAGAGGAACTGAGCCAACAAGTTCTGGTGAGCGGTTTAAGATCGAAAGCGCACCGAACTGTCCATCCCAACTGCCTGGGCCTGAGAAATTCAAACGTAAACTACTGACATTGCCGAATTGCTCGGGTTGTGAGAAATCACTAAAACTGAATTCCACGTCTCCCACCTCAGTGAAATTCTTGATACCACTGCTGGAAACACCGTTAACGATAAATTCAATGTTTACATTGAGATTGAGTTTTTTGATATCAAACAACAGGGTGTCGCCATGGCTTGTCAAGTCAATAGGCTGAAAGTTCCACAGTACGCTAGCCAGAACAGCTGATCTTGGATCATTAGAGATAGCTAGTTCACCACTATCTTGCTTTACATCTATTTTGGTCTGGTACGATATTTTGCCAAAGCTGGCTTCTGCAATAAATTGCCGGGTGACGTCATGCAGATCGGTACCGGTAATATTATCCAAAGTGTTGCTAGTCGCTCCAAAGGTATTGCCGTAATCGACAATGACTTGTTGATGATTGAAATTGTCCAGCATCAGAATGCCGGCATGTGCAGGTTGAAACAGGAAGCTGCTGATTGCCAGTGCGTAACCGACTAGTGTGAGTGAGTATTTATTCATGGATTTGGTTTCTGCTGGAGTAATGAAAATATCGCTGTAATTTCGAATCTTAAGCCTTAACTGGTATTGCCTTAATTTTGTTGCGGCGTAACGCCAGTAAGCCAATAGTCAGCAATGCAGCTACTGAGGGTTCGGGTACTGATACCATGCTTGCTGAAATCCCACTCATGAGTAAATCGCCATCCTCCAAGGTATGGAAATTGATTCGCATGCTGGCTAATTGAGCAAATGCTTCAGGAGCGCTAAAGCTGGAAAACAGCACAACGTACTGAGTCAACTGTGGCGAGTTTTGGAAAACAAAACTGGATGACTGATTGACAATAATTTCAATCTGGGTAGCGAGATCTGATTCAATATCGAATACCAGCGCGTTAGCCAGATTCGTAAGATTGATATTGTCAAAGTTGTAACTAACACTGGCATTAACCACTGTGCCGGAATCGCTTGCGATACTCAGATCACCAAGCTCTGAGTACATCCTGCCACTGTCCGCATCACCTGTTGCGCTGATAGCAAAGCTTCTGGTTATTACGCCGCTCAATTCAGTTGAGGAAATGACAAGCGGACCACTACTTGGCTGGACAATGCTATGCGCTTCTTGAAAGTCATCAAAGTCATCGATTAAGGTTGCAGCATTGACGGGTTGCAGGCTGAAAGCCAAGCATGCACTTAGCAAAAGCCTAGCGAAGCGTGTTTGTTTTTTGGATGTTGGCGCCAGTGTTTGCATGACAGTTTCTCAATAAGTAATAAAGATTTACTGTATTAAGCATCAAGTATGCCAGTATGCGTAAATGAGTGGGTAGCGAGTATTAAATCCATTTAGCCATTTACCAATGGCTGTAAACCGAAGGCGAAAAGTTATTAAGTTGTTGATATATAAGATTAAAAACCTGGTGGGTTGCCGAGTGGCTCGCTGGCAAAAGACTGTTTTTAATTTTTTGATTCATTGCCTTGCGACATGCATGCGTCAATCAGGCGCGGACACCAAAACTGTTTGCCAAAGTTGTCAGGCGTGAAGGACAGATATGACAGGTTAAGGCATCATGTTGATCCTGTTGGCAGATGCGAGATGATGGATAATGAACTTGCCGGGAGAAAACAATTAAAACTGGTATTGATATGGGCGTAGTTACACAGGCGAGCACTGATACATGATGGGTATTTTGGCGAGGGACCCTTCAATATTCAACTCTTACAACGATAACTCTGAAAGTTACGTGACAGTCGCCCAAAAGACTAACGCCATAACAACGCGCATTGGCCTGGGTGATGCTGCGCTTTCATAATCGTTATGAGAATTTTCCAGTCATCATAAAGACCTTTATGCCTAGAGCTGAGTATTGGCTTGGTATCAGCTTTAGTTACGGCGAAAGCGGGGAAAATCTTTGTCTGAATTTTGGCGTCTTTAATTGAATTAAAAATTACCGATGTTTTAAAAAAGTCGCAGTCGTCTTTGATACGATCGAATGGGAGCCAGGATTAGATCTTGATTCTAAGTTTGTTTATGACAAATGCCGGATTCATTACCTGACTCAACATTCCTGCAGACTGTGTCCATGCTACGCTGTTGAGCATTGCATTGTGCGGCAAACAGCCGTGACGATAATATAAAACTTGCTGGCATCAAGAACTGAGCTAAGGATTTGGTTGAAAATAATTTCCCGCAACTCCGGACACGTCGTTCCGGCATGGATTGCCGGAACCCAGAAGCCAAGGAAGGCGGTGGTCTTTCTCATCCCTGTGAACTGGATACCGGCAATCCCTGCCGGTATGACGGCCTAACTTAATGGCAGTGACGTAGAGCATGGGTACAATAAACGGAAGTTATTTCTGACGGAATCCTAAGGAGGTACGGGTATGAAATACTATGGACAATGCTTTTGCGGTGCGATTCGTTATCAACTCGCAAGTGAGCCTAATCTGGTTGTCTTGTGCCATTGTAGCGATTGCCGACGGAGTGCGGGTGCACCTATGGTGGCTTGGGCAATGTTTCCCGAGTCTGCACTGACGATGACGAAAGGTCAGCCTAAGACAATCAATTCGTCGAGTATCGCTGTACGCAGTTTCTGCGCCGACTGTGGGAGTGGCCTGTTTTACCGCAATGCCACAATGCTTCCAGGACTTGTTGATGTGCAAACATCAACGCTGGATGATCCTGACGCACTTCCACCGACGCTGCAAGTGCAAGTAGCTGAACGACTCAGCTGGATGAAGCATGTTCACGAACTTCCTGAATTCCAGAGATATCCGCTGTAGATAAAGATTTGCGCCTATCAACTCGGACATACATAACCTTCGAGTCCTGATGCTTTCCTGTTTTACAGCCGATTCAGCCAATTAAAACCGTTATCCCCGCCGATGCTGACCGGGTATTCAAACACCCGTTGAATCAAGCTGCTGTTCAATATCCGTTCCGGCGTGTCAGTGAGAGCCTGGGCCTACTGCTCGGTTATGACGAAGTTTTGGATATGGCTGTGGGTTTTGCGTTGCGGAGTAAGGCCTTGGCTACGCGACGCAATCGAAGCTCATAAAGTCAAATCAATACGCTGTTGCTGTCAATGTACCAGCGTTATCTCGGACCGTGTGGCAGAAGTTGTTTGCGTTTGCTGGAGCATTTTTTTGGATGCGACTGTCATCATGTCGGCCAGTGCAGCAAATTGCTCTGCTTCAAAACGCATGGAAAGATTTTGCAGTTGCAGGTGAACCACACCGCAGTCTCGGCAGATCAAAACCTTGCCGGAGTCGCTGGATGCCAGATATTCATGGATGCAGGGCTTATTAGTCATTGTGATGTTCTCATGCTGAACAGATAAATTCAGGATACTGATTCGGTGTCATTTTCGGGTTTATAGAGATTGCCCGCTGTCGTCAGTTTTGACTTTGCTAACGATAGCAGCATTTTCCAAACTATTTGCTTGGAACCCAGGTCCAGGCAGCGAAAATCCGTGGCATGCAACTGTCCGTTTGCCATCAGCGCTGCCAGCACATTCGGCTGAATCTCGAGCTTTACAGCCTGGGGCGCTTTCAAAAAAGACAAGAACAGCTTCATGGGATCAAAGTGTTATGGAATTGATGCAAATGATAATGATTATTATTTAATAAGTACAGCATTTTTTATGTTTGCGTTTGATAGGCTGTAGAAGGGATGATTTTTCGTCTTCAACCCTTATCACCAGCCAGTTACCGATCGAGCAATGGCATGACAGCATTGGTGATCCCGTGGAATGGGTGGCAGATTTCACTGGAATACGCATATTTGCGCCTAACGCCAGAAATACTATCGTTATAGGCGTGTGGGAATATAGACTTACAAACGGTCATTGCCGCGACTGCTAGCGAACTGCGCATTGTTAATTCCTCAAAATAAAGGGTGCCGCCATCCCTGGCGACTTTGTTAACGTATTTTCCGAACACGTTAAAACGGGCGGCAATCCGGACTGACCGATGGACTGTAGCAATGCCGTTGTACTCATCGTGCCGAAATGCCGGGAGGAGCCTGCCGATGCGGAATTAGCAGCGGGCAGGCCGGGTATAAAGGATGGCTGCCGATGCTGACCGGGTATTGAAACACCTGTTGAATCAGGCTGCTGTTCAACACGCCTTGCGGTGTGTCGGTCACAATCAGGCTGCCGTCATGCAATACGGCGATGCGGTCGGCATACAGCGCTGCCAGATTCAGGTCGTGCAGAATCGCCAGCACGCCGGTATTTTGGCTATCGGCAAAACGGCGGGTAATAGCCAGCACCGCATGTTGATGGGCCAAATCCAGCGCCGAAGTCGGTTCATCCAGCAATAAATATCGCTGCAGTTCGCCGCAAGGCTCCCAGATTTGCGCCAGTACTCTGGCCAGTTGCACGCGCTGGCGTTCGCCGCCGGATAGCGTGGTATAGATGCGTCCGGCCAGATGCGCCGTATCGGTGAGAGCCAGGGCCTGCTCGGTTATGACGAGGTTCTGGTTATGGCTGTGGGTTTTGCGATGCGGGCTGCGGCCCATGAGCACCACGTCCCGGACGCTGAACCGAAAGGCCAGTGCCGAGCTTTGCGGCAATACACCGCGCATTTTCGCCAGTTGGCCCGCATCCCAGCCCGGCAACAGGCGGCCGTTCAAAGACAGACTGCCGCTGTGCGGAGATAATTCGCCACTCAAGGTTCTGAGCAAGCTGGATTTACCGGCCCCGTTGGGACCGACGACAGCCAATACTTCGCCCGGACATAATGTCAACGACACCTGCTTCAACAGGGATTTGCTGCCGATTTGTACACTGATCTGGTCAGCGATCAACACCTCAATGCCCCATGATTTTTTGCCGAAACAGCAGCCACAAAAAGAACGGACTGCCCAGCACGCCGGTGATGATGCCGATGGGTACTTCGGCGGGTGCCGCCAGTGTGCGGGCCAGATAATCTGAGCACAGTAATAACAGTGCGCCCAGCAAGGCCGAGCCGGGCAAGAGCCAGCGATGATCCGGGCCAACCAGCAAACGCAGCAAGTGCGGCACCACCAAGCCGATGAAGCCGATGATGCCGGTCAATGCGACTGCCGTGCCGACACCCAGCGCTACCAAAGCCACAATCGCGGTTTTCAGGCGCTCGACTGGGAAGCCCAAATGGCCAGCCTCGGCTTCGCCCAGCAATAAGGCATTCAGCGGGTAGGCCAATAATGGCAGTACTATCAAGTTCAGTGCTAAAAACGGCGCGCCCAGCAGCACACTATCCCAGCCGACGCCGCTCAGACTGCCCATACTCCAGAAGGTCAGGGTGCGCAGTTGATCGTCGTTGGAAATATACACCAGCAAACCCGTAGCGGAGCCGGCCAGGGCGTTGATGGCAATTCCAGCCAGCAGCAGCGAGCCGATATCCAGCCGGTCGCCGCTATCCGCCAATCGATACACCAGCCAGCTGACCGTAAATCCGCCGCAAATGGCCGCGACCGGCAGCAGATAGTGGCCCAGCAAAACCGCCAGGCCGCTGAACAGTGTGTTTTGCAACACGATCACTGCTACGGCGGCCAAAGCCGCACCGCTGGAAATGCCGATCAGCGCCGGATCGGCCAGGGGGTTGCGGAACAGCCCCTGCATGGCGGCACCGGAAACGGCCAGAGATCCACCCACCAGCAGTCCCAACACCAGTCTGGGGGCGCGGATGGCCAAAAGAACGGTTTGTTGTTCATGACTGAACGGCCACGCTGTATGCCATCCCAGGCTGTCCGCCAGAATGGCTAGGGCTTGACCTGGGCTGATGTTTACCACGCCGTTACCCAGTACTAACAGACAGCTCAGACTCAGCAATAGCCATAAGCCAAGTAGCACGGTGGAGCGACCTCGACTGGCGGAGCTTGAATGTTTAGCCGTTCGTGAGCCGGAAAAGGTGGTTATCGACATAAGCCTTCGGTCATTCGGCATGAGCAGCCGCATTGGGCTGTTGATGTAACTGCTTGGCCAGTGCCAGTGCGGCTTGACCGCTACGCAAACCAAAACCCAGCAGGGCCAGCGTATCGACCACGATCAAACGGCGATTTTCGCCAGCGGGCGTTTGGGCAATGCCGGGCAATTGATAGCATTTATCCAGACCACCCAGTGCGTTGACGCTGATGTCGGTCAATAGAATCACCTCCGGTGCTGCGGCAATAATGGTTTCGCTGCCGATGGCTTTATTACCCGAGAAATCGCTGGCGGCGTTGCTGCCGCCGGCCAGTCGGATCATCGCATCGGCTGGGGTATCTCGCCCGGAGACCAGCGGAGCACCGTGTGATACCGCCATGAAGAACAATACCTTGGGATGCCGGGTAAGTTTGGCGCGCCAGTCGGCCAATTGCTGAAAATCCGCCCGGATAGTGTGTGCCAGCTTTGTGCCTGCCGCCTGCTTGCTCAGTAATTCGGCCACCGCGGTAATTTTGTTTATCACGCCGGCTTCGGAATAATCTTCCGGAAAAATGCTCACTTCGACACCGGCGCTGCGAATTTGCTCGAGTACTGGCGGTGGGCCGGCGTGGGCGCTGGCGATCAATCGATCAGGCGTCAGCGATAGAATACCTTCCGCCGACAGCGCGCGCATATAGCCGACTTGCGGCAAGGTCTGGGCGCTTTCAGGCCACAGGCTGGTGGTATCCACTCCGACCAGATGGGACTGGGCGTCCAGTGCATAAATGATTTCAGTCAATGCGCCGCCGACAGAGACGATACGGTCGGCGTCTTCATCGGCCGTTGCAGTGGCTCCGTGGCAGCCGACAGCTACCAATAGCGTGAAACGCATGAGTTGGCGTTTCCAGGATGTGAGGTTGTGCATAAATACTCGCTTCAGTACTCGTCAGGCGGCAGTTTCGGTATTAGGTGTCCGTTCTTTATGGCCGACATCATTCACATGACGGATCTGCTCAAGTTCATTGCCTTCGATAGTGAAGGCCTTGGCAAAACCCTGAACAAAGCTGCCGCGCTGGAGTTGGATGCGGAACAGATGAAAATCCTGCATGTTTTGCAACTGTTTCATGAATACGCCGAAACTGTCTTCGAACAGGTTCATGATACTGTCGAACGCGTCCGTATCTCTGTCGATCTCGTTGGCAGTGCCGTGATAGGTGACGCGCTGGCGGGCAAACAGGTGAGCGGCTTTGTCTTCATCTTCGATGAACAACAGACAGACTTTGCCGTTGGCCAGCAGGTTTTGGGTGTGGGCGGATAATTCGCTGATGTAAATGTAATAAGCGCCGTCAACTTTGACGTATGCCGCGTAGCTGGCTTCCGGCTGGCCACCGTCGCTGACCGTGGCCAGCAATGTGGACTTGAAGGATTGCTGTAAAGCTTGGTAGGCCTCGCGCACGGTGTCTAAATCAATGGTTTTTTCAGTCATGATGGATTCCTTTGGATGGATGAAATTGAACGGTCAGTCGCTTGCCAATGCGGAAGACTGGCTTAACGGCATGGGCAGTGAGGTGATGAAATCGCGCCAAATCGTGCATTCGCCGGTGGCTTCGGTAAATTCGCCAAACAGCGACAGGATGATCTGTGCCTGCCGGTCGCGCAGTAGCAAGCCATGTAATAGGTGTTGTTGAAACTGCACGCAGACGATCTGGATATTCGCGACGGCAGTTTCGTTGAGATGTAAGTTAAAGCCTTCGTCAAGCACGTTGAACCAGGGGCCGGTGACGCGTAAATTTTGGATCGGCCCTTGATGTAGTTGCAGCGCAGCGGGGCTGGCGACTGTGATTTCAATGGGTAACTGCAATTGCGCCAGCTGGTGCATCAATTCTCGAAATTCCGCCAAGTTTATGCTGGCCTGATTCAGAATCGGCTTGACCTGAGCAACCATTTGATTGCAGATCAGAATTCGCTGCCAGACGGGCGGTAACTGTTCAATGCGCCAGGCTGTTTCGGGTGCCGATTTCAGGACTAAGTCCTGCGATTGATCGGTAGCCTGAAAGTCAGCCACCATTCGTTGAAAGTCAGGCAGGCGGTCATTACCGGATAAATAGCATTTGTGTACGGCAACACCAGCATGATTGAAAAACTGCAGGCTGTGTCGCGGACCGATCGGGCTGTCTTCGGTTACGGCAAAGCCGACCTGCCAGTGTGATAACAATAAGCAGAGCTGAAGGTGTGTTCCGCTGATCAGGTATTGATCGTCACAGCCAGTCGTTTCACTGTAAGCACTGATTTTTTCATGAACAACCGCATCATTGCGGGTCAGTGCCATCAGTAAGTCGGATTCAGTCAGCGAACCGAGTATTGTTGGCCATTCGGGCAGCAGTTTAAAGACGCTTTTGCCGCATTGGGTTGCCAGTAACTCGGCTTCGCTGACACCCAGTTTTGCAGCCGCCTCCCGGATGCGCAGCTGCGGTTGACTGGCGCGTAAGTCTTGCCAAGCCTGATGGAGTGCGTCCGGGCTGAGGCGATTGAATTGTTGACTGCTATGCACCTGCTAACTCCTATGGTCTTAAGGTTTCAGAATGGATGGTTACGGGTAACGTCATTGTGGGAGAGACGCCAGTCGCGAACCGAAGATCCCGGATTGCGACTGGCGCTACCCTCACCCCAACTTTTATGGGCCGGGGTGTTACTGAACGTTAGGTTTGAGTCAGGCGAGCAGCGAACGGCGGCGGCTCATGCCTATCAGGCCCAATAAGCCCGACCCCAACAGCCAAGCTGCCGCAGGTAACGGCACCGGCGCGGTAGCCTGGGTGGCAGGGCCAATGTCGATGGCTACTTGGGCTAGGCTACTATGCGGGCCGCTTTTGAAGTCGAACACGTAGCTGGCCGCTGTAGTTGGCAGATCCCAGATCGCAAGATATTGGATCAGGTTCACCGGACCGAACGAAGAGGCGTAGTTAGCTTGAAAATAGCTTGTGTCGGCATAGGACGGTGCGGCCCCGTTCAGAAAAATGCTGTTGTAATCCATTTCTTCGCCCGAGGTTTCAAATTGCAGAGCCACACGCAGCGGCCCCGTCACCGTGGTTCCACTTAGCGAAGCCTTGTAAACTTGGGGGACGCTAAAACTGTACAAGTTACCCGAGCCCGCAGCGAAAGTACCTGCATTCCAGGCTATGTTGGCGTTGCTGGTGCCGAATTGGCCGATGTCCGGCGCGGCAGTGCGGATTCCTGGATAGGTAGCGTCGACGAAAGTATCCCATTCGGCATATAGAGTGCCGGCGTCTCCCCGCGTCCAGCCGCCCCAGGCCGCTTCGGACGGGGTGTCGAAACCAAAGCCTGCGGCATACGGGTTGGGGCCGTGGGTTATGTCCGCAGATGCCATGGTAGACATGACCAGCAAGCCAGCGATTAAAGTCAGTTGATGTGTGTATTTCATAGGGTATTTCCTGTGGTTTGTTAAAAAACGAATCTCTTCACCGCGAAGACGAATCGTGGGTTTGTTTCTATGGTTTTCGCCGTTTCGGCCCCAAGCCGGCTGTCCGACCATGGCTGAGCCATGGCGGTGGCGGTGTTGTTATTCGGGTGTTGCCGGAGCCTCCTGCACTGCATAGTCCACAACGTAGCGGTATTGTTTGCCGCAGTAGATAATGACTTCCTTCTGGCCTCGCTTGAGCAGGCGCATTTCGATGCGCAACTCCGCGAAGCCGTTGTGGTTGAGCAAGTCATTGAACAAGCGCTCCAAGTTTCTTTGGGCTTCCTGTTTAGCGCGTTCGCCCTTGGTCATCTGTGCCTTGCCCTCCATCAAAATGCCATTTTTACGGTGACGCCAATGTTGCGGCCAGGCCGAGAATAGCGGTCGGCCCAATAACTGGCATCGGCGAAGTTGCCCAGGGTGGCATGCGGGTCGCCGGCGCGAGTGTTGATGTCTTCCCAATCGATATATTTCTTGTCCAGCAGGTTAAACACCCCGAGATTGAAACTGAGGTTTTTACTGGCGTTGTAATAGGCATTTAAATCGATTACGCCGTAACCGTTTGGCAGAAACAAAGCGTCGCTGGGGGCTGTTTGGGCCTGTTTGGCGCTGACCACCGTTAGATTTAATTCCGTGCCCCAGTCGCCACTGGGTTGGTCGTAGCGCAGTCCTATAACCGCTTTCATCGGGCTGATCTGTCTGAGAGCCTCATCATTTTGTAACTGCGTGCGCAGATTCTTACCTTCGGTATAAGAACCACTGATCAGCAGGCTGCTACCCAGTAATGCCGGGTATAGCCAGTCCAGATAGAGCTGGCTTTTTAGCTCTATGCCCTGAATGCGGATCGGGTCTGAGCTATTGATGTTCTGGTAAGTGGTGAATCCCAGCGGCGGGCAGGCGGCATTGACCGGATTGCATATCACCGCGTTGAAAATAAAGTTTTCATAATCGTTGCGGTAGACACTGACATCAAATTGGCCGACCGAGCCTTTGCCGCGCAGACCGACTTCGGCGCCGACGCTGGTTTCGGGCTGTATGTTGTAATTGGGCAAGTTGCTGTAACCACCGGTAACATTGGTAAAGCCGAGGTTGCTCTCGCTAAAGTTCGGGCCACGGAAACCGTGGCTGTATTGCCCATGCACGGTGAACATGTCACTCAGGTGCAGCAAGGCGCCAAATCTTGGTAAAAAGGCCGAGGCGTCAATGATGCTGGGTATGACGGGGGCAGCACCTTCTGCAACTGCGGCATCGGAGGCTTTCTGAAACAGGTAATCCACTGTGGGTAATAAGCGGAAATATTCCCAGCGACCGCCAGGAATCAGTTCGATACGTTTGTCGAACAGTTCAACCGTGTCCTCCAGGTAAGCACCAGCCTTGGTCACGGTGGATAACGGAAAATCCCGCACCGGAAATTCGTCCGGCGTGACCGATTTGCTGATTCTGCCCTTGGGGCAAATAATGGGATTCTGCGAGCCGCTGATACAGGCAAAGCTGCCGTCGCGTTGCTGCGCTATGCTGTTTTTGCTGATCTGTCCGCCATATTGCAGATTGTGGCGGGTATCCGCCCAATCGAAAGTTTTACCGAGTTTCAATTCGCCGCCGAAATCGTCGTTGGCAAAATCAAAAATTCGCTCAGTAAGGGTGTCGCCATCCACTCTGGAAGAGCGGTCTTGCAAGGTGATTTGTCCGGTGGCGGATTTTTGGGTGTAAAACTGCCACATCAGCTCATCGAATACCGGCGTCTGCAGGTGTTTCAAGGTGTGATCCAATGTCAGCCGCCAGCGGGATTGGGTATCCGTGGTCAGCATGCTGTTAACATTGCGGAGACTGATGTCGGTGCCGCGCAGGTACAGTGCATCCACATCGGATTGACTGTCTAGCCATTCACCAGTCAGGCGCAGAACATTGTCGTCGTTGAATCGGTACAGCAGCTTGGCCAGTAGATTGTAACTTTGGTTGTCCTGTGGACTGGGCGTGGTGCGGCTGCCGCCAATCGAATCCACATCGCCTTTGTTATCGGTTTCGTTGCTGCGGTTGTGTGTGAACAACGCCATGGCTTCCCAGCCACCGAGTGCGCCGGCCAATGTGCCGGTCTGTACGAAACCGTTATCGGTAGTGTTGTAATTGAGTTTTAAGCCGGTGTAGACATCTTTGCCGAACACGTTTAAGTAATCGCGCGGGTCTTTGGTGACAAAGTTGACCGTGCCGCCCATCGCATCGCCACCGTAGCTGGCTGAGCCGGAGCCGCGAGTGATTTCTACGGCTTTCAGTGCGTCCATATCCACCGCATTCCTATTGGCGCTGGCGAAGGAGCCGATGCGGAAGGCTTCCGGCAGACGCACACCGTCGATCTGCATCAACACCCGGTTGCCGCCCAAGCCACGAATGGTAAAGCCGCTGGCGCCGAAGCGTTGCGGATCGTTGCCGACATTGACACCGGGTTCATAGCGGATCAAATCCTTGATATTCCGCACCATGCGCTGTTCAATAGTGGCGGCGTCTATGCTGGATTGGCTACCGGCCTGACTGGCACTGTTCTGCGTCTGGGCGGTGGCCGATACCAGAACAGTATCCAGTTCTTGCTCGGATTCGACTTCCAAAACATCCTCACACGCCGCAGAAAGTGCATGCAGACACAGCATGACACTCATAACCGATTGCCTGGCGGTGTTTCGATGGGGTGTTTGGCATGGGTGTGCTCTGGCCGAGCACGCCGTCATTGAGTCCATTCCGGCTTTGCGCTGGCAGTCGGGCCAGCGCACGCTTTGCCAGAACACACCCATGCCAACCACAGGTTTAATCGAAAGTGAGCTTGCTTTCATTGCCGTCAGTCAGGCGGATGGACGATCAGGCCAGCCAACTGTCAATCTGGTCGTCGCTATGCGGTTGCTTAGCGCCGATGAAAGCTTAAAACAGCAATGTGTTGAGCGTGCTGCGGTAGCGGTGTGTTGTGGTGATGTCATATAGCCTTAAGCGTTGCATTGGTTGTTTGCTTGGCAGGCTACCGGGGAGGTGGCTGGCTATAGGGTTACGAAGGATGTTATTTGGTCAAAATCAATTTGCCGTTACTGGTAATTCGCAGACGGTATTCCTCACCGTTATGTTCGATGACGATTTCATGGTGGGTATCGAACAATTGCTTGCTAGTAAATTTTCGTTTACTGCGGGTGGATTCAGCTGAGCTGATTCCGGCAACAGGCGTTGTGGGTCGGGAATTGTTCACGGTTTTCTAGGGTAAGTTTTAATGATAAATAGACGACGGCTGGTGAGCCTGTTTCTGCTTCAAAAGCTCAGCGCAAATGTGTTGCCAGTGTTCCAGCAATTGCAGGTACATCTCGCGGCTATCGGTTGTTTGCTGAGTGTTGGGGTGCGCCAGCAGTCTTTGTAATTGCTGCACGATGATATGCGCCAGTTTGGGGCAGTGATGGCCATTGATGAAACGGGTCATCATCAGACAGGTGGCCGCATGCAATTGCGACATATCCGGCGTGCCTGTCAAGTTGACTTCGACTGAATGCATAAGCACCTCTTCAAATAAATAAATTAAGACGGCGCACACTGCCGTTCTTGTGGAGGATGATCAGGTGCGCCGATGACAGTACGAGAGAGAACTGTCGGATACAAATGATAATGATTCTCAATAATATGTCAAGGGATTTAATGGTGCCATGAGTCGGATGGCTGGAAAATCAACTTTTCAGCATGAAGTGGGTGATGGCAAAAATGAAGTTCAAGCAGGGGGTAACACTAAAATTTTATTAAAAATCAATATATTGTCGTAATGCGCGTCACGTTTTTCTGTTGCGCGATGGCTGTTTTCATGGTTTGGCCAACGTCTTGAAGACATCTTGGGCTTTGTAGTCGAACAGCCGAATTTTGGCTAATGCGATTGAAAAGGTTGTTTAGGAATACGCATGCAAAAAGTTTGTCGGATTTACTCTGAAAGTCATAGTGGGAGCGACGCCACGCTTTCATGATCGTTAGGTGCGAATTGATTCGCACTGTGCGGAAAAATCCGAACCTTCATGGAGCGCTAGCATTAGGATTTCGCTACAAATAACGTCCCCCTTTGAAAAAGGGGGATCGAGGGGGATTTATTAAAAAATCTCCCCCCAACCCCTCTTTATCAAAGAGGGGAGCAAG
>PERU01000018.1 GCA_002928965.1 Methylomonas sp.
TTGGGTGACCGAGTTTGGGCTGATTTGGACGGCGACGGCATACAGGATCAAGGCGAACTAGGCATAGCTGGTGTCAATGTCACCTTGTTGGCCGATCTGGATAATGATGGCGAGTTGGATGATGTGGTTGATACAGCAACTACAAATGCTAGCGGCAACTATGCGTTTACCAACCTGACCCCAGGCGATTATCGTGTTCAATTTGACGCTCCAACAGGCTATTTCTTCACCCAAGCCAACTCAGGTGCCGATGACGCATTGGATTCCGATGTCGATCCGTTTGAAGGTTTGTCACATGTGGTTACTTTGGACGCGGGCGAAAACGATCTGACCATTGATGCCGGCTTGGTATTGCCTGATTGGATTCCGGAAGATGTGATCGGTATCGATATTGAAAAATATGTACGCGGCCGTTTCACCGATGAAACAGGCGGTGGCGAAGGCTTAACACCAGGCTTCTGGAAAACGCATTCCAAATATGGACCTGCGGTTGAAGCCGGTTGGGGCGAAACCGGATACGATCCAGATGCAAGCTACGAAACTATCTTTGGTGTGGATGTAACTGGTACACCCAGTTTGCTTGACGCGCTGGGTGCCAACGGTGGTGGATTGAGTGCCTTGATGAGACATTCTGCGGCGGCGTTGTTGAATGCTTCAAACCCTAATGTGGACTATGCCTATAGCAAAGCACAAGTCATCAGCATGACTCAAGCGGCTATTAATAGCGGCAGCTATGAGACCACTAAAAACCTGTTCGAAGTCCAAAACGAGTTGGGTGCCGACCTTGATACCCCAGCGGGTGGTGGCACAGAAGTCGTTACCGAGTGGTTCGATGCAGATGCTCCAACAGGCCCCTATATTCCAGTCGGCGGCACAGCCGAGTTTAAATACGAAGTCAGAAATACCGGTGATGTGGCGTTGTCCAACATTGAGGTGACTGATGACCGTATTGCCACTCTGACTTTTGTGGGCGGCGATACCGATAACGACGGCATGCTGGATATCAACGAAGTATGGACTTACACCGCCAGCGAAGCAGTGAAACCCGGCGTGCAATATGTCAATGTCGGTACTGCAACAGGTGAGTATGTACCCGGTCTGACGGTTTCTGATTTCGATTTGGCGCACTACAACACGTCCGCACTGACTGCCAGTATCGGTGATCGCGTCTGGTTGGACAGCAATGGTAATGGCATCCAGGATAATGGTGAAAACGGGGTGTCCGGTGTGACGGTGAGATTGTTGAATGCTGCGGGTACAGTGATTGGCACACAATTGACCGACAGCAACGGTAATTACCTGTTCACCGATTTGGCACCGGCTGATTATGCTATTCAAGTGGTGACGCCGAATGGTTATGGCTTTACGGGCAGAGACTTGGGTGCAAATGACGAAAAAGACAGCGACGTCAATGTTCTGACCGGAAAAACCGTAAACACAACCATTTCTGCAGGTGAGAATGATTTGTCCTGGGATGCAGGTTTAATCGTGTTGGCACCCGGTATCGACATCGAGAAAACCACCAGTGGTTCCAGTAACTCCAATACTGTTGCGGCAAATTATGACAATGAAGATACCGCAAACGGTGTGGGCGTGCCGGTTCTGACCGTTGGTTCTGATGTAACCTGGACTTACAAGGTAACCAATACCGGTAATGTCAATTTTGCCAAGGCCGATATTAAAGTGGTCGATGACAACGGTACTGTCAGCAATACGGCTGACGACATGTCGATTGCCAATGGTAAGATTGCCTATGTATCGGGCGACGACGGCGATAATATCCTGGAAGCAGGTGAGTCCTGGATTTATAAAGCCAGCGATACCGTTAAATCGCAAGGCACCACACTGGGAACTGCGGCGATTATTGATTTTAGTGGTAGTAGCGCCACCGACGGTACCGATGGCAATAGCCGGACCTATAGCGCTGGCGGCGTTAACATCACTGCAAACGCGTGGAGCCGTGATAAAGGTACCGATAGCTGGCAAAAAGCCTTTCTGGGTGCTTATGGCGGTGGTTTGGGTGTAACAGATAGCAGCGAAGGTACAGGTGCTAGTGACTCTACCCATACCGTTGACAACAATGGTCGCGACAATTACATCGTGTTCCAGTTCTCGAAAGATGTGGTGGTGGACAAAGCTTTCTTGGGTTACGTAATCGGGGATAGTGATTTAACCGTTTATGTGGGTTCATCTTCAACGGCGATCACCAGCATGAATAACGCCAAGCTGGCGGGTATGGATTTGAAAGAGTTCAATGATACTTCTTCAACCAGTGCGCGTTGGGCTGATTTCAATGCGGGTAAAGTGGAGGGTAATGTGTTGATCATTGCTGCTCGCGATGATGGACACTGTGTTGACTATTTCAAAGTTGAACAGTTGGTGTTTCAGGCCGTGCAACAGTCCGATGGTATTTACTCAAACAAAGCCACAGTCACCGTAGGATCGTTGAGTGATTCTGATCTTAGCCATTACAAAGCGGTTGAAGCGGCTCCAGTCTTGACCAAAGTGGGTGATTACGTTTGGGAAGATAGAAATTTCAACGGTATCCAGGATAGCGGTGAAAAAGGGATCGCCAATGTTACCGTCAGGTTGCTGAGTTCGACCGGTTCCATATTAAAAACAACCACTACAGACGTCAACGGCAAGTATGGCTTTGATGTGCTTGCTGGTAATTATATGGTGGAAGTGGTGAGACCCAGCGGCTATTTTGTCACCAAGCGAGATCAAGGTAGTAATGACGGAATGGACTCAGACATCAATGCCTCCACTGGACGGACAGCGCTGTTCACGGTCAATGCTGGCCAGCAAAATCTGACTTTGGATGCCGGTTTGTATCGTAAAGCCAGCATCGGCGACCGGGTGTGGGAAGATTCCGATCATGACGGTATTCAGGATGTGGGCGAATTCAATATCGCCAATGTCAAAGTCATGCTGCAAAACAGCAGTGGAACTACCATAGCAACCACGTATACCAACAGCACAGGCAACTACAAATTTGTCGATTTGGATCCGGGCGTTTATCGTTTGGTGTTTGACAAATCCAATGTCTGGCATAAGTCCTATTGGGGTAGCACGTTCAACATGAACGACTGGTTTTGGAATGTGAAAGCCAATGTGGGTACCAACGACAATATCGACTCTGATGTGTTAACCGACGGTACCAAGAAAAATGTGGTTACCACCCACTATACCACTCTGGAGTCCGGCGAAAACGACATGAGTTGGGATGCGGCGATTACCCCGATTGTGATTGACTTGAACGGTGATGGCATCAAAACCATTGCCCGTGCGGATGCCAAAGGTACATTTGATTTGTTTGGCAATGGCAAAGCCATTCAGTCTGGTTGGTTATCTGCTGAAGATGGTTTCCTGGCAGTTGATAACAATGGTAACGGTAAAATTGATGACATTTCCGAGCTGTTCGGAGGCACCAGCAAAGGCACCGGTTTTGCCAAACTGGCGGATTTTGACAGCAATGGCGATGGCCTTGTTAATGCTGATGACGCCAATTTCTCAAGCCTGTTGATTTGGCGGGATCTCAATGGCAATCATCAAAGTGACGACAATGAGCTCTTTAGCTTGAGTGATGCCGGTGTCAGTGAATTGGTGGTGGGTTTTACAGAGCTGCCATTTATTGATGCGCAAGGCAATTTGCACTTTGAAAGAAGTAGCGCGACTCTGGTAACCGGCCAAACCGTTGACATGACAGACGTGTACTTCAATGTTTCGCTTGCTGATGCAACGGCAGCGGGTGTTGAGGTGAACAGCATGGCTGATTTGTTGGCTGATACGGGTTATGCAGAACAATCTGTCGTAATCGAACCAGTCGGTGTGGCTACGCTGGAACCTGCATTTTTGGGTTAATTCGGTAGCTAAATCTTGACTGCTTTGCCACTCCGGTTTTAGTCGGAGTGGCACGATCAGACTGGAAAATGTAAAAAGGCGATTTCCTTATCCAGGCAATCGCCTTTTTTTTGCGGCGATGACTTTGTTTTTCCTGGCTGACGGTTGCCGGATAAGGTTTATCGATTGGTCATGGCGTAATATTAATTTTCT
Source organism: Methylomonas sp. (assembly GCA_002928965.1). Classification (GTDB taxonomy): domain Bacteria; phylum Pseudomonadota; class Gammaproteobacteria; order Methylococcales; family Methylomonadaceae; genus Methylomonas. The sequence goes on from PERU01000018.1 coordinate 4,057, forward strand.
GTTAGCTCATGGCATGGGATAAACTTTAAGGTTTACAAGGAATAATGCCTGCCAGCGCAGGTATTGTCTTATTTTTAATGGCTTGATTTGAGGAGCATCATGATTATCAAACCTCGCGTGCGCGGTTTTATGTGCGTCACTACCCACCCGGTCGGCTGCGAAGCCAATGTCAAACAACAAATTGATTATGTAAAAGGCTTTGGTGCTATCGATAACGGCCCAAAAAATGTACTGATTCTGGGGGCTTCCACAGGATATGGTCTGGCGTCACGTATTGTCTCTGCGTTTGGCGCCGGCGCAAAAACCTTGGGTGTTTTCTTTGAACGCGAAGGTGCCGCGGATAAGCCGGGCACGCCGGGTTGGTACAATTCATCGGCTTTTCATAAATTTGCCGAAGCCGAAGGCTTGTACGCTAAAAGCATTAACGGTGACGCTTTTTCTGATGACATCAAACAAAAAACCATAGACGCGATCAAACAGGATTTTGGCCAAGTCGATCTGGTGATATACAGCTTGGCCGCGCCACGCCGGACTCACCCTAAAACCGGCGTGACACACAATTCGACTTTAAAACCCATCGGCAAAGACTTGGTGCAAAATGGCATTGATACCGATAAAGAGGTGATCAAAGAATTTACCTTGCCGGCAGCCACCGAAGAAGAAATAACCAACACCGTGGCGGTTATGGGGGGCGAAGACTGGCAAATGTGGATAGATGCCCTGGCTGAAGCGGATGTACTGGCGGAAGGTGCCAAAACCACGGCTTACACCTATTTAGGCGAAAAAATCACCTGGGATATTTATTGGGATGGCACTATCGGCGCGGCCAAAAAAGACCTGGATAAACGCGTTTTGGACATTCGTAGTAAATTGGCAGCTATTGGTGGCGATGCGCGCGTGTCGGTTTTAAAAGCGGTAGTAACCCAAGCCAGTGCGGCCATTCCGGTCATGCCATTGTATTTGGCGTTACTGTTCAAAATCATGAAAACAGCCGGTACTCACGAAGGCTGCATCGAGCAGGTTAATGGTTTGTTCCGTGACAGCCTGTATGGCGCCAACCCGGTTCTGGACGAAACAGGCCGCTTACGCGCGGATCTGAAAGAATTGCAGCCGGAAATTCAAGACCAAGTTTCGGCGTTGTGGCAGCAAATCAACAATGACAATATCCACGATTTGAGCGATTTTGCCGGCTACAAACATGAATTTCTCAAGCTGTTTGGTTTTGAAGTCGACGGCGTTGATTATGATGCCGACGTGAATCCGGAGGCGCCGATAGCCAATATGGTTTAATTAGCGCACTGCCTGTTGTTGGTAGAGACGCACTATTTTGCGTCTCTACATCATAATAGAGCTATGGATGTCGAATGCCAGTTACCCCGGCACTGATGTAGAATGCCGACAAGTTTTTCCTGTTTTTGTCGCCTAATGGTCAACAATTTGTCGTTCCCAAAAATCAGCAATTTTCTCCTGACGCTGTTGATGTTTTCGCAAACCGCTTGCGATATTTCCCAGCTGAACGATCCTTATCCCGAAGCCGATCGGGGTCAATCAATTTTATATTCGTCCTTCTCCGAGCGACCCAAGCACCTGGACCCGGCTGTGTCCTACAGCAGTGACGAATACGGTTTTATCGCCCAGATTTACGAGCCGCCACTGCAATACCATTTTCTAAAAAGGCCTTATCAATTACAGCCTTTGACAGCAGCACAACTGCCGATGGTGCGATACCTGGATAAACAAGGTCAGCCATTACTGGACAATGCGCCGGAATCGGATGTGGCCTTTAGCGAGTATTTGATCGACATCAAGCCCGGTATTCAATACCAACCGCACCCGGCTTTCAGTAAAGATGCGCAAGGACAGTTTTTATATCATCAACTGAATCAACAACAACTTAGCAGCATCGATACATTGAGCGATTTAACGCAAGCGCAAAGCCGGGAACTGGTTGCTGAAGATTATGTGTATCAAATCAAACGGCTGGCGTATCCTAAAACGCAGTCGCCGATTGCAGAGTTGATGGCTGGCTATATCGATGGTTTCAGTGAGTTTGCTCAAGCCAATGCGGGCATTGCCATTCAAGATTTAAAGAATCAGCCATTGCGCGGTGTTGTAGCCGTTAACGATCATCAATACCGCATCCGCATCAAAGGCAAATATCCGCAATTTCAATATTGGCTGGCAATGCCGTTTTTCGCCCCGATGCCGTGGGAAGCCGATGCGTTTTATGCGCAACCGGAATTGAAAAACAAAAACATCACCCTGGATTGGTATCCCATAGGCACCGGTCCTTACTGGCTGGAAGAAAATAATCCTAACCGACGCATGGTGCTGAGCAAAAACCCGAATTACCATGCCGACGTTTATCCCACTGAGGGCGATGCCGGTGATCAGGAAGCCGGCTGGCTAAACGATGCCGGTAAGGCTTTGCCTTTCGTCGATAAGGTCATTTACACCCTCGAAAAAGAGACAATTCCTTATTGGGCCAAATTTTTACAGGGCTATTACGATGCTTCCGGCATTGCCTCGGACAGTTTCGATCAGGCCGTGCAGTTTTCCGGGAGCGGCGATCCGCAACTGACGCCGATGATGCAGGACAAACACATTCAGCTGCAAACCTCGGTGGCCACTTCGGTGTTTTACATGGGTTTTAATATGCTGGATCCACTGGTTGGTGGTACAACAGAACAAGCCCGCAAGTTGCGGCAGGCCATTGCCATTGCAGTCGATTACGAAGAATTTATCGCCATATTTGCCAATGGCCGTGGTGTGGCCGCGCAAGGCATATTGCCCCCGGGTATTTTTGGTTATCAGGATGGCGAGGCGGGCATCAACCCGCTGGTGTATCAATGGCAAAATGGCAAACCGCAACGTAAAACCATCGATAAAGCCAAGCAACTGTTAGCGGATGCTGGTTATCCGAATGGTATTGATCCTAAAACCGGTCAGGCATTGTTGTTGTATTTTGATACCACCGCCACCGGTGCGGATGACAGAGCCTTGATGAACTGGTATCGCAAGCAATTTGAAAAGTTGGGTATTCAATTGGTGATACGTGGCACCGATTACAACCGTTTTCAGGAAAAGATGCGTACCGGTGCTGCGCAATTATTTGTCTGGGGTTGGAACGCCGATTACCCCGATCCGGAAAATTTCTTCTTTCTGTTGTATGGCCCCAATTCCAAGGTCAAGCAGGGCGGCGAAAATGCCGGCAATTACAGCAATCCCGAATTCGATCGGCTGTTTGAGCAAATGCGTAACATGAGCAACGGCCCGGAACGGCAAATCATTATCGACCGCATGCAAAGCATTTTGCGTCAGGATGTGCCGTGGCTATTTGGTTATTACCCCAAGGATTTTGCCTTGCTGCACAGCTGGTATAAAAACCTTAAACCAGCACGAATGATCAGTAACCGGCTGAAATACAGCCGCATCGACACTGAATTACGAGCGCAAAAACGTGAAGAGTGGAATCGGGCCGAATTTTGGCCGTTGTTGCTGGGTATTTTAGGTTTGGGGATCCTGATTTATCCGGCAACAAAAGCCTATCGCCGTCGTCAGCAGGAGACGCAATCATGATGCATTACATCATTCGCCGCTTTTTATATGCATTGCCCTTATTGATGGCAGTCAATGTGCTGACTTTTGTGCTGTTTTTCGTGGTCAACAGCCCGGATGACATGGCCCGTATGCAATTGGGTCAAAAACACGTCACCGAGCAGGCCATTCAAAACTGGAAACATCAGCATGGCTACGATTTGCCATTGCTATGGAATGATGCTGCCGAGAGCGGTAAACAACTGACCGAAACCATTTTTTATCAAAAATCCGTCAATCTGTTTATGTTCGATTTTGGCATCTCGGACAGCGGCCGCAATATCGGTACGGACATTCGCCAACGCATGTGGCCCAGTCTGGCGTTGGCGCTGCCTTCGCTGATCGTCGGTTTGTTGGTGAATATCACCTTGGCCTTGCTGATGGTGTTGTTTCGTAACACCTATGTCGAATTGGGTGGCAGCGTGTTGCTGGTGATGCTGATGTCGGTGTCGTCGTTGTTTTACATCATCGGCGGGCAATTTTTTATCAGCAAACTGCTGAAATTGGTACCGATTTCCGGTTACGACGAAGGTTTGACAGCCGTAAAATTTTTGATTTTGCCGGTCGTCATCAGCGTAGTGGCCGGCATTGGTTCCGGCGTGCGCTGGTATCGCACCCTGTTTCTGGAAGAAGTGGAAAAAGATTATGTGCGCACCGCTCGCGCCAAAGGCTTGAGCGAAACCCAGGTGCTGTTCAAGCATGTGTTAAAAAACGCCATGATTCCGATTTTGACCGGCGTTGTGGTGGTATTGCCGCTGTTGTTCATGGGCAGTTTGATTATGGAGTCGTTTTTCAGCATCCCCGGTTTGGGTAGCTATACCATTGATGCCATCAATCGTCAGGATTTTGCCATCGTCCGCTCCATGGTGTTTTTGGGTTCGGCTTTATATGTCGCGGGTTTGCTGCTCACCGACATTTCTTACACGCTAGTCGATCCGCGCGTGAGGTTAAGCTGATGATGGTGTTATGGACAGATGCCTTGGTTTATTTGCTGGTGGTGGCTGCGGCTGTGCTGGCAGTTTATATGTCCCGGCAAGCCCACATGCGTCGGCCTTTGCATAAAATTGCCGCAGGCCCTGTAGCGATGGCTTCGCTGACCCTGCTGTTGTGTTTTGTGATGATAGGTCTGGCCGATTCGATTCATTTTAAAGATGACGATAGCCGCGGTAACGATATCATCAGTTTGCTGGATGTGGCTTGCCAGAAAATGCGCAAACAAACCGAAAAAACCTATTCGGCCCCGTTTGCGACGCATTTATACGCTAAGGAAACCATCGCTCAGGAAGACGGTTCCACGCGTTGGGATTACCCGCGTCTGCAACACGGCGGCGCGCATTTGCAAAATCCTGAAAGCGAGTGGGCCGGCGACGTATTCAAAAAGACCCTCAGCGGCTTCAGTAAAGGTGCCGGCTTGATGTTGATGATTTTGCTGTTGGCCTGGAGCGACCAACACGAACAGCGCAAGCATTTAGTCCGTAGCGCCAGTGCCAAGGCTGTATGGGCCACCTTGTTTATTATGGTCAGCTTTACCTACACCTTGTTTTCGCTGTCAGCGTTTTATCATGTGCTGGGCACCGATAAGGTCGGCGAAGATGTGTTTTATCAAACCCTGAAAAGCATACGCACCGGTTTGGTGATCGGCTCGTTGACTACCTTAGTGATGCTCCCGATGGCCATCGTGTTCGGCATCATGGCCGGCTTTTTCAAAGGCTGGGTCGACGACGTGATCCAGTTTATCTACACCACGCTCAATTCCATTCCCAGTGTGCTATTAATCGCCGCCTCGATTTTGATGGTGCAGGTGTACATGACCAATCATGCCGACGATTTCAATAATTTGTTGGTGCGCGCCGATATGCGCTTGCTATTTTTATGCCTGATCTTGGGTGTCACCAGTTGGACAGGCTTATGCCGCTTACTGCGTGCTGAAACCCTGAAACTGCGGGAAATGGAATACGTGCTGGCCGCCCAAGCCCTGGGTGTGAAGCCAGCCATGATCTTGTTCCGGCATATCCTGCCGAATGTCATGCATATCGTATTGATTGCGGTAGTGCTGGATTTTAGTTCGCTGGTATTGGCCGAAGCCGTGCTGTCGTACATCAATATCGGCGTCGATCCTACCACCCACAGTTGGGGCAACATGATCAACGGCGCCCGCCTGGAAATGGCCCGCGAGCCGGTGGTCTGGTGGTCGCTGACCGCCGCATTTTTGTTCATGTTTGCCCTGGTGCTGGCGGCGAATCTGTTTGCCGATGCGGTGAGAGATGCGTTTGATCCGAGAAAGGTAACTGTATAATAACGAAATGCGCAACTAATCGACAAATTAAACTTTGGAATTCTATTTATGGCTAGGGCAGATGTTTTAGTTAGCCTAATTCGCTCAGGAAGCAGAGGGGATCAAGTTGCTTTTCGCAAAGCGGCGGAATCCTTAATTGCTGACGAGCGTGACAAAGGGCATCGGATTCTAGCAGATCGACTACAAAATTCTTTTGGTACCGAATTAGTTCCTCAGCGCTCTATTACGGCGCAAAAACAAAATGACTTAGTTTATGAAATAACGCCTAAACGTTTGCTATCGACAGTCTATGTTCCAGAGCTAGCTCTGGAACAAATTAATGATCTAATCGAAGAACAGCACCGTTCAGAATTGTTACACGCTTATAGTTTGTCAGCTAGAAATAGAATTTTGTTGGTTGGTCCACCCGGTAACGGTAAAACCAGTTTGGCCGAAGCGATAGCAACCGAATTAATGTATCCCCTGGTTTCCATTCGTTACGATACGTTAATTGGCAGCTACCTGGGTGAGACCGCCAGCCGGTTGAAACAAATCATCGATTATGTAAAAACTCAACGTTGTGTTTTGTTTTTGGATGAGTTTGAAACAATAGGCAAAGAGCGTGGCGATACCCATGAAACTGGTGAAATCAAGCGCGTGGTGAGTTCATTACTACTGCAATTGGACGATTTGCCGGACTATGTCGTGGTAATCGCCGCCAGCAATCACCCCGAACTTCTGGACAAAGCCGTCTGGCGTCGTTTCCAGGTAAGAGTCGAACTACCCCTTCCTTCACGCGATAAAATCGCTTTATTTATTGCAGCGATGGAACAAAAGACATCGGTCAAATTCGGATTAGCTGCCGAAACGATGGCTAAGAAAATGCTAGGTACAAACTTTTCCGAAATTGAAGAGGTCTGTCTGACTATTGTCCGGCGAGCAATATTAAGTAAACAAACCGATAATGCCAAAAATATCACCACGGCTGTATTGCATCAATGGCAAAGCCGATATAAGCCTAAACCACAAGGAATGGAGTAATGGCCGAGTTACCTTTATTGATTTTTCCCCAAGCAAAAATTGTTGACCCTCCAAAGGGAAAAGCTGGTTTCCCCCCACTGAATGCACCGTCAAAACAAGTACAAATTTCACGGTTAACCCCGCAGTTTGAAAATCTAGAGAAACAGTTTCTTGCTGATCAGGCGATATTGTCCGCTTCAATTGGCGGCCTGGAACCTGAAATGGTTTTGGTGATTGAAACGGCGGGGCGTATAGAAGATTTTCAACGTGCCATTGCCAATACGCCTGGGTTGGAATGGCTGGCCGAATGGGACGAGGAATTCGAGCCAGATGAGTATTTTTTCAACAAAGACAGCAAACAACAGAAAACCGATAAGCGTGTTGATGGCCGATTGTATCTTGCTATGACTAATCAACAAGGTTTGTCGGAATTGTTAGCCCTTTGGAAGCAATGGCAAAAAACAAACGATTTACCTCCGGGTAAAGCCAAATGGAGAGACGTATTCTCCCAAATCAAGGTTATTCGGCGTTGGGGGATACAAGAGCAATTAATAGAAACCGGTGTTCTCGATATTTGGCGCGAAGATTTGGAGTACGAGGACACCGCACACCAACACATCAATTTCCAAGTAGAGTTTTTCTACCGTAAGGACAGACAGACTAGAAAACAAAACGAAGTAATTTTTAAAACCTTACTGGAAGAATTGTCCGGACAGTTAATCAGTCCATTTCTTGAGTACTCGGAAATCGGCTTTCATGCGGCAAAAGCCCAATTATCCAGAAATAGTATTCAAACGATAGTCGAAAAGATTGATCGCAACGAGTTGGACGTTCATTTACTGAAGCTGCCGTCGATAATGTTTTTTCGCCCAACCGGACAATCGTTGACCAGTTCTCCCGATGAGACGGCGGCAATTGAAAATGCGCCGGAATATCCAGTCAGCGGTGATCCGATAGTTGCAATTTTAGACGGCGTACCGTTCAGCCAACATACATGGTTAAAAGACCGGTTAATTTTGGACGATGCTGACGAATTGGAAAACGAATATCAGCCCGGCGACAGAAAACATGGCACTGCGATGGCTTCGTTGGTCATACATGGTGAGTTGGATGCTAACCAAGTTCCGTTAACTAGACCAGTTTATCTTCGCCCTATTTTGCAACCAAACCCGCATGCGCCAAATCGGGATGAACATGTGCCGGACGAGATTTTTTATGAAGACCGCATCGAACGTGCCGTCCGACGTATGTTTGAAGGCGAAGGTGACGTTCCCGCCCAAGCCGATACAGTAAAGATCATTAATCTGTCTTTTGGCGACCTAACTCGGCCGTTTATTCATGCGCCGAGTCCGTGTGCGAAATTGCTGGATTGGCTGTCATGGAAATATAGAGTGCTATTTTGTATTAGCACTGGAAATATCAGTGAGTCGGTCAATCTCGGTGTTTCGGAGGACGAGTTCAATCGCTTGAACGACACGGAAAAAACTCAACTAACGCTGGCTAAGATCAACGAGACGGCCCATTTACGACGAATCATTTCTCCGTCCGAATCACTGAACGCCATTACGGTGGGAGCCAGCCATAGTGACAGCTCAATTGTTTCGAATTTAGCCAGGCGTGTCGATATTCTGCCGACGCCCAAATTATTTAGCCCGATTAGTCGTTTTGGGCATGGCTTTCGCCGATCAATCAAACCGGACATTTTATTGCCAGGTGGCAGGCAACTATTTAACTCGCCGCCAATAGGCAGCATCTTTAAGGCTTCTTTGACCGGTTTGCCTCCAGGGCAAAAAGTTGCTGTTGAAGACAATAAGGGCGATCAGTCGGCTTCGAGCTATATGCGGGGTAGTAGTAATGCTACCGCTTTGGCATCCAGAGCTGGTGCAATGATTTATGAAGTCATTGAAAGTCTTAGAACTCAAATGCCTGATGCCATTCAGGGGGATCAAATTGCTGTTCTGATTAAAGCGTTATTAGTACATGGCGCGTCCAAAAAGGATGTAGACGAAGTATTGAAACAACATTTGAAGCCAACACCTGATCCGCGTCAATTAAAAAGCTTCTCCAGCAAATCCGCGGGCTACGGCCATGCGAACGTCTCCAGAGTGCTAGCTTGCACAGAACAACGAGCCACAGTGATCGGCTGCGGGCATATAAACGAGAAACAAGTCCACGAATACCGTTTTCCGCTGCCACCTTCCTTAGCAAACGAAAAATACTGGCGGCGTTTAACCATTACCCTGGCATGGTTCACACCAATCAACTCAAATCATCGCTATTTGCGTCAAGCCAAACTGTTTTTTGATGCTCCCAAAAATACCGATGTGCTGGGTTTGAGTCGCCAAGAATCGGATTGGACTCAGGTGAGGCGAGGAACAGTTCAACACGAAATATTGGAAAGTATTAAGGTATCCGATTATCAGGATGGCGATGAATTGGTCATTCCTGTGCAATGCAATGCCGACGCAATTGATAAACTGGACGAACAAATTCCTTATGCTCTCGCGGTCACTTTGGAAGTCAAAGAAGGGGTTCCTATTTCGATTTATCAAGAAATTCGTAGTCGTATTCAAACTCAGATCAAGATTAAAGAAAGCTAATGCAGCAATCTCTTTTAACCGTTGTTAACCTCACTGTCACATTCGGCGAAAGCAAAGTCGTAGACGACATCAGCTTCAATATCCGCCCCGGCGAAACCTTTGCGTTGGTCGGTGAATCCGGTTCCGGTAAATCCATTACCGCCTTGTCGGTGTTGCGGTTGTTGCCGCCTGCGGCACGCATGCAGGCGCATTCGATTGCGCTGCAAAACCAGGATTTATTGACCATTCCAGAAATAGACTTTTGCAAGCTGCGCGGGCGGCGGATTGGGTTTATTTTTCAGGATCCGATGTCGTCACTGAATCCGGTGATGACTATTGGTCAGCAAGTCGCGGAAGTATTGGAAATCCATTTTCAGCTTAGTGCCGAGGAAGTCAGGCAACGGGTAATGGAATTACTAGCACAGGTGGAAATTCCTGATCCCGAACGCCGCATCCAAGAATATCCGCATCAACTGTCCGGCGGTCAGCGCCAACGGGTGATGATTGCAATTGCCTTGGCTGGTAAGCCGGAATTACTGATTGCCGACGAACCGACTACTGCACTGGATGTGACGATACAGGCACAAATACTGACATTACTGAAAAAACTGCAGCGTGAAACTGGCATGGCTTTATGGCTGATCAGTCACGATTTAGCGCTGGTATCGAATATCGCCGACCGCATCGCGGTGATGCAAAACGGCGGGATTGTTGAAACCGCCAACACCCAGGACTTTTTCAAACAGGCGCAACATCCGTATAGCCTGAAATTGCTGGCCGCATTGCCGAAGATGGACAGTTGCATCGGCAAACAACCGCAAACTAACGCGCCACTGTTGAAAGTGGAGAATTTCAAAGTCTATTACCCGATCCGTAAAGGCATTTTCAAACGCGTAGTCGGCCATGTCAAAGCTGTAGACGGGGTTGATTTTGAATTGCGGGCGGGCAGCACTTTGGCGCTGGTGGGTGAATCCGGTTGCGGCAAGACCAGCATGGGCAAGGGCTTGTTGAATCTGATTCCATCCGAGGCTGGTAAAGTTTTGCTAAATGGTGCGGATATGACTCAGCTGCAAGGCGAAACCCTGCGCCGCAAGCGGGCGGAGATGCAGATTGTGTTTCAGGACCCGTTTGCGGCGATGAATCCGCGCATGTTGGTCGGCGATATTATCGCCGAGGGCATCACCGCCTTGCGTCCCGAAACCCCGACCGACGAAAAACAGCGGCGGGTCGCTGAATTGCTGCAACAAGTCGATTTACCAGCAGAGTCAGCTTTACGCTATCCGCACGAGTTTTCCGGCGGCCAACGCCAACGAATTTGCATCGCCCGGGCGCTGGCGGTCGAACCCAAACTGATTATCTGCGATGAACCGACCAGCGCACTGGATGTGTCGGTGCAGGCGCAAATTATCGAGCTATTAAAAAATCTGCAAAAGCAGCAGGGTTTGAGCTATTTGTTGATCACCCACAATCTGGGTGTGGTCGCCGAAATGGCGGATGAGGTGGCGGTGATGTATCAGGGTAAGATTGTCGAACACGGCCTGGTCGAGCAAGTGTTGATGCAGCCACGACACGAATACACCAAAACCTTGCTGTCAGCAGTGCCGCAGTTGCAAGGGTAATCATTCAATATCGATATGCACTTCGTTACGACGCAAGGCCGGTAGCGTCCAGGGTGGATCATAAGCCGCTGATCGGGCAGGAGACAGTATTTTCAAGCCGCGTTGTTGTAGCCAGTTGGTTAATTCGTTGGCTTTTTGGTTGATGTTTTCTTCGTTTAAACTGCCGGAATAACGAATTACCGCTACTTTTTTAGCGGGTATTTGCTTGATTTCAATCAAAGGATCAATCGGTACCGGCAAGCTTTCCAGGGTATATTCTGTCGGCATCACAAAAGCCATGCGCCACTGATTGCTGGTTTTTTGTTGTAGCACCGGCGCAGTCATGGCAATTTTTTCGTTTCCAGGTTCTCGGTACACGGGCGTGGTCATCGCCACTTTTTCCTGGTTGCGATTATTGCCAAAAATAAAGCCTGCCAAGCGATTGAAACCAATCGAGCCGCTATTAGCATAATCGGCGTCGATGACGGTTTCGGCAACCAGAATCGGTGCATACTGGCGAATTTCAATTTCGCCGTGTTGCTCTATGAGCGTATATCCGGCCTCCGCGCTATTGCGTATGCCAACCATGGAACACCCCGCGAAAAAAATGCTTAAAAGTAGCTGGCTTAAAGATTTGAACATGCTGCCGCCCATTGAGTTTTTGTTTATTTTCAATTAGCAGTATGCCGCAAAATAATTTTTTCGCGGTAGATTAAACTCACTGAAAACCACACAAGCCGCTATGAACCTTTATCAACTCTATCGCCGGCAATGCCTGAAATTATCTCCGCAAGCCGCCTGGGACTTTTTTTCCTCGCCGTATTATTTAAACGAAATCACCCCTGACTTTTTCAGGGTAGACATCATCTCGCCCGTGCCCGACAAAATTCATATCGGTTTGATGATTGCCTACCGCATGCAGGCAGTTTTCGGTTGGACTATGCCTTGGCTGTCGGAAATCAGTGTTTGTGAGGAGCCACAGCGATTTATCTATCAACAAGCCATAGGCCTGTTTAAGTTTTGGAGCCACGAAGTGCGTATTACCGAGCAAGACGGGCATATCGTCATGGAAGATATTGTGTTTTACGCCATGCCGTTTGGCTGGTTTGGGCAAATCATGCATGCGTTGTTGATCGGTGCCAATCTACGGCAGATTTTCGACACTCGCCAGCAATATTTGCAGGCCAAATGGGGCGTTGACGTGTAAATTAGCGGCTTTATCCATCCAGCGACTTGATGCTTATGCCTATCTTTATTTTATTGTGTTTACTGTTGGAAGTTTTGATACAAACCCAAAGCCCTTATTTGCCGTTAATGCTCAATGAAACGGTCTGGATGGCCGGTGTAGTGGTGGCTTGCGGGTTTTTGCTGGCGGGGTGTTTAAAAAAAATCGCCAGCAGCGTCTGGCATGATGGTTTTGCCAGCGGTGTGTTGTGGGCTTGGTATGGTTATTGGGAGCCGTTGTTTAGCAAAGGCTCGCCGATTTTCGATGGGTTTCCAGTCTATTTTGCCGCACTCAGTGGCTGGATGTGGTTGGCGTTCATCAATAAAAGCCATCGTTTCGATGAGGCCTCCCAGGATGCTTTGCGGTATTTACAGAATTATCTGGTGCGTTTCGACACCTGTTGGTTGGCGGGTTTGGTTTTGATCGGTCTGGCGTTGCCTGATCATTACTTGTCTTATCCGTTAGCGATGACTTTTTTCATTGTTCGCAGTGCCTTCCAGCGTTGCATGGAAATTATCGATAGCCAATGAGCGCCAAAGCGGCTTCAAAACCATCTGCCGCAGCCCTTTGGATACTATTTTACAGGCGGCTATCTGTGTGATAATGCACAGTTTTAAACAATAGCGGATTTTGTGGGTACTAAAATGGACGAGAACAAGAAAAAGGCGTTAGGCGCTGCATTGATGCAAATCGAAAAACAATTCGGTAAGGGTTCAGTGATGCGAATGGGCGATGTCGCTGCCTCCCGTGATATTGAAGTCGTATCGACCGGATCGCTGTCGCTGGATATTGCTCTGGGGGTTGGCGGCTTGCCGCGAGGCCGCATAATCGAAATTTACGGACCTGAATCGTCTGGTAAAACTACTTTAACGTTGCAAACCATCGCCCAAATGCAAAAATTGGGTGGGACCGCCGCGTTCGTCGATGCCGAACATGCCTTGGATCCGGTGTATGCGCAAAAAATCGGCGTTAACATTGACGATTTGCTGGTTTCTCAGCCCGATACCGGTGAACAGGCACTGGAGATTACCGACATGCTGGTGCGTTCCGGCGCGGTTGATATCGTGGTCATCGACTCGGTGGCGGCCTTAACGCCAAAAGCTGAAATCGAAGGCGACATGGGCGATTCGCACATGGGCTTGCAAGCCCGTTTGATGTCGCAAGCCTTGCGCAAACTGACTGCCAACATCAAACGCTCCAACACCCTGGTGATTTTCATCAACCAGTTGCGGATGAAAATCGGCGTAATGTTCGGCAATCCGGAAACCACCACCGGCGGTAACGCGCTGAAGTTTTATGCCTCGGTGCGTCTGGATATTCGTCGTATCGGTGCCATCAAAAAAGGCGACGAAGTCATAGGCAACGAAACCCGCGTCAAGGTTGTCAAAAATAAAGTCGCGCCCCCGTTCAAACAAGCCGATTTTGAAATTCTGTATGGCGAAGGCGTGTCCTTCTTCGGTGAATTGGTGGATTTGGGTGTCGAATACGGCTTTGTGCAAAAATCCGGCTCCTGGTACAGCTATAACAACGACAAAATCGGCCAAGGCAAAGACAACGCCAAGCAGTTTTTAAGAGATAACCCGGACAAAGCGGTCGAACTGGAAAAGGCCATTCGCGAAAAGGCTTTTGCCAAATTAGCGACCTTACCGCCAGCTGCGCCAGATGCAGAAGAAGACGCCGAGTTCGTCGACGCCGACTGAGCGTCGTCAACAAATCGAAGCCGTCTGTTTACGTTTGCTGGCCCGGCGCGAACATAGCCAAAAAGAATTGCTTGATAAGCTGGCGTTGCGCGGTTTTATGCGTGATGAATCGCTACCGGTCATTCAGGCAATGGCAGAACAAAACTGGCAAAACGATCTTCGGTATGCAGAATGCTATCTACGTCAGCGGATTGCAACTGGGTACGGACCGGTGCGGATACGTTACGAGTTGCAGCAGCGCGGCATAGACGATGCCGATCTGGATGCCCAGGCCGAGGAACAAGGCGGCTGGCAAAATCTGCTGCTGGATGTGTATGCGCGTAAATACGATGATGAAAAATCGCTAAGCCAAAACGAATGGCTGAAACGTAGCCGGTTTTTACAGCAACGTGGGTTTAGTGGCGAGATGATTAAACGGTTGTTTGGTGAATTGAAAATAAAATTAAATTCGCGAGGTGGATAATGGCTAATACCTTGAATGAAGTGGAGTTATTGGAACAGCGAATCGCAGCGTTGGATAATGTTGCCTTTGCAAAATTACGGGATTGGTTTATCGATTTCGAGCAAAGACGTTGGGATCAGAAGATCGAAACCGATCAGTCGGAAGGAAAGCTGGATTTTCTAATAAATAATGCATTGACTGAGTACCAAGCAGGCAAGGCACGCGAGCTTTGAAACACCACGCATCATCGGCGTTTTGGTCGAGTTACGACCAATTGCCAATTGAAATCCAACGTTTGGCTGACAAAAATTTTGAATTATTAAAAATCGATTCAAGCCATCCTTCGTTACAATTCAAAAAAGTCGGCAAAGTTTGGTCGGCTCGAATTGGTATTGGCTATCGGGCCTTAGCAGAACTCGTAGCTCCGAATAGCGAAGCGTATTCGGAGGAAAGTGAAGTCCGTAGGCGTTGAACAAAAAAATACTAACCAACGAGATAAGTAAAATGACTGCTAATTTTTTAAATGAACTTATGCCGTCGACTTCGCAATTTAGGCAAGTGTATGACGATGCACCGGAGGCAATTGTTATTCCCAAACATTTGCAACACCACCGCGTCGTAGTTACGGTGTCACTGCTGTATGAAGATCAATCGGTTACGCCGAGCAGAAAACGCATACCACCAGCCCAATTCGCGGGGAGAGTTAAGGAGTTGGGTGACGTCATCAACACGCTGTCCGCCGATGACTGGGGGATGACTGATTGATCGTATTGGATACGCATATTTGGCATTGGTGGATTAATCAGATTCCGGGGCGTTTGTCGTCCGGTATTGTCGATTTAATCGAACAGGCCGATGAAGTAGCGGTTTCTGCCATTTCCGTTTTCGAGATGGCGTGGTTGGTTCGGCATGGCCGAATCGATTTGGGCGGCGAATTCGAGGCATGGCTTGAAGATGTCATTGAATCGGAATGTGTCAAATTTTTGCCGCTTACCCCGCAAATCGCCAGTTTGGCCGTGGCTTTGCCAGAGCAGCATAAAGATCCGCAAGATCGTTTGATTATTGCCACGGCGTTAATTGAGGATGCACAATTATTGAGTTTTGATAAGGCGTTTCCGGCTTATCTTGAATTGCAAGGCCGGCTGATTAGCCGAGATTATTGAATCCAAATCTGAAAAATTGAAATAAATTAACCGACATAACCACCATGAAAAAAATGACCAGCGCCGAATTGCGGGCCGCCTTTTTGGAATTTTTCCGCCAACACGGCCATGCCGTGCGTCCTTCCAGCTCATTAGTGCCGGGTAACGATCCGACCCTGTTGTTTACCAACGCCGGGATGGTGCAGTTTAAGGATGTATTTTTAGGGCGTGAGAAACTTGATTACAACCGTGCCGCTACCAGTCAGCGCTGCGTGCGCGCCGGCGGCAAGCATAACGATCTGGAAAACGTCGGCTACACCGCCCGCCATCACACCTTTTTCGAGATGCTGGGTAATTTCAGTTTTGGTGATTATTTCAAAAAAGACGCCATTCATTTTGCTTGGGACTTTTTGACTCAAGAACTGGGCATCCCGGCGGAACGGTTGTGGATCACGGTATTTAACGAAGATTCGGAAGCCGAAGCTATCTGGCTGGAAGATGTCAAAATTGACCCGACGCGTTTTTCCCGCATCGGCGCCAAAGACAATTTCTGGTCCATGGGCGATGTCGGTCCTTGCGGACCTTGCACCGAAATTTTCTACGATCATGGCGAACACGTGGCCGGTGGTCCTCCAGGTAGCCCGGATGAAGACGGCGACCGATATATCGAGGTCTGGAACTTGGTATTCATGCAATATGACCGTGAC
Organism: Methylomonas sp.; assembly: GCA_002928965.1. Lineage (GTDB taxonomy): Bacteria > Pseudomonadota > Gammaproteobacteria > Methylococcales > Methylomonadaceae > Methylomonas. The sequence continues at coordinate 20,342 of PERU01000018.1, forward strand.
AAAGACGGTAACCTGACGCCGTTACCCGCACCTTCTGTGGATACCGGTATGGGGTTGGAACGGATTGCAGCGGTATTGCAGGGCGTGCACAGCAACTACGAAATTGACTTATTCCAAAACTTGCTGAAAGTGGCCGCCAAATTGGCAGGCACACCCGATTTAAGCAACAGTTCCCTACGCGTGATTGCCGATCATATTCGTTCTTGCGCGTTCATGGTGACTGACGGCGTGCTACCGTCCAACGAAGGTCGAGGCTATGTATTGCGCCGTATCATTCGTCGCGCCATCCGCCATGGTTATCGTTTGGGCATCCGCGAAGTGTTCTTCTACCAATTGGTCGCGCCGCTGGTTGCACAGATGGGTGAGGCTTACCCGGAGCTGGCCAAAGCGCAGGAACAAGTTGAAAGGGTGCTTAAAAAGGAAGAAGAGCGCTTCGCCGAAACCCTGGAACAAGGCATGAAAATCCTGGAAGCCTGCGTCGCCAAGCTGGATGGGCATGTCATCCCCGGCGATGTGGTGTTCCAGTTATACGACACCTATGGCTTTCCGGTGGATTTGACCGCCGATTTTGCCCGCGAAAACAATCTCAGCGTCGATCACGCCGGTTTTGAAGTGGAAATGAGCGCCCAACGTGATAGGGCAAGGGCTGGTGGCAGTTTTGCAGCCGATTACGATCAGGATATCAAACACGATAGCGCTACCGATTTTACCGGGTATTACAGCTTGAACGGCTCAGTAGAAATCATTGGGCTATATAGAAAAGGTCAGCCGGTGGAAAGTCTGGAAGCGGGCGATGAGGGTGTGGTGATTCTGGATCAAACCCCGTTCTATGCCGAATCCGGCGGACAGGTCGGCGATACCGGTTTGATCGAATGTGACGGCGCGGTATTTGAAGTACACGATACCCAAAAGCAGGGCGGCAAACTGTTCCTGCATAAAGGTAAAGTGTTGCAAGGCACACTGACGGCGGGACAAGCCTGCGAAGTCAGTGTCGATGCAGACATTCGTAAAGCCACCGAGCGCAACCATTCCGCCACGCATTTGTTGCATGCGGCTTTGCGCACCACCCTGGGCGAGCACGTGGCGCAGAAAGGGTCGCAGGTAAATTCTGAGCGCTTGCGTTTTGACTTCTCGCATTTCGAGCCGATGACGCCTGCAGAAATCGCCATTATCGAAGATATGGTCAATGAGCAAATTCGATTGAATAATCCGGTTGCTGCGGAAGTGATGGCCAAAGACGAGGCCATGAAAGCCGGCGCGATGGCGTTGTTCGGCGAAAAATATGGTGACGAAGTACGGGTACTGAAAATCGGTGAATTCTCCACCGAGCTATGCGGCGGAACCCACGTGGATAGAGCCGGCGATATTGGCTTGTTCAAAATCATCGGCGAAACCGGCGTTGCCGCAGGCGTGCGTCGCTTGGAAGCAGTTACCGGCAAAGCGGCTTTGGATTGGATAGCGCAGCGTGAATACGCTTTAAACTCTATCGCGGGTGCATTAAAAACCTCTGCGGATAAAGCCGTCGATAAAGTTCAGCAGTTGCTGGAGAAAAACCGTACGCTGGAAAAAGAGCTGGAAAAGCTTAAATCCAAGCTGGCCAGTTCTGCAGGCGATGAAATGACCAGTCAGGCCGTTGATGTCAATGGCGTCAAAGTGCTGGCTGTCAAACTAGACGATGTTGATCCCAAAGCCCTGCGCGATTTGGCTGATCAATTGAAAAACAAACTCGGCACAGCGGCATTGGTTTTGGCGGTGGTCAGCGGCGATAAGGTCAGTCTGATCGCCAGCGTGTCCAAAGACGCCATGGACAAGGTCAAAGCCGGCGAACTGGTCAATTTTGTTGCCACTCAAGTCGGCGGCAAAGGCGGTGGTCGGCCGGATATGGCGCAGGCTGGCGGTAATGATCCAACAAATCTGGCCGCAGCATTAAAATCGGTGCCGGCGTGGGTGAGGGAGCGGTTAGCCGGTTAGTGTGCTGAGTGGTGGATTACGATGCCTTATGTATCGATGTTTTTTGGAATCATCATCCGGATGTTTCATAACGACCATAATCCACCGCATTTTCATGCCGAATACCAAGGTCAACGCGGTGTGTTCGGTATGGATGGCAATATGATCAAGGGCAACATAAATTCCAAAACCGCCAAAAAATTGATTCAGGAATGGGCTTTACTCCATCAAGAAGAGTTGATGCAGAATTGGCAGAAAGCCAACCAAGGTAAACAGATTGATAGAATCGAACCTCTCAATTGACGGAGAAAAATTATGCAGTACATGCCCGTTGTTGTTGATGCCGAATATTTAAGCGATTACAAAATTAAACTGACTTTCGATAATGGCGAAAAACGAATTGCAGATTGTTTGAAATGGCTGAATGGCGAAGTTTTCGAGCCTTTGAAAGATAAGCAGTATTTTCAGAAGTTTTTTGTCGATGGCTGGAGCATATCTTGGCCGAATGGAGCGGATATAGCGCCGGAGACTTTGTATGAAGAGGGTGAGGTTGTTTGAGTTATTGTATCGCTATCGCGACGGATTATTTTGAAGTCGGTTCTCGCACCGACGAGCGAGATACTTTTCTTTGCTTATCCAAAGAAAAGTATCCAAAAGAAAAGACACCCGGATGCCGCGTTGATCCTGCGCCCCGAAGGCTTTGAACGGGGTTTTCCGAAGGTGCATCCCAGCCCCTACGTAAAACGCGATGCATCCTTGCATCGCCCCACTAGGGCAATTCCGTTCAAAACCTCCGGTGCTCGGCGCGGCATAACGGGACAAAAACCTATCCCAATGTAGGGTTAGCGATAGCGTAACCCAACATTTCGGAGCGGAAATCGTTGGGTTATTTTTAGTTTTTGTAGGCTGGGTTGAATGAAATGAAACCCTGCGTCGATTTTTATTGTTGGGTTTCGCGTTGCTCTACCCAGCCTACGGCCCTTTGTATGAAGAGGGTGAGATTGTTTAGCTCGGGAGAAATCACCCCATCCTGATGAGGTTGTCGTAAAAGTCTCCTCTCCTCGCGGGAGAGGGCTGGGGTGAGGGGAATATATAATGTAAACAGCTGATTTATATACCCTCATCCTAACCTTCTCCCGGTGGGAGAAGGAACTGTTTCGACTTTTACGACAACCTCCTGATGGAGAGGGTTGGGGTGAGGAGAATTATATTAATGTGCCGTTATCGCAATGGGCTGTTTTGAAGTCGGGCCGAGAACCGACGTTAAAATAATCCGTCGCGACAGCGACACTAAAATTAACGAATATTGAAAATTAAGTGATTACCAAACACGATCTGCATGAGCTCGGAACCAATCTAAGCCAGGACATTAAGCAATCTGAACTGCTGCTCCAAGCCAAAATGTCGGAAAACAAAGCCCAGATGGTGCGCTGGGTTGTCGGTGTCGGTATGTTGCAAATTACGTTAATAACAGCGTTGTTATTACGGCTGTTGCCGGGATAGGCTAAATCATTTATGCCGTTTGCCGGTGGATGCCGGCATTAAAGAATCCGTCGCAATAGCGACACATTATTCCCCTCACCCTAGCTCTCTCCCTGAGGGCGAGGGCATTTAGGGGGTGTTATAAAGCCAAAAGGTCAATAAAACATGGCATTGTACGTTTATAAATTCGGCGGTACGTCCGTCGGTACGGTTGAGCGCATTAAAGCGGTGGCCGAGAAAGTTAAAAAATCCCAGGATGCGGGGGATCAGATTGTGGTGGTGGTGTCTGCGATGAGCGGCGAAACCAACCGATTGGTGGGGCTGGCGAAAGAAATGCAGCCGCAGCCGACCGATCGTGAGCTGGATGTGTTGTTGTCAACCGGCGAGCAGGTCACCATTGCGCTGTTGTCCATGGCTTTACACAATTTGGGTTGCGAGGCACGTTCGTATACCGGCGCGCAGGTGCGGATTCTGACGGATAGCGCGCACACCAAAGCTAGGATTCGCGAGATTGACGAAGCCAACATGCGTGCCGATCTGGATGCAGGTCGAGTGGTGGTGGTGGCAGGGTTTCAGGGGGTTGATGAGCATGGCAACATCACCACGCTGGGCCGTGGTGGTTCAGATACCACAGGCGTGGCGCTGGCGGCGGCCTTGAAGGCTGACGAGTGCCATATCTACACCGACGTGGATGGTGTTTACACCACTGACCCGCGCGTGGTGCCCAAAGCCCGCAGGCTGGATCGGATTACTTTTGAAGAAATGCTGGAAATGGCCAGTTTGGGTTCCAAAGTGTTGCAAATCCGTTCGGTCGAATTTGCCGGCAAATACAATGTCAAACTGCGCGTACTGTCTTCGTTCATGGAAGGCAACGGCACCCTAATTACCTACGAGGAATCAGAAATGGAAAGAGCGTTAATTTCAGGCATCGCATTTAACCGGGACGAAGCCAAACTGACTTTGACCGGTGTGCCTGATTTACCGGGCGTGGCGTCAAAAATTTTGGGGCCAATCGCCGCCGAGAATATCGAAGTGGATATGATCGTGCAGAACATCTCTGAAAATGGCACCACAGATTTCACCTTTACCGTCAATCGCAACGATTTTACCCGTGCCAAAAATGTGCTGGAAGGTTTACGTAGTGAATTGGGTGGTAGCACAACCTTGATTGGCGACAACAGCATCGTCAAGGTGTCTATTGTCGGCGTCGGTATGCGCTCGCATGCCGGTATCGCCAGCACCATGTTTAAGACCTTGGCCGATGAAGGGATCAACATTCAAATGATTTCCACCTCCGAAATCAAGATTTCTGTAGTGGTCGATGAGAAATATCTGGAGTTGGCCGTGCGTTCTCTGCACAAGGCTTTTGGGTTGGATCAAGACTAAGCAAATTAGTTGATATTGCCTGTGACAAGACGGGTTATATCGATTTGTTTTACTTTCGGTTTGATGCCTGTTTCTGTACGGAATGGGCGTCAACTGGCTAATCCGAAAGCGTTGGGTCTGGAGTCGAAGGGTTTGTTCTTGACTTGCATGGTGGATTGACCTAGTTTTAATTCGCGTTTACAACGCTATGTCATCCAATAACAATATAAATTCGCCATGACAAACCATCTTCTTGCATCGATTGTGAATTGTTCAAATTACTCTGTTCGATGTACAACCCATAACGCCTTCAAATGGGACAGACCGCTATGAGTTTACGTGTCGGAATAGTGGGGCTGGGTCGGATTGGCGGCGGGGTGTTGCGAAATAATTTCGCGCAGGCACCAGGCGGAAAATACGATATTTGCGTGGTTTGCGATGTAATGCCGATTGACCATGTGGCTTATCTGATTGCCCACGACAGCACCTATGGCAGGCCGCCGTTTACAGTCGATTACGAGGGTAGCGATCTGATACTGGGTGGTAAGCGGGTGCATTATCAGCGGGTCGATCGCCGTCGCAGCCCGCCCGAGCAGGATAGCTTTGCGCCGCTACGTCAATTTGATCTCGACGTGCTGTTCGATGCGACCGGCACAGCATCAATCAACGATTTTCGGGCGTTGATTCAGCAGAAAATAGCCAGGAAAATCCTCTGTACCTGGAATGTGGCCGGGTGCGATTTGAGTGTGGTGTTTGGTGTCAATCATCAGGACTATAATCCGCAGCTGCATGATGTGCTATCGGCCAGTACCTGCACGGGTAATGCGATGGTGCCGATGTGTGACATGTTGAGCAAGCAGTTTGGTATTGATTACGCGCGTATCATCACCATTCATCCTGCGCTTTCCGACCAAAAGGTGTTGGATGGTTATCATCCTGCTTCGCAATTAGGCAGGGCCTGCGCGGTGTCGATTGTGCCCACCCCAACCAATGTTGGCAAATCCACTGCCTGTGTATTGCCTGAATTGGAAGGCAAACTGGATTCTTTATCGTATCGAGTGCCAACCGCTATCGTGTCGGTAATCGATTTCACCGCTACCTTGTCCCGAGACACCTCTTTGGACGAAGTGACTGACTTATTCAATAGCTATGCAAAAGGCTCTTTGGCGGGGATTATTCATTGCGAATATGGTGCTTGGGGTCATCAAAAAGCCAGTATCGATTATCAGGGCACGGCATATTCGGCAATTATTTTGATGGAACATCTCACTCTAAGCAATCGGCGGCAGTTGGGCGTGGCGCTGATGCACGACAATGAACATGGCTATTGTTGTCGGGTGTTGGATGTATTGGGCATGCTGGAAACGCATACCGGTTAAGTTAGTCGGGGCGTTACTGGCGATCTTGTCATGTCAGCTTTGCAGCGTGCGCAGCAGATTTTGACAATTCAGCATGACTTGTTCAGCTATAAACTGCTGCCACTCCAAAGGCTGTCCAGTTTGCGCGAGGTTGAATGCCTTGATGTAGGCATTCCTGGTTGGAGTATTGCTGGCAATAGTCATGATTGGGAAGCCTTCGCTCAATAGAATCAGGTTCATCATTAATCGCGCGCACACACCGTTATTGTTCTGGAAAGGTTGCAGCGCTAATAGTCGCAAATGGGCTTCGGCTGCAAAAACAACAGGATGCAAGAATACGCCATCCTTGTTCAGCCATTGCAATTGTTCAGCAAGCTGCTGTGGTATGTGGTCTGCAGAGGGCGCTGTCTCGCCGTTGAGCAGATGAGCGGACTGGTTGCGATAAGCGCCACCGAGTTGATGCTGCAGTCCTCTCGATAGCATGATGTGAATTTTTTGCAGGGTGCTGATCGATAACAGGTTTTGTTCTGCAGCTTGCTCGCGGATAAATTGAATCGACTGGTAATGGTTCAATGCGGTCAGATTGTCTGTCATTGGCTTGCCGGGCAACATCAGTCCGTGCTTGATCACCATTCCGGTTTCTGCCAGATCAAGGCAACCATCTTCCAGTCTAAGGCTGTCGTGGGTATAGACAATGTCCAATTGTTGCTGCAGTGCCGGATCAATCTCCGCGCATTGTAAGTGGAGGTCGGCCTTGAGCAGATCGATTTCTGCCAGTAATAAATCCAGATTGTCGGTAGCGCTCATCAGCGATCGTCTCCTGCGATGATGTTAATTGGGCATATTGGTGCCGCGTAGTGCGTAAAACTCGCTTACAAACTCATGCAAGCGCTGGGCTTCAATAGCATCCCGCAGGCCTTGCATCAATTCCAGATAATAGTGCAGATTATGGATGGTGTTCAGTCGTGAGCCGAGCATTTCCCTGCACTTATCCAGGTGCTTCAAATAGGCACGCGAGTAATTGCGGCAGGTGTAGCAACTGCAGTTTTCATCGAGTGGCCGGGTATCGAATTGATACTGGTTGTTACGGATTTTGATGACGCCGTAGCGGGTGAACAGATGGCCATTGCGAGCGTTGCGGGTAGGCATCACGCAATCGAACATATCGACCCCGCGTCTGACGGCTTCCACTAAATCTTCCGGGGTGCCGACGCCCATCAGATAACGCGGTTTGTCTTGCGGCATCTGCGGCATGATGGCATCCAGTGTGGCCAGCATTTCATGCTTGGGTTCACCAACCGACAAGCCACCAATCGCATAGCCGTCGAAACCGATGTTGGTTAAACCGTTTATCGATTCGCGGCGTAATTCGGGGTACATGCCGCCCTGTACAATCCCAAACAGTGCCGATGGATTGCCGTCGTGGGCGCGTTTGCTGCGTTCTGCCCAACGCAACGACAGTCGCATGGAATCGGCGGCTTGCTGATAGGTGGCTGGATAGGGTGTGCATTCATCAAAAATCATCACAATATCAGAACCCAAATCACGCTGCACTTGCATGGATTCTTCAGGACCCATGAAAATTTTACTGCCGTTGACAGGCGATTTAAAGGTCACGCCTTGTTCGCTGATTTTGCGTAACGCCCCCAAACTGAACACTTGAAAGCCGCCTGAGTCGGTCAGAATCGGTTTTTGCCAGCGCATGAAATCGTGCAGGTCCCCGTGGGCTTTCATGACATCCATGCCGGGGCGAAGCATTAAATGAAATGTGTTGCCGAGGATGATTTGTGCCCCCAGCGCCTCCAAATCTTCCGGTGTCAAAGCCTTGACCGTACCGTAAGTGCCCACCGGCATGAAAATAGGGGTTTCCACCACGCCGCGGGCAAAGATCAATTGGCCGCGGCGGGCTTGGTCATCGGTGGTGCTGAGCTTGAATTCCATGGCGTGCAATAAGCATAAAAAAGGCCAGTATTATCCGGCCTTTAAGAGCATTAGGCGAGTGATTAAATATCCATTAGCAGCATAGGGATGCCATAAGTCATCACAAAGTAACTAAAGGCATAAATAAGACTGACACTGGTTGGGTAGTTAAAAAAACGTCTGAAAATGTAGCTGACGATGGATATATACCAAGTCACTAGAAACACCGCCATGCCAATGGAAATTTCTTCGCGATATTCCTGATGAATCATCACCATCCATAAATCCAGCATTTCTGCGGAAATCGCCAAGGTCATGATGAAGTTTTCACAGACGAAAATCGATGTATACAAGCGGCTGTAATACTCCCATTTTTTTTCCAGCAGCAGCAAAATGGCGACAGAGGTAAAGGCCATGATGGTGCGTCCGGTGACTTCTAAGGTGCCATCAGCCGGGTCGGCAATCAAGCCTTCCACGATGCAGCCGGAGACGAAATAAAAGATCACGTTCTTCCACATAAATGATTTAGGTGGCGTCAATTCGGCTGGATTTTTGAGAAACCAACAGCTGGACAGGTATTTTAAGAGTAATGACATGTCAGAAATGGTGCTACGGATCGGTTTAATTGGGCTAGGGACATAGTATAACCGGCGAGACTACTGTCAATGCCACGGTTTAATGACTAGAGGCTGAATTTTGAGAAGTCGTATTTAAGGGAGTCGTTTTGAGAGAGGGTTTAAATGAGATCTCCCGCCTGCGCCGTCTGATGCTTTCGTCCTTGAACCGGAGGTTCAAGTGGAAACCAAATCCAGTCAATCAGGCTTCCTGAATAAACAGGCATGCACACCATGAAAGGCAAAAAGTTTCCGGGGTAAAAACAGGTTCAGGAAACACCCAGCACTGCTCGAACGCCGCAGGAGATAGGGCAGGCATTGTAAACAGGTTTAGGGATTTTCTAAAACGTTTTCTATTTTTTGGCGCAAATCAATCAGACGAGTGCAGATGTCGAGGTCGTTGGCACTGCCTTTGATGGTGCTGGCCAGATTCAACGCTGCTAATACGGCTATTCGGTCTGCGCCTGCCACTTTGCCGGTATCGCGGATTTTGCGCATTTGCTTATCCAACTCTTCAGCGGTATTGATCAGACCGGCTTGTTCTTCCGGTGCGCAGGCAATTTTGTACTCTTTGCCGAGAATATTCAGCGATACAGCTTGGGTCGGTCTGCTCATGAGTCGTGTTCCATTGCTTTTAAACGGGCAATCATCGCCTCGACGCGGGCGCGGGCCAGAGTGGTTTTTTCCAGTAATTTGGCTTTTTCCTTAACCAAGGCATCCTGTTTTACTTTAAGCGACTTGTTTTCGTTTTTCATTTGCGCAAATTGTGCAATCAACGTATCCAGTTTCGCTTCCAGCGCTGCCAATTCGGTTGATGGGTCTTGTTCTGATTGTGACATAGCAATTTAGGTTGGCCGATAAGACATTAAAATCATCCAAAATGGCGAACAATGTTAGCATAAGCGCCGGTTTTAAACAGCTTTAACACAAGTAAGCAAGATAGGAAAATCATGTATCAGGCTGTCAACACAGTATTGGAAAAATATGATGCCGATATGGGCGCGGCAGAGGCGCACGGCATTGCTGTAGGCATGTTATGTGTCGAACTCAAGGCCGATGTGCAAAATTGGTTGCATGAACTGTTTGTCGAACAAAACGATTTAACGGCTGAAGACCAAACCATCATGGTGGATTTGTTCGAGCGTAGCCGAGAACTACTTGATCCGGAAACAGAGGAATTCAGTTTCGATTTGTTGCTGCCGGACGATGATGAGTCGCTTAGCGAGCAGGTCGAAGCGTTGCGTGTCTGGTGTCAGGGGTTTCTGTTTGGGGTGGGTTATGCACACACCAGTGCCGAATGGCCGGGCGATAGCGCCGAAGTGATGCGGGATTTGATCGAACTGACCAAAATCGACAGCGATGTCGACGGCGATGATGATGAAGCGGCATTGATTGAAATCCATGAATATCTCCGGGCAGCGGTACTGACAGTGCGCGATCAATTTGCTGAATCTAAAAACACTTCAATGCACTGACAGGTAGTTGCTGATGAAACAAGCCGAGTTTAAAAAACGCCGCGCCACGCTGATGAAGCAAATCGGCAAAGGCAATATCGCCATCATTGCCAGTGCTCCGCATCAGACCCGAAATCGCGATGTACATTATCCCTACCGGCAGGACAGTGATTTTTATTACCTGACCGGTTTCAATGAAGCCGAATCGCTGGCGGTGTTTATTCCCGGTCGCGAACAGGGCGAATACGTGCTGTTCTGCCGCGAATTCGACGAGAAAAAAGCCTTGTGGGAAGGTGCTCATGCGGGTTTGGAAGGGGCGACCAAACACTTCGAAGCCGATGATTCCTTCCCCATCGATGATCTGGACGACATTTTGCCGGGCATGCTGGAAAATAAAAGCAAGGTGTTTTACCCCATGGGTAAAGACAGCGAGCTGGATCACAAGCTGTTGGACTGGATCAATCACATTCGCAAACAATCGCGTTCCGGGGTAACTGCACCGGGTGAACTGGTGTCGCTGGAGCATGTGCTGCATGAAATGCGCTTGTTTAAAAGTCCGGAAGAATTAAAACTGATGCGGCGTGCAGCGGAAGTCTCGGCGCGTGCGCATGTGCGAGCCATGAAAGCCTGCAAAGCGGGACTGTATGAATATCAAATTGAAGCCGAACTGATACACGAATTCATTCAGGACGGCTTGCGGGCGGTTGCCTATCCATCGATTGTGGCGGGCGGCAAAAATGCCTGTGTACTGCATTACATCGAAAACAAGGACAAATTACGTAAAGGTGATTTGCTGCTGATTGACGCCGGCGTGGAATGTGACCACTATGCGGCGGACATTACCCGCACCTTTCCGGTGTCCGGCACATTCAGCGAACCGCAAAAATTGCTGTATCAGTTGGTACTGGATGCCCAGGCTGCAGCGCTGGAACAGATCAAACCCGGCGTGCCCTGGAACAAAGCCCATGAAGCGTCGGTCGAGGTGCTGACCAAAGGTCTGGTAGGGCTGGGATTGCTAAAAGGCAAAGTCAAAAAGCTGATCAAAGACGAAAAATATAAACAGTTTTACATGCACCGCATCGGCCACTGGCTGGGCATGGATGTGCATGATGTCGGCGATTACAAAATCAAGGATGAATGGCGTTTTCTGGAAGCGGGCATGGTGCTGACCGTTGAGCCGGGTCTGTATGTGCCAGCCGATTGCGAGACTGTGGATGTTCAGTGGCGAGGGATTGGGATTCGGATTGAGGATGATGTATTGGTGACCAAGCACGGTCATGAGATTTTAACGTCGGCTGTGCCGAAAAGCATTGCTGATATTGAAGCCTTGATGCAGGGGTAAATCATGCAAAGTCATTTTGATCTGATCATTGTCGGGGCCGGTTTGGCTGGCAACTGTCTGGCTCTGGCGCTAAAAGACAGTGGCCTGAATATCGCCATTGTGGAAGCATCCAGTCGTGAACAGTTGCGGGATTCGCCGGCAGGAGATAGAGCCTTGGCTTTGGCCGCCGGCACGGTGGAATTGTTGGATTCGATGGGTGCTTGGGCGGGCGTGGCGGATAAGGCCACCGCCATCAAGAATATCCATATTTCCGATCGCGGTCATTTTGGTAAAACCCGTTTGTCGTCTGCCGCGAATGGCGTACCTGCTTTAGGGTATGTGATTGCGGCGCGGGACATTGAATCACATCTGACCGATCTGGTTGCTCAAACGGCCTCGACCTGTTTGTATGAAACCCGAGTGGCGGGTTTGATGTCCGGCACTGATGCAATAAATGTCAGTTTGAAGCAATACAATCAGTCGCTGAATCTGACATCGCGACTGTTGGTGGGCGCCGACGGCGGACAATCGACAGTGCGTAAATTACTGGATATTCCTCAGCAAATCACTGAATACGGGCAGACTGCTTTGGTTACCACCGTCCAGGCCGGTTTGCCGCATCAACATACCGCTTATGAGCGATTTACCGAGCAAGGTCCGCTGGCATTTTTGCCGGTTTCCGGTCGGAATATCTCGGTGGTCTGGACGCGTAAACACGAGCAGGCCGAAGCCTTGATGGCAGGTGGCGAAGCGGAGTTTCTGGCCGAATTGCAGGATTGTTTTGGCTATCGATTGGGAGCGTTAAAACTGGTGGCTCCTCGGCGTGCGTTTCCATTGAGTCTGATTCGCGCAGAGAGCATGGTGTCTGGTCGTGCAGTGATTATTGGTAATGCTGTTCATCAATTGCATCCGGTGGCCGGACAAGGCTTTAATCTGGGTATTCGTGATGTGGCTGAATTGGCTGAGCGTTTGTTAAGTCAACACGGTAAGCAAGGTGATGTTGGCGATGCCGATTTTTTGAATGCCTATGTCAGGGAGCGGCTGGAAGATCACCGGAAGACCATAGGCTTCACCAATAATCTGGTGCATATCTTTTCGAATGACTGGTTGCCGGTTGCGGCATTGCGCAATACCGGTTTGACCTTATTGGATCATTTGCCGTTTGCCAAAAAAATCCTCACCCGTCATGCGATGGGGCTGGCTAAACCCTTGCCCAAGTTAGGCAATCAAGGGGGGTAGGTTGGGGGAGTTATGCTAATTACCTGTTTACGTCATGCCACTGCCCAGATGCAGATGATGTCGATAAACGATGCCGAACGTGAATTGATAAAAAAAGGCGTAAGCCAAATTCGCCGCGTCGCTAAATTTTGTCACAAGAATGGTTTATTGCCGACCTCGTTATATTCCAGTCCCTTGGTCCGCGCCGAACAGACGGCAAATTTATTGCAGGCCTATTTGCCCGATTGTCCGGTCGTTCAGGTTGTTGACTGGTTGGCGTTGGGCTTTGAGCCGCTAAATACCTGTGCCTCGCTCAGAATGCTGGAAAAATCGGGCAGCAAAGATGTCTGGTTGGTAGGTCATGAACCGGATATATCCGGATTGCTGGCGCGATTGCTCAATGCGCCGAAAGATTTTATCGAAATTAAAAAAGCCTCACTGACGCGTATTCAAGTCGATTTTTCCAACCCTTCGAAATCACAGTTATTATGGACAATTCCGTGTGGTTTGATGCATTGAAGCGTTTGGGTTTTGGTGCTTGATTTATGGAAAAGGCTTGGTTAACTAAGGTTGGAGATACAGGATTATGGTTATTTCCAGTCTCTATGGGTTGTTTTATGGCGACAGACGCGTTATAGGGTTTATAATCGCTAGCTTTGAATTCAACACACATTGGAAGTATCATGCTGGGTAAGCTGGTTAAATTGGTAATTGGTAGCCGTAATGACAGGCTTATCAAGAGAAAACGCAAGCTGGTCAAAAAAGTCAACGTCTTGGCTGCAGACTACGAAAAACTCTCCGACGCGGCTTTAAAAGCCAAAACTGAGGAATTTCGTGATCGTCTGACGCAAGGTGAAAAACTCGACAATCTGATACCCGAAGCTTTTGCAGTCGTGCGTGAAGCCTCTACCCGCGTATTCGGTATGCGGCATTTCGATGTGCAGTTGATCGGCGGTATGGTGTTGCACAGCGGTAAAATCGCCGAAATGAAAACCGGTGAGGGTAAAACCCTGATGGCAACCTTGGCCGCTTATTTGAATGCTCTGCCAGCCAAAGGGGTGCATGTCGTTACCGTCAACGACTATCTTGCCCGCCGTGACGCCGATACCATGGGCAAACTCTACGGCTTTTTAGGTTTGACCACCGGCGTGATTGTCAGCGACCTGGATCACGACCAACGTAAATCAGCCTACGCAGCGGATATTACCTACGGCACCAATAACGAATTCGGTTTCGATTATCTGCGAGACAACATGGCTTTCAGCCTGGAGCAGAAAGTTCAGCGTGATTTGAACTTTGCGATTGTCGATGAGGTAGATTCCATTTTGATCGACGAAGCCAGAACGCCGCTGATCATTTCCGGTCAGGCAGAAGGCAGTACCGATATTTATCTGAAAACCAATCAGGTGATTCCTTACCTGACCCGTCAGGAAAAAGCCGACGATCCTGAAATGCAGGATCAAATGCCCGGCGATTTTTTCGTCGATGAAAAATCCCGTCAGGTGCATTTGACTGAATCCGGTTACGAACGGGTCGAGCATATGCTGGCCGATCTGGGCTTGATTCAGGAAGGCTCCACACTGTATGACCCCGCCAACATCCGCTTGATGCATTACCTGAATGCGTCATTGCGTGGACATGTTCTGTTTCAAAAAGACGTGGATTATGTGGTCAGGAATGATCAAATCATCATCGTCGATGAATTTACCGGTCGGATGATGACCGGACGGCGTTGGTCGGAGGGTCTGCATCAGGCCATCGAAGCCAAAGAAGGTGTGACCATTCAGAATGAAAACCAGACGCTGGCGTCGATTACCTTCCAGAACTATTTCCGGTTGTACAACAAACTGTCCGGTATGACCGGCACAGCTGATACCGAAGCGTTTGAGCTGAATAAAATTTACGGTTTGGAAGTGGTGGTGATTCCCACTCACAGACCGATGGTTCGCAAGGACATGGGCGATTTGGTCTACTTATCGGCGCGTGAAAAATACAACGCGGTTATCGAAGACATCAAAGATTGCTTCAAACGCGGCCAGCCAGTCCTGGTGGGCACTACCTCCATCGAGAAATCCGAGCTGATTTCAGCTTTGCTCAAACAGCACAATATTCCGCACGAGGTTTTGAACGCCAAGCAACACGAACGCGAAGCGCACATTGTCGAAAATGCCGGTATGCCGGGTGCGGTGACCATCGCCACCAACATGGCCGGTCGAGGAACCGACATCGTTTTGGGCGGTAATTTAAGCGCTGAACTGAGCGCCTTGGGCGAAGATCTTGGCAATGCCGAAAAAGAAGCGATTCGAGCGGCTTGGCAAAAACGTCACGAACAAGTGGTGGCGGCAGGTGGTTTGCATGTGATCGGTTCCGAGAGGCATGAGTCCCGCCGTATCGATAACCAGCTGCGCGGTCGTTCCGGTCGTCAGGGTGACCCCGGTTCATCACGTTTTTATCTGTCGCTAGAAGATGATTTGATGCGTATTTTTGCATCGGATCGTGTCGCCGGTTTGATGCAAAAACTCGGTATGGAAGAAGGCGAGGCCATCGAACATCCATGGGTAACGCGTTCCATTGAAAGTGCCCAGCGTAAAGTCGAAGGCCGCAACTTTGACATTCGTAAAGAAATTCTGGCGTATGACGATGTCGCCAATGATCAACGTAAAGTGGTCTATGCGCAGCGTAACGAACTGATGGCAGCAGAACACATCAACGACATTATTTCGGCGATTCGCAATGATGTGATCAATGATGTGGTTACCCAATACATTCCGCCCAAAACCATGGAAGAGCAATGGGATGTTCATGGTCTGGAGTTGCATTTACAGCAGGAATTGAACCTGTTCATGCCGATTGTGGAAATGTTGAATAATGATCGTACGTTGAATGAGCCTAAATTGCGGCAATTGATCATCGAAAAAGCTGCGCAGGAAAGCGATGCCAAAGCTGATTCTATCGGTGTCGATGTCATCAGGCATTTCGAAAAGTCTGTCATGCTGCAAGTGTTGGATAATAGCTGGAAAGAACATTTGGCCGCCATGGATCAGTTACGTCAGGGTATCCATTTGCGTGGCTATGGGCAGAAAGATCCGAAGCAGGAATACAAGCGTGAAGCCTTTGAAATGTTCAATAGTTTGCTGGAACATATCAAGCTGGAAGTGGTGACTATTCTGGCCAAAGTGCAGGTTACCCGCGAAGAGGATGTCAAAGTCATAGATGAACAGCGTCAGGCACCTATAGAAATGCATTATGAGCATGCCGAAGCGCATTCTGCATTCGAAACTGAAGCACAAGAGGACGCTGGACAGCCATTGGCGGATAATAATGCTCAAGTCAGCGAGCAGCCGTTTGTCAGGGATACGCAAAAAGTGGGTCGTAACGATCCATGTCCATGCGGTTCAGGCAAAAAATATAAGCAGTGCCACGGCAAATTAACCTAGAAATTCATGTGATTGTCGGGTTAGTAAACCTGCGTCAGAGTTGAAAAGCTGGCGCATTTTTCTACCTGATTATAAATACGCTTCAACAACAATGTCTTTCCGGCATACCCTTCGGGGCTCAAGTGGATTGCCGGAATCCACACCTCATGGATGTGCTCGGCGCACACCAACCATGGCTTATGGATCTCGGCAATCCCTGCCGAGATGACGATTTTTGACTTAACTGATTGATCTTTATAATTAGATTTTTGCTTAAGATCTAGCTACGTAGCCATTCAAATTTCTCATCAGAGTAGGGTAAAAACGATGCAACATAAAGTCTTCCGTAAAAGTAACCCGAAAGCCGACATCACCAAGCTTCCCAAACTGGGGATGGAACAAAAGCAGATCACGGCTGATTTCAAACACTACTACAGTCACCGTCTGGGACGCGACGAAAACTGCCGCTCACCACATTACGCTTACGAAGCATTATCACTGGCCATCAGCGACCGACTGGTAGAACGCTGGAAAAAAACCTATAACGTGTATCGCGACGAAGACTGCAAAAAAGCCTTTTACCTGTCGATGGAGTTTTTGATGGGGCGTTCGTTAAGTAACGCCATGTTAAATCTCGGCATAGACGACGAAGTCAGCAAGTCCTTGTATGACATGGGCTTGGCTGCTGAAGAACTGTTGGAAAGTGAACCCGATGCGGGTTTGGGCAATGGCGGTTTGGGCCGTTTGGCAGCCTGCTTTATCGATAGTTGCGCTACTTTGCAATTGCCGGTAACCGGTTACGGTTTGCGCTATGAATATGGCATGTTTACTCAGGAAATCGTCAATGGCGAACAGTTGGAAAAACCCGACCATTGGTTAAGAAATGGCAATGTCTGGGAGATCGAACGCCCTGAGTACATGACCCGCGTGAAGTTTGGCGGCCGCACCCAAACCCATATCGACGAGCACGGCAACAGGCGTACCAGTTGGGTTGATACCCATGATGTGCTGGCCATGCCATACGACACGCCAATCCCAGGCTACAAAAATGGTACCGTCAACACTTTGCGCCTATGGAAAGCCATTGCCACTGAAGAATTTAATCTCCAGGAATTCAACGCCGGTGATTATGCAGAAGCGGTGGCGCAAAAAAACACTGCCGAAAACATCACCATGGTGCTGTACCCGAATGATGCCAACGAAAACGGCAAGGCATTGCGCTTACAGCAACAATACCTGTTGGCCTCAGCCAGTTTGCAGGACGTAATCGCCAATTGGGTTGGGCGACATGGCAGAAATTTTTCCAAATTTGCCGAGAAAAACTGCTTCCAGCTTAACGATACTCACCCCAGTATCGCAGTGGCAGAACTGATGCGCCTATTGATGGATATTCACGGTCAGAGTTGGAACGATGCCTGGAATATTGCCCGTAACACCATGGCATACACCAATCATACGCTGCTGCCGGAAGCGCTGGAAAAATGGTCTGTCAATCTGATGCAAAGTTTGTTGCCGCGTTTGATGGAAATTATTTTTGAAATCAACGCCCATTTCCTGGCAGAAGTATCGGCGCATTGGCCGGGCGATAACGGGCGCATGGCCAGAATGTCGCTGATCGAAGAGGGGCACGAAAAACAAGTCCGCATGGCCTATCTGGCGATCGTCGGCAGTTTTTCGGTCAATGGTGTCGCCGAACTGCACTCGAAATTGTTAAAAGAAGGCTTGTTCAGAGACTTTTACGAATTGTGGCCGCATAAATTCAATAACAAAACAAACGGTGTGACCCCCAGACGTTGGCTGGCGGCATGTAATCCGGAGTTGGCGGAATTTATTACTGCCACAATCGGTGATGCCTGGATTACCGATTTATCTGAATTGGCCAAACTCAAGCCATATGCCGAAGATGCCGACTTCCGCAAAAAATGGCGGGATTTGAATCAAGCCAGCAAACAGCGTCTGGTCGATTTCAAAAAATCCGAGCTGGACATTGAAATCAATGTGGATGCGTTGTTCGATGTACAGGTCAAACGGATTCATGAATACAAAAGGCAAATACTCAATGTGCTGCATGTGATTCATTTATATGACCGCATCAAACGTGGCGATACCCAAAACTGGGTAGACCGTTGTGTGTTGATTGGCGGCAAAGCCGCGCCCGGTTACGTGATGGCGAAAAAAATCATCAAGCTAATCAATAACGTGGCCAATGTCATCAACAATGATCCTGATGTGGGCGATAAACTGAAGTTGATCTTTTTGCCCAACTACCGGGTTTCCGCGATGGAGAAAATCTGTCCGGGCGCAGATCTGTCCGAGCAAATTTCCACCGCAGGCAAGGAAGCGTCCGGTACCGGTAACATGAAATTCATGATGAATGGTTCCCTGACCATCGGTACGCTGGATGGAGCGAATATCGAAATTCGCGAAGAAGTTGGGGAAGAAAACTTCTTCCTGTTTGGCTTGACCGAAGCAGAAGTCGAAGCGTTGCGTCCGCATTACAATCCGCAAGCGTTCATTGATAGGGACACCGATTTGCAAGGCGTGATGCATTTGCTGGAATGTGGCCACTTCAACCAATTTGAACCGGGTATTTTCGATGATGTGATTGGCTCCATCAAAAGCCCGCACGATCCATGGATGACGATTGCCGATTTTCGTAGCTATATCGATGCGCAAAAACGTGTCGATCACGCTTGGCGCGATCAGGAACATTGGACCCGCATGAGTATTCTCAATACGGCGGCCAGTGGTAAGTTCTCCACCGATCGCACCATCAGTGATTACAACCGGGAAATCTGGAAATTAAGCCCGGTTGACGTTAACAGCAAATAACGCATGCTGGATATTGTCTTGTTTGAGCCGGAAATTCCGGCAAATACTGGCAACATCATCAGGTTGTGCGCCAACACCGGCGCACACCTGCATTTGATTCAGCCGCTGGGTTTTGAGCTGGACGATAAACGCTTGCGTCGGGCCGGGCTGGATTACCATGAGTGGGTCAGTGTCCGGCAGTATGCATCGTTAAATGATTATATCGAGCGAGCCAAACCCAAGCGGGTGTTTGCCTTAACCACCAAAGGCAGCCAGTGTTACAGCAAAATCAACTTTCAAACCGGCGATGCGCTGTTGTTTGGTCCCGAGTCGCGCGGCTTGCCAGCCGAGTTATTGAATCAGTACCCCCCTGGCTTGAAGTTGTATTTACCCATGCGTCAAGAAAGCCGCAGCCTCAATCTATCCAATACAGTGTCCATTGTGATGTATGAAGCCTGGAAGCAGATGGGGTTTCCGGGTGCGCAGCCACGCTGAATACCGAATGTCACGCCATTTGGCTCATCATCTGTTGGATGTTGCTTTATCCTAAAAAGAGCCGTTGGCGTTTGTGGTGGGCCGTTTGTGCTGAGCCATGTCGAAGCCATGGACGGCCCACCACACAAGCACCCGTTGGGTGAATGAAAAAATCCCGCCCGGTCTTCGACCAACTCAAGGCGAACGGCATTTTTCATAGCACAACTGCCCTTTATAGGTTGATGTCATGGATGATTTTTATCTGAAAAGCTAATGTAAAAAACAAATTAGCGTCTGCGCCCGTCACCGAGCAAGGAGCCCAACACGCCACGTATCAATTGTCGGCCTACTTCCCGGCCTATGCTGCTGGCAGCGCTTTTGGCGGCCGATTCCAACACACCTTGACGCCTGCCGCCTCGCGGGCCGGTGCTGCCTAGCAAAATATCAGCCAAGCCGATGCCGGCATCTGCTTGTTGGCCCACTGTCGGCTTTTGCGCACTGGCGGCTGTCTGTGCGGCGCGGCCCTTCAAAATTTCATAGGCCGATTCGCGATCAACTTGTTTTTCATAGTGACCGTAAATTACCGAATTTTGGATAGCCTGTTGGCGTTCCTCATTGCTGGCCGGGCCGATGCGAGAATGTGGCGGTTTGATCAAAGCCCGTTGAACCGGTTGCGGTGTGCCTTTTTCATCCAGAAACGATACCAGCGCCTCGCCGACGCCCAACTCAGTGATTGCGGTTTCCACATCAAGTTCTGGGTTGCTTCTGAAGGTTTCTGCAGCCGCTTTCACGGCTTTTTGATCGCGCGGCGTGAAGGCGCGCAAGGCATGCTGTACCCGATTACCGAGCTGGCCGAGAATTACATCAGGAATATCCAATGGGTTTTGACTGACAAAATACACCCCCACCCCTTTAGAGCGGATCAAACGCACCACTTGCTCGATTTTTTGCAGCAAGGCGGCTGGCGCATCGCTAAATAATAAATGCGCTTCGTCGAAAAAGAACACCAGCTTGGGTTTGTCCAGGTCGCCGGCTTCCGGCAAGTTTTCAAACAGTTCCGATAGCAGCCATAGCAACAAGGTGGCATACACCCGCGGCGAGTTATACAGCGTGTCGGCCGCTAGGATATTAATCACACCGCGGTTGCCATCGGTTTGCAGCAAATCATTAAAATCCAGCGCCGGTTCGCCAAACAGGTTTTCCGCGCCTTCGTGTTCCAGTTGCAGCAAACCACGCTGGATGGCGCCCACGCTGGCCGCAGAAATGCTGCCGTATTCGTTGCGCAATTCGGAGGCGTTATCGGCAGCAAATTGCAGCAGCGCCCGCAGGTCTTTCAAATCCAGCAACAACCAGCCATTGTCATCGGCAATTTTGAAGGCGGCGGTCAAGACGCCGGCCTGGGTGTCATTCAGATTCAGCAAGCGCGCCAGTAACAACGGCCCCATTTCCGAGATGGTGGAGCGTAACGGATGGCCTTTGGCACCGAACACATCCCAAAACAGCGTAGGCACGGCGCGATAATTAAAATCGCTAAGCCCCAGTTCTTTAACCCGCGCTTCCACCTTGCTGTTGCCGCCGCCGGTTTGGCAAATACCCGATAAATCGCCCTTTACATCGGCCATAAACACCGGCACGCCGATGTCAGCAAAGCTCTCCGCCAGGGTTTGCAAGGTAATGGTTTTGCCGGTACCGGTAGCCCCGGCAATCAAGCCATGGCGATTGGCCATGGCCGGCAAAATACAGCAGGGTCCAGCGTTGGATTGGGCGATTAGCAGCGGCTCAGTCATGACAATTTCCCTAAAAATAAATGAACGCCGGCAACCATATCATGCTTCAGCGGCAGAGGCATCCTATATACGATTACGCCATTTATAAAGTCAGGGAGTCGCCAATTTCAACCATAGGCAACGTGTTTCTGGTTTTCTAGTTCCCAGCTAGAGCTTGGGAGCCAGATGAAATTTAAATTGATTACTGCCATTGATCTTGCGATAGTCGACGTAAAAATTGATCAACTTTTGCAATCAAGCCGCAGGCATCAGCCCATACAATCTGATTCTTTAAAGCATTTCGTTTCTCCCAACTCTTATAAATGATCGGGATAGTTAGCGGTTCTGGCGCTTTCTGTTCTGTCTGAAATTTATCCGCGTATTCCAATAACATTTGCCAAAGATTTTGCCAGCTTTCTGAGTTTGGGCAAATCCTACCCTCGGTAGAACAATATTCAATCAACGAAATGGCTGTTTGAGATAGCTCGGTTTTTCCTGGTAACTCGGTTTCCTTGTCAGAAAGACTTGCTAATCGAGAATCAATAATACTTTTAGCCCACACAAAAGAAGCATTTTTATTGCCGTTTACTGGATATTTGCTCCATAGCGCGAATCGATTATCACCATCAATTTCAAACCCAGGCAATCTAATTCGCCCTAGTTTAAAGAAACCAAGAGCGAGCAATGCGGCTGTTAGTATGTGCTTTTCATCTGTTTTTATTACGCCATTTGATTGATTTACAAGCGTATTAAATAAAGGGGTAAATGCTACAACATCAGGCCCATATAAGGGATCAGTGCTTGATTCCAAAAGCTCAGATACTAACAACTCAATTCTATTAGGTGGAGGGTTATCAAAAACTGGCGGTGATGAGGGGCGATTGTTTTCCATTAAGTGTACAAACATCGTATCCCATTCCTTCTGCCGAATATTTGGGATGGCTACACCTGCTTCCAAAAAACGCGCGCGTAAGTTGGAAAACTCAGCCATATTTCTATTAGAAAACTTTAATGTATGTCCTTTAATTGTAATTTTAGCGCTAGTCAGGCTTTGTCTTTCAAAACTTTCAACTTGCAAACTTGTACGACTTGGTTGTTCATCGCGTTGTAAGGGGGTTGGGCTATCAGTAGACATTCCCTTGAACAAAGGAATATCTGATTGAAACATCCCATTATTACTGATGCAAAATGAATCGTTTTTTGATACTGCACATCCAAAAGGGGCTTTTGTTATTGCTAGATAAGATTCTAATTGCGCGCGAGTATTTTCATCTATCTCCTGTTTTTTTACTTCAATAACAATGTATGGATTCGATAGATCATCAAGTATGACAATATCTGCCCGCTTTTTAGTTGATCCCATTTGAATAGGATATTCCAAAATAATATTCTGTTCGGGATAGTGATAATGGTGGATCAATGACAGAGCGCATAACTGTCTAATAATTTCTTCTGGTCGCGCACGTTTAAAATCATAGTGTGGAACTCCCTGAACGTAAAAAACCCCTTTTTCACGCTCATCAAAGATTAGGCGACTAAGTATTTCCGGGTTGAGAAGGTTTTTATGAATCAAAACAAATTACCTGAATTTTCTGTTCAAAAACTGATCAATTGGGTTACCTTTAAATTTGTAAAGGTGATATTTCAGCATCAACGCTTGATAGCATCGGTAGATGCGGCAATGCGATTGCGTCGATAGTTTGACATGAGAAAAGTTTAACCGATTTGGCGGATTTTGGCGGATGACGCTGCGCTTATCCGCCCTACAGCCTGAAAAGCCCTTCGATAAACTCAGGGCGAACGGTATTGAAGGCTGGTTAACATTACCAGCACAAAAACCGGAAAACCGATGACCCAAAATAAATGCTGCACATTCGGTAAGGCGCTGCCAAGTAAATAGGCCCGAAACACTGGCATTAACACGGTGACGCTTAAGTAGATCAATGCTGCTGTCACCGCCATCTGCCTGAACCGTTGCACATCAAAAGCCGATAGCTGTATCCACAGGCAGGAAAAGTACACCGCAATACCGATTAAACGATGACTGGCTGCTTCCGTGCTGCTGATCAACATTGCTAAGGGCGCTTGTGCGTAAATGCATAGCAAGATGCGCAAGCTGTTAGCCAGTAAAGCGGTTAGCCAGGCTAAAACCAACGCACGCATCAGTACCCAAAGCGGCATGGGCCGATCACGCCACAGCCAGCAATAGCCCAGTAGTGAAATGATCAGAAAATTGATGCCGGCGCACGCTTTGACTAGGCTGATGTGATGAATGGGATCCAGCCATTCGCCATTGGCAGTGGGCTCGAACAGCAAATCGCTCAAGGCCTCCAGAGTTATCACCAGAGGATACAACTGCCATTGCAATTGCGCGGCGGTGGCCGCGCTGTAGAACTGTTTTAAGGCTACTAACATGATGGCTACGCATAACCAATAGCCAAGCTGTTTTGCGCGTAGCGGCAGGTTATTGGCAAACATGCTGTCTGTCTCTCAGCCAGTACTTCAAACCATAGCCTGCCAGTAACAGCAGGATTAACAGCGTCAATTCAGGTTCCGGCATCGGTTGAGCTGCCAGCGCGGATGTTTCCACACCCTGCGGTAAAGGCAGCGGTTGTTGCACATTTTTGGCGTCGCGGTTTGGGTTGGCAATCACTTCATCGACGGCAATGAATGCGGTGTAGCGGCTCAGCAGCGAATATTTCAGCGCTAAGTCAATGATTTCCGAGCGATTCAATTCCACCGCATTGCCGGCCCAATCGGACAGGCGCATTAGTTTATGACGCGCCCATAAGATTGGTAGCAATTCTCCCTGATCAGTCTGTTGAGCAGTATTGATAGGCAACTCGATTGTATTGCTGTTGGATTTAATGGTAATGTATAGGCAATAAAAAGGCCGTATTGATAGGCAACTCGATTGTATTGCTGTTGGATGCCGCAATACCGGTCAGCTGCAGACTAGCCGAATCACCCGCGTTACGGTATTTACCAAATATCACCACCGGGCGTTCGGCCAGCATCACTGGAATAGTGTTGGGTTCCATGTCGTACAACTCCACGCCATTACCTTGCAAATGAATATGGCTCAACAGTGGCGCTTCCACATAGCGACGGAAACGTGCGCCCACCTCCGGAATCTGACTTTGATCGGTTACCACAAATGGCTCGCCAGCGCCGGCTTGCGCCATGGATTCGATCAAATAGCGGTTTACCGAGCTGCCGATACCAAAGGCAAACAAGTTGGTGGTATTTAAATGTTTGGCAATCAAATCGTAGGCATCGCGTTCGGCATTGATGTAACCGTCTGTGACCACTACGACACTGCGGGCAATCTCAGTATTACTCGGCATGGCATAGGCGGTTTGCAATGCGTTCACCAGTTCTGTGCCGCCACTGCCTTGGTAATCGTCTAGACTGGCCAGCGCTTGTTGAATATTAGTCGGCGTTGCTGGCAGCGGTTTGTCGGAGAACACTTCCGAGCCACCGGAAAAGAACAGCATATTGAATGATTCGTGCGGTTTCAGATTGCTTAGCAATTGCCGCATCAAGGTTTTGGCGGTATCTAATGAAAAGCC
Source organism: Methylomonas sp. (assembly GCA_002928965.1). GTDB lineage: Bacteria > Pseudomonadota > Gammaproteobacteria > Methylococcales > Methylomonadaceae > Methylomonas. The sequence goes on from PERU01000018.1 coordinate 45,063, forward strand.
GTGCATCGATCCGGATACATCCAGCACAAACACATATTCGCGCGGCAGGATGTGTTCCGGCTTTACCCGCTCCGGTGGTTGCACCATGGCCAAAAAGAAGTGTTCATCAGCTTGTTGATAAGTCATCAAACCAGACATGATCTGATTATCCTGTAAACGGAAATTTAAAATAAAGTCGCGGTTGCCGGCGTTGGTTTCGCTGGCATCCAGGTTGATTTTGGCTGATTTGGCATCGTGCCAGCGGGTCTGGATTTTATGCTGGGTCGAGTTCAAATCTTTAACGGCAATCGGGCTGGCTAAAGTAATGTTCAGCGATGTGGCTGTTGCAGCCAAATTGCTGTCATCGGGTTGATTGGCGACGAAGGGATTGCCGATCCAGGCCGCGTCAGACGCTAGCTGGAATGGATCACTGCCATAACGCGGGCCGACGACGGTGGGATATACAAATTGGTAGACACCTTGCTCCGGCACCAGCAACTCGCTGTAGGTCAATTCCAGTTCAAGGTCGTCGCCCGGCATCAAATTGGCGGTGTCCATCATGAACACATTGGGCCGCTGTTGTTCCAGCAAGGCTGCGCGTTTGCCCTGCGCTTTGGCTTGTTCGAAGGCTTGCTTGGCTTCCTGCTTTTCCTTGATTTTGGCTTTGATGACTCGTTCGCCAACTTTCATGGTTAAGCCGTGCACAGCAGCACGTGTCGAGCCGGGAAACACGTAACGGGCATTGATCGCCCGGTTACCGGTATTTTGGTAATGCTGGGTCACGGTGACTTGGGCAATCGGGCCGTTGATGCGAACCTCGGCATGGCTGGATTTGAGCGGCAATTGATCCAGCGCAGGGTCGCCGTCGGGTATCCACACGCGTGGTGCCAGGCTTTGGGTGCAATCGTCACAGCCCGGCTCAGCCTGCGCAGTTGATAACAAAGCTGCCAGGCTGCAACTGATGATGAATAGGGCAATGCGGAACATGATGTCTCTCCTCGTGATGTTTGGGGTGAGACCAGGATACGCAAGCGAGATGTGGGTTTTATGGGGTGTTTGTGTGATTTATGTGTGGAATGTATGCGTAGTGTATTTCCAGTATGAGGACGGCCTGTCGGTTTTTTTTGCGTAAAAAGAAGAGATTTTTTGTGGTGCCAGATTGTCAAGCCAAAATAGCCCATTTGTTGACTTGGATAACATTAAATGAGAATCTAAGGCCGCCCAGTTTGGCTGCTTGTGTGATTTTGTTAGCCAGCGCATCAGCTCCATAGGGAAATTATAGAGTTCAGTTTATTCAATCAAATTTAAATGTAGGATCATTTTATGAAATTAACCGTAGTCACTTTTGCGCGTACTATGAGTATGGTGGGTATTTTATTTGCAGGTAGTAATGCCATGGCATTTACTACGGGTGATTATGTGACCAGTCAAAATTATGTAATCGATGCGGCACAAAGTAGCATTTCTTATAATCCAGGAATATTAGCGTTCGGTGCAGATGATATTGACTCAAGCCTATCTACAGTGACTTATAATGTAGCTGGAACATTTACTTTAAATATCAATCATTTTTCCTGGAGTACTCCTAGTGACTGGGTGCAGTTCACCAACTCGGCAGTAGTTGTAAATGGTCAGATACCGGGATTTCAGTTGCCTTTGTTTTTCAGTGAATTGACTTCACCCACTCAATTTTCAGGGAATGATGGACCTTGTTCAGGACCAAGAACTCCAGATACATTTTGTACTGGCTTTCAAAATGGTCCTAGCTCGTCGCTATCAGGACAATTTCAAGATGGCAAATTACTATTGACTGGTTATCAACCCAATGAGAATTACTTATTTGGAGGGGGGTACAATTATAGTTTTGTAGCGACTGTTGTACCTGTGCCTACAGCTTTTTGGTTATTCGCGTCTGCATTAGGTTTTTTTGGCATGTCCAAGAGAGCGAAGAAATAATCTGATAACTTATGCCATATTCTTCCTGTGAAGAATATGGCTAGAAGATTAATAAAGCTAGCACTTCTTTAGTTTGACGGGAATGCCAGTACAGCTTCTGTTCCATTTTTATCCGCAGTCAGTCTTACCATCCCATGGTGTAACTCCATCACTTCCTTAACAAAACTTAACCCCAAGCCAGAGCTACGCACTTGGTTGTCAGGGCGAGGTAGGGAATAAAAACGTTCGAAGAGTCTGTCTTTGGCGTACTCCGGGATGCCGGGGCCTTGATCGCTTACACTGATCAGTATGTGCTGTGCTTCGACAACTGCGCTGAGCGTAATCAGGCCGCCGATTGGCGAGTAGGCGATAGCATTATCAAGGATATTGAATAAGGCTTGGCGGATTAAAAAACGTTCTCCTTGAAGTGTAATGGGATCGGTCTGCTCGATAACCAGATTGATGTGTTTTTGGCTGAGTGCGGCATGCAATGATGAGGCGATTTCCTGCACAATCTCGTCTATCGCCAGCGGTTGTTTATCGATAACACCGTGGCGGTTTTCCACTGCGGCCAATTCCAGCAAGCGTTGGATCAAATTCAAGGCCCGCTGATTTTCGGATTGGATATTCTCGATAAAGCGTTTTCGTTGCGCAGGTGGCATGTCTTCCAGCAACAACTCTGCAGATGCTTTGATTGATGTTAACGGGCTTTTCAGTTCATGCGCCAAGGTTTGCGTGTAGCGTTCTATGTATTGCTTGCCATCCAGTGCTTGCCGCATGGCAGATATGGCATCGGCGACGCTGCCTATTTCATTGTCTCCCAGGTCCGGCGTGGTCAAAGTTTCGCCTTGGGCGATGCCTTTGGCAAATTGCGCGACTTGGTACAACGGTCGGCTGATCCACAGATACAGCAAGGTCACGGTCAGCAATGCTAGCAAGGCAATGCCGGCTACCGCCCACAGCAAATCCTGGCGGGCGGTGAGAATAAATTGGGTAACGTTGACTTTGGGCTTGCCGACACTGAGGACGCCGACCAAATCGCCTTCCCGCAAAATGGGCGCAGCCACATAGGCAATCGAGCGGGCTTCGCGGTCGTCGTGGCGCAGCGGGATTTCCGTTAACGGCGACGAACGAACGCCATAGTGGCCTTGCAGCGTCAGGTGCACGTCACGCCAGTTGGCAAAGTTTTGGCCCAGCGCTTTGTGCTGACTGTCGAATACCACCTTGCCGTTGCGGTCGGTGATATAGACACGGACATCGATGTCGTTTTTGTGCAAACCGTAAATATCGGCGTTGGGATTGCGTTGATAGACCCTTTGGAAGGCGGTTTGCAGGTTTTTAAATTCCGGCTGTGGGCGGTCGAATTCCTGGCCGGCGATTTCCGCCAGGATATTGGCCATATCCACTAACGGCTCTTCAAACGACTGATAATAGCGTGGGCGCAGTTCCAGGCTGAGCCAGCGTTCCAACGCAAAAAATCCGCTGAACAGCGCCAGTAAAAACACCAGCAGAATACGCGAACGAACGGTCATGATTTATTGCAGCGAATAGCCAATGCCGCGATGGGTGCGAATCACATCATCGCCGGGTCTTACTGTAAACAGTTTGGCGCGGAGAGTTTTGATGTGGGTATCGATAGCGCGGTCTAGTCTATGTTCCGGGGCGTCCCAGCAGCGGCTTAGCAATTCTTCGCGGCTGAATACTCGTTGCGGTTGCTGGATTAGGGTTTGCAGCAAACGAAATTCATGCAAGGTTAATAGCAGCGGCATGCCGTGGTAGTGAATTTCAAAGCGTTCGGCGATGATTTTGAAACGGGTTTGCTCTGGCCGTGGTGGTTCGGTGATATTAGGCTGGCTGCGTCTAAGTACCGCTCTTACCCGTGCACACAATTCCCGTGGGCTGAAGGGTTTGCTGATGTAATCGTCTGCGCCCAGTTCCAAACCGACGATACGATCGATTTCTTCGCTACGGGCGGTGAGGAAGATCACAGCCGGCGGGGTTTCTAACTGGGTTTGTAATCGCCGGAAAATCTCAAAGCCGTTAGTGTCAGGTAAGCCGATGTCCAGTAGAATCAACTGCGGATACAGGGTTCTGGCACATTCGATACCTTCATGGCCGGTGCTGCGCCAGTGTGTCTGAAAGCCGTCTGTGCTCAGTGCATAACAAATGGTTTCGGCAATCGCCGCTTCGTCTTCAATGACAAGAATCACACGCGCTTCAGTCATAGCGTTTTTCCAAATTGAGGTTATTCAGCTGAGCAGTATTAGGGGCGATTTTACGCGTAAATTGCTAAGGAGAAGGCATGCCAACATAAGCTGCTCAGCACGCGTTATGAGTGTGCTGCAAAGCCTTTTTGCAATACCCCGTCGAGATAATATTTGCGAATATCAATGCCATAATCCTGGGCGCGCACGATGGCTTTGATGGTCAGCAGATTGCCGTGTTCATCCACAGGCATATCGGCCAAATTGGTTAGCTGCTCCGGCAGCGGCTGTTTGTCAGCATCCAGCAGGATGATGATTTTGGGGCGTAATCTGATCCATTCATTGATTTCCACCACAATTGCGATGGCGCCGTTGGTCAATATCACGACACAACCGGGCGGATACACACCCATCGATTGGATAAACTTGGTGACCAGTCGTTCTTCCAGGTTATCACCGCTCATGTCAGCCAGAATGCTGGTGGCTTCCAGATGGGTTCGGCCTTTTTGATAGACCCGGTCGCTGGTCATGGCGTCGTAAATATCAGCAATGGTCACAATGCGGGCAAACAACGGAATGTCGCGATGCTTTAACCGATTGGGGTAGCCTTTGCCATTGAGCATTTCATGATGCATCAAGGCGGTTTTAATTGCCCCCGGGTACATGTTATCGCTGGAACGCAGTAATTCATAACCTTGGGTGGTGTGGCTGCGCATGATCTCCATTTCGTCGGGTTCCAGTTTGCCGGGCTTGTTCAAAATCTGATCCGGCACCAGCATTTTGCCCATATCGTGCATCAAACCGCAGAGACCGACATTGTGCAGGCTGGTGTTGGATAGGTTGATGTGTCGACCCAGCACAATAGACAGCACGCTGACGTTCAGGCTGTGTTGGGCGGTATATTCGTCGCGGTTTTTCAGCTGAATCAGCCATAAAAAAGCATCCGGCGATTGCAAAATACTGGCGACGCATTCTGCAACCGCCGCATTCGCCATTTTAGTATCAACAGTCTCGCCAAATCTGACGCGCTGCATGGTTTCGGCGACGAACTGGCTGACCTGCTGATAAACCACTTCAGCGCGCTGAATTTCGCTTTCAAAGTTGCCCAGTTTTGCTGGTGGTGTGCCATAGTCCTGCGTTGCTTCGGCCAACGGCTGGTTGTGGCTGATGAACTTGCCGAAGCGGCGTTTGCGTTTGATGGTGGTGTCTATGTAGACGTAATCACAACAGTTTTTGAGTTGCAGGATTTCATCCTGGTTTTTTATTTCAAAGCCTTGAAACAAAAATGGACTTTCCAGCCACGGGCGATCCAGCTCTATGACATACATGCCGATTTCCAGCAGGTGAACCGGCGTATATAGCCGTTCGGGTATGTTGTATTCGACGGCGATTCGGTCAAGTTGTTTCTTCTTGTTCCAAAATGGCCAGAGTTTTCGTAAACGCATGGATTAGAGTGGGTTTCCGCAAAGGGTAAAAAAATCAGCGCACAGGTTGGTTCTGCTTTGTTTTATTGAAGTAACAGCCTGAATTCCGGCAATCCCCTTGTGCTCCAGAGGTTAAGCCGAAATGTCGAGTAACTATACGAATCCACAAAGTGGAATCAGGTGGAAGCAGAATAAATCAAACTGACTGGATGGCGCAGAAAAAATTGCAGATGAATGATTGCCGTCTCATGTAGTGGCCGTTGTGTCGATGCTTTGCGGGACGACTACCACTTGTGCAAAACCGCCGCCTGGGGTTCGGAAGTTGGTGGTTTGGCCTTGATAGAGACGGGCGCAGCTGGATTGGATGTGGCCTTGATAGACGTAATTGCGCAAATCCAATTTTAATTCCACTGCTTGCGCGTCAATTTGCAATTGTCGCTCACTGGGTTGCACCAGGGTTTGGGCAACATAGTCGGCCTGCAAAATCTCGCTAAATACCCTGCGAGTGAGTTTGTCGCCGCGATAAGCGGCTTTGCTGCCAAAGCCTTTGGCTGGTTTGAAAAACAAGTGTTTGCGCTGTTGCCACAGTGCGTCTTCTTGTTGAGGATTTACGAGTATGGTTTTGGCGATACCCTTTAACAGTAGGGTTTTGATCGCTGCATCGACGCCGATATTATCCAGAAATTCAGGATCGGTCAGCAATGTCAGATTGCGTTTATCGGCGTAAAGCGCGTGGCATCTCGGATGCGGTGTCACGGTTATTGCAGCGTCCAGATAAGCCTTGCGTAATATCTGTTGTCCGGGTTCCTCCAGGGCAAAATCGGTAAGGCGGTTGTAAACCAAGTCAATGACGGTATCGTTGTGCCTCAGTTTGTTGTCTCGGAACGTCAGTTCGGACGGGTCGCAAATCACCGCCTGTATGCCATGACGGGTAAACAGGTTTTGAAACAGTATGAACTCCGGCAGCATGTATTGGCTTTGCGGCTGATCATCAACAATGGCGATGCTGCTTAGTGGGTGTAAATGCCCTTCCAGTCGCCATTCGTTACGGAACATGGCGATCAATGTGTGTTCGGCATTGGCGGCATGCTGTGGAAAATCCAGTTGGCATGGACAGCTGTCGCAAGCATCGTGGGCTTTGCTGAGCAATAGGTTGATCAAAGCCCCGCCGGCATTGCTGTTGATTTCGATCAGACGCGGGCCGTTTTGATCCAGATGAAAGTCATAGCCCAGAAAAACGCCGCTTGCCTTGGGCTGAAATTGCGCCGATGCTGGCGCATAGGCCAATACCTGTTCCTGATAAGCCGGTAGCGCGATCACACTTTCGATGGCGGCGATGATGTCGGCTTGTTTTTTCTGGCTGGCTTCGGCCACAAAAACCGCCGCATCCGATATCAGATACGGCCTATCCTCGCATATCATCTGAATCAGGCTGTCGCCATTTGGCTCGTTGGCCAATTGCTGACGCAACTGAGCGCGATTCAATGCCAAACAGTGGCAATCCTGATTAAGCTGTTCGGCACGTCCTTGTCCCAGATGTTGATCGAAAACAGTCATGCTTGAATGAACGCGGACAAGGTAAGAAAATAAACCGGCGGCGCAGACGATGCTACGCCGCCGGCGAATATTGCGAAGGCAACGGTTTAATCGCGGAAATTATTGAATTGCAGCGGTTGTCCGACATCTTCCGTGCGTAGCATTTGAATCACTTCCTGCAGATCGTCGCGTTTTTTGCCGGTGACGCGCAGTTTGTCACCGTTGATAGCGGTCTGTACTTTCAGTTTTTTGTCTTTGATCAACTTGACGATTTTTTTGGCCATATCACTTTCAATGCCTTGTTTCAGGGCAATCGATTGCTGGGCGGTTTTGCCGGTGTCCTGAATTTTGCCGCTTTCCAGACTGGCAATGTCGATGCCGCGTTTGCCCATTTTGGCGTACAGAATCGGCAGCATTTGCTGTAGTTGAAAAGTCGATTCCGCTTTCATGACAATGTTGCCGTCCTTATCCAATTCAAAGTTGGCATTGCTGCCTTTGAAGTCGAAACGGGTGGCGACTTCTTTATTGGCCTGATCAACGGCATTGGTGACTTCGTGGCTGTCCAGTTCGGATACGATATCAAATGATGGCATAGTGATAACTTGTGCCCCGGAGGGGATTGGCGATTGAAATAAAGGCGGCTCAATATAATGGTGATGAGCTTTCAATTCAACCTCTATCTGGTTGTCGGTAGTCAGGGTGGGGTAGGTTAAACTAAAATCGTGGCATTTTATCGACATCAACAGGGGGAATTTACAATGAAATCAAGATTCAATCAGGCATTGGTGCTGGGGTGTTTGCTAGGTTTGGGTAGCCTGGTAAGCGGTTGCGACTCCAAACCGCAGCCATTGCCGGCGACCAATACCAGTGTGCAAAAATATGAAGAGGTAAAAACCTTGCAGGGTTTGGTAAGCAATGATGCAGGGCCGCTTAAAACAGGTGTTATCAAGGTATTGACTGAACAAGAACAGCTTTTGACGCAAATAGATGTGGTCGATGGGCCTCATTATAGTGTTGACGTCCCCGCCGGTACCACATTGCCCATTTTGTTGGCGTATTATCCCACTGCGGATGCCGGTGAGGCACAGCGGATGATTGCTGCGGTGGTGCATGCTGCAGCCAGCAAATTTGATATTAATCCCTTAAGTACACGTATCGCCAAGCAGGCCAAAGACTTGGGCGGCTATACCCATAAAAATCTGGTTCGTGCCGCAGAAAGCACCGGCACTGTGCCCGCGAGTAATAAAACCACGGCGGGTTTTCATGGCGATCCGACTACCCAGTATGGTGGTTGGCATTAATATTCACCTGATTATAAAGACGGTTCAGCTATGTCAAAAACCGTCATCCCGGCAATCCACTCGAGCCCCAGAGGGTATGCCGGAATGACGTTGTTGCTGAAGCGGTTTTATACGTAGACGGACTGTTTAAAACTTGCACTTCAAATGGTACTTTTGTACCCGATAACGCAAAGTTTCACGGGTGGTGCCGAGCATGCGGGCGGCAGCAGTGACGTTGGCGTCGGTGCGATTCAAGGCTTCCTGAATAATGAATTTTTCCATTTCATGCAGGCTTAAACTGCCATCCAACGGAATGAACAAACCTGCCTGATTGCTGTTAATCAGTCCGGCATGGGCGGGTGCCTTGCCGGGTGGCTGCAACTGCAACCACTCGGTAGGCAAATTCTGGCCGTTGGCCAGCAATACGCAACGTTCCAACACATTACGTAATTCGCGAATATTGCCGGGCCAGTCGTAAGCTTGGATGAGTTGCCAAGCCTCGTCGGGAATAGTGATGACGTTTTTTGAGGATTTCCGGTTATAGGTTGCAACGAACTGTGGCACTAATTGCTGCAGATCCTGTTTGCGTTCACGCAACGCCGGAACCAGAATGTTGATGACGTTCAAACGGTGATACAAATCACGGCGAAACAAGCCTCTTGAGACTTTTTCCACCAAATCCAAATTGGTGGCGGCAATGATTTGTACATCCACGCTGATTTCGGTTTCGCTACCCAGACGGCGGATGCGCAAATCTTCTACGGCTTTGAGCAGTTTGCTTTGCAAATCCAGGTCCATTTCACCGATTTCATCCAGAAACAGCGTGCCGGTATGGGCTTGTTCAAACAGGCCGCGATGGCGCTTTTTGGCACCGGTAAAGGCGCCGCTTTCATAGCCGAATAATTCCGCTTCCAATAGCTCGCGCGGTAACGCCGCACAGTTAATTTCAACCAGCGGGGCGTGTGAGCGGCGGCCGGAGTAATGCAATATGCGGGCAACCATACCTTTGCCGGTGCCGGTTTCGCCGCTGACGATCAGGCTGGAAAATGGCACGTTGATGACTTGAGTCAGCATGCTGCGCAAGGCTTGCATGGCGGAACTATTGCCGATCAGGCTGGTGATGCTGTAATGGCTGTTTTGTGTGGCAGTTTGGGCTTGCAGTCGGCGTTGCGCTCTGGCGCTTCTTGCTGCACCTTCGACTAGCAGATTCAAGCGTTCTAAAGAGCACGGTTTTTCGATGAAATCATAGGCGCCGAGACGTACTGCGCGAACCGAGTCAGCCACGCTTCCGTAACCGGTCAGAAAAATCCACTCACTATTGCCTAGTTCAGGTTTGAGTTTATCGAGTAAATCCAGCGCATTGCCGTCGGGAAGATTCATGTCCGACAATACCACCAGCGGATCGAATTGCTCTTCGCGCAATGCAATTTCGGCTTGTTGTATGGAATTGACGATGCTGACTTCCCAGTCTGATTTTCTGAAGAAGCGGGCTAATTCGGAACTTAAAAGTGCTTCGTCTTCAATGATCAGCAGGGTGTTTGTCATCATAGTCGATGTCTCGGGTCTAAGGCCTTTATCACAAATCGTGCGGCAGCGGGATCATTAGTGTAACGCAGCCATGACCTTCGGCGGTGTTTTCCAGTTTCAGCTTGCCGTGTTGCTCGCGAATGAAGCGTTGTACCATTACCAAACCCAAGCCGCTGCCTTTTTCCTTCAAACTGACAAACGGGCGGATGCCTTGCTGGATAAACTCCGGGTTAAAGCCGCCGCCGCTATCACTGACTTTGATGATCAGTTGTTGCTGTTCCTGGATGATGTCGATGATTACTTGGCCGGCCGGATCCTGAATGGCTTGGGCGGCATTTTGTAATACGTTCAAAAATACCTGCCGAAATTCGATTTCAGGCAAGCGTGCCAATGTCTGGGGTTTGCCGTTGAGGGTAAATTGAATGTTATCGTTGGTTTGATAGCTTAGTAAGTTGATAAGCTCTGTGGCGACTTGATAGATGTCGATGGTTTGCGCCGCCTCATTACTCGTGCGGGCATTGCTGAGCAAATCATTGAGATGTCTGGTGAGTCGATGAACCTCCTGATGCAGTAAGCCGATACGTCCCCTCAATTCCGGGTCGGTGGATTCTGACTGCATGTTTTCCAGTGCTACTTGAATAATGGCCAGTGGATTACGCAATTCGTGAGCTGTACTGGCCGCCATCTCGGTCAACGCCGCTAAACGTTCAGCTTTGGCCAAGCGTTGGCTTTGCTCCAGCAAGGCTTGGCTGGTTTTGCGCACTTGGCTTTCCAACTGCTGAGTGTAGTCCAAATAGGCTTGCTCCAGTTCTATCAAATGCACAACCAGATGGTTATAGCGTTCGAATAAATCACTCAGCACCGGATCGGCGGTTTTGTATTTAATAGGCTGTTTAACGCCTTCAACCAAACCGGATAGTAGCACTCGCAACGCTTCCAGTGGTTCAAACACATTGTGGCGGAAAAAGTAATGACCGATCCAGAACAACAGCAGTGGCAACATGATTGCGAGTTGTAATTCCAGATTGCTGTCAGCCTCCACATTGATCAGCAGCTTTTCTTCCTCGATGATTTGCTGGTCCAGTAACTTTCGAATCATATCGACAGTGTTGATCAGTGCGTTGGAATCGCCTTTGATGGCTTTGTCGAATTCTTCATGCAGGCTGCGTAAATCAATTGGTTCGGCATTGATGGGGCTATGCAGTAAGTCCAGTAGCCGATTTTCCAGTTCATTGATTTGTTCAGTGGTCACCCCAGGGTCGTTTTGATGCATGGCCAGTTTCGATTGTAGTTGCAGCAATTCGAAAATGCTTTCCTGCAGGCGATGGCCTTTGCCAATGTCAGTTTCAATGGTGTGTATGCGTTGATTGTTCAGCCAGGTTAGTCGGCCAATCGCCAGCAGTTCACCCAATATCAATATGCCCATGATGAGTGTGACGAAGATAATCGGTCTGAGTAGAAGTTGGCGCATCTGGCTTTGAGAGGATAAAGGGTAGTGACTATACTTTTGCTAAGGATGTCGCCAAAAATAACGTCCCACTTTGAAAAAAGGGGGGGCGAGGGGCCGAGGAGGATTTATTTGAAGAATCTGCCCAGCCCCCTCATTTTCAAAGAGGGGTGCGTACACTGTGCTTTGGTAAGACCAGAGTTTCTGGAAGTTTATTTACAACCAAATCCCAAGTGGCTTTTGCCAGTCTTGGTATTGTGTGAACTTTGCTATGACATTTTACGCTGTGAACACAAAAGCCAATTCAAAAAAGTTGGAATTTTCCAAGTACTGCAGCAACAGCATGCCTGCAAGCATGACAGTGTTAATAGTACGCTACTGTTAGACTATGAATGTTGATTTAATTTAATGACCCAAATGGCTTCTGAACAAACCTCTCTGGCTAGATATGGCTGGTTATCCATTACTGCAGCAGTGGCGACAATCGTGCTGAAAAGTTATGCCTACTGGCTAACTGATTCGGTGGGTTTATTATCGGATGCGCTGGAGTCGATGATTAATCTGGTAGCGGCAATTATCGTACTGGTGGTGCTCAGCATTGCCTCGCGTCCGCCGGATGATGATCACGCCTATGGGCATGACAAGGTCGAGTATTTTTCCAGTGGTGCTGAAGGCATTATGATTTTGTTGGCGGCGTTCAGCATTGCCTATACGGCCTGGGAAAGATTGCTAAATCCAAATGCCTTGCAGCAACTGGATTTGGGAATAGCCATTTCGGTGTTGGCGTCGGTGATTAATTTGGTGGTGGCGCGAATTTTGATTAGCGTGGGGCACAGTCGACAATCCATCACCCTGGAAGCCGATGGCAAACATTTGATGACCGATGTTTGGACCACAATTGGTATTTTACTGGGTATTGGTCTGATTGCTGTTGGCAATCATTTTGAAGCAACCTTGAATCTGGCTAAACAGCTAGGCTTGAATGGCTGGGAAATTTTGGATCCCATCATCGCTATTTTGGTTGCCTTGAATATTGTCTGGGCCGGCATACAATTGATTCGCCGCACCGTCGCTGGCCTGATGGATGCCGCCTTACCGGGGGTTGAGCTGGCGGAAATTGTCGAGGTTTTGGATCGCTTCGCAGCGTCTGAGAAGATTACCTATCATGCTTTGCGCACCAGGTATGCTGGTGCGCGGCGATTCATGTCTGTGCACATACTGGTGCCGGGAGATTGGTCAGTACAGCAGGGTCATGATTTATTGGAAACCATCGAACAGCAAATTATGGCTAAGTTCGATGGCATTGATATTGATACTCACTTGGAGCCCATTGAGGATTTGGCATCTTGGCAGCATTAAGGATTTGGTTGCAAATAACGTCCAGAAATTCTGGTATTACCAATGCACGGTTTACTCCCACCTCCTTTTCAAAGGGGGGCGTTATTTTTGGCGAAATCCTAAGGGCAAGAAAGATTACATGTTTTAACCTCAGAAAGCGCCATCCTTGAATGGCTGAGTTTTTAATGTTTTCAAGTTTTAAATAGGTGAGTCAATGAGTTGCATAAACGATATCCGGTAGCACAACGTCCCATCGATCACATTTCAAACTTTCATGATCTCCGGTCTTTTTATGCCTAACCTGAATGGCAGAGACCCGCACTGATATGATTTCTCCCGTCGGAGGCGTAAATGCCTGTGCCATACGAGTAACAGGGATACCCTTTTTATCGGTTATTTCCCAGCCCGGTTTACCGTCACTCCGGGCGAGCAATTTCAGTTCACTGCCAACATCCAGATTAGCAATAGCTTTATGTATGGGGTTTTCAGACGAAAAATAGCCCGGCCAGGACAGCACAACCTGTCCAGGGCTGGCAACCCAGATCCTTTGCAGCAATGGTTGCAGTTCACCGGTAGGTTTAGGCTGCGTTTTAAGGCAAAGAGCTTCGCAATCCCGGATAAAGGGATGATCGGCTGCTTGTCTAGCACATAGAGTCAAGGTTTTACGTGCCCGAGTCATCGCCACATAAAATAATCGACGTTCCTCGTCACTGCTTTGTTGCCAGCCGCCGCCATCCAGAATCAGCACATGATCAAACTCCAAGCCTTTCGCCCGATGTGCAGTCAGCAATAGTAAGGGGGCTTGGCGGCTGTTATTTTCCCCTGATTGGTTGCCGGAACGGAATTCATACAACGCGTCGATGATGTTGCTGACAACTTGCTGACAGCCTGGGGCAAGCGATTCCCAGTCGATGATAAATTGAGCCAGCATCGCCCGGTAGGGATGAGTAATCAGCTCATCAACCGCTTGACGATAGCGACGCTTGAACCACAAGGACAACGTGCCATACCGCAGCAACACACGAGGTTTTCGAGCGCGGCGGTGTTGATTGTTCAAAAGCGCAAGCAGGCCGTAGCCTTCACGGGTAGTATGCAGGTCCAGCAACATGTCGTCCCGCAGCAAGCGAACCGGTATGCCTTTTTGCCGGCTAAATGCCGCCATCGGTTCCAAAGTTTCCCAATGCCGGGCGATTACGGCAAAGCGCCCCCAATAACTGGTTTGGCCTGAGTTTATCAAGGTGTTGATCCGAATGAGTTCGGCCAGCGCCAATTCGACCTCCGCATAGTATTGTGCGGGCGTTTCGATGATATGCACCCGGCCTTTCGTCAAACTATCCAGTGCAGAAAATTCCCCGCCATCAGGTATTTCTCGACGGGCGTAATTGACGCCGAGTGTTTGTGCTGTTTTCATCCGGTCGCGCGCGGGCGCAATCACCCGATTGGCGCAAAGGATGATATGGGCTGTCGAACGATAATTTTCGATCAGATAATAGGTTTGGGCTTGATAATCGGTGGTGAACTGTTTGATGAAGCGCACATTGGCACCGCCAAAGGCATAAATGTTTTGATCGTCATCGCCAACAGCCATCAACGACAGTTTATCTTCGTCAGTGTTTAGCGAACGTCCGACGAGTGCGCTGATCAGCGCGTAATGCTCGGCATTGATGTCTTGGTATTCGTCGACCAGCAGATAGCGTAAGCCTGACAATAATCGATCGCGTTGGATAGCAGGGCCACTATCGTCGCCGAGTTCCGCTTTTTTCAATTGTGCGGTCGCCGCTTTGATAACGGCGGAAAAGTCGATGGTTTCCCCTCGTTCAGCAGCCACAGCGTAACTGGTACCGGTCAGACGCATCGCCAAACCGTGCAATGTCTGAACGGACACTCCGGCAGCATCGGCACCTACCAATGCCCACAGCCGTTTGCGAATTTCGATGGCAGCCGATCGGTTGTAGCTGAGCACCATGATGTCTTCTGGCAACACCATGCAATCGCGCAACAACCAGGCAACCCGATGTACGATCACTTTGGTTTTTCCGGAACCCGGTCCCGCCAATACTAAACAATTGCCTTCTGGCGGCGCAGCGACGATGGCTTGTTGTTCCGGATTTTGCAGATCAGTCAGAATGCGGCGATGCGCGGCTTCGGTGGTAGCCATCTCCAGAATGTCCTGACGACCGGCAAAGTAACGGCGCACGAACTCATCGCGATCCATGCCAAAATAATCGACGATAAATCCCATCGCTGCTTGAATCTTGTCCAGTGCCAAGCGCGCATATTCCGCCATCACATGGACTTGGATGATCTTGTCTTTGTAATGCAGAGCCAGTTCGGCGTAATCGGACTTTTTGAACTGGCGGCGTCTGGCATCGGCATTGAGTTGAATGCTCATGGCTGCCCGAAATATGGCCTTGCCGCGTGCCAAATGCAGTACCTCGTTGGTGTCGAGATAAATCAGCGCCGCTGCCAGCGCCACATTCCAATCGCGGACATCCAAATCCTGTAGGGTGAGATCGGCTTGTAAAGCGGCTTCCAAATCACCCTGTTTACAGGTGATCAACAGATTATTGCCTTGGCGGTGTGTCAGGAAAAAAGTCAGCAAGGCTTGAGCCAATCGCATGCGTTTTTGACGGATAGTTTCGATATCTTGCCAATTGCGTAATAACTTTAGGTAGCGATTGTCTTGGCCGGCTGGACGCAACGCAAAAAAGCCGCGTTGACCAGGGCCGCTGCCAAAAGCCTCGGCAAACGATTTCATTAATCGCGTGAGTCTGTCCGGTTCCAGGTCCACCCCGGCATCACGGCGCAAGGTATCGCAAAGCCGCCGCACATTGAGGATCTGCCATTGCTCTTGATCGGCATCGGGTGCCGCCTCGCGCAAGCTGGCGATTAGCGCATCTTCCAGTTTTCGTAATGCTTCCAGACGGTCAACCGTATCGGGATCTCGATAAAGCGTGACGCCAATTTCAGTATCGTTGGATACCAGTTTGAGTCGATCCAGATCTCGCAACATCAGTTGCACCTGATGGGAATCGCGACCTGTGGCCAGCATTAAATCGTCGGTGCTGATGCCTTCATCGTCTTCGCTGACAAACAATTGCGAAAGCAAGCTGATGTAGGGCTCGATGTCGGCATTAGGCCCCAGCTTTTTTTCCAGTAAAGCTCTGGCTTCCTCCAGACTGGCCACTTGCAGACTGCCAGGAAATACCCGCGTGTGATTTTCCTGACGTTCCAACAAGCGCGCTTCTTCCAGCCAGGCTACGGCAATTCGCACTTTAGTATCCGCATCGGCCGCATCGGGGTCGATGCCGTGTTTATCGGGTATTTCCAGCAGGATTTCGCCGCTGGTGACGACTACCGAGCCTTCGCTGCGATCCTTTTTCTCGATGCTGCGCAGCGCTTTGAGGATGGCGTAAATATCGTGCTGGGTTAGCCTGGAATTACGCAGCAGACGAAACTGCACATCGAGGTCGGCATCGTCGTAGAGCAATACACACCGAGCCGGGTCTTGATCGCGACCGGCGCGACCAGCTTCCTGCAGATAGTTCTCCAATGAGCCCGGCGTGTCCAGATGAATGACCAGCCGCACATCGGCTTTATCGACGCCCATGCCGAAGGCATTGGTGGCCGCAATCACACGAAGCTCACCAGCAATAAAGGACTCCTGGACCTGGCGCTTTTGCTCCGGTTGCATGCCGCCATGAAAATAGCCGCAGTCCAGTCCGGCTTGTTTCAAAAACTCGGCCATTTCCTCCACGGTTTTCTGCCGAGCACAAAATACAATGGCGCCCCCCTCATCACGTAAAGTTTCTTCCAACAGTCGCAGCACTTCCGGATATTTGGCTTGCACGGGAACGGCATACACTTCGTACAGCAGGTTTTCCCGGCGGACACCGCCGGTCAAGGTTTCCAGCGTTATGTCCAGACGTTTGTGAAAGTGATCGACAATGTCCTGCACGACATCGGGTTTGGCCGTAGCGGTAAAGCAGAATACCGGCGAAGGGGTGTTCTTTTGCCGAATCTTTATAAAACGAGAGACATACAGATAATCAGGACGAAAATCATGTCCCCATTTGGACAGACAATGCGCTTCATCAAATACCCAAGCGCCGATTTCGCGATGGGCCAGGGCTTTGGCAAAGGCCGTACTGCGAAACTGTTCCGGCGCCACGAAAATCAGTCCCAAGTCGCCCAGCCGCAACTTATCCAACATGATTTGCCGTTCGAGCGGATTGAGTAGGCTGTTCAAATAACCTGCACAGGTAATGCCGCGCGCTTCCAGGTTATCGACCTGATCCTTCATCAAGGATTGCAGCGGCGAAATAATCACCGTCAAGCTGCCGTTACGATAATAACGCGCTAACGCCGGTAACTGAAAACACAACGATTTACCGCCACCGGTTGGCAGAATCGCCAAGGTCGGAGTACCGGCAAAGCCATGTTCGACGATGACTTGCTGTAATGATTCTCCATCCGGCGTAGTCGGTGTCGGCCGGAATTGCTCGATACCCGGAAAATAACGTGGCAGCAATTGCAGAAGGTCATGCTGCTCCTGGCACCAACTACAGTCGGGATCGGCACAGGGAATATCGCGCAAGGTAGCAATCAGTTCTCGGGTTTTGGGAAACGATAAGCTGACCCAGGGCGGTAATACCGAATTGCTACCGGACACGCGCAACCAGGATAAAACATAGGCCAGCGGCTTATGCCATTGGGAGTCGCCCAAATAATGTTGAACGACCTTCTGCTGGCCGGTTTTACAAACCTTGTTATCCGTTGCGCGTTGCCATGCTGCTTGTGCATCACTCAAAGATGGACGCAAAGCGGCACGTAACGTTGCGAAAAAAATAGCCACGCCCTTGCCGTTTTCGGAGGCCAATAGAAAGTGCAGGCATAGTGCTTCGTCTGGATGTTCGGCAACGCGTTGACGCAAGGCATCGGCCTGTTCCATAAACAATTCGTAGGCCAGCTCGGCATCTCGTACAGGATTGTTGCGTGTGGTGCTATAGAGCTTGTAATCCTTGACTAAGCGATGATAGGGGTTTTGCGGAAAGGCGACGGGCGAAAGTTCTAACGTATCCACTAAAGGCAGTTGATGTAATGCTAGGTCTGGATGCAGAACAGAAAGGGCCGGGTGATCGAAGGCAATGACGTTATGCCCCAATACAAATGCGGCACCGTGCGTGATTTGATCCAGCTTTTGAGCCAGGTCTGCCGCTTTACCGTTAATGCGCAAGCGGGCGGAGGTATCCGGTCGATACGCACCGATTTCCCGAAGCCTTAAATTGTCATGGCGAGCGGTTTCTATATCGATACAAAGGCACTTGGCTCTGGTTTTTTCGGGTGGTTGAGCCATTAGGTAACAAGGCATCTATTCAAAATTGATGAAATTTCTTGCTGATCGCTCCTGAGGGGAACATACGCCCTGTAGTCATGCCATCACGCATCAAACAAGAATTTTAGTTGTCTTTATCGATCTTCCTGTTGGCTTCTACCTATTTCAATATTTTGGTGAGGGTGAAGGCTTTGATTGTGTGGCTATGGTTTTGGGCCCAGGAATTCAATAAGCCAAGCTGTTGATAGCATGAGTTCAAGCTGTTTCTATCAGCCGCAGCGGATATTCTTCTACTGTCTCACCTGAGATTTTAAACCCGCGCATTTCCAGTACGCCTTTGGTATTCAGGGAAATAATCAACTGCAATGCCTCGGGATGGCTGGCCTGTTCAATATCGGTTGGCGAGGGTTCCGCTGGCGTACTGGGGTGTGAGTGATAAATCGCGAATAGCGATTCCTGTTTTTCGCGCATCTGCTGCATGGCGGCGATTTGCTGGCTAGGCTCCAGTAAAAAACGTTTGTCTGGCGTTTCTGCGCTGTTGGCAACCGGGTAGCAACTGACAGGCAAACCTTCGGCGTTTGCGCCGATCAGTCCGCATACTTCGGCATTAGGCGATAACTGGGCCAAATGTAATAGCTGGTTGGTGAGTTTGCGGGGCAAACAAATATCTTGGTTATTCATGTTGGATTCCATACTCCGGAAGTCACGCGAGGATTGCCGGACAAGTCTTGATGCGTGGCAACCTGCTGGTAGTTGAATGCGTTAAAAATGCCTTGTACGGCATTGTGTTGATTGTAGCCGTGTTCGATCAATAAAAATCCGCCCGGTTTCAGGTGGGTTCTGGCCTCGTCGACCAATATGCCAATATCCCGTAAGCCATTGTCGGCACTGACAAGTGCTGTCTGTGGTTCAAAACGCACGTCACCTAGTTGTAAATGTATGTCGTCAACCGGGATATAGGGTGGATTGCTGAGAATCAAGTCAAATCCGGTTTCAGAAATAGATTCAAACCAATTGGATTGCAGAAAAATGATATTGGGTATCTGCATATTTGTAGCGTTTTGTTGAGCAATTGACAATGCTGCGGGACTAAGATCAGTCGCCAATACATTTGCTAAAGCCAGTTCGGCAGCCAGCGTGATGGCTAAAATGCCGGAGCCGGTGCCTAGTTCGAGGATTTTTCTGGCATGCTGGCCAGCTAATAGCCTCAAGCTGATTTCGATTAACAGTTCGCTGTCTGGTCGGGGAATCAAAACGTCCGGTGTGACTGTGAACATGCGTGACCAGAATTCCCGCTCGCCTGTCAGGTAGGCAATTGGCTGGCCCTGTCGGCGTTGTTCGATCAAGCTCCAAAAAGGCTCAGCCTGCTCGGAGGTTAACGGTTTATCTGACCATGCCCGCAGAAATGATCGTGATTTACCCAAGCAGTGGCAGAGCAATACTTCTGCATCAAGCGCAGCTGAGTCAGATATGTGCTGCAATTGCTGGCTTGCCTGACTCAGTGCAGTTTGGATTGAAACAACGGTTGGGGAAGACAACTTAGCTATTTCCCAGTTGTGTCAGCAACTCAGCCTGATGTTCGTGGATGAGCGGTTGAATGACGTGTTCAAGGCCGCCTTCCATGATTTCTTCCAGTTTGTATAAAGTCAGGTTGATGCGGTGATCAGTAAGTCTGCCTTGTGGATAATTATACGTGCGAATGCGTTCGGAACGGTCGCCACTACCAACTTGTAGTTTGCGGCTTTCCGATTGTTCGGCATGCTGCTTTTCTTGGGCGGCGGCCATCAACCGTGCTTGCAACACCGACATGGCGCGGGCGCGGTTTTTATGTTGTGATCGTTCGTCCTGACATTCCACTACCACCCCAGAGGGTATGTGGGTGATACGGATTGCTGATTCGGTACGATTGACATGCTGGCCGCCGGCACCGGATGCACGGTAAGTATCGACCCGTAAATCGGCTGGGTTGATGTCGATTTCGTCAACGCTGTCGACTTCCGGCATGATAGCCACAGTGCAGGCCGACGTGTGAACACGCCCCTGTGATTCGGTTTCTGGTACACGTTGTACACGGTGCGTACCGGATTCGAATTTCAGTTGCGAATAAACATTCTGACCGCTGACACGTAAGATAACCTCTTTGAAACCGCCATGTTCGCCACGATTTTCGTTGATGATTTCGGTGCTCCAGCCCTGACGTTCCGCATAGCGTTGATACATACGCGCCAAGTCACCGGAAAAAATGGCTGCTTCATCACCACCGGTGCCGGCACGAACTTCTAAAAATACGTTGCGGTTATCGTTGGGGTCTTTGGGTAATAGCAGGATTTGTAACTGCTGCTCCAGTTCTTCTCGTTGGGCTTCGGCGGCTTGAATTTCCTCTTTGGCCATTTCTCGTAACTCAAGGTCACTATCTTTAGCCATGTCTTGAGCGGAAGCCAGATTGGTTTCGTTGTCAAGATAGATTTTGTAGCAAGCTACCAAGGGTTCGATTTGGGCATATTCCTGGCTTAGACTACGAAATTGGTTTTGGTCGCTTTGAACTTCGGGTTGTGACAATAACGCAGTGATTTCCTCATGGCGTTCACCGAGGTTTTCCAGTTTGGTTTGTATCGAAGGTTTCATTGAGTAAGGTTTATCGTAATTTGAAAATTTCGCGCGAGGCGGCAATTAAATCATGCCGCTCGTTGGCCCCTGCATCGCGTAATTGTGCGCAGGGTGTATGGATCAGTTTATTGGTCAAGGTGTGAGCCAGACGTTGTAATACGTCGTCGGCAGATGCGCCGCTATTGAGTTGGGCCAAGGCTTTTTGAAGCACTTCATCACGGGTGATTTCTGCCTGTAAACGGTAATCGCGAATGGTTTCTTGTGCGCCTTGAGATCGAAGCCAGGAGAGAAAGTGTTCGACTTGTGTGTCGATGATTTCTTCGGCTTGTTCGGCAGCGCGGCGGCGCGAGTCCATGTTCTGATTGACGGTATTTTGCAAATCGTCAACGGTGTAAAGATACACGTCCCGCAACTGTTCGACTTCCGCTTCAATGTCGCGGGGTACGGCCAGGTCGACCATGAACATGGGTTTGTGTTTACGTTTTTTTATGGCACTTTCCACTCTGCCTTTGCCTAAAATAGGTAATTGGCTGGCGGTGGATGACACCACAATATCGGCTTCCGCTAAATGGTTGGGTATTTCCGACAGCGCAATGGCATAACCGTTAAATTGCATGGCCAGGGCGTGAGCTTTATCGTACGTTCGATTGGCAATAATGATGCGGCCTATGCCATGTTGGTAGAGATGGCGGGCGGTTAATTCTATGGTTTCGCCGGCGCCAATCAGCAGCGCTGTTTGCTCAGAGAGTTTGTCAAAAATTTGCTGTGCCAGTTGCACAGCGGCAAATGCCACCGACACCGGGCTGGAGCCGATAGCGGTATCGGTACGGACTTTTTTGGCGGCAGAAAAAGTGTGTTGAAACAGTTTGCTGAGATTTTTGCCCAATGTGCCAGCTTGTGATGCGGCGTGATAGGCGGTTTTCATCTGCCCCAGGATTTGCGGTTCGCCCAAGATCATCGAATCCAGACCGCAGGCGACGCGGAACATGTGGCGAATGGATTGTCTGTCTTTGTAACTGTATAAATAGGGGATGAATTCAGCAGGTTGGATAATTTTGGTTTCGGCTATCCAGTCGATCAAGGGGGATTGATCTTCGCTTTCGGTGTGGCAATAAATCTCGGTGCGATTGCAGGTAGACAGTATCGCTGCCTCGCTAACATCATGGACGTCGCTTAATGTTCTGAGGGTGTGGTCAAGTATCTCCGCGGGAAAAGCCAAGCGTTCGCGAACAGCGACGGGGGCGGTGTTGTAATTAATCCCTACGGCAAGAAGTGTCATTTTTCTATGGGGTCTACCTATTAAAATCGACCCATTTTAAGGAATGCGCGGTTTTTATCCAAATTGAATCATGCAAGAGCACTGAACTAATGGGTTTTTCTGATAATCTATGCCAATAATTTATTGAAAGTAGGCCATGTGAATTGCATGAAAAAATGGATAGGTATTGCAATAATTTTCTTGTTATCGGGCTGCGCGGTTTCACCTGAAACAGCTTCGGAAACTGAATCTAAAATGACCCCTCAGGAAGCATTAACGCCAAGGGTTAATACCAATACGGTCATTGATGAAGAGGTCTTGTATCTACTGATGGCGGCTGAAATGGCCGGGCAACGCAGTCAGTATGATCTGGCGCTTGATGCATATCTGCAGGCTGCCAAACGGGTTGATGATGCGCGCATCGCTGAACGTGCGGTGAAGATCGGCATGTTCATCAAAGATGAAAAGCGTACACGCGAGGCATTGGATATTTGGTTGGCGAAAGACTCTGAAAACTTGCCGGCCCGAAAGTTTGCAGTGTTACTGGCGATTAAAAGTGCGGATCGAAAATCGGCTGTAGAAAATCTGGACGCAATTTTTATGGACGATCCTGCTGGATTTGAAAGTGGCATGCTTGAGATAATCAAGATGGTGGAAAAAGAAGATCGCTCGCAATTTATTTTCGATGTGCTGGGCGACTTGAATCAACTGCATCCGGATCAATCGAGCCTGTTGTTTTTGCAGGCGGTTGTTGCGTCAGTTTTACATGATAACGACTTGGCCCAGCAAAAAATCAGTCAAGTACTTGAGTTGCAGCCCGATTGGAACAAAGCCATTATTTTTCAGGCTCAATTGGCGGGGCGATCCGGTGATATGGTTAAAGCCCGTCAGTATCTGGAAAAAGCCGTCAAGCAAGCACCCAATGACAAGCAGTTGCGCAAAATGCTGTTAGAGGTGTTAGTGAATACCGGTGGCTTTGATGATGCTATCAAGCTCTGTCAGTCCGTGCTTGATGACAATCCTGATGATGGCGAAACGCTGTTTACTATGGCGGTGATTTACATTCAGCAAAACCAGGTAGACAAAGCTGAAGGTTATCTTGAAAAGGCTTTGAATAGCCCTGAGTGGGAAGGTCAGGCCAGTTTTTATTTGGGAAAAATAGAATTAGATAAGCAGCGTCCGGAGAAGGCGCTTAAGTGGTTTGAGCGGTCGGCATCCAGTGGGTATGGCTTCGAAGCGGATATGGCTGCAGTTTCTATACTGCTGAATCAGCGGGCGCTAACTGATGCAGAGTCGCGCATCAAAAAAATGGAATCGAGTTATCCAGAGCACCATTTGCGAATCTTAATGATGAAAGCTGAAATGTACAATCATTGGGGTAAGCATCAGGAGGCCTATGAGCTGCTGACCCAGGTCATGAAAGATGCACCTGAAAATAGGGATGTGCTGTATGCAAGGGCTTTAATTGCAGAGCGGCTGGATAAGCTGGATGTAGTAGAAGCGGATTTGTTGAAAATTTTGGGAAAAAATCCAGATGATGTCGGTGCCTTGAACGCACTGGGATATACCTTGACAGATAGGACGCAGCGTTTCGAAGAGGCTGAGACGTATTTGCTGAAAGCTCTTCAATTGCAGCCTGAAGAGGCAGTGGTTATTGATAGCTACGGATGGTTGCAATTCAAACGGGGTAAGCATGATCTGGCGCTGGAGTATTTAAAAAAGGCTTTTGAAAAGCAACCAGAAAATGAAATAGCTGCGCATATTGCCGAAGTGTTGTGGGTGATAGGAAAGGAAAAAGAAGCAAGGGAGTTTTTTGAGCCGATCTTTAAAAAGTTTCCAGAAGATGAGTATTTATTGAAATTTAAAAACCGCTTCCTATCAGGCGAGTAATGTTTAAAAATTCATTTATTTACGCCATATGCTTCTTTGTATTGAATGGATGTGCTGTTGTTTCGCAAAAGCCATTGGAACAATATGATTTCTCAGCGATGCAGCATTTGCAACAGCAAAAGAAATGGTCATTAGAAGGTAGGTTGGCACTGGCAAATGATAAGGAGTCCGTATCATTATCCATTAGCTGGCGACATGATCCACTGCAGGATGATCTCGATTTGGTTGGGCCGTTGGGGCAGGGTCGGGTAAAAATTTTCGTCACCCAAAATCAAGTGGTGGTTGATGATGGTGAAACTCGCAGGGTTTTTGATGGTAAGGCGGATCTGATTATCAGTGAGCAGCTGGGAGTGGATTTGCCAATACAGTCTTTGCGCTATTGGGTTTTGGGAACAAATGATCCTGATCAATCGTTCACTGAGCAACCGGAAGGTTTTTATCAGGCTGGCTGGCTGGTTAGATATAGAGAATTGCAGGATGTAAGTGCTGAGCGCCTACCAAAAAAAATGACAGCTGAAAAAGATAAGTCAAGAATCAAATTAATTGTGGATCAATGGGTTTTATCGTGACAGATAGAGAAGTAATGGCTACGGGATGGGGTGAGAAGTGGCCGGCTCCAGCAAAGATAAATTTAATGTTGCGGATTACCGGACGTAGGCCTAATGGATATCACAATCTACAAACAGTCTTTCAATTGTTGGATATATGCGATTGGTTAACATTTCATTCTGTAGACGATGAGAAGGTTTCATTAATCAATCCAATCCCAGGTGTGCCGCAACAAGATGATTTGACTGTCCGGGCAGCAAATTTGCTTAAAAAGCATACGGGTTGCAATTTAGGTGTTTGTATCGAAATTGAAAAAAATCTGCCAATGGGTGGTGGGCTTGGCGGAGGAAGTTCAGATGCGGCGACTACATTGGTTGTTTTAAATCGGCTTTGGGGTTTAGGGTTGTCCAAAGCTGAGCTAATGAGGCTGGGTTTGCAATTGGGTGCGGATGTACCGGTGTTTGTGTTTGGTTGTTCTGCTTGGGCTGAGGGCGTTGGCGAAGAATTGCAGTCAATCACACTTGCCGAACAGTGGATTGTAATAATAAAGCCAGATTGTCATGTGAATACAAAAGAAATATTTTCCGCGAAAGAGTTGACAAGGGATAGTAAATCGATCAAAATAACCGACTTTATTGCAGGGGAAGAAAGTAATGATTGCACGCAGGTTGTGTGTGAGCTTTATGAGCCTGTTAGACGTGCGTTTGATGTCTTGTCTTTATACGGGAAGGCAAGGTTAACTGGTACGGGAGCTTGCGTTTTTGCTGTGTTTTCGTGCAAAGAAGAAGCTGAAATAGCGTGTCAAAATTTAAAGAAGGAATGGCGGGTTTATCTGGCTAAAGGCTTGAATCAATCATTGCTTTACAAAAAGTTTGAACAAGGATGAGTCAAATCAGTTATTGGGCTGTCGCCAAGCGGTAAGGCACGAGGTTTTGATCCTCGCATACCAAGGTTCGAATCCTTGCAGCCCAGCCATATCTTCCAATAAAACAAATCCTCGGGAGTTTTTGAATGCGTGATGCTTCAATAATGGTATTTTCGGGTAATGCCAATAAGGCGTTGTCTGAGGGTATTGTGAGGAAGCTCAATATGCGTCTTGGTATGGCGTCAGTTGGGCGTTTTAGTGATGGCGAGATTTTTGTAGAAATTGAAGAAAACGTCCGCGGTCGTGACGTATTTGTGGTGCAGCCTACTTGCTCACCAACGAATGAAAACCTCATGGAATTGTTGGTGATGATCGACGCACTAAGACGGGCGTCAGCAGCAAGGATAACTGCAGTTATTCCTTATTATGGCTATGCTCGTCAGGATAGGCGATCCAGGTCAGCGCGCGTTCCTATAACGGCTCGATTAGTGGCTGATATGATTGGGTATGCGGGTGCAGATAGAGCTCTTACGGTAGATTTGCATGCAGATCAGATACAGGGGTTTTTTGGGATTCCAGTTGATAATGTTTATGCCTCACCTATTCTTCTGGGTGATGTCTGGCGGCAGGAATACGAAAATCTGATTGTTGTTTCTCCTGATGTGGGTGGTGTAGTCCGGGCAAGGGCTTTGGCCAAGCGACTTGGTGATGCGGATTTGGCAATAATCGACAAAAGAAGACCAAGGCCAAACGTATCGGAAATTATGCACATAATTGGTGATGTTTCAGGCAGGACCTGTGTAATGGTGGATGATTTGGTTGATACTGCAGGCACTTTGTGTCATGCGGCATCGGCGTTAAAGAAAAATGGCGCGCTGAAGGTGGTTGCTTATTGTACGCATCCTGTATTATCAGGTGCGGCTGCAGAAAATGTCAGGAATTCTGTGTTGGATGAGTTGGTTGTGACAGATACAATTCCTCTTACTGATGAATTAAAAGCCATAGGCAAGATTCGTCAGTTAAGTGTGGCGGAAATGTTGGCCGAAACAATTAGACGAATAGCGGTAGGCGAGTCTGTAAGCTCGCTTTATGTGGATTAGATCAATAACAATTTAAGAAGTGCTTGTAGAACAGGCTTTGGAGAAAAAAATGGCTAACGTATTTGAGTTTGTTGCGGAAGCTCGCAGCACAACAGGTAGTATTGCAGCGAAAGTTGTGCGCAGACAAGGAAAGGTTCCGGCTGTTATATATGGTGGCGATGCTGAGCCACAAATGGTAACCTTGGACCATAATGAACTTTTGAAAAAATTGGTTCATGAAGCCGTTTACTCTCATATTCTTGATGTTCAGGTTGGTGGCAGAACAGAAAAAGCTATTTTGAAGCATATACAACGTCATCCTGCCAAGCCCCAGATTCTTCATGTTGATTTTTTACGTGTAAGTGCGGGGCATAAAGTTAAATTGCATGTTCCTTTGCACTTTATCAATGAAGATATCTCAGTTGGTGTTAAAAAAGGAGGCATTGTTACGCATGCCATGTCTGATGTTGAGGTGTTATGCGACCCTTCCAAGTTGCCAGAATTTATTGTGGTTGACATGGCAAAAGTGGAAGTTGGTGCTGTAGTGCATTTGGCTGATTTGATATTGCCAGAAGGTGTTGAAATCCCTGAGTTGCAATTAGGTGCTGAGCATAATCAGTCTGTTGTGCAGATTGTTATGCCAAGATCTTCATCTGATGCTGAGTAATTTGCATTTTAATTGATGATTAAGGTCATGGTTGGTCTCGGAAATCCGGGGCGAGAATACCAAGAAACCCGGCATAATGCCGGGTTTCTTTTTTTGGATCACTTGGCTGATTCTGCAGGTGCAAAATGGGTGCATGCCAATCAATTCAGTGCTGAAATGGCCGAGTTTGTGTCTGGGCGGGACAAGTTGTTGCTGCTGAAGCCAATGACTTATATGAATAAAAGTGGTTTTTCAGTTGCAAGGCTTCTGAATTATTACAAAATAAAGCCGGATCAAATGCTTGTTGTTCATGATGAGCTGGAGTTGCCAGAAGGTGTTGTGAAAATGAAGCGAGATGGCGGGCATGCCGGGCATAATGGGTTGAGGGATATAATAGCGCATATTAATACCCGGGACTTTTATCGTCTAAGGATAGGGATTGGTAGGCCTGCTTCCGGTGCAAACATTGCTGATTATGTGCTGTCAAAACCATCAGCGGAGGCTTTGAGGGTGTTTTTGAGCGTTTATGCTTTATTAGAATCTCGATTGAATATTTTGCTAGAACCCAATGTTGATGCAGTTAATAATGCGTTGTGAAATAAAAATAAGATTTTGATAAATAATTTGCTTGACCTTGTTGTTACAAATAAGGATAATGATCAGATTAAATGAAGGAGGGGTTCCCGAGCGGCCAAAGGGATCAGACTGTAAATCTGCCGGTTCTACCTTCGGAGGTTCGAATCCTCCCCCCTCCACCACCAAATTTAATTGGATCTGCGGGTGTAGTTCAATGGTAGAACTCCAGCCTTCCAAGCTGATTGCGTGGGTTCGATTCCCATCACCCGCTCCATTTTGGCTGTTGTAATGTCGCTCATATAGCTCAGCAGGTAGAGCACTTCCTTGGTAAGGAAGAGGTCATCGGTTCAAATCCGATTATGAGCTCCAGTATTTGATTAATTGTTCTTCTAGGGTGTTTTCGTAA
>PERU01000019.1 GCA_002928965.1 Methylomonas sp.
ACAAAAAGGATTTTCCGCAGCAGGTTCTCTATTCTCGGACAGGCTCCTAGGGATTTTCACCTACAAGACAAAAGCTTTATTCAACAACTCAATGAGGCTTAAGTTGTTAGATCTCCAAAGTGTCAGCGTTAATGAATATTACGTTAGTTTTTGAACTACCAAAGAATACTGACACTATTTGTTCCGTCAAATACCCGTTATCGGTCAATCAGCCCGAGCAAAATCAGGCGTAAAAAACCATTAAATGTAATTAAATACCTACATTTATATTGAAGTATACTCAGCTGATTACGATCAGCTCAATTTAGCATTTGAAAAACTCGCTTACTTCCTATTTGCTTGGCAAGCAAAAATGGCATATCTGGCTTGTAGCAGTTGTATGTGCAACATTACTGACCTTGCCCATTGTGGCTGGCATGAATTTCATGCTGGAAGGAACGGTATCGTCGAATTACCTGCTCACAGGCTTGGTTGCTTCTTTGATCGTGGCCGCCATTGTCAGTGCATTAATCATTTACTTTCTGGGACAGTTATCAAACGCTGCGGAAGATAATCATCTGCTTAACAACATTATCAATAGCTGCCCAGTACCTATTGCTTTATGCAAAGATCAATCAATTTTAATGCTCAACCCGGAGTTTTCCAAAGTATTTGGCTACACACGGGAAGACGTACCCACCATGCAGGATTGGTGGCCCAAAGCATATCCTGATGTCAATTATCGACAATCGGTTGAGCAAACCTGGGAAACACGCATCAGCAATTTGACTGCCAACACAGGCCCATTTGAACAATTGGAAGTCAAAATCCACTGCAAGAATGACGCCATCAAAACCATTCTGGCCACAGCCGCGCCCTTGGAAGCCAACTCGACTGCCGGACATTTGGTTGTATTTTACGACATCAGCGAAAAGGCCAGAATGTCCGAAGCGTTAGTCGAGTCGCGCAATATTCTGGAATCCATCATAGAAACCATTCCTTTGCGGGTATTCTGGAAAGATCAGGATTCACGGTATTTAGGCTGTAATACAGTTTTTGCAATTGATGCCGGCAAATCAACCCCGAGCGACATCATTGGCAAACTGGATACCCAACTCGGCTGGAAACAGCACGCCGCAAGCTATCGCACCGATGACCAAACCGTCATGCAAACGGGCACGGCTAAGCTGGGCTATGACGAGCCGCAAACCACACCGGACGGCCAACTTATCTGTGTACATACATCAAAGCTGCCCTTACGCAATCAAAAAGGCGAAGTAGTAGGAGTTTTGGGTATCTACGAAGACACGTCCGAACGCAAACAGATAGAGCAGGAGCTTTGGTTAAACAAAATCATGCTGGACAAGTGTAAAACGGCTATTTATAAACTTGACCCGCAGGGTAAATTTTTATACGTCAATGATTACGCCTGCCAATCATTAGGATATAGCCGAGAAGAATTGATTGGCATGTATCCCTGGAATATAGACCCTGATTTTCAGGCCGCGTATTGGCCAGACTGTTGGCAACAACTGCTTACCGAACAAATTTTTAGTATCGAAAGCCGTCACCAAAGAAAAGATGGCAGCTTGTTTAACGTTGATATCTTCGGCCATTACATCAACTATCAAGGCACAGAATTTAGCTTCACCTTTGTGCAAGACATCACTGAACGCAAGCGTCTGGAAACGCAATTGCGTATTGCCGCAACAGCCTTTGAATCTCAGGAAGGCATTGTCATCACGGATGCCAGCCATGTGATACTAAAAATAAACCAGTCGTTCACCCAAATCACCGGTTTTACCTCTAACGAAGTGATAGGGCATAAGATGGATATTTTAAAATCCGAGATTCACGATGCCCGTTTTTACTCAGACATGTGGTGTTCGATTCACCAAAATGGTTGCTGGCAGGGAGAAATATGGAATCGCCGCAAAAACGGGGAACTGTATCCTGAATGGTTGACTATTACCGCCGTAAAAGACGAGTCAGGAACCGTCAGTCATTATGTCGGCACCATGCTTGATATTACTGACCGTAAGGCCATTGAAGATGAAGTTCGCCATATGGCGCATTACGACGTATTAACCGATCTGCCTAATCGCACCTTGCTCAGAGATCGTCTACATCAGGCTTTGGCTCAAGTACGCAGAGAACAAGCCAAACTGGCCTTGATGTTTCTGGATTTGGACAAATTCAAGCCCGTCAACGATAGCCTGGGACATGCGGTGGGTGACTTGCTGTTACGGGAAGTGGCCTATCGTTTACAGAATTGCATGAAACGCGAATCCGATACCGTAGCCCGGCTCGGCGGCGATGAGTTTGTCATTTTGCTGTCCCACATCGATGATGAGCAGGAAGCTAGAACGATAGCCGAAAAAGTGGTGCAGATGATTAACCTACCGTTTGAAATAGAGCATCATACCGTCCATATATCCACCAGCATTGGCATTGCCATTTATCCGAACCATGGCATGGACGTCAAAGCGCTGATGAAAAATGCTGATGACGCCATGTACCAAGCCAAACATGCGGGCCGCGGCTGTTTAAGATTTTTTAGCCCGACCAATTCGTTGACAGTGAATCCAAAACACGCTGTCATCAGAAATGACGATTGCTAAAACCCATGCTGATCCGGCTGTGTCCCGTCAAAGCACCATGATACCCAAGTTAACCGCAATGCGCGCCAATTCGGCGGTAGTATCAACCTGGAGCTTTTTCTTGATTTGAGTGGCGTAATTAGCCACTGTTTTATGCCCCAGACATAACTGATCGGCAATTTTGTGCACCGTCAAGCCCTGCGCCAGCAAATTAAACACATCGAATTCACGTGCAGAAAATTCGGCGACAATGTGCTGATGGTCGTTTTTAGGTGACGGCTCCACCGCTCCCTTCAATAAACCGCTTTCAACATAAATTTCGCCCTGCATGATGGCATTAATGGCTTTGGTCAAAATGTCAGGTGCGCTGTTTTTGGTGATATAACCTTTAGCACCTGCATTCAACGCGCGATTGATATAAACCTGCTCATGATGAACGCTAAACACCAGGATCAACGCATTAGTATCGCGCTGAATGATACGGCGAATGGTTTCCAACCCACCAATCCCCGGCATGGATAAATCCATTACCACCAAATCCGGTTTTAACTCCAGATAAAGCTGAATAGCTTGTTCACCCCGCGCAGCTTCACCAATCACATCAATACTGTCACCTGCAGCCAATAACATTTTAAATCCGGCCCGCACCACAACATGATCGTCCACCAAAATGATTTTGATTTTATTGTTCATACCAAAGGTATCCAGGCCGAAATGCTCATGCCTGCTCCCGGCTTTGAATCTAACAACACTTCCCCCTCCAAAGATTTAATCCGTTCTTTGATACCTCGCAAACCAAAACCACGGCTCAGGCTTTGCAGGTCGCAACCCTGACCATCGTCGACCACCTGTAGTAATAATGTTTTTTCAGCGTTTTGCATGCGTAAATCTATCACTACTTGGCGAGCCTGGGCATGTCGAACCACATTGGTCAGACATTCCTGAATCACCCGGAAAAGTTGTCGGGTAATATTTTTATCCAGTCCATCCACTTCATCACTGCAATAAATACTCAAATTCAGCTCCGGGTTGCGTTCTGACCAATGATTGACCATGTCTTCCAAAGTAGCTTTCAAGCCCAATTCGGTTAAGACCAAAGGATGCAATTGCTGCATCATCGAGCGCACTACCGTCATCAAATGATCACAAATCTCGCTAATGGTGGCAGTGATTTTAGCCGTATCGGATTTTTGCTGCCCGGCAGTGACCGCCATGACTTTGATAGCTGTCAGAGATTGCCCCAATTCGTCATGCAATTCTTGAGATAACCGCTGCCGTTCTTCTTCTTGAATAGCCAATGAATGCTGTGTCAAAGCCCGATTTTCCTGTTGGGTTTTTTCCAGCTCGACCGTCATATGATTAATCGCGTTGGCAATGCTGTCGAACTCTTTGCTGGAGAAGGTCGGCAATTGGTGTTTGTATTGACCGGTTTCAATCACCCGCAATGCATCGACAATCACATTAATGGCTTTTAGGGATTTGTTCAGCACCAAATTGACTATCAAAAACGTCAAAAACGTCAGTACTGACAGTGAAGTAAAGAAACCTAGACTTTCTTTCCAGACTTCGGTGATTTCATCCAGTGGTTGAGCATTAATGATGAAAACCAAGGTTTCCCCGTCTTGAGTTTTAGTTTCATGCTTAACTTCCGGGTAATCACCCTTCACCCAGTGTATGAACCAGGCCGGCGGCATGTTTTCCGAATGACTGGGTTGCTGTTCACCAACAAAATCTATGAGTTGTCCATTGGGTTTTTGCAACTGAATGCTTAAGTGGCGGGTCTCTCGCAACGCGCTTAAACGTGATAAATGGTCAACATGCTGAAAAGAAGGTGTATTGGCAACACCCAAGGTAATCAACTGCAAACTCAGCTGAATCGAAGCATCGACTTCTCTTGCCACCGACCGCCGAGCCTGCCAAATAGCAATCGCCCCACCCAGTACCAAAATAAACAATGTAGACAGCAGAATACGTAAAATAATCTGATAACGCAGACTCATAAGGGCCGAGATAATAACAAACCGGCCATTATCGTCGTGTCACGGTCAGACGACTATAGGAAAAAATCTTTTTTAAAAAACCAGGTTAAATGGATACCGGCAGGATTACCGGTATCCCTGAGATGAGATCAGATTTTGCTGACGCGTTGTTTCAGATAATCCGCAAACTCGGCTTTGATTTCCTGGTGCAGCAAGCCGTATTCCACGTTGGCCAACAGGAAGCCAAATTTGGAACCGCAATCGTAACGGTTGCCTGAAAATTCGTAGGACAACACTTGTTCATCGCTCATTAACGCAGCAATAGCGTCGGTCAACTGAATTTCTCCACCAGCACCGCGACCAGTATTTTCGATTTTTTCAAAAATGGCCGGCGTCAAAATGTAACGGCCCACAACCGCGATATTGGAGGGTGCCACTTCGGGCTTGGGCTTTTCGACGATCGATTTCAAACGACCTACGCCCGGCGCGGTTTCAGTGTGTTCGACAATCCCGTATTTATGGGTTTCTTTGGGATCGACGCGCTCCACACCCAAAATGCTGCTTTGTTCTTGATTGAACAACTCCACCATTTGCTTCATACAGCCGCGTGTGCCGTCTTCAATCAAATCGTCCGGTAAAATAACCGCAAATGGCTCGTCACCAACAATCGGTTTTGCGCAATGCACGGCATGCCCCAAGCCCAGCGCTTCGGCCTGACGCACAAACACGCAAGACACATGCGGCGGCAACAATTCGCGCAGCATTTTCAACAACTCGGTTTTACCGCTCTTCTCGAGTTCTTTTTCCAGTTCGTAAGACTTATCAAAATGATTAGGGATCGAATCCTTGTTGCGTCCGGTCACAAAAATCATGGTATCGATACCGGCAGCAATAGCTTCTTCAACAGCGTATTGGATCAGTGGTTTATCCACTACTGGCAGCATTTCTTTGGCAACCGCTTTGGTAGCGGGCAGTGAACGCGTGCCTAAACCGGCGACAGGAAAAACAGCTTTGGTAACTTTTTTTGTCATAGTAGCTCTAAAAGGTTGGTTTTTATTTTGACGAATTCATAATGAAGGCCTAACCTTATGCATAACTTAAATTAAGCTGCAGAAGTAATTGTATTTTAGGCGATAATGCAAATTATTTTTCACACCTCCGCACGAGAAATTGCAATGAAGAACTTGTTGGCGATGCTTTTTATGGCATCGATACCATATAACACAGCTTTTGCCGACGATTTGATGGAAATCTATCAGCAAGCGTTGCAAAATGACCCCGAATTTAAAATCAGCGACATTAATCAATCCGCTGCCGGCGAAATCAAGTCACAAAGCATTGCTCAAATGCTGCCTAAAGTGGGTGTTTCTGCCAGCAGCACCTGGAACCGTTTGAACAATGAAAAACAAAGTTTCCTGGGTACCGGTTTACAACACTATTTGGATAATCTGCTGAGTGTCAACATCACCCAGCCGGTTTTTAACTGGGGACATTGGATACAACTGGATCAATCCGAAAACAAAATCGCCCAGGCAGAAGCTCAATTTCAAGCTAAACAACAAGATTTGATGACGCGTACCGTAGAGGCCTATTTCAATGTATTGGCCGCACAGGATAATCTGGAATTCATTGTTGCAGAAAAAAAAGCCATTGAAAAACAACTGGAGCAAGCCAAACAACGTTTTGATGTAGGCATCATTGCCATTACCGATGTCTACGAAGCCCAGGCCGGTTTTGATCGCGCCCATGCCGCTGTCATCGAGGCAGAAAATCAGCTGGACAACCGTAAGGAAGCCTTACGGGAAATTATCGGTAACAATGAAGCGAATTTAAAAAAATTACCCGAAGATATTCCGCTCTCCCCACCGGCACCTGCTGACATTGCCGCATGGTCCAATACCGCTGAGAGCAATAACTTTTCGATTGTCGCACAAGTCAATCAGGCCGAGTTCATTCGAAAAAACATCGAATTGCAACAATCCAAACACTTACCCACCCTGGATATTGTGGCGCAATACCGTCAATCGGATAACGGCAACCAGTTTGGCTTCCGTGGTGATAATGAAAGTGTCGGCTTGCAATTCAATCTGCCGCTTTATGAAGGCGGCGGCATCGTCTCGCGCACTCGTCAGGCCCAGTTCGAATACGAAGCTGCCAAGGAAGAGCTGACGAAAGTTAAACGTAGCGTCATTCGTGGCGTCAAAGATGCCTTTCGTGGGGTACTTTCCAGTATCGACCAAGTGAAAGCACTCAAGTCGAATACTGAATCGGGTCAATTAGCCGTGGAAGCTGCCGAAGCCGGTTTAGAAGTTGGCACCCGAACCATGGTGGATTTGCTGGCTATCCAACGCAACCTGTTTAAAGCCAAGAGCGATTATGCTCAGGGCCGCTACAACTATTTGATCAATGGCGTGAAACTCAAACAGGCTGCGGGCAGTTTAAGCGACCAGGATTTACTACAAATTAACGAATATCTGCGAAATTAGGCCTTTAACCCTGCAATGGTCGGGCTAGAAAGTAGCGCAGCGAAACACCCAACATTGTTCGTATCTTGGGTCATTAACTGTCGCTATCCGAGTTTTGCAATGCCGCCATTTTGGGGGTGCTACCGCCCGGATCTGGCAATTATCTGGCGACGCTTTCATGCAACTGAATATTGATCAATTTAATTGCGGCCAGTATAGAGGCAAATACCTGATTGACATGCACGCCGCGGGTTTTACGTAATTCGTTGCCACAATCCCAGGTAATCACACATTCGGTCAGGGCGTTGGTGTGGCCGCCTTTGGGAATGCGGATTTCATAATCAGCCAGGGTGGGCAATTGGTAGCCATAGTTTTTCAGCACTTTGCCAATGGCGTTGATAAAGGCGTCAAAGCCACCGTTACCAGCACCGGTGGCTTGGTGTTTTTCACCTTTGACTTCCACCCGAATGCTGACGGTGGATTGTAAATCCAGGCCGCTGTTGACGGAGCAGTCCAGCAGTTTGATGTGCTGATAGTTTTTGCTTTCCAGGACATCGGCGATGATGAACGGCAGATCGTCGGTGGTGATGGTTTGTTTGGAATCGCCTATACTGACGATGCGGGCCAGCACTTTTTTCTGATCATCCTCTGAAAGCTCCACTTCCAGCAATTCCAGATTTTTCTTCAAGGACGCCTTACCGCTCATCTTGCCCAGCGCATAACTACGGGTGCGGGAAAAACGTTCAGGTCCCAGCTTGGTTTTATACAACCCCCCCTTCTGGTCGCCATCGGCATGAATACCAGCGGTTTGGGTAAATACGTCGGCACCGACAATCGGCGCATTGGCAGCCACCCGTTTGCCGGAAAAGTTTTCAACCATCTCACTGATGCGCACTAAATGGGTTTCGTCGATGGATACCTGCAACCCCATTTTGTCGCGCAATACCACTGCCACTTCCGCCAGCGAAGCGTTACCGGCCCGCTCACCCAGACAATTGATGGTGCAATGCACGGCGCTGACGCCTGCCCGTACCGCAGCCATGACATTGGCAGTCGCCAAGCCGTAATCGTTGTGCGGATGAAAATCAAATTTTAAATGCGGATAGCGTTGGCACATATCGCCGAGACTGTTAAACACCTCATCCGGTGCCATCACCCCCAAGGTATCCGGCAGCATGAAATGGCTGATCGGGCTGTTCTGCAAGGCTTGCACCAAACCATACACGTAATCACGACTATCTTTGTAGCCGTTGGACCAGTCTTCCAGATACAGATTGATTTTCAGGCCTTGCTGATGAGCGTAATCGATGGTTTGCAATACATCTGCAGCGTGTTGCTCCAGCGTCTTGCCAAGTTGCTCACGGCAGTGTTTTTCGCTACCTTTTGCCAACAGATTGATCACCCGGCCACCGGTGGATTTGATCCAGTCCACGCTGCGGGTATGATCGACAAACCCCAGTACTTCCACTCGATCGGCAAACCCCTCCTGTTGCGCCCATTGATTGATCTGGCTGACCGCTTCTTTCTCACCTTCCGAAACTCGGGCCGAGGCCACTTCAATGCGATCCACCCGCAAAAACTGCAGCAAGGCTTTGGCGATGCTGACTTTTTCCATCGGCGTAAAGGCCACGCCTTGAGTCTGTTCACCATCCCGCAAAGTGGTGTCCATCAATTCGATGTTTCTAGAATGCGTGGCGACTGGCTGAGATTGAGTATTCATTGCTGATCAAAAATTTAAGCTAAGCTGCCATTTTCCCTTAAATGACGGGCGCTTGGCAACGCGAGGGCATTTCCGTGCCAACCGCCCGGCGAATTTCCGGCAGCGTAATTTCAGCAAACTGACGTAAAATAACGGTTTTTGTAATTTTCACTTCATTTATAAACAAGCAAAATCATGAAGCATTATAAAGTCGCAGTATTAGCCGGCGACGGCATTGGTCCAGAAATCACCGCAGAAGCCCTGAAAGTCCTGAAAGTGGTCGAAGAACGTAATGACGTAACCTTCGAATTATTACCTGCCGCTTTCGGTGCTTGCGCCTATTTTGAATCCGGCTCAGCCTTCCCACATCAAACCAAAGCCATTTGCGATGAGGCCGACGCGATTTTGAAAGGCCCGATCGGCTTGAATCATGAAGACTCCAAACGCATTCCTATCGACGAGCAACCTGAGCGTGGCGCATTGCTACCACTGCGTCGCCGTTACAACACCTATGCCAACTTCCGCCCGGTGTCATTACCAAAATCATTGGCGCATTTCTCGCCTTTAAAAGCGGAAGTCATTTGCGAAGGCATAGATTTGGTCATAGTTCGCGAATTGGTCGGCGGCCTGTATTTCGGCGAGAAAGAAATGGGCGTCAACAATGCCGGTCTGCGTTACGTCCGTGAAACCCTGGAATATGACGAAGCGCAAATTTTCCAGATCATGCAGCAAGCGTTCAAACTGGCCAGTAAACGCCGGAAATTACTGCACAACATTCATAAAAGCAACGTATTGAAATCCAGTGTGTTATGGAATGAAGTGATGGAAGAAGTCGCGAAAGACTATCCTGAAGTGCAAGTCGTGAATATGTTGGTTGATGCTGCTGCGACCGCGCTGTGTTTAAAACCTACTCAGTTCGACGTGATGGTGATGGAAAACATGTTCGGCGACATTCTCAGCGACCAAGGTGGCGGCATTCTTGGCTCGCTGGGCTTGATGCCATCTGCGTGTATCGGCCCGGATAAAGCTTACTACGAACCATCCCACGGCTCAGCGCCTGACATTGCCGGCAAAAACATCGCCAACCCGTATTCGATGATCGGCTCAGTAGCAATGATGCTGGAAAACAGCTTTGATATGGAAGCCGAAGCCAAAAATGTCTGGGCAGCGATGCAGGGTGTATTTGCAGACGGCTTCTCCACGGCCGATCTGTCCAAACCAGGCAGCGGCGTCACCATGATCAGCACCGTAGAATTTGGCGATAAAGTAGTGGAAAAACTGCGGCAGATGCCCAAGGTTTAAACGACTTTTACGTCTAAAACACGGAGTGCACCAAGCGCCTGTAATTTGCAAACTCTGGCGCCCCTCATGCACTCCGTTGCTGAACGATATTCAGCGCTTTTAAAGCAAATAGCCTAACCTAACTTTGCCCCCAAATCGGATGCTGATAGCAAGCCTGACGAATATGCTTGGATTGTGAGAGTAAAGCGGACCACAATCTGGACCGTTTGTTGGACAAACCCGGTATTCACAGCGTTGACGCTATGCTTTATATCAAAAGTAATTCTGGTTTTATTTTAATTTCTCTGTAAATCGATTTATTTCAGAGAAACAACATCGAGCGTTACAGAACAATTACCAACCTCAAGTCATTTGAGGTGAACCACTGCAGGCTATATCCCCAGGATTTCGCCAAAAAAACATCCGCCTTTGATAAAGGGGGATTCATTTGAAGCCCCCAGATCCTCTTTTCAAAGATGAGTGAATAAACCTTGTTTCGGTAACACCAGAATTTCTGGACGTTATTTGCAACCAAATTCTTAGCGCTCCGGCTACCCTATTTAACCCAAGCAGTGTAAGCTAACCCCGGCCAGCAAACAGCGTATGTTTGAGTTTATTGGCATGGCGTCGCGAGCCGATAAAAATAAAACTTGTGTACCAGGAGACAATATGAAACAAAAACTACGTTCATTTATCGACTATTTTCTATTAGGCGTATTTTCAGTATTACCCATATTGGTCGTCATTCAAATCGTAGTCATTATCGAACGCCTGTTGCGGGATACCTTTCTCAGTGTCCATGGTTATTACGAAAACTATTGGATGACGATATTACTTTTTAGCGTAACGATTTTTGGGTTGAGCTTTTTAGGGTTTCGGATTCGTAATGGTAAATCGCAGCTTTTTCATTTACTGGAAACTTATCTGGAGAAACTTCCAATTCTCAGCACTGTATACCGGGTCAGTAAAAAACTGATTGGCATATTTTCCGGCGAGGGCCAAGATAAACCGCGCGAAGTGGTTTATGTAGAGTACCCCAAAGATGGCGTATGGGTACCGGCTTATGTTACCAACCAACTTGGG
Organism: Methylomonas sp.; assembly: GCA_002928965.1. Lineage (GTDB taxonomy): Bacteria > Pseudomonadota > Gammaproteobacteria > Methylococcales > Methylomonadaceae > Methylomonas. Next base: position 11,087 of record PERU01000019.1, read on the forward strand.
GCACTATATGTATTATACGTTCCAACATCACCCAATCCGACATCGGGATTCACAGTGATGGTAGAAGAGTCCAAAATAGTAAAATCCTCCCTGTCTTTTGAAGAGGCATCGAGTTTTGTCATTAGCGTAGGTGTGGATTTTGCCAAACTCGAAGATGCAGCCGAGAAGTTACTCCCAAAGAAAATTTAGTTATAAGCCTTTCTTGTCATAATAAATGCGTAAATAATCCAAGCCATTATAAATTATCGACTGAATTACTATGAAAACTATCGCCTTTACCTTTATTGTCGGATCTGTTTTGCTGTATTTCCTAAATATGGCAATGCTTAAAACCCCTATACCTAATTTGGAATGGAGCATACATGCAGGAATACGATTTATAGTCGGCTTTTTTGTACTTGGTATTTTCCACTTCTACGGTAAAGCGTTCAGTTTTAAAAGCGCCTTGATATTGACATCGTTTATAGTCATTTTGGATTATCTGTATGACTATTACGTGGAAGCTTACCGCTTAAATTTAGAAATAATATTACACGGTATTTATATGTTGATTTGGGGTGCGTTGTTGGGTTATCTGACAGCGAAACGTATTTAATTGTTAACTGCCGCACCGTCGAAACAGCCTGAATCAAGGCTTTGTTTTTATTTAAAAACTCATTTTTTAAATGACCGATATTATCCAATACATCCAAAGTAATATTGAATATGCGCCAATTTTAATATTTAGCTTATTATTATTGGCCGGCTTTATTATCCCAATACCAGAAGATGGCATGCTGTTTATCTCCGGCACATTGGCAGCTAAAAACCCACATTTTTTGCTAGAACTTTTTTTAGCCGTCTACCTTGGTGCGTATTTCTCCGATTTGATTTGCTATAGCCTGGGCCGGTTTCTAGGCCCGAAAATACTGCACATGAAGTTTTTTGCACGCATGGTCAGACAAAACCAAATCGATAAAATCCACGACTATTATCAGCGTTACGGCATGCTCACATTGATATTAGGCCGTTTCATTCCGTTTGGTGTACGTAATGGCTTATTTTTAACGGCGGACTTAGGCAAGATGAATGCCGCCAAATTTGCAGTTGCTGATTTATTAGCCTGCACAATTTCCACAGTCACTTTTTTTACTTTGTATTATCAATTCGGTTCAACGATGATCAACTACATTAAAGAGTTTAATATCGTCGTTTTTATTTTCGGTATAGGTATTTTCGGATACCTATACTTACGGAAATCTCGGACAGGCTCCTAGACCTTAACCCTGCTAAAAAGCTGGCCTGTGGTGGTTTCGCCCTTTAAAATGTTTACAAAATCAGCATTGACGCTTTTTACCCCCAATGCTATTGAGTGATCAAAAATACGTCCTTCCCATCCCCCCCTGTTAGTTATGGAATATTCCGATGAAAATCATCTCCTGGAATGTCAATGGCATTCGTGCCGTGCAAGATAAAGGGTTTGCCGAGACACTGGCTAGCCTGGATGCCGACTGCCTGCTGTTGCAGGAAACCAAAGCTCAGGATGATCAAGTGCTTAAAGCCTTGGACCATGTAGATGGTTATCGCATTTTTTGCAATTCCGCCGAACGCAAGGGGTATTCCGGTGTGGCCTTGTTGACCCGGCAAGCGCCTATTCGAGTGATGTATGACCTAGGGATTGCAGAACACGATCAGGAAGGGCGCGTGCTGGTGGCTGAGTATGAACGGTTTTTTCTGTTGAACGTATACGTGCCCAATTCCGGAGATGGTTTGGCGCGTCTGGATTATCGGCAAAGCTGGGATTCGGATTTTTTAAAATATATGCAAACCTTGCAAGGTCAAAAGCCGCTGATTGCCTGCGGTGATTTTAATGTCGCTCACCAAGCCATCGACATTGCCCGCCCCAAGGCCAATTACAATAAATCCGCCGGCTACACCCAAACAGAAATCGATGGCTTTAGCCGGTTTGTGGAGGTCGGCTTGATCGACAGCTACCGGCATAAGCATCCTGACACAGTGGCTTACAGTTGGTGGAGTTATCGTGCCGGCGCCCGCGCGAAAAATATTGGTTGGCGAATAGATTATGTACTGACCAGCCAGCCGCTACTCGAGCAAATCCACAATGCGTTCATTCTGCCGGACATCATGGGTTCCGATCATTGTCCGGTGGGCATTGAGATAACCCTTCCAGACACCTGAACATGACTTCAATTATGTCAAAACTCGTCATCGTCACATCGATCGCCTGCCGACCTGGAATAGCCTGATTGTTAGCCTGAATGGCTGATGATTTTTAATCGTCTACTAATTTTCGAAAACGACAGTTAAACTGGAAAATCAGCGGTATGCTGTTTCACATACATCACAACAAGGAACAGAGGTACACCATGCAAACCAAACAAATTTTCCTGGCGTCCGCATTGGCGGTAGCCATAACGGCAGCGTTGACAGCCACCCCGGTTTTGGCCGAATCGCAGCCGACGATGAACAGCTTTTGGTGGCCGGAGCAACTGGATCTGAAACCACTACGCCAAAACTCAGCCGAATCCAATCCGCTGGGTAAAACCTTTAACTATGCCGAACAATTCAAAACTCTGGACCTGAAAGCGGTCAAAAAGGACATCGCGGGCGTCTTGCATACCTCGCAACCCTGGTGGCCGGCGGACTATGGTAACTACGGGCCGTTTTTCATCCGCATGGCTTGGCATAGCGCTGGCGTCTACCGCATCTTCGACGGCCGAGGCGGCGCTTCTGGCGGGCAGCAAAGGTTTGAGCCCCTTAACAGCTGGCCGGACAACGTTAATCTGGATAAAGCCCGCCGTCTGCTGTGGCCTGTCAAGCAAAAATACGGCGCCAAATTGTCCTGGGCCGACTTGATGGTACTGGCGGGTAACGTCTCGCTGGAAGAGATGGGCTTTAAAACCATCGGCTTTGCCGGTGGCCGCGCCGACGACTGGGAGGCCGAGGTCGTCAATTGGGGTATGGAAAAGAAATTTCTCGCCGATGAACGCCACGATGCCCAAGGTGAACTGGCAAAACCGCTGGCTGCCGTGCAAATGGGGCTGATCTACGTCAACCCGGAAGGGCCGGGCGGTAATCCTGATCCCTTGGCAGCGGCTAAACATATCCGCGAAGCCTTTGGTCGGATGGCGATGAATGACGAAGAAACCGTGGCCTTGATCGCCGGTGGACATACCTTCGGCAAGGCGCACGGGGCGCACAAGCCGGACGAATGCGTCGGCAAGGAACCGGCGGCGGCTGGCATCGAAGCGCAAAGCCTGGGCTGGGCCAACAAATGCGGCAGCGGCAACGGTGCCGACACCGTCAGCAGCGGCCTGGAAGGTGCGTGGTCGACCAATCCGACCCGTTGGACTCACGACTATTTGACTTGGCTTTACACCTTCGACTGGCAACAAACCAAGAGCCCGGCTGGCGCGACCCAATGGATTCCCAAGGACGGCAAGGGTGAAAACTTTGTACCGGATGCGCACGATCAGAGCAAACGCCACCCGCCGATCATGTTTACCACCGATATTGCCCTGAAGATGGACCCGGAGTATCAAAAAGTCTCCAAACGTTTTCTGGATAATCCCAAAGAATTCGAAATGGCATTCGCCAAGGCCTGGTTCAAACTGACTCATCGCGACATGGGGCCTAAGGCCCGCTACGTCGGCGCCGAGGTGCCGGCCGAGGACTTTGTTTGGCAAGACCCGATTCCCAAAGTTGACCACAAGTTGATTGATGCCAAGGATGCCGCCAAATTGAAATCCACCATCCTGGCCTCGGATTTGACTATTCCGGAACTGGTTAGAACCGCCTGGTCTGCAGCGGCAACCTTCCGCGGCACCGATATGCGCGGCGGCGCCAACGGCGCGCGGATTCGACTGGCTCCCCAGAAAGATTGGGAAGCCAACGACCCAGCAGAGCTGGCCAAAGTGCTGGCTAGACTGGAAACCATCCAAAACGACTTCAACCGCAGCTTGAAAGGCGGCAAGAAAGTCTCACTGGCCGATGTGATCGTGTTGGGCGGCTCGGCGGCCGTGGAAGAGGCTGCGAAGAAAGCCGGTGTCAAATTGCAGGTACCGTTCAAACCGGGACGGATGGATGCTTCTCAGGAACAAACCGACGTAAATTCGGCAGCGGTACTGGAACCCAAAGCCGACGGTTTCCGCAATTTCTTTGGCAAGGAAAATCCGCTTTCACCGGCGGAAATGCTGGTCGAACGCGCAAACTTACTGACCTTGAGCGTACCGGAAATGACCGTGCTGGTGGGCGGCATGCGGGTGCTGGATGCCAACGCCGGTCATGCCAAACACGGTGTATTCACCAGTAAGCCGGGCACGTTAAGCAACGACTTTTTTGTCAATTTGCTGGATATGTCTACGCAATGGAGCAAGTCGGCCATTGATGGCATCTACGAGGGAAAAGACCGGGCCAGCAATCAACTTAAATGGACCGCCACACCGGTTGATCTGATCTTCGGTTCCAATTCCGAATTACGGGCTGTAGCGGAAGTCTATGCTGCAGATGACGGCAAGGAAAAGTTTGCACAGGACTTTGCCAATGTTTGGGCCAAAGTGATGGACTTGGATCGTTTCGACAAACGCTGATTCATCCAGGAGCCTGTCCGAGGCACCCAATGTGACCCGAATAAAGTCACATTGGGTGTGCTTAAGGCCGATGCTGGCGGATTCGACCGTTAGTTGCCAGCGTATCTGTAGCGGTTATTTTTGCTGGCGTCGTTCCATACCAATTCAGATTGAACCAAAATTTAGAAAGAATTGGACTGCTCAAGATATCGGCAATGCCCTTCGCAGTTTGACCCAGACTGTCACCTACCCATAAAGCAAACCGCCCGTGCGGTCGACAACAGGGTTGGTTTTATTGCTAGGAGCCAATATTTGCTTTCAATATTTAAGTCTGCTTGTTTTGCCGAGATGACGATTTTTGACTAAGCTGATTGATCTTTATAATCAGGTAGGGTTTTGATAAAACCGCCGCCGGATAGGTTGATTAGCTTCAAACATCGTAAATACTCAGTTTGTATGGCGTATATCGTTGCCCTCAATCATAAAGACGCAGTATTCAGCCAGATTTTTGCAATGTTTAGCGCAGGTTTCCATAGAGTGAACAATTTGCAGCGTGGTCAATGCCGGTCTCATTTGGCGGCGATCCTGGGTAACAAACGCAATCTGGTGTTTAACCGCTTCCTGCACTTCAGAACCGGAAACATAATTGTGCTGCAGCAGCATGTAAGCGGGGTTGGCTTGCAGATTCACCATTACCCATACCAGTTCATTCAACATGTGCAGAATATCCTGGCTAAGCTTGATAACGTCATTGGTTAATTGGGCAGTGGGCGAGCCATTTCTTGGCTCATATAAAACCACAATCAATTTGGCAATCTCAGCCACTTCTTCGGCCATGTATTTCATCGTCACTGATACTTTCATAACCGACAGCATCATCCTTAAGTCACTGGCGACGGGATTTTCTTTGGCCAGTAATTTTAAGATAGCCTGATAAATTTCATCCTCATATTCGCGTACATCATTGGTCATGGCGAATGCATTTAAAGCCGATTCCAGGTTGGCGTCATCCAATGCATCAATGGTCATTTCCCATTGATGTAATACAAAATTCATCATTTCAACAGCCAAGCTATGAATACCCGCCAGCTCATGATCAAAATTCTGGAAAATGTGTGATTTGGTCAGTTCGTTCATGTTCAGTGTCATGGCTATCTATACAGCACCTTTGGTAGAGGAAAGCGACTTAAATCCATTCCAGCCGATACAAGTCCAGACGCCGATGCGCCAGATTTCTCGCGGCCCCTTGACTGCGGGCCCGTTTAAGCAGATCCAGGTTAACATCGGCTATCAAAGTCATTTCGGTATTGGGCGTGGCTTCCGCCAGAATGGCATCATGCGGAAAGGCAAAATCGCTGGGACTGAAAATGGCAGCCTGGGCGTATTGAATGTCCATATTTTCCGCATGCGGCAAATTTCCGACACTGCCCCCAATCGCCACATAGCATTCGTTTTCGATGGCGCGGGCTTGCGAGCAATAGCGCACGCGCTGATAGGCATTTTTAGTGTCAGTCCAGAATGGCACGAAAATAATCTGCGCGCCGTTCAAGGCGGCCAAACGGGCCAACTCAGGAAATTCCGAGTCATAACACACCAACACCGCAATCTTGCCGCAGTCGGTATCAAATACTTTCAAAGCATCGCCACCCTTCATGCCCCAGTAGCTGACTTCATCGACCGTATTGTGGATTTTATATTGGGCTTCAAAAGTGCCGTCACGGCGTAACAACCAGGACACATTGTAAAGCTCCCGGTTACTATACTCCGGCATCGATCCGGCAATGATATTGATGTTGTAGGACATGGCCATATCCAGCAGGCCATTGCGGATTTCACGACTAAACCCCGCCAGGGCACGAATGGCATCGGCGGGATTTTTATCATTGAACAAGCCCATCAATGGGGCGCTGATATATTCCGGAAACAGCACGAAATCCGCGTTGTAACCGGCGACCGCGTCGATAAAAAATTCTGCATGTTGCAACAATTCAGCGACGCTGGTCAGTCTGCGCATCTGCCATTGCACCACGCCCAGCCTTATCGTGCTTTTTTGATCGCCCAGTTGCGGGGTATTTTCGATATAGTCAAGATTGATCCATTCCAGCAATGTGGCGAAACCGTGAGAATCAGCATCCACCGGCAAATAGCCTGTCAACAACTTGCGTACATGAAAGCCATTGGCCAACTGAAACGACAGCACCGGATCAAAAATCTCTCGGCTTTTCACCTGCTCGATATACCTGACTGGCGTTAACGAATCAGCGTACTTTGCATAACCTGGAATACGACCACCGGCAATAAAACGGCGCAAATTGAAGGACCGACACAGTTCCTTGCGTGCCACGTACAAACGCCGACCTAAACGCAGGCCCCGATATTTGGGATGCACAAAAATATCCACGCCGTATAAGGTGTCGCCGGTGAGTGTATGGTGAGTCAATAAGCCGTTGTCTGTGATTTGGGCATAGGTGTGATTATCGCCAAACTGACTGTAATCAACGATCATGCTAAAGCCGGCAGCCACCAAAATGCCGTTATCTTCTATGCCAATCTGACCTTCCGAGAAACGGCTGATTTGCGACAGGTATTGCTCCTTTTTCCAGGCACCCCCCAGATTGCCGTAAACCTGATCCATCAATTCGGCGACTTGCGGATAGTCTTCTGCGGTGAGATGCCGGAGTAGTAACTTGTGTTTGTTGTTTTTGGATTTTTTCATGTGCGGATTCGGGCCAGACCGTAATCCTTAACTCAAGAGCCTTTACGCCCTAATGAATCAGGCTGAACGGCAGCGCTGGTTAAATGCGATAAAGCCGATTCGATATCGGTATAGGTATAGGTACCATTATTGGAAAAAACTAAAAGCGAATCTTTTAACTGCATAATGCCAAACTGTGAACAACCAAGGTCTTCCTCATAAGGCCGAAACTCGGCATCAGCCAAGCAATTTAGCCGATGGTTGGCAACCAGCGTTTGTACCAATGCAGTCAGACCGTTACTTGCGACCATTTCAGTCATATCAGCGTTGAACGTCATAATCAGTCTTAAAATCGGGTAGTTGCCGCTAGGTTAGCAACTGAATGTGACAGCTTTGTTAAATCAACATTATTGCTATTAGGGGTTTACTCTGAAAGTCATCAAGGAGCGATTCCAGTCGCGAACCGAAGCTCATGGAATCGCGGCGGGCATCGCTCGCAACTTTCATTAGGCGGGGTTATTTCGCGTTTTCATGATCGTTAGTGTCTCAGTGCTTGCCAGTCATGTAATTGTCTGATTACCCAGGCCCCATCGTCGTTAGGTAAATCGTGGCCTGCGGTTGGATGAGTGAACAGCGGCACACCATAACGCTGTTGTATCGTCTGGGAACAATTCGCAGATACTAGGCGATCACCCAAGCTATTAAGCAGCAATACAGGCTTACTGGGCGGTTGAAAACCCGGATTGAAGCGCGCCGCCGCTAAAATTTGCCTGATTTCGTTAAGTGCGGACATCGGTCGCTGCTGGCGAAGCTCAGTCCATCGGCGGCTAATCGCAGCTCGGGCTGGTTGATCCTGATTACTGACCAAAGACACAATTAAACTCTCCCGCTGAGCATCTGATTGCGCTGCAATGATTCTGGCCATGTGTGAATAAGCTTGCCATCTTAATCGCCGATAAAATGGACTCAAATTGGCGAAACTACTGTTGATCAACACGGCCGCACTCACATCCTCAGGATATTGCGACAACCATTGCCAAGCCACCATGCCTCCTAACGACAAACCCAGCAACACTGCAGGTTGATTCAGCATGCCCTCAGTCAGCGCTTGCTGACGAACCATCTCAAGCATTGCTTCCACCGTCGCTGGGCTGGATTGCTTGTTAAACCGGCCACTGCCCGGCAAATCCAAAGTATGGATGGTCGCCAGCGGAAACGCCTGTTGTAACAACGTTGAAAACGCTCCCCAATGCGCGGCTTCCCGACCTAATCCACGCAGCAATAGCCAATGTTGCGGGCTAGTCATACCAAGTTTTCATAGCGAGTTGCAGATGATGGATGCGCTCTGATTCAGGCAAGTGCGCCCAGTGATCAGGGTAAAGTGCGGCGCGACTCAGAAAATCAAATAGCGTCAGGTGTCGGCGCAGAATACGTTGCTGTCTGTGCGGTAATAACGGATGAAACAGCCCGTGGCGCGAAAACAGATGCAATGGGCTTTTACGCAACCACGACCAGGATCCCATTTCCAAGGTCAATGGCATAAAAACGGCATCGGCTTGGGCATTCTGCTGGAATTCGTCGTAAAGATAATCCCAAAGATCGCCATTTATTACGTATTCATGACTCATCGGCTCGATGGTATAAAAATGATTGGGATAACTGCGATCAAACAATTGTTTCAAGGCATGCGCCTCCGGCAAGGCCGCAAACGGTTGCTGGCGTCCGGCATAGGGAAACCATAATCTGTCCTGTAAACCAAACCCCGAGTGTAAGTCCACGGCGATCACTAAAGGTGACTGCGCCAATTGTTCACGCACCACTCGACATAGGGCCTGCGCCTCCGCCTCCATGCTGGCTTCGTCACCCCGGAACCAGGGCAAGGAGGAACTGATACGATGACCGCTATACAATTTGGTTTTTCCAATGCCTTCGATCGGGGCATTGCGCATCAAATCCACACCGTTGCCATTACATCGCGAACCACGATACACGCCGACCGGATTGACGATAGGCATAAAAATCAGCCGTATGCGTTCCAGGCGGGAAATCCATTCGCCATCCCAATTTAACAGCGCCAGCAAGATTTGCAGATAGGCCAAGATGACCTCCGTGCCGATTTTCTCCAGGCCATGTACCCCGCCAAAATAAGCAATCACCGGTACATTGGGCGCTGTTGAGCCCAAGCTGATGCAATGGATAGGAAAGGTCAGTTCCTGGAAATCGATGTGTTCGATGATCTCGACTTTGGCGTGAGCGTCCAATTCACTAATCAAAGCCTGCAACTGAGTTAACTCGGGGAAATCCTGATAAATCATCGCCTATAAAGCCAGACCAAAGGATTGTTCGATGTAGCGCTGACGTTTTTTAGGCGTGATTTTATCGATCTCCACCATGATCAAACCGTCGATACAGTGATTGAAATCCGGATCGATATTGAAATCGATAAAATGACAGCCATTATCGACACACAGCTCGACGTACTGTTTATATAAAGTAGGCACTTTTACACCGAGTTTTCTTAACTCGCTGTTGAGAATTTTGTAACTGGTCGAATAGTCTGCACTGAAAGATTCCACCGCAAATTGCTGACTCTGTGGCGAAATCACAAACGGCTCGCGCGCTTTAGCCTCAGGCGTCAAACTGCCAAATTGGCGTTGATAAAAGCTGACGATGAGCTCCTTGGCTTCGTCGGGATAAGCACTACTGATGCTTACCGGGCCAAACAGGTATTTGATTTCAGGATGCTGGCGAAGATACGCACCGATACCAAACCACAGATATTCCAGGCTGTGCTGCCCCCAATAGCGGGGTTGCACGAAACTGCGGCCTAGTTCGACACTGGCTGGCAGATACTCGGCAAAGTTGCCCTGTAAATCAAACAGAGAATGCGTATAAAAGCCTTCAACTCCCCGACTAGCCATAATGGCCGGACCATGCCCTACCCGGTAGGCGCCGACGATTTCCAGATCATGGTCATCCCACAACACAATATGGCTGTAGTACATATCAAACTTATCCAAATCCAGTGCCAGCCCCGTGCCTTCTTCAACCGTGCGGAAGGTGAGTTCGCGTAAGCGGGCAATTTCCTGCATCACCGGGCAGTCATCCTGACATTCGTAGAGAAAAATCTTTTTGCCATCGCGGGTCTCGCCCAACAGTTGCGATTGATATAGCGCCCTTTTGACTGCTTTGATATCAGTGGGATGGACCACGGTTTCCAGTGTCTCGAACAGCGCAGGCTTACCTTTCTTATCCAGTTGCTGCACATGCTTGCGAAAACGTTGCGCCAGTTGCTTGTTATTCTCTACTGTTTCCGCAAAGGCGGATAACGGAATGGGTGCCCCTACCTTGAATTTAATTTCCTGGCCTTTTTTGTTGAACATTTCCTTGACCAGCAACATAGTGCCTAACGGCTTGTACAACGTGGACAGGCTATAAAATAAAGCCGAGTTTTTGGCTTTTATGAAAATGGGCAGGATCGGACAGCGGGCCTTTTTAGCCAGTTTGATAAAGCCGGTTTGCCATTTGCCATCACGGATACCTTTGGGCGTGATGCGCGACACCTCACCTGCCGGAAAAATGATCACCGCTTCTTCGTTATCCAACGCCGCCAGCATGGCCTGATAGCTATCTTTCAGCTGTTTTTTATCGGTCAACACATCCACCGGCAGAAAAATAGACTGTAACGGTTCCATATGCGATAGCACCCGATTAGCCACAATCCGCACATCGGGCCGTACCGAACGTATCAATTTGACCAGCGCCAAACCATCCAGCGTACCAATCGGATGATTAGCCACGATCAACAACCGTCCTTCAGAGGGGATATTGTTGTAGGAGGCGTTACTGACTTGGTAATTGAACCTGAAATAGCTCAACAGTTTGTCGAGAAACGCATAGCCGCGTAAATGCTGATTTTTATCAATCACTTCGTTAAAGTCATCTTCATGCAATAACTTTTTCAAGGCTTTGATAGCGAGTGGATTTTGGTGGGTTAATTTTAAATCGGGGTAGGTCTCTAGCAGGATGCGTTGGGCATCGATCATAAACTTGTCCTAGCTGAAATAAGCAATACGCCAAAGTCTAAGTAGCCAATATTTCAGTAATATGACAAGCAGTTAACTTTGTGAGCCCGTCAGCATCGCCGTTTTAAAGCCACCACAAAGCCTGCCGCAGGTTGATGGTTTGCTTACTAAACGCGCAAACCTGCCCGAACATAGCTGGCAAATAATTTTTATTGATATTGCCTGCAAACTGCGCTTGATGCCCGGTGGCGTACGAGTGGTTATCGTAAGACTTACACGCCAAGGTCAAATCATCATTGATTTTGTGACCCGTGGTTTTGGCCTGGGTTTCTGAATCAACCAGGGCATTCAGCAGAAACACCTAATCGGATGCCCAATTTTGCGCCATGCTATCCGCGTAAGCCATCAAATCCTTGAATGCCCGAATACTGTCCCTGTGATAAGGATGCCTGTTGTTATTGATGGGGTGTGTCAAGTCTTCAACTAAATCATTGATCACTCGTTCTATTTCCAAGAGTTCTCTTGGTTTCTTTTTGAAAAGTTCAGCCATTGTTCTGCACTCATGATTTGATGTGTTTGAGTGCTTAGCTTACAAATTTTCTATTTCAAAAATGTGACAAAAAGACTCTTGATAAACAAATTGCTTCCTGTAAACCAAAAAGCCATTCCATCCCAAGGTGCGAATTCATTCGCATTGTGCGGATAAATCCGCACCAATCTAATCAGGAAACATCAGAACAAGCCTTGAGCCTTTAACCTAAAAAAATCAGTTGGACGTGAAGAAACCCGTTGGTGCTGAGTCCAATCGAAGCATGAGCAGGGATCATTGCGACGCGCGGCACAAATTGTTATTGTGTGACGGTGAAAATTAAAATACTTCTTACCTGATTAAAGCGTTCGCTCCCAATAGCGCAATAAAAACCGAATTTCGATGAAAATAGTCATTGTAGGTAATGCTTCGGTTAAAACCGATTTGTCCAATGAAATTAATTCGGCGGATTTAGTGGTGAGGTTTAATATTGCGACCAAAAATAATTTTAATATCAATACCGGTGTAAAAACCGATATCTTGTGCGTCAGCAATATATCAGCGTTGGGTAGGGCAATTGCCAAATATAGACAACTGCTCAACTTGCCTTTTATTCCGGGCTTGAAACAAGTCTGGTTTCCTCGTCCAGCCAGTAAGCCAGCAAAACAGGTCTGGTTCAAGCCTTGGTCAAGACGAAAATTCAGACAAGCGGATTATTCCAAATTCATTATTTCCCGAAACGGTCTTGTAGATAAGGAAATTGTCTATTTCGGAGATGAACTCTTCAAAGAATGCTGCTTAACCTTGGGCATAGCCGCTGATTTTGGTATGCATGAACCCAGCAGCGGCTTTTTGGCTTTACAGTATATCCTGCGTAATTTCGATTTAACCGAACACCAGTTGCTGATGACCGGTTTTACGTTTTCGGGCGTAGATACTCACCCTTGGCAGAAAGAGAAGGAAGAAGCACTAAGATTACAGAAGCTGGGTATGTTGAAATTGGTTTTTTAACTCCGGCTACTGCCCAGTAATTTAGAAATGATGGCTATCACGCTATCGGTACTTAGGATTTCGCAACAAATAACGTCCCCCTTTGAAAAAGGGGGATCGAGGGGGATTTATTAAAAAATCTCCCCCAACCCCTCTTTATCAAAGAGGGAGGCAAGAATCGTGTGATTCGGAATAAGCAGAATTCCGGGAAGTTATTTATGACCATATCCATAATTTATCCAAACATTCACTATGGCTGGATCGTTTTTTCACAGCCTTCATTTTGGCAAAGCATGCAGCCTTTATCGGTCATATCCTGAATTAGCGATACAAGCTACGACGGACACAGCCGGTGGCTGAGCGGAGTCGAAGCCCATTTTCTAAATCGCCTGTGCGGCGGCGGACCAAACTGTGACCAGCTATTGACGTTTTCAATTTTTCTAAGGACCGTAGGGCGGATCAGCCACGCGCCATCCGCCGTTTCTAAGCCGCCTGTGCGGCGGCGGACCCGTACCCCATTGCACCAGTTTGTCGATCGCATTTCTAAGCCGCCTGTGCGGCGGCGGACTTTTCAAACCCGGCAGGCATACCGCGATGAGCTTTCTAAGCCGCCTGTGCGGCGGCGGACCGAGGCGTGTAGTGATTGCTTCGAGAGTGTATTTTCTAAGCCGCCTGTGCGGCGGCGGACGTTAAGAGACATGACTGACTCCTGTGGCTTTATTTCTAAGCCGCCTGTGCGGCGGCGGACTATTTCCAAGGCCTTGGCGTATTTCGCCAGTCTTTCTAAGCCGCCTGTGCGGCGGCGGACAGCTTCCGCTTTGCCCATCTGGAAGCCCAGCATTTCTAAGCCGCCTGTGCGGCGGCGGACGGCAATAATGCCACTACGGCAACGTCTAGCATTTTCTAAGCCGCCTGTGCGGCGGCGGACTTCGGTACTTTAGCGAAAATAGCAGGCTTTAATTTCTAAGCCGCCTGTGCGGCGGCGGACTCAAGCTATCGGTCGTCAGCGTTGCATAGAGATTTCTAAGCCGCCTGTGCGGCGGCGGACCGTGATGACCGCAAAGACAACGAGAGCGGTGATTTCTAAGCCGCCTGTGCGGCGGCGGACCCACCCAGTTGACTTCTTCCCATGTTCTAGCTTTTCTAAGCCGCCTGTGCGGCGGCGGACTTTATGACTACATAGCATCAAAAAAATCGCTTTTTCTAAGCCGCCTGTGCGGCGGCGGACGTTGTTCAGTCGTATTTTACGGCCATGCATATTTTCTAAGCCGCCTGTGCGGCGGCGGACATCCCAAACCGGCACACCACGCTCGACTAGCTTTTCTAAGCCGCCTGTGCGGCGGCGGACATCAATCCGTCGTTACATCGGTCGCATTGGCTTTTCTAAGCCGCCTGTGCGGCGGCGGACACCCATACACAGAGATTAAGCGCAATATTGATTTTCTAAGCCGCCTGTGCGGCGGCGGACGACCGTAAAAAGATGGTGCTGGATGTGGTGGATTTCTAAGCCGCCTGTGCGGCGGCGGACTAGTTGGGCCGGTTATATGCGGCTGGCGTTAATTTCTAAGCCGCCTGTGCGGCGGCGGACTGTATATTCGCTGCCGCCCGCACCATGCGATATTTCTAAGCCGCCTGTGCGGCGGCGGACTGATTATATAAAAACTGCAGGCCAGTTACGACAAGGCTTGGTGATGGTTTATGCCATTTTTACCTTCCGCAAAACCGTTGTTCGTAACCGGCTGATTTAGTTCACATTGTTAAAGAGCGGAAAATTTGGGTCAAAATTCCGGTACGGTGGCGACACTGCTCAAGCCGTAGGCACTGAAACTGCCTGATACCGGGGCGGCGGATGCAGTTTTGGCAATCCATAAACAAAACGTCTGTCCGCCGCTCAAGCTTTGCAAGCGTATGAACGGCAAAGCGACCGAAGGCTTGAGCATATCGCAATAGCGAAATGCCAGCGGATACGTCCCATTCTCAGCCGCTGCCCGCACTTCCACCGTCATGTTCAGCGCGGTCGCCAAATCCAGTCCGTGGCGTCTGGCATAGCGTCGCGCCAATCGTTCCGGGTTGGTTTTGGGTTGCGCGCGCCGATAAACCGCGTATCCCAGCAGTTTGTCCGGCACTGGCCGGATGCCAGTGCAATGCACATAATCACTTAACCGGGACAGACGTTGTGGCGCATTAAAACCTTGTAACGTTGATTCATCTTCGGCAAACAAACGGCATTTGTCACCTAGCCTGAAACGTTTGGCTTCGGCCTGATATTTTGGAAAGCCGACACCGACAGGCACCCGCTTTTCGGCGTCCTGTGTTTCGACAAAGCCCAAGTGTAGTTGTTGAAACACTTTGGACCAGAGAAAATTCAGCCCAACCTCAGGATTAGGCAACAAGGTGATTTCCAGATAAAAGCGCATGGCTCAATCCTTACCGCTTTCGCCGAACACGCCGCCGCGCACCAGCACGGCCATCACGTAATGTTGCTCAGTTTGGCTCAGTTCTCCGCCGCGCGCGAAGCGGTCGAACAGCGTATAAAAATCAGCCTTGGCTTTAGGCGTGCGGAAGGCTTTGCCCAGATTGGTGACTGCGCCGTAGGGTTCGACGGCAATCGGACCGATGAACGGATTGTCTTCGTCGACCGGATACCAGGTATCGATGCTGCGCAGCGCGTTGCCGATTTTTTGCGAGTGCATGCCGGCCTGGCCGTCGATGTGGTAGAGAATTTTGCTTTTTTTGGTTTTGCTGTTGCCTTTGTCCAGCACCAGTTCCTCGCTGGGGTAGACATCCTGGGCCTGGCCGACTTGGGCGTAGGCATCGACGGTCAATAGCAAAAATTCGCTCTGACCGTTGAGGGCTGCGGCGATTTTATCGGCCAGCGCGGCGACATCCGGATGGACGTGGTCGAAATTTTTCAAGTCGAAAGCTTTGGCGTCGAAAGTCCAAGCGCTTTGTTGGCCTTCGTTGCGGACGCTAACCACCACTTCGATACGTTCGGCTCCGACCCGGTTGCGCCACAGGAAGCGGGCATTGGCTAGGTTGGTGGCGTAGCGTTTGGCCAGTTCTTTAAAGCCTTCGGCCTGGATATAGCCGTCGGCGGCCTGTTGGTAACTGGCGGCGAACTCGGCGCTGTTGCAGGCGGAAGGTTTCTCGACGCCACTCAGTACTTTTAGGCTGAAGCTGAGTTTTAAGGTGTCTTGTTCGCTGCCCAATGCGCAACTGTCCACGGTTTGCAGATTAGGCTTCTCGACTTCGGCGTCCAATTTGGCAGGGTCGTCTTGCAGAGCTTTTTTCAGGCGGTTGGAAATGGTCCCGCGCACCGATTTTTCTTGCAGTTTCAGCGCTTCCGCCGCTTCATGCCGTTTATCCCACTGCGCGCCGTAAAGCCGTCCATCCGACGGCACCAGTTTTTTTTCGAAGGCCAGTACGGTTGCAGCGGTGATTTTGTCTGTTTTTGCCATGATGTTTTCCTTGCCGTTAAGCGTTGCGGGGGTGTTGTTCGATGAGATAGCAGTTGTTGTCGGCGTCGTAGCGGCTGCGCCAAAGCAGGTCGTCCAAGAATTTCAGCCGATAGGGCATCACGAATTCACCCAAGGTGACTAGGCTTTCGGCGAAACGGTGCGGGATATTCGGGTCGCGCTGGTGTTCGGCAAAACCCAGCTCGCTGACACCGTGAAAGCCGATGGCAAACGGTACGATCCAGCCCTTGGTTTTACGCTCGGCAGTCCAGGTCACCTGGCCATCGACATCGATTTGGCTGCGGTGGTGGACGGTCAAATAGTCGAGCATGGTATCGATGGCATCTTGTCCATCTTGCATGGCCTGGGCCATTAGCTCGCGGCGGTCCAGCAAGACGTAGCCGGGCATCAACTTACGGGTCAGTCTGCCGAGCTCGATGTCGCCGTCGATTTTCAGCAATTCCGGCTTCTTGAAAGACAGAATGTCGCCGCCGGCTAGTTTCATCGTTGTTAGTTGTTGCTGCACGGCGGCTAAAAAGGCATCGGTATCGCCCATACCCACGCCTTGATATTCGATAGCTAACGTGACATTCAGATGGCAGCGGGCTTCTTCGATGAAAGACGGCCGTTCGCCGGTTTTATCCAACGGATTGCCGGTGCCGACGATGGAATGCACGTAATCGCCCCGGCCTCGGTAGGTTTGCAAATCAATTTGATGGCAAGACACTGCGCAGGCGGTAAAGCGCAGTTCGGCGAACGGCCCAGCATTGAGTTTGCGCTGCAACGCATGCACACCGCCGAGCCAAGCCGTCATGGCCGGAAAGCCGATGGTGTAGGGGCTGGACAAGGCGTTGGCGTTGTGGATTTTCAGGCGCGGAACAATCAGGAAACGGTTCATCGCAACACCTCCCGGTGTTCGGTGAGCAGTTGCCGAAACGCCCTGGATTCGGGGTCGCCGATAGGGATGGCTTTTTGCTCGCCAACGGCTTTTTTATAGGCGATGCCCAGCCATAACACTACGGCAACGATGATTTCGTCCAGCCATTCGTCCTCGCTGTCGCGCCGCTGAGCGTTTGCCGCGTCCAGCCAAAGTTTCTGTGCTGGCGGTAATGCGCTGGTTTCCGACCAGCCGCCGGGCAGTTCGCGAATCGCCCAAACCTTTTCCATCAGTTGTTCGACGATCTGCAAAATCCAGTAATCCCGGCCCTCACGCACGTCGATGTTGTTAGGCACCGTGTCGGCAAACAATTTATGTAGGGCTTTGAATTTGTCCTGATAGTCCTTGAGATATAGGCTTTGCAGGAAGAAATTGGTTTTCGGCGCCTGCGCGGCGCGCAGTTCCAAAGTCGGCGGCAGGGAGGGCAATAGATAAGCGGTCCCGCCGTTTTGGCTATTCAACATGCTGATGTTTTGTTTGTTCGCACCGCCAAAACCGATTTCGGTCAGGTTGTAGAGTTCATCGAAACCTTGTTCATGATGGATTTGACTGCGGCGGTCGTTGCGGGCTTGCTTGGCGGCTTCGGAAAAACGCAGCACGTTGATGCGTTCCTTAAGCTTGAACATCAGCCCGGACGGTGTCAGCAGCGATAGCAAATGGTAGCCGTCGTCGACCGGAAAATAGACTTGTTTGATTTTTTCCGAAGTTTTGACCGTTTCCGCAGCGCCGGTTTTGATGCTCAGCAAGCCTTGCCGCAGTCCCTGGAAGGCTGTCGGTATATTGAATTGTTGTTTGATCAGCGGGGTATCCTGTTCAAGGTGCGCCAACACCGTTTGTCCGTCGCTCAGCGGCAAGGATAGAAACTTGTGGACGTCCAGCGCCGCGGCATCGCCGAATACGTCGAAATCGGCTGCAGCATTACCACTCCGTAAAAAACCATCTGGTTCAAATTTACAGAGTGCAATCACTGCACTGACATTTTTTTTCTTTATAAATGGGTTACTAAATTTAGGTGCATGGCTAGTGATGGCTAGACTTCCGGCTCGCTTGGCGGCATCCGGCAACCAATTCGCCAAGTCGAATTTATCAGAGGCTGTGCGTTCGATGTCTTGTTGCTCGGCTTCGGTTTTGGCAGATTTCAATTTTTCTTTAAGCCAGGCCGCTCGGCGTTCCGACAGGAAACTTTGTACTGAGGGTTCCAACATGTTTGCAGTCCTTGTTCAGTTTTTCGCGCCGTAGAGTGTAGGCTAGACCATTGTATTTATCAATCCTGTTTTCTTATATTTGTATTATTAAACTTTTGAAGTACACTGACGAATGCCTGCCGCATAGGCAGCTTAGAAATGTTTGCTTGTATTTGTATCTTCCAAATTCACTGCCGCACAGGCAGCTTAAAAATTCCCCGTTTGTTTACGTACCCATAAACAGGAACAATGACCCCGATTTGTGGGTACAATGCTTCCCACTCAGGAGGTGCAACATGAAAATCGAAGCAAGTAAACAAGACGTTCTAAAAGTTCGTATGGACATAGCGACCATACAGCTGCTCGAGCAGGCCCGCAGCTATGTCGGCTTGGACAAAAGCAAATTCATCCGCCAAAGCATTAGGGAAAAAGCCAAAGCAGTAATAGCAGAGCACGAGCAAACCCGATTCAGCGCGGAAGACTGGCGGCTGTTTTTCGAGTTGCTGGATAACCCGCCGGAGCCAACCGAACGCATGAAAAAAGCCTTGCAGACCTACAACAACATCGTCGCCGATGAAGTTTGAGCGGCTACAACCCGACCTGCATGACCGAAAAACCTTCGATTGCGGCGATCAGGCGCTCAATCTATATCTGCGGCAATTTGCCAATCAGGACCAAAACCGCGGCTTGTCCCGCGTTTACGTGCTGGCCGAGCAACGGCGAATCGTCGGATATTACTCGCTCAGCGCGTATTCGGTGGCGACCGACGAATTAGCAGACCAAACCCGAACCGGCGCTTACCGCGAACTGCCTTTTTTGTTGTTGGGCCGTCTGGCCGTCGATCAAGCCTTTCAAGGCCAAGGTTTGGGCGACGCGTTGATTTTTCACGCGCTCAAAACCACGGTCGAAGCAGCCGAAAAAATCGGTATTTTCGGCATGATCGTCGATGCCAAAGACGATCGCGCCGCCGGTTTTTACCAGCGCTTTGGTTTTACACGCCTGATCGCCAGCAAAAATCGTTTGGTTCTGCCGTTTTCGGCTATCAAAAAGCTGGTTCAACCCTAAAACTCACTGCTTCCAAAATCCCAGTTGCTGACAATAGGCAAACACATAGCATTCGCCAGTCAGTAGATCGTTATCGTCAATCCGCACATTGATTTCGCCGTAACGTAAAGCCGTGTCGGTTTGCGACCAGCCATTTTTCTCGGCGTGTCGTTCGAGTAGCTCGGCATAATCCCGATACAGCCACCATCTTTCCCGTTCCAATTCGCTCAGTTCCACGCGCTCGATTTTGCAATTACTTTCAACTGTATTAGTACCGCCTTGGGGCAGTTTTTCAACGAATAGCCAATCGGCTTTTTCGTCCGGCAGGTCGAATAGGGTTCGCTGTTTATCCTGCCGGCGAAACGGGGTTAAATGTTGCGGCAAGGCCGTCAACCACCAACATTCAGTAAGCCAACCTTGCAAACTTTCCGGGCCTTGCTTGCCGTAGCTGGTCAGCAAATTTTGGATACAATGGTGTTCCAAATCGGCCAGATTCTCGGTCGGCCGTAGTTCAGCGTTGCTTTGAATACGCGGCGCGGCGGTGATGGCTTGCAACTGTTCTGTGGGGATCAGCCGTTTCAGATCATGCGTTGCTAGCCGTTGGCGCGGGCTTTCGAAGCCCGGACGGCTGAAAGCCGGCTTATCTTCGCCTTGCAATAGCGCTTTCAAGTTGAATTGCAGCAAGCCGATATTCGGCGCTTTCGGCGTTTGTGACCGATGCCGCAACACGCGCCCGGCCAACTGGATGATGGAACGGTAAGAAGACGGCTCAACCACCGCCCAATCGAAATCGTGGTCGCGACCGACTTCCTCGACCGGCGTGGCCACCAGGATGAAAATCAGATTGTCGGGTTGGCAGCGGTCGATATGCCGGCGGATTAGAGGTTTGCCGAACACCGCAGTGGTTTGATCGCGTGTTAATACCTCATCGAGATGACGCTCCTGTTCATGGCGCAGCAATAAAACCTGCTGGCTATGGTAGGCCATGACACGGATCTCGACATTGTCCGGCCAATCCTGCGATTGCGCCAGATAACGGGTCAATGCTATGCAGGGCGGGATATTAGCCATCCGCACCACGCCGAACGAAACGTGTTTGCTACTATGTGGGTCCGGTTCGGCATGGCGTCGATGCTGCTCGAGGACAGCATCTTGAATCGTCTTAAAGTAGGCCTGCTCGACGGATTGGCGGTTATCCTCGGACGGACAAAAATCGACGATTTCGGCGATGCGCTTGGCTGGGTTTTGGCGGACGTTTTGCAGCTTGGCGCTACGCTTTTCGACGAAGCCCGAATGAGTTTGCCGGTATGCTTCGATGCCGGCGTTTTGCAGTGTGGCGATTTCGCAGTCCGATTCGTCGATCCAGGCGCAGCCGATTTGGCTGTTCAAGCCGCGAGCCTGAGCAAACAAGCGCCAACCTTCCCGGTAGGCGTTGAAATAACCTTCGGCTAATGCCGGTGGTATCGTCGCCGTCGAAATCGTCGATTTCGTCGATGACCAAATCCGACGACATCAGCCGCAAACTGGGCAGAATATAACGCCCACCGCGCCGGGTTTCGGTGGCCGCCATCAAATGATCAATGGTGCAAGCCAGCACCGGGGCATAGAGGAGTTTTTGCTTGCGCTGGTCAATTTGGCCGGCCTTATCCGTCCATAGCGTGCTTAAGGCGCTGAGTGCTTGGTCGGGAATGTCGAAATCGACGTCGTTGTCATCCCACCATTCTTCGGCCGATTCCGAGCCGCTTTTCTCGTCAGTCCCGATGGCTTCCGTGTTTTGCCGGGCTTGATTATGCAGTTCCAGTACCGCGCGGGAACCGATTAGTACCGCCAATTCGCTGTTATCCAGGCCGATGCGCGTCCGATATTCATCGCCGGTTTGCAGTGTCAAAGTCCGCAAACCCAAGGCTAAAGCATAACGCAAACTTTCGCCGTCCTTGGACAAAGCTTGCATGATTTTGGCATTGGCTAAGGTTTTGCCGCAGCCGGTGCTGGCCATGTTGACCGCAAAGAAACCAAAACGGGTTTCCGCTAAATTCCGGGCGGTTTTCCAGGTCTTGATGGCCGCCACTGCTTGGTCTTGCCAGCGGAATCGGGCATCGGCGCTTTTTTGTTTCAGCCGCTTTACGTCGTAAACCGGTGGCGGCTCGGATTCGAATAAAGGCAAGCGTCGAGCGACGGTCGCGGCCTGTTTGGCAACCCGCACCAAATGCTCATCCAACAATTGCTTGAGTTCTCCATGTTTATTGGTATTGGCATAAAGCGGTACGACTTTTTGCCAGTTTTTATCGGCGTCTTGCGAGGAATAGTAGTGGTCGCCCAGCATCAGACTCAATCGGCAATAATGCAACACCAGCCGATAGCTGCCGTCGGCCATCGCTTGTTCCAGCATGGTCAGGCACGCTTGCAATTTGACCGCCGCCGTTTTTAGTTGCGTTAGCCAAGGCGCGGACTGGCTGAGCAGACCGTGGGGAAATTCGAAGCATTGCTTCAGTCGGTCGGCGTCGGCCTCGTTTCGGTAGCCCCAGTCGGCCGTGATGTAGGCCAAGGTTTTGCGTAGATTCAGCGCGGGTTCGTCTTGCCATGCTTTGGCGGCGTCCTTAGTTCCAAAATCTGGCAGTTTGTGGTGCGTAACAACTAACCAGGCGATCAAACCGGCGGCATCCGGCAGATCGTCCATCGGACGTTTACCGATTTGGCGGACGGCTTGTTGGATTGTGTGTTCATCGATCACGCCGTCTGCCAAACGCTTTAACCATTCTGCGTCGCCGGTTGTGCCGTTGACGAGCGCTTTCAACAACAATAACGACAACCACTCGTGGCGCAAGGGGTCGGGCGGTTGCTTGGACGAGAGTTTATTTTGAAAACACAGCGAGGCCTTGCCCCAGTCGTGAAATAGCGCTGCCAGAGTAGTCAGGGTTTTGATCAAGGGCAAATAGTGCCAGTCACTTTCCCATTGGCCATTGGCGATGGTTTTTTGCGTACTATTGACCGGCACGATGCCTTCCGAGTTGAAACGCCTGCGATTGCCGACTATCCAGACCAACTCGCTGCGGCTGCGCGACCTAAGCCAGTGGCAAGACACAGCAGTTCTTTTCGTCGCCGTCTTGCGCAGTAATTTTTTCACCGCTTGCAAACCTTCTTCGGTAATCACGGTTTGCCAAGTGTTGTCGCCGATGCGGTTGGCGAAGGCGTCGAGGACACGACGGGTGCGGGCCAGGGCTTTTTTTTGGCATTGGCTGATGAAGGTGACCATCATGGCTAACTGCCCTGGTTGGTAGTTTGTGGTTCGACAGGCTCACCACGAACGGTATTGTTCGTTTCGTCACTTTCTCGTAAGGCGGCTCGCTTGACCTGCTCGAACATGAAATCCAATGCTTTGTGGTCGGTGAATTTTTGCAGGATTTGCTGGCGAAACTCCTGTTCGCTCATCTTTTCCTTGGCACAGACAAAGGCCCAGGGCAGGACGATGGCGTCTTTGATCAGGTCAGCGACGTCAAACACCAGCGCGCCACGGCGGGTTTTGCCGTGCATCACCGCAAAGCCGTGGGGGATGCCGAGCACCCATAACGTGGTGGCGGCGAGGCCGTAAGCCAGATAGTTGCCGTGGTTCAAAAAGCCATTGGCTAGGTCAGTGGCGTCGTGGTTTCGGCTAAAGTCAGTGTGCTTGGTGGCTTGGGCGGCGTAGCGATAAAGTTGTTTGGTCAGCAGCGCTTCGCGTTGCAGCAGGTCGCCAACCTTTGTGGCTTGTTCGACTTGTATGGCGTAACTATCCAGCGCGCTGGCTATGGCGCTGTCGTCAGCAAAGAGATTTTCGGCTTGTAGCTCGCGGTCTTTGCGCCAAACGCGGCGCAGGTAATCGACTCGGGCTTGTTGAAAGGCTTTGGCGACCGTCAAGCGTTGGGCGTCATCAAACCAGAATTTCAGCCAGCCTTGCACATATTCGGTGGGGCGGTATTCGCTTTGCGGGGTGAGCCATTCGATTTCGCAGCCGCTGAATAAGGGCGTACCGCCGCCACCGCAAAACCCCACCAGCACGCCGGCGCTGGCCAGCATGCGCATCGCCGCCTGGGTAATGGAGGTGCCGGTGCCAAGCAAAATGACAGTGGTATTGGCGATGGGGATGTTCCAGTAATAGTTTTCGTCCTTGGCTTCGGTCAGATACAGTACCCGGCCATCTTTTTGCATTACTCGGCATTTTTCCAGGTAATAGATGTTGGCGCGTTTGGAGTGGAGGATGGCTTTTAAATCAGTCAACTGGTCCATTGTTTGTATGTCCTTAGGTATGCCCTGCCCAAAGGCTTTGTGAAAAATTGATTTGGATTTTTAGCGTGCTTTCAAGGAACAACGAGGAGATCAGTGGCTAATTCTAGCGGTTGTGGGGTTTTTTGCTACTGTGCAAGTGATCGTAGGAGCGATGCCAGTCGCGACTTAAAAACCCTATCGCGACTGGCATCGCTTCTACGCTATATATCCCCCTCACCCCAGCCCTCTCCCGCGAGGAGAGGGGGCTTTTACGACAGCCTCATCAGGAGAGGGGACTTTTCCATAACGTAACGGCATTACTCAAAGGGGGACGTTATTTTGGCGAAATCGTAAGCAGGTGGGCCTTCCAGATTGACCATGTGGCCACTGCAACGTTAAGGATGTGGTCATAAATAACTTCCCGGAATTCTGCTTATTCCGAATCACACGATTCTTGCTCCCCTCTTTGACAAAGAGGGGTTGGGGGGAGATTTTTTAATAAATCCCCCTCGATCCCCCTTTTTCAAAGGAGGAAGTTATTTGTAACGAAATCCTAAGCACTCTCCAGTCCATCGACCTTTTGAAAGCCTCTGGGCAGTGCGTTACCGCGATTGGCTCGATGGCCGGAGTATTGTTCGATGTCTACGCCTTTGAGGGTGACATGGCGCTTGCCGGAAAACACTTTCAATTCGCTGCCGACAGATAAGGCCGTGATCGCCACCACCGCATCTTTACCGGAAGCAATATCGGCTCCCGGAATCTGGATCAGCTTGTTGCCCTTGCCTTTCGCCAATTCTGGCAAATCCTGCGCGGCGAAAATCAATAACCGGCCTTGCAAGGTTGCCACTGCCAGTAAATCCGCGCCTTGCGGAATTAAAGTAGGTGTCATGACTTTTGCGCCTTGTGGCAGACTCAGCACTGCCTTGCCGGCCTTGTTTTTGCTCAACAGTTCTTTAAATTGCACCCGAAAGCCATAACCGGCATTGCTGGACATTAACAGCCAGTCCTCGGCCTGACCGGTAAAGACATCGGTAAACAAACTGCCGGGCGGCGGATTCAGGCGCCCGGTCAGTGGTTCGCCCTGACTGCGCGCCGACGGCAAATCGTGGGTGGTGATGGTATAGACCCGACCAGTGGAGTCCAGTACATAAGCCGGCTGAGTGGTTCGACCTTTGGCAGACGACAGGTAAGCGTCGCCGGCTCGATAATTCAGGCTTTCCACTTCGATGTCATAGCCTTTGGCCGCGCGTATCCAGCCTTTTTCCGAAAGGATGATCGTTACCGGCTCATTGGCGACCAGCTCGGTACTATCCAGTGCTTGTGCGGCATCACGGGCTACGATGGGCGAACGGCGTGGGTCGCCGTATTTTTCGGCATCGCGTTCGATTTCCTTGCGGATCAAGCGATTTAGCAAACGCTCGGACCCCAGGGTTTTCTCCAAGGCCTGCCGCTCCTGTTCCAGTTCGTCTTGTTCGCCACGGATTTTCATTTCTTCCAGTTTGGCCAAGTGGCGCAATTTTAATTCCAGAATCGCTTCCGCCTGCAAGTCGCTGAGTCCAAAGCGCTCCATCAATACCGGCTTGGGGTGATCTTCGGCGCGAATGATAGCAATCACCTCATCGATATTCAGGTAGGCAATCAATAAACCTTCCAGAATATGTAACCGCGCCAGCACTTTATCCAGTCGATACTGCAAGCGGCGACGCACGGTTTCGGTTCTAAAACTGATCCACTCGGTCAGGATTTGCCGCAGATTTTTGACCTGCGGCTTACCGTTCAGACCAATCATGTTCATGTTGACCCGGTAGTTTTTCTCCAGATCGGTGGTGGCAAATAAATGCGACATCACCGCATCGACATCGATGCGTTTGGTTTTGGGGATGACCAATAAACGGGTGGGATTTTCGTGATCGGATTCGTCGCGCAAATCCTCGATCATCGGCAGTTTTTTGGCCAGCATCTGCGCGGCGATCTGTTCCAGCAACTTGGCGCCGGACACCTGATGCGGCAAGGCAGTGATGACGATATTGCCGTCTTCCAGTTCGTATTTGGCACGCATTTTCACCGAGCCGTTACCGGTGGTGTACAGCTTTTGAATGTCGGCTGCAGAGGTGATGATCTCGGCGTCAGTCGGATAATCCGGGCCTTTGACATGTTCCAGCAAGCCTTCCAGCGGCGTTTGCGGATCATCCAGTAGTTGCAGACAGGCGTTAGCCACTTCGCGCAGATTGTGCGGCGGAATATCGGTGGCCATGCCCACGGCAATCCCCATGGTGCCGTTCAGCAACACATTCGGCAGGCGGGCCGGCAGCAATTTGGGTTCTTTTAAGGTGCCATCGAAATTGTCCGTCCAGTCGACCGTGCCCTGCCCCAACTCGCTAAGCAAAGTTTGCGCGTAGGCGGTCAACCGCGATTCGGTGTAACGCATGGCCGCAAAGGATTTGGGGTCGTCCGGCGACCCCCAGTTACCCTGACCGTCGATCAATGGATAACGATAGGAAAAATCCTGCGCCATCAATACCATCGCCTCATAGCAAGCCGAGTCGCCATGCGGGTGATATTTACCCAATACATCACCGACGGTACGTGCCGATTTTTTGTATTTGGCTAGCGCCGTCAACCCCAGTTCCGACATGGCATAGACGATGCGCCGCTGCACCGGTTTCAAGCCATCGCCGATATGTGGCAATGCCCTATCCAGAATCACGTACATGGAATAATCCAGGTAGGCTTTTTCGGTGAATTCCTTTAACGGCAGTTGTTCAAAGTTTTCCTGTACGCCCATTTTTATCAATATATAGAATTGTGATGTCGCTGCAGACGACCAAGTGAGGGGCGCTAAAATACCACAGCTAGACCTTGCTGGCTTATCTGAAATGTCATGTGATTGGTTTTATACTTTTCTCACTACAAATTTCGGCGCATCTGTTCCCTTGCTCGCAGGGTGAGAGCAGGGATGAAGCAATTAAAAATCCAAAATTTGAAGTGCGAAGGCAATAGATGCGTTTAACACAATGTAAACCCAATCATCGCTAATCTTTTTTATTAATGGTCTACGCTTTTTATAAGCGCTACTTCAACGGGTTAGCTGGAATTGGGTTTTCGGGATGGCACGATTTTGTGTTGTTCGAGTTCATTTGTTGGGTTTGCAGCATGAGGTTGCGACGGGGTGTGGTGCGGCTATTTGGAAACCAACTCAGATAACCTAACCCGACGCATGATATTCATTGATATCTGAAATAGGGCGCGCCTATTTTTGAATGCTTTTGCACTAACGGAGATGGTAACTATGAGAAAGCGTAAAAAATCGTCGGACAAGGCCGATATTGCTTATTTGTCACGATTTATGGGGGCGATTTCTCCAGATCAGAGCCGCTTAAATGAGATACAAGCGGTCTACGATAACCTGACGCTGCTGGGACAGCTATTGGGCGCGGGAACCGACATCACCAGTATGCGCCAGGATTTTCAGGAACTGGCAGCGGTATTGTTAGAACAGTTGGCCAAAGAGCATTATAAAAAAGCGACCCTGAATTTGGGTTCTTGTGCTCGAGTTGCGATTGATATTTTAACTAGAAATTTATACGAACGAACTGCCGATATTGGCTTTTTGGCGACAGATATTGAGGTCTGCGAGTTTGCGGAAGCCGTAGAAAGCAATCCTGAGATTAAATCCGATCCCGATTGGTTAGTAAGACTGTCAAACCATTTTTCCGAATACGTTGCCAAATATTCGGTGTATCACAATATTATTTTACTTGCGCCGGATGGTGAAATTTTGGTGCAACTGGACCCTAAAAATCCGGTCACCAAATCAACCGACACGTTGATTGATGAAGCGTTAACGACCAATTGCGGGTTTGTCGAGGTTTTTCGCCAATCCGATTTATTACCCCAGGAATCCAGCCCGTTAATTTACGCCTATCGGGTGATGTCAAAAGACGGTTCGCATCCAGTTGGCGTTTTGTGCCTGTGTTTTCGTTTTGAAGACGAGTGCAAGCTAATTTTTGATAGCCTGTTGTCGCAAGATGACTGGCTCGTCATTACCTTGCTGGATAATACCGGCAAAATCATTGCGACCAGTGACGTTTATCAATTTCCAATTGGTGCTTATCTTGAACCGGTTGAGAATAATCAGTGCAGTATCCGGCGTTTTAATGGCCGGGAATATTTGACCACTACCCACCAAGCAACGTCTTACCAGGGGTATAGCGGTCCCGGCTGGGTAGGTCATGCCATGGCGCCGCTCAATCATGCCTTTGAAATGGCTGAAGCGCTTGAACTGCGGGATGTACCGGAGGACTTTCTTGCTGGGGTGTTAAATGTAGCCACGCTGTTCAGCGATACCTTGAGAGGAATACCCATTAGCGCCTCCAGTATTCAGCAAGAGTTGAATCGCGCCGTATGGAACGGCAACATATGGCTGGCCAGGGAACATAATTCGCATAATTCTGCATTTGCCAAAGTCTTGTTGCGTGAAATCGGCCGCACTGGCGTGCGCACCAGAAACGTTTTCAGCGAATCGACCACCAATTTGTATAAAACAGTGGTTTCGTCGGTTTTATTTGATTGCAGTGCACAGGCTTCTTTGGCGATTGACATAATGGATCGCAATCTATACGAACGAGCCAATGACTGCCGCTGGTGGGCGTTGACCCGGTTTTTCAGGGAGGAACTGGAACCCGGCAATGCTTCGATCAACACCGCCAAATTAACCGAGGTGTTACGCTATATCAACGGCTTGTATACGGTCTACACCAATTTAATTTTGTTCGATACTTCTGGAAAAGTGATTGCGGTATCCAACCCAGCCTATAACGACCTGCTGAGCCAGATTATTTCCGAGCCTTGGGTTAGGCCCACGTTGGCACTGAGCAATCCTCAACGTTATTGTGTATCTGATTTTGCTAAAACCAATTTGTATATTAACCAGCCGACCTATATTTACACCTCAGCCATTCGCTCGATTAACAGTGCCGAGCCTGTCGGCGGCATTGCGATTGTGTTTGACTCGACTCAGCAATTGAAAGCGATGCTGAACGATGCATTGCCGAGAGATGAAAATGGTCGCTTGGTTAACGGTGCATTTGCGGTATTCGTCGAAACCGACGGTAAAATTATATCCACTACCTGTGAAGATCTGACCAATGGTCAGAAACTCGATGTCAATTCAGGGTTTTTAAGTTTGCAACGCGGTGATTCGGTTTCGGGCATTATTGCCTATAACGAAATTTACTATGCTGTGGGTTCCTGCAAAAGTAACGGCTATCGCGAGTACAAGTCGTATGGCGATTCTTACCAAAACGAAGTGGTTGCTTTAGTGTTTACACCGCTGTCTCAAAGCGTGGTCGAAGACGGTTTTTACGAACGATACAATACTCCCGCCGAAAATTACGCACTCAGAAAACCCAGAACCACTGAAACATGTGATGTAGCGACATTTTACATCGGTAATTCGCTGTACGGTCTATTCCCCGGCTCGGTTATCGCCGCCATCGACACGGACCGGTTAACTCATATGCCGGGTAGTTCGGAGTGGGTTGCCGGTTGTTTGATGTACGAGGATGAAGCGCTGTCGGTAGTTGATATTTCATCGTTATTGGCTGTCAATCTGGTCGAAGGCGAGCGACGCAAAGTGCGTGCCGAAAACGGTGTAAAAAAACAGGTACTTTTGCTACGGTCAGAAGAAAAAGACATTTCGTTTGGTGTATTGATTGACAACTTGGGTGAAATTTCGGAAATCGAAACAAACCGGTTCGAGGCCGTTCCATTCACCATTAACAGCAACTCGATCATCCATAGTCTGGTGAAGCCAGAAAACATGGAAAGCGCGCGCAGGATGCTGGTGATTTTGTCGATTGAAAAAATGCTTGAGCGCTTCAATCTGCAACCTTGATTTTGTGTTGTATGGCGAATGGAAGCTAAGGATATGAGTGTAGATAGTTTCCCTGTTACGGCTGATAAGGATTTTACCGTTCGTCCTGTCGAAGTATGGACGCAGAAATACGGGCACTCGCCGCGTCAAACCGTTCATGCTTCGACGTTGCTCTGCACGAACGGTTTGGCGTGAACAGTTGATCGGGACGTTATTTTTGACGAAGTCCTTAGGATATGGTCATAAATAACTTCCCGGAATTCTGCTTATTCCGAATCACACGCTTCTTGCTCCCCTCTTTGATAAAGAGGGGTTGGGGGAGATTTTTTAATAAATCCCCCTCGATCCCCCTTTTTCAAAGGGGGAAGTTATTTGTAGCGAAATCCTTATCTTCCGTAAGCTTATCGAAGAGTACGGGATGTGGTAATAAATAACGTCCCCGAATTCGGCTTGTTCGGAATCACTCGAAAACTTCCCCCTTTGTCAAAGAGGTTGTCGTAAAAGTTAAATGTAGGTTGGACTGAGCACGGCGAAGCCCAACAAAATCATACTGTTGGGCTTCATTAAGCTCAGCCCAACCTACCTTTTACGACAGCCCCCAAAGAGCGAGAGAATAGATGGGCCGAAAGCGGATGATATGTCCAACTAATTGAAGTTTAAGGAAACTTAGTTCATTAGTTACGACGTTAGGCTAAGGTTTAACGCCGTAATAGTGGGATAACACGCTATAAGCGCCCTGCATGCCTTCCACCATCGCTGCTTTCAACGGCAGACAGGCGCTGCTCCACTGCTTGATTTTGCCATCAAAATAAAACGCCCACTCGCCTTGCCAGCAAGCGTCTTTCTGTAGCAGTCTACCCGCCATCACTGCCGGGACTTCGTAGCGGGCAGACACGTTTAACAAGTTTCTGGAATCGGCACTTAACACTTCGCTAACCGAGATACGTTGCTGCTCTTCCAGATCCAGCATGGGAAATATTACCGGCAAGCCTTTCAATTTGGCGGCAAACGTCACTGCGCTATCAAAATCCGGCATGCTGTCGGCATTGAAAAACTGCCGGCTGCCGTCCTTATCCACCACCAGCCACAACAACGTTTGCGGACGGATTTCGGACCAGATGCCCACCTTGCTCTGTCGCATCACTTCCATCAACTGACTTTCATCGAACACCACCCGCATCAGACGAGCATCGCTGTCGGAATATTCGTCTGCGGCAATTAAAGAATATTGAAATTGCTTGACGTAGTGTTGAGCGGCATTCAGAGCTTGCTGAACAGGCGGGAGTTTGGATATGTCATCTGCCACCAACACCCGGCTTAACACAGCGTACAAGGCTTGTTTGAGGGCTATTTCTCTATCGGCTGCAGATTGACTGTTGGCGACCAGTTCAATTTCATACAGCCCTTGCACTTCCACTGCCTGCGCAGTAGCCGTCGGTAGTAGTACCGAGCTTAAGATCAGTAGACCCAAGAGTTTTCCCTTTGTATATATCATTGCTTGCAGCCTACCCTGACGGTGTATGAATTTGGAATATAGTACAATATCGGTTGTTTCAATCTTAACTTTAGTAAGAGGCCCCCATTGAGCTCACAACAGCAAGATCGCCTGAATTATAAGAGTGCGGGCGTGGACATTGAAGCCGGCAATGCTTTGGTCGACCGCATCAAACCTATCGCGGCCAAAACCCGCAATGCCGGCGTGATGGCCGGACTCGGCGGTTTTGGCTCGCTGTTTGAGTTGCCGCTGGACCGCTACAAACAACCGGTGTTGGTTTCCGGCACTGATGGCGTCGGCACCAAACTGAAACTGGCGCTGGATTTGAATTTACACAACACGGTCGGCATCGATCTGGTGGCCATGTGTGTCAACGATATTATCGTGCAAGGCGCCGAACCGCTGTTTTTTCTGGATTATTTCGCCACCGGCAAGCTGGATGTCGATACGGCAGCTTCGGTCATCGAAGGCATCGGTCAAGGTTGCGAGCAATCCGGCGCGGCCTTGGTTGGCGGCGAAACCGCAGAAATGCCCGGCATGTACAGTGATGGCGATTACGATTTGGCCGGTTTTTGCGTAGGCATTGTTGAAAAGGATCGCATCATCGACGGCAGTAAAGTCAAAGCCGGCGACAAACTGATCGGTATCGCTTCGTCCGGTCCGCATTCCAATGGGTATTCATTGATTCGTAAAATCATCGAGCGCAGTGGCCTGTCGTTGACCGACCATGTCAACGGCAAACCGCTCGGGGAAACCTTGCTGACGCCTACCCGTATTTACGTCAAACCGCTATTGGAATTATTGAAAAGCGTCGATGTACACGCCATGGCTCATATCACCGGCGGCGGCATCACTGAAAACCTGCCTCGCGTGTTACCAAACGATTTGAGCGCCAAAATCGATTTATCCACCTGGCAACTGCCGGAGATTTTCGTCTGGC
Source organism: Methylomonas sp. (assembly GCA_002928965.1). Taxonomy (GTDB): domain Bacteria; phylum Pseudomonadota; class Gammaproteobacteria; order Methylococcales; family Methylomonadaceae; genus Methylomonas. The sequence goes on from PERU01000019.1 coordinate 43,066, forward strand.
TGCAACAACAAGGCAATGTCGAACTGGCTGATATGCTGGTGACCTTTAATTGCGGCGTGGGCATGATTGTTTGCGTCGATGCAGCCGATGAAGCGACCACCTTGGCCAGTTTGAATCAACAAGGCGAAACAGCATTCAGCATGGGCGAAATCGTGCCGGCAACGGACGATAAACGCGTCATTTATTGCTGATAGCGCTTGATACCACCCAACAACGTCAACGGTTGTTGGGTGGTATCAATACAAACCAACAGACATAAAAAAGCCGCTTATCCTAATACAGGAAAAGCGGCTTTTTATTTTTGGCGTCCCCACGGGGGTTCGAACCCCGGTTACCGCCGTGAAAGGGCGGTGTCCTAGGCCACTAGACGATGGGGACTAAGACTGCTGCAGTAAACTGCGTTTTATTGTTTAAAGCTTGCCAAAAGTGGCGTCCCCACGGGGGTTCGAACCCCGGTTACCGCCGTGAAAGGGCGGTGTCCTAGGCCACTAGACGATGGGGACTAAGACTTTAAACACATCAACAACTAACTTGGTGGAGCCAAGGAGGATCGAACTCCTGACCTCTTGCATGCCATGCAAGCGCTCTCCCAGCTGAGCTATGGCCCCGTAGTTGAGACCGCGCATTATACGGATATTATCAGGCTTGTCTAGCTATTTTTAATCAACGCTATGGCTCTGGCAATGCGATCCAGGGTTTTCTGTTTGCCCAACAACGCCAAAGTCACATCAATGGCAGGCGATACGCCACAGCCACAAACCGCAACTCGCAGCGGCTGAGCAACCTTACCCAGATTCAATTGCAAATGCTCGGCACTATCCAGCACGACCTGATGTAACGCTTCGGCTTCCCACTCAATCATCGCATCGAACCGATCCCACACATGCTGCAAGATATCATCCACTCCGGCTTTGAAATTTTTCTTGACCGCCTTTTCATCGTAGGTTTCAAACTCACGGTAAAAATACAGACTATCTTCCGCCATATCGACCAGATTTTTACAACGTTCCCGTTGCGCCTTTACGACGTCTGTCAAAGACGGCCCGGTGGTGGGATCAATGCCCCGCTCCCCCAGATGCCAGCTCAAATGGTGCGCCACATGCGCAGGATCGCTGCTCATGATGTATTGATGATTCAACCACAACAGCTTTTCGGTATTGAAAGTCGATGCGGAGACATTGACTTTTTCCAGTTCAAATAACTGAATCATTTCATCAATGCTGAACAGCTCCTGATCGCCGTGCGACCAACCCAGCCTTACCAAATAATTCAACAAAGCTTCCGGCAAATACCCGTCATTGCGATACTGCATCACACTGACCGCACCGTGCCGTTTGGACAAACGCGCGCCATCGGAACCCAAAATCATCGGCACGTGCGCATAAACCGGCAACTGTGCGCCCAGGGCTTTCAGAATATTGATTTGTCTTGGCGTGTTGTTGACATGGTCGTCACCACGAATCACATGCGTAACGCCCATATCCATGTCGTCTACCACCACCGTCAGGTTGTAAGTCGGCGTACCATCAGAACGGGCGATGATCAAATCATCCAGTTCTTTATTGGCGACCACGATCCGGCCTTTGACCAAATCATCGATGACTACCTCACCCTGCTCGGGATTTTTGAAGCGTACTACTCGCTCGCCGGTTTGTGCGGAACCATGCCGGCATTTACCGTTGTAACGTGGCTTTTCTTTATCCGCCATTTGCTGTTCACGCAAGGCATCCAGCTCTTCGCGACTGCAGTAGCAGTAATAAGCATCACCCTGGTCGAGTAATTGCTGAATCACTTCTTTGTAGCGATCAAAACGGTGGGTTTGATAAAACGGCCCTTCGTCGTATTCCAATCCCAGCCAAGTCATGCCTTCCAAAATCGCATTCACGGATTCCTGACTGGAACGCTCCAGATCGGTATCTTCAATACGCAAAATAAATTTGCCGCCGTGTTTGCGGGCATATAGCCAGGAAAACAGCGCTGTTCTGGCGCCACCTACGTGCAAATAACCGGTGGGACTGGGGGCAAAGCGGGTTCTGATACTCATTGTTTATTATTTACCTGTTAAAAATCGTTTTGCATATTCTGTTGGAATGGAGCGGGCGGCGCTCAAACGCATGGCCTGATAATTAAACTGCACACTACCCGCTGCAGCCTCGTTTTTACCGAGAATGGCCAACGATGTGCCATGCCCCTTAGAGGCAGCCTTTTCGTACCATTTTGTAGCCTTATCACGATCAGCCATGACACCGATACCTCTATCATACAAAGCCCCCATCACTACTTGTGCATCGACAACCCCTTGATTAGCGGACTTTTCCATCCATTCGGCGGCCAAGGCTTCGTCTTTCTCAACGCCTTCTCTGCCCAATAAATACAGTGCCGCCAACTTGGCTTGTGCCTGTGGACTACCTTGTGCAGCTTCCTGGCGAATCGATTCCGCGGACTCCGCCAAAACAACCTGGGCGGACAACGCCAGCAAACTAAAACAGATGATTCGGACTATCGACAGCATGGCAGCACTCCTCAAATAAAAGATTATTATTTCATGCTAAGCATTTAAGGTGAATGTAATTCTTGCCAGCAAGGGATTGCCCAACATAGATACAAAGAAACCTGAATGAACGAGATCCTTCAGCAAAACCAAAACCTCCGCCGTGCTGGCAGAGATGCGGTGACAACGTGCCAGGGAGGATATGCCGAAACGACGATTTGCGGTGCTTACCTTTGAATTAGTTAAAGACGCTTGTCAATCAAGAAAATATAGCGGGAAGCAGCGCAATCCAATAGCCAAATACCAGCAACAATTGACTTGCTAACCCCATGAATTCCCCTTACAAAGCCCAAACAATTGCAGCCAAGGCAATTTACCCAAAAATGCAATGTGACAAACTGCACATAAGCATTAAAAAATCTGTTTTTTAATGCTAGACTCACACCTTAGGTTTCAGTGCCTGCATATTTTAATAACAAATTAGGAGACGACAAATGCGTAAAACTCTCGCCCTTTCTGCAGCGCTGACCGCTGCCTTGGTATCGGGTTGCGCAACGCAATCGACCAACAGCTTCCAGGCATTTCAAGCTGATGACTTAAATGCACAAGTGAAAGCAGGCATGTTGGTACAAAAAACCGATAGTTTCTTTGTACTTAACGACTCATCATTTTCAATGGGTAAAACCTACTTAGGTTCAGCAGATTACAGCGGCAACAAGCTGGATGTTGAAAAAAACCTGTTAAACAAATTCAACCAAACCATCCCGGAAATTACGTTAACATCCGGTTTGCGCAGCTTTGGTTTTGGTCCTTGCCTGAACTGGAGCCAAACCAAACTCAATCAACCACTGCAAAACTACTCCACCAGCGGCTTTGAAAGCGCAATTACCTCCCTGCAATGCGCCAGTGGTGGCACACCTTTAGCCGACGCACTGGCTGTCAGCAATCCGGATTTAAGCTCAGCTCCAGGCAACATTGCGTTGATCGTCTTTAGTGATGGTATGGATGAAATCTCCCCTGTGCCCGCTGCTGAAGCGTTGAAAGCCCAATATGGTGACAGACTGTGTATTTATACAGTTTGGGTTGGCAACGAAGGCGACACCCAAGGCCAAGAAAGCCTGCAACAAATTGTTAACGCTGCCAGCTGCGGCTTTGCAACCGAAGCCAGCGCTATTTCCAATGCTGCAGGCATGAGCGATTTCGTTAAACAAGTGTTCTTTAAACCGGGCTCACCTAAAAAACCGGATTGTTCACAACTGGATGACGACCATGACGGCGTCAACAATTGTGCTGACAAATGCCCCGACACGCCAAAAGGCGCCATCGTTGATAAAGAAGGCTGCTGGGCGTTCCATGGTGTGTTATTTGATTTTGACAGCGATAAAGTCAAATCAAAATACGCGCCTTTGATCAAAAACGCCGTTGATGTTATGAAAATCAACCCAGGCCTGACCGTTGAAATTCAAGGCCATACCGACAGTTACGGTAGCGATTCTTATAATCAGGACTTGTCAGAACGCAGAGCAAAATCGGTTAAAAACGAACTAGTCAACCAAGGTGTTACCGGCAGTCGCCTGACCACCAAAGGTTTTGGCGAATCGCAACCGGTTGAGTCGAACGACACAGACGAAGGTCGCGCATACAACCGTCGCGTGATGTACAAACGGACCGATAAATAATCCGTTACACAGTAATAGGGAAAGGGGGCAATTTGCCCCCTTTTTTTTGCCTGCAATCAATTCTTTGTCATAGTTAAAATCTGCCGGAATGGCGAGCACCTGCACCCATCTGACAAAGTAAAATCAACGCCTGGATACTTTCAATTCGCCGGGATGGCGGATTTGCACAACAAACCGTCCAGCATGTTTATTGACCCAGCCACGCGCCTCGATGAATTTACCCACGTAGCTCTGCAAATCCGGAAAACTGCTCAGCCCTTCGCCATTCTCAATCCGCACCGATACCCGATCAGAAAATTGTAAATAACTGTATTTACTAGTTTTTTTTAATGCCCGCACCGTACCGGTTATCCGTTTCCAACCCCGATAATTTTCGTCATCCAGAATTTCAAAAGATTGAGGTGCGTATTCGGGCCTGCCCCAAATCCCCAATCCTGCCGACTCTGCAGCTTGCTGCGCATCCAATAAAACAGCCACATATTTTAAATTGGGCGGGTAGATATTAACTGCCGCCAAGCCCTGCTTAACCAATTCCAGATTCATGTGCCGCTTGTCTTCAGTAAACACATACGCCAAGCTACGTTGATATTTATCCTGTTTTTCCACATCACCCTCCAACCTGACTTTACGTCCTGCCAATTGCTGGTGCAGCCAGTCTTTTGCTTGTGCGCCGCCTGCTTCGGCATTTTTATAGCGCCCAGCCACTTCCGGCGTGTTGATACCCAGTAAACGCACCTTTTGGCCATCGCTTAACAAAAGCGTGTCCCCATCAAATACCTTTTCTACGACATAGTAGGTCGCACCGGGTGCAAGCTTTAAAACTTTGGCGTCAGACTTTGATCGATCGGAATAATGACGACGTCCCTGGTTATCAATCCATTGAAACACGTCAATCTCAGCCAACAACGGCTTAGCTGCCAATAAACAAATGCCGGCGGCTATTAGGGTCTTTTTAATCATTTTTGATACCTTATGCTCGATGACCACAGTGTTAGGATCCTGAAATTTTGAGGGTTTAGTGTGTGCGGCAAAGAAAAAGTCGCTAGTATATTTTCCATCATCTGCGCGACACACATCTTCACAAAATTGCTAAAGCTATTTCCTGACTATAAAGATCAATCAGCTCAGTCAAAAATCGTCATCTCGGCATACCCTCTGGGGCACAAGTGGATTGCCGAGATCCAGAAGTCATGGATGGCGATCGGCGAACACATCCTTCTGGATTGGATTGGATTCGCTTCGCGGTCTTCGGCTCCGGCAATCTCCAGAAAGACGATGTTGCTGGAGCATCTTTATAATCAGGAGCTATTTTGACGGTGTTGATTCTTTGCCATATTTTAAAAATGCACGCATGCTCGCCGGAAAGCGGACATTCAGTGCCACGGACGGTATATTTCAATCCATCCAGCCTGATTTCCTGCAATCCCCTTGCACCCACCGAGGACCCCAGCGCAACATCAACCCGTAACTGGGTAGAAGCGTCGCATAGTGCGATTAGAAAACTATTAGCAACTGTGCCTCCCTCCTTGTATGATCAATTTTAAAGACAGGCAGCTCAGAAAAACCGATTAAGCTGCCATCGTTGATTGGGAGACCTTTCGCCTGAAGACTGCGTATTGATCAGAGCCAGTGATGTAGATTGGCCCTGACCCATTCACTGGACTGGCGTTCATAGTCTTTAAAGTGATGAATTCGGATTGATATTTTTATCGAGCCTTTCTTTTTTCCAGGCTAAGATGCAGCGATAATGGGCTACATGACATCAACTCCATAATCAAGGACAAGTCGGGCGAAATGGGCAGCGAATTACACTCACTATCTAGGAGCCTGTCGCGTTCTGATTCAATCAATATGACTAAATGGACGCGATGCAATTTCGCCGCTTTACAACACCAAGTCCCTCTGCGCTTGCATTTGGGCATGTTGGCGGAAAAATACTTCGCTGATGATCCCAACACCGGTCTGCTAAAGCTACGCCAGTTAACCGAACTGCTTGCCGCCCTTACCGGCCAATATCGCCTCAAACAGCGTCTGTTTCTTGTTAACGCCATCCGCCCGAAGATGGCTTACTTTACTCAGCACGAGCGGTTTGATGAGAGCAGTTGTTCGGGACGTTATTTTTGACGAAGTCCAAAACAAAAATGACCGCTTTCAAGAAAATGGTACTCGGCGCTTTGTGCATCATCGCCCAGTCCGGCTGTGCTACGTTCAAAAGCCTGGATGCCGACGTGCCCCTGGCTCAGCGGATTTTCATTTACAGCGGCACCCGACTGGATTGGGCGGCATTGGAAAATAATGACGTTGCCATCCGGAAATTTAATACCACGCCACCGAGCTTGCCACTAATTGATCTGCCGTTCAGTTTCGCATTGGATACCTTGTTTTTGCCTCTTGCGGTTAGCGCTGAAATTTTTCACTGATCACCTGTCCCCACCATCACGCAGTTAAATACAGCATGCGTTATTAATCTCCAAATCTCTTCCCACCGCCTCGACACCCCGCCAGTCCTCGCGGTATTTTTGGCCCCATCCCCAACAGAAGATTTATGTCCAAACACCTATCCGCATCCCCGCTAATCCATGCCGTGATCGTCGTCATCGGCTTCAACATCTTGCCAGGACTGGGCCGGGAAGCTGCCGTTGCAGTCACGATTTTGCTGGAACTGGTGCTGATCTTGGGTTTTATATTGCCGATTTCGTGTGTTTTGATAGAAAAGTCATTATCGAACTGGACAGCCGCCAATACCAGGGCACCCAACTCACTCAAATCAGCCCATGCTCGGCAAAGGAATACGGCTGGCCGTCACCGACAATAAAATGATCCAGCACCCGAATATCAAACAATGCCAAGGCTTGTTTGAGTTTATCGGTAATCTGCTTGTCTGCCTGACTGGGTTCGTTGATACCAGATGGATGATTATGCGCAAAGATGACTGCGGCGGCGTGATGAAACAATGCCCGTTTGGCGACTTCTCTGGGATACACACTGGCACCGTCGATAGTACCGCGAAATAATTCTTCCCACTGAATCACCCTGTGTTGATTATCCAGAAACAAACAGGCAAACACTTCATAGCTATAACTACGTAATTGGGCGCTTAAATAGGCTCGGGTCATATCCGGGCTGGTCAGCGCATTGCCACGTCGCAGACTTTCTTCAAAATAGCGTCTGGCCATTTCCATCACGGCCTGTAACTGGGCATATTTGGCATCGCCCAGCCCATGACTTTGACAAAAACGTTCATGTTCAGCGGCCAATAGTGCTTGCAGCGAGCCGTATTCATTCAATAAATCTCTAGCCATATCCACTGCTGTTTTGCCTTGCGTCCCTACACGCAGGAAAATGGCCAGTAACTCGGCATCGGTCAAAGCGGCTACGCCGCGTTGTAATAATTTCTCGCGTGGACGCTCGTCGGCGGGCCAATCCTTGATGCTCATCTGTTGCTCCCTGTGTTTAAAACCATTTTAAGCATAGAAGAATCAAGCCGAGTTTGCCATAATTCACCCCTGATCATGATTTAGAGATGCCATCATCGAAAAGCGAATTTTATTAGGCGTTTGCGGCGGTATTGCCGCTTACAAATCCGCAGAACTGGTGCGACTGTTGCGCAAACAAGGCTGCCAGATACGGGTGGTCATGACGACCTCAGCGCAGCAATTTGTAACGCCATTGACTTTTCAAGCCTTGAGCGGTCACCCGGTGCACACAGCATTATTCGATGCCGCGCAAGAACAAGCCATGGGGCATATTCATCTGGCACGCTGGGCCGATTTGCTGCTAATTGCGCCAGCCAGCGCCAATACCCTAGCCAAAATGGCCAACGGCTTGGCTGACGACTTGTTGTCCACACTGTATCTGGCCAGCGAATGCCCGGTGTATGTCGCACCAGCCATGAATCAAGCGATGTGGCATAAGGCTGCAACTCAGGACAATATGCGCCGATTACAGCAACATAACGTTAGCGTGATTGGTCCGGCAATTGGGCAGCAGGCTTGCGGCGAACAGGGTTTCGGTCGGATGAGTGAACCCGCAGATATTTGCCAACACCTGCTAGCCGATCACAAACCGAAACCCATGCAGGGCATCAAACTACTGATTAGCGCCGGCCCAACCCGCGAGCCACTTGATCCGGTTCGTTACATTACCAACCGCAGCTCCGGCAAAATGGGCTATGCAATTGCCACTGCGGCCAAGCAGGCGGGTGCTCTGGTAACCTTGGTAAGCGGACCGGTCAACATTCCCGAACCGGCCGAGGTGAATATTGTTAAGGTAGAAACGGCAGATCAAATGTATTCGGCAGTTATGCAGCGCGCCGAGCAGCATGACATTTATATTGGGGCGGCGGCCGTAGCCGATTATCGTCCTGCAGTGTTGCAAGATCATAAAATCAAAAAGCAACACGATCACAGCGTGATTGAATTAACTAAAAACCCGGACATTATTGGCAGCGTTGCCAGCTTACCCTCCAAGCCCTTCGTGGTGGGTTTTGCTGCAGAAACTAACGATCTGGAAAATTACGCCATACTTAAACTGCAAACCAAAAATCTGGACATAATTGCCGCCAATTGGGTGGGGCAAACCGAAGGCGGTTTCGATAGCGAGCGTAATGCCTTACAGGTGTTTTGGCCCGATGGTAATAAACAATTTGCCATGACCGACAAATCAACATTGGCTCAACAACTATTGAGTTTAATCACCGAGAAATTCCATGAAAAAAATCCAGCTAAAAATTCTTGATCCGCGACTTGGGAACGAGATTGCCTTACCCAGCTATGCGACTGACGGTTCGGCAGGACTGGATTTGCGAGCTTGTCTGGACCAAGCCATAACGTTACAACCGGGTGAATCGCAGCTGATTCCCACTGGCTTGGCCATTCACATCGCTGATCCGCATCTGGCTGCGGTATTGTTACCTCGCTCCGGCCTCGGTCACAAACATGGGATTGTCTTAGGCAATCTGGTGGGGCTGATAGACTCGGATTATCAAGGCCAAGTGTTTGTTTCCTGCTGGAATCGCAGCGATAACGCCTTTACCATCGAAATTGGTGAACGTATCGCACAAATGGTGTTCGTACCGGTGGTACAGGCCGAATTTGAATGTGTGACTGAATTTGATCAATCTCAGCGTGGTAGCGGTGGCTTTGGTCACAGCGGACGCCATTAACTAGCAGGAGAACAATAGCATGGGACGTATTTTTGCCATCATAGCGGCAATTTCGGCCAGCATGGTTTTTCTGGCAGGCGGCAGCGCTTACTGGTTTTCTGCTGCCGACGCCAAAAGTGCCAAACAGGAAGCTATCACGCTGATTGCAAACAACCTTGCCGCCAATTTGTCCATGCAATTGAGTACGCTGCAGACCAGCGTCGACGGCTTGGCACAATCACCTGATGTGATAGCCGCTTTAACTTCCGGCAATCCGGAACTGATCAAAGCAACTGCTGCAAAATTACAAACACTGGTACCCCATAGTTTAAGGATACGTCTGTTGCTACCTGATGTGAACGATCTCGACCAGTCGCAAGCCCCTCACATGGGCTTTGGCGATTTGGAAATGATCAAAACCACCTTAACCGGCAAGCCTCAGCCAGTCATTCAAGGAGATGCTGAGCATAGGCATCTGGCCATTACCAGTGCGGTGTTGCTCGATCAAAAAGTCATTGGCGTGGTTTTGGCCAGCCTAAAACCCAATCTGTTACAGCCAATTATCAGCAATACCCCCATTCAAAACGGCTTTATCGAACTTAAACAAGACCAATTGTCGTTGGCAAGTGCGGGACAAGCTGAACATGGCTCCGATGAGCCAATCTCCGTTCCGGTGCAAAACAGTCGCTGGCAACTCAATGTGTGGGCAAATGTTGGAACCAGCATGATGGATATGGGGATTTTGCTGGCGTTGATTGTGATTCCAGCCTTGCTTGCCTGTCTGGCGTTTTTTGTCGGCTACCGTAAATTCAGTGACTTTTTCCGCCAAGATCAAAGCGGCATTCTGAAAGCCGCCAAAGACATGTTGCAAGGTAAAACCATGGGCAGCTATCCCATGCAACTGCCCGAGATGCAACCGATTATTGCGGCCATGGTGCAATTCAAGCGGGTTATGGACAAATCGGGGGCGCCGTCTGCTGAAAGTCATCAAGATGATGGCCACGACTTTTTTGAAGAATCGTTTGACATCGATTTCCTGGAAGACACCTCGCCAGTCCATACCGAAAGTTTTCAAACCAGTTCCATCAGCATCCCCAGTACAGCGGTCTCTATGCCTAGTTTTGCTGACATGGAAACCGTTTTACAAGAACCGGGACACAATAGCAGCAGTGACTGGCAAACCGATGATTTGGCAGAAACCATTCAAATCGGCTCCCCCACGTCGAATAATTGGAGCCATGACAGTGGCTCACATGCCATTTCAACGCCGACTGTGCCACCCGTTAACCAACAACCCCCAGCAGTTTCGATATTTCGGGAATTCGACATTCTGGGTGTGGCCGGCAGCAACCTGACTGACCAGATCATGGCAAATATCGGCCGGGCGTTTGCCAGTGAGGCGCGGCAACAGCAGATCAAAACCATTGTGGTCGCGCGCGATGGCCGCTTATCCAGCCCTGCATTAGCAGAGGCACTGATTAAAGGCATTATCTCGACCGGCTGCGATGTGTTGGATATTGGCTTGGTGCCAACCCCGGTGCTGTATTTTGTCAGCCATCACAGTGAAGGCCGCACCGGTGTTATGGTGACAGGCGGCAACCAGCCTGCCGAGTTTAACGGTTTAAAATTCATTTTGAATGATGACATGTTGTCGAGCACGCAGATTCAACACCTGAAAACTCGCGTTGACGAGCAGTTTTACACGCAAGAGCAAAGCGGCTCCATCGACCGTAATACATTATTCAGTAATGAATATATCGGCATCATTTCCGAAGACATCCACATTGTGCGCCCGATGACGGTGGTCATCGACAGTAGTAACGGCGCGACCGGTCAATTGGGGCCGATGCTGTTAAAAACCATCGGTTGCGACGTGGTGGAATTAAATTGCGAGATTGATGGCCGCTTTCCAAACCATCCCCCCGAACTCAGTCACCCTGGTAACCTTGAGGCTCTGATTAAGGCCGTTAAATTGAATAATGCCGACTTAGGCATGGCTTTTGACGGTGATGGGGAACGCCTGCTGCTGGTAGACTCCAGTGGTCGGATAGTTTTGGCTGATAAACAAATGATGCTGTTTGCCCGTGATGTGCTGGCCATCAAACCCGGCACCGAAGTGATTTATGACGCGGCCTGTTCCAGCCATCTCCCGGAACAAATCAAAAAACGTGGCGGCTTTCCGGTGTTATGTAAAAGTGGTGTCACGCCACTGCACAGTCGGCTACGGGAAACCGGCGCAACATTGGCTTGCGATTTAAGCGGGCACTTTTTGTTTAATGATCGCTGGTTAGGATTTAATGATGCCTTGTATGCAGCCGTGCGCATGATCGAAATTCTTTCAGCAGATATGCGCTCCAGCAGCGCTTTGTTTGATGAATTGCCGGACAGCATCAATACTCCCGAGTTGCGCATCCCCATGAACGACAGCGAAAGTCGCCGCTTTATAGAACAATTTTTTAGCCTGGCCGACTTCCCCGATGGCGATAGCGTCAATGTGGACGGCATGCGCGTGGAGTTTCCGGATGGCTGGGGACTGATCAAAGCGTCCAATGCCCTGGCGGGCCTGAGCATGCGTTTTGAGGCTGACACGCCCGAAGCACTAAGCCGTATCCAGACACAATTCAAACAGCTTATGCTGCAAATCAATCCAGAGCTATCCATTCCTTTTTAATCACAATCACACATGAAAGAAAAAACCGCGCATCAAATTGCCCACGTTCTAACCGAAGCACTGCCCTACATTCAAAAATTTAAAGGCAAGACCGTAGTCATCAAATACGGCGGCAATGCCATGATAGACGAACAATTGAAACAAGGTTTCGCTCGCGACATCGTGCTGATGAAACTGGTCGGCATCAATCCCATCGTGGTACATGGTGGCGGCCCACAAATCGGTGATTTATTGAAAAGACTCGGTAAAACCTCTGAATTTATCGACGGCATGCGGGTAACCGACAGTGAGACCATGGATGTGGTGGAGATGGTACTGGGCGGCTTGGTCAATAAAGAAATCGTCAATATGATCAACATGCAGGGCGGCAAAGCCGTGGGCTTGACCGGTAAGGATGGCAACTTCATTCATGCCCGCAAAATCAATCTGACCAAAGTTGGCGTCAATCTGGATGATGCACCTGAAATTATCGACCTGGGGCATGTCGGTGAAGTCAGTAGCATTGATCCTGCTGTGGTGGAGATGCTGGGCAATAGTGACTTCATCCCGGTAATTGCCCCCATTGGCGTGGGTAAGGATGGTCATTCTTACAACATCAACGCCGATTTAGTGGCCGGAAAAGTCGCTGAAGTATTGAAGGCCGAGAAACTGATGCTATTGACCAACATCCCCGGCATTATGGATAAAGCAGGAAATTTATTGACCGGCCTGACGTTGACCGCTATCGATGATCTGATCGCCGATGGCACCATATCCGGCGGTATGATTCCCAAAACCCGCTGCGCCACCGATGCGCTCAAAGGCGGCGTCAACAGCGTACATATTATCGATGGCCGCATCGAACATTCGGTTTTGCTGGAATTATTTACCGATCAGGGCATTGGTACCTTATTGATCAGACGCTAATTGCAACTGAATGTAAGCGGCAAAGCCCCGACGGATGCTCTGGGCTTTTTCGCTATTGCATAGTTCCTTGCCTATATTGGAAGCCTTGCAACGTAAATCCAGAAATATTTCCTGAACACCTGCCCTATCAAGCCGAGATACCGACAAACTTAAATCTTCGTCATTAAACGGGGCCGCAGTCATAATCAGCTTCTCGTTATCGACATCATGACGGGTGTTGGCATATTTATAGACAAATTCACCGGCAATTTTCCAGGCTTTATCACACTGCGCGGCATCTTTGCAGGTAAATAAGCCTAATTGATTTGGCGCGTCATCAGTCAGCGGATTGATTGGATTGGATTGTCCGGCTTTATTGCCTTGGGTGAGAAATTCAAAGCGAGCAATACTGGCTTTGAATTCCTTTTCCACGCTTTGCTTGTTGGATTCATACCGCGCCATTTCTTGAATGTTTTGTTCAATTTGCTGACGTGTGGCGCTGATCTCGGACAACAATTTTTCCGGGACTGTTTGAGCATTGCGTTCAAGGTTGGCCGCTTGCTGTTGCTGTTGCAGTAACTGCTGCTCCAGGCGCTGCTTATTGCCTTCCAGCATGGCCTTTTCGCCTGTCATCAACGTTAACTTGTTATCAAGTGCCCTGTTCATATCTTCAACACTGCGATAAGTAGACAGTAAAACCTTATCGTCAGCCGCCTGTTTGGCAATGATTTTTTCCTGTTCCTTGCGCAGGGCTTCCAGTCGTTTCTGCTGTTCTAATTCTTCTGGAGATTTTGCCTTTTCAACCACATTCAGCACCCGGGCCTTTTCATTTCGGGTTTCCCGTTTATGCTGGACCTGATCAGGCGGTACCACATCCGAAAAGTAGATTCTGCCATTCTCATCCACCCAGCGATACATTTTTTTTGCATGCGCAAACTGTACCCAACCTAATAACAGTGGCGTCACCAAAATCAATGCTAGCGAGCAAGACTTACGATGCATTATCAGATCGGTTAGCTTAATAGGGCCGCTAGTTCATGCAATGGCGGCAAAATCATCATTTTTGCCAATTGCAGCAAAACCAGCGCAACCAACGGTGACAGATCGATGCCGCCCAAATCAGGAATTACCCGGCGACAAACACTTAACAAGGGGTCGGTCAAGCTATACAGCAAAGAAGATGCGCCACCATAGGCACCCGGAGCAAACCAACTGAGAATGGCTCCCGCAAAAATGGCGTAAACGAAAATATCCAGCAACATTTTCAGCAAATCAGTAAACGATAAAACGCCTAATGCCAAAATATCAATACTTACGCCTTTAATGGCCAAAATGGCGAAATTAGCCAGAATTTGTAATAACAAAGCCAATACCAGCGATGAGGTATCAATCCTGCCCATTGCAGGGATAAAACGCCGCAAAATCCGCAAGGGCGGATGGGTGATTTTTACCAGAAATTGCGATACAGGGTTATAAAAATCGGCCTGAGTCCATTGCAATAAAAACCGCAAAGCCACTGCCAGAATGTACAACGAAAACAGGGTGTCTATCAAAAACACCACTGGATCGGTTACATAATTTGAATCCATTAGTCCGCTCCCAGTTGTTTGGACATTTCGATAGAGCGGTCTTTTGCCGCTGTCAAGGCTTTAGCCACCAGTTCAGTAAAGCCATTTTGTTGAAAGGTTTCAATGGCCTTTTGGGTAGTACCGCCGGGGGATGTTACACGCTCCCTTAATTGGGTGGGTGATTCAGCTGATTCCAGAGCGATTTTGGCAGCGCCCAAAGCGGTTTGTTGCACCAACAAGCGAGCAGTATGTTCATCCAGACCCATATCAAGTGCCACTTTTTCCATGGCTTCCATCATCAGAAAAAAGTAGGCGGGTCCACTGCCTGATACCGCGGTTACGGCATCCAGATCACGTTCACTGTTTACCCACAGGGAAATGCCGACAGCTCTTAAAATATTTTCAGCCAGGTCTTTTTGCTCTTCATTGACATTACTGTTTGCATGCAATGCGGTTGCCCCGGTCAAAACCAAGGCTGGCGTATTAGGCATACAACGAACGATCGCGACATCACCTCCCAACCACAAAGCCAAGCTGGTTTGGGAGATACCGGCCGCAATAGATACTACCAGAGCATGTTTTTGCTGGATCAGGGGCGCAATTTGCAGAGCCACTTCACGCAAAATCTGGGGCTTGACCGCCAACACAACCACATCAACTTCCTGAACTGTTTTAAGGTTGTCCGTGGAGACGTTGACATTCAAATTATCACGATGCGACTGCAATAGGGCTGAGGCTGTATCTGACACCCAAATTTGTTGCGGCGAGTGTCCGCTGGCGATCAAACCACTCATCAAACTGGTTGCCATATTGCCGCCGCCAATAAAACCGATAGTTCTTGTTTTCATAACCTACTGTGTATTAAGGAATTCCAATGATCGAAAAAAATGAATGCATGCATTCTACATGACTATGGAGTCACTATAGCAAATCTCAAGAGCGGAACTCATGCTCATGCAAATGGCGAACTCTTAGACCCGAGACAGCTAAACCGATCAAATAAATCAGCATGGACAAGCCAATCACCATCACCAAATGCAGGCCGCGTTGAGACACATTCCAAACCAACCAAAGCTGCTGATCGACAAAATAGGTCAAAAATATCGACATCACGCAACTGGCAAACAGTACCCGCAGCATAAATACCCACCAACCATCGCCGGGCTGATAGACCTGTTGTTTTAGCAGATTGATCAACAACAACCCGGCATTCAGATACGCTGCCAAACTGGTGGCCAATGCGATACCTGCATGCGCCAGAGGAAACACCAACGCGATACTCAACACCATGTTGCAAACAATGGCGTACAGGCCAAATCTGACAGGTGTTCGGGTGTCCATTCTGGAAGTGAAGGCAGGTACCAACACTTTAATCAGCACGAATGCCAACAACCCTAGTGCAAAAGCCATCAGACTTTTACCGGCCATGGCGACATCGTCAGCACCAAATTCGTTGTACTGAAATAAAGTGGCCAATAATGGCTGTGAGAGCAGCACCAAGCCCAAAGTGGCCGGCATACCGATCAGGATCACCAGTTTTAATCCCCAATCCAGGGATTTGGAAAAGGCCATCGTATCTTCTGCTGCGTAATTTTTCGCAAGGTTCGGCAAAATCACGCTGGAAACCGCCACACCCAAAATGCCTAACGGAAATTCAACCAGTCGATCAGAGTAATACAACCAGGAAACGCTGCCTGAAGCCAGAAATGATGCCATCAAAGTACCGAACAGTAAGTTGATCTGCACTACTGATACCCCAAAAATAGCCGGCAGCATTAATTTGATCACCCGCCTCACGCCACTGTCTCGCCAACCCCAACGCAGCCTTGACAACACGCCCAAGCGAAACAGAACCGGGAGTTGAAACAGCAGCTGCACAACACCGGCAATAAACACGCCCCAGGCCAATGCAACAATTGGCTCCGCGAAGACAGGCGCCAGCCAAATTGCCGTAACTATCATGCAAATATTCAGAAATATGGGGGTAATGGCAGGTATCGCAAACATGCCATGCGCGTTTAAAATCGAGCCGGCAAAGGCAGTCAGAGAAATGAACAGTAAATAAGGGAAAGTGATTTGCACTAGTTGCACAGCCAAATCGTATTGGCTACCTTCCCACAAAAATCCGGGGGCAAAAAATATAATCAGCAGGGGAGCCGCAATCACGCCTGCCAGCGTTATCAAACCCAGTAAACCGGCCAATGTACCCGCGGTCTTTTCGATAAACGACTTTAAGTCTGCTTTGCTGCCGTTGTGTTTGTAATCGGACAACACAGGCACAAATGCATGCGCAAAAGCCCCTTCGGCAAACAGGCGACGTAGAAAATTCGGAATCTTGAAGGCAACGAAAAACGCGTCGGTAGCAGGACTGACGCCAAATAAATTGGCAATCAGCATGTCACGAACAAAGCCCATCACCCGCGAAATAAGCGTCATACCACTGACAATCGCCGTAGATTTATAAAGCTGCTTGGTCAATGTCGGCCTCTACCCTGACAAAACTGGTTTCAACACATTAATTAAGTTGACAATCATAGCATCCAAAAAGATAATGCACGGTTTCTAATTAACTCGAATGAACTGATACTTTATGGCTAATTCACCACAAGCTAAAAAAAGAGCGCGTCAGGCAGAGAAAAGCCGTATTCGCAATGCTGGACAACGTAGTAACCTTCGCACTTTCATCAAGAAAGTGATTGCTGCAGTAAGAGCAGGCGATAAAGAGCAAGCCACCGCCGCATTTAGAACCGCAGTCCCTGTGATCGATTCTGCTGTAACCAAAGGCATTATCCACAAAAACAAAGCCGCTCGCAGCAAAAGCAGACTAAACGACAGATTGCGCAACATGGCTTAAATTGCAGCCTTTGCACGATCATTAAAAGGCTGATGCCAAAAGGCATCGGCCTTTTTTATGCTTGTTGTTTAGCGCTTCTGCGGTTTTACGGTTGTCACATCGAGATCAAAGTCGTTCTGAATTCGCTTCGCGGCCAAATTGGTTTCCTTCTTGTTTTTAAAAGGCCCAACCACAACCTGAAAAACACCGTCTTTTTCAACCTTGCGGGCCGGCATTTGCGGACCTTGATGATTCAGCATCGCAGCCAGCTTTTGCGCGTCGATTTCACTGCTAAAGCCAGCCGTAACGATTGACCAATCAGCTTCTGTCAACTCACGCACGGACGGCTGCCCAAATAACTGCTGAGGCCGCTGAATCTTGATTGCTTGTGCAACCAAGGCAGACGCGTCTAATGACGCCTGTAAAACCGGAGTTGGCACACCATCTGCGCGCTGCAAAACATCTTCAACTCTGTGCCAATCCACCACTGCATTTTTCTCTGCGGCAAGTTTTTCCAACCTGTTGAGAAGCGCTTTTTGCAATTGCTTGGTTTGTTTTGCCCACTTTTGCAGCGGTTGATGAGCCTCGACATACAATTCCCCCTCATCCCAACCCGCTAAATACGGTTGATGCACAATGCGAACATCTGTACCGACATTGACCTGATCAAACAAAACTTCAACATCTTCCGGATATAGCTGCACGCAACCATGACTGACCTGCATTCCAATCCCATAAGGCTTATTGGTGCCGTGAATCAAATAGCCACTAAAACCCAAAGGCATCGCATAATAGCCCAGCGGATTATCGGGGCCGGAAGGCATGATCTTTGGCAGGGGATCACCTGACAAATGATGCTCACGGTGAATCGATTCAGGGACTGTCCAGGCGGGATTGACTTTTTTTGCGACAATTTTTGTTGCGCCTAACGGCGTATTCCAACCATCGCGACCAATCCCCACCGGGTAGGTCAACACCCTATGTTCAGCTTTTGGGTAATAAAACATCCGCATATTGGCTAAATTCAACACAATGCCATTGCGAGGCGCTTCCGGCAGAATAAACTGCAATGGCAATAATACCTGCTGATTATCATCCAAGGCCCACGCGTCCAATTCAGGATTGGCGATGGTTATGTCTGTGTAACCCAAGCCAAAATGTCTTGCTAAATCAGACAACGTATCATTTTGCCGGCTTTCTACTGTGGCTAATACACCAACAACCTCGCGTTGGCCGGCAATCGAAAACACATGACTTTCAATGGTCTCTGCCCTGCCTTCAAAAACCAAGTTTTCAGGATGTTCTGTGGTAAATGATAACGTTTGGCAGCCACTTAACAGCCAAGCACCACACACAAAAAGCAACCCCAAAAAAGTAACCTTGTGCAAACTGTAATCAATCCGACTCTTTGCAAAAAACACTATACTTCCTTCAAAATCAATAATAACCAATGCTTAAAATAGCCGCTTTTTGCCATGCACGATTGATTTTAACGAAACCTTCATATTCAAAAGCGTCGCATTCAAGCCACTTGATTCAGAGAAAAGCCTCTGTGCGTTTAGCCTTCATTAGCAAGCCTTAAAATGATACGATATTCCCAGTATTTAACTCAGGTATTCACTTTCACCCACTCTATGGAGTTTCCCATGCCCAGCATTGACAAGGCTGCTGTCGAAAATCTGCTCAGAGCATTTATCGACCCCAACCTCGCCACAGACTTAGTCTCCGCCAAATCGGTTAAAAACATCACGGTCAATGGCGATGATGTCAGTATTACTATTGAGCTGGGCTACCCCGCCAAAAGCTACCTACCGGAACTCAAGCAACAACTGCAACAAAAACTGGCGACGCTTCCTGGTATTGGCAATATCACACTGGAACTGGGCAGCAACATCACCGCACACTCTGTGCAAAAAACCTTAAAGCCGTTGCCAAACGTCAAAAACATCATTGCCGTAGCTTCCGGAAAAGGCGGTGTTGGCAAGTCAACCACCTCGGTCAATCTGGCCCTGGCGCTGGCGGCAGAAGGCGCCAATGTCGGCATTCTGGATGCCGATATCTACGGTCCCAGCATTCCGACCATGTTGGGTTTGTCCGGACAACCCGAAACCATAGACGGCAAATTCATGTTGCCTAAAATCTCCTTTGGCATCCAGACCATCTCTATCGGTTACCTGGTTGATCCAGATCAACCCATGATCTGGCGCGGCCCGATGGTTACAGGCGCCTTACAGCAACTACTGACCCAAACTCGCTGGGATAATCTGGATTATTTGATTATCGATCTCCCCCCCGGTACCGGTGACATCCAACTGACCTTGGCGCAGCAAATCCCGGTCAGCGGCGCCATCATCGTCACTACGCCACAAGATATTGCCCTGATTGACGCTCAGCGCGGCCTGGGTATGTTCGAGAAAGTGAATGTGCCGATTTTAGGTTTGGTAGAAAACATGAGCATCCACATTTGCAGCAACTGCGGTCATGAAGAAGCCATTTTCGGCCAAGGTGGCGGCTTATCCATGGCATCGAAAAACAAAGTCGAACTATTAGGTTCATTACCCCTTGATATAGAAATCCGCAAACTGGCTGACAGTGGCAGACCAACCGTTGCAGCCGACCCCAATAGCCGTTCTGCGGAAATGTACAAAGCCATTGCCCGAAAAATGGCCGCCAAGCTGGCTTTACGCAACCGCGACTACAGCAACAAATTCCCTAATATAGTTATTCAAAATACTTAACACTGTTTCAGACATTCCCAGCTAATTTCAAAGCCCGCAATTCAGATGAGTTAGCGGGCTTTTTAATGCCCTTGCTGGGATATATAAGTAGCTTGCTGAATCCAGACTTGCATGGATAGCCCTAAGGATAGGGTCATAAATAACTTCCCGGAATTCTGCTTATTCCGAATCACACGATTCTTGCCCCCTCTTTAATAAAGAGGGGTTGGGGGGAGATTTTTTTAAAAATCCCTCTCGATCCCCCTTTTTCAAAGGGGGAAGTTATTTGTAGCGAAATCCTAAGTCTATCGGCATAGCTCCGGCAACCCAAATCCCTCCACTCAAGTCGATGGCAAGCTCTGTGAATGTGACAGAATTTTTAGATTTTGCCGAGCCGTCTGCTAATCAACAAAATAGTTAGATGATTTTTTGCAAAACGGTCAATTTGCCTGTACGTCTTTGCGTAAGCTGGCTATTATTCATAGAAACTTTGAGGTATTGATCGGGGGATAAACATTGAGTCCACGATACCGAATAGACCAACGCTTACGCAGACGATTGTTGCCACTCATTTTAATCATCGTCACTGCCCTGCTGGGTTTATCGTTATATTTACGTGTAGCCAGTATTGAAAAACACGCCTATCAATTGGCATCCGAGAGTGCGCGTAATATTTTCCGGATGGTGGTTTTAATCCGGCAATGGAGTGCAGAGCATGGCGGATCTTATGTCTTTACCTCCGCTTCATCCCCTAGCAACCCCTATCTTGATCTGCCGCTGCGTGATATTCCGTTACCCGATGGCCGCAGTTTGACCTTGATTAATCCTGCCTACATGACCAGGCAAATTGCCGAATTGGCCGAAACCGATCCCCAGTTACGCATCCGCTTACACATTACCAGCCTCAAGCCGATCCGACCGGAAAACAGCCCCGACGACTGGGAAACCTTGGCTCTACAAAAGTTTGAACAAGGCCTAAAGGAAATTTCCTCGATTGATCATCAAGCAAACGGTAATCAGCTTCGGTATATGGCACCACTGCTGGTCAAGCCGGCCTGTTTGAATTGCCATGCCAAGCAAGGTTATAAGGAGGGTGATATTCGCGGCGGCATCAGCGTTACTTTGCCGATGACAGCGGTTGAAGCGGCGATGCAGGATGAGATTTTAGCCAACTGGATAAGCCATGGAATATCCTATTCCTTGCTTATTCTGATCAGCTGGGGATTATTGGAATTATTGGCAAGACGTTGGCGCACTCTCGATGACACGATAGAAATCTTGCAGAAAACCCGAAATGAATTAGTTGAAAACGAGAAAATGGCCTCTCTGGGACGCTTGGTTGCCGGTTTCGCCCACGAGCTAAACACCCCAGTGGGTGTCGCGGTGGGCGCGGTCAGTCATGCCGATGATACCCTGGATCAACTGAGCGGACTGCTGACACAAGATGAGGTGCCTGAAGAGGCATTAAATCAGTACATTAGCTATCTGCGCGAGAGCCATACATTGGCATTATCCAATCTTCGCCGTGCCGCCGATTTGGTCCATCGCTTCAAGCGAACATCAATCGATCGCGGCTCTCAGCAAAAACGGGTTTATCGATTACATGAAGTCATTGATGATGTATTGACCACTCTCAGAAACACCTTAAAGCGCACATCCATTGGCGTAGAAGTAGACTGTCCAAATGGGTTGGAACTTTACGGCACACCTGGTTTGTTAGAGCAGGTTTTGACGAACCTAATAACCAATAGCGTTACTCACGGATTCGAAAGCGGAACTCGCTCGGGACAGATCACCATCAAAGCCAGACTGCCTAATACGCAGCGCCTGATTATTGACTACCATGACGACGGCATAGGCATGACTGAAGAAATAAGGCAGAAAGCATTTGAACCGTTTTTTACCACCAACCGGGAACATGGCGGCTCCGGATTAGGCTTGTATGTCATTTACAACATCATCATCCAGCAAATGAATGGAACCATACATATTGATTCCACACCCGATACGGGCTCTCTGTTTCATATCGATTGTCCAATCGAGACAGCGCCTTTGAACCAATAATCCCTTATGAAAATTATCCGAAATGCGCCTCCCAATCAAGATAAAGCAGTAGCGAAGGTCTCTGGTGAGTTTTCGCTTTTATCGCCCCGGTTTACCTGGAAAATTTTAGTGGTCGATGATGAAGCCGATGTCCGCACCTTGACACGCATCAGTTTGCGCGACTTCAGTTTCGCCAATCGAACCCTGGAGTTTATCGAAGCCGGTTCGGCTGGCGAAGCCAAAGAAATGCTTAACCAGCATCCGGATATCGCCGTGGCGTTAATTGATGTGGTGATGGAAAGCCCTGATGCCGGCTTAAAATTGGTCGAATATATCCGCATGGAACAAGGCAATAAGCTGGTTCGACTGGTCATCCGAACCGGTCAGCCAGGTGTCGCGCCGGAGCGCTACGTGATTGATCATTACGACATTGACGACTATAAAGACAAAACCGAATTAACCGCTTCAAGACTTTACACCACCCTACGTTCAGCCATTAAAGCCTACCGTGACTTGCAGGTGATTGATGCCAATCGCCAGGGCTTGGCCCATGTTTTACAAGCCACGCCGACCATTTACCAGTTAGGCTGCGGATCGTTATCGAACTTTTTCAACGGCATGCTGATACAGATCATTGGCTTGTGTCAGTTATCCAATACCAGTCATATAGGGTCACTTGATGGTGTAATCAGTATCATCGACCACGATAAGATTGAGGTCCAAGCTTATACCGACCACTTTATCCATCAGCCGCGTTTCAAAGAGATTCATCAGCAATGCATTCGGGCCATATTTTTCAGCGAACCCGCCACGGGTCTGAGGGAACAGGCGGAGGTGTTGCCCTTAATTATCGCCAATCAACCCGTGGGATATATCTACATTGAACCGATTGAATGTTTGTCGGAAGTTGATCGAAGCTTGATTCATATTTTCGCCAGACAATGTTCACAAGCCCTTGAAAATCATCAACTGCACGACAACATCATCGCATCGTTCGAAAGTGCTGTGGACATGCTGGCTGAAATTGCCGAGTACAAAGATAAAGCTACCGGCGGACATGTCAACCGGCTGGATTTCTATACCAAAGCCACAGCCATCGCCATGGGGATTGAGCCGAATCAGGCAATGCTTTGGGGCAAAGCGAGTCGGTTGCACGACGTGGGTAAAGTGGGTGTTCCCGATTACATTTTGGCTAAGCCGGGCAAATTATCGCCAGAAGAATTCGAAATCATCAAAAAGCACACCACCCTGGGTGCAAACATTCTGGGCCATGATGCTGCCTTTGAATTGGCACGCCAAATAGCCCTTCATCACCATGAGCGCTGGGATGGCAAGGGCTATCTGGATGGTATTTTGGCGAAGGAATTGCCGCTGGTTACGCGAATTGTTTCGGTTGTTGATGTGTTTGACGCATTGATCAGTTGGCGACCTTACAAGCAACCCTGGACTGTAGAACAAGCCCGCATGGCAATAACGGAAGGAGCAGGTTCTCAATTTGATCCTGATGTGGTGTCTGCATTTATGCAGGTACTGGATAGTGGAGAAATAGACAACACCATTCAGCTGGCAGGCAAAACATTTCAGTAACGCTGCCCACTGAAAATTCTTCTAAGGATTTCGCCAAAAATAACGTCCCCCTTCGAAAAAGAGGGAGAGCAAAACGCGCATTGGTAAGACCAGAATTTCTGGACGTTATCTGCAATCAAACCCCAAGTTGTTCAGTCATTGCAATTCAATGTGGACAATACCGGCTTAAAAAAACACGCCTTTGGTCAAAAAAACGGAGCCTTGCTCAGCATCGGTTTCAATGAAAAATCAGCTTTTAAGCCAAGAATTACCCCTGTAGCCAGATAAAATTCGACGCGCTGTCAGTTGCGTAACCCATGCGATTTCAACGCAATGTTGGAAATATCAGGATTGATTAACCTTCAATTGTTTTT
This sequence comes from Methylomonas sp., assembly GCA_002928965.1. Classification (GTDB taxonomy): domain Bacteria; phylum Pseudomonadota; class Gammaproteobacteria; order Methylococcales; family Methylomonadaceae; genus Methylomonas. The sequence continues at coordinate 67,036 of PERU01000019.1, forward strand.
GGACCGCAGATAACAATGAATCAGGATCAAATTTAGCCAAAAACTCATTTGCCCCGACTTTTTGCACCATGGCCGTGTTAAACACCCCGCTCAACGAGGTATGCAAAATCAAGTAAATATCCCGCATGGCAGGGTTACTTTTGATTTTGGTCGCCAAGGTATAGCCATCCATGCGTGGCATTTCCACGTCGGAAATAATCATGGCATAGCGGTCTTGAATCTTGATACCTTCGTCTACAAGTTGCGATAAATGCTCCCAAGCTTCCAAGCCATCTTTTAAAACCGTGCATTCAATTCCGATTTGTTCGCACACTCGCTTGACCTGATTGCGTGCTACCGATGAATCATCAACCACCAACACGTGTTCGTTTTTACCGGTGACCGAGCTGTCGATAGTATCGGCTGCCGCTTCCTCGCGCCCACCCATCACCTCTTTCATGACTTTTTCAACATCGATCACTTCAATTAACTCACCTTCGACATCGGTTACAGCGGTTAGATAGCTTTCCCGACCGGCACCGGTAGGCGGCGCTTTCACTTGTTCCCAACCGATATTAATGATGCGGTCAACCGAACCCACCATAAACCCCTGAATGGATCGATTGTATTCGGTGACAATCACATAAGCCCCTTCATCCCTTGATAATGGCCGCATGCCGATTGCCATCGAAAGATCCAGAACCGGAATGGTTTTGCCGCGCAAATGGGCAACCCCGCAGATGACCGAATGCGAATTAGGGATTTGTGTCAGTGGCGGACATTGAATGACTTCCTGTACCTTGAACACATTAATGCCGAAACGTTGCCGGCTTGCCAATTTAAACAGTAGCAACTCAAAGCGGTTATGCCCCGCTAACTTGGTGCGTTGATCGACGCCGTCTAAGACTCCAGCCATAACTAACCCCTCCAAAAAGTGACCAAAATAATTATAGTCACTTTAACTTGGCTGCCTTCTATATATTTTTGGTATGTATCCTGCATATATGTAAACAGAGTCAATAAACCGACGTTCACTATGAAAACCAACCGATTATTATTTTGTTTGCTGTTATTTGCCTCGGCAACGGCCAACACGGCTTCCTTGCAATCTGTGCAAGTCATCCAGGATGCCGTGCAAAGTTTCGTGCAAGCCTCGCTTGATCCGGCAGGCCAATATCAAATCAATAGCGCACAAATCGACCCGCGTTTGCAGCTGGCTGCCTGCACGGAAAATCTGGACATATTTTCGCAATCCGGAGAAATCAAAGCCGGACGAAATACCGTCGGCATTCGTTGCCCCGGCACTAACAACTGGACAATTTACAGCAGTGTCGCGGTTAAATCATTTGGACAAGTGTTGATATTAACCAAACAACTCAGTAGAAACGACCGAGTTGGTCCGGAACACATTACAGCTGAAATGCGCGACACATCCACTTTACAGCGCGGGTATCTGACAGATGCAGCCGATATTCTCAACCAGCAGGCAAACCGTGTCATACCAGTAGGAAGTGTGCTTTATAAATCGCAGTTCAGCGCGCCTACTCTGATCAAGCGCGGAGAACGCGTCAGCATCCAAACCGGCAAAGCAGGTTTACTAATCACCTCATCCGGCGTCGCCATGATGGATGGTACCCAAGGCCAGCAAATCAGCGTCAAAAATGTGTCATCTCAACGCGTCATTCAAGCCACCGTAGTTAACGCCGGCTTGGTTAGCGTATTTTTCTAACAATTATTAAAGGATTAAGTCATCATGCCGCTATCATCAGTAATCCAAATAATTACAGGAATTGCGTCATGGCCATTCACTCAATTAACAACGTCAACACAAGCAATGTTGCGACACAAAACAAGTCTGTCAACAAAAGCTCAGTTGAAACCAATAAACAACCCAACAGTGTGGCAAGCGGTGAGGACACCATCAACATCAGCGCTGCGCAGGACATCCAAAAAGCCTTGGATGTCAGTTTATCCACACCAGTTATTAACGAATCTCGCGTTGCCGAGATTAAAGCAGCTGTAAATGCAGGCACTTACCAGATTGATCCGGCCCGTGTTGCTGACAAAATGATGCAACTGGAAACCAAAATAGCCAACTCCACATGATGCCATGATAGAAAAAACCTTCCCAATATTAGAAAAATTGCTGGCGAACGGTCTCAAATCGACACAAAAATTATTTGAGCTGTTAAACGCTGAACACGAGCAACTCAAAGCCCAAAAAGATCCTATGGCTATCGATGCTCTGGCTTCTCACAAAAAAGAAGTAGTCACACAATTGGAGCAATTTTCCAAACAATTGGGACAAGTGCTGGCAACTGAAAAATTATTGATGAGCCAAGATGGCATCAATCACTACTTTGCCAAAGCCAAAACCACAGGCATCAACATTTCTGACGCCTTCACCTGCTGGTCAGAAATATCAGACCTATCTAAAACTTGCCGTTCACTAAATGAACAAAATGGCGCCAGTATCGACCTATTGGGCCGGCACGCGCAGCGCGCATTACATGTCCTTCGAGGCAAGTCCCAACTTAACACAACCTATGGCCCAGACGGCAGCACCCGCAGCGAGCTATTTTCACATACCCTGATTTCGGTGTAGACTGACGCAAATAAAACACCCCAACTGATTTAGCATGTTTAATAAGTTCAAGAGTCTGTTCAGCAAAGCAGAAGCAGGTCAAGACAAGGAAGATGACGAACAGGACGATCTATCTCCCTTTGAAAACCCTAACTTTATAACGCTGCCTGAAAAGATCGTTACCCTGTTATCTGAAATTGAACAAAGCTCTCCGCTTTGCACTGTGCAGATCGAAGGTACAACTCAAGAATATAATTCGTCCATATTGGGCATAAAACCCGAAAAAAACCTGATTATCCTGGACGAACTAGCACCTAAAGAGGGCAATCAGGCACTAGAAAGCACCCGATCATTGAAGCTACTGACATTTCATAAAGGCATTCATTTATCCTTTAATCTGTCAGAAATAGAAATGGGACATTCGCGGGGCATCTCCTATTACAAAGCTGCACTGCCTGATCGTATTTTTTATCCTCAGAGAAGACGCTCGCCGCGCATAGAGATCAGCTCAATTGACATCGCGTTCACCGGCCTATCCGAACGAACAAAAGTATCTGTCAGCGGTTATCTATTTGATTTGTCACGCGGCGGCGCCGGTATCGACTTGGCAGTCAATCGCGCACGTGTACAACGCGGAGACATCATCAAAAACTGCCAAATCAGCTTTGAAGATTATGAAATGGATTTTGATTTTGCCGTGCGCTTTGTCAAACCAATTTCATTGAATTCATCCAAAGTTCAAATTGGCGGTTTTTTTGAAAACCTATCCAGCAAAAGCCAATCGAAATTATCTTACTTCATTACCTCGCTGGAACGCGTTGAAATCAGAAAACAAAAAAATTAGCAAATCCCCTATGTTAAAATTGTTTTGTGTCCCGGTAGCTCAGCAGGATAGAGCAGCCCCCTCCTAAGGGGCAGGTCGGACGTTCGAATCGTCTCCGGGACGCCATATAAATCAATGTCTTATCGTGTTTTAAGGTCTCTATAAAATTTCAATGATCCACTGATGATCCACTGAAAAATAAATAACATCGAAAATTGACAACAAAAAAGCCAGTGAACCAACCAAGGCCACCGGCTTTTTTATTGGCTTAGCTTTAGCTGAATGAATCAGCCAATCATTAAAACAATTGTAAATAATGTATACATTATTTTACACTTCCAACCATGCCCGCAAACCTGCATTCCACCGTGTAAATAAAAGTTAATTTGACAATTATTTTACAAGTGTTAAT
>PERU01000020.1 GCA_002928965.1 Methylomonas sp.
CCCAACCCCTCTTTATCAAAGAGGGGAGCAAGAATCGTGTGATTCGGAATAAGCAGAATTCCGGGAAGTTATTTATGACCATATCCTTAGTTATTTTGTTTGTGTTCCTGGGCGGTGGACAATTCTGCCGCGACTTGTTTGATCAACCCGGCCATTGCAGTGATCAGTTTGCCGCGAGCACTGGTTTTGCGCCAAACCAAGCCGATACTGCGACTGGGCGCCGGTGAGGCGAAAGGAATGTAACGAATGCCGTCATCGCCTGGACCGATGGCAATCCGCGGCATAAAGGTGATGCCGGTGCCGGCTCGGACCATTTGCCTTAGCGTTTCCAGACTGGTGGCCCGGACATCCTGCTGTTCATCGGCGCTATTGATCTGACATATTTGCAAAGCCTGACCCCTTAGGCAATGGCCTTCATCCAGCAATAGCAACTGTTGACCGGCTAAATCGGTTTGGGCAATTTTGTTGAGATTGGCCAGCGGATGGTCAGCGGCTACCGCTAACAAAAATTCATCATCAAACAACACGGCGCGTTGCAAAGACTCGTCAGGCACCGGCAGCGCCAGCAATGCCATATCGATTTGGGCATTTTTTAACTGTTTGATCAGTTCCTCGGTTTTTTCCTCCAGTAAAATCAGTCTGGCTTTGGGGAACTGTTGCCGAATCAAGGGTACCAGCGGTGGAAAAATATACGTCGACAGGGTTGGAAAGGCGCCGATACGCAGATTGCCGGCCAAAGGATCGCCGGCATGTTCGGCAAGCTGTTTAACCTGCTCGACTTCCTGCAGAATGCGTCGCGCTGAAATCACGACCTGTTCGCCGATTTCAGTCAGTAAAACCCGCTTGTTGCTGCGCTCGAAAATCTGCACTCCCAGGCCGTCTTCCAGTTTTTTGATTTGGGTGCTCAGCGTGGGTTGACTGATAAAACAACGTTCCGCCGCCTGCACAAAACTGCGCAAATCGGCTACGGCAATCAGGTAATGCAAGTCGCGGAGATTCATAATCAGTCCATTAAATCGGCAGTCATAACTATAGTTGTCGGCATTGGTTCTCAGGGTAGTGGCTGAAGACTATCGCTTTACGCTGACGATCATGAAAATACCGCAGTCGCCCCGGTAAATGACAAACATTTGGCAGCGATATTCCGGGTAAATAATCAGCTGGCATGCGTTAAATCCGGATGTGCCGATTTTATGTGCCGAAGCGCGAGCGGATTTTACGCCAAACCTAATGGGCAAGCATAGCAAGGGCCATTAAGGGTTGGAATAATCAACTGATCTGTCTAGAACAGGCCTCCTGGGATGATCGTACGATGTTCTTAAACATTGGTTGTAGTGCCAAGGCGCAACCGCCAAATCCGCCGCGTCAAGTTGAATTCAAGTGCAGTGATAGGGCATTGCTCGACACACTCATGTGTATGTGACCAACGAAGGCCGTGGTGGTAAACTTGAACCCAGAAAATCTTTAATAATCACCGGTTACGAACAGCAGGGGCGTACACATGAAAGGTAACGATCAAGTCATCACGTATTTAAATGAATTGTTGGCCGGCGAACTGACCGCCATCGATCAATATTTCATTCACTCCCGGATGTATGAAAACTGGGGGTTCAGCAAGCTATACGAGCGAATTGCCCATGAAGTGCAGGACGAAACCAATCATGCCGATGCTCTGATCAAACGGATACTGTTTCTAGAAGGTACGCCGGACTTGTCGGTGCGTGAGCCGTTGCAGGTCGGTCGCACCGTTGAGGACATGTTAAAAAACGATCTGGCCGTGGAAATCAAAGTGGTGCAGGATTTGCGCCGGGTAATGGGCTTTTGCGAATCGGTACAGGATTATCAGACCCGTGAAATATTGCGGGTAATGCTGGAAGATACCGAACATGATCATGCGCACTGGCTGGAGCAGCAATTGGGCATGATCGAACGCATCGGTTTGGCCAATTATTTGCAGTCTCAACTCTAGGGAGTCGAATTGTTCAGCGCTTTCCTGGTTTGGCCTTGCCATTAACATGGGCTGAAGGGATGTGTCATTGTGTTTTTACAGATTTGTAGATAAGCCACCATGTTGATATTTAAAAAACGCACCGAACAAAACTTGCAACAAATTCAGGCTGCCCGCTTGGAAATTGCAACGAATGCCCAGTTCGACAGCGCCTTCATCATCATGAATGCCTTGGCGGCAATTATCGCGTCTTATGCGCTGCTGGCTGATAGTGGTTCCGGTGTGATTGGCGCCATGCTGGTGGCCATGTTGTTGAGTCCGATTGCTGGGATTTCCCTGGCTTTGGTGGACGGAGATTCGACTTTATTCAAACAATCCTTACTTTCGCTGAGTGGTGGTATCGGTATTGTGATGTTGTGTGCGTTAGTCATCGGTTGGTTGCATACGGATATCCCAGCGGGCAAGGAATTAATGGCGAGGACCCGACCGAATTATATGGATTTGATGATTGCACTGGCGGGTGGTGCTGTTGGAGCGTATGCGGTCATTTCCCCGCGTATCGTCAATGCGGTGGTTGGCGTGGCGATTGCCACAGCATTAGTGCCGCCCTTGTGTTCAGGTACTATTTTTGCGGCACGTGGCGAATGGGAAAACGCCGGTGGCGCTTATCTTTTGGCTTTTGCCAATATTGTGGCGATACAATTTTCTTCGTCGGTCGTATTGTGGCTGGCAGGATTTCATAAGGCGATTGATCATCTTAACCGCAATCGTAAAGTGATCTGGCTAAATACCATTAGTGTGTTGCTGATGGCTACGCTGTTTATCTCATTGGGCGCCAATACCAAACTGGTGGTGGTGAAGATGCTGTTCGATACAAACACCCGCAAAGTTCTATTGCAAGAATTGGAGCATTACCCCGGTGCCAGCTTGGATGAATTATCCGTGAGACGGGAAGAGGGGATGTATATCGTAAGAGCTGTGGTGCGGAGTCCATTCGGGTTTTCAGCGCAGGATGTGGGCTTGCTGGAAGCCAAATTGCCTGCTTCGCCAAATTCATTACCGGTTGAGTTGCGACTGCGCCATGTCAAGGTGGAGGTAATGACCAAACACGGTTCAAAATACGATCAGCAGATGAGTGATGCTGTTCAGGGGTTGACAGCGGTAGACATTGTCCCCCCATCATCACAGGCTGACACCTCGGTCACGCCATAAATTGACAACGTAAAGCGGTATTTTCAATCGATTAAAGTCGAATTTTTAGGCATGCGGTTCAGTGCTGATAAAGGTTTTGGTGGTTTAACATTTTCGTATTTACAAGCTGATTTTCTTTTCTTTAGTTATCACAAATAGGCGAGTAGAATCAAAAAGGTGTTAATTAGAAAATAGGAAAATAATAATGAAAAAAATCAATGCAGCGGCGATATTATTGGGCTTATCTTTGTTCATACCTGCGGTCAACGCAGATGTCTCCTTACAATCCAAGGACGAGGTACAGGGTGCCTGGAAACTGAATCACACCAAAAAGAATGTCAACAGCCAGGAAGTGTTAAAGCGCGAAGACACCTGGACATTCAAAGATGGCAAAGTGACTATCACCCATATACCCCGAGAAGGGACTTTTTACGATCAAACACCTGTTAACTATGAAATTGAAGACGGTAAATTGAAAATTTCCTTGTTAGGTCGTTCGGATAAATTCGACATATTTTCCTTAGTGGAAAAAGACGATAAAAATATGACCTTAAAAGGCAAGTTCGGCGATATGTATTATTTCAATAAAAAATAACCAGCATGTACTAATTTGTAGAGACGCAGAATAATGCGTCTCTATGGCTACTGTATTTCGGCTCAAAATAACCTGTCATAATCAATAAGCAACGGTGCGTGATCGCTAAATCGTTGATCTTTATATATGCTGCAGTTACTGACTGTGGCGGCCAAACCCGGCGTGGCGATTTGATAATCGATACGCCAACCCACATTTTTCGCCCAGGCCTGACCGCGATTGCTCCACCAGGTATAACAACCATCGGTGGTATCGGGGTGTAACCGACGATACACATCCACCCAGCCCTGATTGTTGAGCATGTTGCCGAACCAAGCCCGCTCTTCCGGCAAAAATCCGGAATTTTTCTGATTACCGCGCCAGTTTTTCAGATCAATAGCTTGATGAGCGATGTTCCAGTCGCCGCAAATCAACACCTCGCGACCGCTGTTTAGCAAAGCGTGTAAATGCGGATAGAAGCGATCAAGCACTGAAAATTTAACGGCTTGCCGATCGGGGCCACTGGAACCGGATGGTAAATACAGGGAAATCACCGACAAATTGCCAAACTGCGCTTCCAGGTAACGGCCTTCGCTGTCGATGTCGGCATGCCCCAAGCCTTCGATGACATTATCTGCAGGCCGTGTGCTGTAAATGCCAACGCCGCTGTAACCCTTTTTGGCCGCGTAATGAAAATACCCAAAGTATCCAGGCGGTTGCAGCATGTGCTCGGTCAGGTTGATTTTTTGGGCTTTCAGTTCCTGCAAGCAAACCAGATCAGCCTTTTGTTCCGCTAACCAATTGTAAAAACCTTTGCTGGCTGCCGAGCGAATGCCGTTGAGATTGAGCGAAATTACACGCATGGAAAGTATTGTAGGATTGAATAAATGGGTTATTTTAACGGTTGGCCCAGCTCCGGGGGCGGATTATCCGGGCGGTTGCGCTTTAATGATGGTCAAGCGAATAATTCTTGATTAAAATACTAGGTTAAAGCAGTATTGTTTTTTATTAATAACATTAGAGAGACTCCTATGGCCACTCCTGTTGTGTTTACCGATAGTGCCGCAAGTAAAGTCGCGGGTTTGATTCAGGAAGAAGGAAACGACAACCTCAAGTTGCGGGTGTACATCAGCGGCGGCGGTTGTTCCGGCTTTCAATACGGTTTTACGTTTGATGAAGAAGTCAATGACGATGATACCCAAATCGCCAACGGCGGCGTGACCGTGTTGATCGATTCCATGAGCATCCAATATTTGAATGGTGCTGAAATCGATTACAAAGAAGACATCAGCGGTGCGCAGTTTGTGATTCGTAACCCGAATGCCACCACTACCTGTGGTTGTGGTTCGTCTTTCTCTGCCTAACCGCGGATAACGAATGGTTTCGCGCAGGCAAACTGCCTGCGCAGACCGGTTTTAACGCAACCAATTAATTTCCCTGGCGGTTTCCTCGCCGACCACACATTCCCGCAAGCTATCGGCCATGCGCAGCTGTGTTTCAGATAACGGGATGCGGCCAACCATGATTTCTGCCATTTTTTGCGGATACAGTGGTGATTGTTGCGGATCCGCATAACCGACCGGAAATAACGCTGTATTGTCGGGAGCGTATTTGTCTTTTGCACCGACGGTATGCAAAAACTCATGGGCAATCACGATGTTGTTTTGCTGATCCTGATCTTCTGAAGCAAAGGCGTGCACCACCGCCAACAAGCCTTTATCCAGACCCAGCGAATGTTCCAGTTGCTTGCCTTTACTGGCTGTGTGATACAACACAAACACCCTTACTCGCCTGATATTGTCATCATCGGCATCCTCCGGTGTGTTTTGGTAGGTCCAATAGCGAAATTGTAGACCCCACCCAATGATCGCCATCACACCGGCATCCGGTCTGGGTGCGGGTGGCGGTAGCATAGACACTGTCGCCCCCAATCGAGTCAGCGTAGGTTGCTGAGTAATCAGGTTGTACGCTTTGCCCTGTTCGGCAAAAAACTGATCAATCGGCGCAAACACCTGATCATTCAGGCCTGCTATGTAGTCATTGACCTCAGGATGATTATTTTCAGCATTGATCGGGTAAATCATCAGTTGCAGCGGCTCGGTCCAGTTGCGGGATTTAAGCTGTTGCTGGCGTGCATAGAATGCCAAACCCAGAAAGATGCTTAATAACAGCAGGATGCGAATGATTTTGAATAGAGTCATGAGCCGGGTTCTGTCAACGGTTGCAAGGTATCCGCCACGGCAAACTTATAACTGCCTTTGCGGATATTGATAAAAGCCAGCTCCGGCAGACTCATTAACACGCCGCGAGTGCCATTGTTCAAACGCTTACCATTGTCTGTCGGCCAAGCCAATAAACCCAACAGGCTTTGTCCCAGACCGGTCAGGGTATTGAATGCGCCAAACATAGGCCGCAGCAATAGGCTGTCGTCGGTAAAAAACAAAAAGGCCGCGTCGTCTGGGTTGTATTGATACAACTCGGCGCTGAGGATATTGGATTCTCTGACAAATACCCAGGGCGGAAAGTCTTGCGCATACTGCTCATTTAACTGTTGCTGTCGATAGGACGGTAGATGGTGAATCGTCGTTACAGCATAGTGGTTTTCCAGATTGGCAAAGGCTATAAACGGCACAAATTCTAAATCAGGGCTAATCAAATCAATCGGATGTTGGTTGGCTAATGCCTGATTCAGGTTGGCAGACAATTCGGTGACACAATTACGCGTCAGCAATTGGTAGTCATAGTGCTGCTCCAGTTCGCCGGATAAGCTGGGGATTAACTGTTGCAAGACGGTCAGATTGGTTTGCAGCTGGGTGGCGCTGACATCCGGCTTGATGATCAGCGGCAGGGGCAGTTTTTTTATAGGCAGTGCTTGCTGACCGTGGAAACGAAAATGCTGCTGCATCAGACTGTTTTGCCATTGCTGATGCCGATTGGCCGCCCGTTCCAAATCAGTGTAAAACACATCGGACAGTGTCTGATTGTCATTGAGTTGTTGCCAATAAGTCTGCCAATGTCGTTCTGCAAGAATGCGTTGTCGGTTGATCGCTTCAGCCTGATTGGGGTAATCATTGCTATTAATGGTTTCAGCATCATCCGCAAAATCATCCAGAAACACCCAGTGTCCGCTATCCAGGCTTTGTTGAATGACCACTAGGCGCGCCAGCGCCACAAACAACGCTTGTCCCCAATCCGGACGCTTGGAGTCGAGCAGCGAAATCGTGTTGCTCAATAGCCGCTGTTGATAGTTCTGTAGGGTATTTAACTGATCACTGTTTAAACGCCACTCGGGTTGATTGAAACTATGGCAGACGTTGGGTTGCAATGCCTTGCCGTCAGTGATAACCCGCAAGGCCAACAGTTGGTTGATAGCATCGGCATAACGCTCGGAGACGCTGTAATGCTGTTGTCGATAGATCGCTTCGGTATCGGCCAAGCTTAGCTGGCGAATGCTATCCGTGATGGTCTGGCGGCGGTCGTTTAGAAATTCGGCACCATAACGTGCCTGCAGGCGATGCTGCAATTGGTTAACAATCCGGCTGGCGGCTGGCTGCGTGTTGCATAGACCAATAGGCTGTGGCGTAGTAGCGGAAAAATCAGCCTCGCTATAAAACAAACCGGCACCTGACAAACTCAGACTGTTTTCAAAAACCCCCGCGGGTTCTGTCGGGTTGATGCTTAAAAACCGCGCCAGTAGCCACTGGTCGTTTTTAAAAGACTGCAATTGCTTGAATTGCCTTTGCTGATTCCAGTATTGGCTTTTGAAACTATCCTGCAGCACGGCAAACTGGGCGTCTGATACGGCTATATCCGCAACGTGCAGACCGCGATTTTGTAAAAAGCGGTAATCAAACTCGAAGCTATCGCGACTGTCTTTGGTCAATCGGGTCAGGCCATTTGCGTATTGATAATGAAACACTTCATCATCAAACTGCACTGCCACATGCCCGCCGCTCGCTGTACCTTCGTTCGCCTCCAGATACAGATATTGAAAGGTTTTGGCGCTGGCACTGCCAAAGTAGAGCAGTGCCAGTAAGGTGATTAATCGCTTCAAACGCTATTTCTGGCTGTCGTAACCGTCCTGAATGGCGTCCATTTTGTCGCTGTCGCCATCGGCAAAATTCTTTTTAAAGGTTTGATAACCGACGCCGTCGATATGGGCTTTTTTCAGAGCTTTACCGATGGCTTTGTAGGTCATTGGCTCGTCTTCCCAATCGTTGACACCCCGCTCCTCGGCTATCTCGCCAAGGCCCTTTTGAAAATCGGCCAAGTCTTTGGTGTCGGATGAGGATTTTAAATAGGCATAGGTGTAATCCACTACATCCGCTTGGTATTTTTTGCTCTGGCGGGAAGAGGATAACGAAGACGGTGAAGAGGCTATATCGGAAATACTGCCGATACTGTCCGAGCTGGATTCGGAACTGTGCGAGAACGAGCAACCTTGCAAGATCAGTGCAAGCAGGCCGGCGGGCAGTAAAATTTTCTGACTGAACATAAAAACTCCAGAGTGTGAAGGGTAAACGGTAATTCTGAACAATTATTTCACCACGAATATCACCGAGAAGACCAAGAAAAATCAGCCTGTTAGGGATGCACTGATTAAATCGTCATTCCCGCGATGGCGGGAATCCATGTCATTGATTCATCTGGGCTGCCGCCTACGTGGGATATTTAATCAGCGCTTTCGGTATTGCGTGTCCTTCTTGACTGTTAAGGTTATTCCATAAACTGCTGCCACAGTCTATCCACATCGATGCGCATGTCTTGAAATTCCTCGACACTGGCGGTGGCGGACTCGCCTTGCAATACCTGATGATGACCGTAATCCCGATAACTGCAATAGGCTTTTTTCAACAGGGCAGCGTCTTCGGCGCTCATAAAACCAGAGGCCGCCAAGCCTTCCAGCAGGCGCACGTTATCGGTATAGGTTGTCAAACCGGCATGCCGGGCTGCTTCTGCCAGAATGCCCAATTGCACCATAAATTCAATATCGGCAATGCCGCCCTTACTTTGTTTGAGATCGAACTTGCCGGCATCAGCGTTATCCAGGTGCTCGCGCATTTTTTCGCGCATTTCCCGCACCTCGCGTTTGAGTTCGGTTTTGTCGCGATCTTTGGCCAGGATGCGCGCGCGGATGGCTTCATATTCGCATTTTAATGTCAGATCGCCGGCCACGAAACGGCCACGTACCAAGGCCTGATGCTCCCAGGTCCAGGCCTGATCGCGCAGATACGCTTCGTAATGCTTGATATGCGTCACCAACAAGCCGGAGTCGCCATTGGGGCGCAGCCGTAAATCCACTTCGTAGAGGATGCCGGAGAGCATTTTGGTATCCAGAATATGCCGGATTTTTTGGCCCAGTCGCAGATAAAACTGACCGCTGTTGATGGATTTTTCACCGTTAGTGGTTTGATTGACATCGGCGCAGTCGTATAACAACACCAAATCCAGATCGGACGCATAACCCAGTTCAATGCCACCGAACTTACCAAAGCCAATGATGGCAAAACCGCCGGCTTTATCGACGAGCGTGTGAGGCGGACAGCCGTGTTTTTCGGTAAGCATTTGCCAAGCATGTTCCAGCACCTGTTCCAGGATGACTTCGGCAATCCAGGTCAGATAATCACTGACGATCATGACCGGCAAAATGCCCATAATGTCGGCAGCGGCCACCCGCAGCACGTTCAAATGCTTGAACTGACGCAGAGCAATCATCAACTGTTCGCTGTCATTACTGTCAATTTTGGTCAGTTCGCGTTGTAAGTCCCAGCTCAAATCCGCTTTTTTAAGCGGTTCAAACAGGCTTTGCGGATCAAGCAATTCGTCGAATAAAATCGGATACAGGGCCAGAAATTCGCAAATCCATGGACTGGCCGACGCCAAATTGAGCAGTTGATCGAGGGCATCGGGGTTTTCCGCCAGCAAAGATAGATACACGTTACGGCCAGCCACGGCTTCAAACAGTCCCAGAATCCGCACTAGGGTGATGTCACGGTTTGAGACCGTCGGAATGCGCTCGATCAATAAAGGCATTAATCGATCCAGCACCCCGGCACCCTTACGGGTCATGCGTTTGATGGGATGGGAGGTTTTAAAATCCTGCAGTGCCGTAAACATGGCTTGTGGATCGCTAAAGCCGAAATCGGCCAAGGTCTGCAGGGATTGTTCTTCATCCGCACCGGTCCAGACCCGCCGTGTGGCCTGTTGCTGGTTGTCCTGCTCGCTGAGCGAGAACACTTGATCGAAGATAGCATGTACTTTAAGCCGCACTTCATCCAGCGCATGCTTAAAACTTTCCCAGTCGGTGTAGTCGAGTGAATAAGCCAAAATCTGCTGGGCGAGAGCTTGGGTCGGCAGGTCATGAGTTTGCCTGTCCTGATATTGCTGGATGTGATTTTCCACCCGCCGCAGAAACCGATAGGCATATTTCAATATCGCGATGTCTTCTGAGCGCATCAACTCAAAATCATCCAGTACAGCCAATATGACCTGAATTTCCCGTTGTTGCAGCGCTGGTTCCTGGCCGCCACGTATCAATTGAAATGCCTGACCGATAAACTCCACTTCGCGAATGCCGCCAGGGCCGAGTTTGACATTTTCCATCCGGTCTTTGCGTTTCAGTTCCTGGGTGATCTGAAATTTCAGGCTGCGCAATTCTTCAAAGGCACCGTAATCCAGATAGCGACGATACACAAACGGTTTGATCATGGCTGCCAGCTGTTTGCCGGTGTCAAAGTCTCCGGCCACTTGGCGGGCTTTGATCATGGCGTAACGTTCCCATTCTCGGGCTTGAGTCAGATAGTAATTTTCCATGCCGTCAAAGGTCATGATCAATGGACCGCTGTCACCAAAAGGCCGTAGTCGAACATCGGTGCGAAACACAAAGCCATCGACGGTGATTTCGTCGAGCATTTTCACCAGCGACCGGCAAATGCGGGTAAAAAATTCGCCATAGCTGATTTCTTTTTTCTCGGTCAGTACACCGTCTTCGGCGTAGGCGAAAATCAGGTCAATATCCGAGGAATAATTCAATTCCCAAGCACCCAGTTTGCCCATGCCCAACACCACGATATTAAACGGTGTGCCATTCGCCAGAACCGGCGTGCCCCAGCGTTTGCAGGCTTGTTGATAGAAAAAATCCAGCGCGGTTTGAATGCAGGTCTCTGCTAATAGGGTCAGGTCGGTCAGGGTTTCGTCCAGATCAGACCAGCCGGCCAGATCGCGCCAAGCTATCCGTATCATTTCCCGACGACGGAACTGGCGCAACTGTTTGGCCAGAACGGCTTCCGTATCGGCAGGCTGTGCTTGTAAATCACTTGTGTAATGATTGCGGCGGCAGTCGGAGAATAAATCGCCGGATTGCACTAGATGGGTTATCAAAGACGGATCGCGCAGCCAGCTTTCGCTGATGAATTGACTGCTGCAGCTGACCTTCAACACCGAGTCGGTAAAGAGTTGATTGGCAAACATAAGCCGGTCTTCATCAGAGAGTTTTTCCGATAACTGGACGCAAAAAGACTGGGCAAGGCTCTGCAGGGCATCCGGTAGTTGGGCGGAATGTTGAGAAAGCAAAGTCTGTAGGGTCATCTTTAAGCATCCGGTTGAAGGGTATGGGTTAATCATACCTAAACTAGCGGCTTAACTCTAAGTCTTCGCTTTGCCCCATGGGGATATTGTTTATCCCGGCTAAAACCTTAACATTGATGTATGCAGTATTTTGGAGATTTGGTGAACGTGAGAAACACCCTGATTCGGGAAGTGATACTCTTCTCGTTACTGATGATTTCAGTTTTTTTTGTCAGTAAAACGCTGGTCAACAAGGCTGGTGTTAATGTTGTTGACGCTGTTTTTTCTATCATGGACAGTGATTTAGAAGACACAAAATCCATCATGTGGTTTATCAATCACCCTACCGATACTCGGCAACAAATTGAGCAGTGCCGTCAGAGCAGTCGTCTACGTAATTCCAAAAATTGTTTAAACGCCGATTCTGCTGAACAGATTTCCAGACAACCCCCTGTCATCACCTACTCTAAAAGCCCAAATGATTAAGCCGTTGACTCAACAAGCCTTGTCGAATACTGCCGTTGAGAGAGCTGTTAACGCGCATGGTATTGTGGCGGTGGTCGATGACGATCCGCATATCTCGCATGCGGTGGGCATGTGGCTGCTGATGCAGGGCTTGCATACCTCCCATTACATGTGTGCCGAGAGTGTATTGCGGGTCATACGTTTGCAAGACGGGCGGTTATGTTTACCGTATGGATTAGACAGTAAAGTCAGTTCGCCGTTGGTAGGTGCTGTATTGGATCTGAATCTGCCCGGAACATCCGGTGCTGAACTGGCTCATAAACTGCGCAGTATCGATCCACAGTTGCCCATCGTCATGATCACTGCGCAGCGCGAGTTTGAAACTGAACTTATCGGACAATTGCCGCCGAATGTCCCCTGTCTGCAAAAACCATTCGATCTGGATGACTTGGAGTATGCCTTGTTTAATCAATTTGTGTAATGCACTGACATGTCTTTCCTGGCCCTCGATATACACACAGCCTATTTGATTGTTGGGTTTTTGTATCTTTTGCTGCCTAGCTTTGCCTGGATGGTATTGCGGGAGCAACGCACATTACAAGTGAATCTTTGGTGTGGCGGTGGATTTTTACTGGGCAGCGGCTTGGTTCTGATCAGCTTTCGCGATATTTTGTCGTTGAGGGTATTCATCGTGGTGTCCGCTGTGTTGGTGACGGTTTCAGTTCTGCTGCGAATTCAGTCTTTATGTCTGGATTTGGACAAGCCTTGGCGTTGGCGTTGGCTATTGCTGACCTGGATTGTGTGGTTTCTGATTTTTGTAGGTTTGCATTTGGGACTGCAAAATTACGTTTTACGCGCCCAATTCATGTCAATAGTGGCTGCGAGTTGTTTTTTTTATATTGCCCGTCTGGCTTGGCAGATTGGACATATAGAACGCAGCCAAAGCGCCAAATTGATAGGATCGGTTTACTTTTTGGTTGCTTCAGCCTCAGTGGTTCGCTGTTTTAATTTAATGCATAAAACCGGAAGCACCGATTTACTGCAGGAAACCGAAAGTTCGCAGATTCTGGCGGTCGCCTTTTTGTTGTCATCGATAGTGGGGCACTTTGGTTACGTAGGGTTGGCCCTGGATCGCGCCAAGCGCAGGGAAATCAAGGCAGTCGAAAATAGAGTTCGCGATGAAGAAACCCTGCGCTTGGGCAAGCAGATTGCTCAATTGGATAGACAGCGCAGTTTGGGCGAACTGTCCGCTTCCCTGGGGCATGAGCTGAATCAGCCACTTGCCGCCATTTTGACCAATGCCCAAGTTGCTAAACGCGGTCTGCTGAAAGGCAGCTTTGGTACGCATCAACTGGATGAATTGCTGGACAAGATTGTTTACAACACCCAGCGAGCTTCGCAGATTATCGAGCGGATACGCGACTTTATCCGGCCTTCGGACTCTCGCCGTGAACCGGTTGATTTGAATCAGGTGGTGTCTGAAGTGTTTGGATTGATTGCAGATGAAGCTAAAAAGCGCGAGGTGAGCTTCGTGTTGAGTTTGGCTGATCAGCCCGTGCTGGTGATGGGCGATTCCATACAATTTTCGCAAATTGTGTTGAATGTGTTCCGTAATGCCATCGACGCTTTGATACAAACCGAAAAACGTCAGGTCAGTGTGGTGTGTTGCCGCCAGGGCGATCGAGCCGTAATTCAGGTGCGCGATAATGGCCCCGGCTTTGCGCCGGAAACATTACAGCAGATTGGCATGCCGTTTTTTACCACTAAACCCAATGGCTTGGGCATGGGAATTTCCATCTCCCGCACTATTGCCATGCAACATGCTGGTCTATTGATGTTTAGCAATGTTGATCCTGCAGACGGCGGCGGGGCCCTAGTCACACTGAATTTGCCAATTTTGACCCGAACCTTAAATTCCGTGAGCACACAGCCAGTCGAAGGCCTGACCACATCAGGCTTGAACAAGCGTGAACGGGATACCGACCGGGTTGTCTGATGCCTATTTCAAACATTCCCCGCTTACCCGTCACTGTCTCAGAACATGAGCATGCTGCACGCTGTGCGCGTGGACGGGTAATTTTGATTGATGACGATTCGGAAATACTGGCGGCCTTTTCAGCGCTGTTGGAACTGTCCGGTTATGCCTGCGAAACCTATGGGGCTGCCATGGATTATTTACAGGTGTTGAATGACAACCGGCCATGCTTTGCAGGGCCTAGTTGTGTGCTGTGTGATGTGAAGTTGCCAGACATTGACGGCCTGGAATTACAGCGGCAGTTAGCAAAATTGGGTGATACACCGATTGTGCTGATGAGTGGTCTTAGCGGTGCCCAAGAAGCGGTTTGCGCCTTCCGGTCGGGGGCGCTGGATTTTCTGATTAAACCGATTGATGCCGATCATTTGCTCGAAGCGGTCCACAAAGCGCTGACCATCAGTTCGGAAAGACAGATAGTACGGCAACAACAGACCTGTCTGGCTGAACGGCTTGCCGATTTAACCCAGCGGGAACGGCAAGTGGCCAGATATGTGGCTGAGGGGCAAACCAATCAAGCCATAGCCAATCAGTTGGGGATTGCACTGCGAACGGTAAAACTTTATCGCCAGCGGGCAATGCATAAGATCGGGGCAGAAACCATTGCAGACTTGATCCGGATTGTGGATGCCGGAAATTTCTAACGGGTCAGCTATTGCCATGCCGACTTTTATTTTTGCGGGTCATTCTCTTACTGATTAGCAAGATGCTTCAGCAAAACCAAAAACTCAGTCATGCATCGCAGGGATGCGGGCATCCAGTGCCATGGATGGTGTCTTCGGGCTATCCATGCAATCTGGATTGCCGGACCGGTAGAGCGCGAAACGAATTTAGCAGCATGGGGGGTTCGAAGACCGCCATCCATGGCTGGATACCCGATTCACGGCGGGTAGGACGGTCTTTCTTACAATCTAACAAAGTAGACGTAAAGCGTGTTCATTATTGTTAAGCATATTCATGCCGGTATAACCATTGATGATTTGGAGCAGTTCGTCAGACCGGTGCTACAGGGGCGTTGGTGGCAAAAACCAGCCGAACTCAAAGCCATCAGAATTATCGGCTTGGTCGACAAAAGCGGCATGCTGGTCGAGCAGCACGGTTTGATGCGGATTACGCCGTATACTGAAAAACACCGGTTGATTAAAGCGCTCTACAACCGTGAAATTGCTCTGCATACATTCCCGGTGGCAGAATATATGTTACGACATTGGAGTAACGATAAGCAGAATGCAGCGGGTCGGCGTGGTGCTGATGAGCGGCGGCGGTTACATTTGAAGATGCATACTTTGTACGAAAAGCTGGATTTTTAGACGGACTTAAATCCGGTAAAGCTCACAGCTTGTCCACTGTTGTTGTAGCAATATCTGTCAAAGGGGCGAGTAAACCGTGCGTTGGTAAGACCCGAATTTGTGGACGTTATGTGCAACTAAATCCGGGGTTATGTATTAGAACCAACACCAACTCGTTCTACCCTTCGTATTTTGGCTTATGGTCATGAAAGTTGGGGTAGGATCGACGTCAGTCGCGATTCCATGATCTACAGGTAGCGTTAGGGGGCGCGTTCAGATTGACTTTCAGAGTAGGCGTAGGCAGCGCTGCACGTTTATCCTGCAAAATTCACTCGTTTAAATCAAAAATCTTTATGTGGGCCAGTTTGCTAAGAAATCCCTGAGATTCCAGGTTGGGCAGCAATTGGTTGTCAATGTTTTCAAACACAACAACCGAACGACCTTCGACAGTATAGGTCGGTCTGGTCATGGGTTTTTGCAATTCAGCAGGAATGATGTCATTGGGCATTTTCAAGGCAGTATTGACAGCCAAACACCACGTTCTGCCTGTGATGTCCGGCAAGTGCATAAGCTGTTTATCTTCGGACATGTTCATGATGACATACAAATCGGCATCGCTTTCATCGACACCGGCCAAGCAAAATGCCAGCAGACGGTTGGCCGGATTATTCCAGTCTGGCCCTTGATCCGGTTCCAATCCATGCCAGCTAATATCGGGAATGCCGCGAGATTCGATGATTTCGCCGTTTAGAAAGTTGCGGCGCATCAGCGAGGGGTGCCGTTTACGCAGCAATATCATGTTTTGGACAAAACGCAGCACATCGGCGTTGCGTTTGGTGTCGGTCCAGTCCAGCCAGCTGAGTTCGTTATCCTGACAATAGCAATTATTGTTACCTTGCTGGCTGTTGAGAAATTCGTCGCCGGCCAACAGCATGGGTACGCCGTGACTGAGCAGCAAAATTGCAAACGCATTTTTGGCTTGTTTGTGCCGTAAGGCTTTGATGGCGGCGTTATGGGTCAGACCTTCTTCGCCGAAGTTATAGCTCAAATTGTTGTTGCAGCCATCCCGGTTGTTTTCGCCATTGGCAGCATTTTGTTTTTGGTTATAGCTGAACAAATCGTTGAGCGTGAAGCCATCATGGCAGGTGACGAAGTTAATGCCGCTGATCGGCAATCGGCCCTGATGCTGGTACAAATCGCTACTGCCACAGATGCGAGTGGCGACTTCGTTGGCGACCCCATGATCGCCCCGCAAAAATTTGCGGATAGCGTCCCGGTACATGCCGTTCCATTCGCCCCAGCGATAACCAGGAAAACTGCCGACCTGATATAAACCGGATGCATCCCAAGCTTCGGCAATCAGTTTGGTTTTGGCCAGTTTCTGCGACAGTTCAATACCCCACACGACAGGCGGATCTTGCATCACGTGACCATCTTCGCCGCGCGCCAGCGCACTGGCCAAGTCAAAGCGAAAGCCATCGATGTGCATTTCACGTACCCAGTATTCCAGGCAGCTGATGATGAAATTGCTGACCAACGGATGGTTGGCGTTGACGGTGTTGCCGCAGCCGGTGTAATCGTGAAAAATGCGCTTGTCGTGCTTGTCGGTGAGATAAAAACTGTTGCCGGTGATGCCTTTGAAATTGATCACCGGGCCTTGTGCGCCGGCTTCGGAGGTGTGATTGAACACCACGTCCATGATAATGCCTATGCCGGCTTTATGCAGAGCTTTGACCAGATCACGGAATTCGCTGATATGCGTGGCTTGTGATGGCGTTACGCAATACCCCGGATGAGGGCTGAAAAAACTGTGTGTACTGTAACCCCAGTAGTTATAAAGTCCCAGTTCGGAGGTGTGTGCCGGCACATCCTGTTCGTCGAAAGCCATCACCGGCAGCAATTCAACATGGGTAATGCCCAGATGCTGCAGATAGGGGATTTTTTCGATCAGGCCGGCAAAAGTACCCGGATGCTTGACTTTGGCAGACGAATGACGGGTAAAGCCGCCAACGTGCAATTCGTAAATGATGGCTTTTTCGCTACGGATAGCCAGCGGAACATCGCCTTCCCAATCGTAGTTGTTAAGATCCACTACCGCCGCGCGCATGGCGCAATGGCTATTGTCTCCTGGCAGACAGGCGGCACTGCGTTGCCACAAATTATCGCTGACGGCGAGCGCCCAAGGGTCCAGCAATAATTTTTCCTTGTCGAAGCGTAGGCCGGCTTCACGGGTCAGCGAGGGGCCGTCAATACGCCAACCGTACCAAGTGCCGACCGGTAGTTTTTCGACAAACACATGCCAGGAAAAAAAGGTATGGTTTCTGTCTTTATGCAAAGAAATGACCTGAAACGGATCCTGACTATCGGCTTGCGCAAACAGCAATAATTCCACCTGAGTACCATGGCGGCTGGATATGGAGAAATTCACACCCTCTTCGCTGACTTGGACGCCATGCGGATAAGGGCTGCCTGAACGTAATGTGTATTTCTTTTCCATGGAATGAGTTTAAAAGCTTTTAGTTAGCCGTGATTCTACTGCAAATGCAGCCAAATCGGGCTCTGTCTTGCGCAAATAATCGACAACAGGTAGAGTTTGAGTCAATGCCTGCACGCTTTTTTTGAAAATAGCGTTTATTTTTGCAGGGTCGTTTTGAATCGAAATTATTATCCAGGCCCAAAATGCCCCTTTCGCCCGTGAATGCTCCTCACCGTATCACGCTGTCACGGCAGGAGATGTGCATGATCAGTCAGAGGATCAGTCGCGATTTTTCGCCACGGCTGTTTACCAGTCGGGCTGGACAGCATCAGAAAATCCGTTTTAGCCCGCAGCAATTGCTGGAAATCAGCCAGCAAATCAGTCGTGAATATGCACCGCATAAAATCAGTCATCAATCCCGACTGGTATTGCTGGCGGTATCACCGCGCCGCTTACATGCGTATTGGCATGTGGCAAAGCGACTATTGACGGCCGCATTACAAAAAATCGAAACACCGCCACCGTTGACGTTGAGAATTTACACTGACGCTGATCCTGCAAGCAATTTAGCCGAACAAACCCGCAGTGAACCTGCCTGGTTTGACGTGGAAATAAACAAACCGGATGGGCAGCAAGATATTTGGTTACCCGAGTCGATAGCGGTCAGTAAAAGCGCAAATCAATACCGAGCCGTATTGGGCGAACTGCGCACGGATCAGGTATTTACTCCCGTGGCGTATTCCCATGCAGCCGCCAAATCCTATGGGGATCGGATGTGGATGCGGAATGATCTGCCGGAAGCGATGGCGCAGTTTATAATAGTTGCCCCAAATCTCGCGTCGTCTGCAGGCAAAACTGCCTCCGGACAAGGAAAATCAGCTACTTGATGAACAAAGGCTACCTCAGCATCGTTCTGCATGCCCATCTTCCTTATGTGCATCATCCGGAACACGACAGTTTTTTTGAAGAAAACTGGTTATTCGAAGCCATTACCGAATGCTATTTGCCGTTGCTTGACATGCTGGATAGGCTGCAGCAGGATCAGGTTAAATATCGGCTGACACTGTCGTTGTCGCCCACCCTGATCACCATGTTGCAGGATGATTTGTTGCAAACCCGCTACTTGAGATATTTGCAGCAATTATTGGTGCTGGCTGAAAAGGAAATCCTGCGCACCCAAGACCAGCCTGCCTTAAACGAGCTGGCCAGGTATTATCAACGGCAGTTTCTACAGGCCCTGCATGGCTACCAAAATCATTACCAAGGGGATTTGCTGGCCGGTTTTGCCAAGCACCATCGTGCGGGAAATTTAGAGTTAATCACCACTGCTGCCACCCACGGATTTTTGCCGTTGTTGAATGTCAGCGATGCCGCAGTGCGCTGCCAAATCAAAACCGGCATCGATACCTTTAAAGCCTATTTTGGTTTTGCGCCCAGCGGATTTTGGTTGCCGGAATGCGGTTTTTATCCTGGTCTCGAAGCGGTTTTAAAAGACGCCGGGGTAAGCTATTTTTTTGTCGATAGTCATGGCCTCATGGATGCCAGCGAGGCGCCTAAGCAAGGGGTATATGCGCCGTTGGATTGCGGCAACGGCGTGCTGGCGTTTGGGCGCGATCCGGCCTGTTCGCAGCAAGTCTGGAGTAGCGAACAGGGTTATCCCGGCGATGCAGATTATCGCGAGTATTACCGGGACATCGGTTTTGACTTGCCGCTGGATTACATTGGCCCTTACATTCTGGATGGGGTTACCCGCGTCAATACCGGCATTAAATATCACCGGGTGACCGGGCAGGGCGCATCGGTCAAAGCACTGTATCAACTCGATTCTGCCCAGCAAAAAGCCCGGGCGCATGCCGAGGATTTTATAGCCAGACGTCAGCAGCAGATTCAGGCTTTGATTCCGGATATGCAGCAGGCACCCATTATCATTGCTCCCTATGATGCGGAATTGTTCGGACACTGGTGGTATGAAGGCCCGCTGTGGCTGGAGCAGGTGCTGAGGCTGGCTAACGCTGCAAACAGTGCTGTTGAAACCGTGGCCTGCAGTGATTATCTGCAGCGTCAGCCGCAGCATCAGCACGCCATGCCGGCAGCGTCAACCTGGGGCGAGCAGGGCTATGCCGAATACTGGCTGAATGAAAGTAACCAATGGATATATCCGATTTTGCATCAAGCCGGCAGCCAGATGGAAAAACTGGTGGCCGATTTAAAAAGTTTCAAACTCAGCGAGTTGCAACAGCGGGCTTTAAACCAAGCCTTACGTTCGTTGCTGCTGGCGCAGGCATCCGATTGGCCGTTCATACTCAAAGCCGGCACCACCGCCGAGTACGCTAAAAAACGCATCATTGATCATCTGGCTCGATTCAATTACTTACATGATTGCATCCGCAAGAACCGCATTGATGAGCGTTTTTTGACGGCGCTGGAAGTGATGGATGATATTTTTCCCACGATTGATTTTCGCGATTACAGTGCAGCTGCAGGCAAGGATTGAGTGATGGCAACAATTGAATGGCTGGTGGTGGAAAATACCTTGACCCGCAGGCAGAACGCCAGTCAGCAAAAGCTGGTGTTTTTGTTGGCGGTGGAAAATCTGCATTATCACAAGCAAGTCGAAGTGGTGTGGGCGGGTGAGGATGGGGTTTGGCAGACTTTGCCAGCCAGCTATCTGGGTCCGCGTGGCGATGCACATGAATATTGGCAAGCCAGCCTGATCGTCACTGCCAAAACGGCGCGCACGCTGCCGGGCAATATCCAGTTTGCACTGCATTTGCGCTGTGATGGTAAAGAATTCTGGGACAACCATCAGGGTGTCAACTATCACAGCAGGCAGGGCAGCGGTTTTAGTTTGCCTGACCCATTGCCATTACAGAATCTCAGTTTGAAATCGCAGCTGGATGACGATCAGCAATTTGTGCAAGTCAAAGTGGCTGTCAACCCGGCAGTGCAGGCCGAACAGGTGTTTTTACATTGGACCGACGACAACTGGCGGCATACTCAGCAGACTAAATGCCAGCGCAGCAAACGTCTTAAACAACCGGGTGCGCAGATTTGGAGCGCACGCCTAAAAGTCAGTGATGCCTTTGCACTGCAATACAGCATCGGTTGTCGTGCGGCAGCGGGTGAGTTTTGGGACAACAATGCCGGCAAAAATTACCGCATCAGCCGCGAACCGCTCAAGCTGATGATTTTAAATCTGCATTGCTACCAGGAAGACAACCAAGACTACAAGCTGTCGCAAATCGCCAAAGCCATAGATGAACAGGCGGTGGACGTGGTGTGTTTTCAGGAGGTGGCGGAACACTGGAATAACGGTCATGGCGATTGGGCATCCAATTCCGCTCACATCATCAACCAGCGTTTAACCCACTCCATGCACCTGTACACGGATTGGTCGCACCGGGGTTTTGATAAATACCGCGAAGGCGTGGCGATTTTAAGCCGCTATCCACTGCATCATACCCAGGCCCGCTATGTGTCGGACAGTCACGATGCCTACAGCATTCACTCCCGCAAGGTGGTGATGGCACAGATTCATGTACCTTACATGGGCGCGATCAATGTGTTTTCCGCGCATTTAAGCTGGTGGGAAGATGGCTTTCAGCAGCAGTTTCAACGGCTGCGGGAATGGTCAGACAGCCTGTTGAACGATAACGTCAAAACCAATTTGTTATGCGGCGATTTCAACATCGCCGCCGGTTCCATCGGCTATCAGCAGGTGGTCAGCAGCAACCAGTACGAAGATCAATACCTAGCAGCCAATCAGCAAGGATTATTCGAAAAAATATTTCGGGTTAATGATGCGCACTGGGGCAATCTGCTGACTGACGACTATCGAATCGATTACATTTTTATGAACAAAACCAGCGCCTTGCAGGTCACCTCGGCAAGGGTATTGTTTACCGAGGCGGACTACGGACAGGTGTCCGATCATGTGGGGTATCTGATGACGTTTGAGCCCGGCTAGCCGCACAACATCGTTCTGTAACGTTTCAGGGTGACACACACTAGATTCTGTCCAGCCGGGGTAGGGAACAACAGATAAAAATGCTTCATTTCATGCCTTAACCCTAGCCCCATCCATAGTGTCCTGTGGTTGCAGGGGAAAAGAACGCTCAATCGCGCTGAATAGTTACGCACCGGGTGAATTCACCACTGCAATCCTGAATTACCGTGCTATTTGGTGCATAATTCCCATTCTGTTTTATTCTGGACAACGCTATGCAAATCGCAGAACATTACGCAAAACCCGTGTTTGGCAAGCTGGGCGGCTATTTCCAGCGGGTCAACGACTTTAAGGACACCTTTAATTTGCGTTGGGGTCGGATCGAGTTTGATATGTTTCATGGCATGTCGGCCAATCTGAAGGTGATTCTATGGGTGTACCGCGATCATGTCTGCGAAAAATACATCGTGGATACCGATGCCTTTGACATTCAATGGGACCGGCATAAACGCGCCACCCGGGATTTTTTCATCCTGCCCAATTCGACGCACTTCGGCAAAATCAACTGCATCAAATTTTCCTTCATTGTGCATTTGGGCGAGCATTCTATCGCCTCACAGAAAGAATACATTTTCATGGACTGGTATCAGCTGCAGGATGGCAATCATCAGCAGCGCACCATTACCGACGAGCATGCCACTGCCAATTATTTCCGTACCTACGAACTGAATCCGGGCGAATTGCAGGCCGATGTGGACTGGTATAACCACCACTTCCATTCACTGAATCTGATTCCCAAATTCACCAAAGGTCAGCAATACCATCCGTATCACCCCAAACGCTTCATCCATGATCATATCGATAAGGTGATTATGGCCAAACGGGATAATCCCAACCGCTTGTGCACCATTAAAGTCAGTGTCGATTGCATCGACGATAAAGATTTTGTCAACCATCTGATTCATGCCAGCCATCAAGGCGTGTGGGTGCAATGCGTTGTGGACTGGCGGAAGATGACACTGACCAACAGTCAAACCTACGCCAACTTAAAACGTTCCGGTATCGAGCTGATTGGGGTGTTTTGTACACCCAAGCATCATTTGATCGAAGTCGAGCCGGACATGCATACCAAATTCATCATCTTCAACGATGAAGACGCCGTGCTGGGCTCGTTCAATATTACCTTTGACCGTTGGTGGGCCAACTGGGAATCCGGCATGACCTTTCATTCCAAAGGTGTCTGCCGCTTGCTGGATAATATTTTTCAAAGCCAGCGTGGCGGGGTGATCCAAAAATACGGCATCGATCCGCTCAGCCCGTTCAACCTGCTGTATACCTTTGGCCGTCATACCATGGCCAATGGTCAGGTTTACAAACCACATCATGCCATTTTGGCGGAAATTCATCGTGCCAGACACTCCATCAAGATTTGTCTGTTCTTGATTGGCGATTTATTGGGAGATCATCACGACAGCGTCGTCAACGCTCTGATTCAAGCCAAAGAACGCGGCGTGGATGTGCAGATTTTGTTCAATGGGCATCTGGCGAGGCAAGGACGGATTGGTGTCGAGCGGCCCATGCACGATGAATTGAACCGGCCATTGCTGCCTGCCGTGCAGCGATTGAAATGGGGCGGAATCCGGGTGGGTTTGGTGTATGGACAGGACGACCATCCCGTACCGTATTCGCCGATTCATTCCAAATACTGTGTCATCGATAATTACATCGTCATAGAAGGCAGCTTCAACTGGTATAACACCTCAGTGTTCTCGCACGACTTGGTCGTCGTCGCCGCCAATCATGACGTAGCCAAACCGTACCTGTACGAGTTTGAGCAGATTCAACGGTTATTCAGGGTGTTTTACTAAACCGCTTCTTGGTGAGTAAGCTAATTCAAAGCGTATCCGCTAAGTCGATAGTGGGAGGCAAAGTCGTCAAGCACTTTCCTCCCGACAGACCGTGACTGTGGTTTTCCCGCACACACCCAATCA
This sequence comes from Methylomonas sp., assembly GCA_002928965.1. Classification (GTDB taxonomy): domain Bacteria; phylum Pseudomonadota; class Gammaproteobacteria; order Methylococcales; family Methylomonadaceae; genus Methylomonas. Next base: position 23,479 of record PERU01000020.1, read on the forward strand.
GTTGATGTTTTCTGTATCAGGAGCGTCTTTCGTGTGCCAAACTGGATTTAAGGCGATCAAGTGGGTTATCGATTTCCAAGTGATGAACGCTTGGGAGGCCGGATTGCTAAACCCAGGGGGTACACTGAAAAGGATCAAATGGACGATGTTGATAATTGATTATGAAAAACCCCAGAGTCGGCTGAAAAAGCAAACTCTGGGTCAGTCTCGTGGCGAGGATTCAAGCGGCAGATTAAAGTGTTCAGACAACTGTCAGGCGTTGAACGCTTAATAGTCCTCACCAGATTGTGTGTCATATTGTGAATGGTAATCTTGGTATTGACTGCGGCTGAATTGATCATTTAATGCCTGTACCAAGTCTTTGGTCTGTTCCAGCAGACTGTTTAGTTTTTTGCGATTTTTCTTGTTTTTGCCAACGGGTTGATTGCTGGGTAGCAACATACGCCAGAAACTCAGGCTTTTTTCAAACAGGCCCGACAAATCTTCACTGAGGTTCAGTTGTTTTTGACGCTTATGCAGTTGATTGATAATGAACTTGCCGTGCACCCGACTGATAACAATGTGTAAAGGCGTCAGAATGCCGATCAGCGTCAGGATAATGATGGGGCCGAGGATGGGGTCAAACAGAAAATCCAGAATGCCGACCGCGATCTCGGCAAACAAACTCAGCATGATGATGAAGCTAAGGATAATCAAGGTCGTAACATTGCAACGTTCTTTCCAGGTGGTCAAGGCAGCTTCCACTTCCTCCATCACCACATCATCAACCGCACGAATGCTGTGTTCCAGGGATTCTAAAACACGATAGGAACGATCGTTGCTTAAGTTGTTTATGCGCTGTTCGATTTGGGCGTTGTCACTGTTTTGCGACAGCACCACGTAGTGGCCGGTAAAAATGCCGAAATCAGCCAGTCGTCTTTGCCAGGAAACAATGATCTCATGGGATTTATGCTCTTCCAGGCTGAGTTCGGAATGGTCAATCACGAACAAAAATTTGTTGGTGTCCTGATATTTAACAATGCTGGCGATGGTTTCCTTGTTAAATTCCGGATCAGTTTCAAACAAGTCGGTAAATACCAGTACCAGATCGGAAATGCCGATGATATGTTGACGCAACAGGGTATTAACGGAGTTTTCCACCGAAGGGTTGAGTACCGGCGCGTCAATGACCAGTTTATTTTTGAGTTTGGCGCTATTGACAGTAATCAGTTCGAGGTAGCTATTGACCTTGTTGCCTTCACCGGAAACGGCTAATTCGATGTCACGGCTGATTTGGTAAAATGGCAACCGATGATCCGCATCCAGCGCAGTGCCGGGCAAGGTAGCGCTGGTAGACTGTGGGGTATATTGCAGTACCGTGAATTTATGCCGGGTTGATTGCGTTTGCACCCCGAGAAAGCGATTTAAAAAGTCTGATTTGGCTGGTGAATAACCGCCAATGGTACTGATCAGTGGCCACCAGGAGCGTCGACGGGCAGTGGTTTCATCTGCATCAATCAAGCCCATTTCAAACTCAATCTCGTCCAGTTCCTGAAATACCTTCACCGCTTTTTGTAAAACAGGATCTGTACTGGCAAATTGTTTTTCAAGATTTACCAGATGCTTGCTTACTGTTTTATCTGCCATGAGATTTAAACCCTGCCGTGTTAAAAAAGTTGATGAAGATGACAGGAGTATACACCGATGCATTCGGCAGATAAAAATTCTAAATGTGGCTGGGTTTTACTCCTCTATATCCAGTTCTTTCAGCTTGCGGGTCAGGGTGTTTCTGCCATATCCCAACAGCAGAGCAGCCTCATGTTTACGGCCATGAGTGTGTTGCAGCGCCGTTTGAATCAGCAGTGTTTCGACGTTGGCAATTGCCAATTTGGCGATGTCGTGCTTACCGATCGCCAATTGTTGTTTAATCCAGATTTGTAGCAGTGACTCCCAATCCTGTTGGTTTGCTTCACCATGGCTGTCTGTTGAGATTTGATTTAATTCAGGGGGTAAATCCTCGATATGAATTTCCCTGCCCGAGGCCATCACGGTCAGCCAACGACAGGTATTTTCTAACTGACGGACGTTGCCTGGCCATCGTATGTTGCTCAGAAATGCTTCTGCCTCAGGTTTGAGGGTTTTGACTTCCGTACCTAGCTCGCGAGCACTTTGATATAAAAAGTGTCGCATTAACAAACCAATATCCTGGCGACGTTCTCGCAACGGTGGAATATGAATGCGGATGACGTTTAACCGATGAAATAAATCTTCACGAAACCGGCCTTGCGCCACCAGATTCTCCAGATGTTGATGGGTTGCGGCAATGATCCGCACATTCACTTTTACCGGCGAGTGTGCGCCCACTGGATAAAACTCGTTATCCGCAAGTACCCGCAATAAACGAGTTTGCAACTCGGCCGGCATGTCGCCAATTTCATCCAGGAACAGCGTGCCATGATTAGCTTGTTCGAAACGACCGATTCGTCTGGCCTGGGCGCCGGTAAACGCGCCTTTTTCATGGCCGAACAATTCCGATTCCATCAAATCTTTGGGAATAGCCGCCATATTCAGCGCTACAAAAGGTTGATCGGCGCGGGGGCTGTGCCTATGCAACGCTTTGGCTACCAACTCTTTACCTGTGCCGGATTCGCCATTGATCAAAACGGTTATATGCGATCGGGCCAGTCGGCCAATGGCTCGAAACACCTCCTGCATGGCAGGCGCTTCCCCGATGATTTCTGGGGTTTCACCCATGCCTTCCGGCGGGGTGGTGATATTGTTCTGTTGTTTGCTGTGCAGGCAGGCGCGGTGGACGGTCTCAACCACCTCATTGATGTCAAATGGCTTGGGCAAATATTCGAACGCGCCACCATGAAACGCCGACACAGCACTTTCCAGATCGGAATGCGCCGTCATGATAATAACCGGCAAGGCCGGGTAATCCTGTTGGACTCTTTTTAGCAACTCAAAACCGTCCATACCCGGCATGCGAATGTCGGTAATCAGCACTTCGGGCAATTCCAATGCTAATTCTTTTAGCAAATCAGTTGCATTGGCGAAGCAACGTGTCTCTATGCTGGCTTTCTGTAACGCTTTTTCAAGCACCCAGCGTATCGATTTATCATCATCGACAATCCAGACTTTATCTGCCGTTGGCATGTAGCATCTCCATTACGAGGTGGGGTGTTGAATCTATTTATCGATTCGATATTATGTTGTCTCGCATATCCATTAACGGTAAGAAAATGGAAAATACCGTATTGCCCGGCTCGCTTTCACATTCAATCAAGCCATTGTGTTGATTGATCAACGATTGAGCGATGGATAAGCCTAAACCGGTGCCCTCGGCCCGACCGGTAATCATCGGGTAAAAAATTTGCCCCATCAGGCCGGGTTGAATGCCTGGGCCGTTATCGATAATTTCGATCTTGGCAACCAGTTTGTATAGCTTACGACCTATGGTCATATGGCGCTGAATGCGGGTTCTCAGCACAATAGTGCCTGACGCTTGCAAGGCCTGAATGGCATTGCGGACGATGTTCAGCAAGGCCTGAATCATTTGGTTTTTGTCCGCGAACAGTTCGGGAATGCTGGGATCGTAATCGGTTTTAAGATTGATATTGCTGCCGGCCTCCACAGCCACTAATTGCCTTACCCGCTCCAGCACCTCGTGAATGTTCAGCAAACTTTTGTGGGCCGGTTTGTTGGGGCCAAGCATTTTATCCATCAAGTCCTGTAAACGATCGGATTCGGCAATGATGATTTGGGTATATTCCTTTAATTCAGGATCTTGCAATTCCAGATCCAGCAATTGCGCTGCACCGCGTAGGCCGCCCAGAGGGTTTTTGATTTCATGCGCCAAGCCTCGCACCAACATTCGGCTGGTGTTTTGTTGGGCCAGCAATTGCTCTTCTTTGGTTATGCGTAAATGTCTATCTACCTGTTGCAATTCAATCAAAATTTCAGACAGTTCACCGTCCCCTAAAATTGGGGTGGCACTGAGATTAACGGTAATTGATTGATGAATGTTCTCCAGTATCAATTCTCTATCAACCAACGGTTCATTCTGTGTCAGGCGCTGGAGTAGGTCGCCAAACAACCCATGCTGGCTGGTTTTGAACAGTTTATGTATGGGATTGCCGACCAAATGCTTGGCGCTGTCTGCGAACAGAATTTCGCCCGCCGGATTGACATAAATCAAGCATAAATCCTTATCAAACAACAGGATTGCCTCATTTAGGTGGTCGAGTATTTTTTTATACACAAGATAGACGTCCAAAAATAACTAATAACTAGCAAAGCAATTAACAGGCCAATAGGGATGTTTCTGCTTCAGTCGTTTCAAAGTCAGGTTGATGAAGCGGGGATGGATGCAAGCCACTGATCCCCAGTTTGCTTTAAAGTATTGATCTATAGGGTAATGAGCTTATATGGACATGGGCGACATTAGTCTGTTCAATCGTTTGATTAGAAATCGTTGATATATCTGTAGGTGTTGTCCGTGCTTAGCTGAGCGCAGTAAGATCAAAGTATTAAATTTCCGCCTGTGCAGAGCCGGGATTTAGTCAACGCCCCCCAAAAAACGAATCGCTGACTTAATCCTTCAGCAAGTCCACGATGAGCGGTAAGTGGTTGATTTCGACGTGATCGATTGCAATAGCGCAGGCGCTAGAGTAACGCAGCAGCGGTTGCCGAAAGTTTGTCGAAACATGAAGGAATGCAATTTGTTCCGCGATTCCTTAATTCATTCTGCCAATTCGTATTAAAGCCGCTTAAGCCAATATCAGTGGGTAAGCAACGGTCATTTTTAAGAATTGGGGGTCAAAAAATCTCATGCGAACTATTATGGTGCAATATTCAACATCTAGCGCATTATTTTGGTGCTTAAGGTCCGCAGATGTGAGTCACTTGAGTACGAAATGCAAGGCACTGCAAATTGATATAGATAACGATACCAAGCAAAAACGTCCAAAAATGATGGGTATTGTTCGATAAACCCGATAATCCGTGCTGGCTGGTGAAAGCGCTAAAGGACTAACAGCAGTCCTGAATCCTCGTCAATCAGGATACTCATTCTGCGCGACTTCAAGCACGCTAACATGAGCTGTCTGGAAAAGGACTGAATCATACTGTGAAGGTGGCGTGCGTTGGGCTAGGAGTCTGTCCGAGAATAGGAATCGTCGCGAGAGAAAGCTATTTTGAGTCAGGAGGGAGGCTTTATAAAGGGATGGTCCCATTTGCAGATACTTGCAGCTGCCGGTTCCACGTTTGAAGATTGGAACCGGCTGTCGGATACATCGCTTTATTGCAGTTTGGATTCTAAAGCGGCGCTGTTGCTTGCTTCGCTTGGTTTTGCTGCATCGGTGGTAGTTTTGATTTTAAGCAACCAGCCGTCTTGTCCTATACAGTCTCCCTCATTACCTTTGGCTTCTACATGGATGCGCGCGAAGCCGTCTTGCAGTTCGGCAGGTAACTTGCCGCTGACATAATAGAAGGTCTTTTTATCGACTACTTTAATTGGTATGGGTAGATTCTTGGCAGTCGCTTTCACATGTAATGGGTCAGCATGACGATTGATGTGAAAGATGATGTCTGATCCTGGGGTGGCTTCTGCCTGATGAGCCGGAGTAAAGTCTCGGAATTTGGGTTTAACGCACTTTTTCTCGGCTTCTTCGGCGGGTGTTTCTGCAAATGCGGTTTGGTTAAAAACCAAGCTAGTCAATAAAAAGACGGTCTTCCAGGTATTGGATACTTTCATAGCGGGCCTCTTGATGTTGTTTTTATTATTTTTAACGGTCTGAACTTTAATCAGTTTTATGGCTTAATTCAACGATTAAACATCCACAAGCATACCGTGGAATCTGCAAACTTCTAACCCATTGCCAGATAGAACATGTAAAATTGCCAACTTTTCGGATTAGCATTCAATACCATGAGCATAGAGATGAGAGGCACCACTATTCTGGCGGTCAGACGCGGAGACAAGGTCGTCATCGGTGGTGATGGACAGGTTACTTTGGGAAATACCGTCATGAAAGGTAATGCCCGTAAAGTCAGACGCCTATATCATGACAAAGTCATTGCCGGTTTTGCGGGTGCCACCGCTGACGCGTTTACCTTGTTTGAACATTTCGAAGGCAAGCTGGAAAAACATCGTGGCAACCTGACTCGCGCCGCTGTGGAAATGGCTAAAGACTGGCGCACCGACAGAGCTTTACGCAAGTTGGAAGCGCTGTTGATTATTGCGGATGCCAAAAGTTTGCTGACGATTTCAGGTACCGGCGATGTGATCGAGCCGGAGCACGACTTTATGGCTATCGGGTCTGGCGGAGCTTTCGCCCAGAGCGCAGCCAGAGCCTTGCTGGATAACACGGATTTGAGTGCCCGCGAAATCGTGGAAAAATCCTTGAATATTGCTGCCGACATCTGCATTTATACCAATCACAATCTGCGTATCGAAGAACTGGATACCGAGCCGCAATCGCCGGCTAACACCTAAACGCTGGAGAGCACGTTAACCATGAGTCAAATGACCCCAAGAGAAATCGTCAGCGAACTGGATAAACACATTATCGGTCAGGCCGATGCCAAACGCTCGGTGGCTATTGCCTTGCGTAACCGCTGGCGTCGTAGTCAGGTTGCACCTGAACTTAGAGACGAAATTACCCCCAAAAACATTTTAATGATCGGTCCGACCGGTGTCGGTAAAACCGAAATCGCCCGTCGTTTGGCGCGTTTGGCGAATGCCCCATTCATTAAAATCGAGGCTACCAAATTTACCGAGGTAGGTTATGTCGGTCGTGACGTGGAATCCATCATTCGTGATCTGGTCGACACGGCCATCAAAATGACGCGGATGTCGGCGATGGATAAAGTCCAAAATCGCGCGGCCGATGCGGCTGAGGAACGGGTGCTGGATATTTTATTGCCTCGCGCGGAAGGTGGCATGTTGTCTGAAACCGAAGAATCCACCCGCCAAAAAATGCGCAAAAAATTGCGCGAAGGGGATTTGAATGACAAAGAAGTGCAAATTGATGTAAATGCGCCGGCAGTGGGCGTGGAAATCATGGCCCCGCCCGGCATGGAAGAAATGACCAGTCAATTGCAAGGCATGTTCCAGAATTTGAATACCGGTCGTACCAAAGCACGCAAGGTTAAAATCAAAGATGCCATGAAACTGCTGCAAGAAGAAGAAGCGGCTAAATTGGTTAACGAAGACGACATCAAGCAGACAGCGCTGGAAGCGGTCGAACAGCATGGCATCGTGTTTCTGGATGAAATCGACAAGATCTGCAAACGGGCGGAATCGAGTGGCGGTGAAGTATCCCGCGAAGGTGTGCAACGCGATTTGTTGCCGCTAGTCGAAGGCAGCACGGTTACCACCAAATACGGCATGATCAAAACCGATCATATTTTGTTTATAGCGTCCGGTGCGTTTCATCTGACCAAACCGTCGGATTTGATTCCGGAATTGCAAGGGCGTTTTCCGATTAGGGTAGAGTTGAGTGCGTTGAGTGCTGAGGATTTTGTCCGTATCCTGACTGAGCCGGATGCATCATTAACCGAGCAATATCAAGCTCTGCTGGCGACTGAAGGCGTTGAGGTCAGCTTTTCCGAAGACGGGATTCAGCGGATTGCCGAATTAGGCTGGCAGGTCAATGAAACGGTAGAAAATATTGGTGCCAGACGCCTGCATACCATTCTGGAAAAGTTGCTGGAAGAGATTTCTTTTGATGCACCGGATTTGCTGCAAAAAACCATTCGTATCGACGCAGCTTATGTAGACGCCCATCTGCAGCAACTGGCGGCCGATGAAGATTTGAGTCGTTATATTCTGTAATTTATGCGCCTGAAAACCACCCCATGTCATTGCACACCTACCGAGATCAAACTGCATCAGGTTTCGGCTATCCTGGAAGTGCATTTTGATGACGGCAGCATTTTTGAAATGCCCAGTGAATATCTAAGGGTTTATACCCAGTCTGCCGAAGCTGTCGGCCATGGCGCAGGGCAGGAGACACTGCAAACCGGTAAGCAGGATGTCACTATCACTGATGTGCGACCCGTTGGCAATTATGCCATTGCGTTGACCTTCAGCGATGGACACAACAGCGGTATTTATTCCTGGGATTTACTTTATAAACTGGGGTCGGAGTTTCCGCTATTGTGGTCGCGCTATCTCGAAAAACTTTCCGCGGCGGGGTATAGTCGCAAACCGCCTTTAAATCATTAATTCGCCTATGACAAACGACAACACAACTCATTTTGGATTCAAACAAGTTCCCAAACAGGAAAAAGTGGCGCTGGTGCGCGGCGTTTTCGATTCAGTCGCCAGTCAGTACGATGTGATGAACGATTTAATGTCGTTGGGTATTCATCGCATCTGGAAGCGGGTGGCTGTGCAACTGGCCAATGTGCGCGAAGGCGATAAAGTACTGGATCTAGCAGGCGGCACGGGTGATTTGACTACCTTGTATGAAAAACGCGTCGGCAAAACCGGCGAGGTGGTGTTGGCCGACATTAATGCGGCGATGCTGCGTACCGGTCGTGACAGATTAATCAATCGTGGCTTGGCCGGCAATATCCGCTACGCCCAAGTCAATGCCGAATGCCTGCCGTTTGCCGACAACACCTTCGATTGCGTCACCATTGGTTTTGGTCTGCGTAATGTCACTGACAAGGACGCTGCTTTGCGGTCCATGTATCGGGTATTGAAGCCGGGCGGACGGGTGATCGTCCTGGAATTCTCGCATCCCATCGACCCGATTACTGAGAAAGTCTACGATTTTTACTCGTTTAACCTGTTGCCAAAAATCGGTGCCATCGTTGCCAAAGATGAAGACAGCTATCGTTATCTGGCGGAATCGATTCGTATGCATCCCAAACAGGATGAATTGAAACGCATGATGGAAGAAGCAGGCTTGGAGCGTTGCGAGTATTTCAACTTGACACAAGGCATTGTGGCGGTCCATCGAGGCTATAAGTTTTAATGCCATCCTGAACAAGCTATTTATGGCTGTTAAACACGCTCAACATTTCATTAGCGAACAGGACTATCTGCAAGGTGAACTGATCGCCGAAATCCGGCATGAATTAATTGATGGTGACGTGTTTGCCATGACCGGTGCGAGTCGGAATCATCAGCGATTAGTGGGTAATTTGTATTCTGCACTGAATCAACATTTGATGAATGAAGGCTGTGAGCCGTTTGCTAACGCGCTTAAAGTTAAAGCAGCAGGCTGCTTTTTTTACCCGGATTTGATCGTGGTTTGTGATGATCCCCAAGGCGATGACTACTTCACCGACAAACCCAGCCTGATCGTTGAAGTACTCTCCAAATCCACCCGCCGGCTGGATAAAACCACCAAGCTGGCTGCATACAAAGCCTTGCCCAGTTTGCAGGAATATGTGCTGATCGAACAGGATCATGTCGAAATCGAAGTATTGCGACGGTCGCAACACTGGTTTGCCGAGCATTATTTTCTCGGCGACAGCATTCGTTTTGATTCCATCGATTTAACGGTCAACGTGGCGGATATTTATCATCGCGTCAACAATGAGGATATGCGGGATTACCTGCAGCAACTCGCACAACAGGCAAGCTAATGTCAGGCAATTTGAGTCATATCAAACCGTTGGTAATCGGTGTGCTGGAAACAGCTTTAAATCAGTTTCTAGCCCTGGACGATCATCTTGAGCAATATCTGACACCCATCGCCGGCAAAATCATCGCCGTGCAAATCACGCCATTTAATGAAACCTTATATCTGGCACCCGCCCATGATCGGATTCAATTGCTGGAACATTATGTCGGTGAGGCTGACGCGCGTTTGATTGGTTCGCTGTCGGCTTTGGGATTGATGGGACTAAGTGCAACCCCGATGCGCTCGCTGTTTAAAGGCGATGTCAAAATCGAAGGCGATACCCAATTAGCGCACAAGTTTCAGCGTTTATTTGAGAAACTGGATATCAATCTGGAAGCCAAATTGGCACGCTATACCGGTGACAGTGTGGCTCAACGTTTGACTGGTTTAATCCGGGGCAGTCGGCACTGGACTCAACAGTCATTGACCAGCTTTCGCCTGAACCTGGAAGAGTTTCTGCAGGAAGAAACCCGTGATGTACCTGCCAAGCCCGAAGCGGAACTATTATTCCAACAGATTGACGCCTGCCGCAGTGATGCTGATCGCCTGCATGCCAGGGTGCAGCGTCTGCAAAATGCGCTGACTCAAACTTCAGCACCTCAATAAAAACAAGGACTTTGCTGTGATTCGCCCCAAAATTCTTATGCGCCTCATCCATATCAACTGGGTGATGATGTCTCACGGCCTGGATGAAATTGTCTTAAAAACCCACTTGTTCCGGCCAATTCGCTATTTGGCTTATTTTTTACCCAGCTTCTGGTTTCGTAAACCTACAGAAGCCCGCGGCGTAAGAATTCGCCGCACCCTGGAAGATTTGGGGCCTATTTACGTCAAATTCGGTCAAACCCTGTCTACTCGCAAGGACCTGTTGCCGGAAGACATTGCCGAAGAATTGGTGAAATTACAGGACAGGGTGCCGCCTTTCTCTGCTGATATGGCCAGAGCCATCATAGAACAACAGTTGGGGCAATCAATTGAACAGGCTTTTGATGAGTTTGATCCAAAGCCATTGGCTTCGGCGTCGGTGGCACAGGTGCACACGGCTCAATTGAAAACCGGCGAGAAAGTGATTGTTAAAGTGTTGCGCCCCGACATTGAAGATAAAATTCACTCCGATGTGGGCTTATTGTATGAATTAGCACGTTTGGCCGAACGCTTTTGGAGTGATGCACGACGCCTGCGGGCCATGGAAGTGGTGGCTGAATTCGAAAAAACCATCCTTGACGAATTGGACTTATTGCGGGAAGCGGCCAACGCCAGCGCGATTCGTAATAACTTCAAAAATTCCGAAATGTTGTACATACCGGAAATTCATTGGCCGCTGTGTCGCCGTAAAGTGCTGGTCATGGAACGCATTCACGGGGTGCCGGTCGGTGATATTCAGGCGCTGCGGGACGGGAATGCCGATTTCAAAAAACTGGCCGAACGTGGGGTGGAAATCTTCTTTACGCAGGTATTTCGGGATAATTTTTTTCATGCCGACATGCACCCTGGTAATATTTTTGTCGAGTTGCCAGACAAATATCTGGCGGTTGACTTTGGCATTGTAGGTAGTTTGTCGGATACCGATCAGCGTTATCTGGCCGAAAACTTTCTGGCCTTTTTCAATCACGATTATCGGCGGGTCGCGCAAATGCACATTCAATCTGGCTGGGTGCCCGGCACCACGCGGGTTGAGGAGTTTGAAGCAGCGATTCGCAGCGTTTGCGAGCCAATTTTTGAAAAGCCGTTAAAAGATATTTCCTTTGGTTTATTGCTGCTGAGGTTATTCCAGACCGCTCGCCGCTTTGACATGGTGGTGCAGCCGCAATTGGTTTTGCTGCAAAAAACGCTTTTAAATATTGAAGGTTTGGGGAGGCAGTTGTATCCCGATCTGGATTTATGGCAAACCGCCAAACCGTTTCTGGAGAGCTGGTTTAAACAACGCTTTGGGCCGCAGGCTAAGGTCAAGGAATTGTTGGGTAAACTGCCCGAAATTACCGAGCAGTTGCCGGAAATTCCGTCCCTGATCTTTCAAGCTCTGCAAAGTAATGCTCTGATGCAGCAGCAGATACAGCAGCACAACCTGGAAATGCAGCAATTGCGTAAGCAGTTAAATCGCAATAACAACCGTACTCTGTGGGCGATTTTAACCGGCGCGCTGATGGTGGCTGGCACGATATTACTTCAATCCCCATTATTAAGCAGTTGGCTGGGTTAATTCGGCAAAAGAGATATTTATGAATTTGGCCTTTAAGTCGGATAGTGACGTGTTGGCAATCGCCAATCCCATTATGGATAACCTGATGGCCGGTTCGACGGAGATTGATCACGCCAAACATACCCGGGATTTTACCGACAGAATGAAGGCCATTGTCAGCGAGGCTTATTTACAGGAAGTCTGCAAACGCTATCAGGCCGAGTGGGGTTATTTTGGGGGGCGGGAGTTTGTGGCAATATTTCGGCGGCCTGAGTCGGTGGCCGTAATCTGGAAACAACAATGCACTCAACAGGCCGGCGAATTCGTAGCAGAATTGGTTTTAGTCGAGCAAAACGGCCAGTATTTGGTCGACCATGCCATGGTGTTTTAAGTGGCTTTTAACCGGCATGGCATCGGGTACTTGAGCCGATTCTTGCAATGCAGTATAGTTTCCAGCCATGAACGCTCAATCACCCATTCATTTTGCTGATTTGCTTTGCTTGCCAATCTCCGGTTGCCTTCCGTTCGTCCTGTCCTTAAGACTGCTGCTGCCCTGAGGGGCACTCACTCGACCTATACCAAATCCAAACCCTATTTCTGTATCTCGGCAGTTAACGCCGAACGGTTGATGACGGAGTTCTCATGAAAGATAAATTGATAATTTTCGATACCACTTTGCGCGATGGCGAGCAAAGTCCCGGCGCATCGATGACGCGCGATGAAAAAGTCCGGATTGCCCGTGCGCTGGAGCGGATGAAAGTCGATGTGATTGAAGCCGGCTTTCCCGCTGCCAGTCAGGGCGATTTCGAGGCAGTGCAGGCGGTTGCCGATGCCATCAAAGACAGCACTGTTTGCGGTTTGGCCCGAGCATTGGACAAAGATATCGATCGGGCCGGCGAAGCCTTGAAAGGTGCGCAAAGTTCGCGTATTCATACCTTTATCGCCACTTCGCCGATTCATATGCAGAAAAAACTGAATATGACACCGGATCAGGTGATCGAGTATGCGGTGCGTGCGGTCAAACGTGCCCGCCAGTACACCGATAATGTGGAATTCTCGCCGGAAGACGCCGGCCGCTCGGAAGAGGATTTCTTGTGCCGGATTCTGGAAGCGGTGATTGATGCAGGAGCGAGAACCTTGAATATTCCGGATACTGTGGGTTACAGCATGCCACAACAATTTGGCGCCACCATTGCCAATCTGATTCAGCGAATCCCGAATTCGGACAAGGCGATCTTTTCGGTGCATTGCCATAACGATTTGGGTTTGGCGGTTGCCAACTCCTTATCGGCGGTGATGAATGGTGCTCGCCAAGTGGAATGTACTATTAATGGTTTGGGCGAGCGGGCCGGCAATGCCTCGCTGGAAGAAGTGGTGATGGCGGTGCGGACTCGTCAGGACTTTTTTCAATGCGACACCGGCCTAGATACTCGCGAGATCGTCATCTGCTCCAAGTTGGTATCATCGATCACCGGTTTTCCGGTGCAACCGAACAAGGCTATTGTCGGCGCCAATGCCTTTGCCCATGAATCCGGGATTCACCAGGACGGTGTTTTAAAAAACCGCGAGACCTACGAAATCATGCGCGCAGAAGACGTGGGCTGGAGCACCAACCGGATGGTTTTGGGCAAACACTCCGGTCGCAATGCCTTTAAAACCCGCATGGCCGAATTGGGCGTACAGTTTGATAGCGAAGCGGATTTGAATGATGTGTTTTATCGGTTTAAGCAGTTGGCTGACAAAAAGCACGAGATTTTCGACGAAGATCTGCAAGCCCTGATTTCCGAACAAAGTTTCGAAGCCGAAGACGAGCATATCAAGTTGGTGGCATTGAAAGTCTGCTCGGAAACTGGCGAAGTGCCAAACGCCACCGTTACCATCTTGGTCGACGGTAAAGAACTGACAGGTAGCGCTTCCGGCGGCGGTGCTGTAGATGCCAGCCTGAAAGCTATCGAGAGTTTGGTCACAACCGGTGCGACCTTGGCTTTGTATTCTGTCAATAACATCACGACCGGGACTGACTCACAGGGCGAAGTCACGGTCAGGCTGGAAAATGCCGGTCGCATCGTCAACGGTTCCGGTGCCGACACTGACATCGTCATCGCTTCAGCCAAAGCGTATATCAATGCGGTCAATAAACTGCAAAGCCCTGACCAACGCCAACATCCGCAAAAAGGCGATGTTTAAGCGCTGAAGATGAAAGAATCGGTTCGCTTGCAATATCTGGCGGCGATGGGGATTGATGTCTGGGTACCCAGACATCAGTCTGTCAGAGAGCAAGTATCTGCGGAAGTGGTTGGGTGTGCATCACAAACCGAGGCCTACCAAGGTGACATGGTTGAATTTCAAACCGCAGTAACGCCCATTCTAGCGTCAACCGAAGTGGCTGGCGATCACAAGCATGACCTGACATCGTTGACGGCACCCGCGCGCGATGCTTTGGCTCCAGTCACGCAGCATGCCAAAGTTTACACCGATGACCAAGCCTGGAAAGGCCTGCAACAGCAAGTGTCGCTGTGCCGCGCCTGCTCATTATGCGAAACCCGCACCCAAACCGTGTTTGGCGTCGGTAATAAACATGCGAGCTGGATGCTGATCGGCGAGGCACCTGGCCGGGACGAAGACTTGCAAGGCGAACCTTTTGTCGGTCGCGCTGGACAACTGTTGAACGAAATGATCCGGGCGATCGGCTTGCAACGTGAGCAGGTATATATCGCCAATATGCTGAAATGCCGACCACCCAACAATCGCGATCCGCAAGCCGGCGAGGTCGAAGCCTGCCATGAGTTTTTGACGCGGCAAATCGGCTTGATTCAACCCAAGATAATTCTGGCTGTTGGCCGTATTGCTGCACAAAACTTACTCAACACCACACAACCTCTGGCAAAATTGCGCGGGCATCAACACAGTCTGGAAAATACACCGTTGGTGGTGGTGCACCATCCGGCGTACTTGTTACGCAGTTTGTCGGAAAAAGCTAAAGCCTGGGAAGACCTGCAATTTGCATGGTCTGTTTATCAATCGCTGGAAAGTTAACTGTTATGTGGAAATTGCTACACAAATTAAAAGATGCCGTGCTGTATGACGCTGATCGCGAGTTTTACGCCAAGGTATTTCCGGATTCCGTAGACAGCAAGGATTTATTGAGGCTACGCAAAATGGATGTCAGCGATTTGCCGGCAGTATTGAAAATTGAGGCGCAAAATTATGAGTTTCCCTGGTCGGAAGGGGTATTCAAAGACTGCTTTCGGGCCATGAACTATACCAACTGGGTTTGTGAAGCGCCGGATGATGTGATTGTCGGTTATTGCATCATTTCTGTCATGGTCGGCGAAGCGCACATCATGAACATCAGCGTCAGCCCGCATTTTCAACGGCAGGGCGCTGGCCGTAAAATGCTGGAACATTTAGTCGAGTATGCGCGTCCGCGTGCTGAAAAAATGTTTCTGGAAGTCCGTCCCAGTAATCCCGGTGCCATTCATTTGTACAAACAAACCGGATTCCGGGAAATCGGTGTACGCAAAGGGTATTACCCAGCCAAAAATGGTCGAGAGGATGCGATTATGTTTGAATTGGATCTGGTACCCATGCTGTAAACATTGGCTTGATCAGTGGTTGCTAAATGCCCGTCAGCACGCCAGTCGGTTTTAAGCTGTTTTTTAAAATGACAAATAAAAATCCGAAAAACAGTTTAAAGCCCCAGGCTATGCAACAATAACGAACATTGGTCGAGTATCTCGGTGGCTGATTGAATAGCTTGATATCGGTCACTATTTTTACGTATGTTTCAGAGGAATCAATATGCAAACCATCAGCAAAACATTTAAAACAACCCTGAGCTGCCTTGCGCTTATCTCAATGATTGGTGCTCATACCCCGGTATTTGCAGAATCCGCAGAAGGGCAAAATCACGATTCTCACCATAATGCTCAAAACAGTCTGGATTGGCCGGGTATTTACAATGGTTTTCTGCCCTGTGATGATTGTGTGGGCCTTAAAACCTCGCTTGCCTTAAATAAAAACAGCAGTTATGTGCTGATTTATCAATACACAGGCAAGTCTCCCAGAGATCATGTGGAAAAAGGTAAATTCACCTGGAGTGATAAAAACAACGCCATTGTATTGACGTCACGCGACGGCTCCACTACCCGTCAATATTTTGTGGGAGAAAATATGCTGATTCAGCTAGACAGTAAAGGCGAGCGTCCGACGGGGAAACTGGCGGATCGTTATATCTTACGGCGTACAGATATGACCGAAAGCGAACCCGCGCACGGCGGTCATTAAGTTTTTGTTTGAACCTTGTTTGGTGTTGGATCGGGTCAGTGCTGATTTGCAGGCGTAATCGGTTCACGGTTGCGCCTCAAGGCATTTTCTTGAGATGAGGACTCAAATGTTAAGTCACTTGCGTTTGAGTACGGCAAAATTAGTAGCCCAAAACAACTTCGCATTGGCAATCCGATAGGTTTCAATACTATTCAAGACCTTGAAATTCCTGCTGAGTAAGGGCTGATTATTAACCCGGTTCCATTTATTATTTCGTTCGTCCTGGGTCTGTCGAAGCCAGATTTGGCGGGCCATTAGACTGGCTCAGTATCCTCAACATCCACTTACTTTTTAAAGCTGCTTCAGCAACAACTTTAGGATTCCGTCAGAAATAACTTCCGTTTATGGTACCCATGCACTGCGTCACTGCCATTAAGTTAGGCCGTCATACCGGCATACCCTCTGGGGCACAAGGGGATTGCCGGTAACCAGTTCACAGGGATCGGAAAGACCTTCGCCATCCTTGGCTTCTGGGTTCCGGCAATCCCTGCCGGAACGACGTGTCCGGAGTTGCGGGAAATTATTTTCAACCAAATCCTTAGTTTGTCTGTTGCGAGTTGCTGTTTACGTTTCAAAAGATAATTTATCCGCAAAAGTTGCCTGCCAATCCCGGCTGAATTGCAGCACGGCAGCGTCAGTTGCCGGTGTGGTAAGCATTTGGTGGGCAATATCCGAGGGTAAGGTTATAGCGTGCACACCCAGTTTAAACACCTGTAAAACCTGCTGAACATTTTTAAAACTGGCTACCAGCAGTTTGCAGGGCAGTTGATACTGATTGATAAAGTGCTGTAAGTCGCTGACGACAGAACCACCATCGAAGCCCAGATTATCGATACGATTGAGATAAGGGGCTAAATAGTCCGCACCGTTTAAAGCCGCGATCATGCCCTGTTGCACAGTGTAAATAGCTGTCGCCAAAACTGGGATGTTGTCTTGTTTGATGTGTTTGATAGCAGTCAAACCGGCGCTATTAGCGGGTATTTTTACGACAATATCGAACGGCAGCGCATGCAGTTGTCTGGCCTCGGCAATGATGTCTTCTAAAGTATTGCTGATAACCTGGACGTGAAATCGACTGTTAGGACCCAATATTTCTGTCAGTGCGGGCAATAATTCGCCTAACCCCAGGCCGGCGGTCGCCATGATAGAGGGATTGGTCGTCACCCCGGCTAGGGGTAGAGTCCGAGATAGGCGACTGATTTCTGCTAAATTGGCACTGTCTAAGTAAATTTCTAACATAGTGAACTGGGATTGAATGGAAAGTGGGTTATGGCTGGTTGGCCCTGCAGTTTAGGCTGGTTCATGGTTAAATCGGTTAAAAATTCATAATCGCCTTAAACTTGCATAGCCATTTGTTGATATCAGAAATAAAGCTGGTACTCTTGAAATCGTACATTTTGAGGACAAATACTTTACACACCTAAACAGAAAAATCGTATATGCAAACATTAAATAGAAAAACTAAAAAAAATGTGACGTTGATTTTTTTCGCTGCATTGCTGCCAGCCTTTACCAGCGCCTGGGCGGAATCTGATAAACAACTTCAGGAAAGAACCTTGAAAGCCAGGGAAATGATTCATCAAAAAGATATGGATCATGCTGCCCATGCAAAAATTGCTGAACAAACTGAGGGTTTTCGTGGTGTGTTTTACGGCTATCTACCTTGTGATCAACAAGATTGTGATGGATTGAAGATGACTTTATCCTTGAAACAAAAAAATAATTATTTATTGGTTACCCAGTATGCAAGAGCATCATCTCGAGAGTATTTCGACAAGGGAAAGTATGATTGGAATGATAAAAAAAACATCCTGACCTTAACCTCCAATAAAGATGCAACCAAGCGCCAGTTCAGCATTAAAGACGATGGTACTCTGATTCATCTTAACAATGATGGCAGTCCAATGCCCGGCAGTCAGGATGATTTCACCTTGGCTAGAAGTGATAAATCCAAATCACGGGAAGTACATATTCATTGACAGCTGGTTTGCTGTCAACATAGAGGTGGCGGCTTTAGGATTTAGCCAATCATAACGTCACCCTTTTCAAAGTACCCGCAGGACATAAAGGGGGGTCAGGGTGATTTATTTGAAGAATCCCCCTTTCTTGTCATAGATGCGAGTGTAAATCGGGCGTTGCTAAGACCAGAATTTCTGGACGTTATTTACAACCCAATCCTGAGTGCTGATCAAATACATACTTAAATTATATCGTTCTCACTTAAAGTCTTGGCGGCTAAGTTCCGTTGCTCTGCTGGAAAGAGTAGGGCTCCTGGGCTTAATTTTTGGCTGCGAAAGGCATCGTGCTCCTCCCTCGAATCGTCTTATCTGAGGTGGATTCCTAGGTTCTATGGCCTATCAGTGCGTCTGCACTAAATCGATTTTTCTTCAGCTGTACTTCCGTCAGATTATTGACGATTTACCAGGGCGGAAAATTTTTGCCGCATGTCAATATGAGCGGACTTTTGACACCGTAGAGTTAAATGCCAAAGATCAATTAATTGATAAATCAATAATTAATAAGTTTGGCATGACTCCTGCTTTATCCTTTTTAAAAACAGGAGGCGTTTACAATGGCAATCAATTTCAACAATGCATTAGGCATACATCCACAAGCGCTTGCCTTGCGTGAAAAGCGTAGTGAAATTTTGGCTGCGAATCTGGCCAACGTGGATACGCCGGATTTCAAGGCCCGGGACTTGGATTTCAAGTCAGTATTGTCTCAAACCATGAATTCGCGCAACGATATAAATCGCACCCAAAGCGGACATCTCAGCAGTTCACAAACTGTACTGGGTGCCGATTTGCGTTTTCGCAATCCTCAGCAGGCTTCGTTGGATGGCAATACTGTTGAAGCGCATATTGAGCAGTCCAAATATGCAGAAAATGCCGTGCAATACCAAGCCAGTTTGCAGTTTATCAGTAGCAAATTTTCAGGGCTGATGACAGCCATCCGCGGAGAATAACCATGTCTTCCATGAATATCTTTAATATCGCCGGCAGCGGCATGAATGCGCAGAATCTGCGTTTAAATCTGGTGGCCAGCAATATCTCCAATGCCAACAGTATCAGCAGTAGCATGGATGAAGTTTACAAGTCTCGCCAACCTGTGTTCGCGGCGGAAATGAAAAACATCATGGATAAACAAAATGCCACCAGCAGTGTGAATGTTCTGGGCGTCGTTGAGAGTAAAGCGCCTCCTGTCATGGAATATTCCCCGAATCACCCGATGGCGGATGAGTTGGGGTACATCTACAAACCGAATGTCAACACGGTCGAGGAAATGGCTAACATGATGTCAGCCACCCGGTCGTATGAAAACAATGTCGAGGTTTTGAATACTGCCAAAAACCTGATGTTACAAACCCTGAAAATGGGTTCGTGAGGATAAATCATGACGACTAATACCATAGATACATACAAAAGCCTGGGGTTAGCAACCACATCGACTGCCGCCCAACAAAAGCAAACTTTGGGTCAGGAACAGTTTTTGAAATTGTTGACCACCCAATTGACACATCAGGATCCGATGAAACCCATGGAGAACGGCGAGTTTCTGGGGCAAATGGCGCAATTCAGCACGGTATCCGGCATACAGGATTTGCAAGCCTCGTTCAAGGATTTTGCCAACAGCATCAGTTCCGATCAAGCGCTGCAGGCGGCAAGTTTGGTGGGGCGTTATGTTTCGGCTCCCAGTCAGCAAGCCTTGCTGTCTGCCGGTGGCAGCGTAACGGGAGATTTTGAACTGCCGAGTAGTTCACCCAATGTGAAGCTTAGTATCGTCAATCCTCAAACGGGCGAAACCATCCGCGAAATCAGTATGGGTGCGCAACCTTCCGGTTCCAACTCCTTTAGCTGGGACGGTGTTGATAAAAATGGTCAACTTGCCAACCCCGGTGTTTATGAGATTCAGGCTCAAGCTGAAATCGATGGCACCAATACCGCAGTATCTACCAATATCAAGTCGCTGGTCCACAGTGTCACTATGGGTAGCGGTAACAAAGGCTTGCAGGTTAACTTGACGGGATTGGGTCCTGTCAAATTCAACCAAATCAAACAAATTTTATAGATAGGAGGCGATCATGCCATTTACAACAGCATTAAGCGGCTTGAATGCCGCGTCCAATAATCTGGCGGTGACGGGCAACAATATCGCCAATGCCAATACGATTGGTTTCAAGCGTTCACGTTCAGAATTTGCCGACGTGTATGCCTCCAGCTTGGGAGGTGTGAGCAGTATCCAGCCAGGTGCGGGTGTCAAGGTAGCCAACGTTGCACAACAGTTTACTCAAGGAAACTTGTCGTTTACCCAAAATAATCTGGATTTGGCTATTAGTGGCGAGGGATTTTTCACGCTTGCTAAAAGTCCTACTGAAATCAATAACTTATCTTATACTAGGGCAGGTGAGTTTAAATTGGATCGAGAGGGTTATTTGGTGAATAACCAAGGTTCGGCTTTATTGGTGTATCAGCCCAATGGTACAAAAGTGACTGATGGATTTAGTGTAGGCGTGACAAAAGCGGTACAGATCAACACGCTGACTGGTCTGCCTTCCGCAACTGATAGCGTAAAAATGATTGTCAATCTGAATTCTCAAGATGGGGTTCCTTCAGTAGCATTTGATACAGCGAATCCAGACACAAACGGGAGTTATAACAGCCAAACCTCGGTTACGGTATATGATTCACTTGGTTCACCGCATATCATGACGAGTTATTTTGTGAAAACAGCGGATAACAATTGGGATGTTTTTCATTTTATGAGCGATCCTGTTTTGGATGGTGCCGATCCCACGACGATAACCAAGACACCTGTTGGCTCGGGAGCGTTGATTTTTAATGATGCGGGTAAGTTGGTGGACGATACTGCATCGATATTTGATATGGACCCACCGTTTGATCCTAATAATGGTGCTGCACCCATCGATATTACTTCAATCAGTTATGTCGGATCTACTCAGGTACAGCAGAAATTCAGTGTCAACGAAATGTCACAAAATGGTTTGCCGGCTGGACGTTTAACCGGTATCGATATTGATGATGAGGGGGTGATCTTTGCCCGTTTCAGTAATGGCGGTTCCACAACCGTTGGGCAGGTTGCCTTGACACGATTCCCCAATGTGAACGGCTTGGCCAAGCTGGGTGATTCTACTTGGGGTCAAAGTGCCAATTCGGGTGAGCCGATTCGTGGCGAGGCGGGCGGTAATAATTTCGGTACCATTCAATCGGGTGCTTTGGAAGCTTCCAACGTTGATCTGGCTGCCCAACTGGTAAATCTGATCGTGGCTCAGCAGCATTATCAAGCCAACGCCCAAACCATCACCACAGAAAATCAAATCATGCAAGCCATACTCAACATCTAATTGAGGGAGAGCCATCATGGATCGTAGTCTGTATATCGCGATGAACGGCGCCAAGCAAACCTTGCTGGCGCAAACCGCCAACGCCAACAATATGGCGCATAGTCAAACGGTCGGTTTTAAACAGGATTTTGAACAATTTAGAGCCATGCCAGCCTTCGGTCCGGGTTTTCCTACCCGGGTCTATGCCATGACCGAACGTCCTGGCAGCGATATGGCCGCCGGTGGCTTACAAACCACAGGTCGTGATCTGGATGTGGCGATTAATGGCGATGGCTGGTTCGCTGTGCGGGCCAAGGATGGGAATGAGGCTTATACCCGGGCCGGTGATTTAAAAATCACACCGGAAGGTTTGCTGGTTAACGGTGCAGGTCTGCAATTGTTGGGTGAGCAGGGGCAACCCATTAGCATGCCGCCCGCTCAAAAGGTAGAAATTGGCCGTGATGGCACTATTAGTTTTATTCCGCAAGGTTCCAACGCCACTGCGTTAGTGGTGGCGGATCGCATCAAGCTTGTCAATCCTGGTAATAATAATCTGGAAAAACGCGAAGATGGTTTGATGCATCTAAAACAAGCTGGTGCGGCCCCGCCACCGGCAGATGCCAATATCAATCTGATGACGGGGGCGTTGGAAGGCAGTAACGTCAACGCCATGGCGGCGATGGTGGAAATGATCGAATTGCAACGCAACTTTGAAATGCAAAGTAAAGTCATGAAAAGTGTCGATGAAAATGCTGGTGCCACTGCCAAGTTAATGCAAATGGCATAAAACCTGCTTTACTCCTGATAAGACAAAAAAATGTCATCAGGAGGTTATCATGACAGAACGTGCTTTATGGGTGGCCAAAACCGGCCTGGATGCCCAACAAACCCGAATGGCGGTTATTTCCAATAACTTGGCCAACGTCAATACCACAGGATTCAAAAAAGCCCGGCCCATCTTTGAAGATCTGGTCTATCAAAGTATGCGGCAGGTTGGCTCGCAAACTACCCAAAATACTGAATTACCCACTGGCCTTCAGTTGGGCACCGGGGTCAGAACCGTGGCAACTGAGAAACTGCATACCCAGGGCAATATTCTGCAAACTGAAAATTCGCTGGATGTGGCCATTAATGGTCGTGGTTATCTGCAAATTTTGATGCCCAATGGCGACATTCAATATACCCGCGACGGCTCGTTTAAATTGGATTCGCAAGGTCAGATCGTGACTGCCGGCGGCTTGACGCTGGAACCCAATATCGCCATTCCACCGGATGCCCTCAGCATCAGTATTGGTCGTGATGGTTCGGTCAATGTGGTTCAACCCGGAAATGCTGCCGCCACCAACGTCGGGCAGATTCAATTGGCCGACTTTATCAATCCTGCCGGTCTGGAACCCGTCGGCGAAAACCTGTTCCGTGAATCCGTGGCCAGTGGCCCAGCCCTCATCGGCGTACCCGGAGAGGAAGAACGCGGGTTTTTGATGCAAGGTGCGTTAGAGACTTCTAACGTCAACGTAGTGGAAGAACTGGTGAATATGATTGAAACCCAGCGTGCCTACGAAATGAACTCCAAAGCCATTTCTACCACCGATGAAATGCTGTCATACGTGACTCAGCAACTTTAGACTCAGGACATTCATCATGAAAACCATCGTGTTAATCAGTTTGTCAGCCGTTATTTTGATGGGTTGCGACACTGTGCCCAAACGGGATATGGATTTTTCGCCGGTACAACCAGCCGATTTGCGCCCACCCCCTGCCAATAACGGTTCCATTTATCAATCCGGTTACGATATGCGCCTGTTTGAAGATCATGCCGCCAGACGGGTAGGGGATGTATTGACAGTGACGCTCAACGAAAGAACCAATGCGCAAAAGATAGCCGATCTGGGAACGGCCAAAGATACATCGATCAGCGTGCAAGCCCCGTATTTAATGGGTATGAGTCCGGCCACCATTTTAGGGCAGGATGTGAAAACCGAGATTGCCACCTCGCAAAGTTTTGAAGGCATGGGGGACGCTCGACAAAGTAATCTGTTGACCGGTGATATCAGCGTGACGGTTGTTGAAGTCATGCCTAACGGTAATTTACGGGTACGTGGCGAAAAACGCGTAGCGCTCAACGACGGCAGCGAATACATCCGTTTATCCGGTATTGTCCGACCCATCGATATTGATGTGGCCAATATCGTACCATCCAGTAAAGTGGCCGATGCCACCATTATGTATACCGGTGATGGCGCGGTGGCTGATTCCAACAAAATGGGTTGGTTGGCGCGCTTCTTTAATAGTCCGATCTTTCCTTTTTAACGGAGCACTGTCATGAACAGGCTGATTTTAGTATTGTTTTTAGGTCTGCTGACTACTGCGGCGCAGGCCGAACGGATCAAAGACATTGCCTCGGTGGCTGGTGTACGCAGCAACCAGTTGATTGGTTATGGATTGGTGACCGGTTTGGATAAATCCGGGGATAAAACCCGTTTTACCGGCCAAAGTTTGCGCAACATGATGGGTAAACTCGGCATGACTTTGCCGCCCGGCACCGATCCCAGGGCCAAAAACGTGGCGCTCGTGAGTGTGCATGCTGATTTGCCCGCATTTGCCAAGCCAGGTCAAAAAATTGACGTGACCGTGTCTTCGATTGGCGACGCCAAAAGCCTGCGTGGCGGATCATTATTGATGAGCCCTTTGCGTGGTGCCGACGGTAACGTGTACGCGGTAGCACAGGGTAATTTAGTAGTAGGCGGATTAAGCGCCTCCGGTCAGGATGGTTCAAAAATTACCGTCAACAATCCATTGGTGGGACGGGTGCCAAATGGGGCTATCGTGGAACGGGCCGTACCTACCTCGTTTGATCAAAGCGCTGATTTGGTGTTTAACCTCAACAGTGCCGACTTTACCACTGCCAGCCGGGTTGCCGAAGCCATTAATAAATCGTTAGGAGCAGGCGCTGCACAAGCGGTTGATGGCACCTCTGTGACAGTCAGGGCGCCTGTTGATGTTAATCAACGAGTGAGTTTCACCTCTGTACTGGAGAATATTGAGGTATCGCCCGATGATGCGCCAGCCAAAGTGATTATCAATTCCAGAACCGGCACAGTCATCATCAATAGCAAGGTTAGAGTCCAACCCGCTGCGGTATCGCATGGCAGTCTTACCGTGACGATCAACGAAAATCTGCAAGTCAGTCAGCCCGGTGCATTAGCCGGCGGCACAACGGCAGTGACACCACAATCCGACGTGTCGGTGAAGGAAGAGAATAACCACATGTTTGTGTTTAGTCCGGGGGTATCACTGGATGAAATTGTGCAGGCAGTCAATAGTGTTGGTGCAGCGCCCAGCGACTTGGTAGCTATTTTGGAAGCGTTGAAGTCAGCTGGCGCACTTCGTGCTGAGTTAATGGTGATATAGGTGCAGGCGTCAAATTTTGGTCGAGCCTGATCAGGAGGTTCTCATGTTAAACACAGATACAGCAGCGGTTTATACCGACTTTAATGGCTTAGCCAAGCTAAAACAAGGCGCCCGTGAGAAAACACCGGAAGCGATCAAGGAAGTGTCAAAACAGTTTGAATCGGTGTTTTTGAACATGGTGTTAAAAAGTATGCGTCAAGCCAAACTGGCTGACGGAGCCCTGGATAGCAAACAAAGTGAGTTTTATCGGGACATGTTCGATCAACAGATGGCTATCGAATTGTCGGGTAAGCCGGGAGTGGGTCTGGCGGATGTGATTGCCAAACAGTTGTCGCCCAAACAAAAATCCGATGATGAAGAAACCATGCAGGCTGGGGATTATTTGAACAGGGCGATGGGAGCCAATAACAACGCACATGTTCAACCGTTGCATCTGAAACAAGCTGCGTATTCTGCCGAGCCTTTGGATGAATCCGGTCTCAGCAGTTTGCAGGAAAGTCTGGAGCGACTTGAACAGAGTCAGCGGTCATTAAATGAACAATGGCAAGCCATGCAGGCCGGCGGTCGCAGCAATTCAGGCGAAATGTCCGTTAATAAACAAATATTTATGAGTCAGTTACTGCCCCATGCACAACAGGCTGCCAGCGAGTTGGGCGTCGATGCCAACGTACTCTTGGCGCAGGCGGCACTGGAAACCGGCTGGGGTAAATCCGTGATTAAAAACGCCCAGGGTGACAGCAGTTTTAATCTGTTCAACATCAAAGCCGATAAAAGCTGGCAGGGCAAACAGGCCAGGGTGTCTACGCTGGAGTTTGATGGTGATGTGGCTAGAAAGGAAATGGCAGGTTTCAGATCCTATGATTCGTACAAGCAAAGTTTTGATGATTATGTCAGTTTCATCAAGTCCAATCCCAGGTATGGCGATGCCCTGAAAAATGCCGATAACCCTGCACAGTATGTACGGGAGTTACAAAAGGCCGGTTATGCCACTGATCCACGTTATGCTGAAAAAATCATGAGTATTTATAACAGCCAGATCGCCGCTCAATCCATGGCTGATGTAGGCTAGGAGGCAATATGTCAATCGGCATTATAAATTCGGCAATCTCCGGACTGGCGGCTTTTCAACGTTCACTGGACGTGACCAGCAATAACATTGCCAATGTCAATACAGAGGGATATAGCCGCCAGCGTGTTGAATTGCAGACGAGACCGGAGCAATATTCAGGTAACGGCTATATGGGCAGCGGCGTAAATGTCGCCACCATCAAGCGAAGTTACGATGAATTTATTAATAATCAAGTACGTGCTAGTTCCACAGCCTTTCATGATGTAGACAATTTTTATCGTTTGTCCTCCCGCATTGATAATTTGCTGGCCGATCAAAGTACTGGCTTATCCTCCGCTATGAAGACTTTTTTCAACAGTGTCAATGATGTGGCTAACGATCCCACGTCATTGCCGGCTCGGCAGGTGATGTTGTCTGAAGGGGATGCGATTGCCAAACACTTCAATAGTTTGTCTGCCCGTTTTGAAGAAATTCGCCAGCAGGTTAATAATAATCTGGAAACGTCTGTGCAGGAAGTCAATGCGTTTGCAAAGTCTATTGCCAATTTAAACCAGCAAATAACCGATGCTATTGGTAAATCTCAGGGGCTACAATTGCCGAATGCCTTGATGGATCAGCGCGATTTGCTATTGGCGAAAATGGCGGAAAAGATGGATATTGCAGTAGTTCCTCAACCGAATGGCAGCTTTAGTGTATTTGCTGGTCAGGGGCAACCCTTGATTCTGGGAAATCACGCCAGTAGTTTGTCATTACAGGCGGCTTTGGATGATCCTTCACGAAGAATGTTGATGATGAATGGCGAAGATATTTCCCATACCCTGACAGGTGGACAGATATATGGCAGCATCCGCTTTAGGGATGGCATGCTTGACCCTGCGCAACAGCAGATGGGGCTGATGGCAAGCGGTTTGGCGGAGGAGTTTAATGCTGTTTATCGAAACGGTTATGACATGCAAGGTCAGAATGGTCAGAATTTCTTTGAATTGGGTACGCCCACCGCGCAAGTCAGAGTAACGGCTGGTGATACTGCTCTGAAGGTGACTGCTGTCTATCTGCCTCCTGATCCATTGGATTTGTCCATCACAAATCCAACCCAAAATTGGGGTGCATCTTATCGGGTGACTGTGACTGGAATCGATACGTATCAATTAACCAATTTAAGTACCAATCAAGCAGTGGATCTTAGTAGTTTTGGAGAATTAACTGATACCGCGGCGGCTAACGGTTTTAGTATCAACATTGATGGCACTCAAACTCAAGGTGATACATTTATCATTAGTCCGCATTTTAATATGGCTGGCAGTATCAAGCTGAATCAGAATATTGCTTCACCCAAGCAAATTGCCGCTGCCGCTGCGCCAGGATTGGCAGGTGATAACAGTATTGCCTTACAACTTGCCGGGTTGGAGTCAAAAAATCTGATGATGGGCGGTAAAAGCTCTCTCAGTCAAATCTACGGACAAATAGTAGCAACGGTAGGTTCGCAAACGCGAACAGCAATGGTAGGACGGAGTGCTCAAGAAGTGTTGTTTAACCAAGCTACTGCGGCGCGTGAGGATTTGGCGGGTGTTAATCTGGATGAAGAGGCGGCAAATTTGATCAAGTTTCAAAATGCCTATCAGGCTGCAGCGAGGGCCGTATCCGTCGCCAGCAATCTTTTCGATACACTGATAGGCATCGTACGTTAGGAGCGTCATCATGCGAGTATCAACGACTTTTCAACACCAATTGAGTGTCAATGCCATGTTGGACCAACATGCAAAGTTGACTCAAACTCAGCTTAAACTTTCGAGCGGTAAAAAATATCTAACGCCTTCCGAAAACTCAGTTGCTGCAGCGGATCTAATTAATTTCCAGCAAAACATAAAAGTCAATGAGCAGTTCCAGGTCAATATCAACACAGCTAGGCAGCGATTGGAACTGCAGGAATCCAGTCTGGGGAATGCTACCGAAACCATTCACCGCATCAGGGATCTGGCAATCCAGGGCTTAAATGGCATTAACACCCAGGAAAATCGTAAACAAATTTCCAAAGAAATCAATCAGCTAAATGAACATTTGCTCACGTTGGCCAATACACGCAATGCCAACGGAGAATATATTTTTTCCGGCACTAAAACCGATACGGCAGCGTATAGCTCTCTGGCGGGTAATTACTCGTTTGACGGTGAACCAGACAGCCATAGGCGAATTGCTATTGGGCCTGAGCGTAGTCTGACCGATGCTGATCCTGGCAATCAGGTGTTTGGTGAATTGGCAGCAGACCCCTTGGAGCCGGGCTCCATCTCCAATATATTTCAGGCGGTTGCAAAGCTGTCTCAGGATTTGCAGGCAGACCAGCCCAATTCAAATTCCTTGACCGATCTGGATCAAGCGATGAAACGATTTGAAATGGTTCGCGCATCTACTGGAGCGCGTTTGCATGCACTGGATAGCCAGGAAAGCCTAAACGCAGACTATATCCTGGAAAATCAAGCCACGGCATCGGAAATTGGTGATCTTGATTACGCTGAAGCCTTAAGCAGATTTAACTTGCAACAAGTTTCTTTGCAGGCCGCTCAACAGGCGTTTACCAAGGTACAAAATCTATCTTTGTTTAATTTCTTGTAACTTTTACCATGGTTCATGCAACGCTTGGACACATGCCGCCACCCTTATCGCTAATGCAGTGGGTGCAGGGCGATTCGGTCAGCTTGCAAGGACTGATCGGGCAGGTGGTATTGATTGAAGTGTTTCAAGTCAATTGTCCCGGTTGTTTTTTGTATTCCTTGCCGCAAGCGATTGACTTGCATAACCGCTATGCCAGCCAAGGTTTGGCGGTGTTGGGCATTGCTACGGCATTTGAAGATTTTGATAAAAATACTCTGGATAATTTAAAAGCCCTGTTGGAAAACGGCCATGTGGTAGGCGAAACATACAAAGCGTTATCTGAAAAAGGGCAACTTATAGAGGACTGCTGGCCGCAACGGATACCTTTTCCGGTGGCAATGGATTCCTTGATTAAAAATGATCTGCCTGTCAGTGAGGCCAGAGTTGATCACTATATTCAGGCCCATCTCCCCGAGTTTTTTCACCAGCCTTCAGCTTATCAACAGCAGTTGAAACAGCGGGTTGTTAACTACCTGCAACAACAGCAATATACCCCGCAAACCTTCAATGGATTTGCTTTGCAAGGCACGCCATCGCATATCTTGATTGATCAGCATGGCAAACTGCGTCATTGCACATTTGGATTTTTTCCGGAACTGGAGTTGCGCATTCAGCAACTGCTGGCAGAAAGGTTTTGAATGAAACGTCTGTTTTTTGCATTGTGGCCTGAGGATTTGACGCGACTGACTTGTGCGCATCTGGCGCAACAGATTCAGGGCGTCGGTAAACCTGTTTTTGCTGATAATTTGCATGTCACCGTGTTGTTTTTAGGGCAGGTCAATAACGCACAACAACAGGCGATCACTGCTGCTGCGGCGCAAATCAAGCCTGCCGCCATGCAGTTATGTTTCGATCATTTGGCCTATTGGAAAAAACCAGCGATTGTGTGTTTACGCAGTCGACAAACCGATGCCAATTTGTCCTTACTGGTCGAACAACTTCAACTGGCGGCCATGCAAAATGACCTTTACTTTGAGGAAAGGCCTTATGTACCGCATGTGACGTTGCTCAGACATGCGCAATCACTACCGCAGATTCTGTTCGAGCCGATTGAGTGGAATTCAGATGGGTTTTGTCTGGTTGAATCGCGCTCCACCCCGCACGGGGTGGAGTACAGTGTGCTCGAACGCTGGGGCGGCGACAGTTAATGCGCCAATTTTTTCTCGCGGATGGCCTGGCTGAGTTGATAAGCCGCCATGGCATACAGCGGACTATGGTTGTAGCGAGTGATGACATAAAAATTATGCAAGCCCAGCCAAAGTTGTTCGTGATCCTGCATCGGGTAGCTCAATAGCTTGACCTGCTCAGATACATTGAGTTGTGCCGGCGTGTTCACACCCAGTTTGCGCAATTCTCCAATGGATACATCCGGCTTGACACCTTTGCTTAAGGCTGATTTGTAAGCATCGCCGTTAGCGGATACTTGATACGTGATCGCACCACCGCGTTGCCATTTGTTGGCGACGAAATAATTAGCCACACTGGCAATGGCGTCGGCATTATTGCGCCAGATGTCGCGTTTGTTATCCCGGTCAAAATCTTTGGCGTAGGCTCGGTAACTGCTGGGCATGAATTGGGTCAAGCCCATGGCGCCGGCATAGGAACCTATGGGTTGCAGGGGGTCTAGATGTTCTTCACGGCTCAATAACAAAAAGTTTTCCAGTTCCTTCAAGAAAAATTCGCTACGAGTGGGGTGACCGAAACCCAGTGTCGACAACGCATCAATGACTCGATATTTGCCGGTGAAGGCGCCGTATTTGGTTTCCACGCCAATGATGGCAATGATGATTTCAGCCGGTACACCGTATTGTTGTTCAACGGCCTGCAAAGCGGCTTCATTTTCTCGCCAAAACTGCACGCCGCCGTCGATACGGGACTCGGTCAAGAAAATGTTTCGATACTGAAACCAGGGTTTGGCCTCAGCCGGTTTGGCCATCGCATCCAGTATCTGCTGCTGAAACTCGACGGCTTGAAACAGTGTTCTGAGTTCAGCCTCGTTGAAATGATGCTGTTTGACCATTTGCTGGATAAAGCCATTTAGCGAATCAGTGTTAGCCAATTCTGCGGTTGCCGGCATTGCACAAACTAAGCTGGTACTTAGCAAAGCAGCACATAAGAGTCGATTGGTTTTCATAAATGCCTTAGATTGGTAAAAGTTTGCGGTGGGTGTGTATCGACATCAAAATGCCAAAACCGGCCATTAGTGTCACCATGGAGGTGCCGCCATAACTGACCAGCGGCAACGGCACGCCGACCACCGGCAATATGCCGATCACCATGCCAATATTGACGAAAACATACACAAAAAAAGTAAACGCCAGACTGCCGGCCAGTAAGCGGCTATAGGTGTCTTGCGCCTGTACTGCGATATAAAAGCAGCGGCTAATGACCAACAAATACAAAAACAACAAGCCCACGCAGCCAAATAAACCAAATTCTTCTGCAAACACCGCAAAGATAAAATCCGTGGAACTTTCCGGTAAAAAGTCTAGTTTGGACTGGGTACTGCCCAGCCAGCCTTTACCGTTGATGCCACCGGAGCCGATGGCGATTTTGGATTGAATGATATGGTAGCCGGTACCCATAGGATCGGCTTCCGGATTGATAAAGGTTAATACTCGGTTGCGTTGATATTCGCGCATGAAATGCCACAACACGGGCGTCAATCCAGCCAAGAGTGTTGCGATACCGATCATTAGCCACCAGGATAAACCTGCAAAAAACAGGACTGCCGCGCCGGAGCTGGCTACCAGTAACGAAGTGCCCAAATCCGGTTGTTTGGCAATTAGCAGTACCGGCAACAGTAATAAAATGCAGGCGGCCAGCAGATTCCTGGGTTTAGGCGGCAGGGCATGTTCGGATAAATACCAAGCCAGCATCATTGGGGCTGCAATCTTGGTAAATTCCGATGGCTGGAAACGAAAAAACCCCAGATCCAGCCAACGTTGAGCGCCCATGCTGACTTGACCCATGATGGCTACTGCCAGTAATAAGCATACGCAAATGCTGAAAAAAACTACCGAAAACGCCTGGAACTGCCGCGGGTTGATATGTGCCAGCACGATCATCACCGTAATAGCCAGTCCGGTTCGACTGGCATGTCGAAACAACAGGGTTTCGTTTTGTCCGCCGGCGCTCCATAAAATCACAAAACTGAGCGCGCAAATCATTAATAGCACCATAAACAATGGAATATCAATATGCAGTTTGCGTAGCAAATTACCGATTAATGATGGCGATTGAAATTGCTCGGAACGCATTTCAATTTTCATGTTGGGTATCCTTTTTGGGATTCAGGTAGGCGTCGATAATTTCACCAGCCATAGGCGCTGCGACTGAGCCGCCATGGCCGCCATGTTCTGCCACGATTGCCACGGCAATTTTAGGGTCGTGCACTGGGGCAAAGGCAATAAATAACGCATGGTCGCGCATATTGAACTCAATGGCGTCTTCGTTGTATTTTTCTTCCTGCTTGATGGTAAAAACCTGGGCAGTGCCGGTTTTGCCGGCAATTTGGTAATTGATGGCTTTAGCCAGTCGTCCCGCCGTGCCACGCGTACCATGCACCACATTAGTCATGGCGTGGATGATGTTATCCACATGTTGTTTTTTTAGTGGAATTTTACTGTCCGGCAACAATTCCGGCGGAGTGGCGTAATCCGGGGTGATAATTTCCTGCACCAAGTGCGGGGTAATGACTTTGCCGTGGTTGGCTAAAATCGCGGTGGCGCGGGCTAATTGCAGTGGCGTTACCTGTGTATAGCCCTGACCAATCCCGGTAATCAGGGTTTCGCCAGGATACCAAGCTTTGTTGCGGTGACTTTTTTTCCATTCTTTAGAGGGCATCAGGCCGCTGACTTCACCCACTAAATCGATACCGCTTTTTTCACCAAAGCCGAACTGATGCATGAAATCGGACATTCTGTCGATGCCCAGCGCCAGTGCCAGATCATAAAAATACACATCGCAAGATTCGGTGATGGCTTCGTTCATGTCCACCATGCCATGCCCCCACTTTTTCCAGTCGCGATATTTGTGGTCGACGTTGGGCAACTTGTAATAGCCGGGGCAATACAGACTATGATTGAAATCGATCACGCCATATTCCAGGCCTGCCAGCGCCACGAAAGGTTTCACAGTCGAGCCCGGCGGGTAAAGGCCACGAAGGGCGCGGTTATAAAGCGGTTGATGAGGTGAATCCCGCAGGGCTTTGTAATCTTTGCCGGAAATCCCGGTCACGAACGGATTGGGATCAAAGCCGGGTCGGCTGGCAAACACTAATACGCCACCGGTTTTAATGTCAATGGCCACTGCCGCGCCATTGTATTCACCCAACGCATCGTAAGCGATTTTTTGCAAATCCATATCCAGCGTTAAATAGATATTGGAACCGGCGACAGGTTCGACGGTTGCCACTGTGTTGACCGCTCTGGCTTGAGCATTGGTTTCAATTTCTTCGTAGCCGGCGGTGCCTAGCAATTGCGATTCGTAAGATTTTTCGATGCCGTTTTTGCCGATGATGTCGGTGCCTCGGTATTCGGTGGCTGGCAGGGTTTTAAGTTCTTGTTCATTGATGCGTCCAACATAACCAACCACATGCGCAGCCAGTTCGCCGAAAGGATAGTGTCTGACCAGTCGCGCGTATACGTCCACACCTGGAAAATACGGACGAACGACGGCAAATTTGGCTACTTCTTCATCGGATAGGTTTTGTAGCAGCGGTGTGCTGGTAAAGGCTTTATTACGCTTGCGCAGCTTTTGAAATTGCTCGATTTTTTCATCTGAGATAGCTAACAGCCGTTGTAGCTTTGCCAATGTGTCATCTATATCCTTGATTTGTTCGGGAATCAATTCCAGGCTATAAGTCGGGACGTTTTCAGCCAGCATGCGGCCTTGGCGATCATAAATAATGCCGCGCGTCGGGGGGAGCGGGGCGATTTTGATACGATTGTCTTTCGACATGGTCGCATAATGTTCATGCCCGACTACCTGCAAATACACTAATCTGATTACCAAGCCGGTAATCAGCAGAATGATCAAAAAAAATGCAGCCACAATCCGGCTTAGGAAGATTCTGTTTTCCGCTAGTGAGTCTTTGATAGCAAATCTTCTGTCCATGCCGGTTAGCTGATACGAGTCAAAACCCGAATGGCGCGCAGCACTAAAAATACCAAGGGCCAAGCTAGCGTGCCGGTTAGAACCGGATACCAGGAAGACAAGGGTAAATGATTGGCGGCTTGCATGCTTTGCATCCCAAAAACCAAAATCTGGCCACAGCTTAGGCAAAACAGCACAAACACGCATTGCTGCGGCACCGGAAACTGCCGTAAGCGGCGGTGTTGACTGATACTGAAATAACTGAATAGGGCGTAAATCAGGGCATTTTGACCCAGTAAATGACTGGTCAGCACATCTGTGAACAAGCCTACCGTAAACGCTGTGAAAACCCCAAATCGCTCCGGTAAAGCGATACACCAGTAAATCAGTACCAGTGCAATCCAGTCCGGATTAAACTCGGCCAAGCCTGGAAATAGATCCATGATCCGCATCACCATGGCAACCGATAACGTCAGTAGAAAATAGAAAATAGCGAACGGGCTATGGGAGGTCATGCTCGGCTTCTGTTGGGGCGTTTTTGGGGGGTGCGTTTTTATTGTCCAGGAAAACTGGATTGGAATCGCTCCAGACAATCAGGAATTCGCGGCTGGTCTCCAATTGCGCTTTAGGCGTGGCGTAAATATTGGCGAAAGATTTATCCGGACGGGTTTCGAACTTGTCCACGACCGCTACGGGATAGCCTGCTGGAAAAACACCGCCCAAACCTGAGGTCACCAGCAGGTCGCCGGGCACAATATCGGCATTTTTAGCTAAAAATGGTAATTGCAGGCGGTTTTGCTGACCAGTGCCGAACGCAATGGTGCGCAAGCCGTTTCGGTTGACTTCTACCGGAATGGCGTGATCCGGGTCAGTAATCAACATGACTTCCGAGCTGGATGGCAGGGCGCGTATGACCTGGCCAACGATGCCATTGGCATCCAGAACCGGTTGTTCTGCATGCACGCCAAAGCGGGTGCCTTTGTTGACCACCACGGTATGTTCATACGGGTCTAGTTTTACTGAAAGCAGTTCTGCTACCAGCACTTGCTCGCCCAAGCGAAATGAATTTTCCAGCAATACCCGTAAACGGGTGTTTTCTTTTTCTAAGGCCTCTAATTTTAACAGTTTGGCATCGTTGATCAGCTGGGTTTCTTTGAGATGGCTATTTTCTTTTTTTAATTCAGCATATGAAAACACCGTTTCCGACATCACGCTTATGCTGTCACCGGGCAGGCTGGCCAGCAATTGTAATGGGTGCGTGGCAAGCGACATGATCGAACGCAGGGTATGCAGGCGAGATGTTCGATAATCAGTCACCAATAACGCCACAGCGGCCAGAATGGCAACCAATAAGCGTGTATTCAGCGAAGGTCCTTGGGCAAATAAAAGTTTTATGGCAAAACCTCTAAACTAATCATGGAGCGGCAAGCGCATCTAGCAAAGCTGAATGCCGAAGAAGGAGAAATAATATTAACATGGCAACACGTTTAGATTAGTCATTGCTATAACGAACAAGACAGCCCCAGAAAAAGGCTGTTTTCGATCAAAAAGCGTTCATCTGGTTTTGCTATGAAAGTTATCATAGGAATGCTGCCTGTCGCTAACCGAGGGTCATGGCGTCCCGACTGGCATCGCTGCTACCCCAGCTTTCATTAGCCGGGGTGATTTCAAGTTTTCATGATTGCTAGGGGGTTATTCCAGCGAGAACGCTGAAGCACCTTTTTTATCCAGCATTTCCAATACCATACCGCCACCGCGCGCTACGCAGGTGAGTGGATCGTCAGCAATATACACTGGCAGTCCGGTTTCTTCGGCGATGAGTCTGTCTATGTCTTTCAGGAGTGCGCCGCCACCGGTAAGGACAATACCGCGACTGGCGACGTCTGCGCCTAATTCCGGTGGTGTTTGTTCCAATGCTACTTTCACAGCGCTGACAATTCCGGATAAAGGTTCTTGCAAGGCTTCCAGAATTTCGTTGCTGTTTAATGAAAAGCTTCGTGGCACGCCTTCTGCCAGATTTCGACCGGTAACCTGCATTTCACGTACTTCGCTACCTGGATAAGCTGCGCCGATTTCATGTTTGATTTTTTCGGCAGTGGCTTCACCGATCAAGGTGCCGTAATTGCGGCGTACATAGGCAATGATAGATTCATCAAAGCGGTCCCCACCGATTCTGACCGAAGCCGAATACACAATGCCATTCAAGGAAATCACTGCTACTTCTGATGTGCCGCCGCCAATGTCCAACACCATGGAGCCATGCGCGGTATCCACCGGCAAGCCTGCGCCAACCGCAGCTGACATGGGTTCTTCGATCAAATACACTTCGCGAGCACCGGCCATTGCTGCCGATTCACGAATGGCGCGACGTTCAACTTGCGTCGAACCGCAAGGTACGCAAATCAAGATGCGCGGACTGGGGCGTAACAGTTTGTTTTCATGTACTTTTTTAATAAAAAATCGCAGCATGCGTTCGGTGACGGCGAAATCCGCAATCACGCCGTCTTTCAATGGCCGTATCGCAGTGATATTACCAGGGGTGCGCCCCAGCATCATTTTTGCGTCAGCACCAATAGCCGCAATGGTCTTTTGACCACGGACTTTGTCTTCCTTAATAGCCACCACAGACGGTTCGTTGAGGACGATTCCTTGGCCTGGGACATAGATCAGGGTATTTGCTGTACCCAAATCAATGGATAAATCGTTAGAAAAGAGGCCGCGAATTCGTTTGAACATGATTACACCAAAGCGCACAGAAAATCCCGCTACTTTATCAATCAAGCAGGCAGTTGAGCAAGATATAAAGTATCATAATTACATTACTCAATATGGAGCTTAATGATGTCGTTGTCGGCCAGTGACGTGAAAAAAATCGCCCACCTTGCCAGGTTGGGCATTGATGAACAGCAGATTGA
This sequence comes from Methylomonas sp., assembly GCA_002928965.1. GTDB lineage: Bacteria > Pseudomonadota > Gammaproteobacteria > Methylococcales > Methylomonadaceae > Methylomonas. The sequence goes on from PERU01000020.1 coordinate 60,089, forward strand.
ACATTACGCCAAAGATTTGTCCAGTATGCTGGATTTAATGACGCAAATGGGACAAACCAATACGGACGGTGTCGTACCCATGGCACATCCATTGGATCAAATGCAGCGCTTGCGCGACGATGTGGTAAGTGAAACCGATCAGCGCGACCATTTTCAAACTATTGCGCCCCAAACCGAAGCCGGACTGTATCTGGTTCCCAAAGTCATTGATTAAGAACGATTATGCATAACCTAACGCTTAGCGAACTGGCAGCAGGGCTGCGCAGTCAACAGTTTTCCAGTGTCGAATTAACTCAAGCTTTCCTGAGTCGTATTCACCAACATCAGGATTTAAACGCCTTTATCAGCGTCAGCGAAGACACTGCTTTGCAACAAGCCCAGGCCGCAGATCAATTGATTGCTGGTGGTAATGCCGGGCCGCTGGCCGGTATCCCGATTGCCCAAAAAGACATTTTCTGCACCCTAGGCGTTAAAACCAGTTGCGGTTCGAAAATGCTGGATAACTTCATTGCGCCCTATAACGCCACGGTGGTTGAGCATTTCAACCAAGCCGGTGCCGTAATGCTGGGTAAGCTCAACATGGACGAGTTCGCCATGGGCTCGTCAAATGAGAACAGTTTTTACGGTCCTGTCCGTAACCCTTGGGCCACCGATTCCGTTCCAGGTGGTTCGTCCGGCGGTTCTGCCGCTGCAGTTGCGGCGCGATTGGCACCCGCAGTGACTGGTACCGATACCGGTGGCTCGATTCGGCAACCGGCAGCGTTTTGCGGCATCACCGGCTTGAAGCCGACTTACGGTCGGGTATCACGTTACGGCATGATTGCCTACGCATCCAGTCTGGATCAGGGAGGGCCTATGGCGCGTAGTGCTGAAGATGCCGCGTTGCTTCTGCAAACCATGGCCGGCTTTGATACTAAAGATTCCACCAGCGTCGATCAGCCCGTACCTAACTATAGCGCCGGTCTGAACGACAGTTTACAGGGCTTGAAAATTGGTTTGCCAAAACAGTTTTTCAGTGCTGGACTCGATAATCAAATGGCTGCCACCATTCAGGCTGCCATTGAAGAATATCGTAAGCTGGGCGCGGAAATCCAAGAAGTGGATATGCCTAATTTGGAACTGGCTATTCCGGCTTATTATGTGATCGCTTCCGCCGAGTGTTCGTCTAACCTATCCCGTTACGACGGTGTGCGGTTTGGTTATCGTTGCCAGAATCCGCAGGATCTGGCCGATCTCTACACCCGCTCGCGCGGTGAAGCCTTTGGTGCTGAAGTGAAACGGCGGATTCTGATGGGTACTTATGCACTGTCAGCCGGTTATTACGATGCGTATTATTTAAAAGCCCAGCAAGTCCGTCGCCTGATCAGCGATGACTTTAAACGGGCATTAAGCGGCGTCGATGTGTTGATGGGGCCTGTTACGCCCGGTACAGCCTTCCGTATCGGTGAAAAAACCGATGATCCGATTCAGATGTATCTGGAAGATATTTACACCATCGCCATCAATCTGGCTGGTCTGCCGGCTATGTCGATTCCTGCTGGTTTCATTGATGGCAAACCGGTTGGCTTGCAGGTGATTGGCAATTATTTCAGCGAAGCCAAATTGCTGAATGTCGGCCATCGCTATCAACAAGCCACCGACTGGCACCTGCAAGTGCCGAAGGGTTTTGAATAACGGAGATTGATCATGGCTAAGATCACCGAATTGTCGCAACTGGATATGGATGGCACTTACAGCTATGCCGATTACTTGACTTGGCGGCTTGAAGAGTCGGTTGAGCTGATTAAAGGCAAGATCATGGCGATGTCGCCCGCGCCCAATCGCAAGCACCAGAGCGTCTCCGGCAACTTGTTCCTGCACTTGGGAAACTATTTCAAGCGCAAACCCTGCGAGGTGTTTGTCGCCCCATTTGACGTAAAGCTTTACGACCGCCGCAAATCGCTACTCAAAAATGGCGAAGCGTTTAGCGTCGTGCAGCCCGATTTATGCGTGATCTGCGACAGAGACAAACTCACTGAGCAAGGCTGCGACGGCGCGCCGGACTGGATTATTGAGGTATTGTCACCGGGCAACAGCCGAAAGGAAGTCCGCCTGAAATACGATTTATACCAAGAAAGCGGCGTCATCGAGTACTGGCTGGTGTTTCCCTACGAACAAATCGTCCAGCAATTCGTGCTGGACGATAGCGGCAAATATCAACTTCGCGCTCTGTATCCCGGCAACGAAATTGCCAGCCCGCATTTATTCCCCGACCTGCAAATCGATTTGAACGACGTTTTTGCCGAATAAGCTTTAAAGGAAATCAAGAATGAACTCACAATGGGAAGCCGTCATCGGCCTGGAAATTCACACCCAACTGTCCACCCAATCCAAAATCTTCTCCGGCGCTGCCACCGCTTACGGTGCAGAGCCTAATACCCAAGCTTGTGCAGTCGATTTAGGCTTGCCGGGTGTTCTGCCGGTGTTGAACAAAGATGCCGTACGCAAGGCCGTGACTTTCGGTTTGGCCATCGATGCTGAAATCGCCCCGCACTCGGTATTTGCCCGTAAAAACTATTTTTACCCGGACTTACCGAAAGGCTACCAGATCAGCCAGTTCGAACTGCCCATCGTCGGCAACGGCCATCTGGATATCGAAGTAGACGGCGTTGAAAAACGCATCGGTATCACTCGCGCCCATCTGGAAGAAGACGCTGGTAAATCGCTGCACGAAGACTTCCACGGCCTGACCGGCATCGACTTGAATCGCGCCGGCACACCGCTGCTGGAAATCGTCTCCGAACCGGATATGCGTTCAGCCAAGGAAGCCGTGGCTTATATGCGCAAGTTGCACGAATTGGTGCGCTATTTGGAAATTTGTGACGGCAATATGCAAGAAGGTTCGTTCCGCTGCGACGCCAACGTCTCGGTGCGCCCGAAAGGCCAAAAAGAGTTCGGCACTCGCGCTGAAATCAAAAACATCAACTCGTTTAAATTCGTCGAAAAAGCCATCAACCACGAAATCGAGCGGCAGATTGATGTCATCGAAGGCGGGGGCAAAGTGGTTCAGGAAACCCGGCTATACGATGCCAACAAAGACGAAACCCGCTCCATGCGCAGCAAGGAAGAAGCCAACGACTACCGCTACTTCCCCGATCCGGATCTGTTGCCGGTGTTGATCGAAGAAGCTTTGAAAACTGAAATCCGCGCCACTTTGCCGGAATTACCGGATGCCAAGAAGCAACGTTTCATCGAGCAATATGGCCAGGATGCTGAAAGCGCTGCCACCCTGACTTCATCGCGTGAACTGGCCGATTTTTACGAAACCGTCGTTAAAGCCTTCGGCGGCGAAGCCAAGTTGGTTACTAACTGGATGACCGGTGACGTGCTGGGCGCGTTGAACAAGGCCGGACTGGAGATTGCCGATTGTCCGGTCAGCGCGGAACGTCTGGCCGGCTTGCTGAAACGCATCGCCGACAACACCATCTCTGGTAAAACTGCCAAACAGGTGTTTGACAAGCTTTGGAACAGCGACGCCAGTGCCGATGACATCATCGAATCAGAAGGCTTGAAGCAAATAACCGACACCGGTGCGATTGAAGCCATCGTCGACAAAGTCATCGCCGCCAATCCGGTGCCGGTTGAGCAATATCGGGCAGGTAAAGACAAGGCACTGATGGCTCTGGTGGGGCAGATCATGAAAGAGACTCAGGGTAAGGCGAATCCAGGGGAAGTTAATAAGATGTTGATGGAGAAGTTGAAAGTTTGATGCTTTTCTCCGTTCGTCCTGAGCCTGTCGAAGGACGCAGTAATATGACGTATCGCTATCGCGATGTTGATTTAATGTCGGTTCGCGGACCGACGGCCGCGATACTTTCTTTTGCTCCGCCAAAAGAAAGTATCCAAAGAAAAGGCGGCCCGGATGCCGTGTTGATCCTGCCAAAACCTCCGGTGCTCGGCGCGGCATAACGGGATCAAACCCGACTCGAAATCCGAAGTCGTCTAATATTTAGGATGTTTTGTAGGGCGCATTAGCGTTAGCGTCATGCGCCAAATGCTTGAAGGGATGGTGCGGTTCATACTGCTAAGCCAATTGACGCCGCTTATGGTTTTTTATCTCGTTCCCACGCGTCGCGTGGGAACACCGCCCAACCGCGCTGCGGTCAAATCAAAACCAATCCCGATAAACCGGCAACAACCCTTCCTGCCCCGCATAATTCCGCGCACTGGAATACCGCCAATGCTCAGGCAAATCCACATAACCGCGTTTGACCGGATTGGTGTGAATGTAATCCAGCTTTTGCTGCAATACTTCAGGGCGATCGATCAACTGCGGATGACTACCTTCTTCCCACAACTGATAATCCCGATCAGTTTTATGTGCCTTGCGAAACCAATGTAATTGCTGCAACAATCGCTCGGCGTTGATGGTTTGAAAATAGTCGATCAGCTGGCGCGCTGTGTAAGACTTGAAATTAGCCAATTGATTAGGTAAATCATCTGCTTGTACCAGCAAGTGCAAATGGTTTTCCAGGATGACATAGCCGTAGATCCGCCAATTATGTTGCTGTTGGCGGTAAAGTAAAGCGTCCAGCAGGATTTGCACGGTAGCCGGCCGGGTAAATAACGGTATCCAGTTCAACACGGTGCAGGTTAAGAAATGTGGCTGTTGGGATTGGAAAATACGGTAGCGACTGCGGCCCATGCGATTGACCTCGTTTGATAGCTTGGTCGTATGTTACCGCTGGCGCGGATAGTCTGCATTCCCACGCGGCGCGTGGGAACGAGGAATATCTAAACACCCATCAGGTTTTTGATTCTGGGAGGGTTTTCTCCCGTTTGGCCGCGCAGAGCACCGGAAGGTTTGTGCGGAATTGCCCACAGGGGCGATGCAGGGAGGCATCGCGTTTTTCGTAGGGGCTGGGAAGCCCCTTCGGAAAACCCCGTTCAAACCTGAGGAGCGCAGGAAACAAGCGGCATCCGGGTTGCCTTTTCTTTGGATACTTTCTTTTGGCAACGCAAAAGAAAGTATCTCGGCTGTCGGGCCGAGACCCGACTTTAAAACAGCCGTCGCGACAGCGACACAATAAATCCCCAAAACCGGAACTATCACCATGAATCTAAAAAGACTTCTAATTTTGGGATTAACCCTAATTCTGGCCGGCTGCGGTCATGGCTACGAAGGCGAATACCGCGAGCAAGTCGGCTCATCGGTGGAAGTCCTCAACGCTTTCGCCCAGATCGCAGGTGAGCAAACCGTTGTCATCGGGCGGGACTTTATCGATTCAGAAGGTATCCGCACCCAATATAAGGATATTTTTGTGCGCGAGTCCGGTAGCCAAAAATATCTGGTTTTACAAAAGCCGGATGACAGCGAAGAAGCCTGGAAGATTGCCGATGCTGATACGCTGATTCGCGGTGGTGAGCTGGTTTCCATTACTTTAAAACGCATCAAAAAGTAAGCGGGTCCTGTTTCGATAAGCCCGAAATAAAGAAATCGAATCTTTAGCCTGTTCCTAAGTGGCCGTTGTCTCAGCTTTAGTTTGCCTTAATTGTTGCCATTGCATGCGCACCACATGCTTGATCAACAGTTCCTGGTCTTCTTCGCGAATATGGGTAAACTCAACAGAGATGAGGTGATGAGCCGGGCAATTCGCGTCGGCGTCGACGGCGACACAGTTAATCACTCGACCATAGGTGTAAATCAGGCTCAGGGTGGTGGGCAGATACATGTCAATGGATAGATTCTGACCTACCGGCAAAGCCTCAGACTGCTGAAATGCTAAACCCGAAGCACTCAAGTTAATATCCTGTGAATTGTGTGCGTTGACATTGCTACCTACAAACATGACGCTTTGGGCAATGGCATTGATTTTGGCATCCAAAATCCGATAAAGCTGTAAAAAATCAGGGTTTTGTTTTTCTAAATGTTTCATCACAGCTAACGCTTCCTGCGACAATACATCCAGCGTGGCAGATAACGAACACTGACCGTTGATAGGTCGGTCTGACTTTAACCCAGCATTAGCGGTAGCTTCATCGATGGGCTGGTAAGACAGGCTTACTGTATCGTTGATTCTGAAAAAACGCCGCCTTTCGGTTGTTGCATTGAGCATATTTCAAGTTCTCTGGTTTAAAGTGATTTAACGGGTTAACTGGTCGGTTTGAATGGATTTCGAATATCCGAGTTTATCTTGAAGTAGAGCTTCATCCCTGGCAATAATAATTTCCACTCGCCGGTTTTTAGCCCTGTTCTCAGGTGATTCATTGGGCGCTAGCGGATGAGTATCGGCATGGCCCTCAATTAAAAAGCGGTTAGGGTCGATTTGTTTTTTTTCTAGCATGTATTGAGCTACGGTGACGGCACGAGATGCTGATAACTCCCAATTGGAGCGATAGGTTAAGGTTTTAATGGGCATATCGTCAGTATGGCCTGCCACGACAACTTTGCCTTGAGACTCAGTGACAGTTTGAGTGATTTTATCCATTACGGGTTCAAATCCGGGTTGCAATATCGCGCTGGCCGAATCAAAAGAGCCAGTTTCACTGATGCGAATCACGATGCGGAAACCGTTGGTTTCGACTGTCACCAAGCCCTGCTCGATTTCAGTATTCAGTTGTTGCTTAATTTTTTCAGCTTCTACTTTGATCTCACTAAGTTTGTCCTGAATAAATTGTTCTTTGGCATTTTCCTTCTCATCCTCGGTGGATTGACGAATTTCGTCCAATGGTGTCGGCTGAACCTGACCCGGACTGAAGTGTTGTTCGATAACGCTGTTTCCCATCGGAATCTGAACCACTTCAATCTGCCTTTGTACTCCAAAAGCATGCTGCAAGGAATCTGCCGCCGCTTTGAATTTCACAACATCCATGCTGGCCATGGACAGCAGGAGAATGAAAAAACACATCAATAACGACATTAAATCGGCAAAGGTGGTCAACCACATGGGTGCTCCCACTGGTGGGCATTTTGGGCAATCGGCCATGTTCAATCCTCCTGGCGTTTCTTTTCGGCAACATAGGTGTTCAATAAGGTACGCAATACCTTGGGATTGGTGCCTTCCTGCAGGTTTACAATAAAGTTCATTACCAGCTGTTTATTGGCTTTTTCATAATTTTGTACGCTGGCCAGCTTATCAATCATTGGGAGTGCGAACACGTTAGCAATAACAGCCCCGTATAGCGTCGTCAACAGAGCCACCGCCATAGCCGGGCCAATTGCGGAAGGATCGGACATGTTGGACAGCATTTGAACCAAGCCGACCAAGGTGCCAATCATGCCCATCGCCGGGGCTAGATCCGCCACCCCTTTCCACATGCTTTGACCCACTTCGTTCCGACTTACCATTAAATCGATATCCTGTTGCAATAAACTTTGCACAAACGCAGGATTGTAGCCATCCACGCATAAACGAACTCCTTTCTTCATGAATGAATCGGTGATTTCAATGGACTCCAAAGAAAGCAGGCCATTTTTTCGTGCCATTTCTGATAAGAGTACGGCTTCTTCTATCAACAGATTGGGGTCGGTTTGTTTATTTATGAATGCTCGTGAGGCAACTCCAAACGATCTCAGAAAATCAGTCAAAGATAGTCGTATCAATGACGCGCCGAATGTACCGCCGACTACAATCAAAACAGAAGGCAGATCAATGAAGAGCATAATGTCGCCACCCACCAAAATAGCGGCAGTTATGATTATTACAGCTAATAAAAAACCGAATAATGTAGCGATGTCCACTGGTATTTCCTTCAGTATGAATTGTTAATCAACCGGGAAATGATAGATCAAATATTCAATTGCTTCAGCAGTAATCACAACATATTCAGCTCATAGCTGTCGAAACTGCGCTTGGAAGGTTTGATTTTATTAGTCCGGGACTTAAATGGCTTCGTTCCGGCAGTTGCTTCCCAAAGGTTATGGGCAAGCGCAACCAGATTGACAATTTTAAAGGCCAGGATTAAAAAATCGCATCAGATGTTGTGGGTGCCTGATGAGCGGGCGTTTAATGGGGTTTCAGGTGATGGGGCGGTCTTTGCGATAAAACCACATCTGATAAATACTTAGCAGAATTTGTACGCCCATCGACAAGCCCATCAATGCACCACTAAGGACCACGACATAGGCAAAGCCGGCGATATGCTTGGTGATAAACCAGGACACCACATCCAGCAACATGGCAATAAATGGGATGACGACAGCGATGCGTTTGACATAAATGTTCATATCGCACAGCAGGAAAATCTTGCCGATCAAATACAGAATGAAGGCAATGCCGAATACATGTATATGCGAAACCCGCACCAGTGAAGGCACGGTAGCGCCACCTTTTTGGGCTACTTCGGCCACACCCTCAAAGCTAGTCAGATTGGGTAAAGTGGGGTTGAGTTGCGGGTTATGGCAATGGACGCAGTCACGGCTTAGAATCGGCGCAATAGATTGTTCATAAGCAGGTTTTTCTGCGCCGTCCGCTATCCACTTCAAAATCACTTCCTTGTCGCTCTTATATCGCAGATTGGGCTCCATGATGCCGTTGATTGCCGTACCGAGGCGGGATTGTTCGCTGGAGCCGTGGTACATGATCACGATGTCTTCAATCGATAAACCGCGTTTGCCATCCCGGCCTTGATGGGTATAAATAACATTCACCAACGCCATCAGATAGCCAAAGCCAATGGTCAGCAGAAACACGGTGTTGAGGATGCGTTCGCTGGTGGAAATATCGGAAAAGCGTTGATAACGATTGGGCGAGTGCATGATTATCAATGGTGTGATTCAAAAAAGGCTTGGTCAAGATAAATCTATCCAATGTTCAACTTATAGTAACCCACAACAGCCGCTCAAGTTGTTCAGGTCAGCTATTATCGCTACTGCGATCTGAATGAAACACCTTGTCTTACCGTCACCTATGCTTATTGGCAGCGCAATAAGGATTTCGCTACAAATAACTTCCCCCTTTGAAAAAGGGGGATCGAGGGGGATTTATTAAAAAATCTCCCCCCAACCCCTCTTTATCAAAGAG
>PERU01000021.1 GCA_002928965.1 Methylomonas sp.
AATGTCGGTGGCGATAAGGTCGGATTGGTGGGACATAACATGCTCTAGGGGTTGATTAAAAGTAGCCTTCGCGTTTTTTTAGCTCCATCGAGCCGGCCTGGTCTTGGTCTAGGAGCCGTCCTTGCCTTTCGCTTTGTCGAGTGACTAACATTTCGCCGATAATGTCTTGGACGCACGATGCCTCGCTTTCTATGGCGCCGGTTTGCGGATAACACCCCAGAGTACGGAAGCGAATTTGGCGTTTTTTTAACGTCTTGAGTTCGTTTGGGTTCAAATACGGCAGCATCCGTTCGTCGTCCAAAGCCAGAATTTGCCCGCTACTTTCGTCAATCCAGCTAAGCCGTTGCGCTGAAAAATACAGCGGCACAAGATCGATATTTTCCAGCATGATGTATTGCCAAACGTCCAGTTCAGTCCAGTTTGACAGCGGAAAGGCCCGGACCGATTCGCCCCGGTCGATTTCGGCGTTATAAATTTGCCACAGTTCGGGGCGTTGTTGTTTCGGGTTCCATTGATGATTAGCGTCCCTAAACGAAAACACCCTTTCTTTGGCGCGCGATTTTTCTTCATCTCGACGAGCCCCACCCAGGGCAGCATCAAAACCGTACTTGTTTACGGCTTGTTTCAAAGCTTCCGTTTTCATCAAGTCATTATATTTGACCGAGCCCGATTCGATAGGATGTATGCCCATAGCCAACGCGGGTTCATTGATATGGACTATTAAGTCAAGTCCTAAATTAGTAACCAGGTTGTCGCGAAAACGCGCCATTTCGGCAAATTCCCAGGTTGTATCGATATGTAATAAACTGAAAGGGACATTGCCGGGCCAAAAGGCTTTTCTGGCCAAGTGCAGCATGACAGTCGAGTCTTTGCCGATTGAGTAGAACATGCAAGGCTTTTCAAAACAGGCCGCTACTTCCCGGATGATGTGGATACTTTCGGCCTCCAGTTGTTTTAAGTGAGTTAACTGATAAGTTGTCATTGTGGAATCCTGAGTAAAATAAGCATTTTTGAAGCTTTAGTCATTGGGGCATCAGCTGAGGCAATCATGGCTGAAAAACCGTTGCTGGTCCGGTTGAACGAAATCAACGTCATTCACCATAAAGTTACCCAGCGACAAGCTGTAAAAACGGTTGAAATGGCGTTGAACAGTCTGACGGATGCTCCCATCATATTGGGGAAGTATGGTTTGGGCCTTACCCGATAGCCGCTGGACGATGTCACCATCCCTGACCACCAACTGGCCATTTTTAAACACCAACGCGGCCCGATCGAACATGATCTCCTTATTGTCATGCGGCGTGTAGACAGCAATATCGGCAATGCCTCCCGGCAGCAGATGACCGCGATCGTCCAAGCCCAGCAGCTTGGCGGCAGCACACCGGGTCATCAGCGCAATGTCATACAAGGAGAATTCTCTTTTAAGATCTTTAAGCAAAGTCATGGCAACCACATCCGGGTGAATGCTGTCCAGACACTCCAGACGATATTGATAGTCCATCAACAACCGATACAACTGCGGATAACAAGTAAACGGCGCGCCATTAGGGTGGTCGGTGGTAAAAAACACCCGACCGGGATCTTCAGCCAATAAAAACATTTCCAGGCCTATAGCCCATTGCAGGCCGTTCACGAAACTGGTCTGCCGATAACGGTAGGGCACCACGCCACCGGAGCCTTCGCATTCGGCATCCCACATCACCCATTTATTGGGGCTGGCATCGGCGTTTCGGCTGTACTGGGCAATCACATCGCCGGAAATGGTCACGGTCTGACCAAACAATACTTGCCCGACATCCATGCTGATGTTGGGATAACGGCGAAATCCATCCATCAACTGCGCCGCCGCCGATGAGAAACCGCGCGTACCTTCCTTGCCATACGCATAAAATTGAACATGTGCCAAATGCATGGGCAAGCCTTGCGCTGCCTCCATGGTCGCCAATACCGTTTCGACATTACCGGGTACACCTAGGTTATTACAGTGAACATGCACGGGATGAGGTACGCCCAGTGCATATGTAGCGCGTTGCAGGGTTTGCAATATCTGTCTGGAGCTCACGCCATAATCAGGCACGATATCGTCCAGATCGAAATGACGAACATTGCTTTTGAAGGCATTGGCACCACCCGCATTGATCACCTTTAATCCCAGCGCACGGGTGGCATGCAGGGTCCAGGCGACATAATCGTTGATTTGGGCCTGACTGGCTTTGCCGCGCATCAATCGCAACAATAAGTCGTCGTTGCCCAATATGGCCAGTGCTGCGGTATCGATAATGGGAATATCGGCCATTTGCAAGTGCACGTCCAGCGCATTGACCGGCAACATGGCCGGTTCAACCACCGTGGTATAACCCATTCTGGCGTAGCGATAGCCTATCTCGGTGGTTGACCACTTGGCGGTACTAAACGGCTGGTTTAGGCGCCGCGCCATGTGGTTGCGATGTTGCTCCGGTAGCAACAGGCGGGCGGTGTTGACGTTGCCGCCGGCGATATGGCTATGAATGTCCACGGCGCCAGCCATGACAACTTTACCCGATACATCATGGATTTCGTCGAAGCGGGCATCAGCGCCGGGATTTTGCACGATGACACCATCTCTAATAAAAATATCGCGTATCTCGCCATCAAGCTGTTGTGCAGGATCGTAAAGTATTCCACCGGTCAGTTTGCTCAGCATCAGTGCTACCAAATTCTGTTGTTTATAATAATTTTCCTGCTGACCCGCAAAATACGTCGATCAGCAAGTTTTTCAAAAATGCCCACTGTTTACTGTCCTGGTTGTGTAACAGGCCACACCAACAAGCACTTGCCACTTATGGGTTGCAGAAACCACAATTTTCGGGCGCTGCGAACGCTGGTTCACGATTGACCCGGGTTTGGTATTCACACCTTACGCAACTATGTATATCGGCTTTCGCTGCTTCGGTTGGCTGACCGCAATCCTCGCACGGCAACCCTCGAATGACGCCGGATTTGGCAAACCCAGGTGCCCCGCAAGCGGGACAATAAGATTGCAATTTTTGCATCAATGCCTCAGCCGCTCGGCAAATGTTCTGCACGCGGGTCGGGTTGGCGAATGCGCGCATATCGGTTTCGATAAACGCTTGGCGCTGAGGGGACGAGGCCAGCGCCCAATTAACGGCATCCCGCAGACTATCCCAATTCGACAGGCCTTTACGAAACTGAGGATGCTGTTCATCGTTGGGACGAACGATCAGATAATGCTCAGGAAAACCCGCTGCCTTGGCAAAGCACTCGACGTCCTGCCAGGATTTGACGGTTTTGTGGGCAAAATTGGTCTTACCCGATGCAGTGGCCACTACTTCTATACCCAGCCGATCATCGATCCAAATCAGCAGTTCCAGGTTTTGCGGCAACATGAATGCGAACGGATCGGGTCCAAATGATCCTTCGCTGGCCAGACCAATCGGCAAGCCGGCAAGCGCCATGCCGATCCGAGCCTTGGCTCTCGCGGCTTCAAGCTGACTTCCCGAACGGGCCATATCGCGAGTAAAGGTGCCGAGTTGGTCGGTATCGTATTCACTGACATGCTCAAGTTGACAATCTAACCATTGGCTCAAGAACTCGCCCAATGGCACCTGTTTGCCATGCTGGGTGAGCAACGCGACACGCTGCCCGGCGTAATTGGTTTCGGAAGGGTCCAAGGGTTGCATTATTTGAGCTCGGCCGCCAGCTGCCGATGATAATCAGCCTTTTGCTTGCTATCTTCGGCGTCCGCCAACATCTGCCGGGCGATTTCATCATAGTGTTTGGCCAATGCTTCGTGGTTTTCTCGCGATTCCTGATCTTGCACTGTTCGCGCCCACTGTTGAGGCCGCAAAGCTTTGTCCAGAGTGGCGCAAGCATTCAACAAAATTAGGCCCATCGTTAATACAGACATTGTTTTTAAATTCATTTTGACCGTCCTGGATACACGTCAAGGGTTTATCAAACCAGTGGCGGTTTGCCGTTGGCACCCCAGGCGTGCCGTTGAAACACACTATGCAGGGCTGCCCAGTCAAAAACCAACACACCGCCGGCCGCCTGATGCTGCTGCTCAAAGTTGACCAGTAAATCAAGGCAGGCATGGTCGATAAAATTTAAATCGCGTATCAAAATATGCACATGGGTCTTGGCGGGGAGTTTCTCAAGCACATCCGCCAGAATGGGTAGACGCATAAAACTCGCCGCGCCTTTGAGATAAATAAAAGTCTGTCCGTTATCTGGCTCTTCAATAACCTCGATGTCGAGGTGTGAGAACGAATACATCAGCTTCGCCAAAGCCAGCACAATGCCCACCGCGATGCCGGTAAACAGATCCACAACCACCACTGAACCCAGTGTAGCCAGATAAATTGCCGCTTCGCCTTTATCCTGGCGCCACAGAATTTTGGCGAATTGAAATTTGGTGAGTTTTATGCCGGTGAACACCAGGATGGCTGCGAGGGCCGCAACCGGGATGTGCGCTAAAACACTAGGCATTACCACGACAAACAGCAATAACCAGACCCCGTGCAAAACACCGGATAGCCGGGTTCTTGCCCCCGCATTGACATTGGCGGTACTGCGCACGATTACGCCGGTGACCGGGAGCACACCTAAGATGCCGCAGACGACATTACCAAAACCTTCGGCCATCAGTTCACGATTATATTGTGTGCGCGGTGTGCGACGCTGCATGGAGTCGACTGCGGTGGCTGTCAACAGAGACTCGGCACTGGCAACGAATGCCAGTGAGATGCCGGCCAGCCAAATGGATCGGTGCGTTAAGCTATCCAGCCATATCGAGCTTGGCCAGTTTATGGCAGCTGACAAATCCTCTGGTGTTGGGATCAACTTTACGGGTAACGCCAGTAAGGTCGCAATGACTGTTGCCACCATCACGCTCATCAGTGGCGCGGGAATCAGTCTGAGTTTCTTGCTCGCAAACCGAATCCACAACAACCAGGATGCAATAGTCGACAAGCCGATCAAGGCGGCGGACTGATTGGGAATATTGCCGACTGCAGATAACACGGCTTGCGGCAACGATAGCAGGTTGATCATGCCCCCAAAATCCTTGCCGGTTCCAGGTGGCGCATAATCCAGCATGATATGACATTGTGAGGCAAAGATTGTCACACCAATCCCCGCCAGCATGCCTTGAATCAATGCCGGAGATACGGCACGGAACAGTTGGCCCAGCCCCATAAACCCCGCCAACAATTGTACAGAACCTGCTATCAAAACGATAAGTCCCAGTGTTTCGAAACCATATTCGCCAATAAAAAGCGCCACCATAACCGCCAAGCCAGCCGCAGGCCCTCTCACCTGCAGAGGACAGCCCGACAGAGGACCGCAAACAATTCCACCAATAATGGCGGTCACGATTCCAATTGGCGCAGCCATTTCCATCGGAATTCCAGATGCAATGGCAATACCCATTGATAAAGGCAGGGCAACAAGAAATACCACCAGTGAGGCCAGCAAATCTTCCTTCCAGGATTTTCTGAATGATTCCGCGTAAATCCTAAAGGTTGGCGGAGTTGTACTTATATAAGTTTTCACCTAATCATCTCAATTCAAAAAGTGAGTATTCATCTGATGTTGATGGAAAAATTCGAACACGTTTTTTCAAGCTTATTGCGTCCCATATGAACTGAAAAACGGTTGTTGAAATGCCTTGTCACTTGTAATTCCCACTTGATCTTAAGTGGATAGCAAGCCTAAAACCTGCCAAGATGCATATGACAAAGTGCGTTTTCAACATAGTACGAGAATAAAAATCCATTGTTAAATAGAATTATTGGAATATATTTATAGGAATTAACAATACTTAAATGAATATGAAGCGTATAAACTACCAGCATCTGTTTTACTTTTGGAATGTGGTTCGCGAGGAAAGCATTACCCGAGCCTGCGAAAAACTGCATTTGGCTCAGCCAACGATTAGCGGACAACTGGCTGTTTTTGAACAAACGATTGGCGAAAAATTGTTTCACCGAAACGGGCGCAAACTAGTACTCACCGACACGGGACGCATCGTCTATCACTACGCCGAAGAGATTTTTAGCATTGGTCGGGAACTGGCAAACACCTTGAATGGACGCATCGCCGGCGGTGGTATGCGACTGACGGTAGGCGTAACCGACGCCTTGCCAAAGCTGGTCGTTTATCGGTTGCTGGCACCTGCATTCAGCATACCGGAGCCCGTACAAATCATCTGTTTTGCGGATAAAGCCGAACGCTTGTTAAACGAGACCGCCCTCCTGAGCGTTGACTTGATTCTGTCCGACACGCCATTAATGTCAGCCAGCAGCAGCAAAGCATTTAACCATCTGCTGGGCGAGAGCGGCATCAGCGTATTTGGGACAGAACAGCATGCACGCACCTATAAAGCCAACTTTCCGCGCTCGTTATCCGGCGCGCCATTTTTGTTGCCGACCAACAATACAGCACTTCGGCGGGCACTGGATCAATGGTTCGAAAGCGAAGCCATCACGCCACTGGTAAGGGCTGAAATTGAGGACAGCGCCCTAATCAAAACCTTTGGCGCAGGTGGCGTTGGTTTATTTGTAGCACCACGCTCGGTGGAGTCCGAAGTGCAAAAACAATATGGCGTGGAGATAATCGGCAGAATCGATAGCGTTCATGAACGTTTCTATGCCATAACCTTACGCA
The DNA here is from genome assembly GCA_002928965.1 of Methylomonas sp. Classification (GTDB taxonomy): domain Bacteria; phylum Pseudomonadota; class Gammaproteobacteria; order Methylococcales; family Methylomonadaceae; genus Methylomonas. The sequence goes on from PERU01000021.1 coordinate 6,667, forward strand.
GAAAGCTGAATCACCCTGCGGTGACAGCCATTTTGAACAACGTAAACAACCGGTTATTTTGATGATTTTTTAAACAGGAGATTTCTATGAACGCTACAGATCAAGAACTTGACTTGCTCAACGGCTATTGGCGCGCTTGCAACTACCTGGCGGCAGGTATGATTTATTTGCGGGACAATCCGTTACTGAAAGAACCGTTAAAACCTGACCACATCAAACCGCGCTTGCTAGGCCACTGGGGAGCCAGTCCCGGCTTGAGTTTTACCTATGTTCACCTCAATCGCCTGATCAATAAATACGATCTGAATGCGATTTTTCTGGCCGGCCCCGGTCATGGCGCACCAGGCGTGCTGGCGCCAGTGTATCTGGAAGGCACCTACAGCGAAATTTATCCCAATAAAAGTGAAGACAGCGAAGGTTTGCTGAACTTTTTCAAAGACTTTTCCTTTCCAGGCGGTATTGGCAGTCATTGCACCCCGGAAACCCCCGGTTCGATTCACGAAGGCGGTGAATTGGGCTACAGCGTTTCCCATGCTTTTGGTGCGGCTTACGACAATCCGGATTTGCTGGTGGCAGTCGTGGTCGGCGATGGTGAGTCGGAAACAGGCCCCTTGGCCACCTCCTGGCATTCCAATAAATTTCTCAATCCGATACGAGATGGCGCGGTGCTGCCGATTCTGCATCTGAACGGCTACAAAATAAACAATCCCACCTTGCTGTCGCGCATTAGCCACGAGGAGCTGGATAACCTTTTCAAAGGCTATGGCTGGCAGCCGTACTTTGTAGAAGGCAGCGACCCGATCGACATGCACGGCAAAATGGCAGCGGCTATGGAAGCCTGTGTGCTGGAGATCAAGCGGATTCAGGAGGAAGCGCGACGCACCGGTCAGGCGGTGCGCCCACGCTGGCCGATGATCGTATTGCGCTCACCGAAAGGCTGGACCGGACCCAAAGAGGTGGATGGGCATAAAATCGAAGGCTTCTGGCGCGCGCATCAAGTGCCTTTAAGTGGTGTACGGGAAAATCCTGCCCATCTGGCGCAACTGGAAGCATGGCTGCAGAGTTATAAAGCCGAAGAACTGTTTGATGAAGCAGGTCATTTACGGCCTGAATTGAAAGCATTGGCCCCCAAAGGCCATCGGCGGATGAGCGCCAATCTGCACGCCAACGGCGGTCGCTTGCGTAAAGCGCTGCGGATGCCGGATTTTCGTGATTACGGAATCAGTGTCGCCAAACCCGGCACCACTAGCGCCGAAAACACCCGGCCTCTGGGCAAGCTCTTGCGCGACATCATGCGCGACAACATGCAGAATTTTCGGGTGTTCGGACCGGACGAAAACAGTTCCAACAAGCTGGACGATGTCTATCAAGCCAGTAAAAAAACCTGGCTGGCCGATTATTTACCGGAAGATACCGATGGCGGCGAACTGGCCGTTGATGGTCGAGTGATGGAAATGCTGTCCGAACACACCCTGGAAGGCTGGCTGGAAGGGTATCTGCTCAGCGGGCGACACGGCTTCTTTTCGACCTACGAAGCCTTCGTGCATGTCATCGATTCCATGTTCAACCAGCATGCCAAATGGCTGGCCATGTGCAATGAAATTCCCTGGCGCGCGCCTATTTCGTCGCTCAACCTGCTGATCACTTCGACCGTTTGGCGGCAGGATCACAACGGATTTACCCATCAGGATCCCGGTTTTCTGGACATCGTCGTCAACAAAAGCCCATCGGTGACGCGGATTTACTTGCCGCCCGATGTCAACTGTCTGCTGTCGGTAGCCAATCACTGTCTGGAAAGCACCAATTACATAAATGTCATCGTCTGCGACAAGCAAAAGCATTTGCAGTACTTGGATATGGATGCTGCGATCAAGCACTGTACCAAAGGCATCGGTATCTGGGGCTGGGCCAGCAACGACAATGGCGCAGAGCCGGATTTGGTCATGGCCAGCGCTGGCGACATTCCTACCAAGGAGGCCTTGGCCGCCACTGTAATCCTCCGCGAACACTTCCCGGACTTGAAAGTACGCTTTGTCAACGTGGTCGATCTGTACAAACTGGCGCCGGCCTCCGAGCATCCGCACGGCTTGTCCGACAAAGACTTCGACAGCCTTTTCACCTTGGATAAGCCGGTGCTGTTTAATTTCCACGGCTACCCCTGGCTGATTCATCGCTTGGCCTACCGCCGCCACAACCATAAAAACCTGCATGTGCGCGGCTATAAAGAAAAAGGCAGCATCAACACACCGCTGGAATTGGCGATTCAAAATGAAATCGACCGCTTCAGTCTGGTGATCGATGCAATAGACCGGATAGCATCTTTAAAAGTGGCCGGGGCGCATGTCAAGGAAAAAATGCGCGACATGCAGATCGAATGCCGTAATTATGCCTATGAGCACGGCACGGATCTGCCGGCTGCGGATAATTGGGTATGGCCTTATTCTTAGGATTTCGCCAAAAATAACGTCCCCCTTTGACTATGGGGGATTAATTTTTTGTCAGGTTTAAAGAAAAACAGCCATACCTGCCGGGAAGCGGTTATGCAGTGCCATGGTTGGCGAGCTTCGAACCCTCCGTGGAACCTAGATTCCGGCAATGTAACTATTCAGCGCCCATTGATTTTTATGAGTTCAGGCAAACAAGATTAGGTGTAGGGGCGAATTCATTCGCCAATTGACTTGCATCGAAGCCCACGGGTCGAATACATTCGACCCTACAATGGTCGCTTAAAAGTGATGCTGGCACCCTAATTTGCAGTTTCAGGAGGGAGGCATGTTTACAATTCATGGGATAACCGGACAGGTTTTCAGTGGCTCGCTGGAAGAAATGAACCGGGTGTTTGCCACTGACAAGACGCGCAAAGTGCGCGCCATCGAAAAGGAAGGCGATGAATTGGGCGGTGTTGACCTCGAAGTAAACCGTCGCCCCCAGGAAACGGCTATTCAGGCTTACCGTCAAATGCTATCGCATGACCTGGAGCGAGGCCCTCTTTACCACGCCTATCAAATCATGCAAACGCGGGTAATCAGCGTTTTAGCCGACGACGACGCCGCTCGCGCCTGGCTTGTTTTACGCAAATATAATATTCATCAGGCCCCGGTACTCAACCATGAATCGAAAATGGTCGGTATTGTCAGCGAACGAGAGCTTTTGACCGTTCTGAATGTTGATGCAGGGAATATCGTTGAGTCACTCGGACGACGGGTGGCGGATGTCATGACCACACCCGTGGTTGCGGCAGCCCCTGTCACGGATGTGAGACGAATCGCTGCGGCCATGCTTAATCATGGTGTGGATGGTGTACCCATAACCAATGATAGTGGTCACTTGATCGGCTTTATTTCCCGCAGCGACATTTTGAGAACGCTGGTCATGGAGCCACCGCTCAGTCTTTGGCGGTGAACCAAGTTCACAGCCGTTCCCTGCAAGGAAAGAATCGAAAAACGGCACATTTTTTACAAAAACCCACCAGGAAAATTTCCTTTTTTATCATCATCTAAATAACCATTCGCTAACTTGCTTATTATTGCCGGCCTTTTAAGCGTTTTAGGTAGAGTTATGAACAAGGTTGCCTTGGGATTTTTGTCTTGGTTTGCCATGCTGCCACTGGCGGAGGCGATTGCCGAGCAAGTTGCCGATGAGCCGCAGGCTTTGGAGAAAGTCGAGGTGGTGGCCGTGTCGCCTCTGCAGGTTGGCGGTGTTGACATCAACAAAATTCCGGCTAATGTGCAAACGGTATCTGCTGAAGAATTGCAACAATCACAGGCCTTGTCGCTCGCCGATTACATGAATCGCTATATGGGCAGCGTCAATATCAATGATGCCCAAAACAATCCGCTGCAGCCCGATATTCAGTATCGTGGATTCAGCGCATCACCACTGATGGGGGTGCCACAAGGCATGGCGGCCTATGTCAATGGCGTGCGGTTCAATGAGCCTTTTGGCGACATGATTCACTGGGATTTGATTCCGCAGGGTGCTATCCAGAGCATGGCTTTGCAACCTGCTTCCAATCCTGCCTTTGGTTTAAATGCGTTGGGTGGCTCAATTAACATCAAAACCAAAACCGGCTTTTCTTCACCCAAGCATCAACTGGAAGTACAGGGCGGTTCCTGGGACAGGCACTCGGAAGAACTCAGCACGGGTTGGAATAACGGCACCTGGGGTTATTTCGCGGATTTTAATAATTTTTCTGAAGAAGGCTGGCGCGATCATTCCCGCAGCGATGCCAAACGTGGCTTTGGTACGCTGAGCTGGCGTGGTAATGAATCGAACCTGGATTTGCACTTTGCCGGTTCCGAGAACGAGTTGCGAGGTAATGGCGCCGTGCCGGAAGAATTATTGGCTTTCGGGCGAGACAAGGTATTCACCCATCCGGATTTGACCCGCAACCGTTTGTTCATGGTGTCTCTGGAGGGCGATACCTGGTTGAACAAGCAAAACCAATTGTCAGGGACTGCCTATTACCGTCGGAATAAGATGAGTACTTATAATGGGGATGGTAGTGAGTTTGAAGATTGTCAGGTTGGCGGAAATGACTTCTTATGCGATGGCAATGTTCCATTGACAGCGCTGGATGGCAGTCAGATTTCTGAAAATGAAGCATTGGAAGGCGGCACCATCAACACCACCGAAACCACTCAGCAATCGTTTGGGGTGGCATTGCAAAACGCTTTCCATCACCAGCTGTTTGGTCGCGAGAATCAATTGACTGGTGGCGCCAGCTACGACCATAGCACTGCACATTACCGGGCCGATACCCAATTAGGTAGTTTAACGGAAGATCGTGGTGTGGCGCCCGGCGGTGTCTATTTAAGAGATTCGCATGTGCGCTTGAATACAGAAACCAATACCTATGGGGTGTTTTTGACCGATACCTTGTCGGTGACGGATAAGCTGGATGTGACGGTTTCCGGTCGCTACAACATCTCGCACCTGTATTTGAAAGATCAGTTCGGCGATGATCTGAACGGTTCGCATGCATTCAACCGGATCAATCCGGCAGCCGGTTTGACCTATGCCTTCATGCCGGAGCTGACGTTTTATGGTAACTACAGCGAATCCACCCGGATGCCGACGCCGATGGAGCTTAGCTGTGCAGATCCCGCAAAGCCTTGCAAGTTACCCAATGCCTTTGTGGCCGACCCGCCCTTGGCGCAAGTGGTGGCCAATACGTGGGAAGCGGGTTTTCGCGGCGATTTAAAACGCTTGCCGTTTGAAGGCACTGTGCATTGGAATGCCGGTTTTTTTCATGTCATCAATAACAATGACATCATTTGGCAAAGCAATGGCAACGTAAACAGTATGGGCTGGTTCGAGAATGTGGGCAAAACCCAGCGGCAAGGTGCGGAAGCTGGATTATCAGGTTTGTTTTTGGATAATCGATTGCGCTGGTCGGCGAATTACACCTATATAGATGCCACCTATCAAAGCGAGTTTGGCAGCCCCAATGCTGCGCATCCGCAAGCTGATGGTAACGGGATTACCCAAGTCAGATCGGGAAATCGGATTCCGGGCATTCCCGCCCATCAGGCCAAGTTCAGCACCGATTACGACATTTTGCGAGAGTGGACCTTGGGTTTTGATATGAACTACAACAGTGGTCAATATCTACGCGGGGATGAAGCCAACTTGACGGCCAAAATTCCTGCATTCGTGGTTTTCAACTTACGCAGCGAATATCGGTTTAATCAGCATATAGCCTTGTTTGGTCGCGTCAACAACTTGTTTGACCGCGAATATGCCAATTTTGGCGCTATCGGCGAAACCGGCGATGTATTGCAAGGTTTGGGGCTGGGCGAAAACGAAAACGCACGTTTTGTCGGTGTTGGCGCCCCCCGTGCTGCCTGGATTGGTGTGCGCCTGACCCTGTAAGGACTTCGCAAACATAACTCCCCCTTTTTAGAAAGCCCCAAAAGGCATAAAGAGGATTGAGGGGGGGATTTATTTGAAGAATCTCCCCCAGCCCCTCTTTGTCAAAGAGGGGCTAGTAAACTGTGCATTGTTAAGACCAGAATGTCTGGAGCTTATTTGCAACCAAATCCTGAATTGTTTAAGAACAATTGTTAAACGCCTGCCTCAAACATTTGCCGGCAGCTTATTTTGTATTTTGAGCCTTGCTGCGGCAGCTACCGCGAATCTTTTTGCGTTTGGTGTTAACTGTTGATAATGCGTGGACACCAACCGACCCTTGTTTCACTGAGTAACTGGCAATTATCGGCTGGCGGGTCATCTTGAGCTTATCGGAAATATTTGGGAATTTTTCCTATTCGGCTTGCGCGATCAATGCCCTGGAATGAATCATTTAATCATTTTTTTGTTTTAGGAAATATCATGTTGGGTAACACTAAACAAAAAACAGCTATTAACGCTGTTTTATCTCCGTATTCGCCGCAGCAATTTTCAATGTGTTTAAGCTTGGCCGCGATCGCATTGATAAGTGCCAATGTCAATGCGGCAGGTATCGGCGAAGATCAAACCGCGTTGGAACTGCCCAGTCTGGAGATCATCGGGCAGTCACAGTCGCATCTGGATCATATTCCGGGCTCAGCCTTTGTCATCGACCCGGTCACACTGGAACGACAAGGTCCGCTTTCCAACAAAGATGCGTTACGTACCGTGCCGGGCGTTCACATCGTCGACGAAGATGTACTGGGTCGACGTATTAACATTGGTATCCGGGGCCTTGACCCGAGACGTTCTGCCCGCACCCAGCTATTGGAAGACGGCGCCCCTATTCAACTGGCGCCCTACGGCGACCCCAGTAACCACTATATCCCATCCAGTAAACGGATCGAACGTATCGAGGTGCTGAAAGGCTCCGGGCAAATCATGTACGGTCCACAAACCGTTGGCGGGGCCATCAACTTTGTCAGCCCAGCCATTCCCAAAGAATTCGGCGGTTCACTTTCCGGTGCTGGCGGCAACAACGGTTATTACGACACTCATCTGCGCTTAGGTGGCACTGCTGATAATGTCGGCCTGTCTCTGGACTATATTCGCCAGGAATCCGGCGGCAACCGTAACGGTCAACATCAGGAAGTTGATGATTTAGCCTTGAAGTCTCTGATCAAAATCGACGACCGCCAACGTTTGATGCTGAAAGGTCTTTTGACGCATGAGTTTGCCAACATGGGTGAAGCCGGCATGACCAGCGAAATGTTCCGACAAAACCAGCGCACCAATTACCTGTTGAACGATACCTTTGAGGTTCGTCGTTATGCCGGGCAAGCGCTGTATGAATTTGATATCTCGGATAAAATACAGTTCAGCACCAATATGTACGGCAATTACATGTTCAGGGAGTCGGTACGGCAGGCGAATGACTCTTCGGAACTGAATAACTGCGCCGCCAGTGGCGTTGAAATCAGTGAACAAAACGCCGCACAATGTGGTAACGAACAACGCCCAAGAACGTATCGGGTATTCGGCATCGAACCTAAATTAACCTTCCTGCACAACAGCTTTGGTGTCAAAAATGAAACCACCCTGGGTGTGCGCGGGCATTTCGAATGGGCGGACCGCGAGCGCTACGTCGGCAATGCCGGCCCAAGAGAGCTGACACGTGGCACCATCAACAACAGAAACCGCAATCGTCATCAAAACAACTCGCTCGACACTCGTGCGATGTCCTTCTTCGCCCAAAATCGTTTTTTCCTGGGCGATTTCACCTTAACACCGGGTATTCGGATTGAGCATTACGAGCAGGACAATATCAACCACGTTGGCAACAAATCTGAATCTTATGTCAAGACTGAAGCCCTGCCCGGCATCGGCACGACCTACAACGGTATCGACAACGTGACATTGTTTGCCGGTATCCATCGCGGCTTCGCACCGGCCCGTATTGATGATGTTCTGAGCAACACTGGCGTGCTGAATCAAGTTAATCCAGAGATGAGCTTGAATTACGAAGCGGGCATTCGAACCACTCCCACCCCAGGCATCAAGGCCGAATTGACCTATTTCCGTATCGACTTTGAAGATCAAATCGTCAATGTTCCCGTCCCGGGAAATGACGATTTTTACGCCAATGTTGGTACTAGCGTTCATCAGGGTGTTGAAGCGGGCTTCAGGCTCGACTCCGATCAATTGTTTGGCACTGAATACAACTATTACCTGACAAATTCCTATACTTATGTCGATGCCTATTCAGACAGCAGCGTAGCTAACCGTGAAGACCCAGGTGATACGCCAATACTTGTCGCGGGCAACCGCTTGCCGTATACACCAGAACACTTGGTCAACGCCAATATTGGCATGGAAACCCCCTGGGGATTGGATATTCGCTTCGGTGTGCAAGGCATCGGCCAGCAATTTTCCGACACTGAAAATACGCTCGCAGAAACGGCTGACGGACAGCGCGGCATCATTGCCGGCTATACACTGTTTAACGCCTCTGCAAATTACAAAGTCAATAAAAATGTCAATATCTTCATGAACGGCTACAACCTGAGCGATAAGAAATTTATCGCCAGCCGCATTGACGGCATTCAGCCGGGACAAGGCTTTCAGATGATGGGCGGCTTTAAGTGGACTTTTTAACGCGAGTATTCGGGATAAATGTCAAGGATGACATGTCTCGTAATCCCTAAATCAAGCCGCCGCCAAGCAATTGCCGGCGGCTTTTTTATGCCTTTTGATCGCTGCCGCGACGACTGTCGCGAAACTTCTTGCGATTGGCCTTGAGGCGTTTGATACTGAGCGGGTGGCCTTTTACGGTTGCCTCGCTGAGTAACTGAAAAATATCCGCCGGCATACCATCCGGTAAATCCACCAGGGTATAGGTGTCGCGCATGTCGAGTCTGGCAATGCGCTTTCTGTCTACGCCAGATTCTTCAACCAGCACCGCCAATAATTGTTCGTGCTCTATTTGATGCTTGCTGCCCACATCCAGGCGATAACGCACCGTTCGATAGTTGGGCTTTCTGGTGACTTGTGGCAGGGAAGTTGAGAACTCTTCCGGCTCGAGTATATTTTCAAATAAATGCGGCTGGCTGATATACAGCAAGGCGGCGGCGCAATCTGAGGCATCTACCTGTAATTCATCACTGATCTGCTGTATCGCACTCCGATGGGCTTGCAGATTGTTCTGATGCAATATCTGCTGCAGCCGTTTTTGCAGCTTTTCCAGCTTACGAGGATTGGCATGCATGACTGAGAGGCCTGTTACAGTCTGTTTTGATCAATTTCAACATACGCTTCGTCACGCAAGCGCCGCAGCCATAATTCGGTTTCTTCCTCGATTTTGCGCTTGCGGATTTCGTCTCTGACTTTATCTTTTCGGAATTGCGCACTGTCATCCTGGTTTTCACGACCCAATACCTGGATTAGATGCCAGCCAAATTGGGTTTGAATCGGAACGCTGATCTGGTTGATCTCCAGCTTATTCATAGCTTCTTCAAACGGGGGCACCAATGCACCGGGCGCCACCCAATCCAGCGAACCGCCGTTGACAGCGGAACCTTTGTCTTCCGAGTGGGAGCGAGCCAATGCGGCAAAATCATCACCATCACTGATGCGATCCCGTAACGCCTGAATACGTTTTTGCGCTTCAGTATCATCGACCAGTTCGTTGGTTTTAATCAAAATGTGCCGAACTTTGGTTTTGGTAATAATGTGTTGTGCCGAGCCTTCAGTTTCCAACATTTTGATAATATGAAAACCACTCGGGCTTCTGATTGGGTCGGATACCTCGCCCTGTGACATGGTGGTAACGGTATCGGTGAATAAAGTAGGAATCTGGCCAATGCTCCGCCAACCCAAGTCGCCACCCTTTAAGGCATGGTCGTCGTTTGAATAGCTAATGGCTGTTTCGCGAAAGTCTTTACCTTTACGTAATTCGGCCACCACGTGATCTGCCTGTTCTTTGGCTTTTTGAATGGCCAATGATGATGCGCCGGAAGACACCGAAATTAAAATGTGGCCCAAGTGATATTGGGTATTGTTGGCGCCAGCCTTATTTTGGGTTTCCAGATAGTGATTCACTTCTGCGTCGGTCACTTTAACGCGGGAGCCAATTTCCCGGCCACGTAACTGGTTAATGATGATCTCGTTACGCAGATTTTCTTCAAAGGCTTTATAGTCCATGCCCTGATTGACGAGTTCCTGTTTAAAGGCCTCGACAGACATGTTGTTACGGGTAGCAATATCGGCCACGGAATTACGCAGATTCTCCTCGCTGACCTGTACGCCGGAACGCGCAGCCAGTTGCCGTTGCAACTTGTCGATCACCATTCGCTCTAGCACCTGCTTACGCAGGACGTATTCGGGAGGAATGGCTACATTATTGCCGCGCAGTTTCTGGGCGATAGCTGCCGCTTCGGCATTCAGTTCTCGCTCCAAAATCACGTCGTCTTCCACGACGGCAACAATTCTATCCAATGTTTGTGCTATGGCAGGATGAATGAGGCAAGCAGTTGAAAGCCACATGCAGAAAAACAGTTTTTTAATCATGGCCGGATTAGTCATCGAAATAATTGGCGGGTCGATAGCCGTTAAGATTCTGCTGCAGGAATTGGTCAACCTGATTTCCGAAGCCGGTCAGGCCTTTCAGTTCAATCTGAACAAAAATCGCATTTTCGGGCTTGGCATCCGGCGCCAAAATATTGGTGTTGTTGGCGCCATTGATAAAGCGGCGACCCAACAAACGCAAACGCCAGCAACAGTTTTCTTTTTCGATACCGACAAAGCTTTCAGTAGTCTTGTCAAAATTGAATGAGTATTGCCAGCGACCTAAACCGTACCAACCGCCTGCCAATGGCCAGCGGAACGATACGTCGGTTTGTGAAATGCTTTGCCCCACCGCAGACTGGGTATTGAAGGCGTTAGGGATACTGGTGTTATTCAGATTGTTGACAAACGCAGACTGGTCATTTGGAGTACTGCGGCGATAACGATAGCCTACATCAAAAATCTCGTCCGGTTGGTTGCGGTATTTCAACACGGCCAGGCCGCGAGCAACGCCGTTGGCCTCGGGATCCCACTGCGCGCCAGTGGTGTAAGACAAATGGTGATTGATCTGCCCCGCCAACTCGCCGATAAAGTTGGACGTGCTGCTGGTTTGAGTTTGAACTCCAGGTAGATTGACCGTTCTGTCCTGAAAATACAGAATCTGGCCTAAGCTGATTTTCAACGGTTCCAAGCCCGTGCCAGTGTCAATAATCCGAGACGTGCCTGCCAAAGTGATTTGGTTGGCATCCTGAATTCTATCCATACCGCTGAAACGGTTTTCACGGAACAAGCTGTAATAGTTGGTATCGTATGATGCGGTATCGAAAACCGGAATATCGCTTTGATCTTTACGCGGTATGTACAAGTAAAAAGCCCGTGGCTCGACGGTGTGTGTATAGCCGGAATTGCCGAAATTCAGCTCCTTCTCAAATGTCATACCGCTATCTACCGAAAAAATCGGCAGCGTCCGACTGACACTATCAGGCTGGTTGGCATTGGTCTGATTGGTCAATTGATATTGGGTGAATTGACCAGTGATTTTGGGGATGAAAAATCCAGCCGTGGATTCCAATGGCACGCTAACCGATGGTGCCACATTGAACCGTTGTCCATTGACTAACTTGGAATGATAAAAGTGGCTGTATTGATTATCCAGAGCCAATGCCAAAGGCATATTCTCGAAGCTATGGCCTAAGTTCAGACTGACTCTTGGCAAAACGGAGTAAGGCTTGCCTTCATCGGTGATGGTTTTATCCACCGATTGATAATGCTGCAATGCTGTCGAAAATGTCACGTCCGGACGCGCATAGTTTAAAGAGGCCAGACTGGGCAAAAACCGGAAGTTTTGAAACCCTAAGGCATTGTTCATGTCATTAAAATACTCTTTATCCGACACATAATTAAGATCAGTGAGCGTACTTAAATGCTCGGTAAAGTTGGTTCTGTCCTTGAAGGTGGCGGAGTAACGGTCCTTGTTGCGCAATTGGTCATCCGGCAAGTATTCCGCTGCCAAGCTGCCTTGCGACATTGACGTCATGTATCGGAATTTGTTCCGCAACAATTGTCCCCGTTTTTCCATGTACCGAGGCGTAATGGTGGTGTCGAAATTGGGTGCGATATTCCAATAAAACGGTGCGGCGATGTCGAAACCATTCCGTTCTGTGTTTCCCCATGTGGGCGATAATAAGCCCGTGGTACGACGGCTATCAACCGGAAACGAGATGTAGGGGGTGTATAAAACCGGCACGCCTTTAAATTCCAACCAGGCATTTTTGGCGGAACCTTGCCCGCTTTCCCGATTAATTTTTAGTCGTCCCGCATGCATTACCCAGTCTTGATTGCCGGGAGCACAACTGGTGAAAGTGGCATCATTATAACGGGACAAACTTTTGCTATCCCGATACATCACATCCGCAGTCCCTCTCAATGGCGCTTCCGCAGCAATGAATTGGGCTTTTCGGATACGCGCTTCGTTTTTATTCATGCTGATGGAGACTGTATCACTGGATAAAGCCATTACATCTTCGCTGTAAATGACATTACCTTGGGCATCCAGAGTGTCAGCCACGGTATCGTAACTGGCTTTATCGGCCGATAAATGCTGGTCGGCGCGCTTCAAGTTGACATTGCCGGCAAAACTTAGAATCTCGCCGTCGAATATTTCGGAAAAATCGGAAGTGACATCCGTATTGGCGCTTTCGCGGGCGTCACTGGAAGAGCCTTTGGCTTTGCGTTTTCTGGCTGACCAACTGGAGCAGTTTTGCCACGGATCTTGGGCAAATTCACCACGCAAAACCTGAAATGTACGTTCTTGCTGATTGGAGTATGCGGGCGTCAACCAGGGCGTGCTGGTTTCTGTCCCTGCCACTGCTTGTGCTTCACCTTTTGGATCAGGGCCATTCAAATCACAATCCCAATTCTTGGTCTCATCGCCCGATTTGCAAGACCAGCCAGCCGCTTTGGGTGCTTTTGCAGTGGTTTCGGTTCGTGCTTCAGTTTGTACAGGCAGTTCAGCAGGAACCTGTTCTATGACAGGTTTCTGGCCTTCAGCAATAGTGGCACGGATTTTTTGCGGGGGCGCGGGCGTAGCTTCAGGTTGTTTTTCCGCAGTTGAGGTTTTGGCAGGTTGTACAGAAGGCTCAGTGGCAACGGCAGTAGCTGCCGGTGTTGACGGGCTTGCAACTGCGGGCTTGGCGGTTTCTGATACCGCCTGCTTGCTGGGCGCAGACTCAGGCGTCGTCGACTCAGCCGTCGTCTTGCCTTGATTCAAACAAGACCACTCGCCATTTTTACCTTGCTCGCAATCCCAGGCAGCATTGTTGGCGGCTATGGCGACTTCCGTAAACGTTAATAATGCTAAATAAACTGTATAAAACCTAAGATTCATATCGAGGCTGGCGGCTAAATTAACTTAGCAGAATGGAAATCGAATAAAATGCTCGACCATTTTACCTTAGGTTGCTTTTCTGTTAACAAATAATGTGCTGCTCCAATTTTGATGCGCGTCTAAACGCGCTGTTACGCTGGTTAAATATTGAGCTGGATTTGGACATACTGGAGATAAAGCCTGCCTCCAGCGACGCCAGTTTCAGGCGTTATTTTCGCGTCACCCATGCCGGTGGCTGCCATGTGGTAATGGATGCACCGCCAGATAAAGAAAATATACTGCCGTTCATTCGCAATGCTAAATTACTGCAAGGCGCGCAAATTCACGTACCTGTCATCTATCAGCAAAATCTGCGGCAAGGTTTTTTATTGCTTGAAGACTTGGGTTGTCAGGCTCTGCTGGATGCTTTACAGACTGAAAACGCCGATAGCCTGTATCAAACGGCATTGGATAATCTGTTTAAGCTACAGCGCGACCTGCCTATCGATATGTGTCCATGGCCGACCTATGATGAGACTTTGCTAACCCGAGAGCTGGGTATTTTTTACGAATGGTTTTTAGAAAAAAGACTGGGCTTGGTCTTACCTGTGACTCTCAGGCAAACTCTGAACGAATCCTTGATAGAGTCGGCATTACAGCAGCCGCAGGTTGCAGTACATCGGGATTATCACTCTCGCAACCTGATGGTTTTGGCGGAAGATGAACTGGGCGTCATCGATTTTCAGGATGCGGTAATAGGTCCGATTAGCTATGACATTGTGTCTTTACTGCGCGATTGCTATATCAGTTGGCCTGAGCAACGGGTACTTGGCTGGCTGGAACACTATTATCAGCGCCTGCTGAAAGCCGGAATGCTGAATTGCGAGTTTGTTCAATTCAAACGCTGGTTTGATTTGATGGGCATGCAGCGGCATTTGAAAGCGGTCGGTATTTTCTCCCGCCTGCATTTACGCGACAACAAACCGGGCTATCTGGGCGATATTCCACGCACCATGCAATACATTCTCAAGGTAAGCCAACTTTACCCGGAATTTGCCGAATTCCACGGCTTTTTGCAGCAACAGGTGCTGCCAATTTATCAGGCACATTTATGAAAGCCATGATCCTTGCCGCCGGGCGCGGCGAACGCATGCGGCATTTAACCGAAGATACGCCCAAGCCCTTATTAAAAGTCGCCGGAAAAGCCCTGATTGAATATAGCTTGGAAGCCTTGGCCAAAGCCGGATTTACCGAGATTGTGATCAATGTGGCGTATCTTGGACACCAAATCAAAACGTATTGTGGTAATGGCAGCCGTTGGGGGGTATCCATTCAATATTCCGACGAAGGCGAAACCGCATTGGAAACAGCTGGCGGCATAGCCAAAGCCCTACCCTTATTAGGTCAAGATCCCTTTTTGGTGGTGAATGCCGACATTTTGTTCGATTACCCCTTAGCCGAATTGCGACATAAGCACATTGATTGGGCGCATTTGGTGATGATCGATAATCCTCCACACCATCCCCAAGGTGACTTTTGCCTGCAGACTGACGGAACATTGAGCGAGCAAGGTGAGCCCAAATTCACTTTTAGCGGCATCGGTGTTTACCATGCAGACATGTTCGCCGATGTGCCTGTGGGCCAGCCACTGAAATTGCGACCGCTACTGAACGCAGGCATGCAGCAACAGCGCATCAATGGTGAATATTTCAATGGCTTATGGCGGGATATTGGTACGCCGGAGCGACTTTTTTTGATTCAAGGCAAGGCCTAAAAGAGCACAATAGCAGCAAGGCCTTTTTTCGACAGCCGCTAAAAACCTCTACAATCAGTCGCACAACATTTTTTGAACGTTGCAAATGACCACAAAAGAGAACCAGATCGGCGCTATTCGCGCCGGGTTGCGATGGCCGAGATCGAGCAAAATGATTTTAACCTGAATATTTCGCGTTATATCAGCACCGCCAAGGCAGAAGAGCAGATTGATTTGCAGGCGGTTAATACAGAGTTGCTGGCATTGGAGCAAAAGATTGTCGCCAGCACGGAACGGCATAACAGCTTTCTTGGGGAATTGGGCTTGCGGCTTTTGCCTTGAGGATTGGCTATGGAGACAGTACGTTGTAACAATTCCGCAAAGTCTCGACAGTGTGCTAACGTTGCGGATTTATTGACTGGAAGAGACACAATGCCTATCACTCTAAAACACCTAACCCTTGCGGTCTCATGTTTGGCTGGCAGCCTAATGTTGCAGCCAGCTGCTGCCGCAACGCCCGCAGAGCAGGACATTCTGCGTCTGCATACCGGTCTGCCCAAAAAATCCATGGATTCGCTATTTTCCTATACGGTTGAATGGCGGCAGGATGAGCAACAGGCTTATCATGTTACCGGCTTGAGTTTCCTCAATGCGGAGAAGTACTTCGACGAAGACGGTCGGGATCGCGTCACCAAAAAAATCATCACCTCCTTAAAAGACGGCATGATCCAGCTTGACCCCAAATTGCGCGGGATCAATCTTACGCAAACCAATGATCTGCCGCAGTTAAAAATAGCCAATAAGGCCGGATATTCGTTGACCTATGTGATGTTCAGGGATTACACCAATCAGGCTTTGAGCTTTGATTTGCAGGACAAGAGTTTCAGTGCAGACGGCGTGAAACTGGCAATTGATTTGGTCTATGCGGCGGATGTGGAATATCTGGAAAAATTCACTGCGCATAAATCCCAAACCGCCTCGCAAGGTACTATTGAAATTCAGATTGATCAGCAAACGCCGGTACACATTAAAACCGATGGCAAAACCACTGCCGAGCTGGAAAAGGAACTGGCTCAGGCTGTCGTGCAAGCCAGTTTGAGTTCGTCCGCATTGGTGCCGCATATCGTCAACAAAGATACCCGCAACAATAAACCCTTCGACGGCAGCGAAGTGCAGTTGCTCAATCTGGCTGCCAAACGAATCAGTATCGAGGTTACCGACCCCAGTTTGGGCGTGCTGATGAAGTTTAAATTCCAGGATGAAAACGCTACCGTTAAAGTCGCTGAGCCGCGTTTTATGATGGGCGTATTTGCTGTTGCAATTGCACTTGTGCTGGGTTATTTCGGTTTCCGCAGCAGAAAAAAACCGCTTTAACTCCCTCCGTTAACCTGGCTTCAATAGGGCGCCAGGTTAATATCTTGTTTGCTATCAGCTCTGCCAATCATCTTGAATTCGCCAGTTACATCATCAAGCACAGGAAAAATTCGGAAGATTTGCAGACTTTATCCCCGGTGCTGACTCAGCCTTGGTGCAAAAGAGCCGTTGTGTCCGCCTCATTATAAGTGGACACTATCTTCGCTATTTTCGATCACCGGATATAGTCGCTGCCAATAAATCGCTTACTTCATTCAAGCTGGAGCCAAAATAACTGAATAAAGATCAGTTTTGGGTAGGCACATAGCCTTCCGGCACTTCAAAACCACCGGCAAACAAGAATTTTTCGCGTTCTTCTTCCAATATTTTCTTAGCCGCAGGATCGAAGCTGGCCAGACGACGCTCATTGATAATCATGGTTTGCATCGCCAGCCAATCTTTCCAGGCTTGCTTGGAAACATTATCAAAAATGCGTTGACCATTGGGCCCCGGAAACGGCGGTGTGTCCAAGCCTTCTGCTTCGACGCCCAGTTTTACGCATTTAACCATTCTCGTCATTGTAATCCTCTTTAATAAGTTGCTGTAGCAAGCGCTTTATGGGCGCTGGCAGGCCTAGTAATTTTATTGCCTGAAGTTTATACCAGACCAAGCGGTCAGCTTCCATCACATAGTTTATGGGGTTTTGTATGACCACCCGTAACGGCGTGTAATCCAGATGATAATGTGAAAAACTATGCCGCTGGGTAGGCAGTTCCTGAATAGCTGTAATGTTGTAACCGCGCGGCTGGCTCCAAGCATGTAAAGAATCCAGGCTCTCAAACTCCGGCAAACTCCATAGTCCGCCCCAAATACCGGTAGCTGGACGTTTTTCCAATAAAAGCAAGCGTTGACTATCCTGCATGATCAGAAAATAAAGCTGTTTTATCGGTAATGTCTTGCGCGGTTTTGGTTGGGGTAATGTATTTACCAATCCAAGCTCATTAGCCTGACAGTTACTGAATACTGGGCAAAAGTCACAACGGGGCTTACTGCGTGTGCAAAGTGTGGCACCTAAGTCCATCATGGCTTGGGTGTAATCGCCGGTTCGTTCAGATGGAGTATAACGTTGACTGATTTGCCAGAGTGCTGCGGCAACTTTGGTTTCTCCTGGCCAACCCTGGATGGCATGAAATCGGGCCAATACCCGCTTAACGTTACCATCCAGGATAGGCTGACTTTGTCCGCAAGCGATACTCAAAATGGCGCCAGCAGTAGAGCGTCCGATACCGGGTAGACTGCTGAGTTCTTCTACAGTTTGTGGAAATTTACCGGCATTGCCAGCTATGCTTTGCGCGGTTTTATGCAGATTGCGGGCGCGGGCGTAATAACCTAAGCCAGCCCAATACTGTAAGACTTCGTCAAGTTCTGCATCGGCCAGACTTTGCACGGTTGGAAAGCGCTCCATGAAACGCTGGAAATAGCCAATTACGCTGACAACTTGCGTCTGCTGCAACATGAAAAGGACCACCCTTAGAGGTGTAACACTTTAGAGTCAAAACGGTTAAATTTGCATAGTTCTTAAACAATTTGATAAATATTTTCTATCCAATAGCGATTATGAAGTATGTAAAGGCCTGTATCATTTTTTGGGTGTAATAGTTATCTTTTGACCCAAAATCCACCATTTCGAATAATATTTTGGCAATGAGCTGATTTCAGTATGTTGCGCTATTGTGTTGAATTGTTGGATCGCGAGTGTTATTACATTGCCGATATTCTTCGCAGGTTGCGGGGTGCGAAGGACATCTAACTGGAATCCCCTCGTAACTTTTTGAATAGAGCTTTCGCGTCAGAATTGACCCAACCAGCCCATCCAGGTAAATCAGGATCTAGCTTTTTCTCTTTACGGAACTCGTCTTTCACTTGGTTCAAACAGAATTTTTGCAATTCAGCATCTGACATCTTTGAAAAATTTGGTGTTTCTAGTGAATCTTCAATTTCTGGTTTAGTAAATTGTTTCTCAATATTGCTTACAAATTCTCGGGTGTTATTAAGTAGCTGTTCAATATCTTTTGAGGACGGAATATATCCATTAAGCCTTTCCTGAGGTATTAAAGGTTTTTTAAGGGATTTACCAAAAATCTTCCCTGCGCAGTCCTCACCATAGACGAAATATTTACCTGATTCTCGCACAACATGAACACGCCGATAAACAGAGTGTCCGCATCCATCGGCTTGGCACAATATTTTTTTACTTTCGGGTATTTCAATAACTAATAGTAGTTCGGCTTGCTGTTCCATTACTGGGCCCTTACTGTAAGGCATATTGCCTGGATTTAACCAATGCCAAAAGCTCAGCACGGTCAATTTGGTCTGGTTTGTTAACGGCCCCTAGCCCATATTTAGCACAGACTTCCTTTGCGATATGATGCGCTTCTAAAAGCTGCACCTGTTCTTCTGGTAATCCACATTCCAAGGCCGCCTTTGCTCGTTTACCAGACATAAATTGAAAAGCCGATGTAGCTGACGAACCAATACCTAGTTGCTCTTTAAGTAACTTTTCTGACTTTTTGAATTCATCTGGGTTGCCAGTTGCCCAAGTCAAAACAACCGAAGAACAAAGCCTTGTTTTTTGGAGATCAAAATGTTCAATGCTGTTTGACATGCAATATCGCCCTTATTTTTAGTGTTTCTCTGATTATTACAGATAATCAAATTATGGCCTAAAGCCAGCAATCAAACATGTTGTTGAATAGTAACTTCACCAAATCCATCCAAACTCAAACAAAGCCCCAACCGCCACGTCAAGCCGCTTAAGCATGCGCACCTGACCTCGTGCCGTTTCCAGCATGGGATTCAGCTTGTGCTTACCGGTTAAGGTTACTGTAAAGACACATGGGCCCAGGCCTTGATGTTGTTTAATAATGGTACGGCCTGTTCTTGGCGGATAGCTGTTGTGGTTAGGACGTTTATACTCGCGTGAGTCTGAGCACCAGAAATGATGCTGAATAACCTTGTTGTTAGACGATAACACAAGGAACAACTTCGGCTTCACTGCCAAGGAAAGTGGGATTAATTCGGCAACGCACAACCGTCAAACATAGCGCACCTCTACCAATTCATTAAGTCGCTTACGCCTCAACTCCCAATCCTTCATCACCGTAGCTAGCAGTTTATAAAAAGCCAGACTGTGGTTACTTTCCCTCAGATGGCAAAGTTCGTGGGTGATAACATAATCGATGCATTCCTTGGGCGCTGCGACTAGTTCCGGATTGAGAATGATCTTGCCGGATTGGGTGCAACTACCCCAACGCGTGGGCATCAGGCGCAGTTGAAAGCCCGGCTGTAGCGGTACGATACGAAGCTTGCTGACCAGTGTTAAGCAATGCGCGTAGCGTTCGGCATAAACCACCTCCGCCCGCGACCGCAGCCAATTTTGTACCCTGAATTTCACCTTGAGGTGATCCGCCGGATTTGGCACCTCGACAACCAATTGACCGTACAGCAATTTAACCTGCTCTATGTCCGCCTGTTTAACCAGTAGCCGATATTGTCGTCCTAAATACCGTATGCTTTCCCCTGAGACATAGCGCCGCTCAGGCATTTCCGGTGGGTAGGCGGCAAATTGCAATTGTTGCTTGAGTATCCAGGCGGCACGTTTTTTGACCTTGGCCGCAATCGCGTCGTGGTCAGACATCAATGGCGCAGCCACCGCCACGCTACCGTTGGGATACACATGGATAGCCAAGGTTTTACGCTCGCAGCGCTGTAAGGTATATTCGATAACGCAATTACCGAACGGCACGCTGTGTTTTTCCGTTTGCGGGAACGCGTTCGCTGACAAGACAACCGTATTCACCTCAACGATCCCGCCGTTCGGCAATAGCCAATACCTGATTAGTTATCCGTTCAATCAGCTCCAAATCCATGGCAAGGTCATATCGGCCTTTCAAACTGTACAGGTAATCTTCAATCTCGTTCATCATCAGGTTTTTAATATCCTGATTACGCGTCCAGTCACGGATTTTGTGCTCACGAATTATCTCGTCAAGTTTTACCGCCGTTTCCGCTGCAAACACTTCCGGCGTCACTCCTGGTACTGAATAAGCTGCCATCGGCTCCTGAATCACCCCGTAATAGGCTTTGGCTTCGTCGCACTGCGCCAAAATATCCGGCAAATCAGAACCCGTTTTGCCGCGCAATTCATACAATGTGTTACGGACACGCTTCAGATATTCCACATCGGAAAGTCGTTTAGCCCGATGTTCGGCAATCGCCTCGTCAATCAGTTCAGACAGGCGCTTATACAACGCGGGATCTTCCTCCATCTTTTCGGTAATGGTTTTCTTGACCCTGGACGCAATGGCATCGGCCTTGGCGGCATCGCCTTCAATCGATTCAATTTCCTTTTCAAACTCATCAATGGCAAACACATTGACTGGCGCAATCAACTGTTTCACCGCATCCGCACCGATGTATTTATTCACCATGTTGCGGATTTGGGTTTCGTAGGATGAATAGTCCACCGCTTCGCCATAACGTTGTTTTACGGCTTGACGGAGGTTTAGGAAGGATTTCAAATCATCCTTGTAACGCGCGATTTTGTTTTCCGGTGTTTCGTCTTGAAACTTGGCATTGGCCAGCGCCAATTGCAGGGTTTTAGCAAATAATGACAACACCTCGTAAAAGCGTTGCCGCCGATCTTCCGGCTCCAAATGGCGTTGTATGGCTTCCAAATCTTTTTGGTTTTCGACTTCCTTGAATACTTCCCAAACATTGGTATGGCGTTGCGGCAGCAGCTTGATCTCTTCGCTAATGTCGGTCAGCGTACCTTCAATATCATCTGCATCAAAGCCTTCATTTTCAAGCGCCGCATAAGTATCAATCGCCTCGTTCAACTCGCCGAAAATACCCCGGTAATCAATGATCAAGCCGTAATCCTTGCCTTCAAACAAACGGTTGACGCGGGCAATGGCTTGCAGGATGTTATGTTCCTTCAGGCGTTTATCCAGATACAGCACACTGTTTCTGGGTGCGTCAAAGCCCGTCAGCAGCTTGTCCACCACAATCAGGATTTCCGGTTCGTCGGAATACTTAAAGGCGTTGATGATGCTGGTTTGGTATTTTTCATCACTACCGTATTTCGCCATCATGGCTTTCCAAAACACCTGCACATCTTCCAAAGCATCTTCATCAACGCTTTTATTGCCTTCGCGGGTATCGGGTGGCGAAATCATCACTTCCGTGGACACATCGCCAAACTCATCAAAGTATTTCTTATAACGTAAGGCCATGGCTTTGCTGGACACGGCAAACTGACCTTTCTTGCCAGTGCCTCGGTAGTTGTCTTTAAAGTGTTGACCAATGTCATAGGCAATTTCGGCCAAGCGTTGCTCGGATTTGCTCAGCTCTTCCTCGCGGCGAAATTTCTTCTTTAAGTCAGCTTGTTGTTCGGCGGTCAGGTCTTTGGTAATGCGCTCAAACCATTTATCAATCTGCGCTTTATCGCCATGCAACTCACTCATGCGGCCTTCATACAACAACGGCGTGACGGCGCCATCGGCAACCGCCTGGTTCATGGTGTATTTATGGATAAAGCCACCAAACTTGGCAGCAGTCGTTTTTTCCTTTTTCAGTAAGGGCGTACCGGTAAAGCCGATATAGCAAGCATTCGGAAATACATTCTGCATTTTGGCGTGAGATACACCGTATTGCGAGCGGTGCGACTCATCCACCAACACAAAGATATTGCTGCTGGCATCGCTGATCTTACGTTTGCGACTGGCCGATTCAAACTTATCAATGATGGTGGTGATAATGCTGGCCTTGTTATGGGCTATCAGCTCCAGCAAATGCTCACCGGTTTTAGCCTGTACTACCGGCTTGCCGCAGGCATGGAAGGTTTTGTAAATCTGGTCATCCAAATCAATCCGATCCGTGACTAACACAATCTTGGGATTAGGAATGTCCGGCGCTAAGACTAAAGCTTTAGCCAGCATCACCATAGTCAAGGATTTACCGGAACCCGTGGTGTGCCAAATCACGCCGCCCGGACGTTGCGTGTCGCCTTTGCGCTGGGTGACCCGTGCCAGCGTTGCGCCAACGGCAAAATACTGTTGGTAACGGCAAATCTTCTTTTCCTTGTTATCGAAGACGATGTACTGATAAATCAGCTCTAGCAATCGCTCTGGCCGCAGCAAGCTGTGTATCGCCTTGTCTTGCGGTGAAGGCAAACGCTGACCCGCTTGCCACGCGGTTTCCATGCTGCGCCGTTGGTACTCATCGCGCTCGGCAAACAGGTGTGTTTTAAAGTCAGCGCCTAGGGGTTGATTGACCAGCTCATCCAAGTATTTTTCCTGGGTGCTGTGATCTTCTTCCTTCCAGATGGCCCAAAACTTGGCGGGTGTCCCGGTCGTGCCATACAAGGCTTGATTTTGACTGACCGACAGTAAAATCTGCGTGTAGGTAAACAGCTCCGGAATTTCATCGGTGCGTTGATTACGCAAATGCTGGCTAATGCCTTCTTCCGCTGCCCCTTTAAGGTCAGGCCGTTTACATTCAATCACCGCCAACGGAATGCCATTCACAAACAGCACCATATCCGGCCTGCGGGTTTGCTTGCTGTTACGGCGCTCTAAAACAAACTCATCGCAAACGTGATAAACATTGTTTTCCGGGTGCTTCCAGTCAATGTAATGCAGGGAAAAGCTTTTGGTGTAACCGTCGATGGTTTGTTCCAAGCTTTTACCCAAGGTCAGCAAGTCATACACCTGCTCACTGGTATTCATCAGGCTATCAAACGGAATATCGGTCAAGGCCTGCACGGCTTTCTGGATATTGCTGTCGCTAAAGGCGTATTGCTGGCCTTTGAAGGTAATGGCATTGAATTGCCGCAACTGCTCACGCAGCACGTTTTCCAAGATCAGCTTGGAGGTTCTGCCACCGCGCAACGCCAAATTTTCAGAAGGCGTCAGGTAGCGATAGCCTAACTGGCTAAGTAAGCCAACCGCAGGCAGCAACGAGGATAAATCTTCCAGATATTCATGCGCGGCCATGGCTTACAGTTCCTTAGCTGGGAAGATGGGCTGTTAAAAACGGATTGCTAATCACCAACGATCCAATGGCCTGACCATGCTGCATATCTTCCGAATACAGCACGGAGCAACCGGCATCCAGCGCCGCGCTGACAATTAGGCTGTCATATAACGAAAAGCCAAATTGTTCGGCAATTGCCAAGCCTTGTTCGTGGATACCGACAGTTAAGGCTTGCGTTTCACAGACGCTACGGATAATCGACAAGGTGTCGCGGATTTCGGCATACGACATCTTCAGCTTGCGCGAAGCCACCGAGGCAAACTCATTCAACACCTGCACACTAATCACGCCGCCCAAGGCGATGATGGCTTCTGCACGATCCGCCTTTTGAGTGTCTTCGGACAGCAAATACAGCAAGACATTGGTATCGAAAAACGGTTTAGCGGTTTTCATTGGCTTCCAGGCGGTCAAACTTAAAATCAGCCGGTAAGCGCCCACGGTATTGATGCAACTTGGCTAACAACGCTTGTGCCGAGGGTTTTTTCTCCAGTTCAAACACCCGCTCACCGGCGATATGCACTTCAATGTCATCACCTTCCTTTAGCGCTAACGCCTCTACTACTGTAGCAGGTAGCCGGATGGCCAAACTATTACCCCATTTTGCAACTTGCATGAGTCTCTCCCATCATTAAAAGATATACATAATACAGAGTATATCCATAGCGGCGAACAATACCAACGTCATTAACGGCCAATGTTCAACCCAGCAAGGACAATACGGTGTCAAAGGCTTTGCTTTCAGCCGCCATCGACAACTGCAGAAAATCTTGATACTCGTTTTGGGTATGGGCTTTATCCAAGGCTTCGTAATAAGCCAAACGGTCGGCAACTTGAAAAATCACCGGTAAAAACCCGGCTTTCATCAAATCAAAATTCATCAGCAAACGTGCGGTACGACCATTGCCATCGACAAACGGATGGATTTTGACAAAGTCCGCATGCAAGCGTGCGGCGCGTTCGATGGGGTGACCGGTAAAGGCATGGTAGGCCTGTACTAACTCGGCCATTTGCTCGGGGATATGCAGAAAATCCGGCGGCCTGTGCTCGGCACCGGCAATCAACACGTTTTCGTGGCGATAGATTCCAGCGTTCGGGCTATCGATGTTTTTCAAAACCAATTGATGGATGGCTTTAATCAGCCGTTCGGAAAACGCTTCGTCGCCGGCAATCACCGCCTCGACATAGTCGATGGCTTCCTTGTGATTGATGACCTCGAAATGCTCGCGCATAGACTTGCCACCGATGGTGATGCCTTCCAGCACCACCTTGGTTTCTTTTAAGGAAAGCGTGTTGCCTTCTATGGCGTTGGAGTTATAGGTCCATTCCAGTACCCAATGGTCATGCAGGGATTTTAAGGTCTGCGGCGGTAATGGACGGCGGCTATCCAGTTCGGTTTTCAGTTGGTCGCAACGTTCAAACATGGGCATCCACCTTGACCCGTTTCTTGCCGGTCAGCAGTTGTTGCATCAGGCCTTTTTTTTGCTCTTTCAACGCCGACAGTTGTTTTTGGTGGGTTTCGATTTCGGTGTCAGTTACCGCGAAAAATGAGGCAATCTTTTGTTGCTCTGGCAATGAAGGCACAGGAATTTTAATGGCCGAAAATTGATCCCATCTCAAACTGCCACGTCTATCTACCGAGGCGCTCGTATTAACTTCAAAAATGTGCCTATACAGCTCTGTCTTTAAAAGACGGTAAAGAAATTCATCGTTGATATTCTCGTTCGTTTGAAAAACCGTATACATGGGGCTAATTAAAGCTTTGTCATAGAGGTTTTGATAACCGATAGAACCTTCCTCAATATGGTTTGTTGCGTAGGCAAACGAATTTCTTAGAACCACTTTATAGGTTGAGGTATCTTCGCTGAAAATCTGTTTCCCAAAGTAGCTGAGAGAGTCAACCAATCCATAATGCTTGGTACAGGAGAGTACAGGCAAATCATGCCCCACATTGTTTTTCACCGAGAATTGTTTTGCAACCTCTGTAATATGCAGATATTGCCAGTCAGAAGGTATGGTTCCAAATTTCGTCTGCTGGATACCTTCCGATTTTACAAATTCAGCAAACCGCATCTTACCTGTCAAAAGCTGCTGCATCAGGGCTTTTTTGCGCTTTTGCTTGGCGGCAATCAGGGCTTCCAGTTTTTCAATGGCTTTGTCCCAAGTGGAAAGGATTTGAGCGATTTTTTGTTGTTCGGGGAAAGGCGGGATCAGCAAAGGAGTATGAAGGACATCGTCCCTTGTGATTCCAGGAATTAAGCCAGCCGCAGCCCCTTCATACCTTGCCACACTGGCAACAAGATTATAAAAAGTAAACTTCGGTTCAAAAACACTGGCACGGACAGCCATAAGCTGTCTACTAATGGCATACTGATTGTCAGATTCAATAACTTTTCCAGTTCCAGAGCCCTTAACAGTTATCAGTAGATCTCCTTTATTGCAAAACTTTGTAGCGTAATTCGTATATTTGGTTACTTTGATCTTTCCATCTGGAAAATCAGCTGGACCAGTTAAATATGGTTTGCCATCTTCCGATTCATTTACGAGGCTTGCTTCAACGTGTTGACCAGAAATCAGTTCAATACCTTCTTCAAAAAGCCCTTGTCTCCAACCCTCAGGCAGCTGCATAACCCAACTCCAGCAAATAACCCACCATTTCCTGCTTTACCCCTTCAAGCTCCGATTCAAGTTGGATAATTTCCGCTTGCACGGCCTCAATATCAATCTCAGCCTCTTCCTCAAAAGTATCGACATAACGCGGAATATTCAGGTTGAAATCGTTGTCCTTGATTTCATCAAAGCTGGCGAGATAAGCATATTTCTCAACGGTTTCTCTAGCTTGATAGGTGGCGACAATCTTGTCGATGTCCGCTTGCCGCAAGCGGTTCTGGTTCTTGTCGTTTTGGTACTCACGACTGGCGTCAATGAACAGGACGTTGTTATCGGCTTTATTGCGTTTGAAGACCAATACCGCTGCTGGAATGCCTGTACCGTAAAACAAATTGGCCGGTAAGCCAATCACCGTATCCAGCAGGTTTTCTTCTATTAGCTGCTGGCGAATTTTGCCTTCGCTGGAGCTTCTGAATAACACCCCATGCGGCACCACCACGCCGACGCGACCGGAATCCTGAGTGGTGGTTTCAATCATGTGCGAGATAAACGCATAATCGCCTTTGGATTGCGGCGGCAGTCCACGATGAAAGCGTTTGTAAGCATCGTTACCGGCTTCCTCATAGCCCCATTTATCCAGCGAGAATGGCGGATTGGCGACAACGACTTCAAACTTCATGGTGGTATCGTCTTCAATCAGTTTAGGACTGCGGATGGTATCGCCCCATTCAATTCGGGCATTGTCCATGCCATGCAGGAACATGTTCATTTTCGCCAAGGCCCAGGTGGCACCGGTGATTTCCTGACCATAGAGAGCAAAGTCTTTGACGCCGTTTTTTAAAAGTTGGTTGCCGCATTTAATCAGCAAAGAACCGGAACCACAGGCCGGATCGGCTATTCGCTCACCGGCTTGCGGGTTCACCAACTCGGCAATCAGTTCTGAGACTTCGGCGGGTGTATAAAACTCTCCGGCTTTTTTACCGGCACCGGCGGCGAATTTGGCAATTAGGTATTCATAGGCATTGCCAATCACATCCAGGTTGCCGACACGTGACGGGCGTAAATCCAGCCGTGTATCGTGAAAATCTTCTAACAGATGTTTTAAGCGGGCGTTGCGATCTTTAGTTTGGCCTAGGTTGGCTTCGGAATTGAAATCAATATTGCGGAAGACACCCGCCAGCTTTTGCTTATTGGTTTCTTCCACATGTTCCAGGGCGATGTTAATGATTTCGCCGATATTGGCTTCGTTGCGTTGGTTATACAGATCGGAGAAGCTGCAGCCCGTGGGCAACACAAAGCGTTCGCGCTGCATCCGGCGCAAGATCATCTCTTCATCATTGCCGAATTTTTCCTTGAGGCTTTCATAGTGTTCCTGCCAGACATCGGAGATGTATTTGACGAACAGCATGACCAAAATATAGTTTTTATATTCCGACGCATCCACCACCCCCCTAAAGGTGTCGCAAGCCTTCCAGAGTATGCTGTTAATTTCGTCCTGATTGATTTGGCTGGTCATGCGTTGTCCTGTGCTAGTTACTTTCTCAAATTCGATTGAACAACCTGTTCCATCGACACTACGGCTTTATCCGTCGGCCTCGAGACGCGTTTCGCGGCGCAATACCGATGAAGCCGATTACATACAATGCCCTGCCCATCGGACACGTCCCACAATTTTAAGGTCGCTGCTGGAATCGCGTGGGATCGTCAAGGGGGCATATTTGTTGTTATCACTGATTAATGACAGCGCTCCAAAAGACTGCTGTATCCGCTTTGCAACCAAGCTTTGGTTCATTTCAATCAGGTAAATGGCATCTTCATTGACCGATGTGACACTCCTATCGATGAGTAACACATCCCCATCAGCCAGGGTGGGGGCCATGCTGTCACCTCTGACAATGAAGTAGGCGCAAGCCTCTGGGGTGAGCCGGTGCGAGGAAAACCAAGTTTTTTTGAACGCCATCTCGCTTCGACTGCCGGTGTCTTCCCGCGCTAAGTCATCACTTTTTTGGAATTCGCGACTGAAGCCCACTTTCAAAGCAGGCTGGTCCGTCTGAGGTAATTGCTCGCCTGATAACGATGAGGCCTGCTCCTCGTTGGGCAGTGACTGACCGCTATCCATTCTCTTAGACTCCAGCATGGGTAACCAAATACATTCCGAGCAGATTTCAGCGTCTATGAGACTCGGCGCATCGGATGAAGTGGGAAGCAGTCGTTCATTTTGTTGCTCCGTACCACGAGATGTTGGAGCCTCCTCCCAATAAAAGTCACCCACCGTGCTGTCGATTAGCGCCAAGCGGTGTGCCTGCGGGATATGCATTTCACCAATTCCCAGCAAGAGCCAATTCAGATTCACACCGGCTTTCAGAAAACCCATCAACGACTCGCCGCCGGGCATGCTGCGATTGGCCTCGTATTTTTGATAAAGGCTATGTGATACACCAAATTTTCCAGCAGCCTCTTTTTGGTTGAATCGATTCTGTGTTCGCCAAAGCTTAATTCGTTCTCCAACGCTCATAAATTTACGCCATTTAGTTGTTATTTTCGAATGTGAAATGCCAAAAACAGCTTACTTGATATAGATATGGTGTTTTTTTACACAAAAAAACATCAATAAAGTCGTATTCGCTCTTGACATGCGTCATTCGTGATGTATCATAGTTTCAAATACTAAATTTTGATGTATTTTCACCCGTAAACACCAAATATTGCACCTTAAACCACCTCAAATCCGACGCCTCTCGCGTCATTTTATATCAAAAACTATGTCTTTTAGCTTCTATACCGTCGCAACCGTTCGGGATGGCAGAAAAAATCGCCGTCATCGCCCACTGGTGCTGCTATTTCTCAATGGTCAATTGTGTGTCCCAGCTCTGCAATGGCTTATGGACCCCCATCCCACGTGGCTTTCGCAACGTAATCCCGATAAGCAACGAGAAGCATTAGCGGCGGTTGGCAAATTGTTCACATTTCATGCAGCGATAGGCAGCCCAGAATTCGTCTCCGCTCAGAGTGTTGACCGACTGCTGCGAGCGTTTTATTCGGCGCTATGGAATGGCACGTATGAAAAAACAGAGGACTCTTATGCCGATGAAACCCATCTGTGGTGGCCATTGATACGCTCCGAAACGGCGATTCATTTTGTTCGAAATGCCGTGGAAGCCTTCGTTGAATACTGCCACGCGAATTTGAGACATTTCGTTTTTACAGCAGAAGATCAGAAAGGTTTTATCAATAGTGTATTGATCGCGAGACAACATGAGAGAACTTATCATAACACCTCGCCCTATCACTTTTTTCGACATCTAGCCAAACAAACCGCCCTTCCACGGATTGATACGACGAGGCGCTACAGTCAGCTTGCCGAATTGGGTTGCGTTCGCCCGCGGGTCAAACCGGTGAAAAAATTTCTAATTACCGACGTTTGGCCACTCATTCTCGATGGGACAAAAGATCAACGCATTACTTCCGAAGTGCTGTATCACGAACAATATGATGTTCGCGACCAGTTGATGTTTATGTTCATTTTGTTCGGTGGCATACGGGTTGGTGCACTGTGCAATCTATTTCTCACGGATGTACTGCCGAAAAAAGATCAAACCCTTCAAGTTCGTTTGGCCCACCCCGAAAAGGCGATCGATATCATCACGTTTCAAGGCAAACCGAAGGGTATCCGGCGACAAGAATATTTATGGGAAAACTACCGGTTATTGCCCCGCCCGCAACAAAGTGGAAAAAACTTTGCGGGCAACAAATACCTGACGTATGACGAGAATACGAACTTCGATACATTTTTGGTGTTTGCGGCGATGCGGCAGGCATTAACGTTCATGTTTTCTGTTTACCAGCGGTATGTAACGTATGTACGTCCTGTATTAATTGCCAAATCGCCAACGCCTCATCCGTATTTCTTTGTCAATGACGACGGGCTACCCATCAAAACCCGCAACGTTCGTGATCATTGGCAAAAAGCGTGTCAGAAAATCGGGCTATCGGGTCAACAATCCGATGGGCAATCCCCGCATTCCGGTCGCCATTTTGCCATTAATTTTATCAAGAACGATTTGAAGCTGGATACCGCTTCTGTCATGGAATTTGCCAAGCATTCAGACCCCCTCTCGCAGTTGGTATACACCGCCAAATCGGCCGAAGAGGTTCAATCGCAGATTAATACGGCAATGCGGAACCTGCATGCCGGCGAGGTATCCGCTGACAAAATCAAATTGTTTGAGACATTTTCCCAAATTGATCCCATGCATTTATTTATGACTGAAAACGACCTAAGGAAATAACTCCATGAAAAACTATCACTTTTTATCATTGCAGGACTTAGACAGTAGCTTTAAGGTTGAATCCCCTGGCGGAAATACTCTAATTGCTAATAAAGACCCCCATGCTTGCGTTTTGCTTTATGAGCCTAGCCTCGAGGAATTAAAAGAATTAACGCGAGATATTCAGTTAGCCTGGTGTGAAATGCAGTGGCACTACTTAACCGAATTGCCAAAAATACGAAAAGGACAGATAACGATCAAATTAGTGCAGGAAAACTTGCAACTGCCCATCACCTGTCAACGTGAATCAATCGGAGAGATGCTTACACGGGAGGAGCATCAAAAGCTGATCCACGCGTTGGAGCAGATTCCTTTGTTGGAGCGTGGTAATTATTTTCGACCACGAAGAAGCAAAGGGTTTAATTGGTGCATCAGCTCCTATGAGATGCTGATGGACAGTAACTGGCAAACCTGGATCGGACGTGTGGTGGGGTGGTTGACACTCAACGAAAACTTGCCACTAGGGCGTTGGCGATCGGCTTTATTGGCCGAGGTAATCAAGCGCCGTTGGGTATTGCTCCCAGCAGAAGTATTCGCCACTCAAAAATGGTTGAAACAAGCCTTCTTCAGTGATGCGTTAGCGTGCCGATGGTCAGACACCAGTTCTCGACAAGATAATCAACTCGCTACACGACTCTATTCAATCACCAATATCAATCACCTCGATGAAATCAGTCAACCGATGTTGGATCGCTTAGCGCCCATTTGGCTGTCCATTATGGATAGTCAAAGTTGCTTTAAAAGCTATCGAAACTGCCTAAGTCGCTACACGGCCTTATCTCTTGAAAAACCCAAATCCCTTGCTAAAAGAGAACAATTATCGCGAATCGATGCTGAGTTTCGTTGGGTCTATAATGAAGAACAATCTAAAATCAAGGCAAATGATACGCTGGGGAAGCGAGAGCTGGAATTCTTTGCAAAACAGGCGACCCAGTTTATTGAAAGTCAAACATCAAAAAGTGTGACACGAAAAATAATAGCACTAAATGACTGGTTTACCTTTTTGTTGTCGTTACCGGTTGAAAAAATCGCTGTTTTCGCTTCGCCTGTCGGATTGAAACTATTAACACGCTCAGATTACATCCGATCATTTTCCGATGAATCCAACCATTTCATGGGGTGGCTCAAAGCCAAGTATCCCGCGACTGAAAGTGCACTCCCTCAAAATCCGTTAGCTATAAAACGGCTAGGCAGTCTCCGGCCATTTTTTAGTTGGTTGGCGGAACGAATGAGTTTAGCGCATTTGGAAACTTTAATTCTGGACAGTGACTTATTGAGACCTACTACTCAACTTGCACGACGAACGCATCGGGAGGCTATTCCCCCCAAAATGTTAAACCTGATGCGAGATATTGTTACCGGAGAAGGCAACTGGAAATCACAAATGTTGATTGCCAATGAATATGTTATCGACGCCCAAGCCGATGAAGACGGCTGGTATTGGGGAGATAAAATCAACGCTGATTCGAGGGGTATCGTGGCCGTTCGCGGAGATGAGTGTTGGTCCTGGTCACGATTGATCGAGTCTGATTGGTTTAAATTAGCACCCAATCAAAAACCGCGATCACAAGATGCGGTAAGAATCCGTCGTACGCAATGGAGCAGTGGCAAAATCGTCGATACCGTTGAGGTATGGTCGCCCTGCCGCGCAACGATGATGAGCCTCTTTTTGTATCCCATTCCAGTCCGCTTCGACACGATGCAATCCGCTGACGACGGTTTAAATGATCTGAATATCTATAGCACAGACCAGCAGCGCTGGCATCCTAATCCCCATCTTAGCGAAGCATTACAACAAGAAGGGCGGCAGTTAGGCGTTTTTCGCCGCTATACCGATTTGAGCAGTCTGGGGGAAGGAATTACTGGGCTGTACTTTACTAACGCAAAAACCGGAAACCCCGGGCAGGAAGTTCCCTTTCAGTTGCCTCAAGCCATTAATGAAAACATCGAAAACCTTCGCAGATTCAACGAGTACTATGGTGGGCCAGCACCCCGTATTCATCGGAGGGATATTATGACTTCACACGACATGACCGCTGCCGCCGCCGCAAGACTTCCTGATTTTTACCCACTGTTTCGTGATCTTGCAATGCCGACGCAAACACGAAAGGTGATCGGCTATGTCATGAGCAAAAAACGATTTGAAAGCTTTTACCTCTTATTGCTGGATGCGTTAGAGCGAGCATATCAAAAGTTGGTCGACCAAGGTGAAGCTGATCCGATTAATCCAATCATTACGCAGCGTTATGGGTGGGATAATCAGGGATACTCGCAGTTCCTTCTGAAAAAGCAATCGGCAATTCGAGAGGCGATTGAATTTAAGAAAGAAGAGATTCCAGCAGGTTGGACTTTAACGGATAAATACGACAAAGGGGGTAACAGGATTTGGAGTCCAACAGCGGAAAAAGAACGTGAATTGCGCATAGAATTCGAACGGGGGGGGCAATGCGGAAATCCAATAAAGGCTCGTTGGGATATTCATACACTGAGGGTTTCTGGCATTACTGCACTCGCAACCGCAGGGCTACCAATACCCATTTTGGCCGAATTTTTAGCCGGACATGCGTCGATTTTGATGGATTTATATTACGTCAAAGTGGATAAAACTGCGGTTCAACAAATGGTTGAACAATGTATTCATCGCATTCACTACGACCCTGATATCAATTCACTGGCATGCTTCCACCACAATGAAGAGTTAGCTAAGCACGCATTGGCAGCGCATGTGCATCAGGATGCCTTGTTACAATTGGCAAATACTAACAGTGGGGATTGGTTGATCCGCGATGGTTTTCTTTGCCCGTGTAGCGGTAGCTTATGTCACATCGGCAGTCTTGAACCCGTTGAGCAGCGTAAATTTGAAGGAAAATATGTCCATGGCATGGTCGAAGGTGGCGAAGGAAATTGCGCGCTTTGCCGATTTGCTGTAGCAGGGCCTTTCAGCTTGCAGCAACAGTATGAGGCGTTAATGTGTGATCTGTCTGACCTGACAGAGCTGAAAACGAATTTAGGACTGTTGATGGAGAAAATTCAGGGAGCAATGAAGTCCAAAAACACTGACTTGGTGCACTCGTTGAGAAAGCAGCAAGAGGCACTCGAGAAAACTCAATTCACCCGCTGGAAGACCGTGCTCACAAAGATGGAATATTTACAGCAAAGTACTGCTGCAGCCGATCGTGCGCAACTGATCAAATTGAGACTGGAACAAGGCGATACCGCAGAAACCATTTTGGAAGAACTCACTCAGAAGTCTAGCCAATTGTCCATCGTCACGGCCAATGATAGTGAGTCAATCCGGTTAATTGCGCAGCATTCAAGGCGGGAGGGTATGGATTGGGACACTCGCATTCGAATCTTGGGTGGGCTTGCTGGGCAAATTCGTAAAATTCGATACAATCCAGGGCAAATGGAGATGTTAGCTAAGCAATTTAATCGACGCTTGGTCGCCAATGGCATGAAAGATTTCCATGATCTGTTCGAGCATCTGTTTTCTCCAGAAAAGCTGTCAGAAGCGGAAATTAGTCGATTGCAACAATCAATCGAGGCTACTGCCGGTATTTCAAGTCTGTTTGCAGGGAAAACGGCACCACTGAGTTTTGAACGGTATGTTGATGCGATGCGCCATCAATACGTTGCTGATCAAATCGCACTACTGATACACCACCAGATTGCATTGCGGGAAGAGCGCGAGCGTCATGGCGAGATTGATCCGCATGGTGACTTAACGAATGTCGATTATTGTCAACGAATAGAAGACCTATGGCAGGGTAAAGCCAAATTTACGGATGAAGAAGTGAAATTGTTACAACAATTCCATGAAGCAAGCCAAAAAACCTTCTCGATTGAGGAACTCAAACCCGGCGTTCTTCTGTCCAAAGCTGGATTGTCTTTACCCCATTCCCCAGCGATAAAAGGAGGGGAAAATGAGTGAGGATACCGCCGCACTATTGAACGAGTTAATCAGTGTAACCAAACGGAAAGATAAGATACAGGGTTACCATAATTTAGAAGCCGCTTGTGACTATCTTGAAAGAGAAGGTGTGTTAATCAATGCGGGCACCGTTGCAAGACACCTGGACAATAAAGACATTCACCCAGCAAATGCGACCGCCATACGCAATGATGCTGATGGCTATATGCGCTATGTTAAGGCGCGAGGTCAGGAACAGCTCGCCAAAAGCCCCCAGGCCACGACGCAGAAAGATGTGGATGACAGATACACTATGGCGTTTTGGATGAAAGTTCCACACAATCAGGTTTGCCTCGCCTTAGTGACCAATTTAGTGACGGAAAAATCTTTGCGGCATGAATTGGATTTGCAAAAAAAATTAAATCGTCAATTGAGTTTGGATCCTGATAAATTATTAGGCATCGTTGCCTCGCCTTCGGAAGAATTGGTCACTAATCACTACAACCCATTGCTGCTAGACGACATTAAGGAAGCCTTGAGGATATTATCCCGATTAGCTCACCCTCAACCCGATGCTCCCAATATTAATATTCTGAATTTAGAATCCCAACAGATCGAGGGAATCTTTCAATCGAGAGAGTTTTTTGATGCCTTCGCTGAGCGGTAATCCACGTTTTTCAACCGAGATTCTTCAGTGGTTTGATCAGCATGGTCGTAAGAATCTACCATGGCAACAAAACAAATCGGCCTACGCCGTTTGGATTTCGGAGACGATGTTGCAACAGACGCAGGTCGTAACCGTTATTCCCTATTATGAAAGGTTTATTGCACAGTTTCCAACCTTGGAGCAGCTGGCAGGCGCTGAACTAGATGATGTGCTGGCTTTGTGGAGTGGACTGGGTTATTACTCCCGGGCGCGTAATCTTCATAAAACGGCACAACGGGTAGCAGAAACCCATCAGGGCGTGCTTCCGTTACAACTGGACGCACTGACTGCCTTACCGGGCATTGGGCGATCAACTGCTGGAGCCATACTCTCGTTGGCTGATAACCAACGTCAACCTATTTTGGACGGCAATGTCAAACGTGTGTTAACTCGTGTTTTCTGCGTGGAGGGCTACCCCGCGATGGCCGCAGTTAATCATCAGCTGTGGGCAATTGCGGAAGCATTAATCCCTGATCAGCGATGCGGGGATTATAATCAGGCTTTGATGGATCTGGGCGCAAGTGTTTGTGCCAGGACAAATCCGCAATGTGGCGACTGTCCATTACAGATGATTTGCCAAGCAAATCAAACGCAAACAACCCATCGCTACCCTGAAAAAAAGCCCAAGAAAGCGTTGCCCGAGAAGACGCGCTTATTTTTAATGATGCTTGACCAACGCAATCGCGTCTACTTAGAAAAATTCTCCGGTACGGGGATTTGGGAAGGCTTGTGGGGATTTCCTCAATTTGATTCTCAAAACGACATGTATGAGTGGTTTGGCGCACGCCAACAAAGCCCCCGAGATTTATCCTTTTGGTCGGTGTTTCGACATACGTTTAGCCATTTTCATTTGCACGTCCAACCTGTGGTGGTAAAGGTGAGTCATCCCGCTGTTGAACGTGCCGATTCGCCATACCAATGGCATGCGTTACAGACTGCTATGAAACTTGGTATTCCGATGCCAATAAAAAAGTTATTACAAGAGCTGGCTACGCGACAAGGAGTTGACTGTGGCTAGTCACATTTGGGGATTTGAGTCCGTTGTTGTTGTCTCAAATCCTAGGTTGAAGATATCTTGCTCCAGTTAGGCCATAGCAAAAGTTGGCCTTCGGTTTGGTTTCTGGATTACCTTGCAGCGTTTGCCCTGTTTTCAAATTAGGCGAGAGGGGGGTAGTTGGAGAAATCCTGCATGTTTCAGCTAAATCGCAATAACTCCCCTGGCGCGACAGATAACGCTTCAGCTAGGCGGTAAATATTCAGTAACGCGATATTCCTTTTACCACGTTCAACTCCTCCCAGATAACTACGGGCAATACCACTCTCTAAAGACAATCGCTCTTGAGACCAGCCACGCTGTTTCCGCAATTGAATAAGACGCTCTCCAAATAATAGCCGGGGATCAGAAGCTGATAAGACGTTAGACATGGCCTCATACTACTGATCCAGATACTATGAGGCCACGCTCTATGAGTGACAATTAACGATTATCGCCTTAATATTGGAGGCTTTAAGGGTACCTTTCGTTATGCCAGATACTCCACTCCACCGAAAAATTGCGCATCTTTCCCAAAGCCAACTGGAGGCGCTTATCGACCTATACTACGCAAGAAAGTCCGTTGCTGGTCTTATCAGAGAATTCAATATTGATTGCTTGCCGAGTCAACTCTATAAACTACTTCCGCCGAAAATAAGTGCTGTTGCTTGTCCAAACTGTGGTGGGCGAATGATTTCGAAGCGGCGGGCTCGAACTTCAACTAATACGTTTCAAAAATCCACCGTTAAGTGTCAAGATTGCCACCATCATGAAAATGTCGACTGTCGTTGTGACTATTGCCGTGATAAACATCAGCAAAAGAAAAAAAAGTCCGACCGACCAGTAGCTATTAAAGCAACCGATTTAACCTTGGAGCAAGCCGTTGCCTTACTATCACTCCTGAACGGTTATTCGTACCAAAACTTTGGAAATTGCCTGAGAGTCGGCCCCGCTCTGCCGCCTACAACACCCTTTGCACCGTCTGGAGATTATGGTGAGCATTTGATTGTTCATCTAATCGAAGTCGGTTTACTTAGACACAACCCGCAGTCAACTTTGCCGTTTAACTTTAGCGTTCGTGATGGTATGTGTCGTGAGCAGCGTACTAACCTAGTTGGCTTGTCAAATGCTGTGACTCCAAGGTTTCTAGAAGAGCTTGAATCTCTAATTACTGGACGCAATTGGCCATTGCTTTGGTTCGAAGACGTTAACATTATGGCTATGAATTTGGCTATGGCCGAGTGCAAGGAATTTTATGATTTTTGCGCGTCGAAGCGGGCCTTTCCGCCAATTGCAAGCCAGTTGATCGAGGCGGTTATCTTTAACATATTAGAAGATTATTCTCCGGGACAATGTATGCGAATCATTCAATCCTGTGCCCAATATGCATCTGATTTTCTGGTCAAGCATTCGGCAACGCCTAAAATGGCGGCCAACTACATGCTTGAAGCCTGCCAGCGTTTTGTCGAGAAAGCTCGAAAAGAAAACTGGTCACTTCAATCGCTTACTCGAAACGTTAATTGTCCGCGTAGCATGATGAGCATCATGTGGTACGACCACATTTTACAAGCCAGCGATCAAGGGCTGAGTAAGCCGGTTGCGTTAATACAGTTGCCGCAGTGATCATGAAATAGCTAGTGGGTGTAAAACACAAGAAAACCGTCCGTTTATCTTGTACGCTAAAAATCGCCCAAACAAGACGAAAAATACACAAGAAAACTCATTGCGAAAATCTACGCAAGATTGTTGCCTTGATTCTATCTTTCCTTACACATGGTTATTCACATGCTTATAGGTTATATCCGGGTATCCAAAAATGATGGTTCTCAGACCCTCTCACCGCAACGCGATGCTATGCTGGATGCGGGCGTTGATTCGAGTCGAATTTACGAAGATTTGGCATCGGGCCGTAAAGATGACAGACCAGGACTCACGGCTTGCCTGAAAGCGCTTCAACCAGGCAACACACTCGTTGTCTGGAAATTAGATCGATTGGGCCGCGACTTGACACATTTGATCAAGACGCTCGATGACTTGCGTGCACGCGGCATCGGCTTGAAAGTATTAGCCGGTGCCGGAGCACAAATCGATACCTCCACCCCAAACGGTCGGTTATTTTTTGGCATTTTTGCAGTGCTTGCTGAATTTGAACGGGAATTGATTGTTGAGCGCACTCAAGCCGGACTTGCAGCGGCAAGAGCGCGAGGTCGAAAGGGTGGGCGTCCTCGAAAAATGGATAGATCAACGTTGATGATGGCGATGTCGGCGTTGTCCGATCCCAAAGCTAATGCGTCTGAAGTAGCCAAAAGGCTGGGTATTACGACGACAACACTTTACATGTACCTCAACGGCGATGGCTCATTGAAAGAATTAGGAAAATCCATCATAGATTAAATAGTCGTCCCTGAAAAAGCCGAAATTTTTGGTAGAGATCGGCCCTCATGCAGTTAATAAGAATTGATCGGTTGATAAAGTTATCCAAAGCCGAGACAGTGTTCGCCAAAAATAAGGCAAAAAAATCCTCAGCCGCCTGAGGATCATACGGATGTTATGACCAGCACCGCATAAGATGGCGTGCAGTGCATCGCCCAGTTCGCCTTTTAGATAATTACGTCCCAACAAGCCGTCGTTTTTGAGGTGTCCGATGACTGGACTCCAGAGTGTGGCCATCATAGGGATTACCGGGAAAGCTGCGAGCACCCAGCACGAAATTGCTTTTGTTGGTGACGGTGATACCCACTTTGACGCCGAATTCATATTTTTTGTGGACTTTGCCTTTAGCAATGCATTCGACTTCCGTGGCGTGGAAACTGTACAACTTGTTTTTATCCTGGGGTTGCTGATTCAAAATCCGTTGGGTTTTCTCCAGCGTCTCTTTGAAAGACAATTTGACCTCATCGGGTTGATCCGCCAATTGGCGCTCGATATCTCGAAACACCCGTCCCACCAAGGTTTTGAGCTGTTTGACCATTTTGCATTTGCGCTTCATTTGCTTGGCATGGCTATAACGGTTCGCCATCATAAGCAAATACGGGGCTTTGCGATTGTAGTTCTGCCGTAGCGCAATCTCATGCTGCTCAGCCAAGCGCACTAGGTGCTGGCGACACCGTTCGTACAACTTCCCATCGGTCGGATACGTGATGGCTTTCTCTTGCACCGTGCTATCGACCGTCACCGATTCAAAATCCTGTTTCTTGACGGTCTTGCTATCCACGCCAGCCTGGATCGTCACCGATAACATCCATTCGCAACCCGCTTCACCGATCCGCTTGCGCCAATAGGTCAGCGAGGTGGGGTGGCAGGGCATCTGGTGTTGGAAGTACTCAGCACCACAAAAATATTGCCAATAGGGATTTTCCAGCCATTGCGCCACGACCGCTTCGTCGGAACGTGCAAAGGCATGTTTGAGGTAATGAAGCCCGGCAATCAGTCGTGTCGGCAAGGCGGGTGCACCTTGAGTCTCAGCGAAAAACTCGCCAAAGGCGTCATCCAGGACTTTCCAGTCGATCAGATGAGCCAGTTGGTAAAGTGCGTGTTTTGGATTTAACAGATCGGCCAGAGGGGTGTTGAATAAATCGATTTGGCCGCTCGTTTCTTGGGATTTTGGCTTCATTTTGAATAAAAATTTGCAAGAAATTAATATCTATTTTACCCGTTTCTTGCAATTATTACCCGGCTTTTTTATTAAATATCCATTGCAATTCAATGCTTTATTGTTGATTTTATGGCTTTTCAGGGGCGACTAAATAATTTCTACAAAAGCGGTCATACAATTGGGGAAATTTTGACTATCTTACTAGATGAATTGTTCAGTTAGTTTAATGCTATCGCTAGATTTTAAGCTGGAATTAAACGACCGCTTTGACCATGTAGACAGCTATTTGGAAATAATGATGGATGTCGCCTTAGGGTCGGTTTTGCTCAGTGACGAACGGCGGCTTTCGGGTATCGGAATTCAATGACGGCTTCCGGGCGATGAATCTGATGAGCTGACGGTCGTCAGGCGACCCATTTTTGCCACTCGCATTTCTCCAAAACGGCCGGTCAGACAAATCCAGATTCTGGAAACTGGAGGGCTACAAAGCAGCCGTTGGCGACCTCAACCAAGCGGCCATTTTGCGACAATTCAAGCAGATAGAAAAACATGGTAATGGATGGCGGGTTTGGAGCAATAAGCTGACTTAGTTGTCACTTAATCGGTTCCTCTCTTGTCAAATCAGGCGGTAAGGTGGGATAGATTACTCCGCATCAGTTTGAATCGCACCCGTAAGAGAGGGGACTCTTCGCCGCCGTACTGAGCTGCGGTATCATCCAAAGTCTTACCAATGGACAGCTACTCCAGATGCCATTTTGGCCAAAGTCGCCAAAGCTAAAGATACATTGCGGACGCTACACTAGCTACTCGACGCCAAACTGAAAATGTGGCTGATTGCCGCATGGTGGTTTGGCACCGAATAACGCTACTCCAGTTAGGTTATTTTTGCCCATCCCCCGAAAAATTAGCAATAACGTAAATCAATGCGTGTGCTGATCTAAACCAGTTACCTTTTACAGCACTCATTTGGTTAGCTGAGTAGCTGTAGACAACTTACTCTCATAACGGGTTTTGCAATAGCCCGCTATGATTCGTTTGATTATCAACTATATTAAAAGCCTAAGGAATTAACTCGGACCAATAAACTATGATCAAAAGAATCCTGTACTTTTTAACGCCAAGCGAAAACATCAGTCCATTCGATGTCACCATTGCTGCAGATGCTGGTTTTGATATGGTAGTACCGTTTACTAAGCTAGAACCTAAACAAGTCTCTGCAATGGTTCAAGATGCAATTTTTTGTCGACCCCCCAACCGCTTTAATGATACGGGTATTTTCATTGGCGGACGGGATGTTCATATGGCCACTGATATGTTTCAGAATGCCAAAAATGCGATGGTGGGACCTTTCAAGGTCGGCGTGTTTGCAGATCCAAATGGCGCTTATACCACTTCAGCAAGTATTGTCGCCTTAATTGAACAGGTTCTTAATGACAAGACGAGCAAAGGCTTATTAGGACGGAAAGTTGCAATATTTGGTACTGGGCCTGTTGGTCTTTGCACAGCTATATTGGCCGCGCAGCAGGGTGCAATTGTAAAACTGTGTCAACTTGTCGCCGATGATGATGAGCGATCAGCCCAGCGTTTTTGTGAGCGTTATAAAACTCAGGTTGAATGGGTGTCCGCACAGACTAATGACGAAAAAGATAAAGTGGTTCGGGAAGCTGAAATAATAATTTGCGCAGCAAGAGCTGGAGTGCGTATTTTAGAGGGTTCCTTGGCGCACGCTGAAAACTTGATTCTTGCTGCCGATACCAATGCAGTTCCTCCAAGTGGTGTTGCCGGCATCGGGCTAAATGACCTTGGTGTTGTTGTGGAAGTATCCGGCACTAGCTTTTTAAGCATAGGTCCCATGGCCATTGGAAGTTTGAAATATAAAACCCAGTTTGGCCTATATGAGCAGATCCAAAAATCGAGTACCGCAGCATTAATAGATTTTCCCGAGGCCTATGAATTTGCTTTGTCGGTACTCAAACAGCAACCTGTCAAACCCGAAAAATCAATTTAATTTGATTTTGTAGATTCGAGTTGCTATTAGTCGACCATCTGTGTGGAAATTTGACGCCGCCCAACCTTAAGGTTGGGTGAGTTTAAACAAACGATACCAAAGTGTCTGGGGTACGTGGAAAAAAATCCCTTCAGTGCAACTGTCTACCTTGGCGTAGTATGACCTCAAACTCGGCCGCCGGAAGAGGTTTGCTAAAGTAATAACCTTGCACAAAGTGACATTGTAATTCGCGCAAAAAGTCCAGTTGCTCAACGGTTTCAACACCTTCGGCAACCACTTCGAGTTTTAGTTGCTGAGCCATTGCTGTAATAGCTGCAACAATCGCCTTATCACTAGTGTCGGTGGTAATGTCATTGACGAATGATTTATCAATTTTAAGGGTATCGATGGGAAAACGCTTAAGATAACTGAGCGAAGAATAGCCCGTGCCAAAATCATCAATGGATAAGCGAACGCCTATGTTTTTCAAGGCATTCAGAATATCCATAGTCGTATCGAGGTGCTGCATCAATATGCCTTCAGTAATTTCCAACTCGAGTAACTCCGGCGGTAAATCCGCTTCATCCAGTGCATTCAGAACGGCGTCTAAAAGCGGATGCTGGCTTTGTTGTTGATTTTGCACTTGATGAAATTGGCGACTCGATAAATTCACCGCAACCCGAACGGGGAAGCCGTTTTGATGCCAAAACCGTGCTTGTGAACAGGCCGTTTTCAACACCCAAGCACCAATGGGTACGATTAGCCCCGTGTCTTCTGCCAACGGAATAAAATCTGCTGGGTTCACCATGCCTAATTCAGGACTCATCCAACGAATCAAAGCCTCCATTCCGATGATCATCCCAGTTTTAACGTCGACCTGAGGCTGATAATGCAGCACGAATTCATGCTGTTCCAAGGCTCGCCGCAAATGTTTTTCCAGTTTTATATACGATTGCGCCGAACTGTTCATTTCCGGGGTAAAGAATTGATAATTGTTTTTCCCCAACTTTTTAGCGTAATACATGGCGCCATCAGCAGTGGATAGCAGC
The DNA here is from genome assembly GCA_002928965.1 of Methylomonas sp. Lineage (GTDB taxonomy): Bacteria > Pseudomonadota > Gammaproteobacteria > Methylococcales > Methylomonadaceae > Methylomonas. Next base: position 49,401 of record PERU01000021.1, read on the forward strand.
CCTTCCATGTTTTTGGCATTGTGAGGATAGATACTAATACCGATACTGGCATACACTTCATGCCGCTCGATCACAAAGGGGGACTTTAATAATTCCAATATTTTGTCGGCCACCTTGGCAGCATCCTGGGTATCAGAAAGATCGGGGAGCAATACAATAAACTCATCCCCTCCCAAACGAACGGCGGTGTCTCCCTCGCGCAAACAATCCGATATGCGTTGCGCAACACTTTTCAACAACGCATCACCGCAAGTGTGACCAACGGTATCGTTAACCACTTTGAAATTATCCAGATCAAGAAAGAGTACGCCAATCATGCAGTGATTTCGATGCGCATGATAAATGGCCTGATCAACCCTATCCTTCAGTAAAGTCCTATTAGGTAGCCCGGTCAAATGATCAAAATGCGCCATATAGTCCAGGGATAAACGAGCTTGCTTAACTTCCTCGATTTCACGGGCATTGTCCAATACCAGCGATAAGGAATTTGCAAAACTTAAGGCCAAGTCTTCGTCCTGCTTGCTGAAAAGCTCACCGTTCTCCTTATCGCTTAAATAGATACGCCCATACACACGGTCATGACGAGCAATGGGCACAGCCAACAGGGTTTTCATGGGCGGATGATGCGGCGGAAAACCAGCGCTTTGCGGATGCGCGCTCATGTCATCCAGCCTGAGCGAAACATTGTTCTGAATGACGACACCTAAAAGGCCTTTTCCTTGCGGAAGTTGTCCGATAGTTTTTGCTAGTTCGGCATTAATGCCGGTATAAACGAAATGGTTCAGTTCGCCTGACGCATCCAGGATACCAATGGCGCCATAGCGGGTTTCCAATAACTCTGAAAGTGATTCAATGCCCATTTGCAGCAGGTCATTTTGAATAGACGTATGCGCCAATACCGTCAGCAAACTGCGTGAAGCCTCATGTAACTTGGCCAATTTCGCTGACCAGGAAATAATCTGTTCATGTTCCTCGGTCAGCAAGCTATTTAATTTGCGGGATTCTTTAAGCAAGATGCGTTCGCGTTGTAACAACATATTCAGAATACTATGTTTAGTTACGACGCCTAAAAATTGCTTCTGCTCAAGCACAGGCAAAGCGCTTAAGCCAAATTGATCCATGATTTTCAGCGCCCGAGTCACGCTAGCATTAGGAGGAACGCTTACGCATTCTCTGTGTTCGGTTAGATCGGCGAAAATCCACTTAGGGTGCTGAACGATGTCGCGCTCAGTAGCCAGTCCGCAAAAAATACCGTTTTCGACCGATTCTCTGAATACGGCATATACCGGCTGAACTGATACGTCACTAGGCCGCTCTTCTTCCAGCACGCAACTGATCCGAGACAGTAAACAGTCGCGAACAACCAACCTATCCATTAGCGACCTTCAGACAGAAACACCTTAACATCGATTTCAGCGTGCATCACCTCGTCGATTCCCATCAGCGGTTTTACATGCGTCAAAACGAAATCAATCAATTTGTCCCTGGATACGCGCTGCAATAAGCGCTGCCGGATTAAAATATCCGAAATCACATCATCCTCGATTTCAATATGTTCATAAGTGGCTGTGACCAACAGTTCTATCGCCCTGCGCATGGCTATGCAACCAATGGGTGCTTGCTTCCCCAATACCAACATATCTTTTAATGGCGGAATGGCATATTCAGCAACTTGGGCACTAATGTGTGTTTTTCGCTCGACTGTCATAAAACCAGAAATGGGGATAGATGATTAATCTATGCTAATGAAAATAGAAGCCGCGTTTGGCTTATCGGTTCGTTTTATTATCACTTACCTTTGCAAGTATGGCCAGTTTTATCCAAAAAGCAAAAGCAGAGAAGGAAACCATGATGGCGGCCAGCGGACGTGAAGTTAGGATCATGATTTATGGATGCGTTCAATAATCGATGGCATAGGTAAGCGAAGTTTTAGTCAATCAACTGAGTTCCTTGGCTGGCTGGGCAGGTTTCGCCTCAGATTTACCGATCCACGGTAGTCCGGGTGACTTCTCATCATTTGTTAATAACAACTGAATTAAGTCAATTCATCCTGACTTCGTTCAAACTGCCGAAACATTTGATTTTTGAATATACCTACCGTGACCCACATCATAGTTTGGAGGCAAGGATTAAAAAATACTTGAAAAATGCAATCTGTTTCGCTAAAAGCTAGCAGATGATCGTTAGCTGTTTTACTTTAGTTTCGCTAACGATTTTGTGAGGCCCGCCCCCCGCCTTACTCAACTTTCCGCAATGATCTTGCGGGTATTGATTGCCAATCGTATACAGGTGAGTAAGTGGACGCATTCAAAATGGTGATTCAAACAAGCGCGCTAGCATTTATTTGTCCCCTAGACCGCGCACTGTACATTTACGAAAATCACGCAACTAATCCAAGCTTTTCAAACATTTTGCTAATAACCCATCAAGTCGGGCGGGTGATCTAGCATGAATAACAAAGCGCGTATTCTTCTCGTTGAAGATGACGATTTTGCGGCCGAAGTCACTATCGCAAGTCTTGCAGACGAATACGAGGTACAACATGTAAATAACGGGAAAGCAGCTTTGGATGCTTTGTCAATACAAGTGCATGATCTCGTGTTAATGGATGTTTCATTACCGGGAATGTCCGGGTACGAGATTTGCCGTACCATGCGCAATGACATGGATCTTATTGAATTGCCAATCATTTTTCTCTCAGGCATGGTCAGTGATGAAGATCGTTTGGCCGGATATGAAGCAGGAGGGGACGATTATCTTACCAAGCCGGTACCGGTCGGTGAATTGCGAACAAAAATTGCAAAATTTCTAGCACGGAAACTCGAACGCGAACATCTCAAGGCAGATCTTTCCACTGCCTTTTCTACGGCAATGACAGCAATGTCGAGCGCGGCGGAAGTCGGCTCCATTCTTCAATTTTTAAGGACTAGTTTTAACTGTTCGGACTACACGACTCTATGCCGTGAGTTACTGAATACCACCGAATCGCTTGGCGTCGATGCGCGCGTGCAAATTCGCGGTCAACTAGGCGTTGTTTCATTTTCGCCTTCGGGTATTTGTTCTCCATTAGAAGAGAACGCCTTAACCACCATGTCCGAGCAGGGACGACTATTTTCATTTGGTTCTCATACTTCTTGCACTTATGATCATGTCACCATCATTGTCAAAAATATGCCGAACAAAGATCCTGACAGGTATGGTCGACTAAAAGATAATCTTGCCTTGCTTGCGGAGGGCGCGGACGCGAGAGTGGTTGCTTTGGACGATCAAATCAACCTCTGCAAACAACACAATGCACTTACATCATTGATTTCGACTTCACGGGAAACCCTGGTTGAAATTGAGCGAAATCGTCAGACACAACAAACCAAGAACAGCTTAATACTAGAAAATTTCCGTCAACAGCTTGAGCATTCCTTCCTGACCCTAGGCCTCACGGAATCACAAGAAGAGGAATTGATCGAACTAGCTCAGAGCGCTTCGGAACAAGCCCTAGCGCTTTACGATGAAAATTTGGCGGTGGAAGAACGGATGAAGAAGCTATTAAAACAACTCGAAAGAGCGAGCCAGTAACGATATGGCGATAGCTTACATCGATATTGATCAACATATCAGCAGAATCTAATCCAGGTGAATGATTTGCTGAAGATGCTCGCCGTGACGGTACTGTATGCACTACTGGGTAAATTCGCACTCTTATTTGCCCCCGGTGGCAATGTCAGCATCATTTGGCCTGCCAGCGGACTGGCGCTAGCCGTGTTGCTGATTGGGGGTACGCGTTATGCCTGGAGCATCTTGCTTGGGGCATTCCTGACCAATTTCATTCACAACGCGCTGGGAATAGCCATCGTCATTGCTACAGGTGCAACGCTGGGGGCTTTAGTGGGCTCCAGGTTGCTGATGCGTAACGGCGCGTTCGACTGTGCGATTGGCCGTGTTTCCAACCAACTGCGTCTAATTATCGCGGGCGGCATTGGTTCTGGCGTTTCAGCACTGATTGGCGTCACAACCTTATTGGTGGATGGATTCGTCAATATCGAAAGTTATTTGAGCCAACTGCGTGTTTGGTGGATGGGCGATACGCTCGGCATTATCCTGTTATCCCCGCTGATTCTGGTCTGGTGGCAACCGCAAGTCGATAGGCCCAACAAGCGACAACTCCTCGAATTCACACTGATTATCGCTGCTACCTTTCTAGTAGGGCAGGCTGTTTTTCTCGACTGGTTCAAGGACAGTATCGGCCTGGTAGCCAAAGGCTACTGGATGTTTCTGTTCATTACCTTGGCAGCTGTGCGAACCGGCTCCCGAGGCACGGCCATAAACCTCCTGATGGTGGCCAGCCAGGCTTTGTATGGTGCATGCCATGGCAGCGGTTTTTTTGCCGACGATTTTACCGATACCCACCTGTACAACTACTGGTTCTACATGGTAATCCTGTCCGTCATCGGCATGTCGCTAGCCACCTATCTCGCCCAGCTTAACCAAGCGAAAAAATCCTTGCGTCTGAGTGAGGAAAAGCTGCACTTGATGTTCGACATGTCACCCATGGGCATGGCGAGAAATGCGATGGATGGTAAATTCATTGAAGCTAACGCAGCTTTTTTGAATATCGTCGGTTTTCCCCAGGATGAATTGAACCGTCTCAACTACTGGGATCTCACGCCCGACAGCTTCGCAGCGCAGGAAGCGCAGCAGCTGGAATCTCTCAAAACGACATCGAAATATGGCCCTTACGAAAAGCAGTACATCAATCGGCATGGGCAACGCATTGACGTTCGGCTAAATGGCGTGTTGATTACTGGCAGCGATGGCGAACAATATATCTGGTCGACTATTGAAAACATCACCGACAGCAAGCAGCTTGAAGAGGAAATGTGCCTTGCCGCCACCGCCTTCGAAACCCAGGAAGGCATCCTGATTACCGATGCCAATAAAGCAATTCTGCGCAGTAACCATGCGTTTACTCGTATCACCGGGTACAGCGCCCAAGAAATACTGGGTACCACTCCTTCGATACTCCAGTCGGGAAAGCAAGATGATGAGTTTTACCACGCTATGTGGGAGGCCATTTCACGCGACAAATTTTGGGCCGGAGAAATTTGGGATCAACGCAAAAATGGCGAAATCATCCCTTTTTGGCTGACGATTACCGCCGATACCACAGAGGACGGCACCGTCCGTCATTACATAGCCAGCTTCTCCGATCTAAGCCAATACAAACAAATTCAGCAGGAAAAGCAGGAGCTTGCCGCCTATAACCAAAGCTTGATCGAAACCATACCCGATGCTATTTTCTTCAAGGATAGCTTCGGGCGCTGGCGCATAGCCAATGAGGCTGCAATACGCTTATTTAAGCTGCAGCATATTGACTGGCAAAACAAGGCCGATAAAGAACTGGTAATGGTCTTGCCAGAACTTTGTGCTGTTTTCCAAGAATGCCAGACTTTAGATGCAAAAACCTGGAACAAGGGGGGGCTTGTGGTCGGCGAGCTGCAGACCACCAATGAAAAAGGTGAATTACGATCATTCGAAATGCGCAAGGCCCCGATTTTCGACACAGAGGGAAACCGCGTGGGTTTGGTCAGTATAGGCCGGGATATAACGGAATATCATCAGGCAGAAACTGCCCTACGCGATGCAGTCCGCTTTGCTCAGGGCGCGCTCAATGCATTATCAGCGCACATTGCGATTCTTGACGACAAAGGCACGATCATCGCCGTTAATCATACTTGGCGTACTTTTGCGGAAAGCAATCCGCCGTTGTCTAGCAATGTTTGTGAAGGTATCAATTATCTCGCTATCTGCGAACAAGCCAGCGGCCCCGATAGCAATGAGGCTGCCGCAATGGCTAAGGGCATTCGCGCAGTCATGCGTGGCGAAGCTGACGAGTTTTCACTGGAATATCCTTGCCATAGCCCGAATGAAAAGCGTTGGTTTATTGGTCGGATTACGCGCTTTCCCGGTGAAGGCGAGATTCGAATCGTCGTTTCTCATGAAAATATCACAACACGCAAACTGGCCGAGGATGATCTCAAGCACCATCGAGATCACCTGCAGGATTTGGTAAACGAGCAAACCCTTGAGTTACAAGAAAGCGAAGCTGAAGCGCAGCGTGCGCTGGCCGCGCTTGAGCACCAAAAATTTGTATTAGATCAACACGCCATTGTTGCTGTTACCGATATGCGAGGGCGAATTATTTATGCCAATGACAAATTTTGCAGCATAAGTGGCTATAGTCGTGAGGAACTGCTGGGTCAGGATCACGCCATAATAAATTCTGGATACCATCCCAAGGGCTTCTTCAAGAACATGTACCGCACAGTCGCTCGAGGCCAGCCTTGGCATGGCGAAGTTTGCAATCGAGCCAAAGATGGCCATCTCTATTGGATGGATACCACGATTGCCGCCTACCTGGGAGATGACGGCAAACCGAGGGAATATATTGCTATCCGCACCGATATTACAGAGCGGATGCGTGCAGAGAAAGCGGCAGAAGCCGCCAATCGTGCCAAATCGGAGTTTCTGGCCAACATGAGCCACGAAATCCGTACCCCCATGAACGGCGTGGTCGGCATGGTCGACATTCTGCAGGAGACAGTCCTGTCACGCGAACAACATCGCATGCTCAGAACCATTCGTGATTCAGCGCTTTCGCTGTTGAGCATACTCGATGATATTCTGGATTTTTCAAAAATTGAAGCCGGTAAGTTGGCCATCGAATCAATTCCGGTCTGTCTGCGCGATGTGATCGAAGGTGTGGCGCAACTGATGATTCCCGTCACGTCGACCAAAAACATCAATTTTTATGTTTTCGTTTCTCCAGATTTGCCTTACTGGATCGAATCCGATCCAGTAAGGCTACGTCAGATTCTTTATAACCTGCTGGGCAATGCGGTGAAATTTACGTCTACCCACGCCGATAGGGATGGGCAGGTCATCTTGCGAGTGGAAGCTTGTCATCTATCGAATGGCACGATCGGCTTGTGTATGCGCGTCATTGACAATGGTATTGGCATGTCCACCGAGATGATAGCCGCGCTGTTCCAGCCTTTTACCCAGGCAGACGAGAGCACTACCCGTCGTTTTGGCGGCACTGGCCTTGGACTTAGCATTACCAAACGTCTGGTAACAATGTTCCAGGGGCAAATCCTGGTCAACAGCTCGCCGGGAGTTGGCACCGAATTCACGGTGGAACTACCAATGACAATCAGTCATCCGACGCATACCGCACTAGCCGAACCCAATCTTGAAGGTGTTCGAGTCCTGGCCATCACGGATGAACCGATCTATGGCGAGATAGTATCCGCCTATTTGCTCGATAGAGGCGCGGAAGTCATAGTGTCACCAAGTGAAACGCCTATCGAGCAACGGTTATTTCGCTGCAATGGGATCAAAACCGCAGTGTTGTTGACGCCTGAAACCGCGTTTCTTCATGATGTTATTGTAGAAACAGGTCTGGCCAATGCCAGCAAAACAATACAGCTTGTCCGCCGTCGTAGCAGCAGTAGTAACGGTAAAAACATCACCGTAGCGGTGAATCCGCTGCTTTATCACGACCTGATACAAGGTGTGGCCATTGCTTGCGGGCTGCTGGACACTCAATCCGCCTTAAGCATTGGTGAGCGCCGCCGGTATCCAAGAGCCCGACCAAAGACACCTGATCCAGATAAGGCAGCGGCCAGTGGACGGCTGATCTTACTGGCCGAGGATAATGAAACCAATCAAGAGGTCATCCAGGCGCAGTTGCATCTATTGGGCTATGCCTGCGAAGTGGCTGCCGACGGACTCGAGGCATTGAAGAAGTGGCGTCTCGGACGCTATGCACTGTTGTTGACAGATTGCCACATGCCCAACATGGATGGCTTCCAGCTTACGACGGCCATTCGCCAGGAAGAGACCACAGGTATTCATTTTCCAATCGTGGCCGTGACTGCCAACGCCATCCAAGGTGAAGCGGAACGCTGCATGGAAAATGGCATGGACGATTATCTGTCGAAGCCATTACGGCTTGACGAATTGGGGGCGATGTTAGCAAAGTGGCTTCCTCAGCCTGCGGAAATCGCTGTTGCCCGGTTCGGTAGCAATAAAGTCTCAACGAATGATAATAGTCCTGCCGTTGTTTGGGATCCTACGACCTTACCCAGAATGATGGGCGGTGATACTGCCATGCACCGCCGTTTGCTGGACAAGTTTTTGCTGAGTGCGGAAGAAATGCTGGCGGCAATCAGCGATGCTCAGGCAGTGGGCGAACCGGGGGTAATAGCCGACGTGGCGCACAAGTTCAAATCCGCGTCCCGCACAGTGGGAGCTATGATACTCGGCGACATTTGCCAGCAGTTGGAAACAACCGGTCGTGCCGGCGATATGCAGACTATCATGACACTCATCGAAAAAGCCAACGAGGCCTTTCTGGCTGCTCGTGAGCAAATCAGGAAAGGCTGAATGTTCACTATGGCCTTCATTTTTATGCGAAAGCGACTTATAGACACGGCATTAACATGGCCAATTGAATTCAGAGCAAAATAAATCCTATGCCGAATCTTTCTATCACAATCCTGGACGACGACGAATTCATGCTCAGCAGCATAACAGCCATGCTGCATGGATTCGATGCGACCAAGGTAAACACATTTACCTCGGCGGATGCAGCATTGAGCCAGATTGATTTGCACGATCACATGCTGGTGGTGCTGTGTGATTTACAGATGCCGGGCATGGATGGCGTGGAATTTTTGCGCCATCTGGCGGAATGTCATTTTGCCGGCGGGATCGTCGTGTTCAGCGGCGAGGATGTGCGTACCCTGCACATGGTCGAGAATCTTGTTCGTGCCCAGCATTTGCATTTGCTTGGCGTGTTGCATAAACCGATCGATAGAACTTCGCTGTTGAATCTGCTGGATCAGATGTGCTGCAAAGGCAACACAAAGCAACCCCGCGAATTATTGCTCAGTGAACACGAATTACGCGAAGGTCTGACCGGAAACTCGCTGATCCAGGTATTCCAGCCGCAAGTGGACATACGAACCCGGCAAATAGTCGGCGTTGAAGCATTGGCTCGCTGGTCGCATCCCCGCTACGGCATACTTGGCCCGCATACCTTCATTCCAATCGCCGAAAGGAGCGGTTTAATCATCAGGCTGACCGACGTCATGATTACCCAGTCGATCCGGCAATGGCGCAACTGGTTTGACAACGGTTATGACTTTGGTATTTCGGTTAACGTATCCATGGACTGTCTGTCGCGTATCGATTTTCCAGATTGGGTGGTTGCCGAAGCGGCGGCGGTCGGCATGCCGCTGGACCGATTGATGCTGGAAATCACCGAAAGCCGGCTCATGCAGAATACCGTCAAGGCCCTGGACGTGCTCTCCAGGCTGTGCCTGAAGCGGGTCCGCCTGTCCATCGACGATTTCGGCACGGCATACTCCAATATGGAGAAGCTGCAAATGCTGCCCTTCAACGAACTTAAAATCGACCGCGCTTTCGTCAACGGTGCCGCCGAGAACGATTCTTCCCGAGCGATTCTGGAATCCAGCGCCGCGTTGGGTAAGCGTTTAAATATGAAGATTGTTGCGGAAGGCGTGGAAACTCGGGAAGATTGGGAGTGTGCGGCGCAGGCCGGATGTGATTTGATCCAAGGTTTCTATGTCGCTCGTCCGATGCCAGGGGAGGAGTTGATAGATTGGGTTTTTCACTACCGATAGTAGTCAAATTTGGTGTCTGTCCTATCAGAGTAAAGCGGGGCGGTAATATGCTGGCTGTGTTTTCAGTTTCGAAGATTGCTATGCTTTTTACCCCTGAGATTGACAATGGCAGTATGCTGCCATGCTAACTAAACACCGGCTAAAGCAGGTGAGTTTGCATAACGGACTGAAGGCCGAATACGCGTCGACTGGACGTCGCGTCGTTAGGGCTCAAAATACTGGTTAGATTTATATGTTGCCCATCAAATTTTTTTTGATCAATATTTACTGAGTATGTAATCCACTAATAGCCGTATTCATGCCAATGTACCGCTTTCTAAATCAGTCTTTCACCCAAGCATCAGAAGTTTACTTGTATGCAACCACATCAGCTAGATTTGGCGCTCGATGCATTGTCATCACCGCTTACCATTCTTAATCAGTCGGGCGTAATTATATATGTCAATAAGGCATGGAAGCGTTTTGCCAATGTCAATGGTTTGGCTATGGCGAACTATGGCTTAGATTGTAATTACCTTGAGTATTGTCAGAATGCGGAAACTAATCTCGGCTTTGAGCCGGTAACAGTAGAGCAAGGTATTAGTTCCGTTATTTCGGGCGCACGAGAAGAATTTCATTGCCAATATCCATGCCATAGTCCGACAGAAGAAAGATGGTTTCAAATGCGCGTGGTCCCGTTCTATTATGATGGCTGTCGGCATGCCATCGTGATTCACGAAAATATTACTGACAGCAAAACTTCTGAGAATCGGCTGAGGAACATATTAGAGAACGCACCTATCGGCATGGCCATCGTTTCTTTGGATGGCCGATTCGTTGAAGTTAATCAAGCGCTCGAAGATATTATTGGCTACCCAAAATCCGAATTATTAAATCTTACCTGCGAACAAGTGAATCATCCCGATGACTTGCATTCGGATGAGGCGTTAATGCAGGGTTTATTACAAGGAACGCAAAGCTCATATCGCGTGGAAAAACGTTTTCTGCATAAAAATGGCGATATTGTTTGGGTAAATCTCACCTGCTCCATTTTACGCGATGAAATAGGAACGCCTGTTTATATTATTAAACAGATACAGAATATTACTGACAAGGTTAGAGCCGAAACCTCTTTGCGCAATAGCGAGCACCGATTAAACGTGGTGCTAAATAATATGCCGGCCTTGATCGGTTACTGGAATAAAAACTTGATCAATGAATTTGGTAACAAGGCCTATAGCGAATGGTTCGGTATAAGCCCTGATCAAATCACAGGGATGTCCCTTTGCAAGGTGATAGGCGAGCATTTATATAGCCTGAATCGGCCTTATATAGAAAAGGTTCTCGCCGGAGAGTCACAAGTTTTCGAGCGCATTATTACCGATACTAGCGGCAAGGATCATTATACGCTGGCCTCCTATATTCCCGATGTCTCCAATGACGAGGTAAAAGGTTTCTTTGTGCTGGTTATGGATATTACGCAAGCCAAAATGGCGGAACTGGAACTCAGAAAAAGCGAGCAACTAAGTCGAATGTTGCTTAGTGTGTCTATTGACGGATTCAATTTTGCCGATTTGAATGGGCATTTTCTAAATGTCAATTTGGCTTTTTGTCAAATGCTTGGCTATACGAAAACCGAAATGCTTGAGATGGCGGTCAGTGACATTGAAGTTACAGAGAATCCGGAACAAACTGCGGGGCATCTTGAAAAGATCATGGCTAATGGTTTTGACCGATTTGAATCTGTTCTTCGTCGTAAAGATAGCTCGTTGGTCGATGTCGAAGTCAGTGTGACTTATCTTTCCGATCAGAACCAGTTTTTTGCTTTCGTGCGCGATATAACACAACGGAAACAAAACGAAAAATTGCGTATACAACAATTGGAGCAACAGCGCGACGCGTTGGTGCGGGAAGTTCATCATCGTATCAAGAATCATTTGCAGGGCATGATTGGCTTGCTCAATTTATATTCGTCTAATCAACCTGCGGAAAGGGATTTAATACAGGACATTGCTGCGAAAATTGCGTCAATTGCCGCTGTTTATGGCATACAAAGTAAAACCAATCAGGATAATCCTTATTTATGCGAGATTACCTTAGAAATTTGCAAGTCATTGGAAATTTTTGGCATGGAGGAAAGTAATATCAAATATTCAATCATTAATCATCACAGGATAATGTTGCCATCGGAATATGCGGTTCCTATTGCATTAATCGTTAATGAGCTGATTATCAATGCTATCAAACATAATGACGATCCGATTCACAAAAATATTGAGGTGGATCTCGCCGTTTTAGAACATACGGCGATATTGACCATACGGAATAGTTGTCTAGAGAGCTATTCTTTTCCTGATTTTAAACACGGCACCGGATTGGGTGTGGGGTTATCGCTAGTGCTTGCTATGTTACCGAAACAAGGGGCTAATCTATCCTTAATACAAATCCAGGGCACAGTGTGTGCTCAGTTAACATTGCAATGGCCGATCGTCTCGATTGCGCGTGGTACTTTGACTTGATTGTACCGTAATCTCTCTGTATGATTTTCCGCACGAATGCTTGTCGCAACCTGAACCCTGTTGCGTAAATTTTCAATGAAAAATGGGTTTCCCTCGAATGTGTCTTCATTTTCTTACTTCCGTGGTTTGTTGTCTTTCCGATGCCACGATTAGCTTGAACCGTACTCCGTTTTATGGGGTGCGCTCGCCAAATAAACCTCAACGTTTAACCGTTTTTCCGATCCAAAGTGTTTGGTAGTTGGGGCGTATGACAAAAATTCTTGTGGTTGATGACGAACTTTTGGTTCTTGCAACAACGTCAATGGGATTGCAGCAGATGGGTTATGACGTGATTCAGGCCGATAGTGGTGCCTGGGCGTTGCAGGTTTGTCAACAAGAAGAACCGGATCTGGTCTTACTTGATATTTGCATGCCCGCCATGAGCGGCGTCGAGGTGGCAAAGGTGCTTGATGAACTGAACATCCCCTTCATCTTTCTCTCCGCCTATAGCGATGAGGAAATGATCAAATCTGCAGCAGCAGTGGGTGCTTTGGGCTATCTGGTTAAGCCGTTGGAAATTGCCCGGATTGTGCCTGCAATCGAAGTTGCGCTGGTTCGTGCCGACGAACAGGCCAAAGCCGATCAGACCCTAGAAAATTTAATCAACTCGTTAGAAAACAATCGTGAAATTGATGTCGCCATCGGGATGTTAATGGAGCGGTATAAGATTGGCCGAGTCACTGCATTTGAATCTTTAAGAAGCTATGCTCGCGCTAATCGTACGAAGGTTGTCGAACTTGCCAACGCGTTGATTAGCGGAGCGATTAAACAGATACCAATCAATATGAGGCCAAGAAATTTTAGACATCCGTGCAACCCTGCCCCTGTTGATTAAGCCAGCGATGTGCTTGGTTCTAATAGGGGAGAGACTTGAGTCCACATTCAGGCAACATCACAAAAGTCGCAAAAGAGCTTGGCATTGACGAAGCCGAGATTGCTGTACGTAAATTATTCCTGGAGTTTTCCGAACAGGATGCCGCGCTTTTGCAGCGATTGCAGGTATTCGCCCAGGCATCAGGCGAAGAGTTTTCGGACAGTTTCTATCGGCATATTCTAAATTTTACCGAGTTAAAAGGCCTTTCCCCCGACAATGACGCCTTGGATCGTCTGAAAAAAAGCCAATCCCGGTATTTTACCGAGCTCATCGATGGCAATTACAATTTTGACTACGTCAAAAACCGGCTCCAGGTTGGTTTAACCCATCAGTTTGTCGGATTAAAGCCCAAATGGTATTTGGGCGCTTATCGCAAATATCTCTCGTGTTTTTTGCATCTCATCTGGAAGGCATATCCGGACGATAGGCAAACGTTTTTTGATACCTTCCAAGCGTTAATGAAGATCGTTACCTTCGACATGGCACTGGCGATTGAGACTTATATCTATGCGGATAATCAGACCATAGCCAGTCTGGAGCAACGCATCCGCAATCTGGTCGAGGGGATTGACGCCATTGTGCTGGAAGCCGACATTCTCTCTTGGGGATTTACTTTTATCAGTCCACAAGCTATGCGGATTCTAGGTTTTCCAAGCGAACACTGGACGACCAGAACGGCATTTTTCCAGAAAGCGGTTGTTCCAGAGGATCGGGCATTTGCCATGGAATATACTATGCAGGAAACCGGAGCAGGGCGTGACCACGAACTGGAGTACAGAGTCATCGGTTTTGATGGTCGGACAATATGGCTACATGAACGGGTAAATATCGTTGCAGACGATAACGGCGATGCCACGGGCATCCGCAGTGTTTTGGTGGACATCACTCGCCTGAAGGAAACGGAAGGTCAACTTGCTTACCTGGCGACACATGACGAACTGACCGAATTACCGAACCGCACCACCTTGTATGACCGGATACATCAAGCTATAGCCCAAGCTGACCGGAGCCAAACATTGGTTGGAATATTGTTTCTCGATCTTGACCGGTTCAAGACTATTAACGATAGTCTTGGGCATCACATTGGAGACGAGGTATTACAAGCCATCTCTAATCGCCTGATTGTCTGTATCAGGGAAGTGGACACCATCGCCAGAGTGGGGGGCGACGAATTTGTTATTGTATTGGTTGATATAGTCAGGCCAAATGACTTAGCTGCCACCGCGCAAAAAATACTTCAAGCTATCGCCCAGCCACTTAATTTAGGCGAGCACGAATTGTTTCCCTCCACCAGTATTGGCGTCAGCATTTACCCAAAAGATGGCAAAGATGTTCAAACCCTGCTGAAAAATGCCGATGCCGCGATGTATCGGGCCAAGGAAAAAGGGAAAAACCGGCTGGAGTTTTTTTTACCGGAGATAAACGAGGCAGTTCAGCGCCGACTGACGGTTGAAATGCAATTGCGACACGCGCTAAATCGCAATGAATTCATACTGCATTATCAGCCGCAGTATGATGTTAAATCCCTCAGATTTGTAGGTGTGGAAGCTCTAGTCCGATGGCAACATCCTGAGATAGGAACTATCTCGCCCACGGAATTTATTCCAGCAGCCGAGGAAACCGGAATTATCGTATCGCTTGGCGAATGGATCCTTGAAACCGCATGCCGCCAAGCAGTTGCATGGCAACAAGCAGGATATGCGAATTTGCGCATGAGTGTTAACTTGTCAACCCGCCAACTCAGTGAACCAAGCTTTGTTGACATGGTAAAGGCTGTCATCAATGAAACAGGGTTGTCTCCTGAATTACTCGAATTAGAACTGACCGAAAGCATGCTGATGAATAAATCACAGGAGGTTCTTGAACGCTTATTTGCAGTAAGGGAAATGGGAGTCGGATTATCTATTGACGATTTCGGCACGGGATATTCGTCGCTTAGCTATTTAAGCCGCTACCCTATTACATCGGTCAAGATTGATCAGTCCTTTACAAAAGGTATTCCAGATGATATCCGGGCAGCTACTTTAACGAGGACCATTATCAGCATGGGTCGGGAAATGGGCATGCGAGTTATTGCTGAAGGTGTAGAAACAGAAGGACAGATGAAATTCCTAGATGAGCATAGATGTGATGAAATTCAAGGGTTTCTTTTAAGTAAACCAGTTTCAGCGCATGATCTAATCATTTTGTTGGCCCAGTCTGATCGGGTGTAACTTTGTTTGTATTTTGAGCTTGCTAAGTATATTCATATTGTGGAATCATTTAACTGGCATATATTCCAGTTAACGAGGGTGTAATAATTTTTGGCACCACTTTTAATAAAAAACGATACTATACAACCCGTTTTGCGACCCGACCCCTGTTGCAACTGAACAAGAACTACCCGTTCTTGCATAAGGAGCACAATTTTGAGTCCAAAGCACACCAGTCAATTCAAAATCGCCAAATCTCTCTGTTGTAGGCTTATAACGATCGCATCCCTCAAGCGCATGGATTCGCGCCGACGCCTCACATCACCCGCCAAACCTCTACTAGGTCGGTTTTGCTGTAAGCGCCCTTTTAACCGCGTCTATCCCGCCAGTTTAAAAGCGCAGAAGATAGTGTCCACGTATAACAAGGTGGACACTTATGATAGAGAACAAGAGTCGCTTATCGCGATCACTGGTCGTGGGGCATCGGAGCGATGGCCGTTGTCGGTATGCACCGGAAGCTAAGCGGGAGTTGATCGAAGCCTGTCTACAGCCTGGGATTTCGGTAGCTCGGATGGCCCTAGAACACGGCATCAATGCCAATCTGCTGCGCAAGTGGATTACCCAGTATCGTGACAATAACCGCGCTGTGATTCCCTGCACCCCGGCCACGCTATCGGCCTTTGCACCGGTGCTGTCACTGGATCCCCCGAAGTTGGCTGAGGTTTCCCTCAACGTGAGCTTGCCCAATGGGGTGCAGCTGGCGTTACAGGGTGTTAGCCTGACCGATCTTTCGCCGTTATTGAATGACTTGGCCACTTTGCCATGTTCCGCTTCGAGCCAGAATTAAAGGTCTACCTGCACCGCGAGCCGGTCGATGGTCGCAAGGCCATAAACGGCTTGGCATTGCTGGTGGAGCAGGCGTTAGGCTTGAATCCGTTTGCGCCGGCCATCTACGTGTTCAGCAATCGGCGCCGGGATCGGATCAAACTACTGGTGTGGGATCGTACCGGTTTCTGGCTGATGCTCAAACGCCTGGAAGCCGATCGATTTTGCTGGCCGAAAGACGCGGCCGTGGTGACCTTGACAGTCGAGCAACTTCATTGGTTGTTAGCCGGTATTGACCTGGCCGCGATGCAGCCGCATCCGGTGCGAATCTATACAAAAACCAGCTGAAACAAGGAGTTAAATCGCGTAAAATAGCGGCATGACGACCACGATTACGCTATCCTCCGACGATTATCAAGCCCTGCTAAGTGAACAGCAACGGCTGGCCAATCAACTGCGGTTAGTGACGGTCGAGCGCGATCTCTTGAAAGAACGCATGAATGCCTTTTTACATCGCCTCCACGCCGCCAAGTCCGAAGCCCGGGCTAATCCGGCGCAGCGCGATCTGTTTTTGAACGAAGCCGAAGCGCTGGCACCCAAGGGTGCGCCGGTGGCCGAGGAAACTACGCCCGAAACACTCGAAGTGGCCGGTCATAACCGCAAGAAGCGCGGCCGTAAACCGCTCAATCCCCATCTGCCGCGCGAGATAGTGCGCCATGAACTAGCGGAAGCCGAACGCGTGTGTACGCATGACGGTGCCCGTCTGGTGGAGATCGGGGCTGAGATCAGCGAGCAACTCGATATCGTGCCGCAACAGATCCGGGTCATTCAACATCACCGTATCAAATATGCCTGCCCCTGCTGTGACGACAGCATTCGCGTCACGCCAGCACCGGCGCGCATTATCCCCAAAGGCTTACTCACCGAAGCGGCACTGGCCTGGATCGTCACCGCCAAATACCAGGATAGCCTGCCGTTATATCGACAAGCCGCATTGCTCAGCCGATTCGGCGGCGATCTGTCGCGGACTACCCTGGCCGCCAGTATGGTGCGTGTCGGGCAGGCGGTGCAGCCGATCATCAATTTGCTGCGCGACCATCTGCTGGAAGCC